>CAMPKA010000008.1 GCA_946887075.1 uncultured Salinimicrobium sp.
TCACAGGAACCACTGAGGATGCATTGACTTACACCACAGAGGGAACCCATGTGATTACCTGGAGCTTTGATGACGGCAACGGAAATGTGATCACTGTAGATCAGAACGTGATCATTGCGGGACTTGCTGCACCTGTAGTAGCAGTCGTGGAACAACCCTCATGTACCACAACAGTCGGATCTTTCTCAGTAACAACTCACGAAGGATTAGAGTACAGCATAGATGGTACAACCTTCAACAGTGATGGGATATTCGCAGATCTTGTACCAGGCACCTATAACGTGGTTGCCAGAAACCAAACAGGTTGTACATCGGAATCAACAGAGGTAGTTATCAATGTTGCTCCAGGCACTCCTAATGCCCCAGTGGTGGAAGAAGTGATACAGGCGGATTGCACCAACCCAACAGGAATGGTGATGTTCACACTGGTAGAAGGTGTTTCTTACGAGATGACTACATCAGAAGGTACAGTTGTGGCAGATGAGGACGAAGACGGAATTTTTGACCTTCTTGAACCCGGAACTTACTCTTTCAAAGCGGTAAGCAGTGAAGGATGTGTTTCAGCAGCAACCGAAGTTATCATAAATAGCCCCGAGGTCACTGAAATTGAAACTACAAGCGTGGACCTTTGTGTTGATGATGATCCTTGGAATCTAAACGACCTGCTTGTAGGTGAGGTGAATCCAAATGGCGTCTGGGAGGATCCGATGAACACCGGTGCAGTAACAGAAAATATGGTAGACCCATCTCTTCTTGCAGTGGGTGAGTATACCTTCAACTATGTAATCGATGCTGGAGCATGTTCCTCAACCACCCCAGTCACCGTTCTAATCAATGATGATTGCGTAGTACTTCCTTGTGAGATTGATGATGTCAGGAATAGTATTTCCAAGGCTGTAACTCCCAATGGAGACAATATCAACGATCGCTTTATGGTCGGTCTTGGAGTGGATTGTGGCTTCGTTTACGATCTGAAAATCTTCAACAGATGGGGAAGTCTGGTTTATGAGTCGACCAATTATCAGAATGACTGGGACGGTACTGCCAGTAACTCCTTTACTGGAGATCAGCTGCCGGCCGGAACCTACTACTACATCCTCAATATCAAAGAAAGCGGATTTGATCCGATTCAGAGCTACATCTATCTAGGAACAAAATAAACCAATGAACATGAAAAAAATCTATCCGATAATAGTCATCCTGTTTCTGGGGATTGAAAGCTATGCGCAGCAGATGCCTCAGTTCACACAGTATATGTACAATACCATATCGATTAACCCCGCATATGCAGGAAACAGGGATGCACTTTCAATAATTGGTCTTCACCGGAGCCAGTGGTCAGGAGTCGAAGGAGCACCTGTAACTCAGACCCTTTCAGTACACTCTCCACTCAGAAATGAAAAGATTGGACTTGGGCTGTCAATCATCAACGACAACGTAGGATATGAAAATTATACTTATGCATATGCTGACTTCTCCTATACCATTGATGTAGGGGATGCCACTACCCTATCCTTTGGCCTAAAAGGTGGCATGAGTTACTATAATCTTGAAGAAGAACTACTAGTTGATGTGCCTGATGATCCTTTCTTTGGTGGGGATACCTTCAATCGATGGACTCCGAACTTCGGTGCAGGTCTTTATCTCTCCTCACAAAAGTGGTATTTAGGTCTTTCTGCGCCGCGGTTTATCAATAATGATAACAATGAACTCAGCGAGTATGTTGCCCTTGAGCAGGTACACTACTATCTCACTGGTGGTTACGTGTTCGATCTTAGCGATGATGTGAAGCTTAGGCCAACCTCTTTGGTGAAATATACCAATGGCGCACCGTTGTCGGTCGATCTTACCGGAACCTTTATTTTCGATGAGAAATGGTACCTGGGGGCTTCGTACAGAATAGATGATGCTGTAGGTGCATTTGTGGATTTCCAGGTGCTGAACAATTTCAGGGTGGGTTATGCCTATGAGTACACGCTCTCTGATCTGCAACCGTATACTTCCGGATCTCATGAAATCCTGCTCATTTACGAGCTCAGGTTGAATAACACCAAATATGTTTCTCCACGGTTCTTTTAATTAAAACTCGGAATTATGAACAAAAAATACTTTTCATTTCTATTGCTTCTATTTCCTCTGGTTATCGCTGCCCAGTCCGGGAAGCAGAAGAAAGCGGACCGACTTTATGAAGACTTCGCCTATTCCAAGGCTATAGAAGCATATCAGGACCTGGTAGAGGACAATTACAATAAGGTCTACAATCAGACACAACTTGGAAATAGTTATTATAAGCTACGCGATCCCTACAACGCGGTCAAATATTATGCAGCTGTGGTGGACGAGCCGGGAGTATCTCCAGAAATCTACTACAGATATGCCCAGATGCTTCGTGGAGTAAGGAAATATGAGGAGTCCAGGGAGTGGTTAAGGAAATACCTCGAAGAGGGACAGAATCCCAAACAAGCCGAGGAGATCCTTTCTACTGATACCATTGCCGTTTATGAAGGTCTGGAATCCTTCAGAGTGAATCCAGTGGATTACAACTCGCAGTACAGTGATTTCGGGAGCCATTTCAATAATGGAACGATATACTTTACCTCTGCCCGTGGCCAGGCTGATACGAGGACAAAAATTTATGACTGGACCGGAGAGCCTTTTCTGGATATTTATACCGTCCCGGCTCAAGGCGGTTCCGTGACTGCGCTCTCTGGTGAAGTCAATTCCGTCCGTCATGAAGGCCCTATCACGATTTCAGAAGACGGGAAGACCATGTACTTTACCCGAAATAATTACCTGGACAATAAGAATGGTAAGAAAGACGAGGAAGGGGTCAATCATCTCAAGATCTACCGGGCTCAGCTTGAACAGGACGGAGAATGGGAAGATATCCAGGAGACCACCATTTCCAACGACCAGTACTCTGTAGGACACCCGAGTTTATCCCGGGATGGTGCAACCCTGTACTTTGCTTCGGACGCTCCGGGCGGTCAGGGAGGCTCTGATTTGTACCGGGTAAGCATCAGCAACGGGACTATGGGAGCACCTGAGAATCTGGGGGATCAGATTAATACCCCTGGAAATGAATTTTTCCCTTTCATAGCAGAAAATGGAGATCTCTACTTTTCTTCGGACGGCCATAAGGGGTATGGACTGCTGGACATCTTTGTAGTGACAGCGGAAGCACCAAACAAGGTTCAGAATCTCGGGGAGCCTGTTAATTCAAGTATGGATGATTTTGCCTTTTCCTTAAGCGCTGAAGAACCCTCCACTGGATTTGTTTCATCAAATCGTACCGGAGGTCAGGGAGGTGATGATATTTTTAATCTTAATATATTGGATCCCCTGGTCCTGAAAGGAACTGTTATCGATTCGATCAACCTGCGCCCCATCGCCAATGCAACGGTTCGTCTTCTCGACGAAGATGGTGAGCAAATCGCCTTTCTGGAGACGGATCCAACGGGGCATTACCAAACAGAAGTGCGCAGAGACCAGAATCTGACCATTGAGGCAAAACAGATCGAGTATATCGAGAAAAGAGGGGATTTAAGCACCTTCAATTCCGATCAGAAAAGCGAGATCACCTATGACATTAAACTCGCTCCTGTACCTGACGTGGAATATCTCGCTGAAATCGAGGAGATCTATTTCGATTTCGACAAAGCGGAGATCAGACCAGATGCTGCAGCTGAACTGGATAAACTGGTGAACCTGATGGTCAATGAATATCCTGACCTGGTGATCGAAATCGGATCCCATACCGATAGACGCGGATCAGAGGCATATAATGAACGTCTCGCAGAAAGAAGAGCAAAGGCCACTTATGACTATCTCGTCGAACATGGAGTGGATCCAGAACGGATCCTGAGCTATAAAGGGTATGGAGAAGAAAGACCGGCTGTAGAATGTGATACCTGTAATGAACAACAGCATCAGCTAAACAGAAGATCGATATTTAAAGTGGTTAAAATGGAGTAGCACTCCAATACTGACCAACCAACCGGGAGAGGAAGCCATAATGGCTTCCTCTCTTTTTTTGACAGATGGCACACCTAATCCAATTTTGATTAACTTGAAGTCCCATCAGGAAAAAAGGTAACTAATGAGAATATTCGTTCTTTTGGCGGTCTCCCTCCTGACCTTGTCATGTGCAAAGGAACCGTCGGATCTTTCCACACCGCTGGTTGGAAACTGGCAACTAATTCGCATTTCAAGTGAGGATGGTTCCATCATGGACAGCGACTATCCCGAAAACGTCAGGATCACTTTCCGTACCAGGGCCTTCCTTGGGGATACCGGTAGAAATGAATTTTTTGGCAGGTATCAGGTTTCCGGAGATTCAAGGCTTATCTTCGATGACTTCGGAAATTCAGAGGTCGCGGAATCTGAGCTGGGTTCTGCATTTTTTCAGGCATTCCTGCAGGGTTACGATGCAGAGCGGAAACAATTTGAGCTGGTATTTTGGTTTGAGGGGAATCTGCTTTACCTCCAGGCCGGAGCCTCCACCCTGGTATTTGAGCCCTTTTTCTTAGGGATCTAACAAAAAAAAGAGGTCCGGGGACCTCTCCAAAACAAAATCTGAAAGTGGAATTGCGGATGTTTTATTTTCGGACAAAGATGTTGGTAAAGTAAAGCTTTCCTTCCTTGTCCTTCTTGATGGAGATCCCGAAGTGGGTATGATCACCAAGAATATTCTTTTTGTGGCCGTCACTCTTAATCCAGGCATTTACTACCGCTTCGGCAGTTTTGTATCCATAGGCCACATTTTCGCTAACGGCTTTGGCTTCAACTGAATTTACGAGGGCCTCATATCTGGATCCAAAATCATCATGACAGACTTCGTCAGTGGCGATCATATGTTCATTATGACTCGCCGCCTGCCAGGAGCTCTCGTCGAGGAACATCAACGTGTTGAGTCCTTGCTGAGAACGGTAGGCATTGATCAGTTCAAGTACATCCAGTTCAATTGAAGAATAGGTCACTGGAGCGACCTTGGTTGTAAGATCAGCGGAATCAAATTCTTCGATACTATCCTTGGAACAGGAAGTAAGAGAAAAGGAGACAACCGCAAACAACCATACATAGTAGGTCAAGTTCTTCATCTCACAATGTCAGTTAGTAGGTTTGGGATGATAAAAATAGTAATGTTTCCCGATTAACAAACATTTTAATCGATGAAGTGCATCAATAAGATAAAATTTAACACTTTTGACCCTCTTTTCCTACAAAAAGGACCATTATAAGTGCTCGATAAAAGGTATTATTTAGAGGATAAATAACATTAGTGAAGGAAAGTTCTTACACAATTTCGATGGTTTTTCCGTCCTCTGCCAGTTCTACAGAAGAAAATACATCGGCAGCTTCAGTACGAAACCTATTCAGGTCGTCATACCTTGTGGAGTAATGTCCCAGAATGAGTTTTCCGACCTGCGCCTGATCAGCCAGGAAGGCAGCCTGGCGCGCGGTGGAATGGCCTGTTGCCGAAGCGAGCTCAGCATGTTCCTCCAGGAAAGTGGACTCGTGGTAAAGCGCACTGACGTTTTTGATCTGGTCGGCTAGTTCAGGGTTGTAGGCAGTATCACTGCAGAAGGCATAGCTTTTCGGGGGTTCGGGATCTGAGGTGAGAAGATGGTTCGGGATGATCCGCCGGTCCGGAAGAACAGCGTCCTTCCCTTTCTTGATCCCCTTGTAATAGGCAACATCGATATCATATTTTTCAACCTGATCCACCAACAACTTTCGGTCCCCCGGCTTTTCCCTGAACAAAAATCCGTTGGTGTATATGCGGTGTTTTAAGGGAATCGTTTCGACAGTAACCCCTTTGGTTTCCAGAATCAGCTCCGGTTGGATAGCTTCAAGTTCATGGAAATACAACGGATAGCTCGTCCAGGCCTTTGATAGTTTTAACTGAAGACAGATGATTTCCCTGATTCCTTTCGGTCCGTGGACGTGCAATTCCTTTTTTCTGTTCAATAACATGAAAGTGGAAATCAGGCCGATGAGTCCGAAGAAATGGTCTCCGTGTAAATGGGATATGAAAATATGCCGGATCTTGTTGAATTTTACCTTATTGCGCCTGAGTTCTACCTGGGTCCCTTCTCCACAGTCGATCAGGAACAATTCGTTGTTGATCTCCAGCACCTGAGAAGTGGGATTGGTCAACGTCCTGGGAGTGGCAGCGTAGCAGCCTAGAATGGTCACTTTCATGACTGAGATTTAAACATTTGGCAGGTTCAGAATCCCAGGTCCCGCTCGATCTCCTCCATCTGAATGATATCTTCGGCTTCCCTAAGGGTCGGAACAACCACCAGCTCATCTGGAACCCGGTCAATATTAATCGCATCATTCGCTATCACAAAGGAATGTTTATTCTTCCTGTGCCGGTTCGACAACTTCAGAAACATCAGGAGTTCTTCCAATTCGAGTTCTCCGTGGCGGAGAATATCGACTACGAGATTATTGTCCCTGAATTTATCATATTGTTGTTCCAGGTACGAGGGGAATTTCTTTACATCCCCTTTCTCATCCCGCAGGATTAAATAATTTTCCTTTTCTATCACCTTCATAGCTGTTTTATTTTAGAGGCCAACAGATAGATTACAGCCATTCTGATCGCCACTCCGTTTTGCACCTGATCCAGGATAATGGCCTGGTCCGAATCCGCGACTTCACTGGTGATCTCAACGCCCCGGTTGATCGGTCCGGGATGCATGACCACGATCTTTTTGGACAGGGACTCCAGGAGGGCCATATTCAGTCCGAAAAGCTGCACATATTCCCGGGTACTGGGAAAATAACTCAGGTCCATCCTCTCATGCTGTACGCGTAACATGTTCGCCACATCACACCACTCCAGGGCTTTCCGCAAATTAGGCTCCACCCCCACCCCTAAAGATCTGATATATTTTGGAATCAGCGTATTGGGACCACATACCTTTACCTGGGCTCCCTGTAGCTGGAGCGCGAAGATGTTGGAAAGCGCCACTCTGCTGTGGAGAATATCTCCGACAATGACTACTTTTTTACCGGCTACCTCTCCCAATTTTTCTCGGATGGAATAGGAATCCAGGAGAGCCTGGGTAGGATGTTCATGAGCCCCGTCTCCGGCATTGATGATTCGGGCATTGACATGTTTGGAGAGAAAAATTCCCGCTCCGGGATTGGGATGTCTCATCACCACCATATCGACTTTCATCGAAAGGATATTATTGACCGTGTCGATGAGGGTTTCCCCTTTCTTGACCGAGGAGGACCCTGCTGAAAAATTGACGACGTCCGCGCTCAGACGCTTTTCCGCAAGTTCAAAAGAAAGGCGGGTCCTGGTGGAGTTTTCAAAGAAAAGGTTGGCGATGGTTATGTCCCTCAGGGATGGGACCTTCTTAATCGGTCTGTTGATGATCTCCTTGAAATGATCCGCGGTATCGAAGATGAGTTCGATGTCCTCCTTCTTGAGGTACTTGATCCCTAAAAGATGATCCACAGTCAGTTCACTCATGGTTTAGCTTGCTTATGAGATAAACGGCATCCTCGCCGTCTTTTTCCTTCCAGTTCACCTTAACCTTTTCCTCGTTTATGGCATCCACCTGTCTTCCGTTATAATCCGGCTGGATGGGAAGATGGCGGCTAAACCTGCGATCGATCAGCGTCAGGAGTTCGATTTCTTTGGGGCGGCCAAAGGATTGTACCGCTGTCAGGGCTGCCCGGATGCTCCGGCCTGTAAACAGCACATCATCCACAAAGATTACGCGCCTGTCCTCCACCACAAAGTCAATGTTTGTCTTGTTGGCTTCCAGGGGTTTTTCACTTCTCCTGAAATCATCGCGATAGAAGGTGATGTCCAACTGACCATTTAGCAATGTGGTAATCCCGTACTCTTCTTTGAGAATCTGGACGATCCGCTGAGCGAGGAAAACGCCTCTGGGCTGGATCCCGATTACTGCAGAATTCGAAAAGTCTCCGTGGTTTTCGACAAGTTGACAGGCCAGCCGGTGAAGGATTATGTTCATCTCTTTTGCAGAAAGCAGGATCTTCTGGGTCATGTCAACTTTGGCTGTGTGGGGTGTCCCAGGAACAAAAATAAGACTTTTCCGGAGAAAAAGGACAGCTGTTGCACTACTCTTCTCCATCTCAACAGCCAGCAAGGATTGAAAGGATCTTCTGACAGACAATTTTTGGGTTATCCGATCAACAGATGATACTATTGATTAAATTAATCCGACAAATCAGATCAATATGAAAGTTGCGGTTTTAGGAACAGGCGCTGTGGGCCAGACCATGTCTGCCAGGCTGGTAACTCTGGGTCACGAGGTATTTATGGGTACACGGGATGTTTCCCATAGCCTTGAGAGGAAAGATACGGATGCCTGGGGAACTCCTGGGATCGGTACATGGATCGAGGAACATCCCCAGGTCAGCCTTATGACGTTCAGGGAGGCAGTGGAACATGGAGAGGATCTCATCCTTTTGGCCATCAACGGAATGAATGTCCTCAGCACGCTGAAGACCATTCCGAAGAGCCTGCTGCAGGAAAAAATACTTATCGACCAGTCCAATCCTCTGGATTTCAGCGGAGGCTTTCCTCCTCTTCTTTCCGTATGCAATACGGAGAGTCTGGGAGAGCAGATCCAAAATACCTATCCCGGCTTAAAGGTCGTCAAGACCCTTAATACCGTAAGCTCACAGGTGATGGCCAGTCCGGAAATCCTCCCGGGAGACCATGTAATCTTTCTCTGTGGAGATGATGCAGAGGCCAAGGCATCTGTCACCGCCTTGCTCGAATCCATGGGCTGGAAAACGGCAAACATCATTGACCTCGGCAAAATCGAAGCATCCAGAGGTACGGAAATGCTGCTGCCCCTGTGGACCAGACTGATGGGGAAATTTCAGAGCCCGGCCTTCAACATCAATATTGTGAGAGCGCAGGCTCATCCCGCATAAAATCTTACTTTTATTTGAACCCATCAGGTCGTTGTCGATGTTTTTGCTTAAATTCTCCGGCAGAATTTGCCGCCAATGAAGAAGATCGGAATCTTTCTGTTGCTATGCCTCATTACTTTCCTCATCCTTACTTACTGGTCCCTGAACATCGTACCGGAAGATCCCAGGATTTCTGATGTCCTTCAACCCGCGAATGCAAATCCAGAGACGCTGGTTCATCGTGACTCGGTAGTGGTCATGCCAACCGATCTTTATAGCGGAAATTGGCTGAAGCGGTTTATGCAGGGCACCAACTACCGAAGGGCCTGGGAAGCCCCGATAAAGGTTCCTGTGATGCGTCTGGATTCGATGACCATTCTTGAGGAAGGAGGCGGAAGCCAGACACATTCCCTGGACATAAAATCCCCTTCGGGCAATATTTACAGCTTAAGAAGCATTAATAAGGATCCGGATCCATTGATCCCGGATATCGCCAGGGTGCTTGGCCTGGAGAATCTGATCATCGATGGCATTTCCGCCCAGCATCCCTATGGAGCCGTTCTATCCGCTTCCCTTTCTGAAGCGGCAGGAATTCCACATACCCATCCCAGGATCGTTTTCCTTCCAAAGCAGAAGGCCTTAGGGGAATTCAGGGAATCATTTGGAGGAAAGCTTTATCTCCTGGAGTATGAAACCGAAGGTCCGGGTACCTGGATTCAACAGGATAGTGTGGAACGCATAATAGAAACAGATGACCTCCAGTTGCTCAAAAAGAAAGAGGGTCCTGCCCTTACCATAGATAAGCGGGCCCTGGTGAGAGCCCGGCTGTTCGATTTGCTTATCGGGGACTGGGACCGTCATGCCGAACAGTGGGGCTGGATTTTAACCCGGAATGCCGGAAAAACAGAGGCTATACCCCTGCCAGGGGACCGTGACAATGCTTTTTTCAGGATCGACGGTGTTCTTCCGACGATCATCACCAATGAGATAGTTCAACCCCTTGTGCGGCCATTTGAGAAAACAATCGATTACCTGCCGGGATACGTTTATCCGATAGATCTCTATTTCCTGAAAGAAGTTCCAAAGGAAGTTTTTCTCCAGCAGGCACGGGCCCTTCAAAAGGCGCTGACCAATCAGGAACTCCAAGAGGCGCTAATGGCCTGGCCGGATCCCATTGCGAGGCTGGATGGAAGGGAGATCATGCAAATATTAAAATCCAGAAGGGATGCTCTTGTGGAAACAGCTGAGGATTTTTACAACATAATTCAGAAAAGGGAATACCTGAAAGAGCCTCTGAAGGGCTCTGAAGACCTGAACCTCCCCCCTGACCTGCAACGCTGTTTCGATTGCCGGTAATCCACGAGCTGATGGAACTATCGCTAAAAAGCTTAAATTTGGGAGAATTCTGAACAAAAAACATGAATACGACTATAGCGCTTATAGCCCATAACAGTAGAAAAAATGATTTGCTGAACTGGGCGAAAATTCACAGGGAGACCTTGATTCGTCATAATCTGATCGGCACCACCAACACCTCCCAATTACTGAGCGACGTCCTGGATATCGATGTAAAGGGCTTCGGACACGGTCCCAGTGGAGGAGATATATTACTGGCGGCCAAGATCCTGCAGGGGGAGGTCCAGAAAATCATTTTCTTTATCGATGCGGAAACTCCCCATGGTCATGAGCACGATATTCAGACCCTGATCAGGACGGCAGTGATCAACAACATACCGATCGCCCTCAACAGGGCCAGCGCCGACCAGATTATCCTGGAAGATTAAAGCAGCTGCTGTACCGGCCGTCCGGGATTGCCGGGAATTGGTTATTTTGCATCAAACTTAAATGGATATTTTATGAAGAAATTTTTCTCTGTTGTAATTGGCTTGCTCCTGATTTCCTTGGCCTCCGCCCAGGAGAAGCAAAAAGATCTCTCAGAAGCCTTTGATCTGGTCGAAGTCTGGCTTGAGGCCCAGAAGGACTATGAAGAGCTTCCGGGTATAACAGCCAGCGTTGTAGAGGATCAGAAAATCCTTTGGAAGGACAGCTTTGGAAAGGCGAATCTGGAAGAAGGAGTTCCGACTACCCCCTCCACGCTGTTCAGCATATGTTCTATTTCCAAACTGTTTACCTCAGTAGCTATTATGCAGCTTTATGACCAGGGCAAACTCCGGCTTGATGATAAGATCAGCGACATCCTGCCCTGGTATGACCTGGAACAGAAATATCCCCATAGCGGGCCGATAACGGTCCGGGGGCTTCTCACCCACTCCTCCGGCCTTCCAAGAGAAGCGAATTTCCCGTACTGGACCGGACCTGATTTTCCCTTTCCCGAGGATCAGGAGATCAAAGATGCCCTGAGCGAGCAGGAAACCCTTTATCCCGCATCCAGGTACTTCCAGTACAGCAACCTGGGACTTACCCTATTAGGAGAGGTCGTGGAAGAAGTATCGGGAATTCCTTATGAGCAATATGTTCAGGAAAATATTCTGGAACCACTCCGGCTACGCCAGACCAGGCCGCATATGCCTGAAGAGCTCTATGGAGAGGAACTGGCTGTAGGCTACAGCGCCCCCATGCGTGAAGGAAAGCGCGAAAAAATTCAACTATTTGACGCCAAAGGCATTCAGGCTGCAGCAGGCTTCTCCTCAAATGTGGAGGATCTCTCAAATTTTGCTTCCTGGCAGTTCCGGCTTCTCGATACTACGGCAACAGAGATCCTGAAGCCTTCCACCCTCCGCAATATGCACAATGTCCATTGGATGGATCCGGATTTCGGAACTACCTGGGGACTTGGTTTTTCGGTATGGAAGGGACCGGACGGTAAGAAGTGGGTTTCCCATGGCGGAAGCTGTCCAGGATACCGCACCGTGCTGCAGCTAAACCCCGCTACGAAAAGGGCCTATGTGGTCATGATCAATGCCGGGGGAACGAATCCCGGAAAGTATGCCTCAGGGATACACAAGCTGCTCGAGGAATACCAGTCCGCGAAAACGGACAGTATCGCCTCCTCGACAGATCTGGAGGATTACACAGGATTCTATAGTGAACAACCCTGGAGTAGCGAAGTCTATGTGAGTCCATGGAAGGGAAAAATCGCCCTGTTGAATTTGCCTTCGGACAATCCCGGCGGGAATCTTACGCTTTTTAAACATATCGAGGGAGATACCTTTAGAAGGATACGGGACAATGGAGAACTTGGAGAAACCCTGACCTTTGAACGCAATGAGCAGGGAGAGGTGTATCGGATGGAAAGACATGGCAACTACTCCCCCAGGATTACCCATGACTGAGGTTCCACACGATCAAGAGCAAAAACACCCACTGATTAAAATCGGTGGGTGTTTTTGTTTTTAGATGTAACAATTTCGAAGGAAGAAAGTCTGTTAGAAAAACCCTTTGGAAAATGCACAAATCAATTTATTTACTGTTATTGCTTTTTACGATCTCGGCTCAGGCCGAAGAAAGGATTATCACCACCACTGACGGCGTGCAGCTGTACGTGAAAGTCGAAGGTTCTGGGATTCCCCTGCTCTACCTCCATGGCGGTCCTGGTTCCGGGAGTTACTGGTTTGAAAAGTTCTTCGGGGATTTTGTAGAACAGCAATTCACCGTGGTCTATCTCGACCAGCGTGGCGTCGGCCGTTCGACCAGTCCTGAGGACGGTAATTTCTCAATGGAACGCATGGTGGCGGATTTTGAGGAAGTGCGAGAGGCGCTGGGTTTCGAAACCTGGCTCACCGTGGGTCATTCTTTTGGCGGAGTACTCCAGATGGGATACGCCCTGGAGCACCCGGAGGTCCACCAGGGGATGATCATGATCAACTGCACGCTCAATCTCAAAGAATCCTGCTGTGAGAGCTGGGTTCCCAAAGCAGCCGAATTCGTGGGGGAAACCTATCCCGGATGCCAGACTGATACGATTGCCCTCTTCGACAGGATGAATGAGTTCGGAAACAAACTCCGTGAAAAGGATCTTTTCTGGAAAATGGCCTATGCGGACCAAAAGAACGAGGCGATCATGAACGAGACCTTTAATGATATAAAGGACTGGAACTACGATTTCGGCAATGCTGCCATGTCCAATCCGGAGTTCTGGGAAAATTTCAAGCCCCTGACGGCTCAGGTAGAGATGCCGGTGCTGTTTTTTTACGGCACTTCAGACTTGATGGTCGGCCCGGAACACCACACCGACCTGGAATTTCCGGATCTGATGTTATGGGAGAGTAAAGGAGGTCATATCCCGTTCCTTGAGGACAAAGATAACCTGGAAGAGGCCATTCTCGCCTTTAAGGAGAAATACCGGTCTTGACAGATTCAAGGGAGCCCGGAGGAGAGGACAATTTTTCCTCCGGATCTACCCTTTCAGAAAAATTCCTTTCGTCCCGGAGGTAGCCGGCTACATAGGACTCAAGCACCTCCTTTTCTTCCGAATTGAGATGGAGCGCCTGTGGATCTTCCGCTAATTTAAGCCAGGGAACTTCCTGCTGGTAATCGTAGTTTCCGAAGACCATAAAAGGAGTTCCGTTATGGACAATAGTGGTTCCTGAAGGATCGAGTTTCCACTGCTCGGCCCAGTCGTAAATATGTACAGCATCTTTCATTCTTAGCCGTACACAGGCATGACTGGCCGGATATCCCGGCATACTGTATTGGTGCACCCCCACTCCCTCGAAATTCATGAAATTGAAGTAATACGGCATCAACCAGGAGGGATCCACTGTGCTGACCTTCTTCCTGGCCTTATAATTACCATAGAAGAGACCCGCTGGCGTAGGGGTGGATTCCTTTCCGGAACTCACCGGACCCCACCTGACTAACTCGCCTTTCTGGTACAGCGCAAAAGCCTGGGTTCTTCGGGAAATCAGAACAGCCTTCGGAATGGTGTCGAGAATTCGGTACTTCCTTGGGAAGGGAGCATAATCGAGAAAATCGCTCGTAAGTGTATCCGGAATCACAATCCGATCCCCCGCACTCAAGCGGTTCGGATCCATCCTGTTGATCCCGAAAATGATCTCCTTCTCGGCTTCAGAATACCGCTGCGCAAAGGAATCCACAGCTGCAGCGCTTTCCAGGCTATCCAACTGATAGCTTATCCTTAGCGGTTCCGGTTCCGTTTTTTGCGGAGGTGCAGGTTTGGAACGTTCCACAGGGGAAACAGGAGGAAGCTCCTCCTTTTTATCGGAAGAACATGAAATCATAAAAATCGTAATGCCAGCAAGGGCGAAATATTTCAGGGGGCTGTAAATCATTGCCATCTTTGTCATAGGTCAGATCACGACTAAGGTACTAGTTCCCTGCACATGTGGCGTTAAGAACTCGCCAAACATTGTTTAAATTTCTATAATGATTTTGCCGATATCCCGCCATGATCCGTGCCGGCCTTTTCAAAAAAGAAGGTTTCCCGAGATGGCTGGTTAACAGAATTTTAATATCTTGGCATCAAACAAAAAAGACGGCTATGAGAATGTTACTGTTATTCTTCCTCCTGATCTCAGGAGGCGCTATTTCCGCTCAGGAGAACACCCTTTTCAGGAGTAGCGAAGCGGTGCTTTCCGGAGACCGAAGTAGTCTGAAGCAGGACGAGCATATCGTAGAATTTACCGGAGACCTTCATTTCTCCACCGATATCGTCGAGATTGAAAAGGCGGAAAAGATCGTATATGACCGAAAGACGAAAACCTTCACCGTCAGCGGATTCAGTGAGCTCCTGCTCAACGGAAAACGAAAGCCTGCCTCTGATCTTGGAGCTACCACGATAAAAGTCGACCTGGGTGACAGTATTGTTTACCTCATTGCGGATGTGCGCGGATGCAAAGGCGGAAAGGGTAAAGACTGCTGATCCCCGCTTCCTGAAAATCCTCTCCTGTTTAATTTTCCCATATCAGCTGACTTTCCTGGTCACCTGCTTCTGATTGCCCTCAGCGAATGCTGAGCCTTCCCCACCCTCTTCAATATATTTATGACACCCTGAAAAAGAAGTTCAAAAATTTTGTAACTTTTTTCGTTCCTATTACTCTGTTTTAACAAGAGGCATAGAGAAATCTCATGTTAAAACATGATTCATCCTCTAAACCTATAGCAATGACCCTGGTAGAAAAATTCGCGAAATGGACGGATACAGAGGTCCTGGAAAGGATCATCTCTGGAGAAGCAGCATTATATGAAGTGATCATCAGAAGGTATAATCCTTACCTGTTCAAAATCGGTAGAAGTTATGGCTTTGGGCAGATGGATACAGAAGACCTCATTCAGGATTGTTTTCTCAATGCCTACGCCAGCCTCAGATCTTTCCGAGGAAATTCCAGCTTGAAGACGTGGCTGGTGAAGATCATGCTACATCAATGCTATCAGCGTAAGCGGAAGAGCAGTTTCAAAAATGAGATTCCTTCGGAAGACATTGAAAAAAGCAACAGAACACCCATGTTTACACAGGACCATAATGACACCTCCAGACGTGTTGTGATCGGAGAGCTTAAGCATATTCTTGAGGATGCACTGCTCCAGATCCCCGAGGATTACAGGATGGTTTTCACCCTGAGAGAATTGAATGGCCTGAGCACCAGGGAAACAGCCGAGGTTCTGGAAATTTCGGAGGCTAATGCCAAGGTGAGGTTGAACAGGGCAAAACACCTGCTTCGAAAGGAGATCGAGAAGTCCTATTCCCCTGAGGACATCTTTGAATTTAACCTGGTGTATTGTAACAGGATAGTTGACCAGGTATTCAGGCAGCTACCGGACATGGAGGCAGACCAGACGGGAGAGGAGAACAAGAAAAGTGGCTGGTTAAGCAATCTGAGGCCATTGTCCTTTCTATTCAGTAAGAACGGCAAGTAGCTCAGGGATTAAATAGGATCCCTGGCTTTAAAGCATACATATTATGTACAAAGGAGGGATCATTTTTTTAGCGCTGCTCTGCAGCATTGCATCAGGAGGTCAGGAGCTCTACAAAACCACCAGTGGTGAGGTCAGCTTTTTTTCTTCCGCTCCCATTGAAGATATCAAAGCTGTTTCTGATCAAGGTGTGTCGGTCCTGGATCTCGCGGACGGTCAGATTTCCTTCCTGGTGAATATCAGATCCCTGGATTTTCCCAAGGACAAAATGGAGGAACATTTCAACGAGAACTTCATGGAAAGTCACCGCTATCCCAACGCCACATTCAAGGGAGAAATTGTAGGTAATCCAGAACTTTCAGAGGGTAGCCCTCAGAAGGTTTCTCTCAGAGGAATCCTCGATATACACGGGAAAAAATCAGAAAGGACCCTTCCCGCCATGCTTCTCTTAAAAGACGGTAAAATTTACCTTGAAAGCCGTTTTGAGGTCGCATGTAAAGACCATTCCATTGAAATCCCAAGGATCCTCTGGCAAAATATTGCCGAGGTCGTCGAGGTTTCTGTTAACGCCAAATATGACCCGATCAAATGACAACAAAACTATTACTGCTTTTTGGCCTGCTGTTTTTTTCTTCTGTCCGAGGACAGGATGTAGATTCCCTGATGCAGGAGATTTCCCCGGATTTTAGCGCCGCCCCGGTTCCGATTTTCCAAAGCCCGAAACTCGTTCTTCAGCAGACTCCGGAGACACAACCCGAATATGACCTGACGTTTTGGATCGGACATCGCTTCGGAGACATCAATGAAGGCATTCACAGCCTGTTCGGGCTCGATTGGGCCAGCGATATACATATAGGCTTTGAATATGGGCTGACAGAGGATCTCACCCTCGGGATAGGAAGAAGCAGATTCAATGAGGCCTATAACGCGCAGGCCAAGTATGCCTTATTCCGTCAGGTTCCTGAAAAAAGCCCTGTCGCCATGACGCTTTTCCTGCAGAGCAGCTGGATCACGAGAGAGGAAAATTTTGAGGATGAGTTCGATAACCAGTCAGAAAGGATCTCCCATTTCTTTCAGGTCATCCTGGGAAGGAAGTTCTCCCCTTCTGTTTCACTGATGCTCAGTCCGGGTTATCTCGCGCGTTCGATTACTTTTGACCCCAATGACGAAGAGGACTTCTTTGTCCTGGGTGTCGGAGGCCGGTTACGCCTCACCAAGAGGTTGTCCCTCATCGCTGATTATATGCTGGTAAAAGGTTTGGGCAGACCAGAGGATCTTGCCAGGGACTATTACAATCCGCTCGGGGTTGGCCTCGAGATCCAGACCGGAGGTCATGTCTTCAGTCTGAATTTCCAGAATTCCGCCTATATCACCGAAAACAATTTCATCCCCTATACCCATACCTCATGGAAGGACGGCGGTATCCGGCTTGGATTCACCATCTCCAGGAATTTCTACCTGGGACCTAAAGAAGACAAAATTTGACCAATTGTTGAACACTTAAACCGATTATTATGAACAGAAAAACTTTCATCAAGAAAACATCAGCTGGGATCCTGCTGGGGATCCCAGTCCTGATGGCTGCGTGTTCCTCTTCAGATGATGGAACCAATCCCAATCCAGATCCAGATCCGGACCCAGATCCAGATCCAGATCCCCAGGGAGATTGTCTTGAAAATGGCACCTCGACGTCAATCAGTGCAAACCACGGGCACTCGATGACCGTTCCCAAGGAGGATGTGGAAGCCGGGCAGGAGAAAACCTATACCTTGAGTGAGGCTTCAACCAACGGCCATATTCACAGCGTTACGCTGACCAGCAGTGATTTTGACAAACTTAGGAACAATCAGCAGATCACTGCCACCTCAAGTTCAGACAGCGGTCACGCTCACGGGGTCACAGTCTCCTGTGCTTAACAGCAAGGGGTAGAAAAAATCAAAGCCCCTTCTGAAGAACGGAAGAGGCTTTGAAAATCTTTGCGGTTCCAACCGCTTAAAAGGCGGTTATTGTTTGCCTTCCATTCGGTCCTTAAGGGCCTGAAGTTCGGCATTGACATCCCCTATTGTGGTTTTGTCCTGAGCCTGTTGAGCGGCAGCCTTCTTGGCAGCCTGCTTCACAATCTGAGCTTCCTCTTCCTTATGGACTGCAGTATGAGACGCCACCACTCTTTTGAATTCCTTGTTGAATTCAATGATCTGGAATTCTGCGGTCTCACCTTGCTTTAATTTCCCTCCGTCTTCTTTTTCCATGTGACGGGCTGGAATAAAGGCTGTGATATCCTCGTTGAAGTCCACGGTTGCACCCTTGTCTACGATCTCAGTGACCTCAGCAGTGTGTGTGGTTCCAACAGCAAACTCTGTAGCGTATTTATCCCATGGATTGGGTTCAGTCTGCTTGTGTCCAAGGCTGAGCTTTCTGCCTTCCACATCAAGTTCCAGTACCACCACGTCCAGTTTATCACCCACGTTGGTAAACTCAGATGGATGCTTCACTTTTTTCGTCCAGGAAAGATCTGAGATATAGATCAGTCCGTCGATCCCTTCCTCAAGCTCGACAAAAACCCCGAAGTTGGTGAAGTTGCGAACGATCCCGGTGTGTCTCGAACCTACAGGATACTTGGAAGTAATGTCAGTCCAGGGATCAGGAGTCAATTGTTTGATACCTAGAGACATTTTCCTGTCTTCCCTGTCCAGGGTGAGGATCTGAGCTTCAATCTCATCCCCTACCTTAACGAAATCCTGGGCGCTGCGAAGATGCGTGCTCCATGACATTTCAGAAACGTGGATCAATCCTTCCACTCCTTCTGCCACTTCGATAAACGCACCGTAATCAGCGATTACAACGACTTTACCTTTAACCCGGTCTCCTACCTTAAGATTCTCATCAAGAGCCTCCCACGGGTGTTTGCTCAGCTGCTTCAGACCGAGCTGAATTCGGGTTTTTGCCTCGTCGAAGTCAAGAATTACAACGTTCAGTTTCTGATCGAGTTCCACGATCTCATTTGGATGATTGATTCGGGACCAGGAAAGGTCTGTAATGTGGATCAGACCGTCAACACCTCCAAGGTCGACAAAGACCCCGTATGAAGTGATATTTTTGACGGTACCTTCCAATACCTGGCCTTTTTCAAGTTGTCCGATGATTTCCTTTTTCTGTTCCTCAATATCCGCCTCGATAAGTGCCTTATGAGATACCACCACGTTCTTGAATTCGTGATTGATCTTAACCACTTTGAATTCCATGGTTTTTCCAACATAGGCGTCGTAATCCCGTATCGGTTTCACATCGATCTGTGATCCCGGAAGGAACGCCTCGATTCCGAAAACATCAACGATCATACCTCCTTTGGTACGACACTTTACGAAACCATTTACGATCAGGCCTTCATCATGTGCTTTGTTCACACGATCCCATGCCTTGATCACTCTCGCCTTTCGGTGAGAAAGGATCAACTGTCCGGTAGCATCCTCCCGCACATCGATCAGAACTTCAACCTCATCTCCGACCTTCAGGTCTGGATTGTAACGAAACTCATTCAGAGAGATCACTCCCTCGCTCTTCGCGTTGATGTCGATGATGGCATCCCGGTCGGTGATGTTGATCACTTTACCGGTGGTAACCTCGTCAGTAAGGGTGTCGACGAAATTTTCTGCTACCAGTTTCTCAAATTCTTCCAGCTTCTGATCGTCGATAGGATCGATTCCCTCTTCATAGTTGTGCCAGTTGAATTCCTTTAAGAAAGCTTCAGGGTCCTGCTGCTGGGTGACCGCTTCAGGTTGAGAGGAGGTATCCATTCCGGCTACGTCCTGGATCTCAGCCTCCTGAGCTTCCTGGTTTTTATTTTCTTCAGCCATTGCTGATTAAGATTTGTATCCTGTATTCTTTCGGAAGGGGTGACGCAACAAAGAACACAGAAGTGTTTATAATTTTGATTTTCAATCCCTTTACCCTTCTCCTGTATTGCTAAAAGGAGCGCAAAAATACAACTATTTCTCAGCAAAATCAAAAATATCGGAAAAATGATTCCGGGGGCTAAACCAAGCGCGGACCGGGGTTTCCCAACAGCCAGAATTCCGGCAATTCCACAACCGGGTTTCCGTCGGATTTCACGATCGGGATATCCTGTAAAAAATGCTATTTTTGGAGCAAATTCCAACTGTGGGAAAAGCGAGATTTTTTGTGCTCTTTATCCTGTTTGTGGTCCAGATTTTTCCAGCTGTGGCCCAAGAGGAAAAAAAGATCACGTATGAGAGTGAACGGACCATCCGCAATGAAGAGAAGTATCCAGGGGCCTTCATCCTGAGCAAGGTCAATGAGCAGGTACATTTTATTCATCAGGGAATCGAAGTGTGGTGTGATTATGCGATCCACTATGCAGCAGAAAATTTCTTCCAGGCCTACGGGAATGTTCGAATGGAGCAGGGAGATACCATAACGATGACCAGCCGCTACGCGGAATATAACGGTACCTCCCGCTTTGCCTTCGCCAGTGGGGATGTATTTATGCAGACCCCGAAGACCAATCTGCAGACCGATACCCTTTTCTTTGACCGAAGCAAACAGCAGGCGTACTACAGAAGCGGTGGTACAGTCCGGGATTCCTCAAGCGTCCTCAAAAGCAGGATCGGGCGCTACTTTTTGGAAGAGGACCGATATTCCTTTTCCACGCAGGTGGTCATCACCAATCCCGAGTACGTTCTGGAATCGGCCCGGCTTGATTTCTATTCCGACACAGGCCATGCCTATCTCTATGGCCCTTCCACTATAACCAGTGAAACTTCAGTGATCTATTGTGAGCGTGGGTTCTATGACACTCGGGGAGATACCGGATACTTTGTCAAAAATTCGAGAATCGACTATGACAACCGCATCCTGGAGGGAGACAGCATATACTTCAACAGGAATACCAAATTCGCCTCTGCCACCAACAACATCAAGGTGACCGATACGATCAACGACAGCGTGATCAGGGGACATTATGCCGAGGTGTTCCGGGAAAAGGATTCCGTGTTTATCACCAAAAAGGCCCTGGCAGTGACCCTGCAGGATCAGGATTCTGTATATGTTCACAGCGATACGCTTATGGTAACCGGGGAACCTGAAAACAGAATCATCCGAGGGTTCTACGATGTCCGGCTTTTCAAGAGTAACCTCAGTGGCAAAAGCGATTCGATCCATATCCGGGAAAATACCGGCATTACCAAGATGTTGGGAACTCCTGTGCTCTGGTCCGGAAATAACCAGTTGACAGGGGACACGATTACCCTTCTGACCAATGTGGAAACAGAGCAAATGGATTCAATGATCGTCAGGGATAACGCCTTTATGATACAGAAGGACAGCGTGGCCGGGTTCAATCAGCTCAAGGGCAAGGAAATGTACGGGAAATTCAGAGAAAATGAACTCCGGCAGGTCGATCTTGTCAAGAATACGGAGACGATCTATTACATGCGGGACGAGGCTGATGATCTGATCGGAATCAACAAGACCCAGTCCAGCTCAATTCAGGTGCTGTTCCAGGACCAGAGGGTCCAGGAGATCTTTTACTTCAACCAGGTGGACGGAATCCTTTATCCTGAGGCAGAACTTCCGGAAAACGCCCGGATCCTCAAAGGGTTCAACTGGAGGGGGGAAGAAAAAATCGAATCGGTGGAGGATCTCTTCGAAGGAGAGGCGCCCTATGTCCCCGTGAAGATCCAGGGGATTCCACTTCCGGAACAGGAAGCGGATTTTTTTGAGGAAGATCAGGGAGATACCCCTTTGCTCAACGAAAAATCAAGACTTCGTCCAGAGGACCTCCAAAATCAGCCGACAGACAGTATCACCGGTCCCGGGGAGGAAACAAAGCGGGACAGTATTTCGGTACCCGCTTCAGCAACTGTCGTACCCTCAAAAAAGGAAAAACGGAAAAACGAGCGCTAAAAACCGGAAGACCGTGAGACAAGCATTTTTCCAATATCAGGCACAGACTTCCCCCGATCCGCTGGGACTTGAGATCTCCCATGCCCGGGGAAGTGAGGTATTTTCCGCAGACGGGCGGAGATATCTGGACCTGATCGCCGGAGTCTCCGCGCTTCCGCTGGGCCACGCGCATCCTGCGGTGGTACAGGCGATAAAGGACCAGGCGGATAAATACCTCCATGTGATGGTTTACGGAGAATTCGTACAGGGGCCACCTGTTGCGCTGTGTCAGCTTTTGGCCGCTCAATTACCCGGCGCCCTTGGAAAGACGTACCTGACAAATTCAGGGACTGAGGCCATTGAAGGTGCCCTTAAGCTCGCTCGGAGATTTACCGGAAGAAGCCAGATCCTCGCGGCAAAGGACGCCTATCACGGCAATACGATGGGCTCCCTGAGCCTGATGACCCTAGAGCAGCGGCAGAAACCTTTTCGCCCACTGATCGGAGCTGTTTCCCATATCCGTTTTAATGCTGTGGAGGACCTGGAGCAAATCACCACTGATACCGCCGCGGTTATTCTGGAGACCATCCAGGGTGGGGCGGGCTTCATTCTTCCGGAGCGGGATTATCTCCAGGCGGTTAAACGACGGTGCGAGGAAATGGGGAGCCTGCTGATCCTCGATGAGATTCAACCAGGGTTTGGCCGCACTGGCCGTCTCTTTGGATTTGAACATTTCGGGGTGATTCCGGACATCGTGGTCATGGGTAAAGGTATGGGAGGAGGAATGCCCATAGGGGCCTTTACCTCTGCTCCAGCTATTATGGATAGCTTAAGCGACCGCCCTAAGATGGGTCATATCACCACCTTCGGAGGCAATCCTGTAATAGCAGCAAGTGCTCTTGCTACGCTAAAGGTCCTGACAGAATCGCAGGTTATAAACCAGGTAGCAGAGAAGGAAAGATTATTCCGGGAACTCCTTGTTCATCCTTTGATCAACCAGGTCCGGGGGAAGGGCCTGATGCTTGCCCTGTTGCTCAATTCCCCGGAAGTCGCGGACCAGCTGGTCCTCCGGGCAAAGGATCGCGGGCTTTTGCTCTTCTGGTTGTTGTTCGAGAAGCGAGCCGTAAGGGTCACTCCGCCTCTGATCATTACAGAACAAGAAATTCGGGAAGCCTGCGGCATTATTATTGCTGTATTGGACGAATTGGTTTAACGTGTTGATTACTTTGTTAACAACAATTTTAGATTTGGCACCTATAGCTAATGAACATGTGTAACTTTAATACTGTAGAATCAGTAATAAACTGTTTATGCAACTAAGCCACAACGAAGAAAACAATTTCTCCCTCACGCGTTTCGAATCGATGTTGAAGACCAATGATGTCCTCTTCTTTGATTCTGCGGAGTTTGAAAACATCATACATTACTACCTGGAAAATGGCAAAATCTCACTGGCCAAAAAAGCGGTCAAGATGGGATTATCCCAGCACCCGGGTTCGGTCAACCTCAAGCTGCTCAAGATCGAGATCCTGATCTTCGAGGATAAACTGGATATGGCGGAAAGGCTCCTGACGGAGGTCTCCGAGCTGGAGAGTTCCAATGAAGAGATCTACATCCAGAAGGCCAACATCCTCTCGAAGAAGGACGATCATAAAGAGGCGATCCATATGCTGGAACTCGCCCTTGAAATGACCTCGGACGAGGCAGATGTCTACTCTCTCCTTGGGATGGAATATCTTTTCCTTGAGGATTTCGAGAACGCCAAGATCAACTTCATGAAATGCCTGGAGGCTGATGAGGAGGATTATGCTGCGCTCTACAACATCATGTACTGTTTCGATTTTCTGGAACAGAAGAACGGAGCCATTGAATTCCTGAACAATTTTCTTGATGGGAATCCCTATTCCGAAGTGGGTTGGCATCAGCTGGGCAAGCAGTATTTCGACCTGAAGAACTACAAGAAGGCGCTTACCGCATTTGATTTCGCTATTATCAGCGATGACCGGTTTATCGGAGCCTATCTCGAAAAGGGGAAGGTCCTGGAGAAAATGGGGAAGTACAACGAGGCGATCGAGAACTACAGGATTACCATGGAGATCGATGATCCTACCTCCTTCGCCTATCTGAGGATCGGAAAATGTTACGAGAAGCTCGGCCTGGAAAAACTGGCCCTGAAGAATTACAAACAGACCGTTCACGAGGATCCTCTTCTGGACAAGGGATGGATCGCCATCACCGATTTCTTTCATAAGCAAGGGAACTATCGCAAGGCGCTGTACTATATCAATAAAGCGATCAACATCGATGGGGAAAATGTGGTCTACTGGAAACGCTATGCCAGAATCAACCTTAAACTGAATCTCCTCGAGGAAGCGGAAAGGGGCTACAGGAGAAGCCTGGAACTTGGCAACTATGAACTGGAGACCTGGGTCAGGAGATGCGATATCCTGATCGATCTCGGAGAACATGAGGCGGCGGTGCAGAACCTGCTTCAGGCAACGGAGTTTTACCCGGATACCGCTGAGATCGAATACCGGCTTGCCGGGCTGTACTTCATGCTGCAACAGAGCCGCAAAGGACATTCCCATCTCAACAATGCCCTCAAAATAGATTCGGACTTTCACATCATTATCGAAGAACTATTCCCCTCGATTTTCGCCAGAAAATCGGTCAGGGATAAGATCTGCACCCACCTGAAATCCTGTAATTAATTAGTAGCTTTGCGCAGCCTAAGAAATCAGACATGCGACGAAGTTTTTTGGATTACCTGGTGCTTTCTCTCAAAGGTATGGCAATGGGAGCTGCAGATGTTGTTCCCGGAGTTTCAGGAGGCACTATAGCTTTCATCTCGGGGATTTATGAGGAACTGATCAACACGATCAGCGGAGTTCGGATTTCCCTGCTCCGTACCTGGAAAGAGGAAGGCTTCTCCGCAATGTGGAAGCAACTCAATGGAAATTTCATCCTTGCCCTTGGTGCCGGCATTTGCCTGAGCATTTTCACCTTGATGCGTCTTGCGAACTACCTGTTGGAGCAGCACCCGATTCTGGTATGGGCTTTCTTTTTCGGGCTGGTGCTGGCCAGCATCCTCTATGTCGCCAGGCAAATTCCGACATGGAACCTCAAGGTGGTGATCTTCCTGGTCTGCGGAGCCGGGGCTGCCTATTACCTGGTTTCCCTGTCCCCTACTTCCGGAATTTCGAGTGATCTGTACCTTTTCTTTGCGGGCGCCCTGGCTATATGCGCCATGATCCTCCCGGGGATTTCCGGGGCTTTCATCCTGGTCCTTCTGGGAGCCTATAAAACCATTAGTGAAGCCGTTCACGACTTTGACATCAAAACCCTGGCCATCGTGGGAACGGGAATTATTTTCGGATTGCTCTCCTTCTCCCGGTTGCTCAAATGGCTTTTTCTCAATTACAGTACGCTTACCCTGGCCACCCTCACCGGATTTATCGCCGGCTCTCTGGGGAAGATATGGCCATGGAAAAACGTCCTGGAAACCGCAGAGTTCGAGGGCAAATCCGTCGTGCTCCGGGATGAATCTGTGTGGCCATGGAACTTCAGCGGAGACCCCCAGCTCTGGTCAGCTTTATTGTTGATGCTTGCCGGTTTCCTGCTAATTCTTATCTTGGAAGGCCTGGCTGCAAAAAAACCCGACACGGAGCATGCAACGAACCCGGAGGCTTAGGGACAAGATCATATTAATCCTAAAAGGTATCGCCATGGGCGCCGCCAACAAAGTTCCGGGGGTATCCGGGGGTATGGTGGCTTTTGTCGGAGGCTTCTATGAAGAGTTCATCTTTTCCCTGAGAAGGATCAACGGCAGGTCCCTGAATCTTCTACTACATGGCAGATTTCGTTCCTACTGGTATTATACGAACCTGAAGTTTCTCAGCCTCCTTATTCTGGGAATGATCATCAGTTACTTCAGCGTATCAAAAATTCTCGACTATTTGATCGACAATTACGAGCTCCTCGTTTGGGCCTCCTTTTTCGGAATGATCCTGGGCTCCATCTATTATATCTCAAGGGATTTCAAAGCCTGGAACAGCAGAACCCTGGTTTGGTGCGCCCTTGGCGCGATCACCGGGCTCGGTATCAGCTTCCTGGAACCCTCAGCGGAAAATGACAATCTGTGGTTCGTCTTTTTTTGCGGGATCATCGGAGTTTCAGGAATGACCCTTCCCGGCCTTTCCGGTTCTTTTATCCTGATCCTGATGGGCAATTACGTCCTCCTCCTGGTCGATTCGGTCAATGCGCTCTACGATACTTTTCAAGATGTCCTGACCCTGGATTTTTCATTTCTGAAGAACGAAGCCAGGATGAGGTTGCTCCAGGTGCTGGCCATCTTCAGTCTCGGCTCCCTGGTCGGTCTGGTAACGCTCTCCCATATTCTGGGATATCTGATCAAGCACTACAAAAACCCCACCTATGCCATGATCATCGGTTTTATTACTGGTTCTCTCGGCGTGGTGTGGCCATGGAAAGAGGTCGTATTCAGAAGGAATATCCAGGGGGAAATTGTTCTGGACGGCACCGGAAATCCCATCGTGGATAATTATGACCGTTATCTGCCCCAGCTGGAGGATCCCAGCACCTGGATAGCCATCGGCTTTATCCTGTTGGGCGCACTTATCGTATGGTGGCTGGGTTGGTATGAACTTAAAAACAGGGAAAATGCGTGAATTTGGACTCGTCGGGAGAAATATTTCCTATTCCTTCTCCAGGGGATACTTTAGAAAGAAGTTTGAACAGGAGCAGGTAGATGCACGGTATGATAATTTTGATCTGGAAAACATCTCCTTGCTTCCAGGGGTTCTGGATCAACACCAGGACCTGGAAGGATTTAATGTGACCATTCCCTACAAGGAAGCCATTCTTCCTTATCTTGATTCTCTACATCCTGATGCCGCTGAAATCGGTGCGGTCAACACCGTTAAGGTGCTGGAATCCGGGAGGCTAAAAGGGTATAATACAGACCATCTGGGCTTTTCCGAGTCCATCCGTCCTTTGCTGCTTCCGGAACATAAAAAAGCACTTGTCCTTGGCACCGGGGGTGCTTCCCGGGCAGTGGTTTATGCGTTATCCCAGCTCGGGATCTCAGCAGAACTGGTATCCCGAAATACCACAGGCACCCGCTCTTACGAGGATCTCGACGAAGGGGTTCTTTCGGACCACCTGGTACTGGTCAACTGTACTCCTCTGGGCACCTTTCCAGAAGTACACCGGTTTCCGCCAATCCCCCTGCAGCATCTTGGGCCGAGACATCTGGTCTACGATCTGGTTTATAATCCGCCAGTGACACGATTGATGGAACTCGCAACGGCACAAGGTGCCCGGGTAAGCAATGGACAGAAGATGCTGGAACTGCAAGCCGAAGCTGCCTGGAGGATCTGGAACAGGGGCTGAATCGCTACAGATCTCCCGCTACAAATCCCTGTAAAGCCTTGTTAGGTTGGGCGGGAGTTACTATCTTTCCCGCTACGAAGCGTAAGAACCCTAACATTGAGAAAATGTCTGAGAAAGAGAAGCAACCCGGAAAGAATCTTCCCGCCGAACATGAGCATGACGGAGGGAAGTTGACAAATGAGGAGAGGGACGATCTTCGGCCAGCGGAGGATCTAGTGGAAAGGCCTGCTGAAGTGGAAGAGGATGAAGCCGACGGCATCGGAGATGCGATGCTGGACGAAGCACAGGCCGCCGAGATCAACAGACAGAAATCAGAAGAGGAGCAGAATTCCCCTGAAGCAGCCATAGAGGATAAGCCCCAGGAGCATCCGCAACCTGAAGGCGAAGCAAACGATATGGCAGAGGTGCAATCCGCATCTGCTGAGGATCCGATCCGATCCGAAGAGGAATCTTCAGCCTCTACAAATCAAGAAGGAGGGCAAGAGGAAGATAAAGAGGACGTGGAAGAGGCGTCCCCCACTCCCAGGAAAAACGCCCAGGAGGAATTGGATGATGCCGTGGCAGAGGACAGCGAGGATGAATCAGCCGGGGAACGCCATGGAATCCCCAAAAAGGACTACCATGCCATGACAAAGGAGGCTCTGGTCGATGAGCTGGAACGGCTGGTTAAAAACGAGAAGGTCCAGACCATAAAGGATCACGTGGAGGAGATCAGGGCGGAATTCAGTGCCAAATTCGACGAAGAGGTAGAACAGAAGAAGGAGGATTTTTTAGCCGACGGTGGTAACATCATAGATTTCCACTACTCCACTCCACTGAAGAAGCGTTTCAATTCGGTTTATTTCGACTACAAGGAAAAGCGTAACAGATACTATCAACAGCTCAAGCAGGACCTTAATCAGAATCTACAGAAACGTCTGGAGATCATCGAGGAACTCAAGAGCCTGATCGATGTTGAAGAAAACATCAACACCACCTATAAGCATTTCAAGGACCTGCAGGACAGGTGGCGTACCGCGGGGGCCATTCCCCGGGACAAGTACAACACCGTGTGGAACACCTACCACCACCATGTTGAGAATTTCTATGATTTTCTTCACCTGAACCGGGAATTCCGGGATCTCGATTTCAAGCACAACCTGGAACAAAAGCTCAAGATCATTACCAGGGCAGAGGAACTCACCCAGGAGCCGGATATCAACCGGGCCTTCAGAGAGCTCCAGATGCTTCACAAAATGTGGAAGGAAGACCTGGGCCCTGTGGAAAGAACTTACCGCGAGGACATCTGGCAGAAATTCAGTGAGGCGACCAAAAAAATACATGACCGGAGACAGGAGTATTTCGAACAGCTTGAAAAGGATTTTGAGAAAAATCTTGAAAAAAAGAAAGCCATTATAGAAAAGCTCCGGGAGATCAGCCAGTCCCGCTATGACAACCACAGGACATGGCAGCAAAAGATCCGGGAGGTCGAGGCTTTAAGGGAGGAATTCTTTAAGGCCGGGAAAGTGCCACGTAGCCAGAGTGATCAGACCTGGAAGGAATTCAAGGAAGCGGTAAGAACGTTCAACCGCAATAAGAATTCATTTTATAAGAACCAGAAAAAGGAACAGTACGAAAACCTGGAAAAGAAACTGGAACTGGTCAGGATCGCGGAGGAAAATAAGGATAGTGACGACTTCAGCGAGACGACCCCGCTGATGAAAAAGATCCAGAGTGACTGGAAAAAAATTGGCCATGTCCCCAGAAAGGATAGCGATAAGATCTGGAAGCGGTTCAAGGCAGCCTGTAATCATTATTTCGACCGAGTGCATTCCAGCCGGCGGGAAGAGAACCAGGAGGAGCTCCAGGCTTTTGAAAAGAAACGGGACCTTCTCGATAGACTCAGGACGCTGGAGATCACTAATGACCGGGAAAAGGACCTGGCCGCAATAAAAGATTTTCTGGAGCAATGGAAGCAAACAGGCCGCGTCCCCTATAACAAAAGGTATATCGAAGGAAAGTTCAACAAAGCGCTGGATCAGGCCTTTGATCAGCTGGACCTCGACAGGAAAGAAGCTGAAATGCTCAAGTATGAGAATAAGGTTCAGGCCCTGGAAGAGGAGGACGACACCCGAAAGATCCACAATGAACATTACTTTCTGACCAAGAAAATCGAAGAGACCACCTCAGAAATCCGTCAACTGGAAAACAATCTCCAGTTCTTTTCAAATGCCGATCAGGACAATCCACTGGTTCAGGAAGTTCACAGGAACATCCAGCAACATCGGGAACAGCTGAAGATCTGGAAAGAGAAACTTGAAAAAGTCAAATCCCTGTACTAATCCTTCAGGGATTGATCATCTCCGGACATTGGCGGTGCGTCAAATTGTTGGGTCTGGAGGTACGATGTCCCCGCGTCATTATGATCTGTTCCTGTCTGCAGTTTGACATTCTGGTTCATTTATAGGCTGGTAGATTTAATCGTAGGACTACTTTTATTTCCAGGTGATAATAATGGAAGGACATGAATCAACAGGAGATCGATAACTTAACTCCCGAAGAGATAGGAAGAAGGTTTCCCATCATCCTAACAAAGCCGGATTCAAACTGGACACAGTTGTTTGAAAAGGAAAAAGATACTTTATCAACACTACTGGGCAGGTATGCTAAAAAAATTGAACATATAGGAAGTACCGCAATTCCAAATATTTTCGCCAAACCTACTATTGACATTTTATTGGAAATACCTGAGGATAAAACAGCAAAGGATGAAATCATACAAAAAATGAAAGCCCGGAAGTACTACTATATCCTCAGAACGGATCGAGAACCTCCTTATCTTATGTTTATCAAGGGAATTTCAAGTGAAGGAATAACAGGTCAAACCTATCATATCCATATGGCTGAAAAGGGTCATCCGATCTGGGACAAAATTTATTTCCGTGATTATCTGATCGAAAAGCCTGAATTAGCGCGCCAATATGAAAATCTGAAAAAAGACCTTGCCGCCAAATACAGGCATAATAGAGATCAGTATACAGAAGGGAAAACAGACTTTGTGATGCAGGTGACTAAAGAAGCAAAAGAAAAATACCTGACAAGTTCCTAGAGGCCCGTCGATCAGTATGATCTTTGGGTGATCGTAATCCCCGAATACCGGAGTTTCGGGTGAATTTGATCACCCCGTTAAAGCCTTTTAGCCTTCTCCCAAATTTCATTCATCTCCGATAAGGACATGTCCTTCAGGTTCCGTTTCTGCTTTGATGCCTGCTCTTCAAGATATTGAAATCTCCTGATGAATTTCTTGTTCGTTCGTTCCAGGGCATCTTCAGGATTAACATCCAGGAACCTGGCATAGTTTACCATGCTGAAGAAGACATCTCCAAACTCCTCCTCTATTTTTTCAAGGTTATTTTCATCGATCTCCTGCTGGAGTTCCCCAAGTTCTTCCTGTAATTTCTCGAAAACCTGCCGCGGTTCCTCCCAGTCGAACCCCACTCCTGCCACCTTATCCTGAATTCTGCTGGCCTTGACCAGGGCAGGAAGGGAGACAGGCACCCCTTCAAGCACACTCTTTTTTCCTTCCCTGAGTTTGAGTTGTTCCCAGTTCCGCTTCACCTCCTCCTCATCCTTCACATCGATATCACCATAGATGTGGGGATGCCGGCTGACCAGCTTTTCACAGATCCCGTTGATCACATCGGCAATATCGAAATCCTTAGTTTCACTCCCAATCTTCGCGTAGAACACAATGTGGAGAAGCAGATCGCCCAGTTCTTTTCGGATTTCAGGGAGATCCTTGTCCAAAATAGCATCGGCAAGTTCATAAGTTTCCTCTATGGTAAGGTGACGTAGGGATTCAAAAGTCTGTTTCCGGTCCCAGGGACATTGTTCCCGAAGTTCCTCCATAATGGTCAGGAGCCTGTCAAAGGCCTTGAGTTGTTCTTCTCTGGAATTCATGTATGTATGCTAAGTGGTTCCAAAATCCGAGAAGGGTGGTCAGCATCCTCTGTTTTGGCCGTTGTCTCTGCTATTCTTCCTCTCCGCCGTCCTTTTCAGGAGTTGATTCCTTGGATTCTTCTTCCGGGGCGCTGAAATCGGTAACTCCTTTGCTCACGAGGAGGTTGTACCACTGAATGATCTTTTTGATATCACTGGCATATACCCGGTCCTCGTCATATTGGGGAAGAACTTCTCTGAAGTACTGCTCCAGTTTATCTCTGGATTCCTTGTGGCTGATTGCCTCCTTCCCGTCTTCCTTCTCCTGGATTTTCTGGAACACTTCCCGTAGTGGGATTTCTTCACTATAGGTGTAGATTGCGATTTCGCTAAGGAGGCTCACATTATGCCTAAGGTTGACGGTGGTTTTTTTTCCGTCCAGCATAGACTCTGCAATAAATCCCCCTCGCGTCTGTGCCTTCAGTTCATACAATCCGGGCTTCCCGGAGATAGACATCACTTTATCTAACTTCATCTATTTTGACTTTAGGGGGCAAATATCAGATGTGAACCCCACAATTCAAATTAATTAACGGCCTTTTTTGAGCTCCGGAAAGCGCATTCTGTAATCGACCTGTATTTTTCCTTTGGAAATACTGTTCAGCTTGCTTTTGATCAGCCGCTTTTTCAGGCTGCTCAGTTTATCGGTGAACAGGATCCCCTCTATGTGATCATATTCATGTTGGATGACCCTTGCTGCCAGTCCTGAATAGGATTCCTGATGACGATTGAACTGTTCGTCGAAATACTCGATCCTGATCTCCGGCTTTCGAAAGACATCCTCCCGGATATCCGGAATACTCAGACAGCCTTCTCCGAAAGCCCATTCATCTCCGGATTCCTCAATGATCCTTGGGTTGATAAATACCTTTTTAAAAGCAGAAAGCTCTTTCCTCTCCTCCTCTGACAGGTCCTCGTCATCAGCAAAGGGGGCCGTGTCGATAACAAAAAGTCGGATCGGAAGACCGATCTGCGGGGCAGCCAGTCCTACTCCATAGGCCCCGTACATCGTTTCCCACATATTTTCGATCAATTCCTGGAGATCCGGGTAATCCTCCGGAATCTCCCTGGCCTTCTTTCTCAGGATAGGATCGCCATATGCCACTATCGGTAAAATCATAATCTATTCTTTTTATTCCAAAATCAGCGTGTTCCCTCTGATGTTTTCTTCTGGAGATAGCTCTGCAGAATTATCGTGGCACTGATCTGATCCACCAGGGCCTTGTTCTTGCGCTTCTTTTTACCCAGGCCACTATCTATCATGGTCTGAAAGGCCATTTTGGAGGTGAAGCGTTCGTCCACTCTTTTGACCACCATTCCGGGGAAAAGCTGGGAAAAGCGTTCCAGAAACTTCAGGATGTACTCCTCATTTTCAGAAGGAGCGTTGTCCCGCTGCACGGGCAGCCCTACCAGAACGAGTTCCACATTTTCATTATTAAAATAATCCTTTAGAAAATCCAGAAGGGTATCAGTAGAAACTGTGGTCAGTCCGGAGGCGATGAGCTGCAACTCATCGGTCACCGCAATTCCTGTGCGTTTAGTTCCAAAATCCAGTGCCAGTATTCTTCCCATAATCCGTGCAAAGGTAAGGTTTAAATCAGAAGCAGTCCAATAATTGGCCTGAAGCCATTATCTTTGGCCAAAATTGAAAAGCATGAACAATCTCGAATCTATCGTGAACCAGGCCTGGGATAACAGGGAATTACTTCATAAAAAAGAGGTGACCGAAGCCATACAACAGATCATTGACCAGCTCGACAGCGGAGAGCTGCGAGTTGCCGAACCCGGAACAGAGGGTTGGAAGGTCAATGAGTGGGTCAAAAAGGCCGTGGTGCTCTACTTTCCGATCAGGAAAATGGAGACCCTGGAGGCTGGAATTTTCGAATATCACGATAAGATGCCTTTAAAAAGAAACTACAAAGAGCGCGGTATCCGGGTCGTGCCCAACGCGGTTGCCCGACATGGTGCCTACATCTCCTCAGGAGTAATCCTGATGCCGAGCTATGTGAACATCGGAGCTTATGTCGACGAGGGAACCATGGTAGATACCTGGGCAACTGTTGGAAGCTGCGCCCAAATCGGAAAGAACGTTCATCTCAGTGGAGGTGTTGGAATCGGAGGGGTTCTCGAACCCTTACAGGCTGCCCCTGTGATCATAGAGGACAATGCCTTCCTCGGGTCCCGCAGTATTGTAGTGGAAGGGGTCAAGGTAGAACGGGAGGCCGTGCTGGGCGCCAATGTCGTCCTGACTGCTTCGACAAAGATCATCGATGTTACGGGAGCGGAACCCGTTGAAATGAAAGGGATCGTCCCGGCGCGTTCCGTGGTGATCCCGGGCAGCTATACCAAGCAGTTTCCCGCGGGGGAATATCAGGTTCCTTGCGCGCTGATTATCGGAAAACGCAAGGACAGCACCAATAAAAAGACCTCACTCAATGAAGCCCTGAGGGAATATAACGTGGCGGTGTGATCCGTAGCGGATCCTCTCTTTTGCCGGAGAACATCAATGAATTCAGATGAAGATCCTTGTGATTCAGCAGAAAATGATTGGGGACGTCCTTACGTCCACCATTCTCTTTGAGGCACTGCGGCAAAAATACCCGAAGGCGGAGCTGCATTACCTGATCTACAGGCACACTTTTCCAGTGGTCCAGGGAAACCCGAATATCGATAAAAGCATTTTATTCGAGGATCGGGATAATCGACTCCCCCGGTTTCTCGGGATCCTGAACAGGATCAGGCAGGAGGGTTACGATCTGGTGATCGACGTATACGCCAAAATAGGAAGTTCGATCATAACGGCATGGTCGGGTGCACCACAACGCGTTTCCTTCAGGAAATGGTATACCGCCCCGGCCTACACCACCGCTCTGCGTCCCAAAAAACATCCTGAAACCAAGGCCGGCCTGGCAGTGGAAAACCGATTGCTGCTTTTGTCCCCTCTCGGAGATACCCATTCCCCTGGTATCAAACCCCGCATTTGGCTGAACCCCGAAGAGGTTGCAGAAGCCAGGCAGCGACTCGCGGATGTCGGCGTAGACCCGCAGCAGCCTCTTGTGATGTGTAGCATCCTGGGGAGCTCCCAACAGAAGACTTATCCGCTTCCCTATATGGCACAGATCCTGGATCGAATGCACCAGAAAACGGGGACACGTCTGCTTTTCAACTATATCCCTTCCCAGAAAGATCTCGCCAGATCACTGCTGGATCAGTGCCGGAAAGAAACACAAAGCGCAACCTATTTCGAGATATTCGGGAAGAGCCTGAGGGAATTTATGGCCCTGACCTCCTGCTGTGATGCCCTCATCGGAAACGAAGGCGGGGCTGTCAATATGGCCAAAGCACTTAATGTCCCCACCTTTTCCATTTTTTCCCCACAGATCAGGAAGCAGAACTGGAGTATTTTTGAAGACGGCAAACAGAACCTGTCGGTTCACCTGGAGGACTATAAACCTGAGCTTTTTCAAGGTGTTTCAAAGGGGGAGCTGCGAAAAAAATCCGCTTCCCTCTATGAACTGCTTAGGCCAAATCTTATCTTAGCAGAACTTGACCGTTTCCTGGAACTCAATATCAGGAAGCAAAAAACAGACAAGGAACAGACATGAAGATTATCATTTTAGCCGCCGGAATCGGATCAAGACTCGGAAATCCCTTCCCGAAACCCCTTACTCCCCTTAAAAACGGGCAGAGTATCATGGAAAGGCAGATCGAGAACCTCTGTTCCCATTTCTCAGAACACGACATTTCCGTGGTGGTCGGCTTTAAAAAGGACCTGATCATGGAACGGTTTCCCGATCTGACCTATGTCTATAACCAATTCTTCGACTCCACCAATACCTCCAAAAGCCTGCTGAAAGCCCTGAAGAAGTACCCAGGGGAAGATGTGCTGTGGCTTAACGGGGATGTCATTTTTGACCCCGAACTGCTCCGGGCCCTGCAGCCGGAAATCCAGGCCGGAAATTCCTTTGTGGCGGTCAATACCTCGCGGGTGGCCGAAGAAGAAGTGAAATATACCCTTAAAGATGGTTTCGTCGACCAGCTGTCCAAACAGGTAAAGGAGGGCCTGGGAGAGGCGGTAGGGATCAATTTCGTCGCCGCCGGAGATCTGCCAATCCTGATCCAGAACCTGGAAAACTGCAGGGACAACGACTACTTTGAAAAAGGGTTGGAAACAGCCATTGAGAATGAAGGACTGCAAATAAAGGCGATGGATATTTCTCAATATCGCTGTATGGAGGTGGATTTCGAAGAAGACCTGGCAGCCGCAAACAACCTGTTCTGATATGAAAGCGATCCTCTTTTGTCAAAATCCTTACGCCTTCGGTATAATGGCTCCCATAATGGAAGCCCTGCGGACGGAAGGGGATGAATTCCTGTGGTTTCTGACGGAGAATCTCCGGGAAAGTTTTCCTTTTCCCAGTGAACCTCACACCTTTGATATCGAGGAGATCGTCAGGTACCAAAGCGATGTGATCTTCTGCCCGGGCAACGAGGTTCCCCATTATCTCCGCGGGGTGAAAACGCAGATCTTTCACGGGTTAGCAGGAGAGAAAAAAGGGCATTTCCGGATCCGGCACTATTTCGACCTGTACCTGACCCAGGGTCCCTACTTCACCCGTAGATTCAACCGTTTAAAACGAAGATTCCGAAATTTCGAGGTAATCGAAACCGGCTGGCCGAAACTCGATATCTATGCCCGAAATGTCGACAACTTTCAATCGGAAAAGAAGGAACTGCTTTCGGGTACAGGCAGCACAAGGATCCTGCTCTATGCCCCTACCTTCTCCCCCTCCCTTACCTCGGCCCCTTTCCTGGCGGAGGAACTCCGGGAACTCGCTCAGGACCAAACGAACCTGATCCTGATCAAATTCCACGATCTGATGGCTCCTGACCTGATCAGAAAGTATCGGCAACTGGGGTCCGAAAAGAAAAACATCATCCTGGTAGAGGATCCCAACATCGTCAAGTACCTTCTTATGGCGGACCTGCTGATCAGTGATACCTCGTCAGTAGTCTATGAATTCCTGCTCCTTGATAAGCCGGTTATCACCTTCGGCAGTAACTCCGAAACGAAGGTCTGGGAGGATTCCCGGGAGTACAAAGGGCTGTCCGAAATGGTAGCGCGCAACCTGAAACAGGACCCGTACCGGGAAGAGCGCAAACAGGTGATCGCCTCCTACCATCCATACCAGGACGGCAGGTCCGCCTATCGTATGGTGGAAGCCGTCAAGGACTATATCGCCAGGAATGGTGTACCGGAGCGCCGGAAACTCCCTATCCTGAGACGGAGAAAGATCAATCGCATGTTCAAAAGAAAGAAAAGGAATTTTCTTTAGTGCGTTTTCCAGAATTTCAGCTTCTTTTTAAGCTCCCGCTTGCCCTGAAACTTCTTTTGGAATTCCCGGGTATGGTGCCACATCCTTTCAAAAACAAGGGATTCCGGTTTTCCGCTTAGGCGGGCGTATTCCTGCGCCATCGATTTTATGATCTCCCTGCTGGTGGATAGCCGGGAGAAATTTCGCATCCTGGCTTCAAAATTCAGGGGACCGAAATTCATCCGATTCAGGTCGACCAGGTAAAAGCTGGAAGCACCCGGTCCGAGTTCGATCAGGGTGTTTCCGGGAGAATGATCCAGGAATTCCACCTCCTTCTCATGAAGTTCATAGGTGAAACGGGTGAATTCCACCAGGAGCTTCTCTCTCTGGGGGAAGTCGGGATTTTGTAACAGCTCCCGAAAGCTCAGGTCACAATCCAAATGTTCACTGATATAGAAACTCCTGCCAAAGCCCCTGCTCCCGATCTCTTCTGCGTAGCCAATGGGTTCAGGAGTTCCGATGCCTTTTTCAAGCAGCCGATGAGCGTATTCGTAAGACCTTTGGGCCTTGGATTTCCGCAGCAGCGCATAGCTTATCCTGTTGATCGCATTGGGAACGCGGAATCGCTTTACATTGATCCTTTGCTCCCCAAGCTCAAAAATCTTGATCTTATTGCGTTTTCCAGGACCCACTGGAGTTCCCCCGGATTCAAATCCCAGGAGCAAATCCAGAATCTGCTCTTTCCTGGAAAGGTAGGCTTCGGAAAATACAGCTTTCATACGGCAAAGCTACAACAAAAGAAAAATTATCAGGATGGTGGAAAGTGTTCAAAAACTTACCTTTGTCCACTAAGCCCGGAGCAATCAACATGAAGAAGGTCTTTTTGGAGTCACATCATCTGCGTAATCCCTATTTTGGGTTTGGACAGTTCAATCTTCACCTGATCCGGGCCCTCTCTCAGATCCCGCAGGACCGTATCAGGTTCATCATTCATGGCGGAGAGGCTGCGGAGCTCGGCAAAAGTAATAACCTCGGGATAAAAAGGTACTTCTCCTTCCGCAGGTATCCCCTGCTCAGGATCCGGAGCCGTTATGATCTGTGGCATGCCCTGAATCAGAATACCCGGATCGAACCCTATGCCAGAACGCCGTATCTGCTCACCGTCCACAACATCACCCATATCAAAGATCCCCGGAATTACACGGAGCAGGCTGTTCATCAGCGCTTCCAGGAGAAACTCAACCGCAGCGATGCTATCACCTATATCTCTCAATATGCCAGGGACTCCACACACCGTTTTTTTAAGGTGCCCTCCGTTCCGGAAAAAGTGATCTACAATGGCAATCCGATAGAGCAGATTCTTTCTCTTAACGGATTCCGTCCTGTCTACCTGCCGGAGCGTCCTTTTCTCTTCAGTATCGGAGAATTCACCCCTCGAAAAAACTTCGGAGCGCTGATTCGGATGATGCCCCTGCTCCCCCACCTGGATCTTATCATAGCCGGAAAGAACACTACCGGAGAAGCTGCTGAACTGCGGGAGCTGACCCGAGAGCTGGGACTTGAGCAACGCGTCCATTTCCCGGGTAAGGTATCTGAACTGGAAAAGCAGTATCTTTTCCAAAATTGCAAGGCCTTTGTCTTTCCTTCCCTCAGGGAAGGCTTCGGCCTTCCGGTCATCGAGGCGATGAAATTCGAAAAGCCGGTTTTTATATCCAATAATACATCCCTCCCTGAAGTCGGGGGATCCGCAGCCTTTCTCTGGGACAATTACGAGCCCGAAGAAATGTCACGGGTTTTCAGGGAAGGAATGAAGACCTATTCCGAAAACGAACCCACCTACAGGAAGAAGCTGCGTGAAAGAGGGGATTACTTCTCGTGGTCCCGCGCTGCGGCTCAATACCTGGAGGTTTATGAATCATTACTATATTAGAGACTATGCCTGTTAACAAGATTCTATCCTCGATAAAAAGAACACGGAGAAAAAAAAGGGTGATCAGGGAAATTCTGAACCGGCCCCAGCGTAACGAAGGCGTAATCAATATCCATCGTATCGATACGCGTAACATCGGTGATTATTATAGTGCCCCCCACCATTATTTTAAAGAGCTGCATGGCACCTCAGTGGATATCTTCGATTACAAAAGCGAAAATCCTGAAGTGACCGGGAACTTCATTGAAAAGATCACCGAAAACGCAGTGATCGTCGGAGGGGGCGGACTTCTGAACAGAGGCGGTTTCCGAAGGCAGATGAAGCTTTTCGAGGACCTTTCCCGAAAGGGTAAAAAAGTGGTGCTATGGGGGGTGGGCCATAACGCAAAAGATCCTGCTACTTTTGGCAAACCCATCAAGTACAATGTCGATATCGGAGTTTTCGGAATGGCAGGAACCAGAGATCAGTCGATGCCGGGAGATTATGTTCCCTGCGTGAGCTGTATGCACGCGATTTTCGATCAGAAGTATGAGCCAACCCAGGAGATCGGGGTCGTCTTCCATAAGGACACCCTGAGAAGGCCCCGGATCACCAAAAAATTCAGCCACCTGGCCACCTCCTCCAATACAACGGATCTCGATAGCCTGATCGCTTTTATCGGCGCATCAGAAACCGTGATTACCGATAGTTATCATACCATGTACTGGTCCATGTTGCTGGGCAGGAAAGTGGTTGCCATCCCCAACTCCTCCAAATTCTTTGATTTCGGACATAAGCCTGTTTTTTCCGATTTCGATTCCTGTCTCCAGGACGTGACAAAGGCATATCCATATGAGGGAGTCCTTGAAGAATGCCGCACGATCAACCGGGAATTTGCCGCCCGGGCATTCGATTACCTGAACCTTTAAACGAGCATGAAGAAGATCCTTCAGCTTTCTGCGGTTCATGACTGGGGCGGTGGTGGAAATCACATCGAGAACCTCTGCCATGAACTGAAAAAACTGGAACCAGAGCTCGAGAATATCGTGGTGGTGGCCCGGAACGGGGATTTTCATAACCGGCTAAAGGCTCAGCGCAATATTTCCTATAGAACCCTTCCCCTTGCCTTTAACCTGGACCCCAGAGCGATCTTCAGGATCATTTCCATCTGCCGGGAAGAAAAAATCGACCTGATCCACCTGCACGGTCCGACTTCTATCGCCCTGGCCGTAATCGCAGATCAGTTCTACGATCTTCCCCCCTTTGTCTTCAGCAAAAAAACCTCCTTCCCGATCCGGGGCAGGAAACGGACCCTGTACAAATACAATTATCCCAAGATCAAAAAAATCCTGTGTGTCTCCGAAGCCACGCGGGAGGTGGCGCTCCGGGCCCTGCGAGGCCAGGATCATGTGGAGGTGGTCTATCACGGAACTCGAATGGACAACAAGAATGGCCCAGCCGCCTTCTCCCTGAGAGCCAATTTGGATATACCCCCGGATAAAAAGGTCGTCGGAAATATCGCCAATCACATTGAAGCCAAGGATCTGGAAACCTTCATCCGTACAGCAGCTTACCTGATACATGACCTCGGGCAGGAGATCCATTTCATCCAGATCGGGAAACCCGGGCGCTGCAGCAGCAGCCTGAGAAAACTGGCCCGGTCCCTTGGGGTCTCGGACCATATCTCCTTTCTGGGTTACCTGCCGGAGGCCTGGAACTTTATACCCCAGCTGGACATGATGCTGCTGACCTCGAAGAATGAAGGAGTCCCGCAGGTTATATATGAAGCTTTCTATCATGGGGTACCCGTGGTCAGCACAAGAGCCGGGGGAATCCCGGAGGTGATCATTCACGGGGAGAACGGGTTGCTTTGTGAGATCCGCGATCACCAGGCTTTGGCTAAAAACCTGCTTTTTCTTTCCCAAAATCCAGAGGTAATACCGAACTTTGCCAGGATTTCCAGGGAAAGACTGCTCACGCAGTTCACCAGTGAACGCATGGCCAGGAAGACCCTGGAAGCCTATAAAAAAGTAATCGATGAAGGACATAACTGAAGAACTGGCCAGTGCCTTTACCGTTCTAAAAAAAGGCGGGATTATACTGTATCCCACGGATACGGTATGGGGGATCGGATGTGATGCGACAAACGCAGATGCCATCGACAGGATCTATGCCCTGAAGAAACGGGAGCAGGAAAAAGCGATGATCTGCCTGGTTTCGGACTTCAAGATGCTCAACCAGTACGTGGAGGAGGTCCCGGAAGTGGCTTACGACATCCTAAAGTACACGGTTAAACCAACGACTGTAGTCTACGAAAAACCGATCCGGGTGGCCGAAAATCTGGTTTCTGCGGATAATACCCTGGGGATACGGGTTACCAAAGATGAATTTTGTCAGCGATTGATCAGAAAGCTCAAACATCCCCTAGTCTCCACCTCAGCCAATATCAGCGGTGAGCCGACACCAAATTGCTTTCGCGAAATCTCTCCTGAGGTTATCCGGGGAGTGGATTATGTCGTGGAACTTCAGCAGGCATTAAAAACCCCGACACCTTCCTCGATCATCAAGCTTGGAAATGACGGGACAGTGGAGATTATCAGAAAATAACATGTAGAAATACTTGGCCGGGTGATCCGACCAGCCAAAAAACAGGTACGTGAATAATTATAAAGAGGCCCTCTCCGACGAAATCTTTGAAGTGATTTCCAAAGCGGGGCAGGAAACAGGTTCAGCATGCTATGTCATCGGCGGATTCGTCCGGGACCTGATCCTCGACCGAGGCACCCATAAGGATATTGACATTGTCACAGTCGGAAGCGGGATCGAACTCGCGAAAAAGGTTTCCCGTCTCCTCCCCCATAAGCCCCGAATACAGGTATTTAAAAACTACGGAACGGCCATGCTCCGGTTCAAGGGAATGGAAGTGGAATTTGTCGGGGCTCGCAAGGAAAGCTACTCCTCTGAAAGCCGCAATCCTGATGTGGAACCAGGAACCCTGGAGGACGACCAGAACCGCCGGGATTTCACGATTAATGCACTTGCCCTGGACCTCGATCCGGAACATTTCGGGGACCTCATTGACCCTTTTGACGGACTTGAGGACCTGCAAAGACAGATCATCCGCACTCCGCTTGATCCGGACATCACTTTCTCTGATGATCCGCTCCGGATGCTCAGGGCGATACGTTTTGCCAGCCAGCTCCGTTTCAGGATTGAGCAGGAGTCTTTGGCCGCGATTAGCCGAAACAGGGAACGTATCAGGATCATTTCCTGGGAACGCATTACAGATGAGCTCCACAAGATCCTGCTCTCTTCCAAGCCATCGGTCGGATTTACGCTGCTCCACCGCACGGGACTTCTGGAAATCATCCTCCCTGAACTAACGGCCCTCCAGGGAATTGATGAGATTGAAGGCCAAAGGCATAAGGATAACTTCTGGCACACGCTGGAGGTGGTAGACAATATCTCCAGGGTTACCGACGACCTCTGGCTCCGTTGGGCCGCGCTGCTCCACGACATCGGTAAGGCTCCAACGAAAAAATTCGATGAGAAGATCGGGTGGACCTTCCATGGCCACGAATTCGTTGGATCCAAGATGGTGTACAGGCTATTCAAGCGGATGCGATTGCCCCTGAACGACAAGATGAAGTTCGTTCAGAAAATGGTGCTGATGAGTTCCCGACCCATCGTCCTTGCCCAGGATGATGTCACGGATTCAGCAGTCCGCCGGTTGATATTTGATGCGGGAGACCATATTGAGGATCTCATGACCCTCTGTGAGGCTGACATTACAACCAAGAATCCGAAAAGATTCAGAAAGTATCACAATAACTTTCAACTGGTCAGACAGAAGATCCGGGAAGTGGAGGAACGCGATCAGATCCGGAACTTCCAACCCCCTGTCTCAGGAGAGGAAATCATGGAAACCTTCTCCCTGAAACCTTCGAGGGAAATAGGTCTGATCAAGGAAGCCATTAAAGAGGCTATCCTGGAGGGGGACATTCCCAATGATCATCAGGCTGCCTATAACCTAATGCTCGAAAAAGGCCGGGAACTTGGCCTGACTCCTAATTCCGAAGACCCTAAAAATGATCCCGATGAAAGACAATAAAAAGGTGGTTTACTGGCTCTTTACCGGGTGCTTTCTTATCTTCATTATGGTTATTGTAGGCGGCATCACCCGCCTCACACAGTCGGGGCTTTCGATTTCTGAGTACAAGCTGATCAGCGGCACGATTCCCCCGCTCAACCAGGCAGAGTGGGAAGCTGCCTTCGAACTGTACAAGCAGTACCCGGAATACCAGAAACTGCATTATCATTTCAACCTGGAGGATTTCAAGAATATCTACTTCTGGGAATGGCTCCACAGGGTGATCGGCCGCCTGATCGGGATCGTCTTTATCGTACCATTCCTTTATTTCCTGGTCAGAAGGCAGCTGTCAGCACCCACCATCAGGAAGTGTATCATGCTATTGTTTCTGGGCGGTTTCCAGGGATTTCTGGGATGGTACATGGTCAAAAGCGGGCTGATCGATATCCCGGCAGTCAGTCATTATCGCCTTGCCATGCACCTGGTCACCGCCTTTATCACCTTTGCCTATGCACTCTGGGTTGCCCTCGACCTGATCTATCCCAGGATGAAACCTGCCCATAAAGGATTCCGGAATCTGCTGGTGACGGGAATGGTCATTCTGATCATACAGATCATTTGGGGAGCTTTTGTAGCTGGACTGGACGCAGGATTGATCCATAACTTCTGGCCTTTCATGAACGAAGGTAAACTGGTCCACGAGACCGTTTGGACGGAGCAGAAGCCGATCTGGCGGAATTTCATAGAAGGAAAAAGCGGGGTACAGTTCGTTCACCGTTACCTGGCCTACATCGTAGTGGGCATCGTCCTGTTTATCTGGTATCGGGCCAGATACCTGGTTTTACCTGAAGATCTGCGGAAAGGAGTCAATATGCTGCTGGCCCTGGTCTTCCTTCAATTCCTGCTAGGAGTGTTTACTCTGCTGCTGGCCGTTCCGCTGTGGCTCGGAGTTGCCCATCAGGTGGGCGCCTTTTTCCTGTTAGCTGCCATGACCTTTTCAGTGCACCGCGCGAGCAGGTAAAGTCATTCATTCACTCCAGCCGATACTGGCCTCTGGCGCTGTGAACCTGCCCAAACATGTCGGTGGCCTTTACCTCGACCTCGTGCACCCCTGCAGGCAGATCGGTAGGCAGCCGTACATACCAAAGATGACGGCTAAAATCAGGATTGGAGGGACGCCTTCCCCGAATCAGTGTATCGGACAGATCCCAGTCATAAACGCTATTGGCATAGACCGGGTCGTAATCGAGGATATACTCCATCGGTTTCCAGGGACCTTCATCAATCCTATAGCGCACTTCGTCTTTTTCCGATCCCATGAAAAAGTTGGCGTACAGTCCAGCTTTTGAATACACTCCTTGCGCCATTACCCGAGGAAGGAACAAACGGATCTGGTAGTCCTCTGGCTTGTCTGCCACCTTATAATCAATGCTGTAATCAGGGCCGTCTACATTCAGGATGGCATACCCCCTGGGCGTCCCATCCCGCATTTGCGCCACGGGAATTCCTTCAACTTGTATTCCGGAGTTCCAGTCTCCTGAGGTGGTTCCCACGTTAAAATGATGATGAATTCCTTTTCCCTCCCAGCCTTCTTCAGGACCAAAGAAATCCTGTCTTTGAAGATGCGTATGAGCAGAAAGGGACAAGGTATGAGGAAAATCCCTGAGGAGTTCAAAAAGGCGCTTCCGGTCCTGGTCACGGAATGTATCTCCATCCGGTTCACTTAGGGGTATGTGGAAGGCCAGGACGATCAGGTAATCTTTTGGAACGTACTGCAGGTCATTTTCCAGGAATTGAAGTTGCTCGGTTGTAAAGCCTCCCCAATACCCTTTGGAATCCCTGGGATCCGGATAGAGGATGTCATCGAGGATTATGACATGGGTTCTGCCATAATTGAAGGAATAGGTCGCCGGACCGAAATGAGCTTCAAAGGTTTCATCAGAAAACCGGTCCTCTTGGGCCCGAGCGTTCAGATCATGGTTTCCGATGACGTCATACCAGCGGATCTTGAGCTTTGACATAGCCTTCTTATAAGGCCGGAACAAATTCAGGTTATTCCAAACCAGATCTCCAAGGCTGATCCCAAAAGCAAAATCTGTGTCAGGAGAAATATCGTTTACTATGCTTTTCTCAAAGTATCCCAGCTCCTCGAGGTTCCGGGGTTGAGGATCGCCGAAGATAAGCGCGCTGTATGGACCCTCCTCCTGTTGTGCTACCAGTCCGAAATCGATATGTTCAGGCAGTTTTCCCGTAGGGTTTACCCCTTCATACCTGGATTCAGGGGAGCCCGATGGCTTATGAATATAGTAAAATTGTGATTCTCCGGATTTTCCCCTGGTAAACCTATAACCGCTGGGCTTCACCGCAAAAACAATGGCGTCCTGGGAAATCGGTAAACGATATTTCCCATTAGCATCGGTAAGAACCACTTCCGCTCCATTACTTACCGCCACATCGGCCAGTCCTTTTTCAGATCTATCCCTCCTGGAATTTTCATTGAGATCGAGATAAACTGTTCCTGTTACCTGAGCAGTCCCCTTTCCAATTCCAAGATATATAAACCCGAGAAAGGCGAGCAGGTGCAAAAAGATTCTTCTTCTGGTACTTGAGAAAACATTCGGGATGTGCATTTTATAAAGAAAAACAAAGGTTCAGGGCCCAATATACAAACTAAAAAGTCTAAAAAGAAAGCAATCGAAAGCAAATATTCTTTCCTTTTATTATTTATTGTTCTGATAATGAACTGACATACGGAAAGGATTTATTTGTATTCCTTGGCATTATTGCACATGGACGGGACACGGAAGTGACCAATATACTTCTAATCTCATTTATGAAGAGATTCTGGAGCAATCGATGAGGGATCAAATGAATTGATTACACCAGATGTAGGTCCGGTCTTGAGATTAAGGGAAAATCGCTATTTAATCTGGATGAAAACAAGCAAATGCAATATTCCCATTCTCATACCTTCTGCTCGATTCAGGATTTGGTTGTTGGGCAAAAATATTAGCTGAATAAAGCACAGTAAGTAAAAGGTATAATTTTTTCATAACGGCCTGAGATTTTTTAATTTTTTAAAATAATGCCGTTATTGCCAATCACAATAATAGATTTTGAACCCCGGATTATCTTAGTTAATGTTGTGGTTCCTTCAAACACCAGAGTCCAGGATTTACCCCCATCAGAAGTGCTGTAAATATTGCCTGAATATGAACAAGCATAACCTGTTGTAGGGTTTGTAAAGAGTAGGGATGTAAAACTTTCTGGAATTGTGGATATTCTCCTCCATTTCTGTCCACCATCTGAGGTTTTGTAGAAACTTTCTTTTGTGGTGAAAAAAGCTTGGAGCGAATTTAAAATAGAAAGCGTCAGAATTTCTTGATCAATTTCCAAATTTTTGATCCAATGAATTCCACCGTCGTTTGACCTGTACAGGACTCCTTTTGACACCAAATCATGTGTGTCACCACCGGCAATGTACCAAATGTCTTGGAAATGAGCCATTATATCGCAGCTGTAGGCCTCCCTGAAGGTTAGTCTCCAGCTATTACCTGAATCAATTGTCTTATAGATTTTTCCACCTGTTACTAAGACTCCATCAAGAGGACTAGAAAATTCAATTGCATTAATGGGACTCGGATTTTCAGCGAAACCTTGAATGTCTTTAAAGCTTTGTCCGCCATCGGTAGAATGAAAAAGATTTTTACTTGCAATGAAAAAGGTCCGGGAACTTAGTATTTCGCAACTGACAAATGCTTGGGAATTCACGGAGAGACTTAATGGCACCCATGATAATCCTTTATTTCTAGAGATTGAAGAAAAGCCTCTACTTCCCGTAATTAGAAGCATTTCATCTAAAACAGATATATCTGTTAAATCAGAATCAAAGTCCGTTGAAAGAACTTTAAAATCCATGGAATTATCTTTCATTGCTGGACTACTACAGCTGAAAATAAATAATAATCCTAAACTAAAAAGGAACTTTATCATTAGGTAAGAATTAATCTAAAGGCTTGTCAGTAGGGAAGAAAGTTCAATGTACAAAAGTTGTCTTAAAAAAAAGCTTTCGGAGATAGAAATGAATAAGGTGGATAGTTGTACCATAAATACTTACGAACCTGAGGCAAACGTGGAAAAACCTGGTATCCCAAAGGTTATAAATAGCATGAAGGAAAACCCTATTCCATACTGAAATTCTTTCGCCAACTGAATATACGCCAGCATCATGGTTATAACTCCAAATATCCGCATTATTTGTTCGAATCCATAGACTTCTCAGTGACCTTGGGTATAAAAAACGGATAAACCCTTTATCCTCTATGTTCAAATGGGGCTGCTCGCTATCAGAAGTTTCGAAATATGGGGGAACTCTTCTAAGACAATTAAGGAGGTCCATCTGGTTCCCAATGTTGCCGAATATCGGAAACCAGATGGTGGGAAGATACCTGCGAATTGGATTTCAAGGCCTTCCATAAAAATCTTACCTTTGTCCAAAATTGTATACCCCATGCTTTACAGGTTCAGAATCATACTAGACGCGGAAGAAGATGTTTTCAGAGACGTTGAGATCATGTCCGATAATACCCTGGAGGATCTTCATAATGTGATCCTGCAATCCTTCGGCTTTGACGGCAATGAAATGGCCTCCTTCTATGTCAGTGATGACGACTGGAACCAGGGAGAAGAGATTTCGCAGTTCGATATGACTGAAGGAGGAAGCGATATCCGCCTGATGAACGAGACAACACTGGATGATGTCGTTTCGGAAGAACAGACCAAGCTTATTTACGTCTACGATTTCCTGAACATGTGGACCTTTCTGGTAGAACTGGCCGAGGTTGCTGAACCAGATCCCGCGATGGATTATCCGAATCTGATGTTCGTCCACGGACAACTGCCCGCCGCTGCACCGGAAAAAGAATTTGAAGCCGAAAATGACGATTTCAGGGATGATGATCTGGACATCGACGATTATGATGACATGTCCTTTGACGTGAACTGGAATTAACATTTTACCCCGGAAATCCTTTCCCGAATTATCCCGGCATTTAATATCTTGCCGCTCCTTTGCGCATTTATAAACCAAACGCTGATGATCAACCTATACAACGCCCAAATCGAGTCCCTGTCGATTCACAGGGTCGGAAATAAAAGCCGCAATGAACAGATCTTCCTGTCGGCACAGCCTTTTGAACTCAATGATGAGATCACCCCGCTGATCAAGGAATACTTCCTGAAACCCTTCCGGGAGAAGGAGGAAAACTACTTTCACTTCGCCAATGAGGTGGACGTGGAATTCAACTCGCTTTTCGAGATTTCCAAAACCATATTTGACGATCCCGCGTCCATTCACGAGCAGTCGAAGAAGATCACTACGCTGCTATTCGAGCAGTCCGCCCACCCCCATATCAAAAGCGGAGAAGTTTATATCGTGTATTTCGAAAACATGCTGCTGGACAACGAAAAAACCGCTGCCATCGGGATCTTCAAATCAGAATTAAAACACGACTTTCTGCAATTTCAGGAAAAGGGAAGTATCCTGGAGATGATCATCCAGCAGGGGATCAACCTGAATAAACTCGATAAGGGAGCCCTGATCTTCAACAGAAATCGGGAAGAGGGCTTTAAGGTGCTTTCCGTAGATTCCAATCGTTATGACACCAAATACTGGCTTGAAAACTTCCTCGGTGTGGATGTATTGGCGGACGAAAACTTCAACACCAAGAAATACCTGAAATTCTGCCAGAATTTTGCGAAGGATGTCGTCCTTCCCGCAGAGGATAAGAAGGAGGAAGTGATGTTCATGAATCGCAGTGTCGATTATTTCGCCAAGAACGATGATTTCGAGGAAACAGCCTTCCTGAATTCCGTGATGGAGAACCCGGACCTGATCCCGGAGTTCAAAAACTACAAAACTGAAAAAGCGCCCAAGTACAAGATCGAGGATCTGACGAATTTCCCGATTTCCAATACCGCGGTAACTGCCGCCCGAAAATCGATCAAGAACACGATCAATCTCGACACAAACATCCAGATCAAAATGGACTTCATCAATCCGGAATCTGCTGAAAAATTCGTCGAAAAGGGCTGGGATGAGGAAAGGCAGATGTATTACTACCTGGTCTACTTCAACAAGGAGCAGAAAAGCTGATCACAACAGGCGTTTCATGTTGACATCCTCGTAGTTCCTGCGCACGAAATCCAGGGCCGTTCTTAAGATTTGTCCCATGGATCTGGCCCGTTTAAATTTCATGTCACTCGAGAATTCATAGAGTTCCTTCCGGAGGCGTTTGACGTTCTGCATGGTGGAGACATGATCGTTGAGGATACAGCGGAGGAGTTCTTTATACCGGCTCTGGGCATTGATGATCCGCTTGGCCAGCAGAGATCGTTCCTCTTTCCTGTATTGTTCTATCGAAGACTCCTGTAATTTCTCCGACACGAGCTGCACCATTTTGAAATTTTCCTTGAAGAACTGTGGCCGGTACACCTTCAGGCTACCCTCATAACACTGCTGGTCAAAATCGATTGCCCGGATCTGGTATTCCACATGATCGAAATCATGGGTGGGAATGATTACATAGTTGTAGGACCGCATATCCCCAAGTAGTCGTATGGTGCAGCGTTCATTGAATTTTACAAACTGCTTGGCAATCTGGGTCTTGGCCCTGTTGTCGCAGTGCGGAAGTTCATCATCGATAAAGACATCCCCAGGTATCCCGGCGATATGCTCCTCAATAAGGGTATCCCGGTAAACCAGAAAATTGATTCGGTGGGGTGAAAGGATGTGTTCGAATTCAAGGCCATAGATCCTTGAGGCATCTGCCCGCTTCACATAAAAGTAGGTAAAGCTGTCATTGAGGACGTTCCTGACCTTGATCCGGAAGGGCTTGGAATTTCCGAAAGTACAGTAGTCTATGGCATCGACGTTCAGAAATTCCAAAGAATCGTCACTCCCGTCGGAATGTAATATCGTATAGACCTGTTTCAGGCTAAGATCGATCCCGTTTCTCTCATGGTCAGGATAGAAACAGCGAACCCAGAAGGTATCCTCCTCATGCTGATTGTACACGACTACTGAACCTGAGAAGCGAAGAAGATCATCGTAAAAAACCGGAATTTTTGTGGTTCGGTTGTATTTACCGAGGTATTTGAGCAGGCGATCACTGATGGGAAAGGAGGGTTTTTTTCTGGACATCAGTTGCTGGGCCATAACGGGGTTTTTTCCAAAAATATAATTTCTTTTGGACCTCCCCTGTAACAAAACGTTAACTTGGACGTCAGATTTTAAAAGCCATTCCTATTGAATTCAATTCTCGAGATCAGCAACCTTACTAAGAAATACGGTCCTGTCACAGCAGTCAAGGACCTGTCATTCACAATCGAAAAGGGAAATGTTTACGGCATTTTAGGACCCAACGGCAGCGGAAAGTCTACCACTCTGGGAATAGTGCTTAATGTGGTGAACCCTACCAGCGGAAGCTTCCGTTGGTTCGACGGCACCAGTAGCACCCACGATGCCTTAAAGAAAGTGGGTGCCATAATTGAACGCCCGAATTTCTATCCCTATATGACTGCAAGGCAGAACCTGGGCCTGGTCTGCAAGATCAAAATGGTTTCCCAGGACAAAATCGAGGAGAAACTCGAGCTGGTGGGCCTTCTTGAAAGGAAAGACAGTAAATTCCGGACCTTTTCCCTGGGAATGAAGCAACGCCTGGCCATTGCCTCTGCCCTGCTCAATGATCCCGAGATCCTCATCCTTGATGAACCAACCAATGGTCTGGATCCCCAGGGCATTCACCAGATCCGGCAGATCATAACCAAGATTGCCGCAGGTGGGACCACTATTCTGCTGGCCTCGCACCTGCTTGACGAAGTCGAGAAGGTATGTTCCCATGTCGTTATTATCCGTAAAGGACAAAAGCTCTACAGCGGACGCGTGGATGAGATGAATGCGAGCCATGGCTTTTTCGAGCTCAAATCCTCGGACCCGGTCAGACTGGAGCGCCTCCTCGAGGAGCATGCCTCCATCGGAAAAATCACCCGGAAAGGAGAAACGACCGTGGCCTTTTTGGAGTCCCCGCTTGATGCCGAGGAGCTGAATTCCTACTGTTACGAAAAAGGGCTTGTCCTTTCTCAACTGATCAAAAGAAGGGAAAGTCTTGAGGAACAATTCCTTCAATTAACAAATCAAAAAACCGCCTGATGCTCCGATTACTCAATATAGAATATCACAAGTTATTTTATAACCGCTCGACCCGTGTCCTGGTCAGCGCCTACTTTATCCTGATCACCTTTATCGCCCTGATCGCTTCGATCAAATTTGAGTTCGGAGGAGTGGAAATCCGCCTTGCCGACCAGGGAATCTTCAACTTTCCCTATATCTGGCACTTTAACAGTTATATCGCCGCCCTGCTTAAACTATTCCTGGCCATAGTGATCGTTTCAATGATGTCCAATGAATATTCGAACCGAACCCTGAAACAGAACCTGATTGACGGACTCAGTAAAAAGGAGTTCATCCTTTCCAAATTCCTGGTGGTTGTGAGTTTTGCCTTGCTTTCCACTATTTTTCTGTTCATCGTGTCGCTGATCCTGGGACTCGTATTCTCGGATTATACCGAGGCATCGATCATCTTTTCGGATTTGGAGTATCTCCTGGCCTTCCTGGTAAAGCTCACCGGATTCTTCGCCTTCTGTATGTTTCTAGGCATCCTGGTAAAACGTTCCGCCTTTGCCCTCGGGTTTTTGTTTATCTGGTGGATCATGGAGAATGTCATCCGGGGAATTCTTCAAATAAACTACTTCAAAGGGAATGTGATCGCGGAGAACATCGACCGCTTCTTTCCCCTGGAGTCAATGAGCATCCTGATCAAGGAACCTTTTACCCGTCTCAATGTAGTGCAATCTGCGGCCAATCAGCTCGATTCCGCAATTGTCAAAGACTACGCGATTCACTGGTACCAGCTACTGATCGTTCTAGTTTGGATCTTTATATTCGTTTATCTTTCCTACTGGCTGCTCAAGAGAAGAGACCTTTAGTTCACACTGTCCTGAAATATAAACCCTTGGGCACGGCCTTTGCTCAAGAAAATGGTATTTTTGCTCAGCATAGAAAACCAAGATGAAATTCAGGGTACAATCGGATTTTACCCCAACTGGGGATCAGCCACAGGCTATATCGCAACTGGTCGCCGGTATCAGGGGCGGAGAAAAATACCAGACACTGCTCGGGGTAACCGGATCGGGTAAGACTTTCACTGTGGCTAATGTCATTGAGGAGGTCCAGAAACCCACCCTTGTGCTCGCCCACAACAAGACCCTTGCTGCACAACTTTATTCAGAATTTAAGCAGTTTTTCCCGGACAACGCGGTAGAATACTTTGTAAGCTACTACGATTATTATCAGCCGGAGGCTTTTATCCCCTCTTCGGGGACCTATATTGAAAAGGATCTATCAATCAACGAGGAGATCGAAAAAATGAGGCTCAGCACCACCTCCTCCCTGCTTTCAGGAAGAAGGGATGTCATTGTAGTCGCCTCGGTTTCCTGCCTCTATGGGATTGGAAATCCGGTTGAATTCAGGAAAAATGTGATCAGCATCGAACGGGATATGCTGCTCTCCCGCACCAAACTGCTACATAAACTCGTACAAAGTCTCTACTCCAGGACCGAAGCCGATTTTACCCACGGGAACTTTCGCATAAAGGGCGACACGGTTGATGTCTTTCCCAGTTACGCGGACAATGCCTTCAGGATCCATTTCTTTGGAGATGAGATAGAGGAAATCGAAGCATTTGACCCTGCCACCAATGAAGTTATCGAAAAATATGACCGGCTGAACATTTATCCGGCCAATATGTTTGTAACCTCTCCTGAGGTCCTGCAAGGGGCAATCCGCCAGATCCAGGATGATCTGGTTAAGCAGGTGGGTTATTTTCAGGAGATTGGAAAACATCTTGAGGCCAAGCGGCTCGATGAACGAACCAATTTCGACCTGGAAATGATCCGCGAATTGGGCTACTGCTCCGGGATCGAGAATTATTCGAGATACCTGGACGGAAGACTGCCGGGAACCAGGCCCTTCTGTCTCCTGGATTATTTCCCGGAGGATTACCTGATGATCGTGGACGAGAGTCACGTGACGATCCCACAGGTCCATGCGATGTATGGAGGTGACCGGTCCCGAAAGGAGACCCTGGTGGATTACGGATTCCGGCTTCCTGCAGCGATGGATAACCGACCGCTGAAATTCGAGGAATTCGAAATGCTGCAGAACCAGGTGATCAACGTAAGCGCAACGCCGGCCGATTATGAGCTTCAAAAATCCGAAGGCGTCTATATCGAGCAGGTCATCAGACCTACCGGTCTGTTGGATCCCGTCATTGAGGTGCGGCCGAGTTTGAACCAGATAGATGACCTCATCGAGGAAATACAGCTAAGGATAGACAAGGACCAGCGGATCCTGGTAACCACCCTGACAAAACGAATGGCGGAGGAACTCACCAAGTATCTCAGCCGAATTGAGATCCGGTGCCGTTATATCCATAGCGATGTCGACACCCTGGAACGCGTAGAGATCATGCAGGACCTGCGCAAAGGCCTTTTTGATGTCCTTGTCGGGGTGAATTTGTTACGGGAGGGACTGGATCTGCCAGAGGTATCCCTGGTGGCCATCATAGATGCCGATAAGGAAGGCTTCCTCAGGAGCAATCGCTCCCTGACCCAAACAATCGGGCGGGCGGCGCGGCATCTTGAAGGAAAAGCGATCATGTATGCTGATAAGATAACGGATAGCATGCAGAAGACCATCGACGAGACGGAATACAGACGAAACAAACAGTTGGAATACAACGCGGCTCACAATATCACCCCTACGGCCTTGAGAAAATCCTTTGAGAACATGCTCATCAGGAAGAAACCGGAGCCCTATCGGTACGAGGTGGCCCCGGACCTTCAAACTGCAGAAGAAGAAACGGAGTTCTTCAGCAAGCCCCAACTCGAAAAGCGTATCAGGGAGAAACGAAAGGCCATGGAGGCTGCTGCCAAAGAATTGGATTTTATGACCGCCGCCCGGCTTAGGGATGAGATCAAGATGCTCCAGGCAAAACTTCAGGAGGTATCCTGAATCGCATAGGATGGCCGGAAATCAATGTACGTGTACCTGGGTTTAGCACGGATGGCGAATTGCAGTAATTCAAGGAATACTACTGCACCGCCTGGTGAGGCACTGCACAAAAAGAAAAACCGCCTCATTTATTAATGAGACGGCCTCTTCCTTCAGATTGTAAAAGAATTTACTTGATCTCGATCATTCTTCTGGCCTGTACTTTGGCGTCTTCTCTTTTTGGAAGGCTGACTTTTAGTACACCATCTTTATAATTGGCAGCGATCTTTTCCTCGTCCACAGAGTCAGGAAGCGTAAAAGCTCTTTTGAAGCTGCTGTAGCTGAATTCCCTGCGGGTGAATCTGCCATTGTTGTCCTTTTTCTCTTCCTCTTTCTTCTCTTCAGAAGAAATGGTCAAAACGCCGTTGTCGAGTTCCAGATTGAAATCCTTCCTGGTCTTTCCGGGAGCGGCAACTTCAAGGGTGAAGCTGTCATCATCCTCAGCAATATTTACTGCTGGAACGCTGGTCCCGATCCTGTTGAAGGAATTGCCATTATCCATCCAGTCGGTTTTAAACATGTCATCAAAGATGGATGGAAGCCAGTTGTCGGTATTTCGCTTCATGAGGTTCATAATACAAATATTTTAGTTAGACTTTATTTTTTTGTTTATTACAAAAAGTCTTAAACAAATCCGATACCAGTGCAAATCCGGCGTCATTTTGTCACAGTTTTATCTTAAAAATATGCCTTTATGTCACTGGGGCTCAGGGCCGTGCAGATTAGTCTCTCCTGTTCTTAGGATAGCCTTGCCGAATGCCTTATTTTTGCCGGAAAACCGAAAGAAAATGGCACTATCCAATAATGACATATTCAAAAAGCTTCGGGTGGCCCTGAAACTGAGGGATGATGATATCGTTCATATCTGCTCCCTGGTGGACTTCAAGGTAACCAAGAGCGAACTAGGAGCCATTTTCAGAAGTGAAGACCATCCGAAATACATGGAATGCGGCGATCAGTTCCTCCGAAATTTCCTGAACGGTCTTATCGTCTATAAGCGAGGTCCAATGCCCGAGAAGAAAAAATAATCTATGGAAATAGTTGCGGAGAAAAGAGCGGTTTCAGAGGAAGAGGTGGCTGCTCTGAACAAGAAGTACAAGCCGCTTTCCCTGGAGGAAAGACTTACAGCCTTATATCAGGATTTTGGGCAGGCAGAGGTCATGCTGACCAGTTCATTTGCCGCGACCTCAGCCTTTCTGCTGAAATTGTTCTCCCAGGTGAACCCGGAACAACTCGTTTATTTCATCGACACCGGCTATCATTTTGAGGAAACCCTGAATTACAAGAAGGAACTTCAGAAACAGTATGGGTTACGGGTCCGGTCTATCAGTGCAGTTGCCGAGGAACATGAATTCACAACAAAAGACAGGACCTGGGAGAAGAATCCAGATTTCTGCTGCTATCTCAACAAGGTAAAACCTCTGGACCTGATCAAGGCCCGATATACCGTTTGGGTGAGTGGGTTGATGGAATGGCAGAGCGATCACCGGGCCACTCTGGATATTTTCGAACTCCGGAGTGATATTCTCAAATTCTATCCGCTGCTGGACGTAAGCCGGAAGGAAAGAGATGCGTACATCAAGTCTCACAACCTGAAATTTCATCCTCTGGTGGCCAAGGGATATCATTCCATCGGCTGCACGCACTGTACCATTCCCGGGGATGAGCGTTCAGGGAGGTGGAACAACAATCCAAAAACCGAGTGCGGGCTACATCTTTAATAAAAAGATCCCGGATGGACCGGGATCTTTCAGACTGGTTTTTAATCTAAGGTCAGCTCCTCTTGACCACGGCTAATTCGTAGATCTTACCTTTTCTCCAGTTTTCCTCGGCCAGCTCCTGATTGGCCAGTTTCTTTTCGATCATCTCATTGAGATGTTCATCCTCAGAGGCAACGGCTACACTTTGAATCTTGTTATCATCCGATACTGAAAAAAACACAGTTACGGCAACTTCTTTTCCAGATTCGCAATAATTGTCGTTAACCATTTTTTCGATCTCTGCAATTACAGATTTTTCATCGAAAAGCCTGGGCTCAGCCTGAACCATGGAACAGATCATTAGGGCAAGGGCAGCGAGGGTGATTTTCATTGTTTTCATGATGAGTGAATTTGATTTGATTGATGATGATGTTTTTAATGTCTTTACCTAATAGACTGCCTTTCAGTTCTTTTGTTACAGAGTTGAAGAAAATTTTTTTTACCCTCCGGCAGATCCAAAAAAAAGCCGGGTTGTCCCGGCCTTTACTTCTAGAGTTCTTCTACTCCATTTGAACGCGAATGGGAAGTTCGTAGATCTTCTCAGTAAACCACTTTTCCCCGTTGAGTTTCTGGTTGGCCAGACGCTCCTCCAGGAACCGGTTGATCTTCGGATCTTCCGAAAAGATTTTCATGATGGAGATTCTTTTATCCGCTGTGACAGTAAACATCACTTTTAGACTGAATTCCTTTTCTATAACCAATCCGGAATTTTCCAGCATCTCCTGGATCTCATAGGAGATCTTTTCTCCTTTGGGAGGGATGTTAGAATCTGAAGATGCGAAAACAGAGGAAGCGATCAGCATTGCAAATGCGGCCAGGGTGATTTTGAAATTTTTCATGATGATAAAAATTAGATGATTGATTGATGATTTAACTTAATGACTGTGCAAAAAAGAATATGTTACAAATCCCGCTTTTCTTTAAGTTTTAATTAACAGAAAAAGAGCATCAGCCATAGGCGAATCTACCTTCAAACTCAGGAAGAAAACTGGAGAATAGCCGATTCTTCTTGGATAAGAGCAGATCAAAACAGACCTCCAGGACAAAAAAAAGCTCCCCGTTCGGAGAGCTTGAATACATATTGATAAATAGGCTGTTTAGGAAAGTACCTCCTGCACCTTGTCAGCAGCCTCCTGGAATTCCACCGCACTATAGACGTCCAGTCCACTGTTGTCGATAAGGTCCTTCGCAATATCTGCGTTGGTTCCCTGAAGTCTGACGATAATCGGCACCTGGATAGTATCTCCCATGTTCTTATAGGCGTCCACAATACCCTGGGCTACCCGGTCACAACGGACGATACCTCCAAAAATGTTGACCAGAATAGCTTTGACGTTCTCATCTTTTAAAATCAGTCGGAAGGCTTCCTCTACCCGTTTGGCATCTGCAGTACCCCCGACATCAAGAAAGTTAGCGGGTTCTCCCCCAGCCTGTTTGATCAGGTCCATTGTTGCCATAGCCAGACCAGCCCCATTGACCATACATCCTACATTTCCGTCCAGGTCAACATAATTGAGTCCTACGGCTTTTGCTTCCACCTCCACAGGATTTTCTTCCCGCACGTCCCGCATTTCCACATAATCCTTGTGGCGGAACAGCGCATTGTCATCCAGGGTCACCTTGGCATCCACCGCCATGATCTTATCATCGCTCGTTTTGAGTACAGGATTGATCTCAAACAGGGAGGAATCCGACTTGATATAAGCTTCATAGAGGGCGGCGACGAATTTGGTCATCTCCTTGAAGGCCTGACCACTGAGTCCGAGATTGAAGGCAATTCTTCTGGCCTGGAACGGAAGAAGACCAACAGCCGGATCTATTTCCTCATTAAAAATCAGGTGGGGCGTTTTCTCTGCCACCGTTTCTATATCCATTCCACCTTCTGTGGAATACATGATCATATTTCTTCCGGAAGCTCTGTTGAGCAGCACAGACATATAAAATTCCTCCGGTTCATTATCCCCTGGGTAATATACATCCTCTGCCACCAGTACCTGATGAACTTTTTTCCCCTCGGCGCTGGTCTGAGGGGTCACCAGGTTCATCCCGATGATCTCTCCGGCGATCTCCTCTACCTCCTGCAGGTTTTTTGCCAGTTTAACACCTCCACCCTTTCCGCGGCCTCCTGCGTGAACCTGAGCCTTGATTACGTGCCAGCCCGTTCCGGTTTGTTCTGTAAGTTTCTTGGCAGCATCAACTGCTTCCTTTGCGTCCTGCGCCACGATGCCGCGCTGAACCCGAACTCCGAAGCTGCTTAAGATCTCTTTTCCCTGATATTCGTGTATGTTCATAGTGAAGTGTTTCTTGGGTGTTTCATGAGGATCACAAAAGTAACAAATGTAAAGCGACTGTACCAACATTTTTAATCTGCAAAAGCCGAACGGAACCCGCCTGCCCCCGAAGTGGTTTTACGGACCGGATCAGAAAAAGAAAAAATCGGAAAAATGGTTCATGGGCTCCCGCACTTCCAGGGGTAATTTAAAATCCGGGGAATCTTCTCAGGAGTTAACCCTAAATTCCTCGAAATCAAGCGGATCATAATTCCTGAAATGACCGTTGAGCTCAATGGTCTGCTTGGTTCGGTTCAATTCCTGGATGATCGGGATCGTAATGCAGAGGTGGTTGATCAGGAATGCCTGCCGCTCCTCCTCGCTTACCAGTTTCAGCATATTGTATTCCTGCTGAATCGACAAACCTAGCTTGTGGGCCAGGCTAAAGCTGTTGAACTTCTCGTAATCGATTTTCGGGGCAGGAATCTCCAGGTGCAGATAGAATTCTGCAATACAAGCTATAAGCTGCCTCTTCTGTTCATGATCTATCCGATCAGAGGTGTCAAGAAATTCTACTTCACCTCCCGGATAATGTCTCCCACGCTGCTCCGGGTAAAAATCCTTCAATCTGAAAACCCGTCGTCCGGTGCAATGCACATCTTTTGCCCCGGAGGGGTAAGTCCGGACGATCCTGGTCAGTTCCATTTCTGTCCCGTATTCCTGAAGATGATCGATATATACGGGAGAACCGAAGGTAATGTGGTTAGTTTCACAATCCTGGATCAGCTCCTTATAACGCTCCTCATAAATGTGAATGGCCAGTCGTTCTCCGGGAAAGATCACATTAGGAAGCGGGAACATGGGTAGGGTGGCGGTCATTTTCTGAGCATTCTTTTCTAAAATTAAAAAATTCTGTAGCGCCTCCCCTATTCCGCTCTGCAATAGTTTTCTTAAAATTAGCCGGAAAAAGGGCTGACCCAGAATGAACATTTTAGCCAAATCGGTTAATTTTACAGATTCAAATCTCATGGGCCGGAAATTCCCGCTATTTTTGCAGGCTCAGAATAACAACCGCTTTTATATGAACCATCAGGATTATCTGGATATCGTGGCCAAGTATGGCAGCCCGGTTTACGTGTATGATGCAGAAAAGATCGTCTCGCAGTATGAGCGTCTGACCAGTGCCTTCAAAGCCGTTCAAAATCTGCAGATCAATTATGCCGTCAAGGCCCTGTCCAATCTGTCAATCCTTCGCCTTTTCCATCAGATGGGAGCGGGTCTCGATACGGTTTCAATTCAGGAGGTCAAGCTCGGGCTGAAGGCGGGAGTAGAACCCGAAAAAATCATTTATACCCCTAACGGGGTGTCTCTGGAAGAGATCGAACAGGTTTCCCAGATGGGGGTTCAGATCAATATCGACAACCTTTCCATCCTGGAACAATTTGGAACCAGACATCCCCAGGTGCCGGTATGCATCCGGATCAATCCGCACGTCATGGCCGGAGGGAATACCAATATTTCCGTGGGGCACATCGATTCCAAATTTGGAATTTCGATACACCAGATCCCGCATCTGCTGCGGATTGTTCAAAATACCGGGATGCATATCAACGGAATCCATATGCACACCGGGAGTGATATTCTCGACGTGGAGGTATTTTTATATGCCTCTGAAATCCTTTTTGAGACGGCAAGGCATTTTCCTGATCTCGAGTTCATGGATTTCGGAAGCGGCTTCAAGGTGCCGTATAAGGAGGGAGATATTCAAACAGATATCGAGGAGTTCGGCCAGAAGCTGAGCAAGAGGTTCAATGCCTTCTGCAAGGAATATGGAAGGGAACTGATCCTCGGCTTTGAACCTGGAAAATTCCTTGTGAGTGAGGCAGGAAAATTCCTGGTTAGGGTTAATGTGATCAAACAAACGACCTCCACCGTATTCGCAGGAGTGGACAGCGGGTTTAATCACCTGATCCGCCCTATGCTGTATGGAAGCAGGCATGAGATTCACAATATATCAAATCCGGGAGGAAAGGAACGCTTCTATACTGTAGTGGGTTATATCTGTGAGACCGATACTTTTGCCAGCAATAGAAAAATTGCTGAGATTAAGGAGGGTGATATCCTGGCTTTTGACAATGCCGGCGCCTACTGCTATTCCATGGCAAGCAACTACAATTCAAGGCTGCGCCCGCCGGAGGTCTTGTGGCATAACGGACAGGCTCATCTGATCAGAGAACGCGAGGAATTCGAGGATATACTACGGGGCCAGGTTGAAGTGGACCTTGGGGAGGCTATTGTTCGTCCTTAGGGCAGAGCTTATAGATATCCTCCCAGTCCCATCCGGAAATCCTTAGGCTTGAGGAAAGACGTTTATCGTGTTTCCCGGATATATCAAGTCTATAGCCCTTGCTCAACCAGAAGCTTCTCATCGTTTTGATTTTCTCCTCATTTACCGGATAGGAGCGGGCATCCCGAAGGCCCAGGTCCAGGTATTTCTCAATGGAAAAAAGGATCGTCCCGATCTTGGCGTGCTGCATGGAATCCTTCCCCCAATCCTGCTGGATCACACTCAGGACCTCATAAAGTCTCCCTAACTGAACGATGAGAGTGGAATTACGATCCCTGCTAAGAAAATAGGTGACCATGGGGAATGAAAGGTAATTGCTCGCATTGCTCAGGATCTGGTGCCGGAGTTGACTCGCATCCGACATCAGGGAGGAAAGCTCGTCCTGCTGCTTGAAGAAGTTGTACATTTCTTCTATGTCCTCCCCTATGGAGACAATAAAAAAGGCCAATTCCTTCATTTTCAATACTGCAGTGACAACACTTAAGAGATAGGTGATCCCGGTACTGATCAAAATGAAACCTGAAAAGGCTAAAATTCCAGATAAAAACACAGCTGTGGTGTTTCCAGGAATAAAGTCCCCGATCCCGAGGGTCGATAAAAGGTACCCTGTAAAGTAAAATCGCTCAGGCCCATCCGCTGGAATCTGGGTGATCCCGTTAATGACCATCTCCTGTCCACTGGTAAAAATCAGAAAAGTTGCGAAAAATAGCAGGCAGAGCCACATCGAGGCGGTCATCAGCAGGTGAATCAGGCCCGAATACTTGAACCAGAACCTATTCCTGTTCTGGAGGATAAGCGCATTTAAGGTCCTGTTGAGCCACCTGGAAAGAAAACCGAATCCATTTCCGGAAAGGGTGGTGTGAAAGAAATCTAGAAAGGTTACGACAATCACCAGAAGTCCTATCGCGATCTGAAGTGTCTGCATAAATTTAAAATTAATTAAAAGCCCCTTAAATTACCTTAAGTGCACCTTAAACTTTTCTAAAGCCACCGATCCCGAAGGAGCCGGGCCCTCCATTTTTCGTAAATTATACCTACCTAAAAGCATAACCAAATGGAACCAAAAGGCCTTAATACAACCAAAGACCCTGATGCTCAATATGTGCATCCCCTTGAGAATTCAAAGGATTTGGACCCATTGATCGACCGGATCGGCAATTCACGATATGTCCTGCTGGGTGAGGCCAGTCACGGCACCCATGAATATTACACCTGGCGTACCGAGATATCCAAAAGGCTGATCCAGGAAAAAGGCTTTTCCCTGGTGGCAGTCGAGGGAGATTGGCCGGATTGCTTTAAGATCAATCGCTGGATCAAGGGGCAGGAGGATTCCCCCGTACAGGAGGTACTGCAGAGTTTCAATCGCTGGCCAACCTGGATGTGGGCCAACTGGGAAATTGCCGCTTTTGCGGAATGGCTAAAAAAATACAACCACCTGCGCAGTTATGAAGACAGGATCGGTTTTTACGGACTTGACGTCTATAGCCTGTGGGAATCGATGGAAACCATCGTAAAATATCTGGACAAGGAGGATCCGGAGACCGCGGTTCTCGCACGTCGTGCGGCTGATTGCTTTGAACCTTACCGTAAGAATGACTCCTATGTCACCGCCTACCAGGGATTGAGCCAGAAATGCAGAACGGAGGTGGTCCAGCTCCTGTCCGAGGTCAGGCAGCGGGTAAATCAGTATGAGAATGAACCCGAGGCCGGTCTGAATGCAGAACTGAACTCGCTGGTGATCAAAAACGCGGAGAAATATTATGAGGCGATGGCCCGTTTTGACAGTTCCTCCTGGAATGTTCGGGATATCCATATGGTCGAGACCCTGAATACACTGATGGACTACCACGAGAACGCTAAGGTCATTGTCTGGGAACACAATACGCACATCGGGGACGCCCGGGCTACTGATATGGCCGCTCATGGAATGCATAACGTGGGTCAGCTGGTCCGCCAGCAACACAGCAAGGAGGGCGTGGTCCTGGTCGGATTTGGTTCCTATGAAGGATCTGTGATTGCCGGGGAATCCTGGGGTGCGCCTATGCGGGAAATGGAGCTTCCACCGGCAATCGAGGGAAGCATAGAGAAAGAGCTCCACCAGTTGGGAGCCAAAAACAAACTGCTGATTTTCGACAAGGAATCCCCGTGGAAGGAAATCCTGAAGCCTCGATTCGGTCATAGGGCTGTGGGGGTGGTTTATGATCCGCACTGGGAGCGGGGCAATTATGTCCCGTCAAAGATGACAGAACGCTACGACGCCTTCCTCTTTATCGATCGCACCAAAGCGCTCCATCCCATTCACCTGAAACCAGACGGAAAGCGAGTGCCTGAAACCTATCCCTTCGGAATGTAAATCTTTCTGCCATGAAAATCAGCATACTTGGAACGCGCGGGAAGATTAAACCTACGGCAGAGCGACACAGCCTTCATACCGGAATTCTCCTGGATGATACGATCCTTGTCGACATCGGACAACGGGAATACCTCGACCACCAACCAGAGGCTATCGTTTTCACCCATTTCCATCCCGACCACGCCTATTTTGTTGAATCCGGGGAAACCTTCACCCCTGGTATCCCCATTTTCGGACCGGAGCAGCATGAGCTGGTTCCGAAGCTTAGACTTGTCAGGGGCAGCTTCCGGATCGGCGATTATGACTTTCGACCTATTCCCGTGATCCATGCCCTCCGCCTGAAATCCCTGGGTTACCTGATCACAAAGGGCGATAAAAGAATTCTGATCACAGGAGATGTCGCCTGGATAGAAAAAGAATACCTGGCAGATCTGCCCCAGGTGGATCTGGTGATCACCGAAGCCTCCTATATCAACAGAGGCGGGAGGATCAATCGGAAGAAAGACCGGATCTTCGGGCACACCGGGGCTCCGGACCTGGTGCGCCTGCTCGGACCGCTCACAAGTAAACTCGTGTTTCTCCACTACGGATCCTGGTTCTACAACAACATTCCTGAAAGCAAGGAAAGGCTCAGCGCCCTTTCCGACGAGATCACCATTATCCCCGCCCACGACGGAATGGAAATCGAATTATGAGGCGCCCTTCTTTTGGCAGGACGGACAGAAGTAAGTGCTGCGGCCAGCGATTTTTTCCATTTGGATTTTTCCGGTGCACCGGGGGCAATCGGCTCCGGCTTTACGATGCGGGGTAATCCAGTCCTCCGGTAAACCGGAGCGGTCTCCATCCATCGCTATCGCCTTTTCCAGTACCTCCCTCACCTTTTTGTAGAGGATTTTGCGTCGGGAGGCCCCAATATCAGGTACGGCCGTGGCAGGATGAATTTTCGCCTGGAATAGCATTTCGTCCGCATAGACATTTCCGATCCCGGCCAACAGATGCTGATCCATCAGCAGACTTTTTATTCCGGCCCGGCTGGAATCCAGCAGGTCCAGGAATTTCTTCTGGTCTAGATCAAGAGCATCCTCTCCCAGGTCCTGTTCTTCCCGGAAATCCGACAAACTTTCCGTAAGGAAGAGTTTCCCCAGTTTGCGACGGCAGACGTAGGCCAGGTGCTCTTCCCGCTCAAAGGAAAAAACCACCCTGGAATATTTTGGCAACGCGTCTTTCTTAAAGAACTCGGGTTTTCCGCTCATTCCAAAATGCATCACCAGATCTTTTTTCCCGCTGGTCTCCAGGTACAGGTATTTTCCCAGGCGTGCCGCCCGTGTAAATGCTTTCCCTATCAGGAATTTCTCAAAATCCTGCTGGGGAGCTCTGAGGGATCCGGTATGGTGAAAGTCAATATGGGTAATCCTTTTATGAAGGGATGTTTCTTCGAGGTACTTCTGGTATAGTGCAATCTCCGGTAATTCTGGCATAACTTCAAGCATTTTTGTAATTTGAAGGTATTAAAAAACATTGTTCTAAAGCAGTTTTTGATAACGATTTATGACGCTCAGAATCGCCGTTATCCTAATGGCCCTTTCCCTTCTGCCCGGTTGCTTCCTAGGCTGCGCCGTGCAACGACAGGAACAGCCTGTGGTGATTTTGCAGGGTAACAAGACGGTCCCTAAAGTATTCGCAGAGGAAGCTGCCGTTGCCCTGTCATATTACCCAGACCTTCGGCTGATCCCGATCACCTTCGAGATCAAAGACAGGATCCGGAACTCCTATATGCAGGCGCAGCCGGACCTCAAAACCATCCTCAGTGGCAATCACGACAGAGCATACAACATTTTCATCAGCCGGAAACTTCTCCAAAAGGCCAAGGGTCCTTCTCCTGAGATACCATCCAACGTGATCGTCGGGTGGTTTGGTCATGAGCTGGGCCACATCGCAGACTACCGGAACAGATCCGCTCTGGGAATGGCCATTTTCGGGTTAAGGTATCTGGGCTCCAAACAATTCCTGCAGAGAACCGAAACCAGGGCGGAGGTCTACGCGGTGCAACAGGGGATGCTGCAGTACCTCCTGGCGACAAAACGGTATATCCATGACAGTCCGGACTTTTCGCAGGATTATAAGGACAAAATCCAGCATCTCTACCCCTCTCCGGAGGAACTCCGGAATTTAATCCAAGATGGGAGCTATGACACCTCCCATAGAGATTAGTGACGATTTCCGGATCATGTTTCCCGGATTTCATGATCTTTGCCAGGTGCAACTGGTACCCGACCACAAAAGCCTCCTTGAACTTGCCCATGCCCGAATGTACTTTGGCAAATTCAAGGGGCGCTATTTATCCGAGCTCCCCGAGAACTATCTACTCTGGTTCCGCCAGAAAGGATTTCCAGCTGGGAAGACAGGTGCCCAGTTAGAACAGGTACTCGAGCTGAAGATGAATGGCATGGAGGATATTCTGCGGACGATTCGGAGGAAATTCCCGCTCCAACCGTAGCTCCAGGCCCTTACCAAGTCTTAAAATTCTGCTAATATATTCCCTGGCGGATGGTTTCAAATTCTATTCTTCTTTGTAATTTAGCGCCCTGAATAACAACGCAGCAAACACCTCTATAATGGCTGAAACGAAGTATATTTTTGTCACGGGCGGCGTTTCCTCTTCCCTGGGAAAAGGAATTATCGCAGCCTCCCTGGCAAAGTTACTGCAGGCGCGTGGCTACAAGACCACTATTCAGAAACTAGACCCTTACATCAATGTCGATCCAGGTACACTGAACCCCTACGAACACGGGGAATGTTATGTCACCGAGGACGGGGCGGAGACCGATCTTGATCTAGGCCATTATGAAAGGTTCCTCAATGTAAACACCTCTCAGGCCAACAACGTTACCACCGGACGCATCTATAAGAGCGTGATCGAAAAGGAAAGGCGTGGAGAATTTCTGGGGAAGACCGTACAGGTCGTTCCGCACATCACAAATGAGATCAAGGAGCGGGTGCAGTTGCTCGGGAAGAATCACGAATACGACATTGTGATCACCGAGATTGGAGGAACCGTCGGGGATATCGAATCCCTGCCCTATATCGAGGCAGTCCGGCAATTGAAATGGGAATTAGGGGACGACAACGCCCTTGTCATTCACCTTACCCTGGTGCCTTTCCTTTCAGCAGCTGGGGAACTCAAGACAAAGCCTACGCAGCACAGTGTGAAAACGCTGATGGAAAGCGGGATCAGGGCGGACATCCTCGTGTGCCGAACCGAACACGAGCTATCAGATGACATCCGAAGAAAACTGGCGCTGTTCTGCAACGTCAAGCAGGAAGCGGTCATTCAGTCCATTGATGCTTCCACCATATACGACGTCCCGAACATGATGCTCAAAGAAGGACTTGATACGGTAACCCTGAAAAAACTCGGATTGTCAGATGAAACTGCTCCCGACCTTACGCAGTGGAATGAGTTTCTTAAAAGGCACAAGAACCCAAAACATGAGGTGAACATCGGGCTGATCGGAAAATATGTGGAGCTTCAGGATTCCTATAAGTCCATTCTCGAGGCCTTTATCCATGCAGGAGCCGCTAACGAGGTCAGGGTCAACATCGATAGCATTCATTCAGAATTCATCAATGATACCACTATTAAAAACAAGATCTCCCACCTCGATGGTATTCTGGTCGCTCCTGGATTTGGAGAAAGAGGGATCGAGGGAAAGATCGATGCGGTCCGTTATGCCCGGGAGAAAAAGATCCCCTTTCTGGGAATCTGCCTCGGAATGCAGATGGCCGTAATCGAGTTTGCGAGAAATGTACTGGAACTGAAGCATGCTAACTCCACTGAAATGGATCCCCAAACCCCGCATCCTGTAATCGACCTGATGGAGGAGCAAAAGGAGATCAAACACCTTGGCGGAACGATGAGACTTGGTACCTGGAAGTGCCAGTTGAAGGAGGATTCCCTGGCATACACGATCTACAAAACAGGAGTGATCTCGGAACGGCACCGGCATCGGTATGAATACAATAACAATTACGCGTCACAGTTAGAAGCTGAGGGAATGCGGAGCACGGGAATTAATCCCGACACCAAACTGGTGGAGATCATAGAAATACCCGATCACCCATGGTTCATGGGAGTCCAGTATCACCCGGAATACAAAAGTACCGTCGCCAGTCCCCATCCGCTTTTCACGGCCTTTGTAAAGGCCTGCAAGGAATATTCACTCGAAAAAAAAGATGCCAGTCTGGCAGGATAACATCTTTGGTCATGAATTTGACCATCACTGACATCGGCGAGAGCCGGTTTACTCTACGATAATGGAAGAAAAAAAAATTGACTTCAACTCCCTGATCGGATTTATCCTTATTGGAGGAATTCTCATCTGGATGTTGTACATGAATCAGGGACCCCCTGAAGAAGTTGTTGAAGAAACCAAGGAAGAGGTCGTTATTGACCAGGAAAAACAAACTCCGGTAGAACCCGGAACAATAACCGCTGAGAGTGATTCCACGGAAGTGGCCAGGGCAAGGCAACAACTGGGGGCCTTCGGATACTCTACAACCCTTCCCTCCGCCAGGCAGGATTCGGTGCGTGTCCAAACGGAACTCCTCGACCTGACCTTTCAGAACAAGGGAGGTTACCTGTCCCAGGTCCGGCTCAAGGGTTATAAGACTTTCGATTCCATTCCCGTTCACCTGATCAAGAACGGCAACGCCAGTTTCAATCTAAGCTTTACCACTACAGATGGCAGGAGATTAAACACAGCAGACCTATATTTCGAACCGGAGGTAAGTCGTGAAGGTGAAAACACGATCGTTTCTATGAAACTGAAGGTTGCTCCGGATGAATTCCTAGAGTATCGCTATATTCTGGATCCCGATGATTACATGATCGACTTTCTCATTCGGTCCCAGGGACTCAGCGACGTGCTTCGGGACGAGGCGGTGCTCCTGGATTGGAAGCTCAAGGGTTACCGGCACGCTAAAAGTATTTCTTACGAGAACAGGTACACCGAACTTATCTACGAGTATGGAGGCGGGGATGATGACTATGTGACAGATGGAGAAGATGAAGAGGAAAACATTAGCTACATCGCCTATAAGCAGCACTTTTTTACCTCAATCCTGCTGACTGACAGGTCATTTGATACAGGGAAATTCGTTTCCCAGAATCTGGTCGAGGATGAAGAGGTGGATACCTTATACACCAAATCATTTGCCTCCACCGTACCGCTCCAGCTACAGGGAGGAGAGCTCAATTACAGCATGGACTGGTATTTCGGGCCAAGTGACTACCAGATCCTGAACAACTACGACAGAAATCTGGACGAGATCATGCCACTGGGCTGGGGGATCTTTGGTTGGATCAACAGATTCATCTTTATTCCCTTCTTTGGGTTCCTGAGTTCGCTTATCGGAAACTATGGTCTGGCCATTATTGTAATGACCATCGTGGTTCGGATCGTGTTATCCCCGGTTACTTACAAGTCTTACCTGAGCCAGGCAAAGATGAAGGTACTCCGTCCCGAGATCAATGAGCTTAACGAAAAGTACAAAGACAATCCGATGAAAAAACAGCAGGAGACCATGAAGCTCTACAGCAAGGCAGGGGCCAGCCCTATGAGTGGTTGTTTGCCTGCCCTGATGCAGATCCCGGTCTTTTACGCGCTGTTCCAATTTTTCCCAAGTGCCTTCGATCTCAGACAAAAGGGCTTCCTCTGGGCGGATGACCTCTCCAGTTATGATACTATTGCGCAGCTGCCATTTACAATCCCCTTCTACGGAGACCATGTCAGCCTCTTCCCTATCCTCGCCTCTATAGCCATCTTCATATACATGATGATGACCACGGGGCAAACGATGCAGACGCAGCAGCCCGGAATGCCTAATATGAAGTTCATCATGTACCTTTCCCCACTGTTGATGTTGTTCTTCTTTAACAACTATGCCAGTGGGCTTTCTCTGTACTACTTCACCTCCAATCTGATTACAATAGGAATCATGTTGGTGATCAAAAATTTCATCATTGACGAGGAAAAGATCCACGCCAAGATCCAGGAGAACAAGAAGAAGCCCCGAAAGCAGGGCCGATTTGCCAGAAAAATGCAGGAGATGATGGAACAGGCAGAGCAACAAAAAAAGAACAGAAAATAGCGCTGTCATCGATCAAAACCAAAAAGCCCCCATTAAGCTGGATCTTATGGGTGCTTTTTTTATTTTGGAAGACCGGGAAGAGCAAATCTCCATATAAAAACGGTACAATTTATGCCAGACCAGAATATAAAACCGCGATATGATGAAGCAACCATTTTCTTCGCTGACTTTCTGTGTTTTTGCCCTTACCCTCACGCTCACCAGTGTGATGCAGGCCCAGACCCTGAATAAAAAGGACGACCAGGGCAGACGTCACGGGGCCTGGAAAGGTTATTACGAGGACAATCCGGAGGCCCTGAAATATGAGGGAACTTTTGATCATGGCAATGAAATCGGGGTCTTCCGCTTTTATAAACCAGGTCTGGAAAACCCGGTAGCCTTGAAGCGGTTCTCCGATACCACTGATTCGGTCAAAGTGGAATATATCAGCCAGACCGGAGATATCATCAGTGAGGGGCATATGGTAGGCCGACATAGGGTCGGTCCATGGAAGTACTATCATAAAAATTCTGATCAGCTCATGGCCCTTGAACATTACCAGGAGGGCATTCTCCAGGGGGAGAAACTGACCTACTATGACTCTGGAGCCCTGGCGGAAAAAGCCTTTTACCAGAGCGGAAAACTTCATGGGGAACGGGTGTTATATTCCGAGGAGGGCGTGATCCTGGAACACCTGACTTATCGGCATGGAGAATTGCATGGGCCAGCCCGTTTTTATGATGCTACTGGGCAGCTTGAGGCCGAAGGGAACTATAAGAACAACAAACATCACGGCACCTGGAAATACTATGCCGACGGCAAACTAAAAGAGGAAAAGGAATTTGAATGAGCTCGCCCATGGACCAGGTTTACAGCAGATTCAGCAAATTATGTCCAGAAAATGCCCGGTAAGCTACAGAGTTTATGTAATTTTACTTTAAAACGAAAAAATTATGAAGAAGTACTTTTTATTAGCAGCCGCCCTACTGTTTATTTTTTCAGCCTGTAGCAGTGATGATGACGAAACCCCGGAGACTGAACCCTCCATTCTGGAAACCTGGACCCTGGTCAAGGTAGAGCCCGCGATGATGGACATGTCCTGTCCGAATAAACCGACAATTACCTTTGATGAAGATGGCACCACTACCTGGACGATCTACGATCCGGACAATGAATGTGCCAGCGAGACCAGCACCGGAACGTGGGTCAACACCACAGGTTCCATATATACGGTAACCGTTCCGGGATATGGAGATGTAACCGGGACAGTAAACTTCACCAGCGAAACCGGATTTACCTTTAAAACGACGGTTCCGGATATCCCGGTGGAGGTAACCCTCACCTTTTCTAGGTAGGGGCAACACGCTCATATATTCAGGCATTTCTCAAGAGTCAGGCGACCGGAGAAATGCCTTTTTTTATGTAATTTTGTAGCGTTTTATAAGACTGTCATAAAAACAGTTTATAAGTCTGCCGGGTTATGAAAAGAGTAGTTGTAGGTCTTTCGGGAGGAGTGGATTCCAGTGTAGCGGCATACCTGCTCAAGGAGCAGGGATATGAGGTGATCGGTCTGTTTATGAAGAACTGGCATGACGATTCCGTGACAATATCCAAGGAATGTCCCTGGCTGGATGATTCGAACGACGCCATGTTGGTGGCTGAGAAACTGGGAATTCCATTCCAGACGGTTGATCTGAGCGCGGAATATAAGGAGCGTATTGTCGATTATATGTTCCAGGAGTACGAGCGGGGCAGAACACCCAATCCGGATGTGCTGTGTAACCGGGAGATCAAATTCGACGTATTCATGAAGATCGCGCTTTCTCTGGGTGCTGATTTTGTGGCCACAGGACACTACTGTCGCAAATCAGAAAGTCGGATAATGGAATCAACAGTATACCATCTGCTGGCCGGGAGAGATTCCAACAAGGATCAATCTTACTTCCTGTGTCAGCTCTCTCAGGAGCAGCTTTCCCGTACGCTGTTCCCTATCGGGGAACTCCAGAAAAGCGAGGTACGAAGGATTGCCGCAGCACAGAACCTGATCACCGCAGAAAAAAAAGATTCTCAGGGGCTTTGTTTCATAGGAAAGGTGAGACTACCAGAATTCCTTCAGCAAAAACTGCAGCCAAAGGAAGGTCCCATCGTGGAAATTCCCGCGTCGGTTGGAAAATACGCAAAAAGCTTACCTGAGCCCACAAATCTGGAGGAAGAACTAGAATTCCTGGCACAGAAATACGAATACCGTCCCGAGGAGGGAAAGGTGGTCGGAAAACATACCGGTGCCCATTATTTTACCAAGGGCCAGCGCAAAGGACTCGCCGTCGGGGGCACCCCTGAACCCCTCTTTGTCATCGAGACGGATGTAAAGCAGAATGTGATCTACACCGGTCAGGGAAAAGATCATCCTGGAATCTACCGTAAGGCCCTCTTCATCGCAAGAGATGAGGAGCACTGGATCAGAGAAGACCTTGCCCTCACACCGGGAGAAGAACTGCCGGTGAAAGCGCGGATCCGTTATCGTCAACCGCTCCAGCAAGCGACCCTCCACCAGAGGGATCATGGCCTTTATATCGTGTTTTCAGAACCGCAGGCGTCTATAACGGAGGGACAGTTCGCAGCCTGGTATCTCGGGGAAGAACTCATTGGATCCGGCGTGATTTCTTAAAATATTCCCTGATGAACAACCGCCTTACGCAGCTCTTTAAAATACAATACCCGGTAATCCAGGCCGGTATGGTTTGGGCGAGCGGCTGGAGACTTGCAAGTGCAGTGAGCAACGCCGGTGGTCTTGGGATCATCGGGTCAGGGTCGATGTATCCGGAAGTGCTCAAGGAACATATCCAGAAATGCCAGGCAGCTACGGATAAACCTTTTGCAGTAAATGTACCCATGCTCTATCCCGGACTGGAGGAAATCATGAAAATTATCGTCGAGGAGGGGGTAAAAATTGTATTCACCTCGGCGGGAAATCCCAAAACCTGGACCTCATATCTTCAGGACCAGGACATCCGGGTGGCCCATGTCGTGAGCAGCGTCAGGTTCGCCCTCAAAGCTGAAGAAGCAGGAGTGGATGCGGTGGTGGCAGAAGGATTCGAGGCAGGAGGTCACAACGGACGTGATGAAACCACAACTTTCACCCTGATCCCGATGGTACGGGAGAAAATCAGGATCCCTCTGATCGCAGCAGGTGGCATTGCGACGGGCAGGGGAATGCTGGCCGCTATGGTTTTAGGTGCAGAGGGGGTTCAGGTCGGCAGCCGATTTGTGGCCAGTGACGAGGCGTCCTCCCATCCCGACTTCAAAAGAATGGTGGTGGAAGCCAACGAAGGAGACACCATTCTTACCCTTAAGGAATTGGCTCCTGTAAGGATTCTCAAGAACAGGTTCTATCAGCAGATCACAGAACATTACTCCCGTGGGGCGACTCCGGAACAACTAAAGCAACTTTTGGGAAGGGCAAGAGCCAAAAGAGGGATGTTTGAAGGGGATCTCGAGGAGGGCGAACTGGAAATCGGTCAAATCTCAGGGCTTATTCATGATATCAAGCCCGCTGCGACCATCCTCCATGAAATGATCCAGGAGTTCAAGGCTGCCAAAGCTGAAGTAGCCGACCTATAAGATGCAGGGGAATTCCTCAGAACAGATTTGATCAGTACTCCTGGACCCAAAAGATCCATTTTCAAAGAAATGGATCATTCCGCCATTGCATTGGACCTGGTTGGGTACAGACCTTCCGATCAAGAATATCTCCTATAGCTGCGGGTTCAATAAATTACGCCCATTTCTCATAATCCTTCAGGAAGGAGTTTAGAATTTTCCCCATGTATTTTCGAAAAACACATTTGAAAAATAGGCGCTTATCCTAAACCGATTTATAATAATTAAAAAGTCGTGGTCCCGACCTTTATCCTACCACCGTAAAGAAGTATCTCATGGATCGTATTGCATATAGGAAACTAGCAATGGAAGGCATCACCACTTTCTTTATTCTTCTCTTTACCTATGTTGCAGTAAGGAAAATGATCAACTCGGAGGATTACCTGTTGCAGCTCGGCAGGTTTCCTTTCATAGCGGAGTTGGCAGGAATCTTCATCTGGCTTCTCCCGCTAATCCATATTTCGGCAGCCTTGATGCTATCAGTCAGAAGATTCCGAAAAATCGCTTTAAATCTTACTCTGATCCTGCTGCTGCTCTACACCATCTATATCGTGGCTGTTCTGAATTTCGCCGACTCTGTTCCCTGCTCCTGCGGCGCAATACACCCTGCCTTGTCCTGGAACGAACATCTCTTGTTCAATATAACCTGTATGATACTGGCTGCTCTTGGAATTCATCTGTCCAACCTGTCCCGCAATCATGGATCCTACCATTATAATACAGAAATAAAAACCTGAAGGATTTTTTTGTTGCAACAAAAGCAGGGGAAGCTGAAAACCTGTAAAACAGAGGAGGCATCAAATTAAAATTCAGTACTATGAGAACCAAATTATTAATTTCAGCAAAAGCAATGTTTTTTGATATAAGGATGGCCCTGGACAGTCCGGTTCAGGAAATCGACCCGACCCAGGTTTTTATCTGGATGGATGGGAGCTTCATACCCTTGGGAAAGCAATAAACTGTGGTACCGGATACCCGATTTGTGAAGTGAGAATTCCAAACGGATAACTCAAGGAGGTTTATGATGCTGCTGATCCGTATTCTATAAATACAATAAGCATTAAGGGATTGGATGAAAAAGGATGAATAAGAAATGACTACACCTCTTTTTTCCTTAGTAAGCCACATATCCTTCAAATAAGATAAATTATTTTACTTATTTAGTCTGTATTTTCTTGAATAAGGTAAATAATGATCGAAAAACTTTCTAAGTGTCAGGTGCTCGATCGCCCCAAATTTGAAAATTCCTGGTGGGAAAATGGTCAAATAGATGAAGATTTTTACTCGATGTAAAGAAAACTGTATCCTGACGTTTTCGAAATAATAGGGACAACCAAAGGTCTGCACCTTCTCCCACCTACCAAAGAAGTAGACACATCGGCTACGTTTGTTGCAGGAAAGCTCCAGGAGCCCTGGGAATCATTGCGATTTGTTGGATCTGTAGGCTTCCGTTTTTTCAAGTTCCTTCCGGACAAAATCCTGCCAGTACGCCTGGGCCTCTGGATTCTGGCTATGGTTGGTCTCCCGGTCATACTGCTGCTGTAGGTTCATTCTTTCCTGATCAACGCTCAGATATAGTTGCCGGAGCGATTCCTTCGGATTCTCTGTAGACAAAGGATCAAATGCTTCCATGATACTTCTTAGTTTTCGGGCGAGAAGTTCGGAAATATCGAAATGGATCTGTTCATGGGCTAGCAGGTAAGCCGATGCCTTCCCCGGTAGTACCCATGATTCCTGCGGAATGAAGAAAGATGCCACTTCATAGCTGAATTCGGCATCACCCGGTCCCGTTCTCAGGGACCAGGAATAAGACAAGCCGGTACTCGTATTGGCGTGAAAAGGACTGTCCTTATCTGGAGTTCCCCTGAAATCCTCCCAATCCAGGGGTGCCGGATTCCAGAGAATCTTTTCTGAGGTCTCCTGGCCCTGTGCCAGGAGCGAAGAATTGCAAAGCCAGAGCAAAGCAAATATCCATATTGTTAATAAGGATCTCAATCGTAATGGAAATTCAGATCCACCACAATATCCGGATGGATGCTGTAAAAAACTGGGCAGGTCCTTGCTGCCCGTTCCAGTACAAGGCGATCCTTCTCGTTTAAAACGGCCTGAAAATGGATGTCGATTCCGATCCCTGATATTCTTCTGGGATCCGAAGCCATGGTTTTGGTGACCTGGGCATAAGTTCCCTCGAGCCGGAGGTCATGATCCCTTCCCTTAATTCCAATAATGGTCAACATACAGCTCGCCAGAGCCGTAGCCACGGTATCCGTCGGGGAGAAAGCCTCTCCTTTTCCCTGGTTATCCACGGGAGCGTCCGTTATGAAATTTGCTCCGCTTCTCTCATGCTCACATTTTGTACGGAGCTCTCCTAAATACGTAACTCTGGATGTCATCATCTAGCCTGTTTGATCGTTAATCCCTTATCCAGGAAAAGAATATAATGTGCTGTGTTCTGGTATCCTCCCGCGGGCTGTTTTTCGTAATCGAATTTGTTCTCCAGGTACTGGGTGGTGCCTTCCTCTTCCAGGGAGGTCATTAGATCACGGGAAGACGCCAGCCGTAGCAGGATGTCATAGGTGACATCGAAACCGCGAACTGCATAGGTGTTCGGGGTTACCCCGTACTTCTCCCTGTACTTCCGGATCAGGCTACTGGTGGGGCTTCCTCCTTCATAGGATCGTTCCACAGACGGATAATGAAACCTCAGGTTTCCCAGATGATAATTGGAGACATTATCGCTTTCAAAATGCTTGTTCTTCTGAGTGGTCAACAGGGTGATCTTGTAAGGTCCAAGCAGGGAATTCAGGTAGGAAACGACATTGCTAAGTACCCCGATCTGCGAAGACTCCAGCACAACCCAGTTCGGACGATCCTTGACCAGCGAAGAAAGAATCACCTTTTGACTGACGTTCGAACCGCCTCCCACATCAATAGTCCGCGCCTGAGGTAAAGCATGTAGTAACTGCTGTTTGGTATTTGCAGCTCCCGGGTCGGTGATCACCACGATGTTCTTACCGGCTGCATTCTCGGACAAAAATGATATCATTCCCTCTGTGAGCATTTCATCTGTGGGCCTGGTCTGTAGAAAATTGGACATTCCCCCTACCTTCTTCTTGGTCAGTGGAGATATCACGGGCACCTGCTGCTGCTCAAGGGCAGCTGCTGCTGCTTCTGCCTGATCCTGTAGAACAGGGCCTATGACAGCCTCAACTTCTGAGAAATCATGGGTATTGATGATGTTCCTGACTTCTGCCGCACTCTGATGGGTATCAAAAACACGGAGATTGGTAGAAATTCCTTGGGACTTGGCCGAATCCACAGCCATAAGGACCCCGCTATAGAAATCAAGGGAGATTTGCATGACCTTATCATTTCTGATTGTTTGGGCCATGGTAGTGGTGGTATCCTCCGGATCGATCCTGTGCAGATTGAATGGGAGCATAACTACCAGATCCTTTGTCGAGCGGTTTGATATTCGGTGCTCAAGATTGACGATATGCTCTTCCGAATAGTTGGCTACCTCAAAATTTTCAGGATTTGGCACCTTGAGCACCATTCCCGATTTCAGTCCGTCCTGAAGGGCCGGATTAAGTGTAACCAGGGAATCCCTGCTGATTCCGAACCTGCGGGTTAGGCTGTACAAGGTTTCCTGGGGTTTGACCTGATAATACGTAAATAGGCTTCCTTCGACAGGTATGACAGGCTGTGTATTCCCGTTTCGAACCTTCAGGACCATGCCCGGTTTAAGAATGGTCACCCCCGGATTAAGTCCTTTAAGGTCTTCTATGGTGATGTTGTACTTCCTTGAAATCCCAAACCAGGTCTCCTTGGGAAGCACCAGGTGTTCTTTTGCACTGAGATCAAGGGGATTTACCCCTTCTGGTTCCTCCCTGGGCTCCTCCGGTTTCAGGTTGATGGGAATGCGTATCTTCTCTCCCCTTCTCAGTTCCTCGGAGTAAAGGTGTTTGTTGTATTTCTTGATCTGTTCTATCGGAACCTGATATTGCTGCGAAAGGCTGAAAAGAGTTTCCCTGCGCCTGACCCGGTGCGTTTTGAACTTTACTCCTGTGGACTCCCGGATCTGCTCATTTGTTCCGTCTACAGGCACCACCAGCTTGTTGCCGGGGCTGATACCCCTCCTTGCATCGGGATTATAGGTGTAGATGGTCTCGACGGAGGTGTTGTATCTTTGCGCGATCTGGTAAAGCGTTTCTCCTTCTTTTACGATGTGGTACTTATACTGCTGCGCGATCGCTGTCGCCAGGGAGAGCTGGAAAAAAAGGAAAAAAAGGATCAGGTTCTTCATATATTGTTGCTTATTCCCATTCAATTGTAGCAGGTGGTTTTGAACTGATATCATAGACTACCCTGTTAACGCCCTTTACCCGGTTGATTATTGTGTTAGAGGTCTTCTGCAAGAAGTCATACGGCAGATTCACCCAATCGGCCGTCATGCCGTCGGTGGACTCCACCGCCCTGAGCGCAACCACTTTTTCATACGTTCTCTCATCTCCCATCACCCCCACCGCGCTTATCGGGAGCAGGATGGCCCCTGCCTGCCAGACTTTGTCATAAAGGCCCCATTCCCTGAGCCCATTGATAAAGATCGCATCGACTTCCTGTAAGACCCTGACCTTCTCGGCTGTGATGTCTCCCAAAATCCGGATCGCCAGCCCTGGCCCTGGGAATGGATGCCTGCCGAGCAGGTCTTTATGAATATTCAGTTCTGCCCCTACCCTTCTTACTTCGTCCTTGAACAGCATTCGTAAGGGCTCCACGACCTGCAGCTTCATATAATCCGGCAGGCCTCCCACATTGTGATGGGACTTGATCGTAACGGAAGGACCATTTACCGATACGGATTCTATCACATCAGGATAGATCGTCCCCTGGGCCAGGAATTTCACTCCCGTGATGCGATGGGCCTCATCGTCGAAAACCTCGATGAAAGTCTTTCCTATGGCTTTTCGCTTGCCTTCAGGGTCAGAGATCCCGGCAAGGGCTTCCAAAAAACGTGCCGAAGCATCGACCCCTTTGACATTCAGACCCATGTCTTTGTACTGATCAAGGACACTTTCAAATTCATTCTTTCTCAGCAGCCCGTTATTGACAAAGATGCAATAGAGATTCGTACCGATAGCTCTGTGAAGCAGCACCGCCGCAACGGAAGAGTCGACCCCTCCACTCAGCCCGAGCACAACTTTCTCATCCCCTATCCGTTGCTTTAATTCCCCTACAGTCATATCGACAAAAGCCTCGGGAGTCCACTCCTGCTGTACTCCAGCAATATTCACCAGAAAGTTCTCGAGTAGTTTCTTTCCATCGGTGGAGTGGTATACCTCCGGATGAAACTGAATGCCAAAGGTTTCCTCTCCTTCGATCCTGAAGGCGGCGTTAAGGACATCGGGGGTGCTGGCGAGTCTAAGGGCATCGTCCGGCAAGACTTTGATCGTGTCGCTATGGCTCATCCATACCTGGGTGTTCTCAGGTATTTCACGGAAAAGGAGTTCTCCATCTCTGATCATGTTGAGATTGGCTCTTCCGTACTCCCTGATCTCCGATGCCTCTACCTTCCCTCCGCCAAAATGGGCGAGGTACTGGGCGCCGTAACAAACGGCCAGAAGCGGCATTTTTTTCCTTATTCCCGAGAGATCCGGATGAGGAGCATCGGCGGCACGCACAGAAAAAGGGCTTCCTGATAAAATGGTGGCCCTGAAACCTGAGAGATCTTCAGGAACCTTGTTGTAAGGAAAGATTTCACAGTAAATATTTAGTTCTCTGACTCGCCTTGCAATCAATTGGGTATACTGGGAGCCAAAATCGAGGATGAGGACTTTGTTGCGCATGCGCAAAAATAGGAATTTGAAGCAGAATGAAGATCAAATTCGATCCGAAAATACCCGAGGTGGTTCAGGTTCCCTTTACCAACATCTTAGGGATATTTCCCAGGCCCGTTTTCCTCCAGATCAGTTGCCTGGACCGACGTCGCAGCAGCACCAGCCTGGTCAGCAACAGGGAAAGAAGGGTTATCAGGTAAATGGAACCGGCAAGAATCAGAATCTTCAAAGCTGGAGTATTTGTACGTAAAGTGTGATTTTCGTCGATGTTATTTAACATTGACAGGAAAAATATCTAATAATTCGGATGCAATGTAGGATTTTTCTTTCAATGATTCTCGGTAGGTGCAAAGTTTTCCCAAACTTTTCCGTTGCTCCGGTGCTAATGAGTAAATTGTTTCAAAAAATAAACGAGATGAGCCTGATAACCGCGCAGTGGCATAAACCCTTGCTGGCCGTGTATACGGTTCCCAGGGAAATTCTGGAACCATTTCTTCCCAAGTATACGGAACTGGATCTTTTCAATGGAAATTGTCTGGTTTATCTGGCTGCCTTCCGATACAAAAGAATCAGCCTTGGAGAGAAAAAGATTCCCCTGATCAAGCAGATACAGGAGGTCAGCCTCAGGTTCTGCGTCAAACACTTCAACGGTGCGGTCTGGCAAAAAGGAGATTCAGTCATCAGCAGGATTATAGAACATCTTCCCGTTCCCATTCCGACCGGTCTTTTTGTCGAGGAGGATCTGAAAGAACTGCCCTCAAGGTTTGAATCAGAGGAGGAGGAAGATAGGCTCAGGGTAAAGTACTCCTGGCTTTTTCGGGAGAAGTGGCAGTTTTTTGCAGCCGACGCAGATAAGGGAATGTCTCCGGTAAACGAAGGTTCCGAGCAGTCCTTTGTTCTCAACCGTCCGTTTACTTTCTTCCGGTCCTCTACAGGAAAAACACTGGTAACGCAGTACTCCGGAGCCTCCTTCCAGCTTTACGGAGTGACAGAATACGAACTGGAGGTGGACTTCTCGTTTCTTATAGGGTCCCGATTCTCCATACTGAACCAGGCTGTACCTCGCCTGGTTATGTTCTCCGAGGGGGCAATCAGAACGTTTCAAAAACCCGTGGAAGTCAGCTCCTGAAGGGCCTACATGGTCCCCAGAACCACATCGATGTCCTTTTCCGTGGTCTCAGGGTTGATGAAGCAAAACCTTGAAATAGTCTCTCCCCGCCAACGTGTCGGAGTGACCAGGGCAATTCCGGCTTTGTGATTCCTGTAGGTCCAGTCCCTGTAATCCTCAGCCTTCCATCCTTTTCTTCGGAACAGAACAACAGAAAGACTTGCGGGTCTTACGAGTTCGAGCTGCGGGTGGCTTATGATCTTCTGAGCGGCGATACGGGCCAGTTCTATGCCTTTTTCTATGGAATCCCTGTATTTATCCGTCCCATGCATGGCCAGGGAGAACCACAGTGGCATTCCCCTGACCCGCCGGGTCAGCTGGATCTGGTAATCCGCAGGGTTGAATCCTTCGGCACCTTCATCTTTAAAAATATCAAGATAAGCCCCTTTCTGGGAATGGGCCTGTGCGGCGATTTCCATGTTCCTGTAAATGACAGCTCCACAGTCGTAGGGTGAAAAAAGCCATTTATGGGGATCAATGGTGATGCTGTCTGCCTGTTCTATTCCATTGAACAGGGGTCTAACTGAGGGCGCTGCAAGGGCACCCCCTCCATAAGCGGCGTCGACGTGAAACCACAGTCCCTCTTTCCGGCAGACGGATGCGATGCTGTGAAGCTCATCGATAATACCGGCATTGGTGGTCCCTCCCGTTGCAACCACGGCGAACAGCCGCCTCCTTTCCTCGGGCCGTAATCCTGCAATGGCCTTTTCAAGGGCTTCCCCGCAAAGGTATTCCTCCGGGCTTTCTATCAACAGCACCTCAGCATCCATCACCCTGGCCATGGCCTGAACTGAGGAATGGGCGCCGGAAGACGTGACCAGCAGCGCCCGCTCCGTCGATCCGGTATTCTTTCTCCAGGCATCCCTTGCGGCTACCAGGGCAGAGAGATTGGCCGCAGTTCCTCCACTGGTAAAGACCCCGAATGCGCCCTCGGGTAGCCCCGTCAAAGAAACCAGCCACCTCATGGCCTGGTTTTCACAGAATATTCCTCCTGCCCCCTCCATCCAGTAAGCCCCATGGATACTCGAGGCAGCTGTCACCAGGTCAAACATAATCGCGGCCCGGGTCGGAGCGGCGGGAACAAAAGCCAGGTGCCGGGGATGATCTATAGGTACGGTAGCTTTTACCAGGACATCCCGAAACATTTTGAAAGCAACTTCTCCCCCGATCCCCTGGGGGGTAACGGTTTCGCCGATTTCCTGGAAAAGATCCGATTCTTTTCGTGGCGTCCCCAGTTCCGGGGTTACATTGGAAATCCGATCAATGGTATATTTCATCACATCGAGGGTCATTTCGACCAGATCGATATCGATCTTATGCATTTTGCTCATAAACTAAGGATATCAAATTTGAAGGCGAGTGGGTCCAGCTCCCTGATCAGGGAAGGAACCAGCTCATCGCCGTAGCGGAGGTAAAATTCAGAAAAATTATGGTGGCGCTCCTGCAACCCCTGGTTTGGAAACAGTTCATTCTGAAGGGAGGTGATCCTGGAAACCTCATCCTGGAGCTTTCTTCTCTGGGCCAGAAGCAATCGCTTTTCCAGGTTGTCCAGGCCTTTCAACTGCTTTACTTCCTGGGCCCTCACAGCTCCCAGAAAGGATTTATCCGTCTGATCAGCCAGGGCATACAGCTCCCTGAACTGCTCGGTGAGATGCTTCTTCTGAGGTGAAAAATCGATATTGATATTAGAGATCTTCCGGACCTTCCTGTTTATGAGCTCATGGGACCTGAGGAACAATTCTTCCGGTTTGATGTCCAGCTTGCGCCTTTTCTCCTCCTGTTTTGCTGTCTGGAGGAGGACGGAATTGCGCAGCAGAAGTATCGGAAAAACCACCTTCTGTTGTTCAAAATAGCTGCGCAGTTCGAGCCAGTAGGCGATCTCCCCGCCCCCTCCAATGTAACAGAGGTTCGGCAGTATCACTTCCTGATAAAGGGGTCGCATCAGGACATTCGGACTGAATTTCTCTGGCTCGTTGTCCAGCAGCTCCAGAAGATCCGAGGCCCTCCATGAGATATCATGACCATGGACGTAGTACCTGCCGTCCTGCTCAACAATACGCTCCCGCAATCCCTGCTCCATATAAAACAGATTGATCTCCCGGGGATTGACCTGAATGTCATAGCCTAAATCCGACAGAGATTGGATAGCTGGGAGGGTGGCCTTACTACAGCTTTTCTCAAGAAGTTCTTTCTTCATCCAGGGAATAAAGGCTTTCTTGAGATCACGAGAATTCCCATCGATGATCACCAAACCGTACTCCCCGAAGATCTCATTGGCCAGGTAACGCGTGGCACTGCTCAAATCCTTGTGCTCCAGGTAGGCTTCTCTAAACCATTCCCTCAGACGGACCGCGTGGGCAGAGCCTCCTATTTCCGCGGATAGCAGTTCCAGCACATCTTCAAGACCCGCAGTGGGATGTTCCCCAACCGGCCCACCGGTGTAAGCTGACTGAACAGGATTCCATTTAAACTTTTTCCCGTGAAGGTGAAAGAAGCTGATTTCCTCGAAATCGTGATCTTCCGTAGCCATCCAAAAAACTGGAACAAAATTATATTGTGGAAATCTCCCCTCGAGTTGATGGGCAAGATTGATCGTGCTGATGATCTTGTACAAAAAGTACAGCGGTCCGGTAAAAAGGTTGAGCTGATGTCCGGTGGTGATGGTGAAGGTATTGTCTTCTTCCAGCAGTCTCAGATTTTTTGAGGTAGCCTCTGATACCTTTGTATGGCGGTACTGCTCCCCCAATACCCTGACCAGGTCCTCCCGTTGGTTCCTCGGATATGCCTTCTGTTTTTCCTTTACCTGGTCCTCGAAATTTTCGAGAGCTGGAAATCTGTGATAAAGTTCCCTGAGCTCAGTCTTCTGTTCCAGGTAATCGAGGATAAGGGAAGAAAAGAACCGGGTGTCAGAATAGGAGAGCTGGTGGGATGGCATATCTTACTTTTGATTGGCAAAGATACCGAAGTTAGCCATTTTTTACATCTGGTTCTCCAAATTCCCGGGGGTGTATTACCTTTGGAAGGAAACCGCATAAACCTGCACCATATTTATGAAGAAGATCTGTCTCCTCCCACTCGCCCTTCTTGCTTTTGTTTATTCCTCCTGTGGCCAGAAGTCCCCGGAAACCTTCCTTGGCTACCAGATCGGAACAGCGTTTACCCCTCACCATCGCGTCATGGACTACTTCCGTCATGTGGCGGACTCCTCCGAAAGGGTGATCTTTCAGACCTATGGGGAAACCTACGAAGGAAGACCCCTTACCTACGCCATCATTTCCTCGGAGAAAAACCTGGAGCAGCTCGATCAGATTCGCAGGCACCATCTCAGAAGCATTGGTCTTTCGAAGGAGGATGCCGGTCCTGGAACTGGGAAGGCTATTGTATGGATGAGCTACAATGTGCATGGAAACGAGGCCTCCAGCTCAGAAGCCGCCATGCTCACCCTGTATGAGCTGGCCACCCAGAGACAGGAATGGCTGGAGAATACCGTCGTCATAATCGACCCGATGGTCAATCCAGATGGGAGGCAGCGTTATGTGAACTGGTATAAACAGGTGCGGGCGGATCCCTACAATCCTTCCCCTATGGCGATAGAACATGTGGAGCCCTGGCCAGGGGGAAGGCCAAATCATTACCTGTTTGACCTGAACAGGGACTGGGCCTGGGCAACTCAAAAGGAAACCCGGGAGAGACTCGAACTCTATAACAAATGGATGCCTCATATTCATGTGGATTTTCACGAACAGGGAGTAAATGAACCCTATTACTTCGCACCTGCAGCAGCACCCTTTCATGAGGTGATCACTCCTTTTCAGCGGGAATTCCAGACCCAAATTGGAAAAAACAACGCCAGGTATTTCGATGAGCGGGGATGGCTTTACTTTACCAAGGAATATTTTGACCTGTTGTATCCGAGTTACGGGGATACCTATCCCACCTACATGGGGGCAATTGGAATGACTTATGAACAGGCGGGTCACGGCCGGGCGGGACTCGGAATACGCACGTCAGAAGGAGGTCTGCTCACCCTGAAAGAGAGAGCCCTCCATCACCATATTGCCGGACTCTCCACGGTAGAAATGGCTGCCCGGAACTATGAGAAGCTCAATGAGGAATTCGAAAAATATTTCAAGAACAACACCACAACTTACAAGAGTTTTGTGGTCCAGGGAGATTCCGATAAACTTCGGGAGCTCCGTGCCCTGCTAAACACCCATGGAATAACCTACTTCACCACAAGACCTCAGCGACTCCGAGGGTGGGAGTATGATAAAAAGGAATCAGGTACTTTAGAGATAGAAGGAGATCATCTTGTCGTGACTACAGACCAGCCTAAAGGCAGGATGGTCAAGGTCCTTTTCGAACCCAGGACGAAATTGGTGGATTCCCTGACCTATGACATCACCGCCTGGAGCCTGCCCTATGCTTACGGGTTGGAGGCCATCGCCACGGAACAAGAGTTGGAACCGGTCCCTTTCATTTCAGAAGAACCGGTTAGTAACGATCTGGATTCTGACGCGGCCGGATATCTCTCCTCATGGGACAGCATGACAGATGCCGCCTTCCTGTCGGCCCTCCTCAGGGAGGGCATCCGGGTGCGATTTACCGAGAAAGCAGTAGAAACAGGGGGGACACGGTTCCAGCCGGGCAGTCTGCTGATAACGCGGAGTGACAACATGGAAACCCAGGATTATCTGGCCAAACTCAGCAGCATCGCCGACCGGTTCAACAGGAGACTTACAGCTGCAACAACAGGTTTTTCAAGCAGTGGTCCTGATTTCGGCTCCTCCTCCTTCCGCCCTATTCATGCACCCAGAGTAGCCGTTTTAAGAGGCCCTGAGATTTCCTCCCTCAATTATGGCGAAATCTGGTACTTTTTTGAACAGGAGCTGGATTACCCCCTTACCTCTATCGGGACAGATTATTTTGCAGATATCGAACTTTCTGAAATAGATCTCCTCATCCTTCCTTCAGGTAATTATCAACAGGTTCTGGGCGGAGAAACCCTGGAAAGACTTACGGCCTGGGTGGAAAATGGTGGCAGAATTTTAGCCATGGGAGAGGCTCTTGAGTTTTTCGCTGGGAAAAACGGATTTGACCTGGAAAAGAATAAATTCGACAAACCAGACAGTACGAACGTGGATAATCTGATCCCTTACAGCCGCCGGGAACGCGAAGCAATTAAGCAAAGCATTACAGGCGCTATCGTAACCAACCAAGTAGATTCCACCCATCCACTGGCCTTCGGATATGGGAACAACTATATGAGCCTTAAACTGGGAAGTGACAGTTATGCCTATCTGGATGAGGGGTATAACGTGGTTTATCTGAGGGAATCTCCCGAAATTGCTGCCGGTTTTGCCGGCGTGGAAGCACGGGAGAAAATAGGCAAATCCATGACTTTCGGGGTAGAACCCGTGGGCCAGGGAAGCCTGATCTATATGGTAGATGATCCCTTGTTTCGGGCATTCTGGCAAAACGGCAAGCTCTTTTTCGCCAATGCCATTTTCTTTGTCAACAATGATGACCTGCGCTAAGCTCGGTTCCCGGTCCAGGAATTTCCACCTGGATTCCCATTATCAGGCAATGGAGTACTATATTTGCCGGTAAAAAGCAAAAATGCTGTTAGATATTCTACTTCTTCTGGTTGGTTTCCTGATTTTAATCCTGGGGGCTGACAAACTTGTCGACGGGGGATCCAGCCTTGCCGCCAAACTCGGAATTCCCAATATTGTGATCGGGCTGACTGTAGTAGCCTTTGGAACCTCCTCTCCGGAATTGGTGGTAAACGTGTTTGCCGCCCTTGAAGGAAGTACAGAAATGGTTCTTGGAAATGTTATCGGGAGTAATATCTTCAATGTTTTTGCCATCCTTGGCATTTCGGCCCTGATTTTTCCACTAACGGTAAAAAGCAGCACCACCTGGCTGGAGATTCCGATGAGCCTGTTAGCTGCTGTCGGGGTGCTTATCCTGGCCGGAGACGTTTTTCTTGACGGCACTCTGGAGAACGTTATCAGCAGATCGGAAGGATTGGTCCTGTTGCTGTTCTTTTCTATCTTCCTGGTGTACAACCTGAGTGTAGCCAAGAAAAGCCAGGGGGACGACCACACCGATACTCCCAGTTATTCCAATCTCAAATCCATACTCTTTATCCTGCTGGGACTGGGGGGTCTTATCCTGGGAGGACGTTTGATCGTCGATTCAGCAGTAGCCATAGCCGAGGTAATCGGACTTTCTGAACGGATCATCGGACTGACTGTGGTCTCCGTGGGAACATCTCTGCCGGAGCTGGCCACCTCAATTGTGGCCGTCCGGAAACGAAACGTGGATATTGCCATCGGGAACGTCGTGGGGTCCAACATCTTCAACATATTTCTTATTCTCGGGGTATCCACTGTCGTGACTCCTGTTGTGGTTGCAGAGAACGCTTTTTTCGACCTTTTTGTCAACATCCTGGCCAGCTTTCTGTTGTTTCTGTTTGTTTTCACAGGAAAGGGACGTAAGGTCGACCGTTGGGAAGGTCTGATCTTCGTACTGATCTACGTTGCCTATGTCACGTATTTGGTGATCTAAGCCTGATTAGACCGGAAAGATCAGCAGGAACCGTTATATCCGTAACATTTTGCTTCACAAAATCCGGAGGTATGACTGGAGTATTTGTTATTTTACAGGTCCGGAAAACCCTTAGACGCCCTGACCTTTGAAAATTTTTTCCCGCATTGTCACAGTTCTGCTCAAAGGGCTCTTGTCCTTCCTGATGGTCCTGCTCCTGTATTTTGTCGCAGCCCTCATCGGGTCCCTTATTCCCGTCAATACCGGGGATCGTCCATCGGGAGAAATAGAGATTTTCCTGCGTACCAATGGCATCCATACCGACTATGTATTTCCCCTGAGGAATGAGATTTTCGACTGGACCGAATGGGTTGATCCGGCGCATACTGCTTCTGCAAGGAACGACTTCCAGTACGTTGCCATCGGCTGGGGAGATCTGGAATTTTATCGCAGAACACCACAATGGTCCGACCTGCGTTTTCCAATCGCCGCCCGTGCTGTTTTTCTGCCCGGAGCTTCGGCTCTACATGTTCAGTTCTATTCCTCCTTAAGGTGGGGACAACCCATGGTTCCCCTTTCCATCACCAAAGATGAGTATTTACGTCTGGTCCAATTCGTAACGGACAGTTTTAAAGCGAGGCATCCCGGTGATGTCACACCTGTTCCCGGCCTGAGGTACAACCGGGACGATGTCTTTTACCCTGCCGACCGTTCCCTGCACTTCTTTTACACCTGCAATACCTGGGTCAACCAGGGCCTCAAGAGATCAGGACTCAGGGCCTGTCTCTGGACTCCTTTCGACGACGGTATCTTTCTGCAATATCATTGATTTTATCATTTTTTTAGCGCGGGACCAGACCCCGGTTCATCTCAAAAACCTTAATTTAAGGACACTTTTTCAGAACCTGAAACCCAATAATGATGAAACGAATCGAAGAGATCACGGAAATTCTTGGAGATGAGGCAGAATATCTTCTCAGACACAAATGCGAACGAATCCCTCAGGAAAGGCTTTCCACACCAGGACCGGACAGAGTATCCGCATTTATCGAGAGCGATCGAAACCCACAAGTACTCAGAAGCCTGGCGCAACTCTATAACCATGGCGCGCTGGGAGGTACGGGATATCTCAACATCCTCCCGGTCGATCAGGGAATAGAACACACTGCCGCGGCCTCTTTCTATAAAAACCAGGATTACTTTGACCCGGAGAACATCATCAGGCTGGCCATAGAGGCCGGTTGTAACGGAGTAGCTTCCACCTTCGGAGGGCTCGCTCTCCATGCCCGGAAATACGCCCATAAGATTCCCTTTATCGTAAAGATCAATCACAACGAACTGCTGACCTATCCTAACAAGTACGACCAGATTCCTTTTGGAAGCGTGAGGGAAGCATGGGACATGGGCGCTACAGCCATAGGAGCTACGGTATATTTCGGATCTGAGGAGAGCACCCGCCAAATCCAGGAGATCGCTGCGGCCTTCGAGGAGGCACATGCCTTAGGTTTGGGTACGATCCTCTGGTGTTACACCAGGAATTCCGGATTTAAGAAAGATGGTAAGGATTATCACACTGCGGCCGATCTTACCGGACAAGCGAATCATCTTGGCGTCACGATCAAGGCTGATGTGATCAAGCAAAAACTCCCGGAGACGAATTTCGGATTCCGGGATCTCAAATTCGGCAAACAGAGCGAAGACATGTATGAAAGCCTGACGAGCGAACATCCCATAGACCTTTGCCGCTTCCAGGTAGCGAACTGCTACATGGGTAAGATCGGCCTGATCAATTCGGGAGGCGGTTCCGAAGGGGATTCTGACTTCCAGGCCGCCGTCAAGACCGCGGTAATCAATAAAAGAGCAGGAGGATGTGGTCTGATCATGGGCAGAAAGGCCTTTCAGAGACCTTTAAAGGAGGGTGTTCGGATCCTCCAAAGCGTCCAGGACGTCTATCTTGAACCTGAAGTGACTATCGCCTGAGAGATTAACAGCAACTGTCAGAACAACCAAGACGCTTCAGGCGGGCATTTTCAAAGGCTTCCCTGCCTTCCTTGAACGCATACCAGGCGATCCCAAGACTTCCCAGGGCATCGACATATGGCACCTGCCACAGTTCATAAAGCCCGCTTGAAATCAGCAGGATAAACGAGAGGTAGAAACATGTTTTGGTGCATTTCGCATCGGAAATGATAGGCTGGCTGTCAAGCCTGGTGCCTACTTTCATTTTTTCGCGATACAGGAAATACATGGTCAGAATGGACAAAACCGCAATGATGACTCCTGCCAGGGTGGTGTCTGGTTCTGAATTGTTCACCACTGCCAGTACCGCTCCGACGACAAGGCCTCCGCATAGCAGATAAAAGGCAGTTCCTGTTATTCTTAGGGCGGTGATTTCGAACCTGTCCCTTTCCGTGATTTCACTTCGACGCATCCGGTAAATCATATGGGCAATTCCAACTCCCGAGAGTACTTCTACAAAACTGTCCAGACCGAATCCGAACAGGGCAAGGGTGTCATCACTGGCTCCAAAATAGGTGGATATGCCTCCTTCCAGGAGGTTGTATACAATAGTGATGATACTTAAGAGATAAGCGTAACTTAGAAGTTTTGGATGTTTCTGTACCATTTCTTGTTCTTCAAAATGAGGAGGACCATCAGAAACTGGTGGTGCGCACCTTGAGTTCTTTTCTGCCCGGTTTTTCTTCCGGGATACCTATCGGCTGGCCGTAAAGGTCAAAATCCGAAGCGTCGGAAATCCTGATCTGATAAAATTCCCCTGTCCTGAGGTAATTGCTTTTGGCTTCAATAAGAACCTCGTTATCCACATCCGGGGAATCGTATTCCGTACGTCCGATATAATATTCCCCTTCCCTACGGTCGATGATCACCCTGAAGGTTTGGCCAATCCTTTGCTGGTTCAGTTCCCAGGAAATCTGGGCCTGGATTTCCATGATCTCATTGGCTCTTTCCTGCTTGACCTCCTGTGGCACATCATCCACCAGGTTGTAGGCATGGGTGTTCTCCTCGTGAGAATAAGTGAAGCATCCGAGCCTTTCAAACCGCATCTCCCGTACCCATTGCTTTAGCTCGTTGAAATGTTCCTCGGTTTCTCCCGGATAGCCTACGATAAGAGTAGTCCTTATAGCCATCTGGGGTACCTCTTTCCTGAAGGCCAGGAGCAAGTCTGTAGTCTTGCGATGGGTGGTGCCCCTTCTCATGGACTTGAGGAGATCATCCGAAATATGCTGCAGCGGGATATCCAGATAATTACAGATCTTCGGTTCCCGTTTCATCACCTCGAGGACATCCATGGGGAAGCCGGTTGGAAATGCGTAATGAAGTCTGATCCATTCGATCCCCTCAACTTTAACCAGTTGCTCCAGAAGCTCCGCGAGATTTCTTTTCTTATATAGGTCCAGTCCGTAATATGTCAGATCCTGGGCAATCAGGATCAGTTCCTTAACTCCCTGGGCGGCCAGTTTAGAGGCCTCGGTGACCAGTTTTTCTATCGGAGTGGATCTGTGTTTCCCACGCATCAACGGAATGGCACAAAAGGAACAAGGTCTATCGCATCCTTCTGCAATTTTAAGATAGGCGTAATTCTTAGGGGTGGTGGTAAGCCGTTCCCCGACAAGCTCATGCTTATAGTCCGCCTCCAGGGCAGCAAGAAGTTCGGGAAGCTCCGTGGTACCGAAATACTGGTCGACATCCGGTATCTCCTTCTGAAGGTCAGGCTTGTAACGCTCGCTCAGACAACCGGTAACAAAAACCTTGTCCACCTTACCCCGTTTTTTCAGATCTGCGTATTCCAGGATGGTATTGACAGACTGTTCCTTGGCATTGTCGATAAATCCACAGGTGTTGATCACCACGATATTCCCCTCCTGCTCGTGTACTACATCCTTCTCATTAGCCCGGAGCTGTCCCATCAGGATCTCGCTGTCATAGACATTCTTGCTGCAACCAAGGGTAACAACATTGATCCGGTTCTTTTTAATCGATTTTGTTCGCATACTCAGGGTTTTCCTGCACGTGATATCCTCAGGATTAAACGGGTGCAAAGATACGATCTAAAATCGTAACTTTTGATCCTCATCGGGGGAGATTAGATCTCTCTGCTAAAATGTATGCTATGCCTCCAATCAGACTCCGCCTGATCACCCTCATGCTGGTGGGGCTACCAGCCCTTCATCATTCCAGTGCACAACAGCGACCCAGGGAGCTCGGGATCGAACTGGGGGTCCTTTCTCCCGGTCCTTCCAATGCCATCACAGACGTGACTGGAGTGGAAGTCGGTCATTTCACTCTGATCCAGGGAGACTCAGTGCGAACAGGCGTTACTGCTGTCCTTCCACACGGAGAGAATATCTTCCAGGAAAAAGTTCCGGCTGCCGTTTTCGTCGGGAATGGATTCGGCAAGATGGCCGGAACTACGCAGATCATGGAGCTCGGCAACCTCGAGACTCCGATCATTCTTACCAATACCCTAAGCGTTCCCACCGCGATGGATGCCGTGATCAGTTATACACTGAGCCAGCCAGGCAACGCAGAGGTGCGATCGGTCAATGCAGTGGTAGGAGAAACCAATGATGGATACCTCAATGATATCCGGGGCCGACATATTAAAGAAGAACATGTACTTGCGGCCATTGAAAGCGCTTCAAATGAAAATGGCATGGAAGGCAACGTCGGAGCTGGCACAGGAACCGTTGCCTTTGGCTACAAGGGAGGAATCGGCACCTCATCCCGAAAATTGCCCAGGAATCTGGGCGGATACACCGTCGGAGTTCTTGTTCAAACCAATTTCGGGGGTGTCCTGCAGATCGGAGGGCTCAATGTAGGAAAAGCGCTGGGAAAATTCAGCTTCAGCAATGCCCTTATGCAGAAGGCTGACGGTTCATGTATGATCGTGGTGGCCACGGATGCTCCCCTGTCAGGTCGAAACCTGGAGAGGCTGGCAAAACGGGCTTTTCTCGGGTTGGGTCGAACAGGAGGTATAGCCTCCAACGGGAGCGGGGACTATATCATTGCCTTCAGCAGTGCTCCTGAGTCCAGGATACCCTATGAGGTGGAGGAGCGGCTGGTGGAAAAAACGACTGTTCCCAATGACCTGATGTCTCCCCTTTTCCTGGCCGCAATAGAGGCCACTGAAGAAGCGATCCTGAATTCCTTATTCATGGCAGAGACCATGGAAGGGCATCAGGGAAGAAAAATTGAAGCGCTTCCTGTGGAAAAGGTGCTGAACCTCCTGCGTAAACACGATCTTATAGAGGAATAGAAATGGACCTGTCATCCTGTACCCCTGGTTCGCCTTCTGAATTCTTCCTGCAGTTTTGCCGTTATTTCTCCCCTTGGGAATTCAAGGGTTGGGATCCCCTTTCCCTCCAGCAGGCTCACGGAAGTTATCTGGGTCGTCGTCCCTGTGAAAAACACCTCTTCCATTCTGGAGAGATCCTGGAGTCGGACCGCCTGAGTCCTCACCGGAATTCCGAGTTGCTTACAGATATCCAGAACCTCCTTTCGTGTGATACCCGAAAGGATCAGAGGACCCTCAGGATGGGTATGAACCACCCCATCACTTACGAAAAAGGCCGTGGAATGGGAACCTTCGGTTATACAGGAATCCCGCACAAGTAGGTGCTCGTCATAACCTGCAGAGATAGCAGAATCATTGGCCATGCAATTGGCAAGAAGGGCAGTAGACTTGATATCACAGCGTTGCCACCTGTAATCCTTAGAAACCAGGGCTGACCATCGTTTCTGCTCGAAATGCTCCAGATCTACCGGAAAAGCATACAGCAGGACCGTGGGCCGCGAATTTTCCGGAAACCAGTGGGTCCTGGGCGCAACTCCGCGCGAGATCTGGATATATACCCCGGCATCCTTGTCCTCCAGGCCTGTCCTCTGGATTGCCTCGTTCATCAATTCCGCATAGGGTTCTATGTCCTGCTGCAGTCCAATCTGGTTGAGGCAGTATTCCAGCCGGTCCAGGTGTGCCTCCGCCCGAAAAGGTTTGCCTGAATAGAATGGGGTGACCTCATAGATACCATCTCCGAACATGAAGCCGCGATCGAAGACGGAAATCATGGCATCTTCCGAACGCACCCATTGGCCGTTAAGATACACTTCTGCAGGAAAGTCTTTCTTGGGTTTCACGCTATACTCCTTGTGGAACATCTTATAAATTATCGAAAAAATACCATAGCTCCCATGGTCTTACATCCCCCTTCACCACCTAAGCATCCATCTTACCAGATCCCCTTCGAATATCCGGATTAATAGGATGGTCACTGCACCCAGGATGACAAATACCATTGAATAACTCCCTTGTCTGATGTACTTTCCGGAAAGGCCGGCAAGGATCAGGAAAGGAACCATCAGAACCAGGAATGGAACTGTCAGATCCATCCTGAACATGGCGATCAGTTTGACCACGATAAAGAACAGGCTGTAGAAAAAGATAATCTTGGTCAGGATGTCCAGATGACGGGAAGACATATGTCTTAGTTATAATTGGCAGGAGGCTTCCGCATCCTGTAGTTGCGCTCCAACGCGTGAGCCAGCTCCAGAAGTTTCTTCTCCTGGAAAGGCCTGGCGATGAAAGTGACATTGGCAGGTTGCCCGGAGGCGCGGAAACCCGCGGGAACCGTAATTGCAGGATACTTGGCCACAGCTGCATGGGCCGCGTGATAATTGTTCATCGAAAGGACAGCATCCAGATCATGTGCATCCATGGGGATATCGAAAAACCGCCTGCCGTTTTCCTGAAGCTTTTCCCGGAGCGCCACCAACTCTTCCTCCGATGTGGTATCCGCAACAATTTCTTTAAAGATCGCCTGCCCGTATGGCGCATATTTCAGCGTATCCTCCAGGTTATAAGTGACGACATCCTCCACGCTGGTTACGGCGATATTCTCTGATGCATTTTGCTCCAGATAAGCGGGCAGGTCCCGTTTCATGTCGGCGGAGAGAAGCTGAGAAAATCCTTCAAGACTAACCTCAGGAGTATCAAAAGGAATAATCACAGCCCCCTGGGAACGCATCTCTTCGACTGCCCCAGCATACAGCGAATCGTCCAGAAGGCGATTCATCACCCCGATCCGTTTTCCCTGAAGCGTAGCATTCTGCAGGTCAGTATAATCTCGTTGGCCCGCTACACTGGCCGGATCTTTCGGATCCTTTCCGGTCATCGCCTCAAGCAAAATGGCAGTCCCTATTACCGTCCGGGTGATCGGACCCGGGGTGTCGAGAGTCCCGGAGATGGGTACGATTCCGGTACGGCTGAGAAGTCCCACCGTCGGTTTCAGCCCTACCAGGGCATTAGCGGAGGCCGGAGAAAGGATCGAACCTGCTGTTTCGGTACCTACCGCAGCAGCCGCATAGTTAGCAGCCACGGCAACAGCGCTTCCAGAACTCGATCCTCCGGTTTCGAATTCCTTCCTGCCATAAGGATTAAGCGTCTGACCACCTACCGCGCTGTATCCCAAAGGACAGCCTTCACAAAAATAATAAGCCCATTCGCTTAGATTGACTTTCCCCAGGATGAGCGCTCCATGTTCCTTAAGTCGCTTCACGATAAAGGCATCCTGGGGAGTGATGTTTTCAGCCAGGGCCACAGCGCCCGCCGTAGTGGGCATTCCAAGGGTATTGATATTGTCTTTGAGTAGAATCGGCATCCCGTACAGGGAATGTTCTGCAATCGCGCTGATTCCCCTTCTGTCAAATTGCCGGGCCTTTTCCACGACCTCGGGATTCAGAGAAATTATCGCATTGAGGGATAGTTCCCGATTACTCTCGAATTTTCTGATCCGGTAGAGATAAAAGAGTGTCAATTCCTCATAACTCAGGTTCCCGCGACGGATGGACCGCTGTAGCTCCGGAATAGAACGCTCCATGATCAGGGGCTTCAGCTGCTCGTACCGCTGGGCGGTGAAATCCTCAAGATCGTCCTCCAGGTCTGCCCATATCTCGTTCTTGTCGAGGAACTTGGAGTTGATGAGCTTAAACCGCATCCGCTCATTTTCATGTTGGGCCTGCTCCTTGAGTTCCTGGGTTTCATCATAATCCACCCATTGAAACTCATCATTGCCCTTATCTGCCGAGAGGGAGTTTTCCGTCCTGCAGGATACCAGAAGCAGGCTGCAGGAGCACAAGAATAGAAGTCTTTTCATATCGGATAGGTTTAAACAGCGGCGGCGGTGGGCCTCCTCCAAAGAAACTAATTAAAAAAAGAATCGACGAATTCGTACTTGTTGAAGACCTGAAGGTCTTCCATGCCTTCTCCCACCCCGATATACTTCACCGGAATCCGGAACTGATCGCTTATTCCGATCACCACGCCGCCTTTTGCGGTTCCATCGAGTTTGGTAACGGCAAGAGAGCTTACCTCAGTTGCCGCAGTGAACTGTTTGGCCTGCTCAAAGGCATTCTGCCCGGTGGAGCCATCGAGTACCAGAAGTACTTCATCAGGAGCATGGCTTACAACCTTTTGCATCACCCGTTTCACCTTGGAAAGCTCGTTCATAAGATTCACTTTGTTATGAAGCCTTCCTGCGGTATCGATAAGCACTACATCGGCATTCTGCTTCACGGCGCTCTGGATCGTATCGAATGCCACTGATGCGGGATCACTTCCCATCTGTTGCTTTACGATCGGGACATCTACCCTGTCCGCCCATATCTGGAGCTGGTCGATGGCGGCAGCCCTAAAGGTGTCGGCAGCTCCGAGGATCACCTTTTTTCCTTCCTTTTTAAACTGGTAGGCAAGCTTTCCTATAGTAGTGGTCTTCCCCACTCCATTGACCCCGACCACCATAATGACGTAAGGTCGCTTCTCTCCTGGAACATGAAATCCTGTCTCCTCTCCGGAATTACTCTCTGCCAGCAGCGCGGCAATCTCCTCCCGCAAAATCCCATTGAGCTCATCGGTTCCCATATACTTATCCCGGGCTACCCTTTCCTCGATCCTGTTGATGATCTTGATCGTGGTACTGACCCCGACATCACTGCTGACCAGAACATCCTCAAGATTATCCAGGACCTCGTCGTCAACCTTTGATTTCCCGGCAACCGCCTTACCTAATTTGGAGAAAAAATTGGTCTTGGATTTTTCCAACCCCTTGTCCAGGGTCTCCTTTTTCTCTTTGGAGAAGATTTTTTTAAATAAACTCATTAGCCGAATACGCTTAAACAAACACAGGAACAGCAAAGGATTTCAATTGCGTTCCTGCCCTATCATGATGAGGTAAATATACGAAAAAGAAAAACCGTCCGGATTGGTATCGGGACGGCCTTGCAAATATTTTGAAATAACTTACTTCTTGTTGAAAAAGTCATTGACCATTTCCGGAGGCATAATGGCTTCCACGAAAGTATAGGCGCCGGTTTTAGGAGATTTTACCATCTTGACAGCTTTGGTCAATCTCTTGGATCCTGTTTGTAATGATGCTACTGATTTCTTTGCCATGACTCTGTTATTTTATCTCTTTGTGAACCGTCATCTTCTTTAGAATCGGGTTGAATTTCTTCAACTCCATTCGATCCGGTGTATTCTTTTTGTTCTTGGTAGTAATATATCTGGAAGTACCAGGCTGCCCTGATGCTTTGTGTTCTGTACATTCTAGAATGACCTGAACTCTGTTACCTTTCTTTGCCATTGTACTGCGTGTTTTCTGTGAGGATAATTATTTGGTTAGAAATCCTTTTTCCCGGGCTTCTTTGATTACTGCAGAGATCCCTTTCTTATTGATGGTCTTGATCGCCGAAGTCGAAACCTTGAGGGTAATCCACTTGTCTTCCTCCGGAATATAAAAACGCTTTTTCACCAGGTTGGCATCGAATTTACGTTTTGTCTTGTTCATCGCGTGGGAAACATTGTTCCCGACCATTGCTTTCTTACCTGTAAGTTCACAAACTCTTGACATTGCTCTATACTTTACTCGTTATTTCAAAACAGGCTGCAAATTAACGATTTTTTTACCTATTAGCCAATAGCCTCCGGAAATATTTTTTAGCTCCCCTGAACGAACCGATACATGCTTAAGTAATGGATTATCAACCTATAAGCTCCATTTCATGAAAAGATATGCAGCCCGTTAGGATATGGAAAAAGCTACTGCAGCTTCTTTTTACTCCCCGGGCTTTGCCAGTTGATGAAGTTTTTGAGCCCTTTTCACGTCATTTTCCGGTCAGCTCTCCGAGGATCAGCTCAAAGGCTTTATGAACTGTGCTGCTGACCACCTGATCGCGTTCGTGTCCAAACAGGAACTCCCTGGAGATTACCCCCTGGGGGGTGGCAAGACCTATAAATACCGTTCCGACCTCCGCATTGCTGTCCCCCTTGGTCGGACCTGCGTTTCCGGTGGTGGCCAGGGCGTAATCCGTCCGAAATTTCTTTTTTGCACCCCTTGCCATCGCCTCGACCACTTCCGCACTCACCACAGAATGTTTTTCGATAAGATCCTGGGGAACCTCAAGAAACTGGGTCTTGGTTGGGGTAGCATAGGTAATTACTCCACCGCGAAAACATGCGGAGGCTCCGGGATGGGTAGTAAAAGATGCCGCCAAAGCGCCACCCGTACAGCTTTCGGCTGTCGAGAGGAACTGACTTCGCTGAACGAGCAATTGGGAGATCTGTACCACGATATTTTCATCCTCCTCCTGTTCCACCCGGACCACATCCCGAAGCAGTTCATACACCTGCTCCGCCTGCTGTTCGATAGATTTGATCAGGTCCTGTTCATGGTCACCCTTTCCAGATATCCTGATCCTGACGCTGTCCAAATCCGGCAGGTAAGCCAGTTTCAAATGAGAGGGAAGTTGGTCTTCCCAGGCTGCAAGCCGGTTGGCGATATCGCTCTCTCCCGCTCCACGGGTCAGGATGGTCTTATGATAGATAAAAGGTCTCTTAAATTTCTGCTGCAACCGCGGGATCACCTCCTGCTCCATCAGGTTTTTCATCTCGTAAGGAACTCCCGGAAGCGAAATAAATACCTTTCCTTCCCGCTCCATCCATATTCCCGGGGCGGTCCCGTACTTATTGTGCAGCGCAGTGGCCCGTGAAGGAACCATTGCCTGCTCCCGGTTCAGGTCGGACATCGTCCTGCCAAGCCGGGTAAAAAGTTCCTCAATATGGGAAAGGACCCCCTGATCGAGTACAAGCCGATCTTCAAAAAATTCGGAGAAGGTATATTTGGTGACATCGTCCTTTGTCGGCCCGAGCCCCCCTGTCGTAAGCACGATGTCCACCCGGGTAGCTGCCTTTCGCAACGCTTCGGTAATGTGGAGCCGCTCATCCTGGATGGTGGTGATCTGCCGGACGGAAATCCCGATCTTGTTCAGTTCCCGGGCGATAAAAGAGGAATTGGTATCTACCGTCTGCCCAATCAGGATCTCGTCCCCGATGGTGATGATCTCGGCGTTCATCAGAGTTGAAAATCCCTTTTGAGATCTGCCTCTGCCAGGTGGTACTTTTCCGTAATCTTGCGGCTGGCCTCCACCACCTCCTCATGTGGTTTTCCTGATTTGGACCACTCTTCGATGATCCGGATCTGAGGCATCAGACCCAGGCCAAACATTTCCAGATTCGGCTTCATTTTATGTGCATACTGGTAGGCCTGTCCGGCATTCCCGCCCTCGACCGCCTCGTTCATCGCAGCGAGATCCGGCGGAATCTCCTCCAGGAAGGTCTGTACCACTACTTTTACAAAATCCTGATCTCCCCCGGCCATCTCCTCTACGCTTTCTATGCTGTAGTTTTTCATCATTTTACGTGTATTGAAAAAATTCGATCCTTTTCTATAAATCCGACGAGTTCATCATCCGCCTGAACAGCTCCCACTCCTGCAGGAGTACCTGTAAAAATGATATCTCCGATCTTCAGGGTAAAATACTGAGAAATATAGGCAATTAATTCGTCAATCTTCCAAAGCATGTGGGAGGTATGGCCTCTTTGGACCTCCTCCCCGTTTTTCTCCAGGCTGAATGCGATCTCATCGACCGAGGCAAAGCGTTCCTTGCTGATCCATTTTTTTCCCACCACAGCTGCCCCGTCGAAGGCTTTCGCCTTTTCCCATGGCAGCCCCTTCTCCTTGAGTTTTTGTTGCAGGTCCCTGGCCGTGAAATCAATTCCGAGCCCCACCTCATCATAATATTTATGAGCAAATTTTTTCTGAATGAATTTCCCCAGCCTGTTGATCTTTACCAGGAGTTCCACCTCATAATGAACATCATCCGAGAAAGGAGGTATAAAGAAAGGTTGCTTGTTCAGGAGAATAGCAGTATCCGGCTTAAGAAAAAGGACCGGGTCCTGTGGCCGCTCGTTCTTCAGTTCGGCGATATGTTCCGTATAGTTACGGCCTACACAGATGATCTTCATCGATCACTTGATTTTGGTGTTCAGCTTCCTGAGCTTGATCGAAGTCAGGATCTTTTTGGTATATAAGGGAAAATCAGCATTCTGGAACCATCCGAAGTATCCTGGTTCCTGCTCAAGGATTTCCTCCACGCACCTGCCTTTGTATTTCCCGAAGGAAAAAACCTCCCTCCCCTGTTTATCAAAGATGATGAATCCGGCGATATCGACGCAGTCCTTATGAGAACTGAAATCCGCAAGCCATTTCACATCGTTTTTAATGTCTTCGGGATAGCGGTCCAGCTGTGCCTTTAGCACCTCGTAGGTCGCCGCAACATCCGCCTGGGCGGAATGAGCACCCTCGAGGTCCTTTCCGCAGTAGAACTTGTAGGCTGCAGCCAGGGTCCGCTGCTCCATTTTGAAGAAGATCGTCTGTACATCGACTGCCTGCATGTTCTTGAGATCGAAGTCCACTCCGGCCCGGAGCATCTCCTCTGCCAGCAATGGAATATCGTATCGGTTGGAGTTGTAGCCCGCCAGGTCGCACCCCTTGATCATTTCCATAACGACGGGGGCGAGTTCCCGAAAAGTGGGCTCACCGGCCACCTTTTCATTGGTAATCCCGTGAACCTTTACAACCTCATTCGGAATCTTGACTTCCGGATTTACAAGCCATGTCCGGCTTTCTTTATTGCCATTGGGATAAACCTTCAGGATTGATATCTCCACGATCCGGTCCCTGGCCACATTGGTGCCGGTGGCCTCCAGATCGAAAAAACAGATGGGTTTGTTTAATTTCAGCTCCATTGTACGAAGATAAGGTTTATATCGGAATAGAAAATCGCAGATAATTTGCCCAAGGTTGATTTTAGGAAAGCACACGGGCAGCCATCCCTGAAGACCATGACATTCCTGAAATTGTGGTGCTGTAAGAAACGCCATTGTAGACATTCAAGACCTTTAAAGAGAAATCGTAGGTAAAGGTTCCGGGCAACCTCATGCAAATCCAAAAACATTTTGTCATTGCCAAGATTTCAGGCGCCATAAAAATTGCCTCAGGAAACGAACATCAATTAGAAAAAACCGCGATCCCTGAAGGCTCGCGGTTCAATAATTGACTTCTGTTGTTCTATACGGAACGGTCCGGATCGAATCCTTCCAGGTATTGGGCAACCCGCTGGACAAACTGTCCCCCTAGGGCTCCATTGACCACCCTGTGATCATAGCTATGGGAAAGGAACATTTTATATCGGATTCCGATAAAATCTCCTTCCGGAGTTTCGATTACGGCAGGTATTTTTCGGATCGCACCAAGGGCAAGTATCCCGACCTGGGGTTGATTGATGATCGGAGTTCCCATGATGCTTCCGAAGGTCCCCACATTGGTGACGGTATAGGTGCCTCCCTGGATGTCGTCCGGTTTGAGCTTGTTCATCCTGGCCCGATTGGCAAGATCATTGACTGCCTTTGCCATTCCTACCAGGTTAAGCTGATCCGCGTTCCTTATGACCGGTACGATCAGGTTTCCGTCGGGAAGGGCTGCTGCCATTCCGAGGTTGATCTGCTTGCGCTTGATGATCCGGTCTCCGTCCACCGAGATATTGATCATGGGAAAATCCTTGATCGCTTTGGCAACAGCCTCCATGAAAATCGGCGTGAAAGTAAGCTTTTCGCCCTCCCGTTTTTCAAAGGCATCCTTGTTCTTCTTGCGCCAGTTCCAGATTTTGGTCACATCCACCTCAATAAAAGATTGTACGTGTGCTGAAACCTGCACGCTTTCCACCATGTGATGGGCGATCATTTTTCCCATCCTGGACATCTCGATGATCTCGTCTTCGCCGTTGACGCTCACAGGAGCTTTGGCCGGCGGAGTCTTGTGAGGGGTAGCGGCGGATTGAACCTGTTTTTCAGACTGAGCCACATCCTGAGGCTGGGAGGATCGCGTCTCCAGATAGGTCAGAATGTCATTTTTGGTTACCCTGCCGTCTTTCCCACTGCCCTTTACCTGCTCCAGCTCCTTAAGGGATATGCCCTCTTCCTTTGCAATATTTTTGACCAGCGGACTATAGAATCGGTTGCTGTCGCTAAAATCAGGACCCGTGGCAGATTTTCCCTTCTCCATCAGGTCTTCTGCCTGAGCTGCAGCTTCTGCTACCTCTGGAGCCGGCTCCTCAGAGACAGCCTGGTCTTCCCCGGCGCCCTCTCCTTCAGTCTCGATTATCGCTATAGTCTGGCCTACCTGAACGACATCGTTTTCGCTGAACAATCTTTCGATGAGAACTCCGTCCACTTCACTGGGAACTTCACTGTCCACCTTATCTGTAGCGATCTCGAGCACGGGCTCGTCCGCCTCTATAGTGTCCCCGATCTCCTTGAGCCAGTTGGTTACCGTGGCCTCGGCCACACTTTCTCCCATTTTGGGTAATTTCAGTTCAAATCTTGCCATATTCCTATCTCGAAGGGGTTTATTTTTGATTATGGTGCAAAATTACTAAAAATGTAGCTTTGCCGTAACACCTCGGGATCATTCCCGAATGTGACGTTTGGAAGGGCTACTTCCGCAATGAAGATTCAAAGGGAACCCGGTTGGTAATGCTTCTTCCAAGGGTGACTTCATCGGCGTACTCCAGTTCATCCCCCACGGCGATTCCCCTGGCGATGGTGCTGGTCTTCACGGGATGGCCTTCCAGTTGTTTAAAGATATAGAAATTTGTGGTATCCCCTTCCAGGGTACTGCTCAAAGCGAAGATGATTTCCTCAATTTCTCCCTGCCGGATCTTCTCGAGAAGCGGTTTGATCGTGAGCTGGGAGGGTCCGACTCCTTCCATCGGATTGATCTTCCCGCCCAGAACATGATAGAGTCCCCGGTACTGGCTGGTGTTTTCGATAGCCATGACATCCCGGATATCCTCCACCACGCAAACCACTTCCTTCTGCCTGCTGGGACTTGCACAGATTTCACAAAGATCCTGGTCACTGATATTATGACAGTTGCGACAGAACCTGACTTCGGTCCTTAAATCAACCAGGGCCTTGCCCAATGCTACGGTCTGACTCTCCGGCTGCCTGAGCAAATGGAGCACTAACCGAAGGGCTGTTCGCCTTCCTATCCCCGGCAGTTGAGACATTTCTGTGACTGCTTCCTGTAGTAACTTAGAGGAAAATTCCATGGTACAAAATTAGGTAAAATTCCGCCAATTTCTCACCACATCAACCTGGCGGAAGTCCTTGAGGATTCCTGGTGGCTATTGCTCCAAAATATGTAATTTCGCTCCGAAACTTAATATCTCATGCAGCCCCTCCATATTCTGCTGCTCATTGCGGCCTATTTTTTCATCCTGATCCTGATCTCCCTGATCACAGGAAAACAGTCTGATAACAGCACCTTTTTCCGGGCGAATCGTCAATCGCCCTGGTACCTGGTGGCCTTCGGAATGATAGGAGCTTCCCTTAGCGGGGTTACCTTTATCTCGGTGCCGGGTTGGGTGGAAAGCAATCAGTTCAGCTATATGCAGGTCGTTCTGGGGTATGTCCTGGGATATGCCGTAATCGGGCTTGTCCTGCTGCCGCTGTACTACCGGCTGAACCTGACTTCCATCTATACCTATCTGGAATCCCGTTTCGGCCGGTATTCGTACAAGACCGGTGCTTCTTTCTTCCTGCTGTCCCGGATCGTCGGGGCCAGTTTCCGTCTATTCCTGGTGGCCAACGTGCTGCAGATCATCCTGTTTGCCCAGCTGGGCATCCCGTTCTGGGCGACGGTGATCCTGACGATCCTACTGATATGGCTGTATACCTTCAGAAGCGGTATCAAAACGATCGTCTATACCGATACGCTCCAGACGCTCTGTATGCTTGTGGCTGTGGGCGTCAGCATCTACTATGTTTCTGAGGATCTGGGACTTCAGGGGACAGAAATCCTTACTTTCGTTTCGAATAGCGAGCTCTCAAGAATTTTCTTTTTTGATGATATCCGCAGTGCGGATTTTTTCTGGAAACAATTTATCTCCGGGGCCTTTATCACCATTGTGATGACTGGCCTGGACCAGGATATGATGCAGAAGAACCTGACCTGTCGCAATCTGGGGGATGCCCAGAAGAACATGTTCTGGTTTACCATTGTTCTTGTTTTCGTCAACCTCTTGTTCATGGGGCTTGGGGTTCTGTTAACAGCCTATGCCGAGACCAATGATATTGCGGCGTCCAGAGATGATCTGTTCCCTGTGATCGCTACCCAGGGCGGGATGGGAGTCGGAATCGCGGTGTTTTTTATCCTCGGACTGATTGCAGCAGCATACAGCAGTGCGGACAGCGCCCTGACTTCATTGACCACTTCTTTCAGTATAGACATCATGGAAATCGAAAAGAGGTATACCCCCGAGCGGCAGGTAAAGATGCGGAAGATCATTCATATCGGCTTTTCAGTGGTCCTGATCCTGGTGATCATTGCCTTCAAATATGTGGTTCGGGACGAAAGTGTGATAGCAAAGTTATTCGTCTTTGCCGGTTATACCTACGGGCCCCTGTTGGGACTTTACAGTTTTGGCCTGTTCACCCGGTGGCAGGTAAGGGACAAATGGGTTCCGCTGGTTGCGGTGCTTTCCCCGGTCTTGACTTACCTGATCAGTGCAGCAAGCCTACAGTGGCTCGGGTTCGAGTTCGGCTTTTTCGTGCTGATCCTAAACGGCCTCCTGACCTACTTGGGACTAATATTGCTGCGTCGAAAGTAGAATCAGCGTACAGGCGACCTCCACTTCGATACCTGCAGCGGTCAGGAGCTTATAGAACTCCGGATTTTCGGTACCTGGATTAAAGATCACCCGCTCGGGCTTAAAGGAAATGATATACTGGTAATACTCCTTCTGCCGGGGGGGTCCCAGATACAGAGTAACGGTATGAATATTTTCAAAGGGAATTTTTTCGGTCTGGATCTCTACCCCGTCGACCTCTCCTTTGCGGAGCCCGATCGCCACGACGGGCACATTATGCCTCACCAGTCTTCTTATGGCCATATAGGCATACCGGGCCGGATTGACGGATGCTCCCAGGACCAAAGTTCTTTTTTCCATCTTTTTTGATTCTACTGTAACAAAACTACAATTATCCGGTCTTTAAGTTAAGAAATATTTCCCGCACAGGATTGCTTTGAAGAGCATTGATGGTTAGTGTCACAAAAGTCCCTGTGCTGCCCATGTACTCCCCTTAAGTACATGGGCTTTTTTATAAGAGGAGAATTTTATTTGAAAAAAAATCTTCTAAAACTGCAACAAAATCAGGATTCAGGCGTCTATTAATACAGGGAGGCATGAAAAAAGAAAAATTTCAGTCTTCTCATTATGCAAAACAAGGTAGTTTGTTTTACATAAATCATCATCAATAACCATCAATCAATCAAAAAATGAACAAGTTATTTATCCTTTTAATCCTCTTTACAACAAGCCTTTGGAGTAACACCGATCCGGTTTTGGGCACGGTCACCGGGGTCATTCTCGACAAACAGTTGATGGAACCCATTCCCTATGCTTCAGTTGTTGTTACCAATCTCGAGGGGGAGATTGTAACGGGAACGGTAAGTGCCGAAGACGGAACTTTTGAACTGGAAAAGATTCCGGAAGGCACCTACAACTTCAAAATCCAGTTCATGGGCTACGATACTTATGAAAAGGAGGTGCGTATTTCAGAGGATCAGCGGTCATTAAACATGGGTCAGATCCTTTTGATTCCCGCTACAGCCCAACTCAATGATGTCACGGTGGTCGCGGAAAGATCGACCATTGAGCAGCGGATTGATCGGAAGGTAGTCAATGTGGGAAAGGACCTCACCACCGTTGGCGCAACCGCCGCCGAGATTATGAACAGGATTCCTTCGGTAACAGTGGATCAGGACGGGAACCTGGCGCTCCGCGGCAGCCAGAATGTGAGGGTCCTGGTGGACGGAAAACCGACCAATATGGACGTGGCTACCCTTCTTAAGACCATTCCATCTACCTCGATCAAGCAAATTGAACTTATCACCAATCCCTCGGCCAAGTATGACCCGGAAGGTATGAGCGGAATCATCAACATCATTCTTTATAAGAACACCTCCCTGGGATTCAACGGCAATGTGGCCGGCGGCGTGACTGTCGGAGAAAAGGTCCGTAGCAACGGATCCATCGATCTGAACTACCGGGAAGGGAAATTCAATTTCTATGCGAATCTGGGTGCCGGGGCAAGAGAGAATATCCTTCGTGGGAAAATTGTCGATATCAACAGCGGGAACGGAGAATACCCGGATCTGCTTTTTGGGAATGGGAACTTTCTTGGTAAAATAGGATTGGACTTCTACCTCAACGAGACCAACACGCTTTCCTTTTACACCAACCAGAACTTCTTTATGGAATATGGCCGGGGAGAATTCGCAATACGTTATCCTGCAAGCCCGGAGGAGAACTTCAGTCAGATATACGATATCGATGAGCGCAACCGGTCCCGGAACTACAACTTCGCCTATCGCAAGGAATTCGAAAAGGATGGACACGATCTGCAATTCGAGGCGGACTACAATCACTACACCAATGACGAGGAATCCTATTACAGCTTTAATGGAGCTCAGGCTGATCGTCCCTCCTATTTTGAATGGGTAGATAAGGATGAAAAAACGACCTTGCTCAACCTGGACTATGTCAATCCGCTTTCCGAAACATCCAAACTTGAAGTGGGCGCAGAAGCCAGGATCAACCAGACCGAGAACTATTTTGAGTCGGACAACTCGGCCCTTGAGGATATGTTCTATACCTATGACCGCAGTATCTATTCCTTCTACTCCACCTTCGGTCAGGAACTGGGAAAATGGGCCTACCAGGTAGGGACAAGACTGGAAAATTATCTCGTGGATGCTGATCAGGACGGAGCCCGCGTTTATGAAGAGGATCTCTTCACCCTTTATCCCTCTGCGTTTGTGACCTATACCCCAGGTGAAAAAAACGTCTTTCAGGTGAGCTACAGCCGAAGGGTAGACAGGCCCGGTCGCAATCAGGTCACCCCGGTGAGGCAGGTTTCGACTCCGCTGCTTACCGTGATGGGGAACCCGGACCTGCAACCTCAGTTTACCAATTCCATGGAGTTCAATTACACCCGGAAGATTAAAAAAGCCTCCCTCTCCTCGTCCCTGTTCTACCGGGTCATAGAGGACGAAATCGAGCAGGTCGTGACCGTGGATCCGCTTAACCCGGAGCATATCATCCTTACCTTTCATAACTCCGGAAGGAGCCAGTCATATGGGGTGGAACTCTCAGGACGTCTTAGCCCCGCGGATTTCTGGGACTTCAATGCGGATTTCAACCTTTACGGGCAGGAATTCAGCGGTTATCTCGGAACGACTTATGTTGAGGAGGAAGATGTTGCCTACAGTATTCAAACCAACAACACCTTCAAGGCGACAGACCGGCTAAGATTTCAACTATTCGCCATGTATAGAAGCCCTTCGAGAAGTCTCCAATTTGAATCCGAGGAGATGTACTTCGTCAATATTGGCGGCCGGTACAGCTTCCTGGAAGACCGCGCGAGTTTAAGCCTGAATTTCAATGATATCTTCAGGACCCAGTATCAGACCTTTACAACGAGCATTCCCGTTCCCAAGACCGGGGAACTCAGGAACGATTCAAGGTCGGTGTACCTCGGATTCTCGTACAGGTTCGGAGGGGGAGAAAGCAAAAGACTCCAGAGAAAGCAGCGGGAAGACAATACCGCTGGTGGAGGAGTTTTCTAGAGGATTTGTTTGTTTAGCCAGCACCGCAGTTCCCTGGGACTGCGGTTTTTTTTATCCAGCTGCAGGAAATCCTGGAACCGGGATATAAAGACTGGTCAGGATTAAGCCCGACCTTCAGCATTAAAAAACCCCAATCCTTACCACTTCAAAATGGCACTTGCCCAGGTAAAACCGCTACCGAAGGCAGCCAGTACCACGGTATCTCCCTCCTTAAGCCTGTCGGTCTCCCAGGCTTCGGTCAGGGCTATAGGGATGGAGGCCGCTGTGGTATTGCCATACTTCTGTATATTGTTGAACACCTGGTCATCGCGTAGTTTGAACTTCTGCTGGATGAACTGTGAAATCCTGAGATTGGCCTGGTGTGGAATCAGCATGTCGATATCGGTAACCTCCAGTCCGTTGGCCTGCAGGCCTTCCTCAATCACCTGAGAAAAACGGACCACGGCATTTTTAAACACAAGCTGGCCGTTCATATAGGGATAATACGGGATATCATCCCCCTGGGGGTTCTCCTCCAGGATCTCAGGCACCCAATGCATGGTACTGGGCCCTTTTAGCGAAAGTTCCAAAGCATATTTCCCCTCGGCGTGCAGGTGCGTAGAAAGGATTCCCTGACCGTTATGGTCACTCCGTGTCAGGACTGCAGCCCCGGCACCATCTCCAAAGATAACCGACACATTCCTTCCCCGGGTGGAGAAATCCAATCCTCCACTGTGGTTTTCACTTCCGATGACGAGCACATTCCGATACATCCCGGTCTTGATATACTGGTCGGCTACGGAGAGCCCGTAGATAAACCCGCTGCACTGGTTCCGGACATCGAGGGCCGGACAGGTGTGAATGTCCAACATCTCCTGGACCTGAACGCCACAGCCGGGAAAATAGTAGTCGGGACTAAGGGTGGCGAACACAATCAGTTCAATGTCATCCTTGGAGATACCGGAGCGCTCCAGGGCGATCCGGGCAGCCTTGACTCCCATCACAGCGGTACTGTCCCCATCTCCTTTTCTTACATGCCTTCTCTGTTCTATTCCTGTTCTTTCCCGGATCCATTCATCACTGGTATCCATCCGTTTGGCAAGATCATCATTGGTCACCACGTTGTCAGGCACATAACTGCCCAGACCGGCTATTTTAGACTGGTACATAATCTTTTTTTTATTATTTTGAGACCGGTTCTTCCTAATTTAAACAATTAAAGATATTTCAAGTTGCGATATTAGGCAACATTAACATTCTCATTTTTTAAACCTCCTATGATGACAAGAAGATTATTACTCCTCTCCGGCCTGATGTGCCTCTTTTGCGACCTCAGCGCTCAGGTAAACCTCACCTATCAAAAGCCGCCACAGGAAATCCTGGAACTGGTCGATGTTCAGCTGGCGCCATCTACCCTGATTGACAGTAAGGCAGAGCATGTCGTGTTCCTCTACAGGGATCAGTTCAAATCGATTGCTGAACTCGCAGAGGAGGAACTCCGTCTGGCAGGCCTGCGGATCAATCCCGTTACCAATATCGGCAGCCGTTCCACCTACTATAACAACGTAAAGGTAAGAACCCTGGAAGGAATGGAACCTGTTCAGGTAAAGGGGCTTCCCCAGAACCCGAGGCTGACCAACTTTAGCTGGTCTCCCGATGAATCAAAGATGGCCTTTACACACACTACTGAAAATGGGGTGTCCCTTTGGGTGCTGGATATCGGGTCCGGTGTTGCCAGGAGGCTCACCGAGGATCGCCTGAATGCCAACCTCCGGGATGTGATCAACTGGTATGATGACGGGAAACGCTTGCTGGTCAAGATGGTCCCGGAGGATCGCAAAGCCCTTATCAACCCTGAGACTGCGGTTCCCTCAGGCCCCACAGTTTCAGTGAGTGACGGGGATCAGGCTCAGAACAGGACCTATCAGGACCTGCTCCAGAACGCCAACGACGAGTATAATTTTGAGCAGCTTGCCCGCTCTGTTCTGGTCGAGGTCCACCTCGACGGTACCACCAAAACATGGATGGATCCAGCCATGTACAGCAGGATCTCCTTTTCACCGGATGGGCAGTATGTGATGCTGACAAAGATCAGAAAGCCTTTCTCTTACCTGGTGCCCTACAACCGGTTTCCTTCGGAAACCACCGTCTACACCGATTCCGGGGAACTGGTCAGTATGGTCAACGAGGTTCCCCTGACAGAAGAGCTTCCGGCTGGATTCATGGCCGAAAGGACTGGCAGAAGAGAATTGGAGTGGCGCTCAGATGTTCCTGCCACTCTGGTTTACGTCGAGGCGCTCGATCAGGGCGATCCGGAGGTGGAGGTACCTTTCCGGGATCAGGTCTTTCTGCTGGAGGCACCGTTCAAAGGAGAGGGTGAACCCCTCCTCAAAACCAGGGATCGGTTCTCCGGCATCACCTGGGGGGACGAGGAAACGGCCATAGTCCGTGATTACTGGTGGAATACCCGGAACACCAGGACCTATGTCTTTGATCCCTCAGATCCCTCTGAGGAACCTCACATCCTTTTCGATAGGAACTATCAGGATCGATACAGCGATCCTGGTAATTTTGTCACTCAAAAAAACGCATTGGGGGAGTACGTCCTGGAACTCGACGGGGATGAGGCCTTCCTGCTGGGAGACGGCTTTACTGAGAAGGGGCAGTTCCCTTTTGTAGACGAAATTGACCTGGAATCGGGAGAGACCCGCCGCCTGTATGAATCCGCTTATAACCAAAAGAAGGAAACCCTTCTGGAGGCCCTGGATATGGAGGAAGGAAAGCTTCTGGTCAGAATAGAGGCCGCAACGGAATATCCCAATTATTACATCCGGGACATCCGGGGGGATGAGGATCTCAGGCAGATCACCTTCTTTGAGAATCCCTTTGAAAGCCTTCAGAACGTGCATAAAGAGGTGATCACCTACGAAAGGGCCGATGGGCTCCCCCTCAACGGTACGCTTTATCTTCCGGCAGGATACGACCGGGAGAATCCTACCGAGTTGCCTTTGATCCTGTGGGCTTATCCCCGGGAGTATAAAGACAGGAACTCTGCTTCCCAGAACACCTCCAATCCCAATGATTTCACCTACCCGTATTACGGGTCTCCGGTGTATTGGGTAAACCGGGGCTATGCCGTTCTTGACGACGCTTCCTTCCCCATCATCGGAGAGGGAGAAAAGGAGCCTAATGACACCTTTAGAAAACAGCTGGTGGCAAACGCAGCGGCCGCCATCGATGCTTTGGATTCCCTGGGCTATGTCGACAGGGATCGTGTCGCCGTGGGAGGGCATAGCTATGGGGCATTCATGGTAGCCAATCTCCTTTCACACTCCGACCTTTTTGCCGCTGGAATTGCAAGAAGCGGAGCTTATAACCGAACCCTCACCCCCTTCGGATTCCAAAGTGAAGAACGCAACTACTGGGAGGCGCCCGAGGTTTATTACGCCATGTCTCCGTTTATGCATGCGGATAAGATGAAGACTCCCTTGCTCCTGATCCACGGAGAGGCGGACAACAATTCCGGAACCTATCCAATGCAAAGCGAACGCTATTTCAATGCCCTAAAAGGCCTTGGGGCAACCGCCCGACTTGTAATGCTTCCCAAGGAAAGCCACGGATACAGCGCAAAGGAATCTGTTTTACACGTCCTATGGGAGCAGGACAGGTGGCTGGAGAAATACGTAAAGAACAAAGAGAAGGAGGGGCAGATCGAAAAGAAGACAGCAGCTCCCGTGCTGACAGATTGATCTGATCGAATTTAAAAAAGGAAGCCCGGTCCCCCGGGCTTTTCTCATTTTAGGTATACGAGCCATCAATCCCACATTTCGGTATGGGCAGTGGTATACTCATCCTCATCCAGATAGCTGTCCCCATCCGCATCCCAGTCAAAGAAAATTCCTTCCATGAATTCATTATCATCGAGAAAACCATCTTCATCATGGTCAAAGTCTCCAAAAGTGGCGGAATCGAAATCCTCACTCCATTCCACCTCACTAATACGGCCATCATGGTCTCCGTCAAAAATGCTCCAGTCCTCTTCCTCGATGATATTCCTCTCGGGATCTTCACTTAGAACGAGCCATTCCTCCTGTGCAATTCTCTGATCCCTGTCCTTGTCAAAATCGCCGAATTCCGCCTCGGAAAGTACGATCACGGTCTGCACCTGGCTGACCTCCTCCTCGGGATAATGCGCCTGTCGGTATAACTCAGGATCCAGCTGTCCGTCTCCATCGACATCAAAGTCATAAAAGCTCTGTGCCCCTACTGAAGGTGCCAGCAGCAGCAAAAAAATGCTGAGAATTTTTTTTATTGTTTTCATGGTTATCATTTTAATTCCACTTCAGTTTGGCGATCTAACACCTTAAAATTTTACATGAAGTTAAGGACAACAACGCACTGGTTTCAAGAAGTTTATTACACTTTAACAGCAAATTTTAACAGATTCAAAAAAAAGGAAATAAAGGTCTGCCAGTTTGTCAGCGGCAGCGGCTTGGTACTTTTTTTGACCTCAGAGGGATCAAACAAATTATACAAATCATATGGCAACCGGAAACATCAATGTATCTGTAGAGAACATATTCCCGCTGATAAAGAAATTTCTTTACAGCGACCACGAGATCTTTTTGCGCGAGCTGATCTCTAACGCTACGGATGCAACATTAAAGTTAAAGCACCTGACCAGTATTGGGGAGGCTAAAGTCGAATACGGCAAGCCCCAGATCGAGGTCAAAATCGACAAAGAAAAGAAACAGCTGATCATTTCTGATCAGGGGATAGGAATGACCAAGGAAGAGGTTGAGAAGTACATCAACCAGGTCGCATTCTCCGGAGCTGAAGAGTTCTTAGAGAAATACAAGGATGCTGCGAAGGACAGTGGGATCATAGGCCATTTTGGGCTGGGATTCTATTCCGCCTTTATGGTAGCCAACAAGGTCGAGATCGTGACCAAATCATATAAGGAAGGAGAACCAGCAGCACACTGGATCTGTGAGGGAACCACGGAATTCACCCTCGAGGAAGCGGACAAGAAGGAACACGGAACAGATATCATTCTTCACATCAATGAGAATGATAAGGAGTTCCTGGAGGAGAACAGGCTAGAACAACTGCTTGTCAAGTACAATAAATTTATGCCGATCCCGATCAAGTTCGGGACCCGCGAGGAGACCATTCCGCTTCCAGAGGATGCCCCTAAGGACGCCAAGCCGGAAAAGAAAACCGTAGACAATATCATCAACAACACGGATCCCGCATGGACCAAACAACCTACAGAACTTGAGGATAAGGATTACAAGGATTTCTACCGGGAGTTATACCCCATGCAGTTCGAGGAACCCCTGTTTCACATCCACCTCAATGTGGATTATCCCTTCAACCTTACCGGTATCCTGTATTTTCCCAGAATGTCGAAGGACATGAATATCCAGAAGGATAAGATACAGCTCTATCAGAACCAGGTATTCGTAACCGACAACGTGGAGGGAATTGTGCCGGAGTTCCTTACCATGCTCAGAGGCGTTATCGATTCTCCTGACATCCCGCTGAACGTATCGCGGTCTTACCTACAGGCGGATGGTGACGTCAAAAAGATTTCGAGCTATATCACCAGAAAGGTTTCTGATAAACTTAAATCGCTCTTTAAGGACAACCGGGAGGATTTCGAGAAAAAATGGAACGATATCAAGATCGTCATCGAATACGGAATGCTGACCGAGGACAAGTTCTTCGAAAAAGCCCAGGCCTTTGCCCTTTATCCGACCGTAGATGAAAAGTATTACACCTTTGAAGAGCTCGAGGAGAAGATCAAAGATAACCAGACGGATAAGGATGGAAATAAGGTCATTTTGTATGCTTCAGACGAAGAGAGCCAGCACAGCTATATAGAGGCTGCCCGTGAGAAGGGATATCAGGTACTCCTGTTGGATTCCCCGATCGTATCTCACCTGCTACAAAAGCTGGAGTCCTCTAAGGAAAAGGTGAACTTTGTGAGGGTGGATTCTGATCATATCGACAACCTCATCAAAAAGGATGAAGAGAAAATCTCGAAACTTTCAGAGGAGGAAAAGGAGACCCTGAAAAAGGATTTTGAAAAGGTCGTACCCGCTGAGCGCTACACGGTGCAGCTGGAGGCACTTGATAGCAATGCAGCACCGCTGATCATCACACAACCGGAGTTTATGAGAAGAATGAAGGAGATGCAGCAAACCGGAGGGGGAATGTTCGGAATGGGAAATATGCCCGAGATGTACAACCTTGTGGTGAACGTAAACCATCCGCTGAACAGCGAAATTCTCAATACCAAAACCGAGAAGAAGAAAGAAAGACTGATCAAGCAATCTCTTGACCTGGCAAGGCTTTCTCAGAACCTGTTGAAGGGAGAGGAACTTACCGCCTTCATCAAACGGAGCTTCGATATGGTGAAATAATCCCTGTATTACAGATCTACCGAAAGCCGCTCCGTGCGGCTTTCCTTTTTCCTGACTTCCGCATTTTAACACCCAAAACAAAAAACTGAACTTAAATATTTTTG
>CAMPKA010000009.1 GCA_946887075.1 uncultured Salinimicrobium sp.
ATAGTAGTTTACAGGCAATTAAAGTCAACGGCTTTTTCAGGTGCGGAAGTCAGGAAAAAAACCCGCAGGAAGTCCTACGGGTTCTTATAACAGTTTTTCCGAAGGAATTATTTAATCTCGACTACCTCAAGATCAAAGATCAGATCTTTTCCAGCCAATGGATGGTTTCCGTCAACAACGATGGACTCCTCCTTGACTTCCTTTACCACGAGGTTCACCTCTTTACCATCAGGGGACTTGGAAACGAGCCCCATTCCAGGTTCTGGTTTGATCTCCTCGGGCAGCCGGCTCTTTTCAACCTCCTGGATCAGTTCCTCCCTGGGAGAACCATAGGCTTCCTCCGCCGGAATGTTGATCGTTTTCTTTTCATTGACCTTCATATCCAGAAGACCTTTCTCAAAACCCGGAATGAGCTGACCTTGCCCCATGGTGAATTCGATCGGTTCTCTCTCCAGAGAACTGTCAAAGACCTGGCCATCCGCCAACTTCCCGGTATAATGTACTTTTACTGTGTCATTTTGCTTAACCTGACTCATGATATCTAGTTTATCGATTTAAAAAATAAAAGAAATGGAAATAGAAACAGAAGTAAAAAGGAAGGACCTCAACAACGCTGGAAATTATCCCACATTTCGGTAGGCAAAGGTATGATTTTTAATCCACAAGACCAAAGAAGCCCGATTTCCTGAAAACAAAGGGTCCCGCGCAATAATTCCTCCATGGAGCAGTTATTCCCGGACTATTTCATCCTCTTAAAATCTGGTTAATAGAATGGGGGAATTTGCGAGTTCATCCAAAAATTTAGTAAGTTGGTTATGATGTTTACAGAAAGAATTATCCTGAAGGTTCTGTTTTTACCTCTGATATGGATCAGCAGTTGTAAGGAGGACCCCGCCAAGGATCCATATTCGGACTGGCAGCAGATCACCGTTCTGGCCTCGGCCTACAATTCAGTAGGAGGTCAGGGAAGTGGGGATCCAAAAATAACCGCATGGGGGGATACGCTGAAACCTGGTGTCAGATCCATCGCAGTTTCACGGGACCTGATTGAAAAAGGTCTGGACTACAGGACCCCGGTTATAATCGAAGGGTTCGAAGGGACCTTTCTGGTGATGGATAAGATGCATCCGCGGTGGCGAAACAAAATTGATATTTATATGGGAGAAGACCGGGACAAGGCGTTGAAGTGGGGCAGAAGAAAGGTGGAGATATGCTTTCCCCCTCCCGAAAAGAGGAATTAATTTCTTAAATACCAACCAAGATGAGAAAGAGATTCAAAGAAATGCTCAGGGGAATACTGGAGTTTCTGCGCAGACATCTTAGTACAAAGAATCCGCTGCTGCCTTATTACATCCTGATCTTCCTCAATATTATAATTTTTGTCGTCGGGGTCAATGTTTTTGTTGGACTTACAGAAGGACTTTCGGGAGCCCCAATGAAGGGTTTCGACAAGCAGGTAACCGATTTTGTGACCTCCTTCAGGACCCCTGAACTCAACAGATTCTTTCAATTTATCACAGACCTTGGGGATGTTTATGCATACATCGTGGCAACTACCATTGTGGCGATCTTCTTCTTCTTCAAACTGAAGAACAAAAAATTCATTTTTCAATTACTCGGAATCCTGATCCTCTCCGCACTGGCCAACATTGCCTTAAAAAAGGCCATCAACAGAGCCCGACCAACCATTGAACACCTCGTGGTGGTAAAGAGCCTGAGCTATCCCAGCGGGCATGCCATGAGCGCCACTGCCTTCTATGGCTTTCTGATCTATCTGGTCTTCAAGATCAAGATGAACAAATGGCTCAAAGGCTTTTTGATGGTCCTTTTCGGATTCCTGATCCTCCTCATCGGAACCAGCAGGATTTATCTCGGGGTTCATTTTCCCTCTGATGTAGTGGGTGGTTTTCTTGCCGGTCTGATATGGGTGGCCTTCTGTATAGTACTGTTCAACATCGTTTCTCTTCTCCGGGAACGAAAAGCCATGGTGGACCCTACAGTGGAAAAAGAAGAGATTATAGAAGAGTAAAAACACGCTGCGAACATGAGAAAAATTTATTATTCCAGAGTTTACCTGGTTCTGGAATTCATGTTCTTCTATGTTTTTTTACCCTTTATAGCCACTTACTATCTCGAAGGTTGGTTCAAGGTCCTGCCTCTTTTTGGGATCGGGATCTTTTTCCTGATCATGTTACTACAGGATCCGACCTTTGACAGATCCGTACTCACCCGCTTTGACGCCTCCTATCTCAAGGGTAGTATTACCAGAATGATCCTGATCACCATTCTACTGACCTGGTTTACCTGGTGGATTTATCCTCAGTTGTTTTTCATGTATCCCCTGCGCAACTTTGAAGGATATCTGATCACCTTTTTTCTCTATCCCCTTGCCTCGGTTCTCCCTCAGGAGATCATTTACAGGGTTTATTATTTCCACAGATATCGCAAGTTGGTTCCGGAAACCTCCCTGCTGATGTTAAGCAATGCGATTATTTTCGGTCTCACTCATTTCATCTATGCGAACTGGGTGGCTCCCATTGCCACCTTTCTGGCAGCCTGGCTTTTCATCTATACTTTCTTCCGAACAAAAAATCTTCTCAATGTGAGTCTGGAGCATTATTTCTACGGCCTGATCATGTTCACCATAGGCTTCGGACATTTTTTCCAGTGAATAAGAAAAGGATCCCCAGTCGGAGGAAGGGCTTTGTTGCTCCTTCCTCTTGCTGGAAATCCTTTTTCATAGCAATTCGCCGGTGAAAGTAAGGCAAATCTTCTTTGGACAAGTCAGCTTTAGCAAAAATTTGGGGAAAGTCAGCGTTTGCTTTTGATCTCATTCATCAGCTGAAAGGCTTGATTCACATAATCCTGTTCAAGAAATAGCGTAAAATAATTGGAAGTGGAAATCACCTCATAAACCGGTATCCCCTCATAGGCCAGCAATTTAAACAGGTAAAAATACAAGCCTACAGTTTGGGTGTTTTTCTCCGGAAGGGCTATGGTCAGCGAGGATAATTCATCCGAAACATTGACCAGTTTTTCTTCCTTGAAAATTTCCCTGATCAGCGGCTCCATTTCAGAGGAAAAGAGGAAAACGGTTTCCTGAAAATTGCTGGAGTAGTTCATGTATATGCCACTTCGCTCCTTGATAGCATCAAGAAGCTGTGCCTTTTTAGAAATCAGGGTCCGGGAATTGTGGTAAGTATATTCGGTAATTCCGGATCGGACGATGATATCCCCTAATTTCCTGAAATGGCTGCTGGTAAACTTGCTCCTCTTGGGATGGTACCTTCTCAAGGCCATGATGATAGAACCCTGCTTTACAGGCTTTTTCATTTCCAGTTCGACCTCAGGCTGAAGATCTGCCGCCAAAGAACTGAAGTTGATGATATTCCTGGCCAGGGCGTCATCGAGGAAAGGTTGATGTTTTATGATGTTATGAACACAGGTGGTTATGGTTTTCATCCTGTTATATATTATACAATTGGTGCGAATATATAAAATAACAGGAATACATTTTCCTGAAACTGAAAGTCTTATTACCTATGTCTTTTGGAACATGTAAAGATGAAAATACTGAAATTCGGAGGTACCTCGGTAGGTACGGCAGAAAGCATTCGCAATGTAAAGGAAATACTCGAGCAGAGTCCCGGTGAAAAAATAGTGGTGGTATCGGCGATGGCCGGGGTCACTAACCTGTTGGTATCCCTTGCGGAAACCGCTTACGCCGGGAACAGAGGAAAGGCATTTTCGATCCTGGAGCAGATCAGGGAAAAACATAATGGCCTTATCGAAGATTTGCTCAAAGAGGATGTGGCTGAAACCGCCTCGAGAGAGCTTCAAATCATTTTTGACGGCCTCAGGTCGATTATTGAGGAGGATTTCACCAGCGATACCTATTCCCGGATCATAACCTCTGGAGAAAAAATGCTCAGTCTTATATTTTCGATCTTCCTTGCTCAGGAAGGCCTTGAGAATGATCTGCTGAATTCTGCTGATTTTATGCACGTGGATAATGTGGAGAATCCGGAGATCGATCAGGTGGGGAATAAACTCCAAAAGATCCTCAGAGAACTGCATTCTGGTACTTACATCGCCCAGGGATTTATCAGGGTAGACAACCAGGGGAGTATCGGCACCCTAAAAAGAGGAGGAAGCGACTATACCGCCACCATCATCGCTGCGGCGGTTAACGCGTCAGAAGTGCAGATCTGGACGGATATAGATGGTTTCCATAACAATGATCCGCGTTTCGTGGAACATACTCATCCTCTCGAAGATCTGACTTTTGAAGAGGCAGCGGAACTCGCCTATTTCGGAGCCAAGATTCTTCATCCACAAACAGTTTCTCCGGTCAAGGACAAGGACATTCCTATCTTCCTCAAAAATACCTTTACCCCATCCGCACCTGGAACCAGAATATCTTCCAGAGTATTGCGCAAGGGACTGAAAGCGATTTCGGCAAAGGACGGCATCACTGCGATCAAGATCAAATCGAACAGGATGCTGATGGCCCATGGTTTCTTGAAAAAGATCTTCGAGATCTTCGACAAACACGAAACTGCCATCGATATGATCACCACTTCGGAAATTGCCATTTCCCTGACCATCGATGATGAAAAAAACCTGCCCGCAATTCTGGAGGAACTCAAAAGCTATGGCCAGATCTCGGTGGACCGGGAACATAGTATTATCTGCATCGTTGGGGAAGGGGTTATTGATGACCGAGAAACTTTTCGGCTATTCGAGATCCTGAACGATCTGCCTGTGAGGATGATTTCCTATGGAGGAAGCCAGAACAACATTTCGCTGCTGGTTGATCAGCAAAACAAAATAAAAGCGCTCAGGCTCCTTAATCAGAAGTTATTTGAGGAAAAAACGCTTTTAAAGACCTGACTTCTCTCCGCTTGAGTTGTTAGTTTTTGTTTGTTTGGATGGGGCGCCTGCATTGCGGGCGCTTCGCTTATTTGTCCCTGTTTTTGAGCTCTATATATTTCGACAGGTAGCGGGTACTGTTATTTCTATGAAAGAGGAGCATGCTACCGGTAAAATTAGCTTTCCGATGTGCCAGGAGTTCAGACCTGATCCGGCTTACCCGCTCGTTTAGGAGGTCGCTGTATCGCTGACGGGAGAACTTGTGTTCCAGGATTAAAAAGCCTTTCTGCTGTGCCCGCTTCCAGGATTCCTGATTTTCGTAAAGGTCACAGGCAAGGTCGGCCATGGTCTGAGGATCCGAAGATACGGCTCCACAGAACTCATTTTTCCACCTCATGCCTTCAGCTCCTACCGGAGTGGTGATCACCGGTGTTCCCGCCAGCATGGCGTCTATAAATTTTCCTTTGAGCCCAGCTCCGTACCGAAGCGGCGCCAGAAGAATTCTAAAATTCCTTAGGGTCCGGATCGCTTCTTCTGATCTGCCCCTGATAAGAAAACCTTCGGAGCGATTGGCCAGGGCCCTCTGCCGGTCCGTGGTGTAGGCGCCAAAAATATGCAGCTCCGCCTGTGGAAGTCTTTTCCTGATCTCCGGCCAGACCTCGTTTCTCAGATATAGAACCGCGTCCGCATTGGGGGCATGTCTGAAATTCCCGATGAATGCCAGGTCCTTCCGGCCTGTAAAATCAGGAAGTTCGGATTTCTGCTCCTCGGAAGGTCCCGCAACCATAAAAGGAAGGTAAAGCAACAGATATGGAGGAATTCCGAACTCTTCAACCAGGACCTCGATCTCTCTTTCAGATATGACAAGGCTAAGGTCACAGCGATATATAGCCGCTATTTCCCGCTTCGCCAGGTCACTTTCTCTTCGAAGTTCCACCTCGTCCCTTCCTGTCCTTAAAGCTTCCCGCCTGCACCACCTCAGGAAATGGAGATCCTCCGTATCCAGCAGCTTGAGGGCCTGAGGAAGATTTTGGCTCACCCTCCAGCCAAACTGCTCTTCGGTCATGAACCTGTCAAACATGACGATATCAGGTCGCAGATCCAGGAGAAAACGGTCAAAGCTAGGGTGGTTGAGTTCAATCTTGCGGCAGGAGATCCCGCGACTTTCCAAATCTTCGGAATGGCCCGTCTTCTGTCCGGTGGTGACAAAAGTAATGGCAGTGTCAGGTCCTGCAAGGGCGTCCAGCAACTGAAGCATTCTTGATCCTGCCGCTGAGGAGGCTGGTTCAGGCCACATACAGCCGATGACCAGGAGCTTTGTCATGATCCAAAAATAAGGGAAATTGCCCAAAGCTTTCAATTGTGCTTCGAATTTGTGATCTTTAAGGAAACGATTGTCTATGAGCCGTGGATTTGTAAAAGAAGAGGATCAGGAGGATGCTCCAATGATTCCACCCAGGGCGGTGCTGCCATCAGGAATGATCAATTATGTCACCCCAGAGGGGCTTCAAGCCCTTAAGGAGGAAAAAAAGGAACTGGAACGGGCTTATGCTCAAAACCAGGGAATGGATGAAACGGATCTTCGGAGGAAAAGAGCGGTAATCGATGGCCAATTGCAGCTCCTCTCAGAAAGGATAGGTTCGGCCAGGGTGATAAGGCCTTCCGACCAGCCCGAGGAAGAAATCCGGTTCGGTGCCAAAGTCCGGGTGAAGGATCTCGGCACCGGACAGGAAAACGAGTTTCGGATCGTGGGAGTTGATGAAGCGGACATCAAACGGAAAAAGATCTCTTTTGTCGCTCCCCTGGCTCGTGCATTGTTAGGGCACCGGAAGAACCAGGAGGTCACGCTGCACCTGGGGAAGGAAGATCGGAACCTTTTAATTATGGATATTTCATACTGATGCCTATGAAGGTATACATCGTAATGGGAGTCTCCGGGGTAGGGAAGACTACAATCGGAAAATTATTGGCCGCCCGTCTCAAGATTCCATTTTTTGACGCAGATGATTACCATCCTGAAGAGAGCAAGGTCAAAATGAGTTCCGGAATCCCGCTAGTGGATCAGGATCGGGAAGGATGGCTGGAGTTCCTCAGCCTTAAGATAAAAGAATGGCACCAGGACCAGGGGGCGGTACTGGCATGTTCTGCCCTGAAGGAAAAATTTCGACATCGGCTTTCCAGTATTCCTGAAGAAGACCTGGTGTGGATTTATCTCCATTCGAGTTACGACCTGATTTATGAGCGGATCAGGGAGCGAAAAGGACATTATTTTGATGCGGAACTCCTCAGGAGCCAATACGAGATTCTGGAACCTCCCGTTTCAGGGATCCATGTGGATGTTGCTCCATCCCAGGAGGAAGTAGTCGATGAGATAATCAGAAAAATCATGGAAAAGAAAACCAAATCTTCTGTCGGATTGATTGGACTTGGCGTAATGGGTAAAAGCCTGGCCCTCAATTTTGCGTCCAAAGGAATAAAAATTTCAGTGTACAACAGGCATTCAGAGGGTAAGGAAGAGGATATTGCCCTGAAATTTGCAGAGCAGCACAAGGGGGAATTCCACTTTCCGGCTTTTGATGATCTGCAGCCTTTCGTAAATTCTCTAGAGGAGCCCCGGACCATATTCCTGATGGTCAGTGCGGGTAAAGCTGTTGACCTCGTGATAGATGAACTTGAGCCCTTATTGAAAAAAGGGGATCTGATTATCGACGGAGGAAACTCGCACTATAAGGACACCAATCGAAGAGAGGAATATCTGGGAAAGGAGGAAATTTTGTTTCTCGGAGTAGGAGTCTCCGGAGGCGAAGAAGGCGCCCTAAAGGGGCCCTCCATAATGCCCGGGGGAGACATTGCGGCCTACAACAGGTTCGGTAGCCTCCTGGAACAGATTGCCGCCAAGGACAACCACGGAAAACCCTGTTGTACCTATCTTGGTCCACAAGGTTCTGGCCACTTCGTCAAAATGGTCCATAATGGCATTGAATATGGAGAGATGCAGCTTATCGCGGAATTCTATCACCTGCTCAGGTATGGTTACGGACTATCTCCTGAGGAGATCGCTTCATGGTTTTCTCAATGGAATGAAGAATTTAAGAGCTATCTACTCGAAATAACCGTCGAAATTCTCAGAAAGAAGGAGGCCGGAAGTGTCCTCATCGATAAAATACTGGATGCCGCCAAACAGAAAGGCACAGGGGGCTGGTCTACCAATGCCGCCCTGGAACTGGGCACACCCCTGGACACCATTACCGCAGCGGTCCTTGCCCGCAACATCTCGGGACGTAAAGACGAAAGGGTAGAGGCGGATCACCTTTATGGGCTATCCCGCAAAACGATCTCCGATCCGGATTTAACTGCCTTGAAACAGGCCTATTCTGCCGCTTCCATCATCAACCATGCTATCGGATTTGATCTTCTCTCAGCTGCTTCCTCGGAATACCAGTGGAACCTCGATCTTGCGGAGATCGCCAGGATCTGGACCAATGGCTGTATCATCAGATCCGGACTGATGGAGCGATTAAAGGATATTTTCAGGGATCATAAACAACACCTGTTGTTCTCAGATCAGATCCGCCACGAACTCAACCAGTCTATCAATGCCCTGAGCAGTGTGATGCGAAAAGCCCTGGCTGCAAAATTTCCAATGCCGGCAAGTAGTGCAGCGATCAATTACTTCTTTTCGTTCACCTCCGCTCTTGGTTCAGCTAACCTGATACAGGCGCAGCGGGATTACTTCGGAGCCCATACCTATGAAAGGACAGACAAGGAAAGAGGGATTTTCTTTCACACCCTATGGAAAGAGGATCAATCCAGAGATTGAACCGAATCCCCTCATAAAAAAAGGGCCTTGTTTAAAGGCCCTTTTTAGTTTAGATCATTATTGGGAATTTAATCGTCGATCTGCTCATCGTTCTGGTTATCGATAACCTGCCCATCGGCATTCTGTTGATCCCCTTCATCCAGATTGTCATCCTCGGGTGCAGTACCTACGTAATCAGGGTCCAACATGGCAAGGAACTTATCGAGGTTAGGAAGGATCACTATCCTTGTCCTTCTGTTCTTGGCCCTGTTCTCAGGAGAATCATTTTCCACTAAAGGCTGATAGCTGCTTCGACCAGCCGCAATTAGTTTTTCTGGTTCCACCCCGAAACGATCCTGTAGAAGTCTTACTATTGCGGTGGCACGGCGAACACTGAGATCCCAGTTATCGATCAGGTAAGAGTTCTCTACTACGGTCCGATCATCAGTATGTCCTACGATCATGACTTCCATAGCAGGCTCTGATTTGATCACCTGGGCCAGTTTTTCAAGAAGGGGATAGGCGTCTCGGCTCACCCTGTGACTACCACTTCTGAAAAGAAGTTCGTCCGATACATTGATCTTAACAACTGTCTCGTCTACTGTCACGTCAACACCTTCTGTGTTATCTTCATTGATCCCTTTTTCAAGGTTGTAGGCGACGGCCAGACTGATCGAATCTTCCAGGGTCTCTGCCTCGGCAAGCTCTGCGGGATCTACATTTCTTAAAGTTTCCCTCATCTGTTGCTTATGAACAGAAGACATGGCGGTAAGATCATTGAGTTCGAGCATTTGCTCATTCTCTTCTGTCAGGGAGTTGATCTTAGCATTGTATTCCGATACCCTGTCCTCAATAGCGTCCAGCTTTCTTTCCAATTCCTCCTTTTCTACCTGGGTCTTTTGGAGCGCGCTCTGGCTCTGATTGTAGTCCTCTTCAAGTGCTACGTATTTCTTTTTGGAAACACAAGAAGTGAACATTGTTGCTGCAAGTACCGTTGCGGTCAATATTCGTTTCATAATGATATCTAGTTTGGTTCTCACTCCGTGGATTTATACAGAAGTATGAACTGGTTTTACGGTTCGAAATTATAGAAAACGGTTTCAGGTAGATTTCATTTTAACGGAAGATTATTAGTTTGGGACTATCTTTCCCAAATTAGTCCTAATAAAACAACTTAAATAAGGGAATGTTTTATCTTTTATAGATTTTTGGATTTCCGCTCCCTCTCCTGGTCGGGAAACTGGAAAAAACATCAGGAAAAGGCATAAACCATTAGGATCTACTTGGAAAAAAAGAAGACAAAAAAGAAGACAAAAAAAGGTTCAGGCTTAAAATTGTTCGGGAAAATCCTTCTCGGGATCTTTCTTTTTCTTTTTCTTCTCATCCTGTTCATCCGAAGCCACTGGGGGCAAAATATCATTACCGACAGGCTGGTCAGTTACATTTCCGACAAAACGGGTACCGAGGTTCAAATTGACAAGGCGTTTATTTCTTTCGGGGGGGATCTCAACCTTCAGGGGCTTTATCTGGAAGACCAGAATGGAGACACCTTACTGTATTCCAGATCATTTGAGGCTGACATGCCTTTGCTTCCTGTTTTAAAAGGCAAAGGTTTTTCGATTGACAATGTGGAATGGAAAGGGGTCACCGCAAACATCAGACGCCAGGATACCACCGGCGGCTTCAACTATGAATTTCTGATCAATGCGCTCACCCCCGCCGGGTCCCCAAGCGCTCCGGCAGATACAGCATCAGGGACCGCCTTTTCCATTGGTGATTTCAACCTTGAGGATTTTAAGGTAGACTTCGTCGATCGGGTTCAGGGGATCGACCTCGCGGTCGATCTCGGAAGTCTTCAGGTAAAAATGCGGGAATTCGATCCGGACAGCATGGTCTACCGGATTGCTGAAGCGAAATTAGCTCATACCACCTTTGCATTTGAACAACGGGAGACCCAGATAAACACCCCTCAGGAAAATGCTCCCGCCCCTTTTGTTTCCATAGGACGACTTGATGTTCAGGACCTCAATGGCAGGTATAATTCAGTTCCTGACGGGATTTCGGCGAAAATGGACATAGCTGATCTGCTTCTGGAAATGCCGAAGGCGGATCTTGGCAAACAAGTGATTAAGATCGAGAATTTCGAACTGAATGATTCCGAGATTGCCTTGCAATTACAGGCTTCCGAGAATCCCAAAGAAGCGACGTCCACTGAAGTTTCGAGGGGATTTTGGCCACAGTGGAACATCAACATAGAGCAAGTGAACCTGCAGGATAACCGTTTGAGTTATACCGCGGGGATGGCAGCTGCCCCTGATGATGCCTTTGATCCTGAAAATCTGGACTTTCAGAATCTTAGTCTTAAGGCCGATCAGATAGTCCTGGAGGAAGGCCTGGCTGCGGCGAACGTGACAACCTTTCAGTTTTTGGAACCTTCAGGCTTACGGCTCCACCAGGCCAGTTTTCAGGCTCGGATTACTGAGGAAGAAAGTCGTCTAACTGATCTTCAATTTCACTTGAATCAGAACCGGATCCGCGGGGACCTGGTGCTGGATTACGCCTCCCTGGAAGAATTTCTGGCCGATCCCCAGGGCGTCTATGCCCATACAGATATCCCAGCTTTCTCAGTTGATTTGAAGGATCTTTTCCCAATTCTTCCGACCCTTAAGAACAACGAGTACCTCACGGCGCTGTCAGAAAAAAGACTATCCGGAAGTCTGAGGGCATCGGGAAGGACGCAGGAATTAAAAATTGACAGACTGGAATTGTTCTGGGGGAAAACAACCGCCATTACAGGTTCGGGCAAAATTTTCAATGCCACCAGGCCGGACCAAATTGCCTTTGATCTTCCGAACCTGAGTTTTCGGTCGACAAGAGCGGATATTGCAACCTTTATTGACGAAAAGGCCCTGGGAATCCAGATCCCTTCCACCTTGAGCGGAAGCGGAAATATAGCGGGTTCTCCTGAAGACATGGAAGTAACAGTGGAGATAGCCTCTTCCCTCGGTGATATCTCCGTTGACGGCCATTTCCAGACCGCTCCCCAGATTGCTTTCTCAGGGGAGGTCGAGGCCAAGACCCTTCAGGTTGGCGATCTGGTTCAGATGAAGTCACTCGGGCCAGTCAGTTTTGACCTGGTTACCGCAGGGGAGGGAAGAAGTATTGATAGTTTGGATGCCACTCTGGAAGGTAACATATCCTCCTTTCTTTACAACGGTTATGAATTTCAGGATATAGCACTGTATGCCAAGGTTGAAGATGGGGCCGGCTACGCGGAAATGGATTACAAGGATCACAATCTCAATGTCAAGATGAACAGTTTTATTCAACTGGATTCTGTGTCCCCTAAGATCGCCACCTCGATCGATGTAATAGGAGCAGACCTCCTGGCACTGGGCCTGGTACGTCGCCCGATTAACACCGCGATGGAATTGCAGGCTACTTTCGAAGGAAACATGGAACGCTTTGATGTGGTCGGGACCATCAGCGACGGGATCTTTGTCTATGATAATGAATCCTATCTTTTGGGAGATGTGGACCTGATGGGACATGTCAGAGGGGACACCACCGCCATTTCCGTACGAAACAGGACGCTGAATCTACAGCTCAATTCCAATGCGAGTCCTAACGAATTTATCGATGCGCTGCTGCGGCATTACCAGAGCTATTATGGTCAGGCGGATGCCGCGGACACCCTGAGCGATCCGGTAAATATTAATTTCATGGGGGAGATTCGGCCTTCCCCAGTGCTGAGCGAAGTGTTCCTTCCGAAAATGGATGAGCTGGACACCCTTAATGTCGATGTGGAATTCCATGAAAAAGAAAGGCAACTCCAGGCGGATATCAGTCTTCCCTTCATTTCCTACTGGGGCAGTAAAGTAGATAGCCTTGAGTTCCACCTGGATTCAGGAAAAGCAGGCCTGGCTTTTGATTTCGGCTTAAAAAACCTGGAAATCGGCCCCCTCGATATCCATAGAACACTCCTTCAGGGAAGACTATCGGAGGAGCAGCTCGAAATGGAATTTACCTCCAGCTATCAGGACTCCCTTCTTGTTCACGTCCTTTCCGAAGTGACAAAGGAGGACGATATCGTTCAGATTCACCTGAACCCGGACTCCCTGATTCTCAACGGCCGCGACTGGAGGATCGATCCGGCCAATGAGATTCTTCTTAAGGATAGCCTGTGGGTGTTCAATGCATTTGAGATGAGCCGTGACCAGCAGCTCCTGCGGGTGTCCAATTCCTCTCCTGGTGTGGTCGAACCTCATATTGCAATGGGATTGCAAAATTTCGAACTCAGCACCCTTTTTTCCTATCTGAACCCGGAGGCGGTATTGGCTTCTGGAATCATGAACGGGAATCTGGTTATTAAAGAACCCTTTGGCAGTACGGCACTTCTGGCAGATGTGAACATCCTCGACTTTGGAATCTCAGGGGTAGACCTGGGAGACTTGACCCTGGAGGCAGAAAGCAGGGGAGGCAATACCTACGAATTCGACCTGGCAATCCGGGAAGGGCAAGCAGATCTCGACCTCACAGGAACCTATCTGGCTGGAGCAGAGGCTGCATCGCTCGACCTGCTGCTTGATCTCAACAAAATAGAAATGGAAGTTATTCAGGGGTTTTCTTTCGGGGAGATAACGGAATCCTCAGGTTCCTTTTCGGGCCAGGTAAAGTTAAGCGGCACTATTGCTGAGCCTGAATATCGGGGGAATCTGCACTTCAATGACGCGACTGCCAGAATAGCCGCCCTTGATGCCCCTTTCACCTTTCCTGATGAGGAACTTACCATAAATAATCAGGAGTTAAGTTTACAGGATTTTGATATTATGGATGTCAATGGTAACAGGATGACTCTGAACGGAATTGTACAGACGGACCAACTGCTCAATCCAGATTTTGATCTGCGGTTCGACGCTGAGAATTTCACGCTGATGAGCGCCTCTGCTGAAGACAACGAACTACTCTATGGAACTGCGGTGGTAAATGCTGAAGGTCATCTTGGAGGCAATCTAGAACTGCCCGAGATCGATGTAAACCTGGATGTGCTGGAACAGTCGAATATCACCTATGTGATCCCTGAGGCGGAACTCCAATTGGAGCAGCGAAAAGGCGTTGTAATTTTCGTCAACCGGGAGAATCCTGACATGATCATCACGAGAAATACCGACCAGGAGGAAACCTTTGCCTTTGAAGGTTTTGCTCTCAATTCCCAGATTTCCGTAGAGGAGGGGGCAACAATGACCATTGTTCTCGATGATGAAACAGGGGATCATCTCCAGGCTTCTGGGGAAGGAGACCTGCTATTCAATATGTATCCGAACGGACGCCAGACCCTTACCGGCCGGCTTGAAATCAATGACGGTCATTATGAGATGAGCCTGTATGATCTTGTTTCTAGGAGATTTGAGATCATGGATGGAAGCAGTATCGTCTGGGCGGGGGATCCCATGGATGCAGATCTCAACATCAATGCGGTTTACCAGGTGGAGACCTCAGCCAGTTCCCTGATGGCTCCCCAGCTCACTGGGGCGAGCATGGATGTCAGAAGCAGGTTCAGGCAGGAACTGGAATTTCTGGTGTACCTGCGGATTACCGGACAAATAGACCAGCCTAAGATCTCCTTTGGCCTTGGGATGCCGGAATCGGAGCAAGGGGCGCTTAGCGGACAGGTATACAGTCGTATTCAGCAGATCAACACCCAGGATGCAGAACTCAATAAACAGGTCTTTTCCCTCCTGGTCCTCAATAGGTTCTTCCCGGCAGGTGGGAGTGCCGGAACCGAGGGCGGGACATTATCCTTTGCCCGCGACAATCTCAATGATGCCCTTTCCGACCAGCTGAATGTATATTCTGAACGACTTCTGGATGATTATGGAATAGATCTGAATTTTGGTTTGGATTCCTATACGGACTATCAGGGTCTTACTCCCGAGGAAAGAACGCAACTTGACGTTACCGCGGAAAGGGCGCTTTTCAATGACCGACTCATTGTAAAGGTGGGAAGTGAAGTAAATCTTCAGGGGACGGGACCAGTCAACGAGCCAACCCCGCTAATCGGAAACCTGAGCCTGGAATACCTGTTAACCCCGGATGGCCAGTTTGCCCTGGAGGCGTTCAGAAGGAAGACCTATGAAAATGTTATCGATGGGCAATTGATCATTACCGGTCTTTCTCTGATTTTCACCACCGAATTCAATCATTTCAGAGAACTGTTATCGGGAATAGTGGATCAGGCCAAGAAAGAAAAGGAACAAAGAAGTAGTCAGTAATCGTATTTTTTGATGAGGATAAACAAAAGCATTTTTCTAATCCTGTTTTCTGTCTTGTTTAACGCATGCGGGGTTAAAAAATTTATCCCGGAGGATCGTTTCCTATACACTGGGGCGGAACTGACATTAAATTCACAGGATGAGATAGCCGGGAGGAAAGAACTCCGTACCAGGTTGTTGGGAGTGATCGAACCGGAACCTAATTCGAAATTTCTGGGAGCGAAATTCGGACTCTACTGGTACTACAAAGGACAGCAGGAAAATCCCAGCTTCATCAGCAAATTTATGAGTAAGAAATTCGGGGAGGAACCTGTTTATCTTTCTGATGCCGATCCTTTTGAGACCGAAGAACTTATCAAGAACCGGCTGGAAAATACCGGGTATTTCTACTCCAGAGTAACCCATAGCATCAACCGCAATCAAAAAAGAAAAACCGCCAAGATCCTGTACAAGGCACAGCTTCCAGAAGAGCCCTATGTTATTGCAACCTACCAAATGGATAACGATTCCCTTCCCATTTATCAGGTGATCCAAAAAACCATGGATGAAACGCTTCTCGATAAGGGGAATCCTTATGACCTGGGGCTTCTTAAACTCGAGCGTGAAAGGATCGATGCAAAGCTCAAGGATCAGGGATACTACAATTTCAGTTCGAATTTTCTGATTTTCGAGGCCGACACCAACCAGTATGACAGAAAAAGAATGGATCTTTTTTTGCGACTGAAGGAAGACGTTCCTCAGGAGGGCATTAAGCCTTATGTGGTGACAGAGGTCAATGTCTATCCGAATTTCGTAATAGGAGCTGATTCCCTGCAAATCCAAACCACCAGGTTCAACGGAAAAAACTATATTCAGGATGAGGAATTTTTTGAACCGGATAAGCTCGATCCGTTCATTCTTCTTGAGGAAGGGGAGCGGTACAATCCAACTGCATCCGGAAAAACCAGCAGGAGGCTTACCTCAATCGGCACTTATAAATTTGTCAATATTCGTTATGAGGTAATCGATTCCCTGTCAACCGATAGTCTGGGTTACCTTCAGGCGAATATTTATCTTTCCCCATTGACCAGAAGGGCCATTCGGGCAGAGCTGCAGGCAGTAACCAAATCAAACAATTTTGCCGGCCCACATCTCGCCCTTACCTATTCCAACAGGAATATGTTTCACGGGGGAGAAATTCTGAGTCTTACTGCCGGCGTAGGGTATGAAAGGCAGCTTTCGGGAAAAAACGAACCTGGTCTTAGTAGTACACAGCTCAGCCTTGATGCAGATATCATTTATCCTCGGATGCTGTTTCCGATCAATATCGATGAGAACTGGTTCAGGTATTCTATTCCGAAATCGAGGACCGGGCTCGGGTTTGAATACCTCAACCGTACCAAGTTATTCAGCCTGTTTTCCGTAAATGGGGAATTTGGCTACCTCTGGCAATCCAACAGGTTCATCACCCATGACCTCAGCCCCTTTTCGGTTCATTACATCAAGAAGGTGCGTACCAGTCCTGAATTCGAAGATATTCTTAAGGCTAATCCTTTCCTGCAAAGCAGTTTCAACCAGCAGTTCATCGCGGGGCTTACCTATTCATTCATTTACAATGAGATGGTTGACGCGATCGATAAACATCAATTCTTTGTCAATGCAAACCTCGATCTTGCCGGAAATACGCTGGACCTGCTCAGCAATGGTCCCACACCCAAGAAATTCCTGGGCCTGGAGTTCGCCCAATACCTGAAAATAGATGGGGATTTCAGGTATCATTTTAACTTTGGCCGGGACCAGACCCTGGCCGCCAGGATGTTCGCGGGAATAGGGATCCCTTATGGCAACTCAGAAGTGATGCCCTATAGCAGACAATATTTCGCCGGAGGGCCTTACAGCGTCAGGGCATTTCAAATAAGAAGACTGGGGCCGGGAACCTATCAGGGTGCTAAGGATGGGGATCCTGTTTATTATGACAGGACAGGGAACATCCGTTTGGAAGCCAATCTGGAGTATCGGTTTCCACTGTACCAGTTCCTCAAGGGCGCTTTCTTTGTCGATGCCGGGAACATCTGGAACTCGAAAACTATTCCTACTGACCTGGAAGGAGGAGAGTTCGGGCCGGATTTCCTAAGCGAATTAGGAATCGGAACCGGTGCCGGGCTGAGAATAGACATCCAAAGTTTTGTTATCAGGTTTGATCTTGCCTTCCCAGTACATTCCCCAGGGGAAGAAGTGGGCGAAAGATGGAAATTCGAATGGCAGGATCCTGTGCTGAACTTCGCTATCGGATATCCTTTCTAGTGTTGAAGTTTACTTCCGAAACAGAGATCCCCGGCATCTCCCAGGCCGGGTACGATATACCCCTTTGCATCGAGTTCCTGGTCTATCGTTGCCACCCACAGGTGTGAGTCATCCGGGAAATTTTCCCGGACATATTGAATACCAGGTTGAGCAGCGATGATGGCCACAAGATGAATCTGTCGTGGTCTTCCCATTGTCTCAAGCGCATGCTTCACATTGACAAAGGAGCGGCCGGTGGCAAGCATCGGATCTGCAAGAATAAGAATCTTATCTTCCAGGGAGGGGGAGGCAAGGTACTCCACCAGGATCTCAAAACGCTCATCCTGGTCAGGATGATGACGGTAGGCAGAAACGAAGGAATTGTCCGCCTGATCAAAGACATTCAGGAGCCCGGTGTGGAGGGGAAGGCCAGCCCGAAGAATGGAACAGAGAACAATATTATCCGGGGGAAGCGCGATCTTGGCCTTACCCAGAGGAGTTTCCACCTCTTTTTCCTCATAAGGGAGCACCTTGCTGAGTTCATAGCCGAGAATCTCACCCAACCTTTCAATATTTCTTCGAAAGCGCACCCGGTCTTTCTGAATATGCTTGTCCCGAAGCTCAGTGACAAAGGAGTTGGCTACTGAATGCTGCTCGAGAAGGTGGTGTATTTGCATCATGTTCTGTGAGGCAGGGTCATGTTGGTTCTCAAATGTAAAAAAATCATTGAAACTGCTCAACAGCAGTTTTGCACGTTTCAAACCCGGAGGGATTGATTTTTTTTGCGTCTGTTCTATTCGGAACTGGATTTTTAGTCTTATTTTTATGTAGAGACCCTTTTCTTCTATTTGACCCTACAGAAAACGGAGACATGAAAGATCTTGAAGATTTTTTTAAAAAAGTCAATAAGGCTTTTGAGCGCGGTGATATGGATTTCCTTTCCCGACATATTACCGACGATTTTTGTTGGTCTGTAGTGGGAGAAAGAAATATCTCAATGAAAGAAGGTCTCTCGGAAGCATTGGAGCATATCGCGAGTCGTCCCCCAATGATCATTGAAATCACCAATATCATCATCGACGGCAAAGCTAATGCTGTCGTTGAAGGTTTGGTAACGGTCCGCAATAATACCGGTCAGAAAAAACGCTTTGGTTTCTGCGACGTATTCAAATTAGCGGATTCCCCAGAACCGAAGATCCGGTATATGACCTCCTATGTGATTGATGTGAGCAAACACAAGCGTTATATGGAGGGGTGCTGACAAGGAATTTTTCTAATCCTTCGGCCGGGACTTTTCCGAAGGATCGTGGTATTTTTCCGCTTTTTTACCTTTGTAGATGGTGTCTCCTTCTGGTCCTTCTTGTCCGGGAGAATTCGCAGATTCCTTTGGTCTTTCCTGCTTTACAGAATCATCTGCCTCACTTTTGGTCTCGTTGAATTTCTTCTGATCGATATCCGGGATATCCAACTCCTCTCCTTCATAGTCAATGGGCTCCTCCCGCTCCTTGAAGTAGTTTCCTTTTTGCTCATCCTGACTTTGATTGTTCAGGACTTCTTTATCTTCCGGAGTGATATCGGGATTAAACGAAAGATCCCGTTGCTGTTGGTTACCTGTCTTTCCAGAATTTCCTGGTTCTTCCTCTTTCTTTGTCATGGCTTTTGTTTTCCTTGAAATTACTGAGATTCACCTTGGTGAAAAACAGGTGCGGGTTAAATTAGCGTTAAAGTTAGACACCTCAGTCAATGTATACACTTAGGAAATTTATGGGGTGGGTCACAATTTCGGTTAGGTTTTTGATACCTTGCCAGTAAAGTTCAATTTAACACCTATATGAGAATAATTTTCCTGCTGGTTTTTCTTTTTGCTGTACAGATGGCAACTGCCCAGGTGGATGAGGAAAAGACACGGGTGAAAGCACCAGAGGGTCTGAGGAATCCAGCCCCGGTTAAAGCCATTCCCGCTACGGAGACGGAAACAACTTCGTTTTTAAAGCTAAGTGGAAATCACAGCCTGTCTAAGAAGACCAGCGTTTTTGCCAATATCCCCAGAGAATATGAACTCGGAGAAAAAGAGGAAAAACCCTTCAGTATGAAACAGGACAATGACCTGAAAACCTATGTCTATGAAGATTTTACGCCGAAAGCTTTTCAGGAGAAGGAAATTCGGGACGAATACCGTAAGGATCAGTACCTTGGTAATTTCCTGACTACCGGAACATTTGTGGAATTGTACTGCAGAGATCATGAATACGTCGATGGAGACCGGGTGAAAATATCCGTGAACGGAAAGGTAATCCATGCCAATGTCTTTTTGGATGGCACCTACACCCCGGTTCTTGTTAAGCTGAACACCGGGCCAAATACTATTGAATTCGAAGCGCTGAATATGGGGACCTCCGGGCCGAATACTGCGGAACTCAAGGTTTACGATGAGAAAGGAAGGGTGGTAACCAATGCGGAATGGAATCTAGTAACTGGCCGTCGCGCAAGTCTGGTGGTTGTGAAGCAATAACATAGCAAATCCCTTTCCTTACCGGTAGTGAATGGCTTTTCTTCCCCGATTTTTCGTATTTTTAATATTCAAATCAGGAAGACATGAAAAGATTTCTCATTGCCATCGATTATAATCCGGTTTCTGAAAAAGTGGTGCAGGAGGGATACCAATTGGCCAAATCCTTGGGAGCGGAAGTCTGCCTGATACACGTTCTCGATGACGCAGGACTGTATCAGGCGCAGTATCCGACCTTCCTTGGATATGATGGCTATACTGGAATTGGACCGGACTATGACCTGGCCCTGGAACTGCACAACATCGCGGAAGATTTCCTGGAAAAAGCGGCTTCCCATCTCGGAGACCCAAAGGTAAAGACCCATCTCGCGGAAGGGGATACCGCAAAGGCTCTTCTACATTACGCGGAGCAATGGAATGCTGACGTCATCGTAATGGGAACCCACAGCCATTCGGTGCTGGAGAAATTATTGATGGGAACTGTTGCTGAAAAAGTTCTTGAAAAAACTAAGATTCCAGTTTATCTGGTGCCTGTAAAGGAGTGATCGAGAGAAATTGCCCGGTTACAATAAAAGAGACTATATTTGGACCGAGCGAAGTAATTATATCGTATATAACCTGTAAATTCAAATACTAAACAATAACAACTTAAAGATCAAATGGCTAAATCGCAGCAGAGCTTCAATAAAATTGAGAAGGAAAAGAAAAAACTGAAGAAGAAGGAAGAGAAGAGGAAGAAGAAGGAGGAGCGAAAGGCCAGTGGGGAAAGCGCTTCAGAATTTGCCTATGTGGACCAGTATGGTAATTTGACCGATACCCCTCCGGATCCCGCGAACAAAATAGAAGTGGATGCAGAAAGTATCGAGATAGGAATTCCAAAGAAGGAGGACCAGGATGAGGAGAAGGATTTTTCGAAAGAGGGAAAGGTATCATTCTTCGACCATTCAAAAGGCTTTGGTTTTATTCTCGACAGCACTACTCAGGAAAAGTATTTTGTGCACATTAGCCAGGTGCAGGATGAAATTGCCGAGAATGACAGGGTTACCTTCGAATTGGAAAGAGGACCCAAAGGCATGAATGCAGTCCGGGTGAAAAAGATCTAGGTACCCCCGAAAAGAAAAAGTAATCTCTCCTGCACAGCCTTCTCACACTGGCACAAGACTGTAGTGGTAGGGAACCGGGTCAAAAAAATTTCTGAAGCGGAAAAATATAGATGCAGGTTAATTAACCCTGCCGCAGCAAATCGGGAAAAGCCGCTAATCGGATAAGCTCGCCATGACCATTTGCCTGAATTTCCATCCGGTTGCATCATCGGTGTTTCCCTGAGTTTGCTTCATGATGATTCCAATGACATTTTCCTCTGGATCGGCAAAATACTGGGTATTGAAATATCCACCCCAGTCAAAAGTGCCTGCACTACCCAGACCGCCAGCAGCTTCACCTTCCTCCGTCACTACACCGAAGGCGAGCCCGTAGTACTGATTTTTTCCTCCGAAAAGATCGCCTGTTTGATTGGCCATTATGGTATTTACTGTTGTGCTGCTTAAGATACTTTTACCGTTGTACTTGCCATTATTGAGATACATTTGCAGAAACTTAGCATAGTCCTCCGCAGTGCTGGATAATCCTGCTCCTCCGGAAAAGAACCTCCTGGCTCCCTTGACAGGATAATCAGGATCGTAAAAGGTTACCGGATAATCCTGCCATTTTCCTTCCTTCATGTGCTGTATCGCCACCAGTCGATTTTTCTTTTCCTGTGGCAAATAAAACCAGGTGTCTTTCATCTCCAGAGGTTTGAATAGCCGTTCTCTGAGAAAAACATCGAAAGGCTGTCCAGAGATCACTTCAACGAAATATCCGAGAACATCGAGACCTTCACTATAATGAAATTTCTCCCCTGGGATCGAATGAAGCGGTAAGGCGGCCAATTTTTTCACGTTCTCTTCGATGGAGATATCATCAGTAGTAAACAAATCAGTAACGCCAGCTTTAGCATATATTTTTCGAATTCTCTCATCCCCGTCAATTACTCCATAACCCAGTCCAGAAGTGTGAGTAAGCAACTGCCGTATAGTAATCTCCTTTTCAGCTGGGGTGGAGGTGTAGGAACTATCTTCCTCATTGAAACTCACAAGCACCTCAGGTTCTGCGAATTCAGGAATATACTTCGAAATAGGATCATCTAACCTGAACTTTCCCTCCTCCCACAGCATCATTACAGCCGTTGCTGTAATTGCCTTGGTTTGGGAAGCAATGCGAAAAATGTCGTCTTTTCGGAGCACTCTTCCATTAGCATCTGCGGTCCCAAAGGCTTTCCAGTAGACAATTTTTCCATCCCGAGCGATCAACGCAACCGCACCTGGAATTTGCTCGTTTTCAATGGACTCGAGGATCATGCTGTCAATCTTTTGGAGCTGTCCGGTCCTAACATCCACTGCTGTGGGGGAATTGATCTCTTCCAGGACGGGAACCTGCTGATCCTGAGCCTGAGCTGAGAGCGAAGTGATCAGCACGAGCATTAGAATGAGTCTGTGAATGAAACCCAGGAATGCCCCAGGTAACGTATTTGAGCAATTTATCATTTCAGGTTCATTTTTTACCTCGTTGAAGGTAAGAACTTTTTGAAATGTGACAAATGGAGCATTATTGTATATAAACATTGTCGAACAAGGTTTCTTACAATAAATGAGGCCTCCAGGATTATCATGCTGGCCGTGTTCGGCCTTTCACCAACAAGTATAGTGAGAATGCGGAAATGGACATTACCAGGTCCCTTACGGCGATGTCATAGTAGTCTCCTGAGATAAGGAGGTTCAGGACGATAGCCAGAAGCCAAAGACTGACTATCAGAGAACCTATTTTAGGTTTGATCAACACCAGGATTCCTGCGATTACTTCCACTATACCGACCCCATACATAAACACGTCAGGTGAAATAGGTAAAATATCTGTGATTATATCAGCGAGATACTTATCCCAGTCAGTCAGAAGATGAAGAAATTTGTCAAGCCCAGCAATGATGGGGACCAATCCAAAAGTCCATTGGAGTAGCGTAATTACGTGATTTACATGCTTTGTTTCCATTTTTTATGAAGTTGATGGTTCTAACAAAACAGAGTTCCAATTCATGGAATAGTTACAGAAATCCTGTAGGAACTGCAAAAAACGCCAGAAGTTGAGAAAAAACTTCATCTCAGTGGATTCTTTTACACAAATCCCGACAGCATCTGCTCTTGCTCTTGAACAGCCTGAAAACCTATAAATTTTGAAATTATAAAGGCTTTTTTTGTAAGTTAACATGCTTTAGGGCCTTTAAACGAGATCACATGAAAAAATACCTGTTTCTTTTTTGGACTATCAGCCTCTTGGCTGCTTGCTCAACAACAAATGATCATGACGCTGCCGATGATATTATTGGGGAATGGGTGTGGCTCGAATCTTCAGGTGGATTGGCTGGTACAACCGAGACACCAGAATCCACACAAAAAATTGTTGAACTGAAGATTACCAACCACTCGATCAAAAAATTTATAAATGGCACTTTAAATTCTGATCAAAGCTATAAAATAGACAGAAGGGAAAGTGTGATTTACGGTGATGACAGAGAAATGATTATTTACAAGAGCGGGTTCCGGCAAATCTTTTCTACTACGGGAAATCAGCTGTTTTTGATCGGTGACTGCAATGATTGTTTCCAGGCTAAATATGTAAGAAAATAATGGCAGAGATTCCGGAATCTGCCTCAGATCAAAGCGTCCTTTTCCTTTCGGTGTACGCGTACGGCTCAGTCCCTAATGTGTCCTGTTTTCGCCACAGTCAGGGAAATAATGCCTGGAATCCCTAAATCTCACAATGATGATTAAATATTTCTTTATGCTTTTTCTTTTGATGGGTTCTACCGCCCTGACGGCTCAGTCTGAAAGACCTTATAAGTTAAAAGCCAAATATGAAGCCCCGGACACGAAGGAAGAATTTCAAATGGAACTTTTTCAAGGAATTCAGAAAATTCAATTTTCACTGGAGAATGATCCGACCCTTCATGGAAAGGATTATAAAATTGTGATTAAGGAATATCAGGACGGCGTACTGTCTTCCGAAACGATCGTGTTGGACACAAGGAAGGAAAGATTACCAAAGATTGATTCGACCTTTAATTTCACATTATTTGCACAAAATCTTCTGAATTATCAGAAAATTGCCTTCTTCTTTCCGAGGTTTATGAACAAAAAGATCTATGAGATAAGGGACACCTTCAAGGATGGAGATTTCAGTCTCAGGCAGATCAATGTGGGTTCGGACCATCTGAACTTCGTGATGAAGGAAGCATTTCAAATAGCCTTGATAACGCCACCCAACAGAGATCCAAGTAAAGGGAATTTGGGATACTGTGAAGTCTCTCAAGGAGGTATTGAAATTGGGGACTGGTATGAAAAATATCAAATTCCCCAATTCTTTCTTATCTACCTGGAGATTGGATAATCCTGTTCCTTAGCAGTATATAAAAAATCACCTTCAGTGATTCAAGACCACTGAAGGTGATTTTTTTAGTCCCATAAAGTAGCTACTGCGTTATAGAAGAGATCTAGGATTTAAGCCATGCATGGCGGAGCTCTATTTGTTCACTGCTTGCCCCGGGGATTTCTGTAATCTCCGTGCCTGTTCTTGTTGGTTCAACCACCTTACCTTCAAGGACCATTTCTGAACCATTGCGGACTACTGTGATTTTAAGTGGGTCGCCGATCTTCCAATTCTGCGCATCAGCCAAAAGATCATAGACATTGGCAGCACTGTAGCCCTTATCATTAACGCTCTTGATAATATCTCCTTTTTCCAACCCAATTGCCTTATGGAAAGAGTTGAGTTCAATATCATTTCTGAGGATGATGTTCCCACTGGCATCCACGGTGATGTAAGGGGAGGATTGATCGATCAGGAAGTAACCGGTCTTGACCTCTCCTTCTGAGAGCTGCAGACCAACCTTTTGAAGGAATTTATCATAAGGAATAGGGACAGGGCCTGAAACATACTGATCAAAGAACTCCCTGATTTCAGGATAAGTCATTTCTACAATGACATCTATAAGTTCATCGTCTTTAAAAGGTTTATCCTTTCCATAGCGCTCCGTAAGCTCCTTCATCAGGTCGAGAAGGCCCATCTCACCATCACTGAGTTCCCGAAGTCGAATATCGAGCGCCATAGAAATTAGCGCGCCTTTCAAATAAACATTATAGTAGCTGTCCTGATATTCTTCTTCAAGGATATTTTCACTCATTACTGTAAAAGGCATAGTATCGTCAAAGCTCATCGAAGAATTGATCTTATCCATCATTCTGTCATAAAATTCTTCGTTTGTGATCAGTCCCTGGTTCACCTGGAAAAGATTGGCGAAATATTCAGTACTTCCCTCGTACAACCAGAGATGTTTCGACATTTCCGGCTGATAATAATCGAAGAAATGCACCTCTTCCGAATGCACCCCCAGGGGAGTGAGAATGTGAAAGAATTCATGAGATACTATATCAGTGAGGCTCTGCTTAAGCGCGGCTGGTTCCATACTCTCCGGCATGACCACCACTGTGGAAGTGTGATGCTCCAGCGCTCCAAAATTACCTGCGTCATTCATCCCAGGAGTTTCAGAGAGATAAAGCAAAATGGCATATTTGTCGGTCTGGTTGACTTCTCCGAGGAAGTCTTTTTGGGCCGCTATCATTTTTTCCATGGCAGGTTTAAGTTCAGATGCTGAGAATTTTCCTGTTGGAGAGTAAACGCTAAGAAGGACTTCCATATCATCGACCTCCCAGCTGGTTGTATCCGGAGCTGCATACATGATGGGATTATCGGTGACTTCGAAATATCGGTCGAGGTTATAAATATCCGTCTTTACCGCTTGGTTTTCGGCAGGTAAGGTATAATCCACGGTCAAGGCCGTACCGGGAACCAGACCGGAAGGCCGGATGATCTTCAATCGATAATCCTCTTCCTCCATGTTCTGGAAGTAACCTACAAAACCGTGAAGATTCAGGAGAAAGTTCTCACCCTCCAGGATATTTGTTCCGGCCATTGAGTAAATACCACCTTCTCCAGGAATGTCGAAAGTATCATTTATCCAATAGGATATACTATCGAGTTTGGTTGCGTTTGGAATACTCCAGCTGTTATCATCTAACCTGGAGACTTGAAGCTCATTTCCTTGGTAATCATAAGCTTTGAGATCTTCAGCGTATTTTCCATAATTGGAAGTAGAATAGGTCCCTGGAACGGTCTTGGGAATATAAAACACGGTTTGTTCAGTTGTGATACGATCTGGATCGATACTGACGCGCACCCGGTCATCCTTAACATTAACCAGGTCGAGTTCTACAATAACGGGCTGGTCTTCAACAGGAGTTGTTCTGGTGGTTCCACAGCCCACTGTCAGCAATCCTGCCATCATTACATAGATGATTTTCTTCATTGTTTTTGTTTTGATTTTCTGTTAGACTTCAAAATGTCTCGGAAGTTACAGAATCCCTTAGCCTCGATTCCTGCTTCACATTACAAATTATTCTTAAAATATAACACAACTTTATAAGGAAAATGGTTTTAACATGCTAATTAGGAGGTCTTTAACTGACAATGGTCTCCTGTTTACGTAAACTAGCATGTGTAATTAAAAAAGAAAAAATTATGTTGTGGAAAAAGAGTTATTTGATGTTGATTTTTCTAGCTACAATTACTGGATTCGTGTCTTGTAGTGATGATGATGACGACGGAACGGACGTAATCGAACCAACCGGGAGTTTGGTGGTGGAAGACCAGACTTTGACTGACGGTATGATCACTATAAGTAACATAGTGATGAGCGACGATGGTTGGATTGTTCTGCGAAGGGACGACAACGGAGATCTCGGAACAATTATCGCTGAAGAGCCTGTAGAAGCAGGGACACACACGGATGTCACCTTTGATGTAGGCGACGCTCAAATAGAGAATGGGGAAACCCTTTGGGTAGTACTTCATACCGATGATGGTGTGGAAGGAACCTTTGAATTCACGGAATCCGGAGATGTGGACAGGCCGATCCTAGGAACAGGTGGAATGGAAGTGGCTGAAAGCTTCGTTATAACCGTTGAGGGGGAAAATTCTGTGACTGCAGAAGACCAGGCACCCTCAGAAGATAACACCCTAACCATCAGCTCCATTACCTTAGCCGAAGATGGATGGGTAATAGCCCATTCAGATGCTGATGGAGAAATAGGAGCGGCGATTTCGGAACCTCTGTATTTGGCAGCCGGTACGCATACCGACGTAGAGATCAATCTGAATACCGGAGTGACTTTGGCTGCGGGGGATGTGGTTTATATTGTCCTTCATGAAGATCTGGGAGTGACAGAGACCTTTGAGGCCGATATTGACATTCCACTTCTGGGCGATGATGATACCGAAGTCAAAGCGACTATCAATATCACCGATTAAGAAGGAAGCAATTCTCCAAATTAGCCGATTCCACTAAGGGATCGGCTTTTTTATGTCTTCTGTAGATCCCATTTTCTTAGTGGGAAAAAGGATTTTTTTTGTTAGTTTTAGAAACAACCTTAATTTTTTGAATTATGCGCAGTTTTATTATGGGTGTTCTGAGCGGAATCTTCTCCTTGTCTGCTTTTGCACAGCACGATGTCGACCCGGTGGTGCCAGAGCTTGATCTTGATTACGAAAAATTCACACTCAATAATGGCCTGGAGGTAATTATTCATGAAGATCATAGTGATCCGATTGTTGCCGTAGCCACCATGATGCATGTGGGTTCAAATCGTGAAGAACCCGGAAAAACCGGTTTCGCTCATTTCTTTGAACATATGAGTTTCAATGACTCTGAGAATGTTCCTGTCGGCGCAAACCGAAAACTTATACCTGAATGGGGAGGAAGTCGTAACGGGGGTACTTGGAGTGATGGTACCGTTTACTACGAAGTCGTTCCCAAGGATGCCTTCGAGAAAATTCTGTGGATTGATTCCGACAGGTTGGGTTACATGATCAATACTGTCACCAAGGCCGCATTGGAAAGGGAGAAGCAGGTTGTAAAAAATGAGAAACGGGAAAGGGTGGACAATGCCCCATATGGCTATACCGACGAAGTTATTCGTAAAAATCTTTATCCAGAGGGACACCCTTACAACTGGACCGTTATCGGACAATTACCCGACCTGCAATCCGCCACACTGGAAGATGTAAGGGAATTCTATGACAAATATTACGGCCCGAACAATGCCACCCTGGTGATTGCAGGAGACATTGAGACCGAAAGGGCCAAGGAACTTGTAAAGCGCTGGTTCGGTGAAATCCCGAAAGGGGAGGAGGTAGCCCCGTTGCCTGCAATGCCTGTGGAACTGGAACAGACCAAATCTTTGTATTTTGAAGATAACTTCGCTAAGCTTCCGGAACTACGGATGGTCTTCCCGACAGTGGAGGATTATAATAAGGATATGTACGCACTCCAGATCCTGGGCCAGATCTTGAGTGGGAGCAAAAATGCCCCACTGTATGAAACTGTCGTTGAGGAACAGAAACTCGCACCAGATGTAGGGTCTTACCAGAGCAGTAGTGAACTCGCGGGAGAATTTATCATTCGGGTCAGGGCAAACGCTGATACGGATCTGGATCAGGTAAAAGCAGCCGTCGAGGAAGGTCTCGCACGGTTTGAAAAAAATGGTGTAGATACTGTGGACCTTAAACGGATCAAAGCGGAGTTGGAGACACAGCTCTATCAGGGAATAAGCACGGTTCTCAACAAAGCTTTTCAACTAGCACAGGATAATGAATTTCAGGGGGACCCTGGTTACCTCGAGCAGACGGCACGACTGACCAATGCAGTTACCGCTGAAGATGTGCAACGAGTATATGAGAAATATATCAAGGACCAACCCTATGTAATGACCAGTTTCGTGCCTGAAGGAAAGCAGGAATTGGCAGTGGAAGGAGCAAGAGAGGCAGAGGTCTGGATTGAGGAGGTGAAAAATGAAGTCGCCAGTGAGGAGGTGGGGCAAGGTGAGGAAGCAATCGTCGAAAAAACTCCTACGAAATACGATCGGAGCGAACCGGAATTTGGAGAGCTGCCTCTTTTTGAGGCACCAGAGGTCTGGACGGAAGATCTCGATAATGGAATCGAAGTTTACGGCATTCAAAACAAAGAGGTGCCTTTGGTAAACTTTGATCTCACCATCCCTGGAGGACAACAATTGGATCCTGAAGAAAAACCTGGTGTTGCTGCTCTTCTAAGCGATTTGCTCATGCAAGGTACAGCATCAAAGACTCCCGCAGAACTCGAAGAAGCCATTGGCCTTCTCGGGTCCAATATCAATATATACGTAACTGATGAAGGCTTCCATATTACGGGTACCAGCCTTGCCCGAAATTTTGATCAGACGATAGAACTGGTGGAGGAAATATTACTAGAGCCCAGATGGGATCAGAAGGAATTTGATAGGCTTAAGCTGGCACTTCAGACAACTCTAAAAGGAAGGCAGGCAGAACCTCAGGCAATTGCGTCACTGGTTTTCAGTAAACTTCTCTATGGGGAAGATCATCCGTTCGGAATTCCCAATCTTGGTACTCTGGAAAGTGCTACTCAGATTGAAATTCAGGATTTGAAGGAGTATTACGATAAACTGGCCCCAGAAAATGCGAGCTTCCATGTTGCAGGTGCTATATCTGAGGAAGCAGTGGAGGAATCTCTTGAAGATCTGGCAGATAAATGGGAAGGAGAGGCCCCGGTAATCCCTGAGGAGGATCCTGAGACAATTGGAGAACCAGGAACGCTTTATTTCATTGACGTACCTGAAGCTAAACAATCGGTCATTTTCGTCGGAAAACTCGCCTTGTCTGAAAAAGATGAGGATGCCAACGAGCTGGAATTCGCCAATGAAATACTGGGAGGAGGATCAAGTGGAAAACTTTTTCAGACGCTTCGGATCGGCAAAGGATATACTTATGGTGCTTATTCGGGAATAGGGGAGAGTCTGGAGATTGCTCCGTTCTATGTCAGTACAAGCGTCAGGGCGAATGCCACGCTCCCCTCTCTGCAGATCATTGAAGAAATGCTGGAAAATTATTCAGAAGACTTCGGAAAGGAAGAGGTTGAAATAACCCAAAACAAACTCCTCAAGGAAAATACAAGAGCCTTTGAAAGCTTAGGCTCCAAACTGGCTATCCTGAGAGATATCAGCAAATACGACAAACCGGCTGATTTTGTTGAACAGAAACAGGAAGAGCTACTGGATATGGATCTCGAGGATTTCAAAGAGGTTATTGAGGAGTATCTTGTAGAGGATGAGATGATTTACGTAGTAGTCGGAGATAAAGCTACGCAAATGGAGGAGGTGAAGAAATTCGGTAAACCGGTGGTCGAACTGGATATTTTTGGAGATCCGGTTACGCCGTGAAAAAGACTCTGATGCACGACTCAGAAGGTCCCTTACACGGGGCCTTTTCTGTTTCTTCGCGGGAGGTACATCTCCGGAAATACGGGCTCCTCATTTTTTACTAATTTTCGACCAAATAAAGATAGATGCCGATTTCAACTTCAATTCTCAGATTAGTTACTGTTTTCCTTTTCATTTCTTCTCCCGTCCAACCTCAGGAACAGGTTGATTCCCTTTCAGGAGGATTAAGGGTGGGCATAACTGAGGCACCTCCCTTCGTCATTAAAAAGGGCAGCGATTACACCGGCCTCAGCATGCGATCCTGGGAGCTCGTCCAGGAGGAACTCAATCTGCCTTACAAGATCATTGCTTACCCTTCTTTGGGTGATTTATTGGCTGCTGTGGAAACAGGAGAGGTCGACCTTAGTATTAATCCCATCACCGTAACTGACAAAAGAATGCAGGAGATGGAATTTTCACAGCCTTATTTCATTGCACACACCGCAGTACTTCAACAAAAAGATTCCGAATTTCTGGGATATTTGGGGAATTTGTTAAGCTGGAACTTTTTATCATGGGTACTGATCCTTGTAGGGGTCATCTTTATTTTCGGAACGCTTGTATGGCTTTTTGAGAGACATGGTAACAATGAGCAGTTTGAAAAAGGGCGGAGAGGAATCTTTCAAGGATTCTGGTGGAGTGCTGTCACCATGACTACGGTCGGGTATGGAGATAAAGCCCCTCGAACTTTTGGCGGCAGGGTAATTGGTTTTATATGGATGTTCGTGGCTATCATTGTCATTTCCACTCTGACAGCAGGAATTGCTTCAAGCCTGACTGTAAGAAACATGCAAAATCAGATCAACTCTATTGAAGATCTGGACCGATTCGGGGTGGTCACCGTCGAGAAATCAAGTGCACAGGAATTACTCGAGCAGTATCGCGTTCCGACCGCAGAGGTTATTGACGCTCAGGAAGGCATTGAAATGGTGCTTCAGAACGAAGCAGACCTTTTCGTTTATGATGAACCGATTCTAAATTTTTATCTCGATCAGATGCAATTGGGAGAAGAATTGGAAATCCTGCAGAAAACTCTGAAGAAAGATTATTATAGCTATAGTTTTCCCAAAGGTTCAGAACTTGTAGACATAGTAAATCCTGTGCTTGTAGGGACCCTGAAAACAATGGAATGGAACCAACTTGTCAGCGATTACAAATGAAAGGATTTACACAGAGCTACGAGATAATCCGAATCACTGGGAGAAGAGTCATATTATTTAGCTAAGTGAAATTATCACCTATTTTTTCTATATTACCATTTGCACTATAATTTATATTATGTAAAATAAAATATTTTGTAAATCCCCGGGTTCCCAACATTTATGGGCCCTTCCCCGGAAATGCATATCTTTAGGTAAAATGCGATTATGAACCTACTCCAGATCGGTGTGCCCAAATCAGGAAATTTCTGGCTTTTCCAAATCCTCCAAAACATCCTAAGGTTTTCAGACCGTCCTACGGAAAGTTTTATATCACAACATCCCATTCAGGATTTGGCAACCACATGGGACCTGAACTATCCGTCCCAATCCACCATTGATATGATCGACATTACGGACCTCCAGGTATCCTACAGAATCAGCAGCATTTTCAGAATGCCCCTTACAGACTGGAACGAATATCTCTCCCGAAGTTCGCAGGTCTGGACCCATTCTCCTGTTTGCAAGCGTAGTCCGGATGTATTTAATCGTTTTGATAAAAAGATTTACATCATCCGCGATCCCCGGGACGTTGTGCTCTCTGCTTCTAGGTATTATTGCTCGCCATATATGCAGAAATATTTTCCTCATTATGAAACTGTGCCTGAAGAATTTCTGGAGAAACATCTGCCCGCCCTCCTGCAGGACTGGGTCTGGCATGTATGGGACCATCTTAGGCTAAGGAAAGACCACAACATTCACATCTGTTTCTTTGAAGGCTTTCTTCTCGATTTCCAGCAGGAATTGGATCACCTGATGGAATATCTGGAATTGCCGCTGTCCTTTGAGCTCCGGGAGAAACTCCAGGAGCTGGTCAGTTTTTCCACTCTGAAGAAGACCAATCCAAAACATCTTAAGAAAGGCACTTCAGGTCAGTGGAGATCGAATCTTTCTCAGGACCAGTTGGAGCTCTGCTCCGCAACCGCAGGCCCCTTACTCGACCGGTTGGGCTATTACACCCAGGAGCAGGTTTTCCCCCGTTCCGAAGAAATTGATCTGTGGGATTTTGAAGAGCTCAAACAGGAAATAATTTCCTCACAGGAGATTCCGTTTAGTTGAGGATTCCAAACTCGATGAAGTCTTTGGTTCTGAACCCCAATTTCGGAAGGATATATCGCTGGCCCTCCTCCTCTACTACATTCTTATCCTGATAATTTTCCTCATCTCCTCTTAACCTGTTGTAGCAGTCTGCTAGCCTGAACTCGAATATCTCCTGAACCTGATGCTCCATAATCTCTGCCTTTTCCACCAAAGCTTTGATCTCTCGTTTGGTGACCTGGAAACTGTTGTCATACCTGCTGCCGCTGTATGCCTGATCCAGAATTTCAAGCAGCTTCTCTTCTTTTCTCTTGGTCTGGGAGAACAATCTACCTGCACCATGGACAAAGGGATGTGCATAATTAAGGTGATTGGTCACCTTGTGACAAATGAGCGGTTTACCCATGGCGAAAGTTTCCATACAGCGATACAGCAATTCGATCTTCTGATGAAGTAGAAAAGCTGCAGGAGCAAAATACCTGCGCTTCCTGTAAAAGGAGATCGCTTTGCAAAAGGCTGTGATCCTTTCGATTTCCGATTCAAAAGAAACCTCTGCCTGCTCAAGTAATTCCCTGGGATCTATCTCCTCCGTCACCAGACCGGCTTGAGTGGTATCTTTTTTGTACAGAAGGGTCCCCAGAAAGCAATTACGGATGAAATAAAGATTTCCTTTGTTCAATTCCTCCCGGGCGTAACGGAGCGTATACACCCTGAAATTCAGATCAGGAAATTTTTTCAGGACTCCTTCCACATCCGTAAGGAGGTCCATCGGGATCCGGCTGTAGTCTCTGTCAACCAGGATTGTGATCACTTGGGCATCAGGGATCCCCAGAGATAAATAAATGAAATCTACATCAGCTACTTTCAGAATCTGAGTGATAAAATACTGGTGTTGCTCATCGGTCGTGGTTTTTTCTGCATGGCGTGTCATGATCGTGCTTGTGTTTAGTTTTACTGGCGTTTGTTGTGGAATCGGCTCAAAATAAGCAACTTGAGCGGCGTATAGAACCAGTATTACTTGTATTTTACCAGTATTTTGTTGTATTATACCATTCTGCCACACCAATACACCGGTGTGGCCTTTGGACTGGAACTGGCCGGAAAGACTCGAATTCTACTGTGGAGTCCCCACCACGATCGAAGCGGACCAGTTCCATTGTCGATACAAATCCTGGACACTTTGCACATAGGTCTGGCAGCCGTTAAAGGGGCTCGGATCGCTAATCACCACGAGTCCTTCCGGCGTAAGCCCCTGAAGCATGATGTAATGCCCGATCTGGGGATTTCGCGAAGGGTTCACGAAAGCGATTACCTTCCAACCCTCATACAGGGTAGCGGCCAGTTCCTGGAAGGAGGCGGGCCGACGCACCTCCCAGGCTCTGAAGTCATAGGATTGCAACACTGCGATTACTTCTGAATTGTTGGCCGGTCTGTTCCTGGGCCAGCCTTCCAGACGAGAGACAATGTTGCTCTGGGTATCGTAAACATCAGCCTGAAACAAAGAACTCTGGATACAGGCCGCCCAGCACCACATGCTCTGCTCCTGGCAATAAATCTGAGCAGTTGTGCTTTGAACAAAGAGGAACATAAACAGAAAGGAAAGCCATATTGTGCGAAGGTGACTTTTTGAAAGGATGCGGGGCAGCCGGAAGTCATGTGTAAGAAATTTCATATCATAAGCTTTATAGAAAGATATCACGATGATTTGGCGCTTCCTATCCCCAGAAGTAGGGATTTTTCAGGCTGATGTGGAAAAATTTATTAATTTCTTGAAAATTTAATGGAATGGGAAGGTATTCCACAGACAGTACCCTTGAGAAAAAAATCCGCTCCTTTGTTCCGTCAGCAGAACTGATGCCCGGAGTAGTGATTATCCAACAGCTGGAGCCTTTTGAATCTATCTATATGAATAAAGAAGGACTGAGGGGGTTGGGCCTGACGCTTCAGGAACTCAGGGCAATCGGAGCCGATTATTTGCGTCAGTTCTTTAATCTCGATGATGCTGAAGATTTCCTGTACCGCTTGAAGAACATGCTCGATACCAGAAACACGGAAGAAAGTTTCACCTTTTTGCAGCAAGTAAAGCTAAAGGAGAGTGAAGACTGGGTCTGGCATATCGGATCTACAAGAATATTCTTTCAGGATGCTCAGGGGAAACCCACTCATATGGTCACAACAGCCATTCCCATAGACGAATTAAAGCATATCCCCAATAAGGCACGGCGACTGCTCTCCGAAAGCGAATTTCTCAGAAAGAACATCGGGAAATTTCTCAGCCTGTCCTCCCGGGAGAGAGAAGTGTTACAGCTGGTGGCCACCGGAAAAAGTTCCGCAGAAATTGCGGAGAAACTCTTCATTTCACCAGAAACGGTTAATTCGCATAGAAAGAATATCAAATCAAAACTCGGGATTTCAACCAGCTTTGATTTTACCCGCTACGCCCAGGCCTTTGACTTGGTGTAGTAGTCACCACACGCCCAGTTGCCTGCCCACAGTCTTAAGCTGTCCCACATGATAACCAGTGTGATGCAAAAGGATCAGCGCGGCTTCAAAAACACTGTTTCCCTCAGCGTTTTTCTGCAGAAGAGGATGATCGGTATTTTGTACCAACTCCAGTACCTCCTGAAGTTCCTTTTCATATTGATCGATCTCATTATGCCACTCCTGTGAAGTTTCCGGCTGGTGGTTCTCAGGCCAATGGGCATCCGGCCAGAGATCCATTTCCTTTTCAGGTTGTTTCATGAATTTATAAAGTACCTGTTGCCGTGCCCGGATATGCCCCAGAAGAATCCAGGCGGAAAAATGGAGGCCGTCTAAAATCACCCCAGCCTTGTCGAAGGAAAATTCCCGAAAAAGAATGACATTGGGCGCGAAACCTCCTTTCAGGAGCTCGATAAGATCTTTCTTGATCAGTTCCTCCTGTTGGGTCGAGAGAACTTCCATTTTTAAAATTCCCTTACTTCTTCAGGGAGCGGTTCAATTTCGCCCTGGTAGGAAATATTGTCTCTCTGGGTGGAAGTTACTGATGTTGAGGTTCCACCGTCCGGATAGACCACAATACGGAAATCCAGGTTTTCATTGCCGTCTTTCCCTTCAAATTCCAGGATATATTCCCCTTCCTCCTGCTCTATGTTCAGGTTTCTTGCGGGACCCTCATATTCGATTCCTCCACGATCATTGTAACCACCTCCCATATGGCGGACCCCAAAGTAAGGTAGCGTCAGACTTACACTATCTCCTTTAAACCTAATGAAATTCGGATTGCCTATCAGATTGACACGGCTACCCCGAAGCGGACTCGCCCATTGATTTGTGATCTGAAACTCCCGATTGTCCAGCAACTCCTGAACCTCTGCTCTTTCCTCTGCGGTGGCCTGACCTCCACCACAGGAAGCCAGGATCAGCAGAAGGGCAAAAACCAAAGAGCTGATCCCCATAAAAGAATATATTTCGCTGAGTTTGTGATGTAAAGTTTTCATATGGCTACTGCTTAATTTTCCTTGTAAAATTTACGGAATTAGTCACAATTCCTTGCCTAAAGATCCCTTAACTTTTTGGGGATTTAAACGCTTTTCTTTCCAGAATATTAAAATATTCTAAAACTCCTGCAGCCTCTCCCCTTTTCCTTCTAAAAATCGTAAATTCAAATTAAAAGCACATCCTATGGCAGCAGGTGGATCGAACATCGCGATCTTCGGCGCGATTACCGCTAATACATTAATAGCTATTTCCAAGTTCATTGCAGCGTCCTTTACTGGCAGTTCGGCCATGATGGCCGAGGGGATTCATTCCCTGGTCGATACGGGTAACGGACTGCTTTTACTTCTTGGGATCAAAAGATCCAAACAAAAACCTGATGCCATGCATCCCTTCGGGTATGGCAAGGAGGTCTACTTCTGGAGTTTTGTGGTAAGTGTCCTGATATTCGCCCTGGGAGGGGGATTCGCACTTTATGAAGGAATCCATGCGCTAATGGACCCCCATCCCCTGGAAGATCCAACCTGGAGTTACTGGGTACTCACAGCTGCCATTGTTTTTGAAGGTTCTGCCCTGTATGTTGCCCTGAAAGCCTTCAATAAATCGCGGAAAAACAAACGGAACCTGATCAGGAATATTATCAAGAGCAAGGACGCCGCCACTTTCGCAGTAATCATCGAGGATACAGCTGCCCTTGTCGGTTTGGCCATCGCACTTACCGGTGTATTTCTGTCGCAGAAGTTACAGAACCCATACATGGATGGTGGTGCCTCAGTTCTGATCGGTCTCCTCCTTCTAAGCGTGGCGACCTTTTTGGCGAGAGAAAGCAAAGGGCTGCTGCTGGGGGAAAGCGCCACTCCGGAAACTATTTCCGGAATAGAAAAAATACTGGATAACAATGAAAAAGTTCAGGAATGGAACCTTCCTCAAACCATGCATTTTGGTCCTTCCAGCGTGCTTCTGGTCCAGGAACTCGATCTGATTGATGGGCTGTCTCTGGAAGAAGCTGAAAAGGCCATGAAGGAGATCAAAAAGGAGATCAAACAAAAATTTCCTTCCATTACAAGGGTTTACCTGGAGACCAAGGACCTGGAAAAATAAATTGAAGCTAAGCCCGGTCCCGTTCCGTTATTTCACTTGCTGACGCTCGTTATCCGTGACGGTATTTTTGTCCACGGCATGCACCTGATTGTTCTTGAGGCGTTCCTTGAACTCGTTGATAATGCCGCCTTTGAGGAGAATCTGGATCTGACGATCACTCATACTGTGTTTGGTTTCGATCTCCACACGCTCTCCCCGATCCTTTTTATCAATGATCACTTTGATATTATTCCGGTTCCGCACGTCCTCCCTAAGATTTGAGAATGACACATGGTCCCCCTGTTCAATTTTATCGTAATCCGCAATGTCGATGAACTCAAGTGGAAGGATACCGAAATTCACCAGGTTCTGCCAGGCGATACGTGCATAGGAATTCGCTATCACTGCTACCTGCCCAAGGTATTTCGGGGCAAGTGCAGCATGTTCCCGGCTGGACCCCTGCGCATAGTTATCCCTGGCCACTACGATATGTCCCCCGTAATTTTCCTTAGCTTCCTGTGCTCTCTTGTAAAAGGAGTCGTCAATCACAGAATAAGAGAACTTGCTTATTTCCGGGAGATTACTCCTGAAAGGCAAAACCTCTGCCCCGGCTCTCAGGATCTCATCGGTGGAAACATTATCCTCCATTTTAAGGAGGACCGGTACATCACAGCTGTCGCGCAAAGCCTCGATATAAGGAAGGGATTTGATGTTAGGACCCTTCTTAAGTTCAACCTTAGAACCATCCTCAGGTGGGGCAACAAGCATCATCGTGTTGATCAACTCCTTTTCTGGGTATTCATATCGCGGGTATTTCATCCCATAGATCTTTTCAAGGTCCCTCGGATCGGTTATTTCCCCGGTCAGCGCCGAAGCCGCAGCTGTTTCCGGGGAACAGAGATGTACCCTATCATCCTCTGTTCCTGATCGGCTTGGGAAATTTCGCGGCATCGTCCGAAGGCTGATGGTTCCCGAGGCCGGGGCCTGTCCCATACCGATACACCCCATGCACCCCGATTGATGAAAACGCGCTCCTGCGGCGATGAGATTTTCAAATCCCTTGTTGGCAATCAGATTCTGGATCACCTGTCGCGATGTCGGGTTAATATCGAAAGACACCTCTTCCTTGGTCGCTTTCCCGGCAACTATAGCACCCGCCACCCAGAAATCCCGAACACCTGGGTTGGCCGAGGATCCGATAACCACCTGCCCTATTTTCTCTCCTGCTACCTCGCTGACCGGCACGACATTACCGGGACTTGTCGGGAGCGCTATAAGCGGGACAAGATCATCGAGAATGATTTCATCCTCCAGATCATAACTGCAACCCTGGTCAGCCACCAGTTCGATCCAATCATCCTCCCTGTCCTGACTCCGCAGAAACTTCCGGGTGACGTCATCGCTGGGGAATACTGTAGTAGTTGCTCCAAGTTCAGCACCCATATTGGCGATTACATGCCGGTCCATAGCGCTGAGTTCCTTGAGACCCGGACCGTAATACTCGATGACCTTCCCTACACCTCCTTTGACATCATATCTCCTGAGCATTTCCAGAATCACATCCTTTGCGCTCACCCAGTCTGGTAATTTTCCAGTTAGCTTCACCCCCATCACTTTCGGCATTTTGACAAAATACGGTTGTCCGGCAATGGCTGCCGCCACATCCAGGCCACCGGTCCCGATCGCAAGCATTCCAAGACTTCCAGCCGCAGGGGTATGGCTATCGGATCCCACCATTGTTTTTCCTGGTTTCCCGAATCGCTCCATATGAACCGGATGGCTCACTCCGTTACCAGGACGGCTATACCAGATCCCGAACCTTTGTGAGGCTGAAAGGAGAAAAGCATGGTCATCGGCATTCTTAAAATCGGTCTGGAGCAGGTTGTGGTCGACATACTGAACGGCAACCTCTGTTTTTGCTCTGTCAAGCCCCATAGCTTCCAGTTCGAGCTGAACCAGGGTTCCCGTAGCATCCTGCAGCAAAGCCTGGTCTATCTTGAGGCCTATTTCCTTTCCGGGGACCATTTCTCCTTTTATCAGGTGGTCCTTAATAAGCTTTTGGGTGACGTTTAGCTGTGACATATTTGGTGATTTTGACTCAATAAGTTATGAATTTCCAAAAAGAAGTTCTGGTTCTTTAACAATATCTTACAACAAAAGGCTGCCCGAAAAACAAGTCCTGAACAACTGCCGGAATTTCATTTCTGGATCTACCAAACCCGAAATCGAGACAACTGTGAACCTGCTTCAGGGGAAGCCTTCTTTACAAATACCGCCGATAAAAACCGTCAAGCTTTCTGGGCGGCTTTAAATATTACCGTCGAGGATCAGAAATTTGGATTTCCGCCTCCTGGATAATCCTTATGACCGAGTCGGGCGATCAGATCTTTCTGTTCGCCATCAGAAAGATTGAACTTAGGCTTGCCCCGATAGGGAAAGAAGTAGCGGAATTCCCTGATATAGGTCCGCCAGCTCTCCGCCAGGCTCAAGTCTTTGTTCCTGTTTCCCATATCAGCCCGGGTCATTTGATCCCCTTCCTGATCATAGGGAGCAGCCTTCACACTGTTCCCTGCGAAGATCATCCCTTCGTTGATTTCTGAATAGACAACCGCAGTATCTCCTGAGGCTGAAGGAAAATCGTCGACGAAAATGGAAAAGTGTTTAAAGACATCATTCTTGATATAAATATCCCTCACACTGAAGGAATTATCCTTATTGTTAACGGGATGGCTGAAAATCGGAGCACCACCGGCATCCTCAGAGATTTGTTTAAGAGGTGCATAAGTGTTTTGAAGGGGCTCCTTATGGGTGACAATGATTCCTTTGATCTTGTACCCTTCTTCAACAAGATGTTTAATGGCCTTCTCTGCTCCCTTTCCCGTGGTGTCTATCAGGAGCATGTCATGCCTGTTGAGATGTCTGATGGCATACCCCTGGGCTCCATTTTCCATCTTGATGATAAAAGTATCAGGGATCATCTTGTGGAATTTCCCTTCCTCTGCCTGTTGTATGAATTCGGCCGATTGGCTGCTGATGACTTCTTTCTTGTCTACGGTCTTCATTTATTCAGGTTTTGTGTTCGAATTAAATATACAACCGCACCAAAATTCCCCCAAGGGTTTTGGGACTGTTTAACGGGGCTTTTGCAGATAATTAACGACAGGAAAATGCAGCAAATCTGCCGTGGTCACTAAGGGAGAAACCGGTAAAGAACACCTTACCCTTCAGGGTGATTTCGGGGATCCCAAGACTGGATTTTTTAAGGCTGAGCGACCGGGCAGAAACTCCTGCTTTTACAGCCAAATATCGCAGAAGTTCTTGCTTAAGAATTATGGAAGGGGTCCTCAGGACCATATCCTTACCTCCAGGTAGTTGATCTGAGGTATCCGCGACGGAATGGATATGATCAGGAAAAATAGCAGAACAGGTTGTATAGGAATATCCATGGACCGCTACGGTGCCACAGGCCGCAGAAGTGGACCGTTGGGTTAAAGTACAGGTGAGGCTTTTCCAGTTGAGCCATGGAGTAAGAGAAAACCTCCGCTGATGGGCCTTGTAGGCAGCCTCCTTCATGCTCCACAGCAACCACACCATGCCTGAAGGATCATCATCATTTAGGATAAGGCACTGTTCCGAACCCACAAACACCTTTTCCAGAAATCCCCTGCGCTGCCAGTTGCTTTCCCGGGAAGCCAGATCGAGATCTATAACATCATTTCCCCTCATCCCTCTTTTTTTCCTCGATGATCCGGATCGCCTCCCCGACTGTAGTCATCTGATCCATGGCTTCATTGTCAATGGCGATATCAAACTCATCCTCGACATCAAGAACGATGTCCACCAGATTGGCAGAATTGATTTCCAGGTCCCGAACAAAGTCGGTCTGTAGATTCAAGGATTGAAAGGCTTCCTCATTCTGTACATAAGGTTTGATTATCCTGTTGAGGTTTTCTATAATTTGATCTCTATTCATGATTTGCCTTTCTGGTTATCTATATTTTTTAAAGATAATGACTGCATTGACATCTCCAAACCCAAAGCTGGCTTTGATAACGGTTTCCACTTCCCGTTGGATCGCGCTCACCGGAATACGATCCCGCGCAACGAGGGCCTCTATCTCAGGATGGAGATCTTCACTGTTCCTGTTGCCAAAAACGAATCCTCCGGAAAGCTGCAGAATTGCAGCAACACTTTCCATGCTGCCCGCTCCGCTAAGGCAGTGACCGGTGAGACCCTTCAGGCTGTTCAGATATGGGAAATCTTCTCGTGAGAAACCAAGTTCTTCCTTCCAGGCGCTGACTTCCGCCACATCCATCCCGGTAGCTGTCAGATGGCCGTTAATTGTATCAATCGATTCTGGAAGGATCCCGGCATCTGATACGGCCTCGCGGATACATCTTCGCACCCCGGCACTATTGGGAGCCGTCATGCTTCCCCCTCCCACCTGACCTCCACTATTGATATGGCCTCCGAGCACCTCGGCATAGATCCGCGCCCCTCTTTTTAGAGCGGTCTCCAGCTCTTCCAGTACAAGTGCCCCGGCCCCGCTTCCTGGAACAAAGCCACTTGCGCTCGCACTCATTGGCCGCGAGGCCTTTTGTGGAATTTCATTATACTTATATGGAAGGATACGCATGGCATCAAATCCTCCCCAGACGTAGGGCCCGCTTTCCCCGCAACTTCCCGCCAGGACCCTTTTTGCCTTGCCATCCCGGATCCGGTCAAAGGCCAGGAGAATGGCTTCCGTCCCGGTAGTACAGGCAGAGGAATTGGTCGTGACGATATTGCCACACCCCAGTCTGGTGTTCAGAAAAGCGCTTATGCCACTTGCCATGGTCTGCAGCACACTGGTGCTTCCAAGTCGCCGGGTCTTCCCCTGATCAATCAGATGAATAGCCTCCCGAAATTTGTCGACCCCAAGGATACCGGTTCCAAAGATGATCCCGCTGTCCCAATCCGGTTCCTGGACGCATAAAGGCAGACCGCTGTCCTTCCAGGCATCCATTCCTGCAATCATTCCATAGAGAATCCCACTGGAATTCAAGGACCGCAATTCCAGTTCTGTAAAATACTTCTGGCGGATATCCAACGGAATTTCCGGTTCTCCAGCCACCTGGCAACTAAAGTTCAGTTCCTCCAACTTTGGAATCTTTCTGATTCCGCTATCCCCATTGCGCAGCGCCTGTTCAAAATTTTTCAGACCCACTCCATTGGGTGCAGTCACTCCCATACCGGTGATCACCACTCTCCTACTCATGCCTGCTGACCATTCCTGATAATACCCCCTTGCAGACCAATTTTCCCATGGCGTTCTCCATCCTTGTTCTGCATTTAAGCTTGTTGAACCTAAAATAAATTTTCTCCGAAAACACCCGGACCTTTTCCCCGGGCAGTACCGGATGAAAAAAGGAAACATCTGTACTGGTCAGGGCAATTCCTGCTCCCTTTAGTGAACTTTCCCGCAGCAGGTGGACACCCAGGCAAGCCAATCCGATCTGGGCCATACACTCGGTTAATATAACTCCCGGTGTCACGGGATAGTCCCGGAAATGGCCCTTATAAAAATAAAGATCCTTATCAAAGGTAAAAGTCCCTGTAACGCCGTCGTCTGAGATCTCCTCCAGGTGGTCTATAAAAAGAAAAGGCTCCTGATATGGCAGGTGTTGTAGAATGTGCTCCATCAGACGTCGCTGTCATTTCAGATGCTCTCCTCCATTGACCGGGATGATAGTTCCGGTGATCCAGCTGGCTTCGTCCTTGCTCAGAAGATATACTGCGTTTCCTATATCTGCCGGAGTGGTCAGTCTCTTGAAGGGATTCCGCTTTGTCGCATGCACCCGCAGGGTTTCATATCCCGGGATCATCTGAAAGGAGCGGGTAACGGTTACCCCTGCCTGAATACAGTTCGCCCGAATTCCCTTGGGAGCAAATTCCAGGGCAATGCTTCTGGTGATCGCTTCCAGGGCAACCTTGGCTGCTGAAACTGCAGCGTAATCTTTCCAGGCTTTGCTGTTTCCTTCGCTTGTAAAGGATAAAATACGTGCATCCCTGGCATAAAGTCCCGCATCATATAATAGTTTGGTCCAGTCGTACAAGCTGATGGCCATGGCATCAATGGTTTGCTGAAAATCGTCGCTTTTCAGGGTAGGTTCCTCTCCCAGCATGCTTTTCAGGTTTCCTTTTGAAATACTGTGAAGCAGCGTCCTTACCCTTCCTTTTTCCTCGAGGATCTCCCTGATCTGACCAGCGAGTTCCTCCCTGCGTTCATGCCTGGTAGCATCGACATTGAAGGAGTGAAATCCCACCCCCATTCCCCGGATCTCCTCAAAGGATTCCTTGATTTCGGGAAGGTCATCCTTCCGGTCTCTATGGATGACAATAATATTCATACCATGGAGTGCGAGTTTTTTAGCAGAAGCGTATCCCAGGCCACTACTCCCTCCGAGAATTACCGCCCAATAATCTTTTCCTTCAAAGTCTTTTACCATTGTAATAGGATTTTTTGCGCCGAAAAACCGGGTCCGAAACTCAGCATCAGACCCTGCTCTCCAGGTGGAATATCTTTTTCCAGGAACCGCTGGAGGACGTAGAGTACCGTAACACTGCTCATGTTACCATACCGCCGAAGCACCTCCTTGGTTTCATCAATATTTCTCCCCAAGGTATCAAAAAGTTCCTCAACTGTCTGTACAATTTTTTTCCCGCCGGGATGAAAGATGAGATGTTGCACCCGGTCAACGCTGCTGTGGTGCTTTTTTAGAAATGGATGAACGATATGAGAAAAATGATCCGCGATCACCTGTGGAACCTCAGGGTCCAGAACCATCTTGAGTCCGGAATCAGTAAGGTCGAACCCCATCATATGGGTCGCATGGAAGAAATGATACATCTCCTCCCCTACTATTTCCGGTCCCTCCGCATTCTCCTCTGAAGATAGAAGAACACAGGCTGCGCCATCCCCAAAGATAGCTGCACTTACCATATTGGCCATTGAAAAATCATTGAGCTGGAAGGTCGCGGTAGGGCTTTCCACGGCCACAACCGCAGCTCGTTTTCCCTTAACCGCCTGGAGGAACCTCTTGGCGTATATCATTCCCGATATTCCGGCTGCACATCCCATCTCAGTTACCGGAAGCCTCACGACATCCTGCCGCATGTCAAGGTCGTTTATAAGATATGCGTCCAGGCTGGGAATCATGATTCCGGTGCAACTCACCGTGATGAGGTAATCCACGGAATCAGGTTCCCAACCTGAATTTTCCAGGGCCTTCTGAAGCACTGCTCTTCCGAGTTTTCGAACTTCCCTGCTGTAAATCGCGTTCTTTTGTTCAAAAGAAGTGGCCGAAAAAACTTCAGAAGGCTCCATGATTGAATATCTTTTGTCGACAGCCGCATTTTCGAAGATCTTGACAACCTTCCTTCTGAACCTTTCCTCCTGCCCGTCCAGCCAGGTCTCTACATATGGAATTACCTCCCTCGTTTCACGGGAAAATTCTGGAAGTTGTTTGGAGACACCGACAACCTTTAAGCGCATAACATCCGTTTTACTTCTTGGTGTTCAAGACTTTTGAATTAGGAACGCCTTAAAAGTAACCATTTCCTTTCAAAGGCGATCAAAGAGGTTGAACCGGTGCAACATCAACCACAGTAAAATTTTGTATAACCTTCCCAATAGAAAAAAGAAGGAGCCTTACAGGCTCCCTCCGGTTTCAATTTTAGTTAAATTTCTTAATCGGAAACCACATGTATCGTGAGTACCACAGAATCTGTACAGTTACCATCCACCACGGTATAGGTGGTAGAATAGGATGCCACACCCCGTTTGTTAAAGTCGTTTATTAGATCCCAAATCGAAGGGTCAAAACTTCCACTGCGGCTTACTCCAGGCTCCAGTAAACTTAAAAACAATTTTCTGGCTTCATCCCAGCTGGGTATTGCAGCGGCCTCAGAATAGGTGATCGTTTTCGAATTATCAGGCCCAGCTGTAAGGTTACAGGTAGGATCTGAGGGTGAATCAGGTACAACTCTAATGGTCAGTTGGGTGGAATCACTGCAATCCCCCTCAGTAACGGTGTAAGTGGTGGTGAAACTACCAATTTTGTTTTGTCCATATGCGTTTATTAAATCCCAAATAGAAGGGTCAAAACTTCCATTCCGAGATACCCCTTGATCCAGAAGGCTTAAGTAAAGCTTTCTTACTTCATCCCAACTTGGAATGGCTTCCGCTTGAGAAATGGTGATTGTCGTGGAGTTATCTTTTCCTGCAGAGATGATACAAGTAGGATCTGAATCAGGTCCTTCAACGACAGTGATGGTTAGCTGCACAGAATCGGAGCATTCTCCATCTTCGACTGTATAAGTGGTGGTAAAATTACCGATCTGATTTTCACCATAGGCATTGATCAAATCCCATATAGAGGGGTCAAACTTCCCGTTTCGTGGCACCCCGGGATCTAAAAGACTCAAATAAAGCTTTCTTACTTCATCCCAACTTGGAATAGCGTCAGCCTCAGCCCGGGTAATGGTCATAGTATTATCCCCACCTGCTGAAATGCTGCAAGTTGGATCTGACAGTTTTTCAACTACAGTGATCGTGAGTTTAACCGAATCCGAGCAAGTCCCATCAGTAACAGTGTAAACTGTGGTAAATTCCCCAAGTGGTTCTTTATTGAATCTTTCAATCAGATCCCAGATTTCGGGGTCGAATTCGCCATCTCTTGAGACTCCTTCTGCGAGGAGAGACAAAAATAGTTTTCGTACCTCATCCCAACTTTCAATTACCTCGGCTTCAGCCAGAGTAATGGTGCGGGAATTATCTGGACCTGCGGTCAAATCCTCACAGGCACTATCGGTTGTACTTCCTGAAACTTCAAGAACAGGATATAGTTGTTCATATTCCTTCAAGTCATCCTCCATGGAACAAGAACTCATGATGACAGCCACTACCAATAAGTAAAATTTTTTCATAACAATTTGATTTGGTTATTATTAGACTAAGATATCTTATAGGGAGAAGGCTTTTTTATTGCCAATCTTAATTTCGACGAGAAACAAGGTAATCTCGGCGGGAACACTATGTTTAAGAAAAATTGGGAGCCTTTAAACCATTATTAGTACGAATAGACTGTCAAAAAAAAGGCGAGGAAAAGTAAATTTTAACGGAAGGAGATGTTAAGGGCGGAAGAAGTTCAAGGGATGAAATGAAAAATTCAAAAAAGACAGCCTGAAATTTCCACAGGGCGAAGTCCAGCCCGATGTTTGCCTGCTTCTTGGTTTCCCACCTCAGGTCCTCATTAGTAAAATCTTTATCAGACAGATGAATAAATCGAAAAAAACACCGATCTAACTCCAATTACATTATATTCCTGTAACCCAGGGATTTTAACTGCTTAAAGTGGGTCTTAGGAAAGTGGTTTCCTCCGATTACTCCGAACATGAGAAAGAGGGGATAAAATCCTCATCTGACGAGTGAAACAGAGTTTCTCGTAAAAGTAGCGTTTGGTATCATATAGGAGTCCAGAATTACTTAAAAATTATCCATTGGTACCGGAATGCCCATTTCCAGTTGATTTCATTTTTGTTCACCCGAAGACGAGAGGCATATCCATCCAGATCCTCCAGGCGAAAACTTCTCAGGATCGAAGTCAGGCCATCGGATCTGCTGATCCTGTTTTTAAGGAAGAGGGCACTAAAAACCCGAAACAGGAAATAGGCCGCTTTGTTCCGTTCCAGGTCATTGATCACCAACCCAATTCTGGCTTTGTCAGAAAGCCTTTCCAGAAACTCGAAAATTTCCTCATCCCGGAAATGATGGAGCGTTAAGGTACATAAAATCACATCAAAGTTCCACTCCGTAAATCTTGTGGACAAAACATCCATCACCCGGAATGAAATCTCGGGGAAATCGGCTGATTGTTCCCGGGCTATTTCTATTGCCGTTGCATTGAGGTCCACCCCTAAAAGTTCCATGCGGATGTTTCTTTGCCTGCCCCAGAGTGCAACATTCCGGAGCATACTGCCGTTGCCACATCCCACGTCCAGGATCTTTAGAGGTTCCTGCCACAATGAATTCCTCAAGAGCTTCTGCAAACCCGACAATGTTATTTGGTTACCTCCCAGAACACGATTCACCCTGTCCAGATCAGAAAATACCTCCCTGAGGTCCTTTTTTTCTAGATCGATTTCATCAAGGATCTCTTTTTCCGTGCTGCGATATCGCGTGCTGAACCTTTTCATTTAATAGGTTTTCCATGAGTCATTCTGATCAATTCCGGCATCAGGAAAGGCACCATCGAAAGCATCCTTTGAGAAATCCCCGAGGCACGTTCATTGAGCAGAACCCGCTGAAGCAACATTCCGGCAGCAAGTCTCCTGCTGAAACTCCGGTTCCAGCTCTTCCTGTACTGTGCAGCCATGGCCTGCCGATCCTTTAGATGGTTCAGATAAGCTTCACTGGCAAGCTTGCCGGAATGAATGGCCATGGCCATCCCGTTTCCGGAAAGTGGATGAATAAGCGCAGCCGCATCACCGATCATCAGCATTTGATCTAAGGTTCGCTCCTTTTTGGAGAAGGATATTTGTGCAATAGCCAGGGGCTTGTCAAAGATCGGTTCAGCCCTGGAAAAAAACCGATCCAGATATGGGTTCCGTCTGATTTCATGGTTCAGAAAATCCTCGGCATTCCCATGACGTTTAAAACTTTTATAAGAGGCAAGGTAACAGACATTGACCCGGCCGGTTTCTGTCCGGGACAATCCGCAATACCCACCACGAAAGTTATGAAGTCCTACCATGTCTTCCGGGAACTCCTGATTTTCGTAATGTTGCTTTATCGCTACCCATTGAGATGGGGAATTAAAAAACCGACGCCGAAGCTTCTTATCCAGAATACTTCTTTTACCAAAGGCCCCAAATACCTGTAGGGCCCTGTAGGTGCCCGCTGTCGTGGTAACCTCAAAATTCCTTTGTGCAAATGCCACCTCCAAAACCTTCTGAGGAAGGATTCTGACCCCGGCTTCGAGAGCCTTCTGGTACAAGTAAAAGTCCAGAGCATAGCGACTAATGCCAAGGCCGCCCAAGGGTAAGGGAGCGTTGATCTCCCTGCCCTCGCGCGTGCTGAATTGTAGTTTTTTTATTCGCGCAGGTCCCAATTCATAAAGATCAAGGTCAAGATCGTTTAGATATGGCAGAACCTCACTGGAAAGATACTCCCCACATACCTTATGGTGCGGAAATTCCTCCTTTTCAAAAAGAACTACCTCCCTTCCCTCCCGGGAAAGATGAATGGCAGCAGTCAATCCTGCAAGACCTCCTCCTATGATGATCAAATCGTGCACCTGGAAAGTTATAGGGTGTAAAAAAGCCCGGAATACCGGGCTTTATATTGTAAAACAAACAATGGCCTAATTTTCTGTACCGGTATCTCCGGTCTCTCTCTGCGCTTCTTCAATCAGCTCCTCGTTGGCAACAATAGCCAGTTCCACACGTCTATTCTTACTTCTGCCTTCCACAGTGGAATTGTCATACTTCGGTTGTGATTCGCCGTACCATTTGGTTTCAATCCTTCCCTGGGAGATCCCATTGTTGACCAGGAAGGTGGTCACCGCCTGGGCTCGGTTTTTGGAAAGGGTCAGATTGTATGCATCACTACCCGTGTTGTCGGTATGTCCTTCCACAAGGATATTGGTATTCGGATATTCCTTGAAGATGTCGGCCAGTTCGGTCAGGGCTTCCCGGGATTCTCCCTCGATGCTGTACTCCTCGGTATCGAAATACACCCCGCTTGTCTCATCAAAGGTGACATTGATTCCTTCTCCTACCCGTTCGACCTCTGCTCCTGGAATTTCCTCCTCTATTTTCTTGGCCTGTTCATCCATTCGGTCACCGATGTACGCCCCGGCAGCTCCCCCTACAACTCCTCCTATAATGGCTCCCAGAGCAGTATTGCCTTCGCCCACGTTGTTACCTATAACACCGCCTACTACTGCACCTCCGGTTGCACCGATTACGGCACCTTTTTGTTTATTATTGGCATTTCTGACGGCATCGCAGCCGAAAAAAATTGTACCTGTCAATACGATTGCAAAAATTCTGTTTAGTGAAGTTCTCATCTTTAGTTTTTATTAAAGTTCATTCTAATGGTAAAAGGCTGACCTTCAAAATTTACGGTTTGTTCCCAGACCATCTCGTCTGCGGAAACTGTACTCAGGTCAATCCTGTATCCGGCATTACCCATTGTGGATTCATAGTCCTCATCTGTCGGTTTAAACATGAGATCATAGTTTCCTGTAGTTGCATCCGTTTCACTGATGGACCAGATAAAGAAACTCGGCTGCGAATCACAGTTAATTCCCGAGGTCTGGAAGGATCCGGTGTTGTTATTGGAAACGAACATCCAGGAACTGTTCTCCAGACATCTTGCCGGAATTCCGTCAAACAGCGTTACCTCCAGGTTTTCCTCGTTTCCTGGAAAGCTTACACTGGTCAGGGTCCAATTACCATCCATGGTTTTTCGCGCTTCCTGGACCACTGCACTACCTCCACAGGAGATCAAAAACAGCGCCGTGATAAGCAATAGTGGAATCTTCTTCATTTTTTTTGATTTTTTTATTAAAAAAATCCAATGGGGTATGAAGCACACCACCATTGGACCATAGTACATTTCCTCACTATCTTCTGAACAGTCTGCTGATAAGCGCAATGACCAGAAGGACAAGAAAGATGTAGAAGATAATCTGCGCGATCTCCGCAGCACCTTCGGCTATCCCCCCGAATCCAAAGATAGCAGCAATTAAGGCTATGATCAGGAAGATTACGATTAGTCGTATCATAATATCAAAGTATTAGTTAGTCGATCTAATTTACGCCCCGGCTCCCCGCTGAACAAAAGATTATTACTTATTTAACAAGTATTTTGTAAAGAAGTATTAACAAAGAAGAGAATAAATTAACTTTTTCTTAAAATTTCAATAATTCCTGTAATTTTTCCCGGAACCGATCTTTTGGAAGAAAGCCCTTCTCAAGGGCTGGTGCGAAAGGTACAGGGGTCTCCAAACTGCCGACCCGAAGGACGGGTCCGTCAAGATTCTGAAAACAGGTCTCATTGATCAGAGCGGCAAGATCCGATGCTATTCCTCCGAATAAAGTGTCCTCCTGCAGTATAATGGCTTTCCCCGTCTTTTTTACGGAATCGAAAACCGCCGTGGTATCCAGAGGCTGCAGCGTTCTGAGATCCAGGAGATCCGCCTGCACCTGTGGAAACTCCTCCAGAATCTCCAGGGCCCAATGCACCCCCGCACCGTATGTCACGATTGTAATGTCAGTTCCTTCTTTAAGCCTGACCGCCTTCCCAAAGGGAATCGTATAGTAATTCACCGGCACTTCCTGTCTGACGTTGCGATAAAGGGCCTTATGTTCAAAGAAAAGGATAGGATTGGTATCCTCAATGGCGGTGCATAACAGTCCCTTCGCATCAAAAGGAAAAGCAGGATAAACCACCTTTAATCCCGGAGTCTTTGTAAACCAGGCTTCATTGGTCTGGCTGTGGAATGGGCCTGCTCCTACCCCTGCACCACAAGGCATCCGTATCACCACGTCAGCCGCCTGGCCCCAACGATAGCGGGATTTTGCAAGATAGTTCACAATAGGGTTGAAACCGCTGGTCACAAAATCAGCGAACTGCATTTCCACCATTGCCTTCATTCCCTTGATAGATAAGCCCATGGCTGTCTCGACGATTCCGGATTCGCAGATCGGGGTATTCCTGACCCTCTCCTTTCCGAATCGGGAGACAAATCCCTCGGTGATCTTAAAGACCCCACCATACTCCGCGATATCCTGCCCCATAAGGACCAAATTGGGATGGCGCTCCATAGAAGATCCTAGACCTTCGGAAATCGCATCTATGAAGCGTATCTCCCGGGTTTCCCCCTCTGGCGGAATGGCTGAAAAGGAATAGGGTGCATAAACATCTTCGAGTTCCCCCTCATGATCAAAGCTTATTTCCGGTTCCGCATTGGCTTTTCCGAGGGCGGTTTCGATTTCCTGCCTGATCTCCTGATGGAATTCCTGATCCTGTTCAGGAGTGAGGACCCCTTCCAAATGAAGGTACCCCCTGAAATTCTCGACAGGATCCTTTTGGGCCCAGTGCTCCATCAGGGATCCAGGTACATATTTCGTTCCGCTTGCCTCTTCATGCCCGCGCATCCGAAAGGTCTTGAACTCCAGGAGGACAGGCCGTGGCTTTTCCCTTAGTTCCCTGGCCAGGCTTGAGACCTCTTTGAAGACCTCAAGAATATTATTCCCATCGATGATCCTCGATTCCATCCCGTAACCGGCCGCACGATCAGCCAGATCTTCACAAAAATACTGCTCCTTTACCGGGGTCGAAAGTCCGTAACCGTTGTTCTCTATACAAAAAAGTACAGGTAGCTGCCACACCGAAGCGATATTCAAGGCTTCATGGAAATCCCCTTCACTAGTCCCCCCTTCCCCTGTAAAGACCGCAGTGACCTTTTTTTCATTTTGCAGGCGATGGGCAAGTGCTATTCCGTCGGCAACCCCCAGCTGAGGCCCGAGATGGGAGATCATCCCGATAATCCTGAAATCCTGGGTGCCGAAATGAAAGCTCCGGTCCCTCCCTTTGGTGAAGCCTGATGCCTTCCCTTGCCACTGGCCAAAGAGCCGTTCCAGAGGTATTTTTCGGGTGGTGAACACCCCTAGGTTCCGGTGCATGGGAAGGATGTATTCATCCTGATCGAGAGCCAGGGTAACCCCTGCTGCGATAGCTTCCTGTCCAATCCCGCTGAACCATTTGGATATCTTCCCCTGCCGCAACAGGATAAGCATCTTTTCCTCTATCATCCTCGGTTTGAGCATGGCCTTGTATAGATCGAGCAGTTCCCCATCCTGTAATTGGCCTTTGGAATATGAAATATTGTTGAGAAATGAAGTCGTAGCTGATTCCATAAAAAAATCCTTTCTCAAAAATAGTCAAAATGCCTGTCTGTTTACCAGAAATGAGCGGCGCCTAAAATCTCGAAGGAATTTATGTAAATTTGTAATACACATTAACGACATTGACCTATATGAAAAATATCCCCAGTGTTGATCTCGCTGATTTTCTCTCAGAAGATCCGAGTCGGAAACAAAAGTTTGTAGATGAAATTGGAAAGGCGTACGAGGAAATCGGATTCGTCGCCCTGAAGAACCATTTCCTCAGCGATGAACTGGTAGAGGAGCTTTACAAAGAAGTGAAATCCTTTTTCGCCCTTCCCCTGGAAGTCAAAAAGAAATATGAGATTGAAGGCCTGGCCGGACAACGGGGATACATTTCCTTCGGAAAGGAACACGCTAAGGGCAAAAAGGAAGGAGATCTCAAGGAATTCTGGCATTTCGGGCAGGAGCCATCTGAAGATGCTGATCTTACAGAGGAATATCCCGCAAACGTTCATGTGGAGGAACTCAAGGATTTCAATCATACCGGGATGGAGGCATACCGGATGCTGGAAAAAACCGGAATTTACGTACTGCGGGCCCTGGCCCTTTACCTGGGCCTGGATGAGCATTACTTCGACCACTGGGCAAGCAATGGAAACAGCATCCTGAGACCGATCCATTATCCTCCGATCACGGAGGAGCCGAAGGGAGCGGTTAGGGCAGGTGCTCACGGAGACATCAACCTGATCACGCTTTTGATGGGGGCTTCGGAAGGGGGCCTGCAGGTATTGCGAAAAGACGGTGAGTGGATCGATGCCATTCCTGAAGAGGATGAGCTCGTTATTAATGTAGGGGATATGCTCGAACGCCATACCAACAATAAATTGCGCTCTACGATCCATCGCGTGGTCAACCCACCTAAAGAGCAGTGGCACGTACCCCGATATTCCATCCCATTTTTCATGCACCCGAGAAGCGAAATGCCCCTAAACTGTCTGGAGCAGTGTATTGATGCAGAACATCCAAAGGCATATCCCGATATTACCGCCGGAGAATTTCTCCATCAGCGGCTTGTGGAGATCGGACTCAAAAAATAACCGAAATGGCAAAGAAGAAACTGGGCCTTGAGGATCTGGGAGGTTTTGTGTTTTCGACTAACGAGGATTTTGTTCCGGAGGATGATCAGAAGCAGGGTTCAGGGGATATTCCTGCTTCCGAGCAACTTCTAGAAGCCCATTATAGTTCAAAAGGCCGGGCAGGAAAAAAGGTAGTGGTCGTCAAAGGCATGATGGGAACAGACCAGGAAATTGCGGATCTGGGAAAAGAGCTTCGGAAAAAATGCGGTGTCGGCGGTTCCGTCAAGGATGGTGAGATAGTCATTCAGGGGGATGTACGCGAAAAAGTTATGGACTATCTTCGGAATAAGGGTTTCCGTGTGAAGCGCGTCGGAGGTTAATTCAGCACCTATGGTAGAGAAAAACTATTTACACCTGGTCAATGGCGACGACCTTACCTTCCTGGTTCAGCAACTTGGACTCGAAGGGGAGATCATAACCTGGAGAGAGATGCTCTGCGAAGGTCCCTGTACATTTGATGTAGGAGATGAACAATTCATCCGACTTCGCCAGAATTTCCTCAGGGAGGCCTATGGCGTCACCCAGGAGGAATACCGGAGCAATTTTCTTCTGGAGCTAGAAAAATTGGGAAGTATTGCGGCTTACGACGAAATCGTCCTGTGGTTTGAGTTCGACCTTTTCTCCCATATGAATATGCTCGCCGCCATCAGTTTCCTGCAACAACAGAACAAAAAATTCCCACTGTATCTCCTGTGCAATAAGAAGCTCAAGGGAGAAAAGGAGATGGCTCCCCTTTCTGAGCTTTCCCCGAAAAGCCTAATTCGGCACTATAAGAACAGGATTCCCTTAACTCTGGATGATATTGCAACAGCTGAGTTGATTTATGAGCTCTATTGCGGGAATAAACCCAAGCGCCTGATCTCGGAGATCAGCAAGTCGACCAATTTCGAGTATCTCTCCAGTTGTATCAGGGCGCATATCGAACGTTTCCCTAGCACACAGAATGGCCTCAACAGTCTGGAGAACAATGTGCTTAGGCTCATCTCCGAACACCGGATAAAGTCCCTGAATCACCTTTTGGGGTATGCCCTGAAATACCAGGGGTACTACGGATATGTCGATGCTCAGATGCAGCGGGTGATCGATCGCCTCTCCGTCTTCTATACCGTTTCGGAGGAGGAGGTCAAACTCAATGAAAACGGGATGAAGGCCCTGGAAGGGAAGAAAAATTTTTATCAGTTGCTAAAGGATGAGGAATATTATGGCGGAGCAAGGAAGTACGATTTCCTGTATAACCCCCAGGACCACGACATTTTAAAGTTGTAATATGGATGCATTGGCTCCTTCTGAATTGATCCTTAATCCCGATGGCAGTATTTATCACCTTAATCTGATTCCGGAACAGCTTGCGCAAACCATCATTCTTGTTGGAGATCCGGATCGGGTTCCATTACTCACCCAACACTTCGATCGGGTGGAAATCCGAATGCAAAAAAGGGAATTCCATACCCAGACCGGCGAACTCAATGGCCGAAGGATCAGCGTGGTTTCAACGGGGATTGGAACGGATAACATCGACATTGTGCTCAATGAACTCGATGCCCTGGCCAATATTAATTTTACCACAAGACAGGTCAGGGAAAAGCTGGTTTCCCTTGAAATCATCCGGATCGGAACCTCCGGCTCCATTCAGCCCGATATCCCGGTGGATTCTTTCCTGTTAAGTGAATTGGCTGCAGGGTTTGACTCCTTGCTGCATTATTATGATAGCAGGCACGTACAAATGCCTGAGATGACCACAGCCCTTGAGGAGCACCTTGAACTCAATGGCCAGGGAAGCAGGCCTTATGTGGTTTCCTGTGATGCAGGTCTTGCTGAAAAATTCAAAGATCCCAGGATAATGTCCGGCTTTACGGGCACTAATGCCGGGTTTTATGGGCCACAGGGAAGGGTACTGCGGTTACCCCTCCGAGATGATAGGCACAACAGCAGGCTCGCCTCCTTCCATCATAAAGGACACCGAATCACCAATCTCGAGATGGAGACTTCTGGCATATACGGTTTGGCCAGCCTGCTTGGCCACAAAGCGGTGTCTCTCAACGCAATCATTGCAAACCGGGCGAACGGAACCTTCACCAAAAGAGGGAATAAAACGGTGGAAGAATTGATCGCATTTGCGCTGGAACGGCTCACTGCCTGACGCGGCTTCTTTAACAGAAAATTAATCTCAAGACTACCCCATATTCGTATTTTTGGTTAAATTCCCTTCTATGTTAAAGCCTGAGGATATAAAGCTAAGGCACCGTGATCTTAACTGGTTAAGTTTTAATGAAAGAGTTCTTCAGGAGGCCCAGGATCCCGTTACACCCCTTTACGAAAAGTTGAAATTCCTCGCCATATTCTCGATGAATCTCGACGAATATTTCCAGGTAAGGGTATCCCAGTTGCGCCAGATGAAAAGGGTTGAAAAAAGCATCCGGAAAAAACTGGCCCTCAAGCCAAACCGGATCGTAAAAGAGATCCTGGAGATCGTAAAGCAGCAGCAGGATAAATTCGGGAGGATCTACCATAAAGAAATCGTTCCGGAGCTGGAAAAAAAGGGGATATTCCTGGTTCATCAGGAACATTACAGGAAGCACCACAAAGAGAAAGCAGACGCATTTTTCGAGAAAGTCCGCAAGTACATAAAGCCGCGAGTTATCAAGGTGGACCAGGGAGAAGATCTTTTCCTTCGGAATAACGAACTCTATTTTATTGTGACCTTTGCCGGTGAGGAGAACTTCGGAGTGGTCAACATTCCCGTAGAACACTGCCGCCGATTCATTACGTTATCTTCGGAAAACGACGAGCATCGGATCACCTTCCTGGATGATATTGTGAAGGAGCAAATACCTGATTTATTCAAGGAGTTTAAAGTAGCTGGCGTTTATGAGGTCAAACTCTCCAGAGACGCTGAACTCTATATCGATGACGAGGTCGACGGTCTATTGGCTGAAAAGATCTATGAGTCCTTAAAACAGCGGACGGACGGACAGCCAACCCGTCTTTTGTACGATGCTGAAATGCCCCCTGAGGTAATGCGAAAGATCAGGAAGATTCTCAAACTTGGGAAAATAGATATGATGCCAGGGGGAACCTATCACAATTTCAGCGATTTTCTGGATTTCCCTGACCCTACACACAATCCCGAGCTTCATTTTGAGCCCATGGAACCTGTTAAGCACCGGGTGCTGGAAAACAGTCAGGATTACTTCAGGGACATCTCTGAAAAAGACCTTTCGGTTCACTTTCCCTACATGCCCTTCACCTATGTTGAACGCTTTCTCCAGCAAGCAGCAACCGACGAGAAAGTCAGGGAAATCAAAATTTCCATCTACCGTATCGCTGATGAGTCTGTATTGACGTCTGCCCTGCTTCAGGCTGTGGAAAACGGAAAAAAAGTAACTGTATTTATAGAGGCCAAAGCGCGTTTCGACGAGAAAAACAATATAGACTGGGGCCGGAAATTAGATGAGAAAGGGGCCACGGTGATCTACAGTTATCCGAAGATCAAGGTCCATTCCAAAATCCTGCTTGTCACGCGGGAGGAAGAAGGAAAGAAAAAACATTATGCTTATATCGGTACAGGCAACTTCAATAGCAAAACCGCCAAGATATATTGTGATCATGCCCTTTTCACCGCCCATAAAAAAATTACCAGTGAACTCTCCAGGGTCTTCAAGGTGCTGGAAGGAGACCTGATCATCCCACGAGCGAAACACCTCCTGATTTCTCCATTTTCGACACGGAAGAGTTTTTCGGATATGATCAACAGGGAAATCCTCAATGCCGAGATGGGCAAAAAAGCGGCAATAACCGCCAAAATGAACAGTCTTGAGGATGCGGAGCTTATCGAACTGCTTTACCGGGCAAGCCAGTCGGGAGTCAAGATCAGGCTATTGGTCAGAGGATTTACCTGCCTGTATCCCGGAGTAGAGGGCCTGAGTGAAAATATCTATATGACGAGTATCCTCGACCGCTTTCTCGAACATGGCAGAATATATCTGTTTGAGAACGGCGGAGACCAGGAACTGTTCTTCGGAAGCGCGGACTGGATGACCCGGAATCTCGATCGAAGAATTGAGGTGATAGCGCCAATTTACGATCCCGATATCGCCCAGGAGTTCAGGGACATCCTCAATATACAACTCGCGGACAACGTCAAGGCAAGGATACAGGATCCGGAGGAAAGCAATACCTATGTAGCGCAGCAAGCTGGAGAAAAACCCATTCGGTCCCAGGTGGAAATCCACCGCTACCTCAAAAAAAAGCACAGTGATGAAGACAATTAAGGTCGGAGGTGTTCCTGAGCACTTTAACCTTCCCTGGCATCTCTGCCTTGAAGAAGGAAGATTTCAGAACAATGGCCTGGATCTAAGCTGGAAAGATTTTCCAGAAGGCACAGGAGCCATGTGCAAGGCGCTCCGAGAGGCAGAAATTGACGTCTCCGTCATTCTGACAGAAGGGATTATCCGGGATATCCACAGGGGAAATCCGAGTCTAATCGTACAGGAGTATATCGGTTCTCCCCTTATCTGGGGCATTCATGTTGCAGCGAATTCCAGGCTTCATAAGCTTGAGGATTTAAGGAACCAGAAAATCGCCATCAGCCGCAAGGGATCTGGAAGTCACCTAATGGCTTATGTAAATGCCAAAAATTTGGACTGGGATATCTCTGCACTGGAATTTGAAGAGACAGGAGACCTGGAAGGCGCGGTCCGGGCTCTTTCCGAAAAGAGGGAAGGCTATTTCTTATGGGAGCATTTTACCACAAAACCTCTTGTGGACCAAGACGTCTTCCGCAGGATCGGTGATTGTCCTACTCCCTGGCCATGTTTTGTGATCGCAGTCCGAAGGGAATTTCTTCAAAGGGAGCCGGCCTCCATTCTGGTCATGCTCAAAACCCTAAATGAAGTGACCAGCAGTTTCAAAGAGATACCTGGCATCGAACTGGCCTTGTCACATCGGTACCAGCAAAAAAAGGACGATATTGAACAGTGGCTGAAACTTACCAGGTGGAGCCAAAAACAATTATCTGTCCTGGAAATCGGAAAGGTTCAGGAGCAGCTTTTTGAACTGAATTTGATCTCTGAAATCCGGGAAAATGCCAGTTTTATAACCAATGAAAAATTTTTATAAATGACTAAAATTACTGTATTCCTTATGGCCGTTTTACTCCTCTTCACTACATCCGGGTTTGCCCAGGAAGAGGACTTACCGGAAGCGGATTCTCAGGATGTTGTTAATCGGAATGAATTAAGTGTAAATGTCCTGAATCTCATAATATTTGGAGCCCTGGACGCGGGATACGAAAGAATACTCAGTGACTATAGCAGTTTGGGAGTAGATGTTTTCGCCAAGGTCTTTGATAAGAATGAAGGAGAGGACGTCGATCTCTCTCGGGTCTATGCCAAGGATTTTTCCCTCACCGCAGGACTGAAGTTCTTTCTAAAGGAGGAAAGGCGCGCCTGGGGTTTCTATGCCGAAGGCTTTGGGATGTTCTCAACTGGAGTCAATGAAAAGGAGGTAGAACAGCCTGATCCAGTTTTTCCGGGACAGACCCAGACTCAGGAAGTGCCCCTGAATTTTACAGATCTGGCACTGGGAGTAGGGATCGGTGGCAAATATATGGCTCCGAACGGTTTCCTGCTCGATCTGTCCTTTGGCCTTGGCCGAAACCTCTTCCATCCGGATTCTCCGGATATTGTGGTCCTGCCGAGCGTAAATATGGGATACAGGTTTTAATCTACCAGTCGATGGGTTCCTGACCTGTCGCCCTCAGATATTCATTGGTGCGGCTAAAATGTCTGTTGCCGAACCAGTGACCTCTGATGGCCGCCAGAGGGGAAGGATGTCCGCTTGTCAGAATAAGATGACGCGCTGCATCAATCTTTTGACCCTTCTTTCTGGCGGGGCCTCCCCACAGGAGGAAAACCAGATGTTCCCTATCCCGGGAAAGCTTTTCAATTACTGCATCGGTGAACCTTTCCCAGCCTTTTCCGAAGTGGGACTTTGGCGCTCCTGATCTCACCGAAAGGGTCGCATTGAGCATCAATACACCCTGGTGTGCCCAATGAGAGAGATTTCCGGATCGGGGTATTGGCTTTCCCAGATCCTCTTTCCGCTCCTTGAAGATATTGAGTAAGGATGGCGGGATTTTCGTCCCCGGTTGCACGGAAAAACAAAGACCGTGAGCCTGTCCATAACCGTGATAGGGATCCTGGCCAATGATGACCACCCTGGTCTGGTCAAAAGGGGAACAAACAAAAGCATTGAATATATTTTGGGGTGCAGGAAAACATTCTTTCTCCTGATACTCCTTCTCGATAAATTGCAGAAGGTCCTGGAAATAGGGCTTCTGCAGCTCATCATTTAACTTAATTTTCCAATCCGGTGGTATAAGGGAGGTCATATTATTAACTAAATTGCGGCCTCCCAAAATTAGGGATTTTTACCTATGATTAAAATCAGTGCCAAGACCCTCTCTGATCTGGAATTTCCCGTCGTCCGAGAACAGATCAGCAAGTTTGCCGTGACTTCTCGAGGAAAGGAGAAGATTCTTCAAATCAAACCCTTTTCCTCTTACGACAAGGCAGTCTCGGCGCTGAATCAGACTCAGGAGTACCTCCTATCATATCAACAGGAAAGCCCGGTCCCGAATCATGGCTTCGATCCCATCGACCGCGAGATTAAATTTCTTGGTATCGAAGAGGCTACGCTTGAGGCAGCAGGTTTCAGGAAAATCGCCGGAATTTCTGAAACTGTCAATACTCAGATCCGCTTTTTTCGAAAATTCCAGGAGCTCTATCCTTCCCTTGCCGAGGTTGTGACCCGGGTTGATTACACCGAAGAGATCATCGAAAACATCAACAGGATCGTCGACAGATATGGTGAGGTTCACGACGATGCCTCCGCACTGCTCAAAGAGACCCGCGGCAGGATCAATCAGGTTAAGGGCCAGATTAACTCGAGTTTCACTAGCGCCCTCACCCAGTATAACAGCCTGGGATATCTCGATGATATCCGGGAAACCGTGGTGGACCATATCCGGGTTCTTGCTGTTAAGGCCATGCACAGACGGAAGGTCAAAGGCGGAATTCTCGGAAATTCAAAAACTGGAAGCATTGTTTATATCCAGCCCGAGGCTACCTACATGTATACCAGAGAACTCAACAACCTTCAATATGAAGAATCTGAGGAGATCAAGAAGATTCTAAAGCGACTCACTAGCTCGATTCGGCCATTTCGGCCACTTCTGGAGGAATATCAAGACCTGCTTTCGGAGATTGACGTCGTTGCTTCGAAAGTCAAGTATGCCAGGGAAATCGATGGCGTTCTTCCGAGGATCAGTCAGGAGCGGGAAATCGAACTGCGTGAGGCGTATCATCCGTTGCTCCTTCTCAATAACAGGAGGCAGCGCAAGAAGACCTTTCCACAGACCCTTGTCCTCAATGAAGATAAAAGGATCATCGTGATTTCCGGACCCAATGCGGGAGGAAAAAGTATTACGCTGAAAACGGTCGGACTATTGCAACTCATGCTCCAGAGCGGAATGCTAATCCCGGTCCACCCTTACAGCAGGGTCTGTCTCTTTGATAAAATTCTTACGGACATTGGGGACAACCAGTCTATCGAGAACCACCTGAGCACCTACAGCTACAGGCTCAAAAACATGAACTCCTTTTTGCGTAAATGCGATGACAAAACGCTGTTTCTTATAGACGAATTCGGGACCGGAAGCGATCCGGAATTAGGAGGCGCCCTTGCCGAGACCTTTCTTGAGGTATTCTATGAACGTGGTTCCTTCGGAATTTTAACCACCCATTATGCTAACCTGAAAATGCTGGCAAACGAGCTTCCGCATATGACAAATGCCAATATGCTGTTTGATTCGAAAACTCTCGAACCCTTGTATAAACTTCATCTTGGAGAGGCCGGAAGCTCCTTCACATTTGAAGTTGCCCAGAAGAACGGCATTCCCTTCAGCCTGATCAACAGGTCCAAAAAAAAGGTTGAGCGCGGGAAGATCAGGTTTGATAAGAGCATTGCCGATCTTCAGAAGGAACGATCTAAACTTCAGAAGACCACCAGCGCCCTCAAAAACAAAGAGCAGCATGCAGAAGTGGAAAAAAAGAAACTGGCAGAAACGAATTCCCGAATTCAGCAGAAGCTCGAGAGTTTTCAGGAACTCTATGACAGCAATCAGCGCCTGATCTATCTTGGGAGCAAGATCAATGATCTCAGCGAAAAATATTTCAACAACAAGAGGAAAAAAGATCTGATAGGAGAATTCCTCAAAATAGTTGAAATGGAGAATTCCAAACGAAAAAAGCAGACGGCAAAAGAAAAGAAATCTCAAAAAGAGAAGGAAGAGAAAATTCTGAAGGAGGCCGAGTCCAAGGTAAAGGAAATCAGGCAGAAGAAGAAACGGGAGCAGAAAGAACAGAAAAAAAACGAAGAAGAAAAACCCCGGCCTGTGCTCAAAGCCGGCGATCGGGTCCGCCTGCCTGAAGGAAAGGCGGTGGGTACCATAGACAGCATCGAGAAAGGGAATGCCAAGGTCAATTATGGCATTTTCACCACCTCGATCTCAGTTGACCAGCTGGAACTGGTCCAAAAGAAAAAACAGACGAAATAAAAATGATAAATTTTCCGGAAAACAAGAAGATCATCATGTTCGATGGGATCTGCAACCTCTGCAACAGATCGGTGCAGAAGATCATCCGCCATGACAAGAATGACATCTTTCGTTTTGTACCTCTTCAAAGCGAGATCGGCCGCCAGATCATCAATGAAAGGGGAATAGATACCGCACAGCTGGATTCTATCCTCCTGATTGAGCCGGGGATTGCGTACTACCACAAATCAACTGCCGTCCTTATGATAGCCGGTCACCTGGACAAGTACTCTTGGCTGCGGCACCTGAAGGTACTTCCCGAAGGTTTCCGTGACGCCATCTACAGCTTTATTGCACGGAATCGCTACAACTGGTTCGGAAAAAAAGACAGATGTATGGTTCCCACACCACAATCCCGGGACTTGTTTCTTAAATGATCCCCTTGACCTCCGACAAAAGTATCTTCAAGCCAAGTACCTCTGGTCACCATAAGGTTGGGCAACGAATACCGTTGTTGGTGACTCGCTTTCTACTCGGAAAGATCCTGGATTTCCTCCTTTAATTCAGTAAGTGTCCTTTTAGGATGGCAGGCATGCCCAGGAGAAAGATGAAAATTATGTTATTGTTTAAGCAGACTCCAGAAGACCATTGACAAAGTAAAAGCGGTCAGAGGTACAAAGGTCATTTATCGAACTTGAACCCTTTGGGTGAATAGAGGTAAGGAAACCAACATATAATGGAAAAACAGGTTCATAAGTAACTTAGTGGGCCTTTAGCAGTAAATATTACCACCATCAATGTTCATGGCCACCCTCTCCTTTGTTCATCTGGGCCATAAGGTAATAGGCATTGTTATGGGCAAATTCCGTATCCGGTTCTGGTGAGGACAGGAATTTTACCGCAGTCCAGCCGTCGGAGCTCGCTCCAGGACGAATTTCTATCGGTTTGAAACTCCAGCTCTCCCCTTCCCGCTCAGCCGAAAAGACGAAATACTGATCACCTTCCCTGGCGATCGCACTTTCCGGCAAGGCGCTAGTCCTGGTGCTATCGGTAAGAATACGGCCCCTGACATACATCCCCGGGATCAGATCCTCAGGCTTTTGCTTTAATTCCGCGTGTACCTTGACCGCCTTGGGGTCTTCCCGAAACATTTTCCCAACCGAAAGCACCTCTGCCTTGATATCCTTCCCTGGAAGCGCTTCTACGGTGAGATGAACCTCCTGCCCTTCCTGAACCTGAGACACATCACCCTCAAAGACCAAGAGATCTGCATGAATATGATGGGTGTTGACAATTTCGAACAAAGTGGTCTGAGCCTGAACATATTGCCCTGTTTTAACATGTACCTCCTGCACTGCCCCTGAAATCGGAGATACCACCGGAATCTGTCGGTAGAATTCTCCCTGAAGGATCCTGTCGGGATTGAGATGCAGCAAATTTAGCTGTGACCGAAGCCCCTCTACCCTTCCCCTTGCGATTTGAAGGGCTGCCTCTGCCCTTTCGAAGGTTTCCCCGGATCCGACCCCGGCATCGTAAAGGGTCTTCTGTCGCTTGTATTCCTTTTCCTGCAGTACAAGTTCATTATAGGCGTTGAGAAATTCGGTCTGAACTTTTACCAGATCGGGATGGGTAAGGTAGGCCAAGGTTTCTCCCTTGCGGACCTGCTCTCCCTCAATGACCATGATCCGGGAGATATTAGCTCCCATGACGGCAGTAACTGCAGCTTCATTCTGAGGGGGCACCTCCAGCTTTCCATTAGCCTGCACAAAAGAGGCCAGATTCTTTTCCTGGAGTTTCTCAACCTCCATGCCGAGGGCATCAAACTGCTGCTGGGTCAGCATGGCTTCGGTACCCTCGGCATGTGCTTCTTCCTCTCCGTGGTGACCAGGATCAGCATGTTCGGAATTCCGGGGGTCGTCTTTACAGGAAAAAAGTGCCAATGAAAGGGCCCAGATCAGAATCCCCTGGTTATGTTTAAATATCATTTTCATCTAGTTTGACTTTGAATTGAGATAATATTGAAGTTGTGTGACTGCCTCGAGATATTTTTCCAGGGCATACAGCGCATCGAGTTCTACCTCTACGACATCCTCCAGCATCCGGATAAAATTTTCGTAGGTCAATGCCCCTTCTTCAAGGGCGAGTAAAGCTCCGGTCTGCTGCTCTGCTGAGAGGGGTAGTGCCTCCTCTTTATAAAAACGCCATGAACTCTGCCATTTCTGATACTCCTGAAGAGCCTGCAGAAAATCAATCCGGAATTTAGCCTGATCCAATTCTGCGGATTTGCTCTGGATTTCAGCCTCGAAATCCGCAGCCTGGCTTCTTCCATAGGATCCAGGGTCAAGAAAAGGAATACTTATCCCGATCTGATAGCTGTAAAATCCCTGTTGTCCATGAACCTCCTGTAATCCACCCTGGAGACTCAGGTCAGGCAATAATTGTGCTTTGGTGGCTTTTTGCTCCGCCTGAGCCACCTGGACCTGCTGACGGGAGAACTGTAATAAAGGATGATTCTCGATGTCCTGGGGATTAAGAGGACCGTTTATCTGAAATTCAGAACCGAGCTCATCAGGAACAGTGTAAAACTGCACCTCCCCCAGCCAAAGGTTTAATTTTTCAAGCGCGCTCCGATAATCATGCTGTGCCTGCAATTGCTCAAGATGGATTTGAGCCAGCTTGTTCCTGGCCGAGAGCCATTGCAGTCTGGAAATGGATTCTACCTCATATCTTAAGGACATAGCGCTCTCAAAACTTTGATATATGCCGTGTAGCCGTGTCAAAGTTTTGTACTGCTGCTTGGTAACAAATGCTTTCGTCCAGGCCTGTTTTACCTCCGTGACAACCTGGAGCTGGGAAAGTGCCAGAGCTTTCTGGGCCAGGGTTACCCGATGCCTCTGAACCCGAAGTTTAGGAGCAATCTCAAACAGGTCGATGTCCTGCTGACGGATACCGATGGTGGTGTAGATCCCGGTATTACTGTCGATTTCCTCTCCGCCCGTATAAACCTCGGAAACCCCGAAATCCCAGGCGGTTTTCTTTAAAGCTTCCTGTTGACGGATCTCGAGTTCCTTCATCTGGAGCAATGGATAATATTCCAGGGCCAGGTCGATAGCCTGGTCTAAGGATACCGAAGGAAGCGTATCCTGAACCGCAATCTGCTGGAGGCCTTGCGGTAGCGAAGGAACAATTGTATCCTGGGCTTTTGCTATGGCAGGAGATATCATCACAAAGATGATAAGCACGCCAGCCACCACTCTTTTATTCCCCCTAAGAGTCATTTGCCCCGGTTGCTGCACCCATTTATACAGAATTGGAAGCACAAACAGGGTCAGCAGCGTGGAAGTGATCATTCCTCCAATAACCACGGTTGCCAAAGGCCTTTGAACCTCAGCTCCGGCGGAGATCGAAACAGCCATGGGAAGAAATCCCAAAACATCGGTAAGAGCAGTCAATAGAATTGGCCGGATTCTCCTTCGCGTTCCCTTCAGGATCCTCGTTTTAAGATCTTTCACACCTTCTGCCTCCAATTCATTCAGGCCGCTGATCAGGACAAGCCCGTTGAGAACAGCAACACCGAACAACACGATGAATCCGACTCCCGCAGATATACTAAAGGGCATGTCCCGCAGCCAGAGGGCCATAATTCCACCGATTGCTGCAAGAGGAATAGCAACGTAGATCATACTGGTCTGTCTAAAAGATTTCAGCGCGAAATAGATCAGGATAAAAATAAGGAAAAGGGCTATCGGAACAACCACCTGAAGGCGTTTGCTCGCCCGCTCGAAATTCTCAAAGGCTCCTCCATAGCGTATATAATATCCCGCAGGCAGATCGAGCTGGGCATCCAGCCGTTCCTGGATATCCTCCACTACAGATTTGACATCCCTGTCCCTGATATTGATCCCGACATAGGTCCTGCGATTCGTATTGTCCCTGCTGATCTGCATCGGCCCGGACTGATAGTTGATGTCCGCTATTTCCCGGAGCGGGATCTGAGATCCGTTTGGCAGGTTCACATAAAGGTTTCTAAGGTTATCAATGTTTTTGCGGTAGCCTTCTGCCAGCCTGACTACCAGGTCAAAACGCCTTTCACCCTGGAATACGGTTCCTGCCTTTCCTCCGGCGAAGGCCGTTTGAACCAGCGTATTGAGTTCCTCGATATTCAGCCCGTACTGAGCAAGCTTTTCCCTGTTGTAGTCGATAGTGATCTGAGGCAGCCCTGTGGTGGCTTCCACTTTCATATCTGCCACTCCCTCGATTCCGGAGATAATGTTTCCCATCTCCCGGGCTTTGGCTGCCAATACCTCGAGATCCTCCCCATATAACTTAACGGCAATATCCTCCCGCACCCCTGAGATCAGTTCATTGAATCTCATCTCGACAGGTTGGGTAAACTCGTAACTCACCCCCGGGACCAGATTCAAAGTGGCTTTGATCTTTTCGATCAATTCATCCTTGGTTTCTGCAGAAACCCACTCATCCTTGTCCTTCAGGATGATAAAGCTATCGCCTATGTCCATGGGCATGGGATCTGTGGGGACATCAGAGACACCGAAACGGCTGATCACCTGTTTTATCTCCGGAAATTCTGCCAGAAGAAGCTTTTCGATCCTTGTCGAAGTTTCCACCCCTTCGGCCAGGGAGCTTCCCGGTTTCATAATGATGTGAAAAGCGATATCCCCTTCATCGAGCTGAGGAATGAACTCGCCACCCATCCGGCTGAATAACCAACCGCAGAGGAGGAATACAGCTACTGCGATTCCAACTACCAGCTTTCCCCTTCCCAGGGCCCGAACCAGGAGATATTCATACTTTTTCTCCAGCCAGACTACTGCCTTGTCTCCCCAGGAAGGTTTGTCCGAAGTTCTGCCTTTCAGAAACAGCGAAGAGGCCACAGGTACATAAGTCAGACATAGTATCATGGCGCCTAGCATCGCGAAGATAAAAGTGAGAGCCATGGGTTTGAACATCTTTCCCTCTACCCCTTCCAGGGCAAGGATAGGAAGGAACACTATAAGAATGATCAATTGTCCAAAAAAGGCGGAATTCATCATTTTTTTAGCCGAATCAGCAGTCAGGACATCTTTTTCCCGCCGATCGATCCGCTGCCCTCTGGTCACCTTCTGGTGAATCATAAAAACGGTGCTTTCCACTATAATAACTGCCCCATCCACGATAATTCCGAAGTCGATGGCTCCCAGGCTCATCAGATTTGCCCAGACATCGAAGATGTGCATCATTACAAAGGCAAACAGAAGTGACAACGGAATGGTCGAGGCAACTATTAGACCCCCCCTCCAGTTCCCAAGGAAGATCACCAGAACAAAGATTACGATCAGACCTCCTATCATCAAATTTTCAGCAATAGTTCCGGTTGTATCCGCTATAAGTTCACTTCGATCTATGAACGGCTCAATACTGACTCCTTCTGGGAGGGATTTTTGGATTTGAGCAATCCTTTCCTTGACGTTATCGATCACCTCATTGGAATTTGCTCCTTTCAGCATCATGATCATTCCGCCGACTGCCTCCCCCTCACCATTTTTGGTAAGTGCACCATAGCGAACAGCACTTCCGATCTTCACCTCCGCTACATCCTCAATGGTCACCGGTACACCAGCAGAATTTTTTACCACGATCTTTTCAATATCCTCAATGCTTCTGGCAAGTCCCTCTCCCCTGATAAAATTTGCCTGGTGATTTCTTTCGATGTATGCGCCTCCGGCATTCTGGTTGTTTTCCTCCAGGGCTGTAAAGATCTCAGCCATACTGATATCCATAGCCCTCAGTTTATTGGGATCCACAGCCACCTCGAACTGCTTGATCCGTCCCCCCGAGCCATTTACTTCTACAACTCCGGGCACCATGGACATCTGGCGTTTTACGATCCAGTCCTGGATGGTCCGGAGCTCAATTGGAGTGTATTGGTCCTTGTATGCTTCTTCAACTTCCAGAGTATACTGATAAATCTCGCCCAGACCCGTAGTTATCGGACCGATAAAAGGTTGACCAAAGCCTTCGGGTATTTCTTCCTGGACTTCAGTGAGTTTTTCAGAGACCAGTTGACGGGGTAGATAGGTTCCCATGTCATCCTCGAAGACAACCGTAACCACCGAGATGCCGAATCGGGAAATAGACCTGATCTCCTTTACTCCCGGCAGATTGCTCATGGCTACCTCAACAGGATAAGTGACGAACTGCTCGATGTCTACTGTACTCAGGTTGGGCGCCTGGGTGATGACCTGGACCTGATTATTGGTGATATCTGGCTGTGCATCCACAGGCACTTCTGTGACCGACCATAATCCGGTACCTATCAGGACCAGGGTAAAAAGTCCTACAATGAACTTATTATTGACCGAGAGATCAATGATTTTATTAAGCATATGGAAATAGAATTAATTCAGTATAATCAATGGAAACTGGTTTTCCATTGGACACAGGTATTGCTGAAACGAACTAATTCCTGGGTGGCTGCAGAAAACTTATAAGCACATCCTGACCTTCCTGGTCAGAGTAGACAAAACTGCCGACGGAAGTTTCCGCATTTTCCGAACTGAATTGGTATGGGTGGTAATCGACAAAATGAAGGACACAACATTGACAATCGCAGAAAACGGAACAGGGATCCTCCCCTTGGGAATCATCGCACTGGGTCTGGGAAACCTCATCTTGCATCCTTCCAGATGCCGGATTTATTTCCGGGCATGGCAAGAGGCTGGAAACCAGAAAAAACAGGGACAATATACCAGCTGTGAACTTCACGGACACAAATATAGGAATTACCAAAGTTGCTGAAGGTCAAATGTCAGAAAAAATCGATTCCCCAATCCAGAAGAAACCAGGAGTAACGCTTACCCGATCATTCCCTCCCCGGTAAATGGTCGTCCCACTCCTTTACATGTGGTTCCCCGAGTTTGCCTACCGATTTTGCCACAACCATCGAAACTGCGGCATCCCCACTGACGTTAACGGTGGTTCGGCACATATCTAATGGCCTGTCTACAGCAAAAATAAGCGCCAGACCAGCTTCGGGAATTCCGGCTTGGGCAAGGACGATCACGAGCATCACCATCCCCGCCCCGGGTACAGCAGCCGAACCTATTGATGCCAAAGTCGCTGTAGCAATGATACCCGCTTGAGTGGCAAAGGAAAGATCTAGCCCAAAGGCCTGAGCAATAAATACAGCGGCAACAGCCTGGTACAGACTCGTACCGTCCATATTGATTGTCGCCCCTATTGGAAGTACAAAACTGGTCACCTCCTCGCTAACTCCGAGGTGTTCTTCCGTACGCTCCATGGTCACTGGAAGAGTGGCCGCACTTGAACTGGTCGAAAACGCGAGGAGTTGTGCCGGAGCGATCCCGTTGATAAAGAAGGCCGGGGTACGGCCGGTATACATCCAAACCAGGACCATGTAAAAAAGGATCATCAGGATAAGGCCGGCTATTACGGTAACGGCATACATGGCAAGCGCTTGAAAAAGATCTGCGCTGGGCGCTTCCACTACAAGGGCAGCAAGAAGAGCAAACACACCGTAGGGCGCGGCCAGCATTATCAGATCGATCAGCTTCAGGATTACCTCATTTAAACTGTCGAAGAATTCCTTCACGGGTCTGGCCGCTTTTTCCGGAATCAGGATCAGCGCGAGCCCGAAGAAGATTGCAAAGAAGATCACCTGTAGCATATTGCCATTATCGCTGGCTGCGGAGAAAATATTGCTCGGAATAAGATCCTCCAGAGCCTGCAGGGGACCCGCCTCTTTCTGCCTCTGTGCATCCGCTATTCGTGAAGACGCGTCAAGCTCATAGCTTGCCAGTAACTCATCCCGGGTATCTTCAGAGATAGCCCCGCCTGGCTCTATAACATTTACCAGGACAAGACCTATACAAACCGCAATAACTGTGGTCATGATATACAACCCGATGGTTCGGGTACCCATCTGGGATAGCTTGGAAATATCCTTCAAATCCGATATTCCCTTGATCAAAGAAGCGAGGATCAGAGGAACTGCAATAAGTTTCAGAGCATTGATAAACATATTCCCGAAGGGGCGGATCCAGTCCTGTATGAATTCATCCCCCCAGCTGAAATTGGTCATTACGAGAGCGAAAATCACCCCGGCTGCCATTCCCAGAAGGATCTGCCAGTGCAGTGCTAGTTTTTTCATGGTTGGTTTATTGCAAGATTGAAATTAATTTCTGGATGTTTTGTTCAACAGGTAAAAATCCGCCAGGACCAGTGCCGCCATAGCTTCTACAATAGGAACTGCTCTTGGTACGACACATGGATCATGTCTGCCCCTGCCTTGCATTTTGACTTCCTCTCCATTGGCATTGATGGTTTCCTGCTCCTGCATAATGGTGGCCACCGGCTTAAAGGCCACACGAAAAACGATTTCCATTCCGTTAGAAATACCGCCCTGTATCCCTCCGCTGTAATTGCTCTTGGTACTCCCATCGGTGTTAAACAAATCATTGTGGTCACTGCCTCTCATGGTAGCTCCCTCAAATCCGCTACCATATTCAAAACCCTTGACGGCATTGATGGAAAGCATCGCCTGCCCCAGGACCGCGTGAAGTTTTTGAAACACGGGTTCCCCAAGTCCAACTGGTACTCCTTCGATCACGCATTCCACCACTCCACCTACTGTGTCTCCGTCGGAGCGGATCTTTCGGATAAAAGTTTCCATTTCCCCTGCCAAAACCGGATCAGGACATCGTACCGGGTTTTTCTCGATCTCCCCGTATTGTTCCTTCTGGATTCTGGTATCCATTTTAATGGGTCCTACAGCAGCAGTGTATGCCGTGATTCGGATATCCTTCAGGAGCTGTTTGGCTATGGCCCCTGCTGCCACTCTACAGGCAGTTTCCCGTGCAGAAGATCTTCCTCCGCCGCGGTAATCCCTGTTTCCATACTTCTGGTCATAGGTGAAATCCGCATGAGAAGGACGGTACACATCCTTGATATGGGAATAATCCTTTGACTTCTGATTTTCATTCTCGATGGTGAAGCCGATAGGGGTTCCTGTTGTCTTACCTTCGAAAATCCCGGAAAGAAAACGGACGGTATCCGGCTCCTTCCTCTGCGTTACGATGGCTGATTGTCCGGGTTTTCGACGAAGCATTTCCATTTGGACTGCTTCCAGGTCTATGGCTAATCCCGCTGGGCAGCCTTCAATGATCCCTCCGAGGGCCACCCCGTGCGATTCTCCGAAGGTGGTGAGCTTAAAAAGGGTTCCGAAGGAATTTCCTGGCATTGAAAAAGATTTTGAACAAATGTAATTTTTTAGGGCAAGAATTTAAAATGTTATTTAAGATGCTGCCAGCGCTTGTTCCAGAATCTGGACCGGATGGAGTGCTTTTCTTCCGGTACCGTCGAAAATCTGATGCCTGCAGCTGGTTCCGGGTGCCGCAATGATTGTGTCGGGTGCGGCTTTTCGAACTGCCGGGAAAAGCGTCTGTTCCCCAATATTCATACTCACCTGATAGTGCTCCTTTTCATACCCGAAGGACCCGGCCATCCCACAGCACCCTGAAGGAATTACGGTCACTTCGAAATTCTCCGGTAGGTTCAGAATCGCAAAGGTATTCTCCACACTTGACATCGCCTTCTGGTGGCAATGCCCGTGTACCTTGATCTTTTTCCTTTCCGTGGTGAATGATGCCGCTGAGATATTTCCCGCCTGAATCTCCTTCTTCAGGAATTCATCGATCAGATATACATGACGTGATAATCTCTCTGCTGCCTTCTTGTCCTCAGCAAGGCGTAAATACTCATCCCGGAAGGAAAGAATGGCTGAGGGTTCCAGTCCGATAAGGGGTGTCGAGTCATCGATGATATCCTTAAAAATCCGGATATTCTCATTGGCTTTCTTTTTTGCATGTTCAAGAAACCCCTTCGAGATGGAACTCCGGCCGCTTTCGGGATGGGCGACAATTTCAACCTGGTAATTGAGCTGCCTCAATAACCGGATAGCGGACACCCCGATCTCTGATTCCAGGTAATTGGTGAACTCGTCATTAAACAGATAAACCTTTTTGATCGGTTTCCCTTTTTCCCTAGGCAGGCTTTTATAATGCTCCTTCAGTGTTTTTGTGGATAGTAGTGGCATGTTACGCTGCTGAGCAATTCCGAGGATCTTTTTCATCCATCCGGAACTTAGATTGCCTTTGAACAGTACATTTGCCAGCCCCGGGACCAGGGTGGCTATCTGGTTAAATTGAGCGTTGTAAGCAAATATTTTGGATCTGAGAGAGCTGCCGTTCTGCTTCTGGTACTGATACTGGAATTCCGCTTTATAGGCTGCCATGTCAACGTTCGAGGGACATTCACTTTTACAGCCCTTACAGCTTATACATAAATCCAGTACCTCTTTGAGTTCTTCATGGTCAAAGGGATTATCCTTTTCAGAATGCGTCAGAAATTCTCTTAAGGCGTTCGCGCGGGCCCTCGTGGTGTCTTTTTCATTCCTGGTTGCCCGGTAACTGGGGCACATTGTCCCTCCTGCCTCTGCAGGTTTGCGACAATCCCCGCTGCCATTGCAATTTTCTGCCGCTCTTAATAATCCCAGTGAATCGGAAAAGTCCATTAAAGTCTGTATCTCCGGCTCCTTCCTTCCAGGAAGATATCGGAGGTCCTGATCCATCGGTGCCGCTTCGGTAATCTTTCCGGGGTTAAAAAGATTACTCGGATCGAATACAGCCTTGATCCGCTGGAGCAGCTCATAGTTTTTGTTCCCGATCAGAAAGGAGATGAATTCAGCGCGGACCCGGCCGTCCCCATGTTCTCCGCTGAAAGAGCCTCCATATTTTTTTACAAGGGATGCCACTTCCTGTGTGATGGTGCGAAACAAGGTAACATCCTCCACCTTCTTTAGATTCAGAATTGGCCGAAGATGGAGTTCCCCGGCACCGGCGTGCGCGTAGTAAACCGCCTGCTGCCCATATTGCTTCATAAGCGCAGTAAACTGGAGAATGTATTCTGAGAGATCTTCGACAGCAACTGCGGTGTCCTCTATACAGGCCACTGCCTTACGGTCACCCACGATATTCCCCAGGAGACCCAGGCCGGCTTTTCGGAGCTCCACCGCCAGATCTATCTCCAGGTCCTGAAGTACCGGATTGGCATAGGAGCCGGTTTGGTCGGTCAGTGTCTTCAGTAGGTCCAGGGTCATCTGGGAAAGCTCTTGCGGATCGTCGGAACGAAGTTCCAACATCAGAATGGCAGCAGGGTCCCCTTCTATAAAGAAGCGATTCTCCCTGTACTTCAGGCTGTTCTTGGTGCAATCCAGAATCACCTTATCCATCATTTCACAAGTGAATAACCCATGCTTCATGGCTGGGACCACCGCCTCAAGGCATTTCTCTACGGAATCGAAATGAGCGGCGATCATCACAGCATGGGCTGGTGGTAAGGGATCGAGTTGCAAGGTGATCTCAGTTGTAAAGGCCAAGGTACCTTCACTACCGCACAGCAGCTCGCAAACATTAATGGTTTTCTCGGATCCGGAAAATATCTCGGAATCCAAAAGGAGATCCACCGCATAGCCCGTGTTTCGCCGATGAATCTCAGGTTTCGGGAAATGTTGCAGCACCTCCTCCCTTACCGCTGCAGGAGACAATTCCTGAAATAGACCACGATAGATTTCTCCTTCGCGTGACTCCAGTTCCATCTTACCGCGAAATTCTGCGGTGGTGATCTCTGAAAAAACTGCCTCGGAACCATCATCCAACAGCACCCTCATTTCTTTCACTTTATCTCGTGTCACTCCGTATCGGATTGAGGTTGTTCCACTGGAATTATTACCTGCCATCCCTCCTATCATACAACGGTTGGATGTGGAGGTATTTGGACCAAAGAACAGGCCATATGGCGCCAGATATCTGTTCAGGTCATCCCGGATTACCCCGGGTTGCACGCGAACCGTCCGGGAGCTGGTATCGAGAGCTAATATTTCAGTGAAGTATTTGGAAACATCCACCACCATCCCCTCTCCCACACATTGACCCGCAAGGGAAGTCCCAGCTGTTCTTGGAATCAGAGAAAAGCCTTTTTTCCTGGCAAAACGGATGATATTCCTGACATCCGCCGAATTCTTTGGGTAGGCAACAGCTAAAGGCAGCTTTCGATAAACAGAGGCATCGGTGGCAAAAATGGATCTCCAAAGGGAATCGTTGTAGATCTCACCTTCGAGTTGGTGAGACAGATCATCAAAATTCATTTCGATTTATTCATTCAAACCCTTGTGCATCAGAATATTTTCTAAGGAATTGGGTTTCATTAACAAGATATTAGCAAAAAGTTTAGAATTCAATGGAGGCAGATAGCCTAATTTTGTCCCAAACAAATAAACTGAAAAGATATGAAAAAATTGGTTTTACTCGCCTTTTGCGCATTTGGATTTGCTATAAATTCTCAGGCTCAAACCGTGGCTGATAATGCACTGGGTTTGAGACTGGGCGACAATAACGGGATGGGAACAGAGATTTCATACCAGAGAGGACTTTCCGAAAACCACCGGCTCGAGCTCGACCTGGGGTGGAGTAGCCGGAACGACAATGATGCTTTTCGACTTACTGGTTTACATCAGTGGGTATGGAACATCGACGGCGGATTCAACTGGTATGCCGGACTGGGAGCCGGGCTGGGTTCATTTCAGAGAAATGGAGTAGACGAGGATGACGATGAGGATGATGGACTCTTCATTACTGCGGCCGGACAGGTTGGTATCGAATACGATTTTGACTTTCCGATCCTGATCTCCCTTGACTTCAGACCGGAAATTGGAATTCTGAACTATTATGGAGATGATCTTGGCTTTGATATCGCACTAGGATTGCGTTACCAGTTCTGACATTACAGAAAAGAATAAAATTTGTTTGAGCTTCCGGTCTTACCGGAAGCTTTTTATTTCCGCCTGCTGAAGGAGTGCCTTTTCATATAACCTTTCATATCTGGGAACGATAAGATTGATATCAAAAGTCTGCGCCTGTTTCCTGGCATTCTCCTTAAACTGTGCCAGAACAGCTTCCTGCTCAAGGATGGAAATCGCATTTCTGGCCATCTCTGTAATATCACCTACGGCACTCAGGTACCCTGAGAATCCCTGGCTGTTCACTTCAGGAAGGCCGCCGGTATTTGTAGAGATTACCGGCACACCGTTAGCCATAGCTTCCAATGCGGCGAGCCCGAAACTCTCATTCTCCGATGGCAGCAGAAACAGATCTGAACAGGCCAGGATTTTTTCGATTTCATTGGATTCTCCCAAAAAGAGAACTTTCTTATCCAGGCCAAGTTCTGTAACCAGTTTTTCCGCTCCGATCCGCTCTGGTCCCTGTCCAACCATGACCAGTTTGGCCTCCAGGTGCTTCTGAACTTCGAAAAATATTTTGATAATATCCTTGATCCGTTTCACCTTTCTGAAGTTACTTACATGGGTGATGATCCTTTCTCCACTGTTTGCCAAAACGCTACGGTGGCACCTGGGACCGCTTTCATATTTTGCTGCGTCTATGAAATTCGGGACTACCTCTATCTCCAATCTCACCTTAAAAAGCCTTACGGTGTCCGCCCGAAGACTTTCTGATACTGAGGTTACCACGTCGCTGTTATTAATGCTGAAGGTAACAGCAGGCTTGTAAAAGGGATGGTTCCCGACCAACGTGATGTCTGTGCCGTGCAGGGTTGTAACCATAGGAAGTGAAATCCCTTCCTCCTGCAGCATTTTTTTGGCCATATACCCGGCATATGCATGTGGGATGGCGTAATGAACATGAAGCACCTCAATGCCATGAAGTTTCACCATGTCGACCAATTTGCTGCTTAGGGCAAGCTCATAAGGCTGGTAATGAAACAAGGGGTATTCCGGAACATTGACCTCATGAAAATGGATATTTCCTGTAAGCTGTTCCAACCTCACTGGTTGCTTGTAGGTGATGAAATGGATTTCATGACCTCTTTTTGACAGGGCCATGCCCAGTTCGGTAGCTACTACCCCACTCCCCCCAAAAGTGGGATAACAAACAATGGCTATTTTCATATATCAGCGTACAATGGCTTCGTAAATGGCTCTTTGGATCTCCACCCGAACATCTTCTTTGCTCAACTTCTTATTCTCTACAGAGGGATGGATCCGATTCGATAAAAATACGTAAACTATTTCTTCAGCAGGGTCTGCCCAGGTAAAAGTTCCGGTAAAGCCACTATGCCCGAAACTGGATCTTGAGACACAACCACAGGTAGGCCAGGTGGCTTCCTCCTCCAGCTGCGGTTTATCGAAACCTACTCCTCTTCTTACGTCCTGGTCACAGAAATGACAGGTATTAAAAAGATCTACTGTACTTTCTTTTAAAAACCGTTTTCCGCCATAAGTCCCTCCATTGAGGTACATCTGCATGATTTTGGCCACATCCGTCGCATTGGAAAAAAGGCCGGCCTGCCCTCCTATTCCCCCAAGTAGGGCGGCACCTTCATCATGAACATATCCTCTGAGAAGCTGGTGTCGCCATCGTTTGTCGTTCTCCGTAGGAACGATCTTTTCCGAAGAAAAATATTCAAGGGGTAAATAAGTGGTATTATTGGCCCCCAGAGGTTTATAGAAATGTTGTTTGGTAAGATAGGCAAGCGAGGTTCCGTAAATGCTTTCCAGGTAAACCTTGAGCAGGTAGTATGGCAGATCCGAGTACTGGTATTGCAGCCTGCGCTCCAGTTTGCTATCCCGAATGGTTCTGACAATGGAATCCCGAATGTCATTACGAACATACATCTCCTCTGCTATTTTTGTATTGTATCCTGGTGCTTCCTTGCTGCGGACATACCTTGGGTCATTTTTGCCATTGTCATCCAGGGTCATCCTGTAGAACGGTATCCACGAGGGAAAACGCGCATAATGAGAAAGCATCTGAAGCAGGGTAATGTTTTCTTTGTCGGTTCCGATAAAGCCTGGGAATAATTCTCCAAGGGTTGTCTTTAACTCCAGTTCATCCTTATCCACCAGTTCCATAATAAGGGGAAGCGTGGCAAGAATTTTAGTCAGGGAGGCCAGATCATAGATATGGCTGTCCCTGATGGGAATTTCCCGCTCATAGGTCTGGTAACCAAGATTCTTTTCATATACCACCCGTCCGTTCCGAGCGACCAGAACCTGCATCCCGGGAACCATTTTTTCTTCGATTGCATACCTCATAATTGAATCGATCTTCCTGAGCCTGTAGGAGTGCATGCCTTCCTGTTCAGGCATTCCGTAGGCAAGCCTATTGAGATCTCGTGTCAAATAACCAGTTCCGACCGGAAATTCCTGGCTTGCCGTTACCGGCAGGTTCCCCTGGGCCTGAAGCGCACCAAAGAGGATCTGTGCGGTTTTCTGTTGTGCTAAGGGACTGTTCTGGTACCCGACCACTATTCCGTCGAAATTGGCGGTGGAAGTGAGTTCAGAAAGTGCATATGGGCTTGAAAAGAGATTTAGAATTACGCGATTTTTCCTGGCGATTTCGTACATCCACGCCTGGTCACGCTCCGAAATGGTATGGCTGCTCCAGGGGGAAAGGTTCGACTGATGAAATCCAATGATGACCAGGTTGTAAGCCTCGAGTTCCTTTAGAAGATCCCCAAGATCATCCGCCGAAACCGTATCCACCTGCGTATACTTCTTAAGCTGTTCCAGAAAAGGGGCACCGGATGCTTCTCCGAAGTGGACATAGGCGATTTTGTTTGTAACCAGATCCTGAATGGGAATGATTGAACGATCGTTCTTTACCACTGTAATGGCCTTTTCATATAGCTCGTGTGCGAGTATCTCATTCCTGATGCTGTTGAGATCCTCCAGGAGATAATCTGTATCAACAGGCTCATAGTGATGAAGTCCGGCCTTGAACTTGGCGTAAAGAATCTTTTTAACGGAATGGCGCAGGCGGTCCTCTGTCACTATACCCGCGCGGTAAGCCTCAAGAATCTTATCGATAGCCACTGGGACATCCTCAGAAAAAAGCAGCACATCATTGCCTGCCAGAAATGCCTGGAGTTCAATTTCTCCTGCCTCCCCGAATTCTGCCACCCCTTTCATGTTCAGGGCATCTGTAAAGATGAGACCTTTGAAGTCCATTTCCTCCTTGAGAATTCCAGTTATGATAGAATGGGACAACGTGGAAGGAAAATCATTTCGCTGTTCGAGACTGGGTACATTAAGATGGGCAACCATAACACTGGAGAGCCCCTTCTTGATCAGCTGCCGGTATGGATAAAGCTCTTCACTAAAAATACGGTCCCTATCAAAAGTGATCGTCGGTAGCACCTTATGAGAGTCCTTTGAGGTGTCTCCGTGTCCAGGGAAATGCTTGGCGCTGCTCAAGACTCCTTCTCGATGCATTCCTTCCATAAATGCCAAAGCCTTTTCGGCTACGTTGAATTTATTCTCCCCGAAAGACCTGTTCCCTATGATGGGATTGTTGGGATTCGTATTGATATCGACCACCGGGGCGAAATTGATATGAACTCCGAGTCGTTTAGCGCTTCTTGCAATGTTGGCTCCTACCTGTTCTATGAGGTTGGTGTCAGAAATGGCGCCAAGAGTCATATTCCATGGAAAGGCATAGGTGGAATCGAGGCGCATGGCAAGGCCCCATTCAGCGTCCAGGCCGATCATTAGGGGAACATCAGAAAGCTCCTGGAAACGATTAGTCAGGTCAGCCTGCCTTGTTGGGCTACCGGATGAGAAAATTATCCCCCCGATATGATTTTCGGAAATCAGCTTTTGAATCTTCTCAGGTTTGGCATGGGCTTCAGAGGAATATGCAGCCACCATGAACAATTGGCCCACTTTCTCTTCTAATGACATTCGGGAGTATATGCTATCCACCCACTGGCGCTGAAGATCAGGGTTTTTCGCAATCAAGGGATTGTCCTGGCAGTAGGACTGCTGAAGGCTGAGAAGAAAAAATAACAGAAAAAAGGGGTAGGGGCTTTTTATTCTGTTCATTAACTGAGAAATCTTTTATGCCAGCTTTCAGAAGCCGGAACTTCCCAGTCCGAAAGGTATTCAGCTTTATTATTGACAAGATTATTGAAAACAATGGTCTTAGGGGAAACTGCACGATCCTTCGCCATTTTTCTAAAATCGGAGAGCTGCTTATATGCAATGAAATCTCCCTGCTTATAGGAGACATTCATTTTGTCCAGCAGATCTACGTCATATTTCTTTTCGAGCTGCTGAATGAAATGTACGGAAGCATCTATGGAACAACCTGAAGCAGCATTGACTTTCTGATCAAGACCTATTACAATAAAGCGTCTATACCTGATCTCAAAGGAGGCCTTCAGTTCTGAACCATGAGCAGTCCATTGGGTGATAAATTGTTGAAGAGATTGTTCAAGTTCCAGAACCTCTTCTTCTGTGAAAGAGCGACTTGACTGATATATCCAGACTCGAGATGAATCTGGTAAAGTTTCAAAAGGAACTAACATCTGAGGAAAATCTAAATTTATGAGGTATCACAAAAATAGATTATTCTATAATGGAAGCCAAGGTTCTGAAGTTAATTTTAAAGAAGGAAGGTTTAGGATGTCCGATTAAAGAACCAACGGGAGTAGAAGATTCAGGGATGGATCATTCAATTCCAAAAATCGATTTCTCAAGCTAAAAAACTTCAGTCATTCCAGACAACATTTCGTTTTCCAGTACACACGGAAGAATCTTACACAAATTTCTTCTTCTATATTTCGTCAGTTTCATTTTGAAGTCTGAAAAAACCTTTTGCTTGACAAAAACAATCAAAAGGTTGCTTTACCTCTAGATTTTTTTAGGAATAGCAAAGTTTAACAAAGTAGGCTCAGTTTACTATTAATAAGTTGATACTTTTTCGGTTTGATAGATTTTTAGCAGCTTGTTTATTATTCTTTCTGCCGTTTTACCATCCCAAAGCGGAATTTCTCCTCCTTTTTTCCAATCGTCTGTAAGTATTTTTTCTAAGTAAGGTTTCAGATTATTTGGATCCGTTCCTACCAGTTCGTTTGTGCCAAGGATAATAGTTTCAGGTCGTTCAGTATTGTCACGCAATGTAAGACATGGAACACCCATTACCGTAGCTTCTTCGGTTATTCCTCCAGAATCGGTAATAACAGCTTTTGCATTTTTGACTAAATAGTTAAACTCGAGGTAAGAAAGCGGCTCCACATAATGTAGGCGCTCATGATCAATCCCTAGATTAGTGAGGATTTTAGAGGTTCTAGGATGAACTGGGAAAATAATTGGTAACCCACCCGTGTTTTCGAGTATAGCTTCCATCATTTCTTCTAATTTATTTCCTTCGTCTACATTTGCTGGACGATGAAGAGTAAGGACAAAATAATTATTCTTCCGGAGGGGTCCTCCAGCTACTGCAATTTTGGGATCTATAAATCTATCCATATTGAACAATAGTGTGTCGATCATTGTATTCCCAACAAAATGAATGCGACCGCACGGAATTCCTGCTTTACGAAGATTCTCATTGGCAGTTTCGGAGGTGGTAAAGAAATGGTCAGTAATGCTGTCAGTCACCATCCGATTAATCTCTTCTGGCATACTTAGATCTCCAGATCGGATTCCAGCCTCCACATGCACCACACTGATATTTAATTTTTTTGCAGTAATACTACAAGCCATAGTTGAGGTAACATCACCTACTACAAGAACTATGTCAGCCGGATTTTCTAGAAGTTCTTTTTCAAACCGAACCATTATATTTCCCGTTTGCTCAGCCGGACTACCACCACCCGCCTCTAAATTCACATGTGGTTCAGGAATCCCTAACTGTTCAAAAAAACTTTGAGACATCTTTTTATCAAAGTGCTGACCAGTATGCACCAGCCGGTAATCTATTGTTTTTCCTTCCGCTATCACTTTTTCCACAGCCGTGATTATGGGGGCTATTTTCATGAAATTCGGTCGAGCGCCCGCAATGAGAGTAATTCTTAACATAAAATTTAATTATAATCCTGTAATTTGTCAGACTCCTTTATTACAATTTGTTTGTTCTTAGAAAATAAAAAAAACGCATCAGATGAATCTGCCTCCTAATTCTAAATGGTTGCTTTAACAAACGATACGCCCACTCTAAATTTTTATCAACCCACCAATTTGGAGCACGGTCAACGTTACCAACATAAACATCAAAGCTTCCTCCTAATCCCTGGTAAAGCGCTTTATATCTCTGTTGCATCTCTTCCATAAGCAATTCCTGTCTAGGAGAACCCATGGCAACAAAAACCACATCAGGTTTTCTCTCTGAAATGTCATGAATAAGATTTTGTTTATCTTTCACATTTTTTATATACCCATTTCGATAATTCAGAATTTTTACTCCCTGGAACTCTTTTCTTAGTTTTTTTACGGTTTGTTGTACTATTTCTTCTCTCCCTCCTACTAAATAAAAAGTTTTATTTTTATAGTATTTACTAATAATGTCCAGCCAAAGTTCACAACCAGGAATTTTTACTGCGTTACTAATCCCTTTTTGCTTTAATCCCATTACCGCACCTATACCGTCAGGATATCCAATATTTCGATTGATAATACGCCTAGAAGCTTCGGTGGCGTGAAGGATTTTTTCAGCGTTTACAGCTACTAGAATACTCTTTTTGGCCAAGGCATATTCTATTAATTCTTCCCTAGAAATAGGAGAATAGGTAATTACACCGTTTAATTTTTTTGAATTCACTTATTGTTGTATCAATGAAAATCTGAAGATCACAACTTGATGCGAAAAAAGTTTAGACATACTTCTGCATATCAACCTTTGGTTTAATGACTTCCGCTTTAGATTCAACAAATAAAAATCTCCTGCACTTCCAGCAGCCTTTATTCTAGCATTACGACCTCAAAGGAGCGGGTCAAGTGAACCTTCTGCTTCCATGTCTAATAGGTATCGGTATCCAAATTATCAGAAATCGTTTTGGAAATGTACTTTCCCAGCGCATTAAACATAAATGCATTGCTCCACCGCATATAAGGTATTTTAGAATTCGCCCCCTTTTTTAGCTGGTAGTAAAAATACCCTTTCCTATCTTGCATATTGTTCAGTGTCCATTTCATCACTCTCTCTGCAATCTCTTTGTGCTTCTCAAATCGATCTAGGGCAGCAAGGGTGACAAACAATTGTCCGGGACAATGAATATCTATTGGAAATTTTTTATTGTGGTAGTATTTTGGGGTCCCGTCACCTTCAAAAAAGTTGTTGATATAAAATTCAAAACCATTATTAATGTTGCTTTGGAACGAAAAGTCGTGGGTGTTTCTTTGGTAGGTTTGTATTGCATCTAAATTATATCCAGTATGGAAACTGTCCTTCCAACTCTGAAAGGGCAAGAGTCCGTAGACCCAAGAGCCGTCTTTATTCTGATCCTCACAAGCAGCCAGCACAGCCAGACGGGCTGTGGATTTATATTCTTCCTTTTCTCTATAGCGAAAGGCGATACTCAAGAGTTTGGCTCCCAGAAGAGAAGCATTGAATACTGTATTGTTTCCATTCAAGGGGCTATAAGAGAATAGGAAACCGCTGTTGTACGGAGTCCTGGACAGGTCCTTAAGTACAAAGTCCGCAGACGACAAAACCATATCTCGGTATTTCTTTACCCCTGTAATTTCATACGCTTCACTTAGTGCCGAAGCACAAAAAGTTGTGGCTACCACTGTGGGTGTATAAGCTGGAAAAAAGAGTCCACCACGGGCTTGCCAGTCGAAATTATAGCCCCAACAGGCACCGGAATAGCCTTTCGATTGAATCTCCTCCAGAAGATTGGCTAACAGATGAATTTTCTCCAGTAATTCTGCCTTTGTACCGTAGGCTTCATTACCCGTTTCTGATATTCTAAAAAGGCTACAGTACCCGCTTAGAAAAAGACCAATCCCTTTCGCATTAATTTGCTTTGGTACAGCCAAAATGGTTCTAAGATTTATTGGATTTCGTTTGAAAATCTGGATCCAAGCCAGCCTAGCAAAATCCCATTTTTGTAGAGGAGTTGCATTAAAGACTTTAGAATTAAGCCCATCATAAGGATCCCAGCCTTCATACCCTTCGCCTTCGCAGTAAGTTTTTAAACTATGGAATGAATTTTTCACACTAAATCTTGATTTGAACTCCATCTCCCTTCAAAGATTCTAAAACTTTAAAGGTAGCCCGTGTCACAACAAATATTTCTTCAGGGGTGATTGGAGCTTTTCCACTTTTTAGAAGTCCCTCAAAAAATTGCTCCACCATTTCTTTTTGGCCTTTATTCTGATTAAAGAGTTTCTTTTTAAATGGTTTACCTTTTTTGTAGATGCTAAGTCCTTTAAAGTCATTGAGGATAACAGAAGTCCCGTCGGAATGTATCTCCACATACTCTTTAGGTAGTTCTTTAGAACCATTAGCATAATAACCAACTACACCAGTTGACCCATTTTCAAACTTGATAAGAATGTTAATACTGTCGTTCAGGGAATCAGGATCAGGAACAGAATTGGCCGACAGATGTCAGCACATATTTTCATGGGAGTCATGCCGAATGGCGATAAAAACAGTATTTGTTCTTCCATTGAAGATATCCTCTTCTTTCGAAGCACAAAATTCAAACTTAAATTTTTCTGCGACCCTTTTTGAGGTTGTCCCGTTATTTGTCAAAACACCTATCCGTTGAATCTTTTCAGAAGATTTGATATCACATTACCAGGCCTGACCAACGGGTCAGGCCTGGTAATGTGATATCAAAGACCTAAACTCATGGTTGAATAAAAGAGGTACGACAAAGAGACTTGTATTATAAGGTCGACGGTTCTATAAAATATCCTAGAAATAATAATGGCTTCGCCCTACATACTCCCATCTTTGTGCCCAACCGAGAGAAACTTACCCGGTGACAAATATAACTTTAACATGGTTTTAAGACAAGTAAAATGGGCTATTTTTCGAAAGAAAATTTTATACGATGTATTACCTCATGCTAAGGTGGCCGGAATGGACTACGAAGCCAGCTTTTTTTATTCTAACGGCAAGAAAAAAATTAATCTTCAAAACAAAAAATCTCTCTAAAGATTTTTCATGGAAAAATAAGACACCTTCAGAGCCAATAGGTCCTTTCAACTTTGATTTTATTTTCCTCAGTTTAACACCCAAAATTGAAAAGTGAGGCCTTTTCAATTCCTAATCTCTTCGTAGAAATCACTTTATTAGAACCTCAATGGAACGAGAAATCTGTACTGTTCGCTGCCATTCCTATGGTTCTGAAAAGGTGTGAAAAAATCTCTTAAAAATTTTAACGTTTTCTCTTTGTCTTAAAGCATTGTTAACGAATATATTTGCGGGCTCAGACTTAGGAACCGTTCAAATGGTTTGTCAAACCATTTAATCGGCCTATCAATTTTAAAATGGGACTTAAAAGGGCGAAGCCGTGCCGCTAGAGGTGGCTTTCTTCTTATCTTTAAAGTTGGGAACATAAATAGGATCCTTGACTTAAAGATCCACAATATCTGGTCAACTTTCTAGAGATCGATTTTCACCCAGGATCATACTGCCTGAAGAACTTCTGATGATTCTACATACCCTGATTAACACATACTTCGGAAAAATCTTTATGAGCATTTATTCTTGTACACAGAATTGTGCCACCAGTGGTTTGATGGGTAAAGTGGTACAGATTGTAAAGCAAGAATTCTGCCCTGATTCCTCCGGTATAGGAGAATAGATCGAATTTGAGTAAAATGGTTAAGGCCTAAAATTATTTAATTAGACTCCCTAAAGATGGCTACTTCATCATTCAAGTTAGGCGCCCGGAATTTGTCCTATCTTACTATCGGAAGCTTAATTACTAAAATCATTTCTTTTGGAATATATGTATATATTCCTGTTAAATTAGGTCCGGAGGATTACGGAATTCTCACGGCTGTAAGTGCATATGTGGCAATTTTTAGCGTTTTTACTTTTACTGGACTGTCAAAAGTACTTTTGAGAGAAGGAGTGAAGAACATCCACAATTTATCTTCTTATTTTTCGAATTATTTGCCTGTAAAATGTATTGCTGTAATTATTGCTATTATTCTCCTACTTTGTTCCCTCTTCCTTTCAGAATTATCCGGATTCGTCAAACTATTAATAACATTCTCCTCTATACGATTAATTTATATTGGTTTTAAGGATTACTTCTCGTCCATTTTCATGGCTAAAGAAAAGATGAAAATCTTAGGTGCCTTACCTATAGTAAATAGTTTAATCTTTGCCATAACTTCATTTTTTGTTTTAGAAACCGGGGGAGGCCTACTTGAATTGGTTGTGATTCAGATTATAGTTGATGTTATAAGCTTGTTTTTTTTAATATTCTTCAGTTCGCGACAGATCTCCTTTTACACCCCTGCAATTCAAGGAATTAATCGCACTTATTTAAAACAAGCTGCGGTCTTTACCTTGATTTCCGTAGGTGTCATATTATCTACCAAAATAGATATATTTATGATCACATATTTAGCTACTAAGGAAGAAATCGGAATTTACGGAGTAGCAGAGAAAATAATAAGTCAATTTGAAAGTTTCAGAGGATTAATCGCAGTTGCTTTCTTTCCAGCCTTTATAAAGTATTTCGCTACTGAAAAGAATTTCAAAATTGTTTTTTTAGGTTCAGTAATTGCTCTATTACTCTTTTTGGTCCTCATCTATTTCTTTTCTCCACTTCTAAGAATACTGATCCTGAATTTTTACGGAAAGGAATATTTACTTTCTGCACAAGTAGCCTCAATTTTGCTTTACTACCTGGCATTTTTATTTGCAATGATTCCCATGACTAATATTCTTCAAGCCGTATCATTAGAAAGAGTGGTGTTGTTTTATATACCATTTACAATTTCCTTAAACATTATCGGGAATATTGTATTATACAAAAAATTCGGACTGATTGGAATTAGCTACTCAACATTATTGGTATACTCAGTCATGTTTTTCTACTACTTTTTTGTAGGCACCTATTACTTCAGAAAAAAAATTAATGAATAAAAACATAGCTTTTATTTATAGCCGATATTTTCCCTTCGGTGGAGGAGTTGCAAATGCAGCTAAAAGTTTAGCCGAGGCGTTGGCTAAGGAAGGGAATAAAGTAACCTTCTATACAATCCATTCCGGCAGATCAACTCTATCCTCTCGACAAATTATTGCAGGTGTACATATTGACAGAATTAGAATCCCTTCTATTGTTTTTAAGGTACTCCGGGTAAAGAGTGAAGAAAAAAAAATCAAAATGATTGGAACATTGATCGGTTTATATATTCTGCTTACAAGAAGAAAACATGACATTTTTATTGGACATAATCTACAATGGGGAGGTATCATAGCCTCAATAGTAGGAGTAATAAACAAAATTCCGTCAGCAGCAATGACGCACGGCGAAGATGTCAATCAATTGACAGGGTTTCCTCGCAAGGAAATGTTAACCAAGTTTGCATTGAAAAGACTTACTTACTGCTTCGTTCTAAATACAGATTTTGCTAAGATTCTTCAAAAGTACCATGATCAAATATACTTTCGTTTACCAAACATCTTAAATATTTCTCAACGGGAAATTTTAAGTGAAACTGTAATAAAAAAAAGACATAATCGAGGAAATTTAAAATTACTCTGTATCGGAAGATTTGAACGCTCAAACAAAGGAGTTGAAATAAAAGGTTTCTCAACTGCAATTGCAGCAATGGAACTCCTTCCGGAAAATTTTCATTTAGAAATAATTGGTGATGGGGTCGCGAGAGGGGACTATGAGAAATTAATCAAGGAAAAAAAGTTATCAGGAAGGGTACATCTGTCGGGTGCATTAGAGTATTCCGAGGCTCAGAGAAGAATGTGGAATTCAAGTCTTTTACTCATGCCTTCGAATTTAGAAGGTTTGGGTATGGTTATGTTAGAAAGCATGTCTAAAGGAATCCCTGTAATAGCTACAAATATTGAAGGCCCAAAAGAATATATTAAATCTGGATCAAATGGTTTTCTTATTGAACCATCCGATTCCGCTATGATGGTAGAATATATCCAATGTCTATCCCGGAGTTTCCAAATTTATAAAAAAATTTCACTTGCCTCGAAACAGACATATTCAGAAAATTTCACAGAAAAAATTGTTGTAGATAACTTCTATAAGTATTTGGGTTGGGTATAATTAATCTATAATTACGATTATCAACATTTAAAATCCTCTTTCATCGTGAAGCATAAAATTGCCATACTCCATACGGCCCATTGGGATCAGTTATTGGGTGGAGCTGAACAGCAGTTAAAATACCTGGCTAATTTCTTATTGGATCAAGGGCATGAAGTTCATTTTATTTTTCCTAAACGGACTAAAGATCCCATTAAAGGTAGTTCGCTCCACGTACATCCTTTGAATTGCATTTTGGTGCCCGGTGTTCTTGGAAAGAGCTGGTTTCGGTTTAAAAGAAGAATCACAAAAAAAATGAGTTCGATCGAGCCCACCTTGATTATTACAAGATCTTATTCTTCATGGGCGGGAATAGCAGCAGAGTATGCGCAAAAGAAAAAAATTCATCATTTTCATTTCGTTGCTTCCGATCAGGATGTTGTTCAAAATCCATTACCTCGTTTTTTACCTCGTCCTCTAAATAGGATTGAATTTAAACTGGGTTTGAAAGTTTACAATGAGTATTCTACAGTTTTTGTTCAAAGTTCGTTCCAGAAGTTGGAGATGAAAAGGAATTATCAGAAGGACACTATAATTATGACACAAGTTGCTCCCGAAAATAATTCCAGAAATTTAATTAAGAAAAACGGGATCATCAAGATTGTGTGGATAGCAAATCTTAAACCTCTTAAACGACCAGAGAAATTTTTAGAAATAGTAAAAAAATTTAAGGAAAATCACCTTCTGGAATTTATAATGATTGGAGATGACCGGGAAAAAAGATATATCCGTCAGATCAAAATGTTTAGCTCTTATCATAATTTCAAATATTTGGGTAAATTACCTAATCTGGAAACTAATGAAATATTAGATCAATCCCATATTTTAATCAACACCAGTGATTATGAAGGCTTTTCCAATACTTTTGTCCAAGCTTGGTTGCGAAAGGTAGTAGTTTTAAGTCTTAACTCTAATCCTGATAATATTCTGCACAGGCAGAATATAGGATACCGAACGGGAGATATTCATTCTACAATACAAAAATTGAATCAGCTAATACTTGAACCAGACCGAATATCCAGTATGGGTGAAAGAGCAAGGGATTATGCGCTAAAATTCCATACTACTTCCAAAATATATGATCAATTTCCTATTCTTTCATAGGACTGGTAATAGTCCTAACTCATTTCAACATTAAGTCATTATAAATTTCTGTCCTTCTTCCAAAGAAAAAATGAAATCATTATTAATTCTTAACAAAAAACAATTTGGCTATCATACTGATAGCTATGAGATTGCTAAACATCTGAAAAAAACATTCTCCATTACTTTTTTATGTTTTGACTCCGGTTTGCCACCTTTCATTGAAAATGATATTACAGTCATTTACATATCCTCGAAAGGGAAATATTTCCAGAAGGGCATACGCTTTCTAAAAGCTTGTCTTTTAGAGGTAAAGAAGGAGTATGATTACTACTTCTTAGATTACTTTCCCTCTTGTTCAGTAGTCAGGTTGGTAACAAAAAAAAATATCATATTGGATTTCCGCACTGGTAGTGTCGCAACTTGCAGATGGAAAAGGAAGATAAATAATAGTTTTAGAACAACTGAAACTAAGTTCTTTGATCAGGTCACTTTAATTTCCGAAGGTCTACGTCAGCTATTAAAAATTCCTTCACATAAATCCTTTATATTACCTCTTGGGGCCAATATTATTTCGCATAGAAATAAAATTTTTGATTCTCCCCGATTATTTTACATAGGAACATTACACAACCGAAATATACTCCAAACCTTGGAAGGTTTAGTATTATTTTTGAAAGAACATCCCCAATACCGCGATCAATTGTCTTATGACATTGTTGGTGCAGGTTATGCCAATGAAGAAAGTAAATTAAAAGCATATATACAGAAAAAACAATTACAGAAATCTGTTATCATACATGGTCAAAAAAGGCATCATGCAATTAAATACTTGTTTGAAAAAAGCAACATTGGAGTCTCCTACGTTCCGATTACGGACTATTTTAACCATCAACCACCTACAAAGACGTTTGAATACATCATGTCGGGGATGTTATGTATAGCAACATCAACCAACGAAAATCGAAAGTATATAAATACTAAAAATGGTATTCTATGCCATGATAATCCTAGGTCTTTTTCAAATGCAATAAGAGATTGTATTGCTAATTTTCCAAATGCAAAATCTTCTGAAATTCGCGAAACACTTAGAGGGAATTCATGGGATATTGTTGCGGAGCAGTTCGGAAATATTCTACTAAATGGAAAATGATTTCGTTTTAGACAAGGCAATGGTCTTGGCTGGAGCTACCTTATTACCTGTAATAATATGGTACTTTCAGCAGCAGCTGACAAAAAAAATTCTTCTCTTTGGACTTCTTTTCTTCTTAGTATTTTCAAGAGGAACTCTAGAATTAATTGGAATACCTTCCACTATCATGAGAATAATTCTGGAGTTATTAATTATATGGATTTTTTCAAAGAGCCTTTTTTTAAAAAAGAATCCCGGGATCGTAAAATTTCCTGGTTTGTTTTGGATTTTATTATTTGTAGTAATCGCCTTATTGTCTATTATTTTGAATGAACTGTCAGTAGTCAGCTTTTTTCTTTTCTTGAGGGATTACCTAATGATTGCACTTTTTTTTTACGGGGTACTTAATTCCTCGCTTTCAATCCGTGAGCAACTCGTTCTCCAAAAATTGTTAATTTTTTTATTCATTGCACAGATCGCCGCCAACATTGTAAAACTTGTAGTTTTCCAACATATTGTAGAGCCTTATATAGGTACAATGGCAAATCTAGGAGGAAGTTTGACTGTAGTATTTGCGCTGATGGGAGGAGCCTATACCCTGGGAACATACCTGATTACTAAGAAAAAAAGGTATATTTTATGGACTGTAGGTTTTATAGGCTTTTCAATAATTGGTGGAAAGAGAGCAACTATTATTTATTTTCCATTTATTTATTTTTTCATTTTTTTTATTTATCAAAGGAAGTTTGAAACCTTCAGAATACGAGGAGTTGGGCAGCTGATTATGTTAGTCGTCTTAAGTATTGCCATATTTTATTCTTCGATCCGATTGATGCCATCCCTAAATAAAGAAAGGGACGTAGGCGGTAGTTTCGATATGGAATATGCACTGAATTATTCTGAAAGCTATTTAACCACGGGTGCCGGAGCAGTTGAACAAATTGGAAGAACGGAAGCTCCATTTTATATCTTAAACTTCTTATCCGATGACAATGTCTATAATTTTTTATTAGGCTATGGTGCTGGGCATTTAATCAAATCTAGTTTTAATACTTCTTTACAAGACGAAGGTTCTCAAGTTGAACTTACTAACACCTTGTACGGAGTGGGATATGGAGCAAGGACAGCATTCTTACAAATTTTACTTCAGACTGGAGTATTGGGACTAATCTGTTTTTTGTTATGGTTATTTTCAGTATTCCGCTTTACCAAAAAAAATTCCAAACCTCATATTTCCAATTTTTTATCCGTTAGGAATTACCTTTTTTACATGACCTGTTGGTTAATATTTCTTATTGATTTCTTTACATATTCGGTTACAATAGTACAAATTAGCAGTGTAGCCATAGTATTCATTTGGTGTATAGCAAATTATCATTCTGAAAAAATTAGTTTAGTACGATAGATTTTGGAAATAATCGACTGTTCATTGTTCTATGACCTGAAGAAATCTTGATCAGAACTCTAACTAGTTTTATCTTAAGGATCCTGATGGCATGGAATTCAGTCTAAGAACTAATGAGGAAATGTAGAATATTCACAAAGGATAAAAAAATTAGAATAATAAGTAATTAAAAATGCACCCCCTTTTTCCTGTGAGGGCCTTTATATGAAAATATTAATTAATACTCCAGATTTATCTCTTTCTGGTGGGGTTGCAAATCATTATAAAGGTTTGCTCAATTTCTGGAAGCAAGATATATCATACAACTTCATTGGTAGTCGACGTGGAATTCCCGGCCGAGTATTACTTTTATTCGATTTATTAAAATTCATAATTTTATGTGCCTTTGGCGAATATGATCTAATTCTTCTAAATCCTTCCTTGGGTACCAAAGCGATCAAAAGAGATTCTTTGTATTTGAAAATATCTAATATATTCAAAATAAAGACAGTTGTGTTTATTCATGGTTGGGAAAATAAGATGGAAAGGAAAATTTCCCGAAACCCTGAACCTTTCATCAGGGCTTACGATAGGGCAGATGCATTTATTGTTCTTGCTCATAAATTCAAAAATCACATGATAAATTGGGGAATCACCCGGCCAATCCATCTGAGCACAACCAAGGTGGATGACCACCTTCTTAGAAACTTCGACCTGAGCAAAAAAAATCCTGATAATATTACGATTTTATTTCTTGCTCGTATTGAAGAAAATAAAGGTATATTAATTGCACTGAAAGCGTTTGAGCAGGTTGTATCTAAATATCCAGAGGCTCAATTAAAGGTGGCGGGAAATGGGAGTGCCCTACGTCAGGCCCAAATTCTAGTTTCTGAAAAATCAATCCGAAATGTAGAATTTTTAGGAAATATCTCTGGTTCTGAATTAATAGAATCATTTGGTTCATCCATGATTTATATCTTACCCACCCAACACGGAGAGGGTATGCCAACATCCATTTTGGAAGCTATGGCCTTTGGTTTACCGATTATTTCTAGACCTGTGGGAGGACTTGTAGATTTCTTTGAGGAGGAAAAGATGGGATATCTAATACAAGATATTATTCCTAATCATTACTCCTCAAAAATTATTGAGTTAATTGAAAATCCCGAAAAAACTCGAGCAATTGGACAGTATAACTACGAATTCGCACAAAAACAATTTTTGGCATCCAAAGTGGTCCTTCAGCTAGAAAACATCTTACTTAATATCGGCAAATAGCTAACTTTGAAAAAGCTCAAAGAATTCTGCGAAGCCGTCGATTCATAGGATGGAACCTGGAAGCTTACCATCATATGCGATATTTCCATGGTATAAAGAGGGTGTGCTGTTTTCTACACCTGAGTAAGAATGCGTTTTATTCTTCTCCTTTCCCTAAAGTTGAAAAACCTTTAGAAGAAGCTTTTTATTAAAAGTCACAGAAGCATAGTAGAAAATATCAAAGATCCTCTGCGGTGGCGATCATTTCAGCGATATCCATCACTGCTATTTTCCCTTCCTGTGCTTTAGCCTTTACGCCGTCAGTCATCATAGTATTGCAGAAAGGGCAACCAGCAGCGACGATTTCTGGATTTACTTCCATGGCCTGCTCAGTGCGTTCCACATTGATGTCCTTGTTGCCAGGTTCTGGTTCCTTAAACATCTGCCCTCCTCCTGCACCACAGCACATGGCATTTCGCTTGCATCGCTTCATCTCTACCAGTTCTACTTCAAGTTTCTGCAATAGATCACGAGGTGCTGCATAAATGTCATTCCCCCGACCCAGATAACAGGGGTCATGGAAAGTTATTCGTTTACCCCGGAATTTACCACCCTCCACAGTTAACCGCTTCTCTTCGAAAAGAGATTTTAGAAAAGTTGTGTGGTGCATTACCTCATAATTGCCTCCGAGTTCTGGATATTCATTCTTTATAATATTGAAGCAATGCGGACAGGTAGTGACGATCTTTTTGATCTCGTAACCATTAAGGACTTCAATATTCCCAGCTGCCTGCATCTGATACAGAAACTCATTGCCGGAGCGTTTTGCGGGATCGCCGGTACAGCTCTCTTCGCTCCCCAGCACCGCAAAATCAACTTTTGCTTTGTCTAGTAATTTTACAAAGGCACGGGTGACTTTTTTAGCCCGGTCATCAAAACTTCCCATGCACCCTACCCAGAATAGAACCTCGGGCATCTTTCCCTGTGCAGCATACTCTGCCATTGTTGGTACTTTGATTCGTTCAGACATCCTTGCTCTATATAATATTCTTTATTGTTCTTCAGCCCAATTAAGGCGGTCCATCTGGTTATACGGCCAGGGAGCTCCGTTGTTTTCAATATTCCCCATAGCATTGTTCAGATCCTGTGGACCTGCACTCTGTTCCATCATCAGGTATCTTCTGATCTCCACAATGATAGATAACGGGTCTATTCCCACCGGACAGGCTTCTATACAGGCCTGACAGGTGGTACAAGCCCAGATTTCCTCCCGTTGAATGTAATCATCGAGAAGTTGTTTCCCATCTTCTACAAATTTTCCATTTTGGTTGATGTTCTCCCCTACCTCTTCCAATCTGTCCCTAGTGTCCATCATGATCTTCCTTGGAGAAAGGAGTTTTCCGGTATTGTTAGCAGGACATTCGGCAGTACATCTTCCACATTCGGTACAGGTATAGGCATTCAATAGTTGTACCCGGTCAAGATCAAACACATCTGACGCGCCAAACTTCTCATGTTCCTCCTCCTGTTGGTCTTCGTTTCCAGGCGCCGCAAAAGGATCTGCATCAGGATCCATCATTAATTTCACCTCTTTGGTTACCGCCTCTACATTATCAAAATACGCCTTGGGTTTTATCTTAGAGTACCAGACGTTCGGAAATGCCAGTAGGATGTGAAGGTGTTTGGAGTAATAGAGATAATTCAGAAAGAATAGAATTCCCAGGATATGAAGCCACCAGGCAACCCTCTCGATGATGATCAGGGTGGAGTTGCTCAGGCCTTCGAAAAGGGGAAGCATCAGGCCGCTCACGGGAAAGGCTCCCGCTATCTCCCCTCCTGCCATGGCATAGTGTGCTGCACCATTGAGCTGTAATTGATGATCCGCGGCGTTCATTGTCAGGAACAACAGCATGAGCACCATTTCGAAGTACAGGATGTAATTGGCATCTGTTTTGGGCCAGCCTTTCATCTCGCGGGCCATAAAACGGTAAATGTTCAGGATATTCCTTCTGGCCCAGAAAATGATCACCCCCACCAAAACCAATAAAGCAAGAATTTCAAAGGCTGCGATGAGAAAATCATAGAACCCTCCCATGAACGCAAAAATCCGATGCGTACCAAAGAGGCCGTCAATGATGATCTCTAGAACCTCAATATTGATGATGATAAACCCTAGGTATACGATGATATGGACGATCCCTGAAACAGGACGGCGTACCATTTTATACTGCCCTAGGGCAATCTTGGCCATTTTCTTCCAACGGATCCCTTTATGGTCGGTTCGCTCCGTCTCATGACCGAGTTTGATATTCCTGATTAACCTCCTGACGTTTCGCACAAACAAGCCTATTCCTATCGCCAGGGCGATCAAAAAAGCTATTTGCGCAATAATCTGCATGATCGATTATTTTAAGGAGTCCTTAGGAGGATCATACGGTCTTGGTTCTTTTCCGAAAACCGAAAAATGGACATACCGTTTTGGATTTAGTTTTATATCCTGTAGCAACTCATCCAACTGATTAGTGGCCTGCTGCAGGTTGTTGTATATACTCGGATCGTTGATCAATTTAGCTAAAGTTCCGTCCCCGGAATTCATCTTTTCCGATACTTCCTGAAAATTGGCGACAACGGTCTCCAGATCCTCCGTGATTTGTTTAATGTCAATGGTAGAGATCGAATCGGAAAAAGAATTCAGATTTGCACTGGCTTCGTCGATGTTGGTGAAGGTCCTGTCAAGTTTGCTCCTGTTCTCGGCCAGGAGTCCCTCAACGGATTGTGCGGAATTTTTAAAAGAAGTTACTGCAAGATTGAAATTTTGGACGCTTTCCTTAAGATGCCTCCGGGTCTCCGGATTCATCACATCATTAAAGGCATTGATTAGCGAATCCGTGCTTTCGATCGCGTCCTCCACCTTGGCCTGAAGAGGCGTAAGACGTTCATTCACCAGTTCCAGCAGACCTTCCTCAATCTCACTGGGTAATGTATCTCCTGATTCAGCCATGTTTTCCTCTTCGTACTTGGGAATAATGGCAAGGGATTTTCCGCCGATCAACCCGCCCCCATAGACCTGCGCAATGCTGTTTTCAGAAAAGGGAAAATCGTTTGTCACTGTAAAAGTCACGATCAAACGGCCGGAAGTGTCCAGAAATCCGATTTTTGTAACAGTCCCCACCTGGAGACCATTGATCGTAACGGGAGACGAGGGGGTAAGTCCCTCGACATCGTTGTATATGGCGTAAAAGACCCTGTTGGAATCAAACCAGTTTTTACCTTTCAGAAAACTATAGCCAAAAATGAAGAGAAGGATGGCGACGAGAGCCAGAACGGCAGTTTTTACCTCTTTAGTATACTTCAAGGGATGGTTGATTTTATGAGGACAAATTTAGAAAATTAAAAATAGAAAAGCGCTCCTATTTTATCTTGGTTTTTAACGCGTCATTAACGCTCATTTTGTCCCCGTTCTTAAAGGCTACAATGAAACTCGACTTAAACCCGTTTTGAACTGCCTTTTCATGTAACTCTTTAATCTCAACATAACTGGAAGTTCCCCCGTAGTAATACTTGTATAACTCCCCTTCTTTCTGACGGAGGACCTCATTCAGGCCTCTAAAGATCCTGGCCGTGGGAGAAAGTTTCTTACTAGTTGCTGCCAATTGCACCCGAAAGGTCACGTCATCGATCCTGTCCTGAGGTTTCTCGGCCTCGGAGGTATTCACCTCAAGAGGCGGCTCCTGGGCGAGTTCCTCCAATACATCAAGGTTCAGACTGTTCTTATACTGGATGACTGCGTCATAAATGGCTCCTGCCATTTCTTGCTGCCCTTCGTTACTGTTCAGATAAGCCCCTTCACTTCGGTTTGACAAGAACCCTGTCTCGATCAGAACACTGGGCATATAGGTCTGTCTGAGTACCAGGAATCCTGCCTGCTTGACTCCTCTGTTAACCCTTTTCAGATCATTCGTAAAGTTTTTCTGGATGAAGTCTGCAAGGAGAATACTCTGATCCAGGTATTCCTCCTGCATCAGGGTAAGACCGATGTAAGATTCGGGGGAGTTTGGGTTAAACCCGTCATAGGTGATTTCATAATCCTCCTCCAGGAAAATTACCGAGTTTTCTCGCATGGCCACCTTCAGGTTATCATCACTCCTGTGAAGCCCCAGCACATAGGTTTCTGCTCCCTGTGCCTGGGAATTATGGGCATTACAATGCACAGAGATGAAGAGATCGGCCTCAGCGTCATTAGCGATTTCCGCCCGACCAGCAAGGGTGACGAAAACATCCGATTTCCTGGTGTAGATCACTTTAACTCCGGGGATCTTTTCCAATTGTGCTCCTACAGAAAGAACAATATCCAGGGCGATGTTTTTTTCAATGTAGGTACCGGTGAAGCCCGGATCTTCCCCCCCATGACCTGCATCAAGGACCACCACAAATTCCCGCGAAGGTGCCTCCTCTGGACATGGTGCGGCAGAAACTGCAGCAGTGATTAAAAAACATACAAAAAGGGACATTAATTTCGTTCTCATAAGCAACTAACGATGAATTATAAGGGTTATTTCATTTTTCAAGGAAACCTAAGAGGGCTTAAAAAATATACGTAATTTTGAGACTTCAAAAAGCAGGCCAACGTCACAAAAATAGCACTTCCGGAATTGCGAACCAATATACTTTATATTCTTTCCTTCTGTTTTTTTGCGCTTGTTTTTGCGACGGATTCAGCTGCCCAGGAAATACCAGTAAAGGGTATAAATATACCTGCAGAAAGAGAGCAGGTGACACCGATTTTTGACTCTCTTGTTATAGAGGCACCAATCCCTCAAATCCTCCCTCAGACTGTACAGGACACAGTTGATCCCGGACCTGAATATCTTACTGATCAAGTCATCTATTCGGCAGACAGCTATATGCGGCTAAGCCCTCGGGAAAACAGGCTCTACCTCTATGATAATGCGGTGGTCACCTATGGCGATATCAAAATCACAGCCGGGAAGATTGTCCTTGACAACGAAACGAATGAGGTGTATGCCTATGGGATCCCGGATTCCACCGGAGCCTACTCGCAAAAACCGGTATTCACTCAAGCGGAGAACGTAGTTGAGCCGGATTCGATCAGATTCAACTTTGATACGGAGAAAGCCCTGGTATTCAATTCCCGGACCCAGGAAGGAGAGTTCAACGTTCTCGGCGAAGTGACCAAGCGGGAGAATGACTCCGTGTATTACATGAAAAACGTCAAGTTCACCACTTCCGAAGACCGGGAAGATCCGGATTATTATTTTTTTGCCAGGAGGATCAAATTCGTGCCGGACAAAAAGATCGTCTCGGGACTGGTGAATATGTACATCGCCGATGTACCCACTCCCCTGGGACTGCCTTTTGGATATTTCCCGCTTACAGATGAGGAGACCTCCGGTTTTATCATTCCGACTTTCGGGGAGGATAGCAACAGGGGGTACTACCTCCAGAATGGGGGGTATTATTTCGCCATAAGCGACTATGTTGACCTGACTCTGACGGGGGACTACTATACCAATGGAAGTTACGGGATCAGAACCGAATCTGCCTATGCCTTAAGGTACCGGTTTCGTGGAAATCTCAGCTTCAGGTACGAAAAGCAGATCACCAGTGAAAGAGGTTTTCCAGATTATGCTGAGGGTTCGATCTACAACCTGAGGTGGCACCATTCCCAGGATCAGAAAGCCAGTCCCAACTCCCGTTTTTCCGCATCCGTGAATTTGGGTAGCAGCAACTACTACCAGGCCTCCAGAAATCAGATGAATACGGGCAACCGGCTTACAAACACATTGAGCTCTTCTGTCAGTTATTCCAAAACTTTCCCGATAGATCCACAGGTCAACCTCAGCGTCACCGCTACACACAGTCAGAACACCAATACCCGACAGATCAATATGACCTTACCCACTGTACAGGCTAGTGTCGAGCGGATCTATCCCTTTCAGCCCAAAGTCGGAACAAAGAAGGGCCTGCTGGAAAACATCAACCTGTCCTACAACTTCAGGGGGGAAAATCGATTTCAAACCACGGATTCCCTGTTTTTCACTTCCGAGATGTTTGATAAGGCCGTTATGGGTGCACAGCATACCATTCCCCTTAACACCAATTTCAAGATCCTGAACTACCTCAGTATGAGCATGGGGTCCAATTATACCGAAAACTGGGTCTTTAAAACCTTTGAAAGGAGATTTGACCCGGAATTACAACAAGAAGTAAGGGATACTATAACCGGTTTTGATTCCTATCGAACCTATAATTTCCATGCCGGTATCGGAACCACGATCTACGGAACGGTGAATTTTAAGGGGGATGGAAAGTACCAGGCGATCCGCCATGTCATGAGACCCAATATCAGCTATAATATCAACCCGGGTTTCGACTACTACTATGACACGTATCTTATTCCGGAAACGGCTGATGGACGGGAAGCCCGAGAAGTAGAATATTCCAGATTCCAAGGAACGCTCTACGGTGCGCCGGGTCAGTTTTTTTCCAGCTCCATTTCCCTCTCCCTCAGCAACAATTTCGAAGCAAAGGTCAGGGATTCTGTCGGTGCCGAACCGAGAAAGGTAAAACTCCTGAACAACCTGAACATCAACACCTCCTATAACCTCGCAGGAGATTCCCTGAAGCTGTCCCCTATCACTATTCGTGGATCGTTGCCCCTTTTTCGGGATAAGATAAACATCAACTTCGGGACAAATCTGGATATTTATGCGCTGAACAATGAAAATCGAAGGATCGACAAACTCAATATCAACAACGGAGGTAGCCTGTTCAGGTTAACCAACGCGAATGTGAGCTTTGGTTACAGTTTTTCCAGCAGGGACTTCTCCGGGGGAAAGGAAAACACCAACAGGCTTGAAAATGAAACCTTCAGAAATGGAGGTCGCCCCGATGATCTATTCGGAAAGGATATGGACGAGGATGGGACCTTTTTTGACGAAGATGAAGAGGATGTCGCGGACGAAAATCCCGGGGAACCTGAAAACAGCTGGTATAATTTTACAGTTCCTTGGGATCTCCGGGTGGCCTATTCTATGAATTATTCAAATATGGCCCGACAGAGCGAAATATCCTCCCATTCCATTATGTTTTCAGGAGATGTGCAGTTCTCTCCTAACTGGACCGTCGGTGCATCTTCAGGATATGATTTCGTCAATATGGGATTTACCCATACCCAATTGCGTTTTTCCCGAGATCTTGGTAGCTGGAGGATGAGCTTTAACTGGACGCCTTTCGGTCGGTATGAACAATGGAACTTCTTCATCGGCATCAAATCCTCGCTACTGCGTGATATCAAGTACGAAAAACATCGGGAAAGAGACCGTCGATTATAAATTGAAAACTATGAAAAAAATTATCAAAACCCAGGACGCCCCTGCACCTATTGGACCCTATAACCAAGCCATAATGAGCGGCGGCACGCTGTACATCTCAGGTCAGATAGCGATCAATCCCGTTAGTGGAGAGATGACAACGGCAGATATTGCTGAGGAGACTGAGCAGGTAATGCGAAATCTCAAGGCCATACTGGAGGCCGCAGGGATGGGATTCGAGCACGTGGTGAAGAGTTCCATCTTCATCAGTGACATGAACAACTTCAGCAAGATCAACCAGGTTTATGCAAAATATTTTGATGATGCTACTGCTCCAGCGAGAGAGACCGTGGAGGTCGCCAATCTACCCAAGTTTGTCAATGTGGAGATCAGCATGATCGCGATACAGTAAGGGTTATCACCTTAAGTGATTGCTATAGATCATCGGCTCCCGGAAAATCGATATAGTCGGGAGCCAGGCTTTCCTGTTGCTTTTCTTCTGGAAGATCCTCCTCTCTTGCCGCTGCCGCTATTTCTATCTGAAGTAGCTTCTGCATCAGCTCTCTGAAGGTATCAAAGTCAACCTGGTAGGATAATCCCACCCCCTGGGTAAAACCGAGTTCCTCCCCGATATATTGGATATTGTTTTCCCGGTTAAAGATCTTGGCGCGGAGCGTTCCTTCCTCATTAAGAAGAAATTCGATCTCCAGGTTTCCCACAATTACTGTCTCGGTGATCCCACCGACTGGTACTCCAACCTGACCGTTTACCAGCACACGTTCACTGATTTGGGTGGATAGGGTTACGCCAAACCGATCGGCTGTGGTCTGTTCCGGAGTCCTGGTTCCTTGTTCATAGTTCAAACCGACCTGAAAAACGCCGCTTTCATCCCCCAACAGACTGCTGAAAATCCCTGCAGAGGCACTCTCAAACACCCCTCCCAAAAGGGCAGTACCCGCGTTACCCCCAAGAACATCCGGTGAATAGAACTGACCCAGGGCAAGAAGGGAAAAAGCCTGAATTTCGGTATTGGTTCCAGTTTCGATCTTGTATTCCAGTTCAGATCTGACGGCTGAAGTAACATTAGGATATTCCAGATCAAAGGATATATCCGGTTGTAAAAGTTCCCCCTCAAGATTTATTACAACTTCAACAGGGATCCGACGACTGACGCCGGGATTTTCAAGAATGACGGCAGGATTCGCGTGTGCCTCGTAAACAGCGCTAATATTCAAATCAGCCAGGGCAGGGTTCCCGCTCCAGTTGATGCTCCCCCCTGGAACGACTTCAAATCGTTTTTGCAGAGCACCATAATTGAATATGTACTCCCCAGTGTTGGCGATGAAGTCTCCCCACATGTTAAATTTGCCAAGAGTATTGATCTCTATCAGGAGAGTACCTGCTCCCCTTCCCCTCAGAATACTTTCATCGATCTCGATTTCCACCAGGGCATCATTGGTCACATCCAGGTCAAAATTCAGTTCAAGTCCCTGCACATCCTGTATTTCGATCTCCTTACCGGCCAATCTGGCTGCCTTTTCCTCTGGACTAAGAAAGTGAATGAAGGAATTATCACCGATCATCTCTGAATCATCAATCGGGATTTTAAAAACAGTACCACGGCTTGTGGTCCCTATCACATCAATTACCAGATCTGAGGTCGGACCGTAAATCGATGCAGTTCCTCCGATAAATCCGGTGCCGTAATACAAGGCATCTTCATCATAATCCGTGTTAAGAACAAGAAGCCTATCCGTGCTCAGATTAAGCCCCAGGATCCACTTCTGAAAATTCTGGTGCATAATCGTACCGTTGAGAACACCGGTGGTCTCAAAACGGGTATCCTGAAGCTGGATATCGTCAAACCGGAACTGTTGCTCGCTTAGGTTGACAACTGCGTTTTCCTCAAATTCATAATCCACGTTCAGGTACGGAATAGAAAGCCCGGCGTTCTGGAGGTACAATCGGCCCGTAATATCCGGGTTCCGATAGGCACCTGTGACATCGGCGTAACCCGAGACCAATCCCCTGATGTTGCTGATCACGTCTTTTCCCAACGGACTAAAGGCGGCCATATTGAAATTGCGCAACTGAACATCCAAATCGATAGTGGGAATCTCTCCGGCCACCGAAATCTCCCCTATTGCAGATAAACTCTCCAAGCCTTCATTTCGGAGCGTGGTGTTGACATTATAAAAACTGAGGTCCCTGTTTCCAGCCATATCAAAGTTCAGGTTCCCCAGTAGCTGGTCATTTATGGTTAGGTCCCTGACGGTAAGGGAACTGCTGGGAAAATAGGCACCGCTTTCCTGCCGCAGGTTCAAGGTTCCGGTTACGATACCGCCCATCCGGAGACTGTCGATCTCAGGGGTGACTTTATACAGATCGACCTGATCAAACTCCATCTTAAAATTCTTGTATGAGGAATCGCGCATCACGCCGGACAACCTGATCTCCTCATCCTGATGGCTCAACACAAGGGAATCCACGCGCAGGTCACGGAATCCGTCCTCAAAGATCACCCTGTTGGACCGGGTATTTTCTTCGTTGAGGTGCCAAACACTTTCTTTGAATTTGATATCTGACCGCTGAACCCCGACCACAGAATTGTTGTCGGAATTAATCGTATGGTAAAGGTTAAGGTTAAAGATATCGTCACTTCTGGGACCACCTCTGAATTCAGATCGGATAAAGAGAGTATCATTCAGGGTAACGTTTATCAAATTGAAATCGGAGATGTTATAGATATCCGTAGCTACACTGTCTATTTCGATGAAGGTATTGAACAGCGGATTGGAATTGTCGACCTGGACGTTGACAGATTCGAAATAATTCTCAAAGGCCCGGATCTCGGGAGAACGGAATTCCAGTCTGAATTCGGATTCATCGGATTCAACACTACCCCTGATATGAGTATTGGGCGCCAGGGTGATTTCCGGAAAAAAAAGTTCTACGATCTTGTTATAGATATCGAAATCGAATGCCAGATATTGGTCGGTCGTAATTTTGTTTGGTCGGTAATTCGTATAAAGGCTTCCTATGGCGTTTTCGACCAGAGCTGGCACCTCACGAATATCAAAAACTCCTTTAACGGTACCCGAGATAACATCCGGAGAAGTGACTTCTATGGTCCTCTCCTCCCCTTCAAAATAGGATCTCACGGAGAGGTCATCAAAAGCATACCTGTCCTTCTCATTTTCATAAGAGGTGTTGAGAAGCAAAATACTACCCACTGCATTGTTAAGGTCTGAGCCCCTCATATTCATGATTATGTCCCCTTTGAAAATGGAGATGCTATCTCGCTTTACAAAATTTAAAGCCTGCAGATCAGCCTGCTGTACGGATGCTTCAAAGTCATAGACGTTAGTATCTTTACTAAAATCCGCCAACCCGTTGAATTCCATCTGTAAGTTGGGGTCAAAGGATATCAACCTTCCGTTGAAGACCGGGGCGCGAAGGGTTCCCCGAATCTTGATGTCTTTATAGGTATACCCGTTATAGACCAACTTGAAAACGGAACCGCGGACATCAGTGTTCAAGGTCTCTGTGGTAAAACCCTTTCCTTCGAAAGCTACATTAAATGAAGCGGATCCGAAATCTTTGAGCTCGGTGAGCTTCCCAATTTTGAAATCCACCACATCCACTCGCCCTTCATATGAGGTAGTCTGAGCGGAACCCAAATTATCCATGCTGATATCGGCTTCAGCGGAACCCAGCTGGGAAAACAGGAATCCCTCAAAGTCGAGTTCGGTTTCAGAAACGTAGACCTCTCCCGATAACCTTACACTCCCGAATTCCTGAAGGTCTCGGGGAAGCTTCTCCTTCAGAAGCCCGGGAAGGAGATTGACAAGATCATAATAACTGGTCGAGAGTTCTGATAGTTCCCCTTCCAAAGAAAAAACTTCACCCTCGTCACTGTCAAAGGCATTGGTCAGGACCAGATCTCCTTTGATGACGCTGCCATTCATGCCCTGCATTTCCAGGTTCTGCAACTCAAAATCATTCAGATTTCCTTCCAGGATGGTAGCAAAACGAATCTCTTCGTCAGTCCCGAAATGTCTGTAAAAGGGTTGAAGGTCATTTACAGAGACCATAGAGGGATAAAATACTGCTTTGATAGGTACACTGTTCTCAAAATCCTTGAACCCTTTACTGATATCAAATGAGATATCGGCTTCGATCATAGAACCAGGGGTTTCCAGTTCTACATCATCCAGACGCATCTCATCTGTGGTATAAGTGAAGGAGGTACTGAGAAAATCGATATCGAGTCCACGCTTTTCCACCCCTGATAACTTCTTAATATCAACAAAGATGTCTGAATCCACCAACCTGAAGTTCTGGGCGTTCAGGAATAGGTCATCGACGATCACCACATCTGAGTAGGAAAGATTTTGATCGATATAAGAGAATTCCCCATCAATAACATCGAGTTCTGAAGCGGTCATGGTGAAGGATTTTCCCTGATTCCTCTTGCGGTTTTTTAGCTTTCGGAGAAATATATTAAGATTGTCACGGTTTTCGCCCTGATACACTTTCATATCCAGTTGTAGATCAAAGGCGGTGGTATTGCCGAGGCTGGGATTGTTCCTATACAAGCTTCTCAGACTGTTCAGAGAAGTCTCGACCCGCTGGGCATATATTAGCGTATCCTGATGATGATCCTTTATCAGGACTTCCTGAAGATCCAGGTCTCCTCCATAGGTAACTCCAATTCTGCCTATGGAGATATCTACGTCGCGGCTCTCGTTAATCGAGGAAGTGACTTTTCTTGCCACATAAGTTTGAACTCCCGGAATGGAAAATACGATCAACAAAATGATGAAAAGCAGCAGTAGGACCAGCAGCGTTTTTCCCAGTATTTTCCAGAATTTTCTGATAGTTTTTTATGTTATAACTTTGCGAACAATATTAACAATTTCCGGGCCTAAATCATAAGAATGGCTTCACAAAAAATCATCATACTCGGGATAGAGTCTTCCTGTGATGACACTGCCGCTGCGGTATTAAGCAACGGTGCCATCCTTTCAAATGTTGTGGCTACTCAGGAGGTTCATATAAAGTATGGGGGGGTGGTTCCTGAACTGGCTTCCAGGGCCCATCAGCAAAACATCGTCCCGGTGGTTCACCAGGCCATTAAGGAAGCGGGAATTGATAAACAGGATATTTCAGCCATTGCCTTTACCAGTGGACCTGGCCTGATGGGATCGCTGCTGGTCGGTACGTCCTTCGCAAAGTCCTTAGCAATGGGTCTTGAAATTCCCCTGTTGGCGATTAATCATATGCAGGCTCATATCCTCGCTCATTTTATCGAGGAACCTGGCTTTGAAAAACCCACTTTTCCTTTTCTGGCTCTCACCATTAGTGGCGGTCATACCCAAATCCTTCAGGTGAATGACTATTTACATATGGAGCTTATTGGCCAGACCCTGGACGATGCCGTGGGAGAAGCCTTTGACAAAAGTGCCAAAATTCTTGGCCTGCCCTACCCAGGCGGACCTTTGGTTGATAAATATGCGGCTCTGGGTGATCCCCAAGCATTCCGGTTTCCAAAACCGAAAGTGAAGGAGTTGGACTTTAGTTTCAGTGGGTTAAAAACCTCGATCCTGTATTTTATTCAGAAGGAGCAACGAAAAAACCCGAAATTCATCGATGAACATATGCATGATCTCTGCGCCTCCATACAGTATACGATTATCCAAATCCTCATGGAGAAGCTGAAATTAGCAGTAAAGCGAACGGGAATCAGGGAGATTGCCATTGCAGGAGGGGTATCTGCAAACAGTGGGATCAGAGCCGAGCTGAAAAGAGCCCAGGAAACCTATGGCTGGAAAACCTATATTCCGAAATTCGAGTACACGACGGATAATGCAGCCATGATTGCTATTGCTGGCCATTTTAAATACCTCAACGGGCAATTTGCGAACCTCGACATTTCCGCAACGCCCAGAATCAAAATGTAACTTACCATGCAGCTTTTTTACCAGCCTGACCTGAACGAGGAATCTCGGGAGGTGGAATTTTCCAGAGAGGAATCCGCACATATTTCAAGGGTGCTTCGAAAGAAAATCGGGGACCACCTGGAGATTACCAATGGAGCCGGGATGATCTTCAGCTGTGAAATGACCGCTATGTCAAAGAAGGCCTGTATAGCGAGGGTCTTGCGGACCAGAAGATTCCCTCCTCCTCCCTACCACCTGCACTTGGCTGTTGCCCCTACCAAAATGAATGACCGGTATGAGTGGTTCCTGGAAAAAGCTACAGAAATCGGGGTGCAGGAGATCACTCCCGTTTACTGTGAAAGAAGCGAAAGAAGAACGGTCAAGAAGGATCGTCTGGAAAGGGTCCTACAGTCGGCATTAAAACAGTCGCTTCAAGTTTATTTACCTGTTTTAAACGAACCGATGTCTTTAGAGCATTTTGTGGCTCAAGACCTCCCGGGACAGAAATTCATAGCGCATTGTGAGGAGCAGTCTGAAAAAATTCACCTTTTGAATGCCCTGGAAAAGGAGAAACAGATTCACATTCTGATTGGACCTGAGGGGGATTTTTCACCGGAAGAAATCCAGCAGGTTTTAAACAACCAATGGAGGCCGGTAAGCCTGGGAGAAAACCGGCTGCGAACTGAGACTGCGGCCATAGTGGCTTGTACATCTGTGGCAAACAAATTTGTAAGTGGATTTTAATTACCTTACCATCAATGAAGAAAATACTGCTGGTCCTGATTATGATGGTGGCCCCTTTTTCGGTTTGGGCACAGACCATTGCTGTTTTAAAGTATGGAGGCGGAGGGGATTGGTATGGTAATCCCACCTCACTTCCGAATCTTATTGAATTCTGCAACCAAAACATCAGCACCGCAATTTCCCCTGAACCTGCCACAGTATCACCCAGTGATTCGAACCTCTTTGAATACCCTTTCCTCCATATGACAGGACATGGAAATGTTTTTTTCACTGAAGAGGAGGTCCAAAACCTGCGCCGATATCTCATCAGTGGAGGATTTTTGCATATCGATGATAATTATGGAATGAATGAGTATATCAGGAGAGAACTGAAGAAGATATTTCCAGATAAAGAACTTACTGAAATTCCTGCCTCACATCCCATCTTTTCTTCCGCCTTCCCATTTCCCGAAGGTTTACCGAAGATCCACGAACACGACGGCCTCAGACCCCAAGCTTTTGCTCTTTATGAGCAGGACAGGATGATCCTCCTGTTTACCTACGAGAGCGATCTTGGTGATGGCTGGGAGGATGAAGCGGTTCACAATGATCCATGGGAAATCAGAGAGAAGGCTTTAAAAATGGGGGCTAACATCATATCATATGTCTTTCTGAATTGAAGCAGTTTGACCATCCATCTTCTCCGTTTTTGGCTCGACAGTTTCCGATTGTTTTGCTGCTTGATGATGTGAGAAGTCCTGCAAATATCGGCGGATTATTCAGGTTGGGTGACGCTTTTGGAGTCGAGAAAATCATAATCCGGGGAGGTTCGGTCAATCTCGGAAGCACCCGTCTAAGGCGAACTGCCAGGTCAACCATTGAAAATATTCCCGTGGATATGGTCCAAAAGGATATGGATATTCTGTCAGACCTCAGGCAAGATGGGTATACCTCGATCGCACTTGAAATTGCAGAGGAAAGTTTACCTCTTGCAACCATGACCTTTGAGAAATATTACAAGATAGCCCTCATCCTTGGAAACGAAAGAAATGGAATCAGCCCAGAGCTTCTGGAGCAGGCGGATCTAAGGACCCATGTCACAATGTATGGAAGAAACAGTAGCATGAATGTTTCACAGGCTGCCGCAATTGCGCTTTTTCAAATTACGAAAAGTCTGAACCCAATTTGATCAGAAATAATATCTTTACCAGGTGAACGAAAAAGAACTGTCATTAGGTATCCTGCGTGCTATCGGGATCGTCCTGGGAATAGCTTTCCTACTCTATTTTCTGTATATGATACAGTCAGTTCTGGTCTACATCACGGTGGCCGGAGTAATATCCCTTGTCGGGCGTCCCATTGTCATCTTCCTGCGCTCAAAGCTTCATTTGCCAAACCAAATAGCCGTTATAATAGTACTGATCCTTGTATTGGCGGGTTTCATCGGACTTATTACAGTCTTCATTCCGATTGTGGTCGAACAGAGTAAGAACCTCGGGCAAATTGATATGGATGCCTTTACTCGAGATCTTAACGAACTTAATTCACAAATCAACAATTACTTCGGTGTTGAAGAAATCGATCTTATAGAAGGGATAAAGCAAACTGAATTTGTCCGCAACTTTGATATCAGCAGTATTCCCAATTACCTCAACAATTTCTTCAGTATTTTAGGAGCTGGGGTGATTGCGATTTTTTCTATCATATTTATCTCATTCTTCTTCCTAAAGGACAGTAAATTACTGCTGAACAGTTTCCTGGTCTTCGCTAACAGAGGTCATGAAGACAAATTCCAGCGGGTATTCAACAAGATCAAAATTCTCCTTTCCAGGTATTTTGTCGGTCTGACCCTCCAGCTTACGGTACTGTTCGTTCTATATAGCATTTTGTTCTCTCTATTTGAGATCGATAATCCGATTGCCATAGCATTTATCTGCGCATTTCTCAACATCATTCCATACCTGGGGCCTATCATCGCGGGAATCCTGGTATGTCTATTTGTGATTTCCAGTAATCTTGGGGCTGATTTTCAATCCATCATTCTTCCCCAGGTGATCTACGTGCTGGCCGGTTACTGCATTTGTCAGCTGATTGATAACCTGATCAGTCAACCTATGATCTTTGGGGCAAGTGTAAGATCCCATCCCCTTGAGATATTCCTTGTGATCCTGACAGCCGGTTTATTAGCAGGTATAATAGGAATGGTGGTAGCAGTGCCTTTCTATACAGCCATTAAGGTGATCGCGAAGGAGTCTCTGAGCGAGTATAAAATTGTGAAACGCCTAACGAGAGATTTATAGTTGAATCCGCTCTTGCTAAATAAAGGGGTCCAGGGATTTATCTCCGAAAACTACAGCAAGCGTTTACCTTCCTTGATTCTTAAAGGAAGCCCCTTTCCCGGAATAGCCCCACAGGAACTTGGAGTTCAACTTAAAGGGAAAAAAATTGCCGAAAAGAAATTCCCATTGCTTTTCAGTACCGAAGGAATCATCTATCCTCCTTCTCTGAACCTGGAGCAGGCCTCTTCAGAGAGAACCGCCAGGTACAAAGCAGGGTTGGTCTCTGGAAGGGTGTTAATAGATCTCACTGGCGGCTTCGGGGTTGACTCCTTGTGCTTTTCTGAAGCAGTCGACCAGGTGTATTACTGTGAACTGGACAGGGAGCTAGTCCAGATTGTCCAACACAACTTTCGGACCCTAAAAGCGGACAACATCACGAGTATTCCAGGAGATGGAATCCAATTTCTTTCTTCCTATTCTGAAGAGGTAGATTGGATTTACCTGGACCCTTCCAGGCGAACCAGGACCGGTGGCAGAGTATTCAGACTATCGGACTGTACTCCGGATGTCACCGCAAATGCTGATCTTCTATGGAGCAAAACGAGCAATATCCTGATCAAGACATCTCCCCTTCTGGACATACGAACTGGGATTGATGAACTTAAAAATGTCAGAGAGGTACATATTCTAGCCATAGCCAACGAGGTAAAAGAACTGCTTTGGGTTCTGGAAAGGAATTTCGTGGGAACATCTTTTATCAAAACTGTCAACTTCGAAGGTGATAAACACCAATTTTTTGAAGGAGCTTTTGGTGAGGAGGCGGAGGTCGAGTTGGATCACCCGCAAAATTTTGTCTACGAACCAAATGCTGCAATAATGAAAAGCGGATTATTTTCTAAGATCCGTTCTGAATTCGGTCTGGCCAAACTTCACCAGAACACGCATCTCTATACTTCAAACAAACTGGTCAGGTTTCCGGGACGTCGCTTTCAGATAATCAAAATTTTGCCCTACCGGATAAAACTTTTATCAAAAGAGTTCTCCAATTCTAAGGCAAACATTTCAATCAGGAATTTTCCAGATAGCGTGGCAAAAATCCGGAAAAAAACGGGTATCAAAGAGGGTGGGAATAGGCACCTTTTATTCTGTACCACAATGGACGAGGCCAAGGTGGTCCTGGTGTGTCAGAGATGTTAATCACTCCTGAAGAGAATTTTCGTCTCTAACGGAATTGTTTAAGAAAGTTGTAGATGATGACGGTTTCTTGAACTTCCTAAGGACATTCCGTGGAAGGATGTAGCATAGTCCCAGAAGGATAAAGTATATATTGAGCAGTATAATGCGGGTAACGTCCATAAAAGGCCTGAAATGGGTAATTCTACGATGGCTATCATAATGAACGCGAACCGGTAAATTAAAGACCTTAACTCCTTCCCAGGCAGCCTTTACGATGACCTCGATCTCGAGTTCGAATTTATTCGTAAATAAGTTAAGGTGTTGAATGATATGTAATGGATATAATCTGAAGCCGCACTGGGTGTCATCCAACCTGATTCCAGTTTCCACCCAAAACCAAAACGAGGAAAACTGATTTCCGACATTGCTTTTCTGAGGAATATTTGGTCCATCCATCTTTCTGGATCCGATCACTAGTATTTCCTGATTTGTTTGCTTTTGTTCCAAAGCCCTGATAAACACATGGAGATCTTCAGAAAAATGCTGTCCGTCTGAATCCATGGTAACGGCATAGCTATAACCGTTCTCTATTGCCTTTCTGAAACCTTCTCTCAGGGCTGCCCCTTTGCCTCTGTTTTTTTCAAAATGCACTGCAACGATTTCCGGAAATTCAGACAATATTTCTCTGGTATTATCTGTAGATCCGTCGTTGATTACGATGATATTGTTGGTGTGATCCAGGACCTGGCCTAATACCAATTTTAATGTTCGATCGTTATTATAAGTTGGAATAAGAACGCAACAGGATAAGTCTTCAAATTGCGATTGATATAATGGTGGATTTCTCAAAAACTACACTTTCCCATAAAAGTACTGGAAAACCCGGGCTCCAAAAATCAAAAAGTCTTAAAAGTTCAATTGAGTTGCTCGCTACTTATGCTTTATTAGCTCCTCTAAGTACTTCAATTTTTCCTTTTCTGCCTCTAATAAACGCTCATATAATTCGACCATTTTTTCAATAGGATTTATAGTGCAGAAATAATTATTGTTATTGGCACTGCTGTCTTGGAAAGTATTATTTATGATATTGAAAACAGCCTCTTCACTGAAATTTCTGATGCCTTCTGGTGACACTCTTAAGGCTTCGGATATTTTCATCAGCGTATCATGGTCTACGTCTTCGCTTTTCTCTATTTGAGAGATGCTCTGCTGACTAATTCCAAGTTCAGCTGCAAGGGCTTCTTGCTTCATACCCCGCAATTCACGTATTCTACAGATTCTGCGACCGATATGTCCAGCTTTGGTTTTGGTTTCCATATTAAATGTGAATATTCTTAAAAAAGATTGATTTTTGAAATTTGACCAAGGCCCTCATTGACTTACTAAAATGGCCCGAATATGCTACTCCTTAGCTTATGTACAAGTTATATAAAAAAATCTAATAGAATATAGGAGGAGCAGCTAATAATTCTCTTTCCAAACAACAGTCGTACTACAGCAAAGATAGAAAAACAAACTTCCGTGGAATGAAGTTCATTCCCTCACTTCAACGAGACCCTCAATAAAAAAAAGGTCTTCAGTTTTAAATTAACTGAAGACCTCTTTTTTATTATCGGAAACAATAAGTCGGGGTGGCAGGATTCGAACCTGCGGCCTCCTGCTCCCAAAGCAGGCGCGATAACCGGGCTACGCTACACCCCGAAAACAGCAATTGCTGTTAAAGTCGTTGATTAAGCATCAACTCTTAGCGGAGAGTGTGAGATTCGAACTCACGCGACAATTGCTCGTCGACAGTTTAGC
>CAMPKA010000010.1 GCA_946887075.1 uncultured Salinimicrobium sp.
GACGCCAGGTTTTCATCCTGGTAACAGGGGTTCGATTCCCCTACGGACTACAAAAGAGCTACAGTCGGTAGCCAATTGAAATAATGAATTTGGTCCGTTCGTCTAGGGGTTAGGACGCCAGGTTTTCATCCTGGTAACAGGGGTTCGATTCCCCTACGGACTACAAAGAAGAAAGTAATTTAACAAAAGAGTAATGGCAAACCATAAGTCATCGTTGAAAAGGATTCGTAGCAGTGAGACCAAGCGTCTTCGAAACCGCTACCAGCACAAGACCACTAGAAACGCGATCAAGAAATTGCGCGAGGCAGGAAAGGAAGAAGCGCAGTCTCTTTTCCCGACAGTGGTTTCCATGATCGACAAGCTGGCCAAAAAGAATATCATTCACGATAATAAGGCCTCAAACCTAAAGTCTCAGCTGGCTAAACACGTAGCTGCCCTTTAGGATACAATAGTGTTCAATTTAAGATGCCTCTTGGGAAACCGGGAGGTATTTTTTTGTCCAAAAAAAATCCGGATCTGCCCTAGAGGCTGATCCGGATCTTATCCTTTCCTTTCCAGAAGGCTGTACTTCTACCCGTTCATCGAAATCAGGAATTCTTCGTTGTTTCTGGTCTGTTTGATGCGGTCGTTGATAAATTCCATGGCCTCTACCGGATTCATATCCGCAAGATACTTTCTCATGACCCACATTCTTTGTAGCGTGTTCTCGTCCAGAAGAATATCGTCACGGCGGGTACTTGAGGAGGTAAGGTCGATGGCAGGGAAAATCCTTCGGTTCGCGATCTTCCGATCCAGCTGAAGTTCCATGTTACCCGTTCCCTTGAATTCTTCGAAGATGACCTCATCCATTTTAGATCCGGTCTCCGTCAATGCTGTAGCGATTATAGAAAGGGATCCGCCGTTCTCGATATTCCGGGCGGCTCCAAAAAACCTTTTCGGTTTGTGTAGCGCATTTGCGTCGACTCCACCACTTAGCACCTTTCCACTTGCAGGTTGCACTGTATTATAGGCGCGGGCCAGTCTGGTAATGGAATCCAAAAGGATGACCACATCATGACCGCACTCCACCATTCTCTTTGCCTTTTCTAGAACGATGTTGGCTACCCTTACATGTTCATGGGCCTCCTTGTCGAAGGTTGAGGCGATTACCTCGCCCCTGACGTTGCGCTGCATATCGGTGACTTCTTCAGGACGCTCATCGATCAGCAGGATGATCTGATAGACCTCCGGATGATTGGCCGCAATGGCGTTGGCGATGTCCTTTAAAAGCATCGTCTTCCCCGTCTTAGGCTGGGAGACGATCATCCCTCGTTGTCCTTTTCCTATTGGAGAGAAAAGATCGATGACCCTGGTGGAAACTGTGCTTTGTCTCTCAGCAATGTTGAATTTCTCCTGTGGAAAAAGAGGGGTAAGATGTTCAAAGGAGATTCTGTCCCTGACCACCTGAGGATCCAGTCCGTTGATCTTGTTGATCTTGATCAGGGGAAAGTACTTTTCTCCTTCTTTCGGAGGGCGTACATGCCCCAGGACAGTATCTCCCGTCTTCAGCCCGAACAGCCTGATCTGGGACTGAGAAACGTATATGTCATCGGGAGAGGACAGGTACATGTAATCAGAGGATCTGAGAAATCCGTATCCGTCCTGCATAATGTCCAGGACACCTTCGCTTTCGATGATCGCGTCAAACTCGTAATCCGGTTCTTTATATCTATTGCGGTTATCACGGTTACCGGTGTCCCGGTTTCCGCTGTCACCCCGATTTCCGAAATCCCGGTTCCCATTGGTATCCCGGTTTCCGCTATCCCGATTGTCTTTCTGAGACTGCGGTTTGTTTTCCTTCCTGCTGTCCTTTCTGGTATCCTTTCTGGAATCCCGCTGGTCATTTCTGGCATAGGAATCCTTGGAGGAATTCTTATGGTCTTCCCTCCGCGCAGTATTTTCCTGTTTGCGGTCCTGTTGCTCAGAGGAAGATTTCTGCTTTGTTGCCGCTTCCCTTTCCGATTCCTTCTGATCCTGCCGGTTGGCGGGTGAGGTTTCTTTCTTTTCTTTCTGCATGCGCTGTTTCCTTGGTCTTTTTGTCGGAGCTTCCTCTTTTTTTACCTGAGGGTTCTGATCGTCCTTTTTTACCTGAGGGTTCTGATCATCGTCAATTAGGGCTTCCTGTACTTTTTGTGGATTTGCAGCCTGATAGTCTAGAATTTTATAAACCAGGTCCAGTTTTTTCTGGGTGCGGAATTTCGGGACGCGTAGGGTTTTGGCTATCTCCTGAAGTTCAGGCAGTTTCTTCGCCTTTAGTTCTGAAATTTCAAACATGTATGGTATTGGATAATTGGTTTTTTCTTTAGGTTAGCTTAACCTTCTCGAGGAAGAATCGAAAAAAAATATGGAGTTTCTAAGTAACCTTTGTTGAAACGGTTACGCTTCGATACTGCAATAATACGACATTATTTCAATATTTAAATGTGGAAACTTAAAAGAATATTTTATTTTTGTGCCTCCAAGGAAAACCGATGTTGCAAAGAATTCAGACCGTTTATCTCCTGCTTGCCGCCTTGTGCAGCGCCGGACTGATCTTTCTGCTTCCTCTCGGATCAGGTCCGGAGGGTGCGGCTGTTTTTGCGGTTGATATTCTTGCTGTATTCACAGCTTTCATCGCCTCAGCGGTGCTTTCCCTGGTGAGTTTATGTTTGTATCGCAATAGAAAGCTTCAGTTTGTCCTGGGGCGACTCAATATCATATTGAACTTTGTTTTACTAGGAGTATTCGTTTATTGGTCCCTAAATGTATCTGGAGAGCGTTTGATCTCGGAGAAAGGTATTGGGATGCTGATTCCTGTAATTTCTATCGTTTTTTTAGTGTTGGCCAATAAGGCCATCAAAAGGGATGAGGATCTTGTAAAATCTGTGGACCGTTTGCGATAAACCTTTCATCTTAGTAGTATTAGTGCGTAAGACCCGGGGTAATTACTCCGGGTTTTTGCGTTAAGGATTCCTGCTTTTTCTCAGTTCGATTGCCTCGAGGTCCTTGATCTCTGCCGCATCGATGCTGAACCTGAGCATGGTCCTCACCCTGTGGAATCCCTGCAGACCGGCGGCTCCCGGGTTCATATGCAGCAGCCCAAGTTTTTTGTCCGGCATCACTTTCAGGATATGGGAGTGTCCCGAAATAAATAGTCCTGGGGGTTGTGCATTGATCTCTTCTCTCACCTCTGTTGAATACCGACCTGGATATCCGCCGATGTGGGTCATCCAGACCTGCATCCCTTCACACTGAAATTTCTGGTGAAGCGGAAATTCCTGTCGGAGCTCCTTTCCGTCTATGTTCCCGTAGACGGCCCGAAAGCTACCGGTTTCCTTGAGCCGGTCGCTCACTGCAGTGGTGCCGATGTCTCCGGCGTGCCAGATCTCATCCGCCTGGGCAGCGTATTTGAGAATGCGGTCATCGAGATATCCATGGGTATCGCTTAGCAGGAGGATCTTCTTCATTAGAGACGTGATTTTCGTTTCATCCCGAGCGCGGCTGAATTGCTCCGAATGCCTATCTTTGTTTCTTTGTAAAATTAAAGATTTAGGTTGAGATATTTCTTCGAGCTGTCTTACAGGGGAAAGGCATACCACGGCTGGCAGCGTCAGCCTAATGCCCTTTCTGTTCAGGAGGTTGTCGAGCAAGCCCTGGCAACCTTGCTACAGCGCGAAGTGGAGATAACGGGTGCGGGAAGGACTGATACGGGGGTACACGCCAGGCAGATTTTTGCTCATGCAGATCTGGAAGCGGATGTGGATTCCCATTTTCTGTTCAGGCTGAACCGGCTGTTGCCTCTGGACGTGGCTGCTCACGCTATTAGACGGGTGCATGAAAATGCCCACGCCCGGTTCGATGCGGTTTCACGAACATATGAATATCATATCACCCAAACAAAGGACGTATTTGCGATAGAAACCGCCTATCACTTGGAGCGGAATCTTAATCTTGCTGCGATGAATCAGGCAGCTGGAATCCTGATGGAATATGATAGCTTTAAAAGCTTCTCCAGATCGCGGACTGATGTCAGGACGTTCGACTGCAGAATTCAGGAAGCCCATTGGGAAAAGAAGGGTTCCCGGCTTGTCTTCAAGATTACCGCGGACCGGTTTCTCCGGAATATGGTCCGGGCAGTGGTGGGAACCTTGTTGGAGATCGGTCTTGGGAGAACCAAGCCTGAAGAGATCAGGGAGATCATTACCAGTGAGGACAGGAGCAGGGCTGGGGCCTCAGTCCCGGCACATGGGCTTTTTTTGACAAATGTGGAATATCCTAAAAGCATTTTCTATTAATGGCATCATCTACAGGAAAGGCGTTTGATTTCAAGTTGTTCGGGAGGCTCCTGGAGTATACCCGCGCCTATAGGTGGACTTTTTATTTTGTAGCCATAGCAGCTATACTGCTTTCCTTCTTTGCCGTTCTGCGTCCCTATCTATTGCAGGTAACCATCGACGATTCCATCGTCCCTCAGGACAATGACCAGTTGTTGTTTTACATCCTGGTGATGACGGGAGTATTGTTGCTGGAGGTCATTTTCCAGTTCTGCTTTATTTATTTTGCTAACTGGCTTGGCCAGGAGGTAATCCGGGACCTGCGTGTCAATCTGTTTGAGCATATGCTCGGGTTCAAGATGAAGTATTTCGACAATTCAGCGGTCGGAAGACTGGTCACCAGAGCGGTTAGTGACATTGAGACTATTGCCAGTATATTCAGCCAGGGCCTTTTTATGATCATCAGCGACCTGCTAAAGATGGTTGTGGTTTTGGGTTTCATGTTCTACCAGAGCTGGAGACTGACACTTCTGGTGCTGGTCGTACTTCCCTTCATCCTGTATGCCACCCGGGTATTTCAACAGAAGATGAAATTGGCCTTTGAAGAGGTTCGAACACAAGTGGCCAATCTGAACACATTCGTCCAGGAGCGGATAACGGGAATGAAGATCGTTCAGATTTTCAGCCGGGAAGATATCGAATACGAGAAGTTCAAGGTGATCAATGACAAGCACAGAAAAGGCTGGATCAAAACCGTCTGGTACAACTCCATTTTTTTTCCGATAGCGGAGATGTCCACCTCCATCACCATCGGGCTGCTTGTATGGTATGGCGGGTTACGAGTAATGGCAGGCAGTGAGACGATCACCCTCGGGGTTATCGTGGCCTTCATCGAATTGAGCCAGATGCTTTTCAGGCCCCTTCGGCAGATCGCGGACAAGTTCAATACCTTGCAGATGGGAATGGTTGCAGCCCACCGGGTTTTCGGAATACTGGATACCCAGGCATCTATTGCCGATAACGGGAAAATAGAGGTGGACCATCTTAAGGGGAAGATTTCTTTTGAGGAGGTTGGTTTCGGGTACGTCGAAAATGAGGAGGTGCTGAAGGGAATTTCCTTTGAGGCAGAGCCTGGAGAGACCGTGGCCATAGTTGGCGCTACCGGGGCGGGTAAATCTACGATTATTAATCTGCTCAACAGATCATATGAGATCGGATCAGGACGGATTCTGATTGATGGCATAGACATCAGGGAAATCACCCTCAGGAGCCTGAGAAACCAGATTGCCATTGTCTTGCAGGACGTCTTCCTCTTCGCTGACACCATAATGAGTAACATTACGTTGAACAACAACGGCGTTACCAGGGAGTCCGTTATCACGGCAGCCAAGGAGATTGGCGTCCACGACTTTATCAGTAGCCTTCCCGCGGGCTATGATTACAATGTAAAGGAAAGAGGGGTGATGTTGTCTTCCGGCCAGCGCCAGTTAATCGCGTTTCTCAGAGCCTATGTGAGTAAACCCAGTATTTTGGTACTGGATGAGGCCACCTCTTCCATTGATTCCTATAGCGAACACCTTATACAGAAAGCCACCGAAAAGATCACAAAGGGAAGGACTTCCATAGTGATCGCTCACAGGCTGGCGACGGTCAAAAAGGCGGACAAGATCATCGTTCTTGATGCCGGACGTATCATGGAAATCGGTACCCATAGGGAATTGCTTAAACGGGAGAACGGGTACTATAAAAAACTTTATGAGGTACAATTCATGGCTGAGGAAGCTTAGACCAAATCGGCCTTTAATTTTTGGATGAGGTCTTCCCCTCCCTCGTGGATGATGAACTCTCCATCTTTGATATAGGAGATCTGGCCGGTTTCTTCGCTGACTACCAGGGCCAGGGCATCTGTCTTTTCGGTAATCCCTACGGCGGCACGGTGCCGCAGGCCGAACCGAAGCGGAATGTGCCTGTCATTGGATACCGGCAGGACCACCCGGGTTGCTGTGATATGATTGTCCTCTATGATCATGGCTCCATCGTGAAGGATGCTGTTTTTGTAGAAGATCGCTTCTATAATGGGTTGATTGACCTGGATCTTCATGGAGTCCCCTGAGTTCTTTACAAAGTCCAGGCTGGTGCTTTTCTGAATGACGATCAGGGCTCCGGTATTGGTCCGGCCCATGTTCTCACATGCCTTCACAATAGCCTCGACATCATTGGGGGTTTCCAGATCATCCTTGATCAGTTTGAGGGTCTGGAGAAATCTCCTTCTTCTGGCGAAGTTTGTGGAACCGATCATCAAAAGGAACTTTCTGATCTCCTGCTGAAAGACTACGATCAAGGCGAACATTCCCACCCCGATGAATTCCCCCAGCACATTGCTCAACATCTCCATCTGGAGCAGCTGGGTGATCTTCCAGGCAAAATAAATAATTACAATGCCTATAAAAATGTTTACCGCTACAGTCCCTTTAACCAGCTTATAGATATAATAAAGGAGAGCAGCAATGAATACAATATCGAGAATGTCGAGAATACCAAGATCTAGGAATTCCAAAGTAGGTTTGCTTTTTCGTAAATGTAGAAATTTAAATCTAGTTTTTCAGGTGCGACAACAATTTCACGCATTCCACTGCCTCCCGCACGTCGTGCACCCGGAGGATATTCGCTCCTTTGGTCAGGGAGAGGGTGTTCAAAACACTGGTTCCGTTGAGGGCTTCTTCCGGCCCCGTTCCAAGGGTCTTATAGATCATGGATTTCCTGGATAATCCGCACAAGAGAGGTAATTCGAGGATCCCGAAGAGCTCGAGATGGGAGAGGAGTTCAAAGTTCTGGCGGATGGTCTTGGAAAAGCCGAAACCGGGATCGATAATCAGATCGTTGATTCCTGCGTTCCGGGCTGCAAGAATTTTTTGGGAAAAATAGTAGAGGATGTCCTGTAGGAGATTCTGGTAATCGGTCTGTTCCTTCATGTTCTGAGGAGTTCCCTTCATATGCATCATGATGTACGGGACCTGTAGTTCAGCTACTGAAGGGATCATCCCGGGATCCAGGTTTCCGGCCGATATATCGTTCACCATGGCAGCACCGGCGGTGACTGCTTCTCTGGCGATCCTGCTGCGAAAGGTGTCGACGGAAAGTATCGCCGATGGAAATTCCCGAAGGATTGCCTCTACCACGGGCATGAGCCTTGCGAGTTCGGTCTCCTCGGTAATGTCCGTGGCTCCTGGCCTGCTGCTATAGGCGCCGACATCGATGAAATCCGCACCTTCTTTCAGCATTTGTTCCGCATGTGTCAGCCGCTGGCTAAGGCTGTGCTTTCTGCCACCATCATAGAAGGAGTCGGGGGTAATGTTCAGAATGCCCATGATCCTGGGTTGTTCCAGATCCACTAATTGACCTTTACAGTTAATATACATGCGGAAAAAATCGATTTTTTGACTGGAAAAATTAACTTTGGGAAAAATGATTGAATTTTAGCGAAAATTACGCAATTTCCCCCTTCCGATGAAAAAGACTTCCGATCAATACGATGCGGTGATCGCGCAGTGCAGGATGCTGTTTGTTCAAAAGATGAAAGATTATGGTTGTGCCTGGCGCATCCTGAGGCTCCCTTCCCTGACGGACCAGATCTTTATCAAAGCCCAGCGGATCAGAGGACTTCAGGAAAAGGGATTTTCCCGTGTGGCGGAAGGTGAAACACCTGAGTTTGTAGGAATTGTCAATTATTGTATCATGGCTCTGATACAGCTTGAAAAAGGTGTTGCAGAACAACCGGATCTTTCCCCGGAAGAGGTCACGGAGCTGTATGACAGGTCCGTAGCCAGGACGAAAGCGCTGATGGAGGACAAGAATCATGACTACGGAGAGGCCTGGCGTGAAATGAGGGTGAGCTCCCTCACAGATCTGATCCTGCAAAAGCTTCTCAGGATCAAACAGATCGAGGACAACAAAGGGGCAACACTGGTCAGCGAGGGAATTGCAGCGAATTACGAGGATATGATCAATTACGCTGTCTTTGCTTTAATACGTCTTGAAGAGCAAATGGAATCTGGTTCAAAATAATAATATCATGAAAATTCTAGTTACCCTTGCGCGGTGGATCGTCGGACTGCTATTCCTGTTTTCAGGCTTTATCAAATTGAACGATCCGGTCGGATTTGCTTTTAAGCTGGAAGAATATTTCAGTCCTTCAGTACTCAACCTGGATTTTCTTTCGCCTTTTGCCCTGGTAATCGCTGTCCTCCTTGTTATTTTCGAGGTGGTGCTGGGGATCATGCTGTTGATCGGGTATCTGCCGAGATTTACGACCTGGGCACTTTTGCTCATGATCGTCTTCTTTACCTTCCTTACCTTTTACTCCGCCTATTACAACAAGGTGACCGACTGTGGCTGCTTTGGCGACGCCATCCCGCTGACTCCATGGGAATCCTTTTATAAGGATGTTATCCTCCTCGTACTCATCCTATTGCTGTTCTTTAAAAGAAAGTATATCACTCCTTATTTACCGGGGCCGGTACATCGCTGGGTTATTTTTGTTTCCTTTCTGCTGTGTTTCACTATGGCTTACTATGTGTTGATGCACCTTCCGATCTTCGATTTCAGAGCTTACAAGGAAGGGGTCAATATCGAAGAGGGAATGTCCGTACCGGAAGGAGCACCAAAGGCAGTTTATGAATATCGATGGAAATTTGAGGTGGACGGTAAGGAGAAAATCATTACGACCAAGGGTAGTTATCCCCAGATAGAAGGAAAGTTTGTCGGGGTTGAAACAGAACAGCTACAGGAAGGCTATGTTCCTCCAATCCATGATCTTTCTATCGAAAAAGACGGAGAAAATCATCTTCAGGAAATGCTTGAAGAGGACAAGCTACTGCTCGTCGTTGCCTTTAGTCTGAATCGAAGTGAACAGGATGGTCTGGCGCGTCTAAAGGAGGTTATTTCAAGAGCGCGTGATAACGGATATCGTGTTATAGGCCTCTCCGCCTCCGGGGAGGACCTCAAGTCTGAGATCAATGAGAACTTCGGCTTGGACCTTGACTGGTACTTCAGTGATGAGACCACATTAAAAACCATAATTCGAAGCAATCCCGGACTAGTACTTGTCCGTTCTGGAACCATTGTTGAAAAAAAGCACTGGAGCGATGCGGAGGAAATGAAATTCTAAAAGGCCTTGAGGCTCCCCCTGTACCGGAAAAACCATAAATCAGAAAATTATACATTAAGTTTTATCATTCCTTTAGGGAATGGATATATAAAGTAATATTAACTTAACCAATTAAAAATCAGAATAATGAGAGACCGTATTGTCGCAGGAAACTGGAAAATGAATAATGATCTTGCAGAGACTGAGGATCTGCTCTCCAGAATCAAAAGAGAGTGGAAGGGGAGTGCAGGTATAAGGATGATTGTAGCTCCTTCCTTTACGAACCTCCAGCACAGTTTCGAGTCTCTCAGAGGCTCCGGTATTGAGGTGGCTGCTCAGAACATGAATGAAAATAAGAACGGAGCTTACACCGGGGAGATATCTGCCAATATGCTCAAAAGTGTAGGGGTTAAGACAGTTATCCTGGGTCATAGCGAGCGGAGGGCGATCTTTGCAGAAACCGATGATCTTGTCGGGAAAAAAGTAGAGGCGGCCCTTGATAACGGAATGGAAGTCATTTTCTGTTGCGGAGAGGAACTTGGTCAGCGGAAGTCGAATAACCATTTCGAAGTGGTGCAGGAACAGTTAGAAAAAGGTTTGTTTCTTACTCCGGAAAGTGAATGGGATAGGATCATCGTGGCTTATGAACCCGTCTGGGCGATTGGTACGGGTGAGACTGCTTCTCCAGAGCAGGCCCAGGAAATGCACGCTTTTATCCGGAAGTCCATTTCCCGCAAGTTTGGGGAGGAAGTTGCCGGGGAGGTATCGATCCTCTATGGAGGCAGCGTAAAACCGAATAATGCAAAGGAAATTTTCGCGCAGGATGATGTGGATGGTGGCCTTGTGGGAGGCGCCAGTTTGAAGGCTGAAGATTTTTTGGCCATAGCAGATTCATTTAATTAAGACGGCATGAATTATCTGGAATTTAGGTTTCTGATCGAGCCTCCACAGCCGGGATCTGAAATTCTGATCGCAGAACTCGGATTGGCAGGTTTTGAAAGTTTTGTGGAGCATGAGGATGGAATTACGGCCTATATTCCAAAAGAAGAATTTGAACCAGAACTTCTGACAGGGATACATATCCTTCAATCTGATGAATTCGATATTTCATATTCTCAGACGGAAATCAAGCAGGTCAACTGGAACAGCGAGTGGGAGAAGAACTTTCACCCAATAACCGTAAATGAACAGTGTGTGGTGAGGGCCCCTTTTCATCCAAAGCCCGAGGTAAAATATGACATTGTCATTGAACCAAAGATGTCCTTTGGCACCGGGCATCATGCGACTACACATATGATGATCGAATTTCTCCTTCATCACCAGCTTGAGGGAAAGCGGGTTCTGGACATGGGATGCGGTACCGGAGTACTGGCGATTCTGGCGGAGAAGCGAGGGGCGCAACTGGTTGAGGCCATTGATATCGACAACTGGTGTTATTTGAACACCCTTGAGAATGTAGAACGAAACCAATGTTCCAGAATATCCGTGTTCCAGGGAACAGCGACTTTGTTGAATGGTAAGCACTATGATGTAGTCTACGCCAATATCAACCGGAACATTCTACTGGAAGATATCAATGCCTATACTACTGTATTAGAGCAAGGAGGGGAATTGTACCTAAGCGGATTTTATTCCACAGATATTCCCGTAATCCGGGAAGCGTGTGAGTCACACGGTCTCAGTTATGACGATTACCGGGAAAGGGAAGATTGGGTGGCGCTTAGGTTCCTGAAAAGCAATTAATTACAATTTATTCTTAACTTTGCGGCGGAATAGGTCAAAAAAGAAGTGAACAAATGAGTACAAAGGAAAAGGTTCTCGAAAAGGAGAAGGTCAGCACCAAGGAATCTCGTCTACATGAGATCGTGTTGTATAACGATGATCATAACACTTTCGATCATGTCATTGAGGTTCTTATTATGGCCTGCGATCATACTCCAGAACAGGCGGAACAATGTTCCCTCTTGGTCCATTACAAAGGAAAGTGTACGGTCAAAACCGGTTCCTACAAAGATCTTAAACCCCGGTGTAGCAAATTACTTGAAGAGGGGTTGTCTGCTGAGATCGTTTAATCGGCTTCTTTTTGCCGGTATTTTGTTTTTCAGTTTTTAAAGGAAAGGTTATATTTGCACCCGCTTACCAAGGCCCTTGGAAGCAGTACAAGGCCTCGTGGCGCAACTGAATAGCGCATCTGATTACGGCTCAGAAGGTTACAGGTTTGAATCCTGTCGAGGTCACAACTAAGGAGACGAATTCCTATTTAAAACCACGCATCTCCAATGATTCGCGTGGTTTTTTTGGTCTTAGGAGCCCCACTCGCCTGCAATACTTTGTTAATCTTTCAGTGCAATTCGCATTCAGAGAGAGGCACAAAAAAAAGGTGTTCTGGCCACCTCGCAGGATCTATACTGGGAAAGTTGACGCCCGATACGCTTCATTACCTGCTTCATGACCTCTTCCGGGTCAACACGTCAGGGAAATTAGAGATTTAGGAAGCCTTTGTCAAAGAATTAAAAGGAGGTGAGAGGGAAGTGACTTTAAAAATCACCTCCCAAAAAGCAATGGTGGATTCTAAAGGAATAAATAGAAATAGGCATTTATCAGGAAGGCAAAGGTTTAGATGAACCCTTACATCTTCAAAAGAATCTGATAGGGGCGGCCGACCATGAAATCTACGAAAATGTGGATAGGAGTTCCTTCCTTCATTCAACAGGAGGCAGGCGAAAGGATTTGTATATCATAGCTGGGCCAGGAAGATGAACACCCCGGCACCCCCTAGGAATCCCAACAGGGCCAGGGGTCCGATATTCTTCAGATACCAAAGGAATTTGATCTTCTCCATTCCCATAGCGGCGACACCAGCAGCAGAACCGATTATGAGGAGGCTTCCTCCGGTTCCGGCACTGTAGGCGATAAAGTGCCAGGCGCTGTCATCTACGGGAAAATCAAACATGGCCATCGAAGCGGCAACCAACGGAACATTATCTATGACCGAGGAAAGGAAACCCATGATGAGAACAACCGCGTTCAGGCTGGGTATCGAGCGACTCAGTTCCATGGCTGCGTATAGCAAAGTTCCCACTTCCGTCCCATCGATTGTACCGACCACCAAGCTTTCAAGTCCGGCGACGGCCATCAGGATTCCAAGAAAGAAAAGAATACTGGAAAACTCGATGTTGGAAAGGGCTTTTGTTGTTGCGTACAGGTTCTTCTGATTCTTTGGTAGATTTTTGACCGGCTTCACGTATTCCGAAACCAGCCAAACCACGCTGAGACTGAATAGCATTCCGATATATGGTGGCAAACCCGTCGCGGCCTTAAAAAAGGGAACGAGCAGGATCATTCCCAAACCCAGCCACAGTATTAACCTGCTGCTGAGAAGACGCTCTTCTTCATCAGGGATCACCTTCGTCTTGAGCGCTGTACCACCCGCAAAGGCCTTCAACTGCATGGCAGCAAGAAAAGGAAGAAGAAAACACACAAGGGCAGGTAATATCAGATGCTCCGCAAGACCCCATGCTGTTACTTTGTTGTTGATCCATAACATGGTTGTGGTGACGTCACCGATCGGGGACCAGGCACCCCCGGCATTGGCAGCTATGATGATCAGAGCAGCAAACCAGACCCTGTAATCTCTTTTTGGAATGAGTTTCCTTAAAAGGGTGATCAGGATAATGGTGGTGGTGAGGTTATCGATTATCGCGGATAGGACAAAAGCGAGAGAACCCAGGATCCATAACAGTTTTCGTTTATTGGTAGTATTGATCGCCTTTTTTATGATGGCAAACCCCCGGTGTAGATCCATAATTTCTACTATCGTCATGGCTCCGATCAGGAAGAACAGAATTTCACTTACCGCAGCAAAATGATGCATAAGATTGGCCCTGAATCCATAAAGCTGATCGGCCTGCACCTCCTTTTCCAGATGAAATACTTCTCCATGGGAGTCCACTATAGAAAGAAAACCATTGTTAAAACCGATCCCAATACCCGCCCAAATGAGGCTGGCCATAAGAAGTGCAGAAACTGCCTTGTCAAGTTTTAGGGGATGTTCCAGGGTAATCGCGAAATACCCAATGAAGAAAACAGCTATAAGAAAAGGTACCATGGCAAAATGGACATAAGAATGACAAAATTTATAGGGTCAGAGGCTTCAACACCAGATTTAATCAGTTTAAATTAGAACAAGGGAAGGCATTTTTTGCCTTTAGTAAAAGCCGTAATCACACATGAGAATCGAATTAATTGAGTGCTACAGATTCGGTGGTGCTGGATGCCGCTTTACCCTGAGATCGAATAGGATTTGGATTTCCTCTTTAACCACAATGATCCCAAAGAGTTTTCTGGGAGGTTCTAGATCAAAGTGGTCAATATTGATTTCCATCGATCCCTGAAAACCGACAATTTCTCCGCTATTGATCTTTACAGGAACCGGATAATTTTTTTCTATTCCTGCTATCTTTATACGGATGGTGGCGATGCCGGAGGCGGGGGAATTCAATTGAATCGTCAGTAACTCCAACTCGATTTCCGGATATTGATCTGCTTTTATCAAGGCCCTGAAATCCTGATTGATGGGCCTGCTTCCACAGTCAAAACCCTTCGTATCCAGATCTAGTTTCGCATTTTGAAAGGCTATAAACGATCCGGTTTCCAAATATTGAACCTGGATTGGATCCGCCAGAAGGGAGGTGTCAAATACACATGTAAAGGCGCTGATATTGGTTTCGCCGGTAATGGTAAGGTGACTACTGGAAAGCACCTTTATGGTCCTTTGCTCATAATTGCTCTGGGCGATTGCGAATGGACCAGAGTAAAGAAGCAGGATAAGAGTCAGCAACTTTTTCATCGCATTTTATTTGATAAGGAATGGGGAAGTATTTGCTCCCCCATTCCAGGCTAATTCCCAGGAGTGTCTAGAAGCTGATCACCGCTTCAAGCATCAATCCGTCGAAATGTCCTTCATGAAGGATGCTCGTTGGGAGGTACCCCTCATGGTTCTGGCTCACATACTCCACTTTAGCGAGTATGTTCTTGGTCATAAACCATCCTGCAGCCAGGTTATACCTGGACACCTCCACGTCATTTCCTCCCATTTCCTCTCCAGATACCAGATTGTAGCGACCACCTGCATAGAAGTTTTCATTCCTTCCAAACCGGTAAATAAGTTCTCCAGCATATTGGTTCCAGGATCTGTCGTCAGCCTCGCTATTTCTTTTACCAGTGGCAGTCTCGTAGGTTCCAAAGAATTCCAATCCGCCGAACCGTAGGAAGGGGTTGATCATAAAGGCTGTCACCTCATTTCCAAGCCCGGGGTTTATCCTACCAGACCGGAAGTTATCTGAGGATGTGGCATCTACTGGTTCCAAAACCAGATAGTATCGCGATCCTGCACGGTCTGCACTGTAGAGATAGGAGTTCTGAACTTTATTGGTATGGTATACGGAACCTGTGAGCCTGAACCGGAAATCATCCTCGTATTGATTATCCATTCCAGTGTCATAGCCTATTTTGGCCAACCAGGACGGTCCAGAGGTACCTGGAGCGGTAACTGCCTGGTTCAGCTTGCCATTGGTCGCACCAATCATACCGAGAAATCCTCCTTGGAAGTAATAGACCTCTGCACCAACCTCTGTGGTGAAGGCATCCATGATTAGATTTCCTACGAAAGGATTGTAGATGGCCGAAGCGTTATCGGTTCTTCTGAAATGCGCATCTCCATAGTTGTTCTCCATGTGACCAATCCTGATTCTCATATGGTTCATCAGCTCATCCATGAATCCCTCCCTGATGAAGTCCAATTTGTCGATTTGCAGATATCCGCCTTTGACGTAAGGCTCCGGATGGTGACGTGAAGAGAGGTAGGTTCTCAGATGTAATATTACACCCTCATACAGCATTACATCAAAATCGAGGTTCGCTGTAGCCAGGTTGAAGTTGTCTCCGATTTCGATCAGGGGTACAGCCCCGGAGTTCTCGTGATCCAGAGCCTGGAACTGAAGCGCGAATGCTCCCCCAATCCGAACCTCAATCTCCTCGAAATCAGAGAGGGTATCTTTGTCGGGTTCAAAGGTGTTTATACCTAACTGGCTGGGTGGCCTGTAGTTTGGGAGGTTTCTACTGTCAAGCTGATCTTCGACAGAGATCTTGTCCTGAGCCTGGGCCTGAACCCCTATGGCGATAAGAAGAGCCACCGCGGAGTTTTTGATTAGATTTTTCATTTTGTGATGGATAAAATTGATAGGTCTTGAGTAAATATAATCGGTTGATTTCTTTATTATTTATGAAATACAGTCTGAAATTCGATCTGAACCTCATCTCCGGTAGTGATGGTGCCAAACATTGCCGTAGGGGGTTCTATTTTAAAATCAGTCATCTTGAGCTTATGCTTGCCGGTCAGCGTGATTTTCTCCGGGCTGACTTTGGCATCGAACACCAAATTGATCAACCTTCTGGTTCCGGCGATGGTCAGATTACCGGTGGTGCTTAGTCTGCAAGCGGTTTTTGAGGTATATTTTATTTCACCGACTTTTTCTAATTGAAAGCTAATCAGTTTGTGCCTGTCTGTTCTGAGGGCTTTAAAGGTGTTTTTGTCCATTCCGCTTTTCCCGCTTTCCAGGCTTTCGGCAACAACTGCAAAATTCAATTGCGCTATCTCTACCAGTTGCCCATCCTCCAGTTGAGCCTCCAGGTTTCCCTGGAAATCTTTAGCTGTGAGTTCCCAGTCATGAATATTGGAGGTTCCGAAAACCTTTAGATAGGAAACGCTCTTTTCAAGATTGAAGTTCTGAGCTGCCATCTTCTGACCTGAAAATATCAAGATCAGAAAAGCTGCAAACCCTATCCCGAATTTCTTTGGAGTGTTCATGATTTCTGTTTTTGTTTTATGGTACAAAGATGATTCGGAACAGGAATTCGGGATATGACAGGAGTCAGCTTATCACGAATTTCTGGGTCCGCTGATCCATTTGAAAAAGGGAATTTGGACCGTTTACAGGGATAAACTGATAACCAAACCGAATCACCAAATGATTTTGATCAGGATCAATCAAAGGAAGGAGAAAGCCCTTCAAGGAGTTTAGAAAAAATAGGTTGAGGTTCGTCTTTTTTTGTTTTACCTTGACTCTGAAATAGAAGGGGTCACCGGATAAGAGGATCGACTCCAGATTCTTCAGAACATACATTAGAGATGGATTGGATATTTAAACCATGGCCATGGTATATAGGGGGGCCGCTGATCGCAGGAATTATGTTTCTGCTGATATTTGCAGGACGGAATTTCGGGATGTCCTCGACGCTCCGGACATTGTGTGCAGCTGGCGGCGCAGGCAAGAAGTCGGAATTCTTCAATTTTGACTGGAAGCGACAGCGGTGGAACCTGGTTGTGGTGGCTGGGGCCGCCATAGGGGGATTTATTGCAGCAAATTTTATGACGCGAGCTCCTGATGTAGATTTGAATCCTGAGACAGTAGAAATCCTCGAGAATCTGGGTTTCGAAAGCGCAGGAGAGGCCTATCTTCCAGAGGAACTATTTTCAGTCGAAGCCCTTATGGACCCCGAATCCCTCCTTCTCCTGTTCGGAGGAGGGTGGCTGATCGGATTTGGTGCCCGGTATGCCGGTGGTTGTACCTCCGGGCACGCCATTTCCGGCCTGAGTAACCTGCAGCTTCCGTCGCTTATTGCTGTTACAGGATTTTTTATCGGGGGCCTCATTATGGTCCACCTGGTGTTTCCCTTAATCTTCTAGATGATGTCTCATGTCAAGTACCTATTAATCGGCATCCTGTTCGGAATCGTTATGTTCAAGAGTGAAGCGGCCTCCTGGTTCAGGATTTTCGAAATGTTCCAGTTTCAGTCCTTTCACATGTATGGCATTATCGGTTCAGCACTTCTCCTGGGAATTCCTGGCGTTTGGCTGGTTAAGAAATACGAGCTGAAAAGCCGGAATAATGAAGTTATCAAGTTTACTCCTAAAACCGGAGGTTATAAGAGCTATTTATTTGGAGGAATTCTTTTCGGCTTAGGATGGGCGTTGGCGGGATCTTGTCCAGGTCCCATATATACCCTAATCGGGGCGGGATACTGGCCGGTCCTCGTGGTGCTTTTAGGCGCCCTGGTCGGAACCCTCAGCTATGGAATAGCCAGGGAGAAACTGCCTCATTGAGTGCGCGTTAATGCGGGACTGGAGGAACATGATCGGAGCGAGGAAAGGCATCTGCAATTGAAACGATGAATGTCTTAAAAATACAATGCAGGTAAAATACCTAGGAATATATGAATAGGAGAAATTTTATCAGGAAGGCCGGGATAGCTGGCGTTGGTCTTCCTGTTATCACCAATGGACTTTCCACAGATTTTAGTGGTCTTGACGGTTTTTGGAAGAGCAACCCTGTGAGCGTGACTACCTGGAATTTTGAAAAGGCGAATCGGGTTGCAGGGGAAATGTTAGACCAGGGTCACAAAGCTCTCGATGCAGTGGAGCAGGGGATAAGGATAGAGGAGTCCAATGTCGACAATCATACTGTCGGGAAAGGGGGAGCCCCGGACAGGGATGGTAATGTCACCCTGGACGCGTGTATAATGGCACCTGACGGGGATTTCGGAAGTGTGGTCTTCCTCCAGAACATCGAACATCCGATCTCGGTGGCCAGGAAGGTCATGGAGGAAACGCCGCACACCATGCTTGCGGGGAAAGGGGCCTACCAATTCGCTCTGGACCAGGGATTTGAACCGCAAAAGCTGCTGACCCCAGAGGCTGAGGCCCGATGGAAGAATTGGCTGACGAAGAAGGAATATAAACCCATCATCAATATCGAGAACCACGATACCATCGGTATGCTTTGTCTTGATGAACATGGTGACATAGCTGGGGGTTGCAGTACTTCAGGCCTGGCTTACAAAATGCACGGCAGGATCGGGGACTCTCCGATCATCGGATCAGGTCTTTTTATAGACAACGAGGTGGGGGGTGCAGTCGCAACAGGCCTTGGTGAGGAAATCATGAAAAATGTCAGCACCTTCCTGATTGTGGAACTCATGAGGAGCGGAAAATCTCCACAGGAGGCCTGTCAACTCGCCGTTGAACGCATCGTCAGGAGAAACTCCGAGTTCCGGAATTTCCAAGTGGCTTTTCTCGCCCTGAACAAGAAGGGAGAAGTAGGAGCCTTCTGTATCCATCCCGGCTTCATGTACAGTAGGTATGCCAACAGGCAGACCAAAGAGATCAGGAGTTCTTCCTTGCTGTAAAACACATTAATCCGGCACCCTCCACGCCACCCCTACTGGAACCAACCAACACATGAGCATGAAGGGGATTGGTTCAATGTCTTAGGCTGCCGGTAAATCCCCTTCGCCTTTGGTGGGAAGTTCAGTGGAGCCCATAAGGTATTCATCCACGCTTCTTGCGGCCTCCCGTCCTTCTGAGATCGCCCATACGATCAGGGATTGCCCACGCCGCATATCCCCTGCCGTAAAGATATGGGGGACGCTGGTCTGGTAATTTCCCTCTGCCTTGATATTGGTATTCTCGTCTACCTCAAGGCCAAGTTTTTGACTCAGCGTTTCTTCCGGACCAGTGAAGCCCAGGGCGAGGAGGGCCAGGTCACATGGCCATTCTTTTTCCGTCCCTGGAATTTCCTGCAAACGATATCCTTCCTGGTCCTTTATCCATTCGACTTCTATCGTCTTAAGAGCAGTAAGCTTTCCGCTATCGTCGGTCTTGAATTCCTTAGTGGATATGCTCCAGTTCCTGTTTACGCCTTCCTCATGGGAAGAGGTCGTCTTAAGGGTGAAAGGCCAGTATGGCCAGGGACTTGCATCCGTTCGACTTTCAGAGGGCATGGGCATGATCTCGAAATTCGTGACAGATTTCGCACCGTGACGGTTGGAGGTCCCGACACAGTCTGAACCTGTATCCCCACCTCCAATCACAATGACATGCTTGTCCTTGGCATGGAGCGCTTCAGTCGGTTGCGCGATGCCATCCACCACTTCATTGTTTCTTTTAAGGAAATCCATTGCCTGAACGACTCCGGGGTTATCTGCCCCGGGAATGGGTAAATTTCTTTTTCTGGTTGCCCCACCGCATAGCACTACAGCATCAAACTGATCAAGTTTTTCAACTTCGTAGTTGACCCCAACATGCACGTTTGTTCTGAACGTTATTCCTTCCTGTTCCAGTATCTCCAGACGGCGGTCGATTACCCACTTCTCCATTTTAAAATCGGGTATTCCATAGCGTAACAGGCCGCCTATTTTTTTATCCCGCTCAAAAACCGTTACCTCGTGTCCTGCGCGGTTAAGTTGCTGGGCTGCGGCAAGCCCGGCCGGGCCAGAACCTATTACAGCCACTTTTTTGCCAGAGCGCTGTTCTGGGGGCATTGGCCTGATCCAGCCTTCCTTGAATCCGCGTTCCGGAATATATTTTTCAATAAGCTCTATGGCGACAGGCGGTTTGATGATTCCTAATACACATGCTGATTCGCAGGGCGCCGGACATAGCCTTCCCGTAAATTCAGGGAAGTTGTTTGTGGCGTGCAGAATTTCCAGGGCTTCTTTCCAGTCATTCTTGTAAACGGCGGTATTAAAATCCGGGATAAGGTTTCCCAGGGGACACCCGCTATGGCAGAAGGGAATTCCACAATCCATACAACGAGCCCCTTGCTCATTGAGTTCCTCCTCTGATAATTCCTGGGTGAATTCCTTATAATCCTTGACTCTGTCTGAGACCGGCCGCGTTTGTTCGGCAACCCGGTTATAGGTTAAAAATCCTTTTAATTTTTCCATTTTTCTAAGCTGTTCTTAATTCCGTTTCTGCTTTTCTCATTCTTTCCTCCTCAAGAAGTTTCAGGGCCTTTTTGTACTCTATAGGCATAACTTTTATGAAATTCAAAGCGTTTTCCTTCCAGTTGCCGAGAATATTCCCCGCGATTTCACTCCCGGTGTAAGCCTGGTGCTTTTCAACCAAAGCCTTCAATTCCAGGAGATCCTCCGGAGAAGGTTCCTCCAGTCCGATCATTTCCAGGTTGAAGTTCCGGTCATCCAGTTCACCATTGAAGTTGTATATATAGGCGATCCCTCCGCTCATCCCGGCTCCGAAATTCCGACCAATCCTTCCAAGGATCACCGCAATCCCTCCTGTCATATATTCACAACCATGATCTCCGATTCCCTCAATCACTGCTTTCGCTCCCGAGTTTCGCACACAGAAGCGCTCTCCCCCAACTCCATTGATAAAGGCTTCCCCGCTGGTGGCGCCATAGAGGGCCACATTCCCGATTATGATATTCTCGCCTGACCTGAAAGTGGCCTTTTCGGGTTTTCTGACGGAAAGCGTTGCCCCGCTGAGTCCTTTTCCAAAGTAGTCATTGGTATTTCCTATGACATTCAGGGTCAGCCCTCTGGTAGAGAATGCACCAAAGCTTTGTCCGGCTGCTCCCCTGAAATTGATCGTCAGCGTATTTTCGGGCAATCCCTTGGCACCATGAATTTTGGTAATCTCATTGCTCAACAAGGCCCCGGTGGTCCTGTTTACATTAGTGATGGCAAAATTAAGGCTCATTCGCTCCTTCCTGTAGATCGCAGGGTGTGCCGCTTTAAGGATATCAAAGTCCAGCACCATATCTAGCCCATGATCCTGACCTTGTGTGTTATACAGGGGAGTATCCTCTGCAATCGCTGGTTTGTAGAGAATGCTGGAAAGATCGACACCCTGAGCCTTGTAATGATCTATGGCGTGATCCATATCGAGCTTCTGGCTCTGTCCGACCATCTCATCCATGGTCCTGAACCCAAGGTCGGCCATGATCTGCCTGAGTTCCTGCGCGACGAAATACATGAAATTGATGACGTGTTCGGGAGTTCCCTTGAAATTTTTTCGTAATTCAGGATCCTGGGTGGCGATTCCCACCGGGCAGGTATTGAGGTGACAGGCCCGCATCATAATACATCCAGAAGCCACCAGAGGTGCCGTGGAGAATCCAAATTCCTCCGCTCCCAAAAGACAGGCCACTGCAACGTCACGCCCGGTTTTCAACTGGCCATCACATTCCACAACGATACGGCTTCTGAGATCGTTGAGAAGCAAGGTCTGCTGAACTTCCGCTATTCCGAGTTCCCACGGAAGACCGGCATGCCTGAGGGAGGTGAGGGGAGAGGCGCCTGTCCCTCCGTCGTAACCTGAGATGAGGACGACATCTGCCTTGGCTTTTGCTACTCCGGCAGCGATGGTGCCCACCCCGATCTTGGAGACAAGTTTGACATTTATACGGGCTTCCCGGTTTGCGTTTTTCAGATCAAATATCAGCTGTGCCAGATCCTCTATGGAATAGATGTCGTGATGGGGTGGTGGTGAGATCAGTCCGACATAAGGGGTGGAATTTCGGGTTTTCGCGATTTCCGGATTTACTTTAGGTCCGGGCAACTGTCCCCCCTCGCCTGGTTTGGCCCCCTGGGCCATCTTGATTTGTATTTCCTGTGCACTGGTCAGGTAATCAATCGAAACGCCGAATCTTCCCGAGGCCACCTGCTTAATCGCAGAATTTCTCCAGTTCCCGTCAGTGCTTTTATGAAACCGATCGGGATCCTCTCCACCTTCTCCGGAATTGCTTTTTCCCTTCATCCGGTTCATGGCAATAGCGAGATTTTCATGAGCCTCTCTGCTTATAGATCCGAAGGACATGGCGCCGGTCTTGAACCGCTTCACGATTTCATTCCAGGGCTCCACTTCTTCAATCGGAACAGGGTTCAGGTCCCTGAACCTGAACATCCCGCGTAGAGTCATTAGATTTTCACTTTGCTCATTGATCAGCCTGGAGTATTCCTCGTATGCCTGGGTGCTGTTTTGTTTTACTGCCTGTTGGAGCTTGGCCACACTTGCAGGATTGAACATGTGCCGCTCCCCATTTCTTCTCCATCGGTAATCCCCACCGATCTCCAGATCTGAACCAGCGCCTTTATCTGCCTTAAAAGCATTTCGATATCTTTTCTGTATTTCTTTTTCTACTTCATAAAGGCCGATACCTTCAATCCTGGTCGGGGTCCCGGTGAAGTATTTCTGGACAAACTTCCTGTTGAGCCCAAGGATCTCAAAGATCTGGGATCCGCGGTAGGAATGGAGCGTGGAGATCCCGATCTTATTCATGATCTTCAGTATTCCTTTTCCAATTGCAGCATTGAAGTTCTGGACCGCCACTTCAGGATCCTCAAAATCCAGCTCTTTTCTTTGGACCAGGTCATAGATTACCTCGTTTACCATATAAGGATTGACGGCGCTGGCCCCATATCCGAAAAGGAGGGCAAAATGATGGGGCTCCCTCGGCTCTGCCGATTCCACTACGATGTCGAAAGCTGATCTCCGCTTTTGTTTGCTCATGGTATGATGGACGAAGGATGTGGCGAGCAGGGAAGGTATAGGCGCCAGACCAGGGGCGACATTTCTGTCGGATAGAATAATGATGTTACAGCCCCCGTCGATGGCTTTATTGATCTCCGCGATCATCATCTCTAGCCGTTCTTCAAGACCATTCAGGCCTTTGCCGGCTTCGTAAAGCATCGAAATGGCTTCAGCCTTAAAGCCGCACTTTTCTATATGTTTGATTTTATCGAGATCTTCGTTGGAGATCACAGGATTTTGGATCATGAGCCTTTTTGCATGCTCCGGGATAATCTGAAATAAATTCCGGTCTTCCCCGATTGAGAGGCTGATATCCGTCACGATTTCCTCCCGTATCCCATCCAGAGGCGGATTGGTTACCTGTGCAAATAGCTGTTTAAAATAGTTGAACAGTAGCTGTGGCCGGTCCGAGAGTACGGCCAGAGGAATATCGGCACCCATCGAACCTATGGCTTCTTTGGCCTGGGAAGCCATAGGGACGATGATCGTACGGATATCCTCCAGGGTGTATCCGAACAATTTTTGACGCGTCCTGAAATCCACCTGTTCGACAGGATTTTTGTTTCCTGTGTAGGAAACCTCCGCAAGGGGAAGAAGGTTCTCCTTCAGCCACCGCTTGTATGGCCTTTGTGATACGATGTTCTCCTTAACCTCTTCGTCTTCAATAATCCTTCCCTCGTTCATGTCTACGAGAAACATCCGGCCTGGTTCAAGACGACCGTGGCGCTCAACATTCTCAGGATCTATCTCCACAACTCCCGTTTCAGAAGCCATCACGACATAGCCGTCTTTGGTAACGGTGTATCTGGAGGGCCTTAAACCGTTTCGGTCGAGAAGTGCACCAATATAGTTGCCATCGGTAAAAGGAATAGAGGCGGGACCATCCCAGGGTTCCATGATGCAGGAATTATATTGGTAGAAGGCCTTCTTGTCCTCAGTCATCAGGGGATTTTTTTCCCAGGCTTCGGGAACCATCATCATTATAGCTTCCGGAAGGGAACGGCCGGTATGGAGCAGTAGTTCCAGCACCAGATCCATGGAAGCGGAATCAGATTTACCTTCCGGGGCAATGGGAGTGATCTCCTTGACGTAATCCCCGAGGAGCTCGCTATCGAAGAGTTCCTCCCTGGCTTTCATACGACTCAGGTTTCCCCGAAGCGTATTGATCTCTCCGTTATGGCACATATATCTAAAAGGCTGGGCCAGATCCCAACTGGGAAAGGTATTGGTGGAAAATCGTTGGTGTACCAGGGCGAGTTTGGTAACGAGATCTGGGTCGTTTAAATCCAAATAGTACCGGTTGATGTCCTCAGGCATGAGGAGTCCTTTATATATAAGTGTGGTCGTGGAGAGACTCGAAACATAGAAGTAAGGGGCCTCTGACAGGGGAGAACCGCTGATGTTGTGTTCGGCGATCTTCCGTGCTGCCAATAGACGGGCTCCGAATTCCCTTTCCGAGAGATCCCCACCCTTCCCGATGAAGATCTGCTGTACATTAGGCTCGCTTTGGGCAGCAATGCTGCCAAGATAGGAGTCGTCCACAGGAACTTTCCTCCAACCCAGAATATTCAGCTTCTGTCTTAATACCTGCTTTTCAAATTCCTCCTGAATAAGTCTTCGCTGGTTTTCGGAAGGTGGCAGGAAGACCATGCCGACCGCATATTCTCTTGGCTCGGGAAGTTCAAAATGGCACTTTTTTTTAAAAAAGGCGTGGGGAATTTCAATTAGAATTCCCGCGCCATCGCCGGTTCTGCCATCAGCACTTACCGCACCACGATGTTCGAGCCTGACCAGAATTTCCAGGGCTTTATGAATGATTCCATTGGTTCTTTTGCCTTTCAGGTTGCAGATGAAACCTGCACCACAATTGTCGCGTTCAAATTCGGGATGGTATAATCCCTGTTGTTTTTTCGCCATCATTTACGCTTTTTCTCCTTTTATTCCGCAGCAAATTACCCATTTTGATGGTTAAAAGTAACCAAAAAGGCGGTTTTAGCATTATAAATGTAAATTTCGGAATTACAAGGGAAATGATTTTCGATTTGACATTTTTCCTCCTCCTCAATGGGAAATCCGCAATTCCAAAGAAAATCCCGAAATCAGGGAAATGAGAAAATCGATCGGTTTTTAAAAACTTAAACGGAAGAGAATTCTGAATCAGAGTAAATACTAGGAGGCTTAACAGCCAAGGGGGATAAACAACTGCATAATTCACTGCCTGTAGAACCCGAAATACAGAACATTTCTATACAATTTCTAACGGGGTGCAGGCCTTAAAGGAGGTAAATCTATCTATTCCTACAGAACTGTACGGATTCTTGGGGCCCAACGGAGCAGGAAAATCGTCAAAATAGTAATTTTGTCCGGACCCAACTGGACCAGACTATCGGGAAATGACCGCCCTAGAGTAGAGGATGTTTAGAAAAACTCCTTCAGGTCGACCCGGAAGAATTTGGCCAGGGAGTACAAGGTGCCTACAGTAGGATTGCTTTCTCCTCTTTCAATTCTTCCGATCTGATTGGCTGATTTGCCCACTTCAAGGCCTAATTTGAACTGAGAAATCCCTTTCTCCTGTCGCTTCTCTTTGACGAAATTGCCTATATGCTGCAGCAATTCCTTGCAATTTGAATCTTTCATAAAATAAAAATTGGGATTATTATAACATTTTTTCAACACATATATGTGTTGGTATGTATTTTTTTCTATATTTGGGCCCAGTGACATATATTTGCGAATCTTCTTAAAGCATTAGAAGCATTTCGCTTTGAATCTCGAACAGAAAACTGGCTATTTTCAAAAAACCACGAGATTATGAGTGAAAATGCTCACGACCCGGGCGTGGGCTCACTTAGACGTGGTAAGGTATGCCAGTACCTCTGTTCGTAGAAGTTGAGTACCGCGCCTTCTCGGTTTCAGACCTTTGGTTGTCCCCCCGGTGCTCAATCTTCATCCTCAAAGCTTAAGCTTCCAGTCCTGAAGCTTCACAATTTGAAATTCTGCTTTGTCATATCCGGAAATTAGCCTCTCGACAAGGAATAGGCAAAGCAACCAAAGGGTGTCTAATCTGACCATTAGAACCCGTGGGAAAAACCATTTCAGTTCAAGCGGCTGTCGTGGTGACGGGTGGGTGGGAAAAAAATTAGTAACAAAATAAACATGCCAATGAAACAGGATTGATCCATCTCCAGCCGTGACCCCCTACATCAGGCTTCATTACTGTTCAAGGAACAGGTAATGGACTTAAAACAGGCCTTCCAAGTTCTTTTGGCGAAGCATCAAGAAAGGCCGGAATTAAACAAATCTCAATTCATTTAACACTACTAAATTATGAAAAAAAATTACAGTAGGTTCTTTATTATCGCAATAGTCACGGTTGTAATTCTTCTTTATGTACTTGCCACCAAAAGTTATGCCTCGGGAATTACAGATTTTCAGCATACTGTTACCGGAGTGGTCGAGGATGAAAACGGGGTTCCCGTTCCAGGGGTAACCATTATTGTTCAGGGAACAAACCGTGGTACCACAACAAACCTGGACGGAAATTACCTGATGATAGTTCCCCCTGAGGGCGTCCTTGTTTTCTCCTTTGTCGGGTTCAAAAAAATGGAAGTTCCTGTGGAAGGCCGAAGCGAGATCAATGTTATCCTGGTTCGGGACATTGCTTCACTTGAGGAGGTCGAGATCAATGCAGGGTACTACCATACAACAAAAAGGAAGAGTACGGGAAACATTTCAAGAGTCACAGCAGAGGAAATCGAAATGCAACCTGTCACAAGCCCATTACAAGCCCTTCAAGGACGTATGGCCGGAGTAGAAATATTACCCGAAGGAGAATATCCGGGAATGGCACCTACAATTCGGATTAGAGGGAGAAATAGCCTGAGAGAGGAGGGAAATTTGCCCTTATACATTATAGACGGAGTCCCAATTAATGCAACCCCAATAGAAAGCAGAAGTTACTTGGGACTCTCTGGGATTGATCCCTTAAGCACTTTGAACCTCAATAACATCCAAAGTATTGAAGTTTTAAAGGATGCGGATGCCACGGCAATCTATGGTTCCCGTGGCGCTAATGGAGTGGTCTTGATTACAACGAAGAAAGGTGAATTTTCTGACAAGGGAATCCATGCAAGTGTGTATACGGGAGCTGCCACAATGCCAAACCGGCTGGATTTATTAAATACGGAACAATATCTACGGCTGCGCAAGCAGGCTTTGGAAAACGATGGCATAGAACCCGCTGTAGGTAACGCGCCCGATCTGGTACTATGGGATCAGGCCAGGTACACTGATTGGCAGGATATCATTTTTGGCGGCACTTCAGCAATACATGATCTTAATTTTTCAGCTGTGGGGGGAAATGATAACACGATTTTCCGAATTGGAGGATCCTATCATAGCCAGGGAACCATTTACCCGGCCGAGTTTGACTATGAAAAAACCACTGCTGCCCTGAATATTAGACATACTTCAGATAGCAGAAAGTTGTCTTTGAATCTTTCTTTGAGCTATGGTCTCGACGATTCGGATGCAATTGGAAAAATCGACCTTTTATCCTCCACCTTCTTTATACCGCCGAATGCCCCCAGGTTGTTTAATGAGGATGGAAGTTTACATTGGGAGGAATGGTCAGAGGCCGGATGGAGTAATCCTTTCGAGGGATTTTATAATAGAAGTGAAACGAAAAACAACAATTTAATATCCAATTTGGGGGTGTCTTATGAAATTCTACCTGGGCTTAGTATAAAATCAACCCTCGGCTATACTGATTACAACAGTGATGAATCGATCGAAATGCCAAAGAGGTCCTACAGTCCTGAAAGTTCCGAAAATATAGATCACCAATCCTCTCACCTTCAAAATGATAGAAAATCGTGGATTGTGGAACCTCAATTAACCTTTACTGAAAAAATCGGAAATGGTATTATAGATGCATTGTTGGGAGGCACAATCCAGGAAAACACTTATGGTATTACGGGTTTCCTTGCCTCAGGATACGTAACAGAATCTTTAATAGGAAGCTTGTCAGCAGCTCAAACAATATCAAATTCCTCCGGCGAGGAAACCCGGTATCGTTACGCAGGCCTTTATGGAAGATTGGGATTCTCATGGGAGGAAAAATATTTTCTTAATGTCACTGGAAGAAGAGACGGTTCTTCCAGGTTTGGACCAGGCAACCGATTTGGCAATTTTGGAGCTGTAGGAGCTGCATGGATCTTCAGCGATGAGACTTTTATTGAAAAGAACCTTCCGTTTTTAACCTTTGGGAAATTAAGGGGAAGCTTTGGAACAGCAGGTAACGACCAAATAGGTGATTATGGATATTTTGATGCTTATGAAGCTACCCCGGGGCCGGGAGGCTTGTATCCAGTTCAGCTTGCTAATGCCGAGTACTCGTGGGAAGTCAACAAAAAACTGGAAGCAGCAGTTGATTTAGGTTTCTTAAGTGATAGGTTGATGCTAGGGGTAAGCTGGTACCGAAATCGGTCATCAAATCAACTGGTGGGTTATGTGTTACCTTTTATAACCGGCTTCTCCAGTGTTCAGGCTAATTTGCCTGCCACAGTAGAAAACACAGGGGTCGAGGTTACTTTTTCCTCTCTGAACCTTAGGACAACAGATTTCAACTGGGAAACCTCTTTCAATATTACCTTCCCTAAGAACGAGTTGATTTCTTACCCCAATATTGACCAATCCTCCTATGCCTTCAAATATAAGGTAGGGTATCCATTGAATATAGACCTGCTCTATGATTACCAGGGTATTGATCCTGAAACCGGTCTCTACAGGGTAAGAGATGTCAACGAAGATGGAAGGTTCGATTACTCAGATCGCGTTGTGATTCAAAATTGGGGAAGAGATTTCTATGGAGGCTTGAGTAATAATTTGACGTACAAAAATTTTTCTCTTCAGTTTCTAGTGCGCTTTGTTCAACAGAAAGGAAAAATTTCCCTTTTCAATGCGGGTGAAATTGGAAATCAACGGACAATAGTAATGGAAGCATTGGAAAATGACTCAAGATTTCAGAAAGTGTCTGCATCTTTAGAAGCAGCCAGGGCATATTCGCGTGTTTTAAATTCCAATCGACCTATTGTGGATGCTTCCTACGCGCGGCTGGAATCCCTCTCTTTAGGATATCAAATTCCAACTTCTGTGGTCAGGAAAGTCTTATTAACCAAAGCGAGGGTTTTTCTCAATGGCCAAAATCTTTTTACAGTTACTGATTACACCGGCCTGGATCCTGAACATCCATTGTCCGGACTGCGATTTTCTGGATTGAGAACCATTACAGGAGGTATTCAACTGCAATTCTAAAAAAACAAAAATGAAAAATTACAATATAACCCTTATCGGGCTCCTTTATTTGCTGACAAGTCTATTCATGTCATGTGAAGATTACCTTGATATAGAGCCACCGGCTCATAAAATTGTCAGCAAGACTGTGTTTGAGAATGACGAAACAGCAATCGGTGCAATGATTGGCATCGAAAACCAGTTAGCTTCGGTTCACTTCAGTTACGGGGGGGGCGGGAGCATTACTGTGCTGGCAAGCTTGTCTGCCGATGAACTAATGCCTATTTACACTACCAAAATTCCTTATATGGAATTTGAACAACATGAAATCCAACCGAATAATCCTCACAACGCTAGTCTTTGGTCCAGTGCGTACAACATGATCTATATGACAAATTCCTTAATTGAAGGCTTATCAAACTCGAATGGGCTCTCTGAAGAAATCCGTCAGCGCATAGAAGGCCAAGCAAAGTTCGTTCGTGCTTTTACCTATTTCTATCTCGTAAACCTGTATGGCGAGATCCCTCTGATAACAAATACTGATTACCATGCAAATTCTTTGGCGGCAAAAAATCCAGAAGGACAAATCTATGATCAGATTATTACTGATCTCCATGATGCGATGGAATTAATACCAGTGGATTTTGAAGGATCAGAACGGACCAATATCAACAGGTACACAGCAATGGCATTAATGGCTAGAGTTCAACTTTTCCTGGAGAACTGGGGTCAGGCCGAAAGCATGAGTACTGGAGTGATTCTTCAAAACAATTATGAAATCCTGGAGGATTTGAAGCTGGTATTCCTGGCGAATAGCCGGGAAGCCATTTGGCAAATTTCTCCAGAGGGAAAGGGTAGCCCGTTGACAAATACGAGCGAAGGGGGAACTTTTATAATTCGTCCTATATTCTATTTTCTGGCTCAATTCCAACTCGAACCTTCCTTCGTCAGCTCCTTCCAACCGGAAGATAAACGACTTTCCGAATGGATCGAACTCCACGTTGGTACAGGTTACTACTTTCCTCATAAATACAAGGTCTACAGTAGTACAGAAGAAGTAACGGAATATTCTATGGTGCTTCGATTAGCTGAACAATATTTGATCCGTGCTGAGGCGAGGGCCAGGCAAGGGAACCTTTCCGGCGCCATTGAAGATCTTGATGTGATCAGAGGGAGAGCCGGATTAGATCTTATTGCTGAAACGCTCCCTGAAATTGAGCAGGAGGAATTATTGAATCTGATAATGAAGGAGCGGAAGAAGGAGCTGTTTACGGAATGGGGTCATCGGTGGCTTGACCTTAAACGTACCGGGAGAGCTGGAACTATCTTTGGCGTCGAAGAATCCTGGCAGCAAACCGATCTATTCTACCCGATCCCAGAATCCGAAAGAATGAAGAACCCAAATTTATAATTGAATGATGACTATTGATAATATTTTCACACAGTTCAGAATGAACATTTTGATAATTTTTCTTCTGATTGCATTTACCGCAGAGGGCCAATCGGAGCCTGAGAGCGAATTCGAATTAACGCCTCTGGACAGCAGTATAAGGTATGGTCGACTTGATAACGGATTCACTTACTTTATTAAATCCGTGCCCGCGCCTCAATCCAAACTTTTTTTGAGGTTCTACAATGCAGCAGGTTACAGCCAGGAAGAAGAAGGTCACCCTGGTACCGCACATATGGTAGAGCATCTTATATTTAAAGGAACCGAGGAATTTCCGGAGGGAATCCATCTTAGTCCCAGAACAAAGGAACTGGGGATGGATATTTTTGACATGCTGGCTTTCAACAGCAAGATTGTAACCAGCTATTACTTCGACGCTCCGGCAAATAACCCTGAGGCTCTAGATGTGGGACTGGATTATTTTGAAGAAATCGCTAATGGCGCGAAGTTAGCGGAAGAGGATATACTAAGTGTGGCAGGGGAAGTGCGCCAGGAATATACAGAAGGGAGGGAGGATATTGAGAGATTAGGCGTTGATGCAAGGTTTAATAGCAAATTCTATCCATGTGGTGGGGATTATTCAGACTATGTTGAACATCTTGAAAATATTGATCCGGAAGTGATCCGGCGCTTCTATCGAGACTGGTATCGACCTGACCGGTTAGCTATAGTTGTTGTTGGGGATATAGGTGATATCGATGCATTAGAACAGCAGATAATACAAAGATTCTCCGACCTGGAAATGCCGGAAAATCCAAAGAAAATCTCTAATTGCGATTCCTTATTTTATAGTCGTCCCCCCCAGTATCATGTTGTAGAGCGGAAAGCCTTTTTCTCTGAATTGATGCCGGACGAAGAATTTGATTTCAAAATGATTTTTCGGGATCGCAAAACACATAGAAGCAAAGGCTCCCTGGAAGGTCTCAAGAGACGTATTCTTAAAAAATTACTGAATGGAGCACTAAGCCGGAGAATGGCACAATTAGAAGCTCAATACGGTTCTTATGAAGTTCTCTTAAGAAATTCCTATACAAATGAGCTTCCCCCTTCAACAGAGATAGGGGTCAGGGCTGGAGGTATTGAGGTGAAGACAGCGGTCTTAAAAGTTCTGCAACTCATTCTTCAACTTCGGCAGTACGGTGTTTTGAAGAGTGAATGGAAAGAAATAAAGGAAAACCAGCTACAAAACCTGAGTTACAACAATGTCGAGAACCCGGAATACTGGATTCATGAGATTGTAGGGTACTATTCCCGAGGAGAAGCCCTTCCTTCAGACAAGCAGCAATATCTGATGAGTTGGTTGTCGGACCTTGATAGAACTTCATTTAATGATTTTGTTAAGCAGTATTTTTTGAACCCACCAGAAGATATAGGAATAATGGCACCCACGGGTCACTCGGCTCTATCTCTGACGGAAGATGAAGTTCGTTTATGGATCGAGAATGCTTTCAATGAACCTGTAGAACCTTATGAACCGCCCAAGGTTCCGATGAATTTAATGACCGCCGAAGAAATAGCAGCCTTGTCGCACGGGGAACCGATAATGGAGAGCCCAGGGCCAACAGGCGGCAAAGAATTTTTACTGAGGAACGGCCTTAAACTGGTAATCAAATCCGTAGAACCAACTGCCGGAGCCTACAAGGACAAGATTATGATCCACGGGTATTCGGAGAGGGGAGCTAAGTGCTTTCCAAAAGGACAGTTTTACTCGGCAGTAAACGCCCCAAATATAGTAGCATTTTCCGGGGTGGGTGGAATGGACAGATTAGAAATTGATCGTTTTCTTTCGAGCAAAGATATGCTAAGAGGAGTGGTTTCTCCGTATATCGGTTATCATGAAACTGGAGTGCAGGCAGTGGCAATTCCTGAAAACCTCGAATCGGTACTTCAACTGATGTATCTTTATTTTACGAGCCCCAACAGGAATCCTGTTGCTTTCAAAGACTGGAAAAGGAAAGAATTCGAACATTTGAGTGATCCATTTTATTCTCGTTACGATTATGAGGTCAAAAGGGTCATCGGAGATCCATCAGTTCTGACCAGTTTCCGTGGAAAGAAAATGCTCAGGCAGTCCTCAGATTACTCCAAAGTAATGGAGGAGACAAAACTGGACCGCGCTCTGGAAATCTATGAGGCGCTTTTCGGAAATGCCAGTGATTTTACATTTGTTGTTACAGGCAATTTTGATATACAAAAAGTAAAGCCAATTCTATTGAAGTATTTGGGCAGTCTCCCTAATAAGCCATCTTCTGTTGAATTCACATCAGCCGTAATAACGGAGGAGAATTCCCCTGAAGGGCCGAGATATTATGAATTTGCTCCCCCACAATACTTCACCTTCAAGAATGTCGGATATGGTTCGATCTTCCTGGAGGAGGCGGTTAATCCAGATGACTGGCAGGAGCAGATAAAAGTAAAGGCATTGGCCAAAATAACGAAGTTCAAGAACTTTGCCTTAAGGTTCGAAAAGGGCTACTCCCTTTATGGAGTCCACGGTGAGGGAGACTATAACGAGAATACAAACCGATATGAACTCAACTTTTACTTCGAGTGTGTTCCGAAAGAATACTTGGAAATAAGAAGGGAATTCCACAAGATCATATCGAGTTTAATATCCGAACCGGTTTCTCAAGGTTTTTTTGAACAAATCATGAAAGACCTGTATGAAGACTATGAGGTTGAAGGAAAAGGGGGTGAGCATTGGAAAATTCATCAGGATTTATATGAGCACTACAGGTATGGACAACCTATCATAGATGCTGCTGAAGTCGAAAGTTACCTCAGATCCCTTACTCGTTGGGATATCCTGGAGACAGCAAAAAAATACTATAAGCCAAAGAATTTTTATGAGTTTTCAATGATGAGCAGTACTCCGGTGTTCAGATAGTGGAGTGTAACACACCACTTGACCTTAAACGTACTGGGAGAGCTGGAACTATCTTTGGCGTCGAAGAATCCTGGCAGCAAACCGATCTATTCTACCCGATCCCAGAATCCGAAAGAATGAAGAACCCAAATTTATAATTGAATGATGACTATTGATAATATTTTCACACAGTTCAGAATGAACATTTTGATAATTTTTCTTCTGATTGCATTTACCGCAGAGGGCCAATCGGAGCCTGAGAGCGAATTCGAATTAACGCCTCTGGACAGCAGTATAAGGTATGGTCGACTTGATAACGGATTCACTTACTTTATTAAATCCGTGCCCGCGCCTCAATCCAAACTTTTTTTGAGGTTCTACAATGCAGCAGGTTACAGCCAGGAAGAAGAAGGTCACCCTGGTACCGCACATATGGTAGAGCATCTTATATTTAAAGGAACCGAGGAATTTCCGGAGGGAATCCATCTTAGTCCCAGAACAAAGGAACTGGGGATGGATATTTTTGACATGCTGGCTTTCAACAGCAAGATTGTAACCAGCTATTACTTCGACGCTCCGGCAAATAACCCTGAGGCTCTAGATGTGGGACTGGATTATTTTGAAGAAATCGCTAATGGCGCGAAGTTAGCGGAAGAGGATATACTAAGTGTGGCAGGGGAAGTGCGCCAGGAATATACAGAAGGGAGGGAGGATATTGAGAGATTAGGCGTTGATGCAAGGTTTAATAGCAAATTCTATCCATGTGGTGGGGATTATTCAGACTATGTTGAACATCTTGAAAATATTGATCCGGAAGTGATCCGGCGCTTCTATCGAGACTGGTATCGACCTGACCGGTTAGCTATAGTTGTTGTTGGGGATATAGGTGATATCGATGCATTAGAACAGCAGATAATACAAAGATTCTCCGACCTGGAAATGCCGGAAAATCCAAAGAAAATCTCTAATTGCGATTCCTTATTTTATAGTCGTCCCCCCCAGTATCATGTTGTAGAGCGGAAAGCCTTTTTCTCTGAATTGATGCCGGACGAAGAATTTGATTTCAAAATGATTTTTCGGGATCGCAAAACACATAGAAGCAAAGGCTCCCTGGAAGGTCTCAAGAGACGTATTCTTAAAAAATTACTGAATGGAGCACTAAGCCGGAGAATGGCACAATTAGAAGCTCAATACGGTTCTTATGAAGTTCTCTTAAGAAATTCCTATACAAATGAGCTTCCCCCTTCAACAGAGATAGGGGTCAGGGCTGGAGGTATTGAGGTGAAGACAGCGGTCTTAAAAGTTCTGCAACTCATTCTTCAACTTCGGCAGTACGGTGTTTTGAAGAGTGAATGGAAAGAAATAAAGGAAAACCAGCTACAAAACCTGAGTTACAACAATGTCGAGAACCCGGAATACTGGATTCATGAGATTGTAGGGTACTATTCCCGAGGAGAAGCCCTTCCTTCAGACAAGCAGCAATATCTGATGAGTTGGTTGTCGGACCTTGATAGAACTTCATTTAATGATTTTGTTAAGCAGTATTTTTTGAACCCACCAGAAGATATAGGAATAATGGCACCCACGGGTCACTCGGCTCTATCTCTGACGGAAGATGAAGTTCGTTTATGGATCGAGAATGCTTTCAATGAACCTGTAGAACCTTATGAACCGCCCAAGGTTCCGATGAATTTAATGACCGCCGAAGAAATAGCAGCCTTGTCGCACGGGGAACCGATAATGGAGAGCCCAGGGCCAACAGGCGGCAAAGAATTTTTACTGAGGAACGGCCTTAAACTGGTAATCAAATCCGTAGAACCAACTGCCGGAGCCTACAAGGACAAGATTATGATCCACGGGTATTCGGAGAGGGGAGCTAAGTGCTTTCCAAAAGGACAGTTTTACTCGGCAGTAAACGCCCCAAATATAGTAGCATTTTCCGGGGTGGGTGGAATGGACAGATTAGAAATTGATCGTTTTCTTTCGAGCAAAGATATGCTAAGAGGAGTGGTTTCTCCGTATATCGGTTATCATGAAACTGGAGTGCAGGCAGTGGCAATTCCTGAAAACCTCGAATCGGTACTTCAACTGATGTATCTTTATTTTACGAGCCCCAACAGGAATCCTGTTGCTTTCAAAGACTGGAAAAGGAAAGAATTCGAACATTTGAGTGATCCATTTTATTCTCGTTACGATTATGAGGTCAAAAGGGTCATCGGAGATCCATCAGTTCTGACCAGTTTCCGTGGAAAGAAAATGCTCAGGCAGTCCTCAGATTACTCCAAAGTAATGGAGGAGACAAAACTGGACCGCGCTCTGGAAATCTATGAGGCGCTTTTCGGAAATGCCAGTGATTTTACATTTGTTGTTACAGGCAATTTTGATATACAAAAAGTAAAGCCAATTCTATTGAAGTATTTGGGCAGTCTCCCTAATAAGCCATCTTCTGTTGAATTCACATCAGCCGTAATAACGGAGGAGAATTCCCCTGAAGGGCCGAGATATTATGAATTTGCTCCCCCACAATACTTCACCTTCAAGAATGTCGGATATGGTTCGATCTTCCTGGAGGAGGCGGTTAATCCAGATGACTGGCAGGAGCAGATAAAAGTAAAGGCATTGGCCAAAATAACGAAGTTCAAGAACTTTGCCTTAAGGTTCGAAAAGGGCTACTCCCTTTATGGAGTCCACGGTGAGGGAGACTATAACGAGAATACAAACCGATATGAACTCAACTTTTACTTCGAGTGTGTTCCGAAAGAATACTTGGAAATAAGAAGGGAATTCCACAAGATCATATCGAGTTTAATATCCGAACCGGTTTCTCAAGGTTTTTTTGAACAAATCATGAAAGACCTGTATGAAGACTATGAGGTTGAAGGAAAAGGGGGTGAGCATTGGAAAATTCATCAGGATTTATATGAGCACTACAGGTATGGACAACCTATCATAGATGCTGCTGAAGTCGAAAGTTACCTCAGATCCCTTACTCGTTGGGATATCCTGGAGACAGCAAAAAAATACTATAAGCCAAAGAATTTTTATGAGTTTTCAATGATGAGCAGTACTCCGGTGTTCAGATAGCGAATTGCGATACACCGGTGATTTCCACCGGTGTATCACAATCCATCAGGTGTTAAAGATCTTTGATCTCACCATTCCCTGGTTTCTGGGAATTTGGATCAGCAGCATCATACACCTCCTCGATCTCCCCGTTCGGAAGGCGCACCTGACAAACTACGTCACCCGGTATACAGTCGATTTCCTGCCCGAGAGGCACGAAGGAACCCTTGTACAGGATGTAATCCTGAGTCGGGTCAGTCTCCTGACCTGGAGTCGCAAAGGACATCCCTATAGCAAATATCATTGCTACTACCGGAATTAAAAAATTGGTTTTCATAACACTATAATTTAGTTTACTGCCTACTCTATTGTTCAGGTTTTCAGCTTCCCCTGCTTTTGTTGCAACAAAATGTTTTTCAGTCTTTTCTTAGAATTCTGCTCGTTCAGACGGTAGGTTTTACCTGCCTGTTTAATCCTTATTAATGCAGTGACAAGGCATCCCAGATTGAAAAGCAAATGTTCTTTCCAGGACAGGGAAGGGATTATTTCTCCGCAGGTGCAGGGTACGGACTTTGCCAGATGAAATACCGTAAGAATATAAAGAGTGAAAAGGACCATTAGAACCGATGATACATACAGAGCTAACACCTCAAATTTCCTGGAATATGTAAAAAGGAGAATGAAAAAAGTGCTGATTCCCTGAACCGAAGTTTCCCTGTACCTTATCTCTGAATCCATCTTGCCTATTCTTAATTGGTGACAGGATAAATTTCCGGAGATGGCCTTAATATTTATGAAGGATCTCTTTCGATTAACCCACTATTTTGGAAAGGGATTTTCTTAACTTTTGAGGGGAAATCTTAAATTCCTCCCGGAAGGAGGCGGAGAAGTAGGGATAGCTGTTAAAGCCGGCGATATAGGAAACGTGTTTCAAAGGCAGATCAGAATTCTGAACCAGTTCCTTTGCCAGTTTCAGGCGCTCCTTTTTGATGTATTGGAAAGGAGTGATCCCAAAGACTGCTCTGAAGCCTTTTTTTAACTTGGATTCATTGGTAAAGAAGGTTCTGGTGAGGTTGTGCATATCGAGTTGCGATTCTCCGAGGTTCCTAAGAATGTAATTTCTTACCTCGTGTGCCTGCCTCACTTCGGACCCATGGCTGAATACTTCAGGAGGATTGTACTCCTGTTTTCCGGCTGTGAAAGAAGAGGTGGGATCCGAAGCGGTGTCATCGAGGACAACAGGAGCGAAGGTGGAGACCAGGAACCTGTGTTCCACATTCCCTGAACTCAGGGATGTAACATAACAGTTACTGGGAATCAGGAGATCTTTTGTCGTCCGGAGGTCGAGTTTAAGGCAAAATCTGCTAAAGCTGCCCGCTTTGAATTTAGGACGTACCTCCTCCCATAATTGAAGAGATTTCGCATCCAGGACTTCCCGGAACTGGAGTCCTAGCAGATCCCGATACGGAATCTCAAGCAAATCTGGAACTTCTTTTGAAAAATCCATTATGGCCAGGTCCTTATTCAGGAGGAAGTCCATTTTGGAGAGATACAGATAGGTCCTTCGAGGGCTGATAAAGCCATGATGACTAAAAGTTTCCTGTAGTTCTTCGCAGAGCATGTTTGTCAGGGCCAACAAAGCCTCAAGTTCGTCTTTGTTCTTTGTGCGCTCTATTCTGCAGGAGAAATTTCCATTGGCCATTGCTACATACATGTAGAAGAGTTTTCGCCACCTGCTGTGATTGGATTCCGGATTCATAAGCAATTATTTTTATCACGGGAGGGATCATAACTTCAAAGGTGTCGACCGACGAAAGGCAGGAGAAATTCTCTTGCTGCCATTTCGGTGGTGAATACTGCTGAAGGAACAGCGGGTTTATTCTTTTCGATGAAAAACTGGAGGATGGCCCTGGAGACCGTAGGCCCTGCCACATATGCGATGGCTTTGACAAGAATACAGCTCTTAACGGCTAAATAATCCCTGGCAGGTTTTGTCGAATTTGAAATCCCATCGCCATAACAGAGAACTGGAAAAGATTTTCCGTTCTGAAATTGGATCCGGTCGGACACGATGATCCTTGCCGCTCCAAGATCAACAAAAACCTCGGGCTTATATCGGATGTGCAATATTCTTTTTTCGATCCAGAAAACTGCGAACATGTTTTCCATATTCTCTCCATCTACCTCCATGGCTTTACATTAAGCGCCCTCTGAAAATATTGAAGTTTTTCAACAACAAGCAAATTCTCATGTAATAATACAGATAATCTCAAAAAGCAAGTTTAGAAAAATCGTGTACTTCATAACGAAAAATGAAAAACTTTAAGAATAAACAACCCCCTGTTTAACGCAAGCCCGGCATTTTAAGACCAGAAGTAAGAAAGGAATAATCCGATTTGCTAAATGGGTGAAGCAGACTGCAGTCTGTGATGGAAGGAACCAGTGCCATGGGTGTGGCCTAAGAATTTTTCATGACAAAATAGAAGAACTTAATGGCAAAATGGGTTAAGGGAGGAATCTTTGACGTCTGTAAATTTGAAAACAACACTGCAAAAGGATAAAAACTGCTGCAACCCTTTTCTAACCGATCATCCGGAAGAATGATACAGATATTAATCAAAATAACTCAGCTGACCTGGATCCATGAACTGGCCAGGACCATAGGACATAAAGTCCATGAAACCCTTGCGACCCTGGGAAATTGTCTTGTGCCAAGTTCTAATCGGATCCTTTTTTCTTTAGGATTCTTTTGTCTTGCCCTAATGAATCCTTTCTTAAACGGCTTTGGGCAAAATCAGTCTGTAACCGGACAGATCAGGCTTCCTGAGGCTCAACGGCCGAACATCCTTATCATTACTGCTGACGACCTGACCTACAATTCCTTGGGTGCTATGGGGAATCCCATGTCAGAAATAACCCCCAACCTGGACCGGCTGGCTCAGCAGGGTATGCTTTTCACAAGAGGATATGTGACCACTCCGGTCTGTGGCCCCTCGCGAGAATCTATCTTTACAGGCCTTCTGCCAACAAGCCATGGAACGATGGGCCATGGTAACCAACCCCCTGAATGGTGGAACCCTCCACAGCCGAAACTCGTGGGGCTCCTGGCGTGGCTGGGTCAGCACGGATACTATACCGGAGTAATCGATAAACATGTTTCCAAGTATGGAACCGATAGTATCGATTATACCCGGAATACGGTTGCCACAGGATTCGGACGTGATCCCGGAAAATACGGCGAACTCACCAGGGAATTTATTACAGAGGCAGGTAAGGCAGGAAAACCATTTATCCTGAACGTAAATGCCGTCGATCCTCATCGGCCCTGGGCTGGGGAAAAGTATGAATCAGAGGAATGGATTGATTTTATGCTGGATCATTATAAGGCGGAAAAGGAAGATTTTCCTGATTATCCCAGCGGAAAACCCTGGCCGGATCCGAAGAAGCAATATGAGCCGGAGGATGTGGTGATCCCGGCACCTTATCCGGATACTCCGGAATTCAGGAAATGGCTGAGTTACTACTATTCCTCTGTAAAAAGGCTTGATCAGGTTGTGGGGAGCACGTTGGAGGCCATCGGGGAGGAAGAAGGAAAAAATACCCTGATCCTCTTTCTTTCCGACCATGGTCTGGGATTCGCATTCTCAAAATGGTCTCTTTATCCTCATGGAACCAGAACCCCCTTCATCATGAAATGGCCGGAACGCCTGGTGGCAGGAAAGATTGATGCCTCCCACCTGCTTTCGACAATTGATATTATGCCCACCTTGCTTGATGCAGCTGGTGTGCCGGTTCCCTATGAACTGGATGGCATCTCCTTTCTGCCCTTATTACTGGGGGAGCGCGAAAAATGGCCACGGGAGTACATCTTCACTACCTGGAACTTTATGGATCGGGGGCAACGTGGAGATCCGGTTTTTCAGGAGTACCGGCCTGATCTCTACCGGCTTGCGGAGGAGTATCGTCCGATGAGGGCCTTACATGGGCAGCGGTATGTTTACGTCTGGAATGCATGGTCAGATGGGGAGACGAAAATTCCACCTGTCATGGGTGGGGAGGGTTCTCCAGCGATCTCCATTCTGTCTTCCATGGAATCAGCAGCCCTTTATCCGGATCCCCAGGAGCGAAAGGAGTTTTACCTCTTCCGTACCCCTGAGGAACTCTATGACACGGAAAAGGACCCCGGATGTCTTCACAACCTGGCGCGGGATGTTGCATTTCTTCCCATGCTAAACCGTTTCAGGAACCAAATGTTGCAGACCCTGAAGGCGCAGGATGACCACGAACTGGAGAATTACCGACGCTATCTCAAAACTACCGATTTCTCAGAGGATTAGTAACGGCTTCAGAAAAGGTATTTCTTTACTGATCGGGATCATGTTTCAGGTTTTGCCTTACAGGTACTTTTGTCAAAAAAGCAATCATGAGCATTTCCCTTGTTCAAAAGTACAATGTCCCCGGCCCCCGGTATACAAGTTATCCCACCGTTCCATACTGGAATGAGAACGGGTTTTCCGTCCCGGGCTATATCCAGGCGCTAAAAGCCTCCTTTCAGCAAACTAATTCCTCGAGGGGAGTCAGTCTCTACCTCCACCTTCCTTTCTGCGAGAGTTTGTGCACCTTTTGTGGCTGTAACAAAAGAATAACCAAACGGCATGAGGTGGAATCTCCATATATTGCAGCGCTGCTTGAAGAGTGGTTCCTTTATACCGATCTACTGGAGGAGCCCCCAATGATCCGGGAGATTCACCTGGGAGGAGGGACACCGACCTTTTTTGCTCCGGAAAATCTCCGGATCCTGATCGAGGGTATTTTTAAAAGGGCCATCCGTTCTGAACAGTCAGAATTCAGTTTTGAAGGCCATCCGAACAATACGAAGCAGGAACACCTGGAAGTGCTGCACGGACTGGGCTTCAGACGAGTCAGTTATGGAGTACAGGATTATAATCCCGTCGTCCAACAGGCCATCCATCGGTTTCAGCCTTTCGTAAATGTTCGGGATGCGACGGAAATTGCACGAAAAATAGGCTATACTTCTGTGAGCCATGACCTGATCTTCGGTCTTCCGTTTCAGACCCTGGACCATGTCAAGAAAACCATTGAAAAGACCACGCTTCTAATGCCGGACCGGATCGCCTTTTACAGCTATGCCCACGTGCCATGGATCAAGGGGAACGGCCAGAGGGGCTTTAAGGAAGAAGACCTTCCCGGCGCTCCGGAAAAGCGGGAAATGTATGAAACTGGAAAGGAAATGCTCCGGACCGCCGGATATACGGAGATCGGGATGGATCATTTCGCCCTGCCGTCAGATCCGCTTTACCAGGCAATGGAGTCGGGTACGCTACACCGAAATTTTATGGGTTATTCCGCCACAAAAACAAAAGTGATGATCGGACTCGGCGTTTCCTCCATCAGTGATTGCTGGACCGGATTTGCTCAGAATGTCAAAAACCTTGAAGATTATTACGAATTACTGGAGAGGGGAGAATTGCCCTTGTTCAGAGGGCACCTCCTTTCCAGGGAGGACCAGACCATAAGACAGCACATTCTGAACCTGATGTGTTCCTTTGAAACCTCCTGGTCGGGCTCCCAACTGGACTTCCCTGAACGCCAGATGGTTTTGGAGAGCCTTCTGGAGATGGAGAAAGACGGCCTGATTCGGATAAATGGGAATAGCCTGCGGATTCCTCCCGAGGGACGACCTTTTGTACGTAATGTCTGTATGGCTTTTGACCTGCACCTCCAGAGATCTCCCTCCGATGGAAGGCTGTTCTCAATGACGATCTGACATCCCGCGTGGAATCCTAAAGGATCTGGTCCTCTGCCAGATGCATAACAAGTATTTGCAATTGATCCTGAGACTCCAGGATTTCGTCGAAAAGGATAGGAGGTTTTGGCAGTTTCCACCGGGAGTTTTTTACCTTATGGTTATGGCGCAGGACTGTTCTGAACCAGAACCTGGGTTTCAAGAGATTAACAGCTTTTTCGAATGATTCAGAAAAGGCTTCGGTAATCTCCTGATGTACCTGGGTATGGAGTACTGGACGTGCGTAGGAAGAGGAAGCGATCATCTGAAATAAATTAAAGACCATATCCGGATTCTTCTCCGATACAAAACTGATTTTACCTATGAGCTTATCAGCAACTGATTTTAATTCCGCAAATAAAAAGTCCCGCAAAAAAGTTCTCGTTCTCGGAGCTGGTCTGGCGGGACTGGCGGCTGCGTGGGAACTTCAGAAATCCGGTAATGATGTATTGGTTCTTGAAGCCAGACAACGACCTGGCGGACGGGTATCAACAATAAGTAAACTCTTTGCTCCGGGACTGTCGATCGAGGAGGGGGCAGCAGCGTTTTCCGAGTCCTATACTTATGCTATGGCCCTGATCGAAGAATTTGGTCTGGAACGGATTCCATATTCCATGCCCAGCGCTCCAGTTACTTATATGCTTCAGGGTAAAAGATTCAACGTCGGCGCCGGTGAATCCGTTACATGGCCTTACGAGCTTACTCGGGAGGAGCAGGAATTGGGTCCTTTTGGCATCGTACAAAAATACCTCATGGATACGCTGCCCCCGGAGATACAGGATCCGGATAAATGGGAACGACGTCCGCTTCTGGGGATGGACGATACCAGCCTGAAAGAATACCTTCGTAGTAAAGGTGCCAGCCAGGGTGCAGTGGAGCTGGTGAGGAATACGATGTGGTTTGCGGCGGTGCCAGATCGAACTTCTGGCTTGTCAATGGCCGTATCAGACATGGGAATGTTTATGAGCGGAAGACCTTTTCTCCTCAAGGACGGCAATGACAGTCTTCCACGTGCAATGGCAAAAAAAATGGAAGGCAGTATCAGATATGGAATTCATGTAACAGAGGTTTTGGATACAGGGAGGGCAGTAAAAGTCTCCGGCAGGACCGGGGATACCACAGTGATACACGAAGCGGATGAAGTGATTATAGCAGTACCTCTGAAAGTCCTGGAGCGCCTGAATTTCGAACCCTCCTTACCTGATAACAAGAAATCAGCAGTTTCCAATATGCCGGTTCTGAACCTGACCCGAACGGTACTACAGGTGAAGAAACCTTATTGGCAGGAGCAGGGGGAATCCGGATTGGCTTTTACTGATCTTCCCATAGGCCAGGTTAATGCGTATCTCAATATGACCGATCCGGCAGTGTCTCCTGCCCTTTTGGAAAGTTATACTGCCGGTCCCTCGGCGGAGCGGTTTTCCGGAATTCCGGAGCTGGAGATTCTACAGAAAGTGGGCCAGGAAATGGAGGAGATCCATCCTGGCCTGATGCAAAACTATCAAAAAGGGTACCTGAAGGAATGGGGATCAGATCCCTATGCTCTTGGCGGTCCGAGCTGGCCTGCTCCCGGGGATGTGGAAAAATACCTCAAAACCCTGCAGGAGCCTGTGGGAAGACTACATTTTGCAGGAGAATATACCAGTATCCTGAGAAGTACCATGGAAGGCGCTCTCCGGTCGGGTGCACGAGCAGCTCGGGAAGTCTGTGAGAGAAGCTAAACCACTGTAGCCTTGCCAATACTGTCTTCAGCCCAATTCCTTCTCCAGGTCCTGAAGGTCAAGAGGCCTGGTGAACATTCCAAGGGAGCCGTCAGCATTTACTGGCCATTGCTCTTTCGGCCTGTCCCGGTACAGTTCCAGGCCATTACCGTCTGGGTCCCGCAGGTATAAAGCCTCGGAAACACCGTGGTCACTGGCTCCCTCTAAAGGGTAGGATTCCCGTTTCAAGCGCTGGTAAATAATAGCCAGATCTCTTCTGGTTGGATACAGAATGGCCGTGTGGTAAAGACCTACCCCTGCTACCGGGGCGGGTGGAGCACCTTTACTGTGCCAGGTGTTCAGGCCTATGTGATGATGGTATCCTCCTGCGGAAACAAAGGCTGCCTGAGTTCCATAGGTGGTGGTGAGTTCAAACCCAAGGAGGTCGCAGTAGAACTCAAGGGATCGCTCGAGATCTGCGACCTTGAGATGTACATGGCCGATCCGGGTTTTAGCCGGCACCTGATATCCTTCATCCATGACTCGAGTAATGGGTGTACATTTCTTGCGCCAGAACAACTGGAGCAGTTACTAAGATAAAGACAATTTACCCAAAGATTTGCCTTAAAGAGAGGTTTTCTCAACCTTTACATCCAGACCTTCACCTTGTTCTCCACGGGTTCTATCGTCCTGAGGTAGGAATAGATGGCTTTCAGATCTGCCTCTGTCATACCTGCAAACAGGGTCCAGGGCATGATCGTATTCATCTGCCCCTCTTTCAGTTTTTTGGCGGCTTCGGGATGCTGAAATGCCTTGAATCTCGCGAGGAAATCAGCTTCACTCCAGGCACCTATACCTGTGGCCTTGTCAGGAGTAATATTGGCAGAACGAAGAACGCCTGCCGGCATCTTGAATTCCCTTCCTCCCGCAAAGGCTTTCTCGAGAACCAGTTCTCCCTTTTCAGCTGGGGTGTGACATTCCATGCAACTCGCGGCATTGGTGAGATATGCCCCGTACCTTACCTGATCTGATGGATCCGGAATGGTAACCAGGGATGGTTCTTGGGGAATCGTATTCATGATCAGGTTCATTGGGAAATCGGGTTCCGATTCAGGAATTTCTGAGGGTATGGCGGGTAATGTTCTCAGGTAGGCAATGATGGCATAGATATCCTCCCTGTCCATTTTCCGGTAAAAGCTATAGGGCATCACCGGAAATAAAGCTTTACCCTCCCGGTTCACACCGGTCGTAATTGCGCGGAAGATCTCTCCGTCTGTCCAATCCCCGAGATTCGCGGGAGTCAGGTTCCTCGAGTAAAATTTTCCTGGGAATCCCATTTCCGGTCCAAAGTATTCTCCTCCCTTCCCAAGGGTGCCTTCGACTATTGGGGCAGAATAACGGCTCCAGTCCCTGGTGGAGTGGCAGTCCATACAGCCGGTGACGTGGTTCGCGAGATATCGGCCTCTTTCAATTCTTTCCGGGGTGGCCTCAATACTTAAGTAGGGAGCTGCCTCGACATCCGGCAGGAAAAACCTCAGGTAAAGTATTCCTGCTACTATGGTGATGGCTATCACCAAAAAAAGGTAACCGAGGGATTTTTTCAGTTTTGATTTCATATGGATCAGTTTCAGGTGAATGTATAGCCAACTTAGCACATTTTCAGTTTATAAAGCACTGACTCTTAGGATTTTCGATAAAATCCGCTTTTTCACGGATGAGAAAACCCCGGCAGGGGCCTTCAAGTAATTTTGGTAATTAAAATCTGCTTCACCTATATTTGTGGCATGGCCGAGCTCGACTCCCTTATCGCGGAATTTGCATCTTTGGTTTGGGGGCTGCCCCTGTTGATACTCCTGATCGGAGGAGGCCTTTATCTTTTGGTCATCTCCCGTTTCATACCCTTTCGTTACCTGGGACATTCCCTTCAGGTGCTCCGGGGTAAATATGATGATCCTGACGATCCTGGAGAAATCAGTCATTTTAAAGCGCTTTCAACGGCCCTTGCTTCTACAATAGGCATGGGAAATATCGCAGGAGTCGCTGTAGCCATCTCTATTGGAGGACCCGGGGCCATGTTCTGGTTATGGATCAGTGCCATAGTCGGAATGGCTACCAAATTTTTCACCAACACCCTGGCTTTAATGTACAGGGGCAGGGACAGTGAAGGAAAGATACAGGGCGGGCCGATGTATTTCATTACAGAAGGCCTGGGAAAAAAATGGTGGCCGATGGCCGCTTTTTTCAGTGTCGCAGGCCTGGTGGGCGCTTTACCCGTTTTTAATGTAAACCAGCTCACGCAGGCGATCAATTTCATCCTGCTGGAACCCAACGGGGTCGAAGTAGGGTTTGGAACGGACCTGATCATCGGTCTGGTACTGGTGGGGATCACCTCTCTGGTCATTTTCGGAGGACTTGATCGCATTAGCAAAACTGCCGGAAAACTGGTGCCTGCGATGGTAGCCCTTTATTTTGTTGCCGTTCTGATCATTCTTTTGGTCCATATAGATGAGGTGCCTTATTATCTGGGACTGGTTTTTACCGATGCTTTCGCAGCGGAGCATTTTGCCGGAGATGCCTTTCTCGGCGGGGCCCTGGGAGGGCTAATCATCCTCGGGATCAGAAGGGGCGCGTTTTCCAATGAAGCAGGAATCGGAACCGCTCCGATGGCCCATGGGGCGGCAAAGACAGACGAGCCGGTACGCGAGGGACTGGTAGCCATGCTTGGTCCGGCTATAGATACCCTGGTGGTTTGTTCTCTTACCGGGTTTGCCATCCTGGTGACCGGGGTCTGGCAAACCAGGGAGGTTGATGGTGTCAGCCTGACCGCAGCAGCCTTCAGTGAGGCCGTTCCCTTCTATGGAAAATACCTGCTCTTACTTTGTATCGCCGTATTCAGCATTTCTTCTCTTTTTACCTATTCCTATTATGGAAGCAAGTGTCTGTCATTTCTTATCGGAGCTGACAAAAAACACTATTACAACTATTTTTACGTGCTGAGCATTCTGGTCGGGGCGACCACTACGCTTAGTATGATGATTAATCTGATAGACGGTTTCTTTGCCCTGATGGCTTTTCCAACGATGATCTCGACCCTTATTCTTGCCCCTAAAGTGCTGCGGGAGGCAAAGGGGTATTTCAGGAGGCTGAAGGGACATCCAAAAGGCAATTAGGCCTATTGGAATGGCAGCGCCCTGCGCTCCTGGTGGCTCAGGTAGGCCAATTCGACTACTTTTATCACGTCCCGGGCTTCTTCAGCGGTTACGGCAGGAGGTGTGCCTTCGGTTATCGCCTGATGCAGTCCGATATAAACCTGCCGATAATCTCCCCTTCTGCTCCTGAAAAACATCTCCTCCTCGGTGGTGTTGAGCTTCCCCCAGATCCCTTTTGGTTCTTTTCCCCAATCAGGCCTGTCAGTTGGACTAAGGCCGGCTTTCAGCGCCTCTTCCTGCACATCCACACCTTTCTTCACAAAGGAACCCTTAGTGCCATGAAGCGAATAGGTATATCCCTTTTCTTTGACAAGCATGCCTGAACACAACCTCACCCGCAGATCGGGGTAGAGGAGAAGGAGTTCGAAATTGTCGGGTACTTCGGCTGAGTCCCGCTGGGTTCGGATGTCTGCAAAGATCTCCTGTGGGGGCCCGAAAAGGTGCAGCGCCTGGTCGATCAAATGACTCCCCAGATCGTAAAGTATTCCGGATCCTGGAATCTGGGTCTGTTCCTTCCAACCTTCCTTAACAGAGCTCCTGAACCTGTCAAACCGGGACTCATAATCGACAAGTCGGCCAAGATGGCCCTCGGAAAGAATTCTTTTCACAGTTCGGAAGTCACTGTCCCATCTCCGGTTATGGTTGACGCTGAGAACAACCTGTTTTTGACTCGCCAAGTTGATGAGCTGATCAGCCTGTTCGGACGTAACGGTAAAAGGTTTCTCCACCAGTACATTTTTCCCGGCTTCAAGTGCCTTTTTGGCTGTTGGGAAATGCAGGTGATTGGGAAGCAGGATGACGAATAGGTCAATGTCCTGGGCGAGGAGCAGGGAATTCAGGTCTTCCGTGATTACAACCTCTGGAAAATCTCGCCGGGCGGCCTGGACATTCCCGGGACTTGAGGTCAGGATGTGGGTAACGTCATATTGCGGAAGGCTTCTGATGATCGGGGCGTTATAGACACTTCCTCCTGAGCCATAACCGATAAGTGCGGTTCGGATCTGTTCCATCTTTTTCCCCCAAGATAAGCTTTATTTGATGGGACGCAAAACCCGCAGATCTTCAAGTAATGGGATGGGAGCGATCCAGGAAAGGACTGTCCCAGATGCCTGAAAAACAACTCAGGCAGAACCCGTATCGGGATATTTTCAAAAATGAGCCGTACCAGTTCGATTGGGAACGAGGATGCTGAAGCCGCTCCTATTGGGCCTTTCCTTCTGCCAATTCGAGCTGTTCTGTACGGGTAACGATCGTACGAATAATATCATCGAGTTCGCAGGCTGACTGTCGGAGGTGTAGGAGTATCTCCTCCCGGGTCATGAGCTTCTCAGATCCCTCCTCAAGAAGGTCAAGAAGCCCCTGAATGCGAACCAGGGGTGCCCGGACCAGGTGAGATTGTTCCCATGCGATCTTCTTCAGGAGTTTGTTCTGACGCTGGATCTTTCGCAGCAGCGTTCTGGAATGGGTCACGTCCAGAACTGCCCCGACCATCCTGATAGCATTGCCCTTCTCATCTCGAAAAATGAATCCACGGTCACTGACGAAAGCGGTTGTTCCGTCCGCCTTGATGATGCGATATTCCAGTCTCCATTTTTTCACTCCCGGGTCAGCCAAAGCCTCCTGAAGGGACCTGGTCATTTTTTCCCGGTCTGCCCTCGCCACTTTTTTGATCCAGAAGGAATGAACTGTCGTTGCAATTTCAGTATCATACCCAAAGATTTTTTTATATCCGTTGCTTCTCACAACGGAATCGGTTGTGATATCCCAGTCCCAGATCATTTCGTTGGTCGCCTTCATCGCCATTTTAAATCGCTGATTGGCAATCCTCAGGGCTTCCTTCTTGGCGGTGAGTTCCGAAATATCGCTGGCGGCCCCAATCAACCGGATGGCATTTCCGTCGCAATCCCTGAGAATATAACCTTTGTCGACAATTCTTGCATAGGATCCGTCTGCCCTTCGGAACCGGAATTCCGAACGGATATAGTTCTGATTCCTGTCCTTGAATGCACGGAGCAGACGGGTGAGTTCCTTTCTCCTGTCCTCAGGGTGCATGTTTGGAAGCCAGAAGTTGTCCTTGTTTACCTCTTCAGAAGTGTAGCCGAAAAATTCCTCCCGGCTTCGATGGAACCTGGTTACCTTTCGGTTTTTCAAGTCCCAATCATAAATCAGGTCCTGGGTGGCCGTGGCGGCAAGTTGATAGCGTTCATTGATATGTTCGATCTCCCGCGCCTGTTCAATAATCGTCGTGATATCTCTTGAGTTGATAACGATACCCCTGACCGCTGGTTCGCGGAGCATGTTGGTCGCCACCGTCTGGAACCAACGGTATTCCCCTTTGTTATTCCTGATCCTGAAAGGAGCAACATTGACCTGTTTTTGAGATCTCAGCTGCTCGAACTGGAGCTGGACCCGCTGAAAATCTTCAGGATGAACATAGTCTGCAGCCGGCTGCCCGATCAACTCCTGAGGGATCAGCCCTAAAAGATTTTTGTAGTTGTCACTGGTGAAGATATACCTTCCCCGGAGATCAAGGACACCGATTAGATCTGAACCCTCCTGTACCAGGGCACGGAACTTGCGCTCGCTTATCTTGAGTTCCTTTTCGCTTTTCCAGGCCTTTTCCAGGGCGGCCTGTTTTTCAAATGCATTGGTCAGGTTCTGGGTCAGCGTCTTCAGAAAGGAGATCTCCTCTTCTTTCCAATGTCTTTCATTGCTGCAGTCATCGAAGCCGATGAATCCATGTAGCTGCTCCTCGACGAAGATCGGAAGGAGGAGCATGGATTTAATCTCTTCATCTTCAAAAATGTCCTTCAGCATTCCCGGTTTCAGGTCGCTCAGGGTTGCTACAAAGGGAAGATTTTGCACCAGCGGAGCCGTAATCTCAGCTATGGTCCGCAGGGGCATCCGCTGCAGGTCCGGATTCTCGATCTGGGGTGTGGCATTGTCACTGCACCACTCGACCTTCTGGCTGATCAGGATTTCTCCTGTTACCGCATCCCGGTCCGCTCCGAAATAATACATCCTGTCAGCTGAAATAGTTTCCGCAATTACCTGAAAGGTATCCTGGAGGGACTCCTGATCGAAATCGCGCTCCAGCAGATTGTTGATGAAGCTGGCGTGAACCTCCAGAAATCGATTCTTTTCGACTATTTCCTTCCTGCTTCTTCTGAGTTCTGTCACGTCCTTGGCAATCCCGTGTATCTCCCGTACCTCTCCCTCCATAAACATGGGCATCAACAAGATCTTTAGTATTATTTCTTTTCCTGGACGGGACCGCAGGCCTGCTTCAAAAGAGGTTATTTTTCCTCCAGAAGCCTTCCGGAAATGACTTTTTACCTTTCTGATCTTCTGAACATCCCAGAGGTCGAAAAAATTCTGCCCGAGAAGATCCCCACCGGTGCGCCCTGCCATTTCCGTCATTGCTCTGTTGCCATGCAGGAAGTTGCCGTTAAGATCGAGCCGGTAGAGACCGTCAGGATTTTCCTCCACAAAATTGTGGTATCCGAGTTGGTTGAGGTAAGATTCCTCATGTACGGTATTCCGATGGTTCGGGAAGGCCACCGCCTCTGTATGGATCCTGGGAAGGTGTAGGATGATCTCAGGATTTCCTGCAGAGCCTCTGACGGGGATATGTTCCACGATAAGATGGCATTTCCTAGATGGTTCTCTTTCCCGGTTCAGAAACTCGATGGCAGGAAGGTCCACCACATCCTTGTCGCCAGTCTCCATGACCTTAAGAAGGGAAGAAAAAATTGATCGGCACCATTTTTTTTCCGAAGCGGGACTAAGGGGAAGCGCTTTGAAGATATCTTTGCCCAGGAGATTTTCTCTGCAGGTTCTGGTCAGTTCCAGATAGGAGCTGTTCACCTCGGCAACCAGGAACTTTTCCCGGTCATCGATTCTGAGCACCAGACAGGCCACAGGGATGTTCTGAAAGACTGATTTCCACATAAGATCCTTACAGCATGAGGGAAACAGGAAGTGTCCTGTTTACTCCATGGGAGGCTGTAACTCTTATAATTTTGTTAAAGATAAGCGAAAAAATATCAATTTCACCGATGATAATGGTATTTCATCGGATCTTTTTTTAAAGAGGACCAGAATCGTTGTTTATCTCGTTGATGGTACCAGGAGGACCGGGATGTTCAAATCTTCCACGATATCCCCTTCAATGTTGCCCACAAAAAGCTGATAGAAGAAGTTGCCCTTGCGATGGGTGACGATGACGAGATCCGCAGGAATTTCACTGACCTTTTTGAAGATGACCTCAGCAGAGTTGCCGGGAATTTCCAAACCCTGGACCTTCAGGCCCCTTTCTTTGAAATGAGCAGTGATTCTGCTCAGGTCAGACCATTCCCCCTCTTGGTCGGTTGAAGCTGAATCCCGGGCGTACTGCGGGGTGGCTTCAAGACCGGCAAAACCTCGGGGATCGGGAGGTGATAGCTGAAGGACCCAGATCCTGGCGCCGAATGCCCAGGCAAGTTCTTCAGCACGAGCCACGGCTACCTCTGAGGTCCGTCCGTCTCCTAAAGTCAGTAGAATGTTTTTCATCATTTTGCCTGGTTAGACCTCATTCGTTGTGGGAGACTTGCTTCTGCTCTGGGAGCAGGAGGGTTTCGTTGAAAAGTTCGAGAATGCGCCGGTATTCGTCGGTCCAACTGCTGGGTTCAACAAAACCGTGACCTTCCACCGGATATACTGCGAGTTCCCAATCCTCCTTTCCCAGTTCAATCAGTCGCTGGACGAGCCTTACAACATCCTGAAAATGGACATTGGTATCGGTCATCCCGTGAGCGATCAGGAGGTGACCCTCCAGGCCTTCCGCAAAATATATCGGAGAGGAGCGCCTATAGGCGATAGGATCCTCGACCGGCTCATTCAGGATGTTTGAGGTATAGCCGTGGTTGTAGTGTGCCCAGTCCGTAACCGATCTTAGGGCAGCTCCGGAAGTGAAGGTTTCGGGTTCGGTAAACATGGCCATCAAGGTGATGAATCCGCCATAGCTCCCTCCATAAATCCCGACGCGCTCCGGCTCCACACCATGTTCTGCCACCAAATACTCAGCACCATCCACCTGGTCTGAGAGGTCTTTTCCTCCCATATATCTGTAGATTCCTGTTCGCCAGTCGCGGCCATAACCGGCACTTCCCCGATAATCGATATCAAGCACCGTATATCCCAGGTCCGTCAGCAGGTTATGGAACATGTATTCCCTGAAGTAGCTCGACCACCATTTATGGGCATTCTGCAGGTATCCTGCACCATGAACAAAGATGACTCCGGCACCATTGCTCTTTTCGGGTTTGAAAAGCCTGGCAGGAACCATGGTTCCATCCTCGGCCTCGAACCGAACGAGTTCGGGTTCTCTCCAGGGATATGAGCTGAAAGCCTCAGACTGCCCGTCGGTCAGTTGCTCCGGTTCTGCTCCTGACCTGTTTCGCTGCAGATAGAGTTCCCAAGGTTTGTTGCTGTACGAATGGAGAATGGCAAGATATTTTTCATCGGGGGAAAGATGTACCTCATTATTTCCCTCCATCTGGGTGAGTTTCGTCATCTTTCCGCCCCGGACCGGCATTTTGTAGAAATGCCTTTCGCCGGGATGTACTTCAGAAGTAGTGAGATACCAATGCTCCCCGTCGTTGGAAAGGAAAGGATCGAATACTTCGAATTCTCCCGAGGTCAGCTGTTGCTTTGTCCCTGTCTCCACGTTCACCAGGTAAAGATGGGAGTATCCCGTTTCTTCGCTCTGGAAATAAATGGTCCTGTTGTCCGGCAGCCAACCCAGGGTTCCTGTGCTATAGGAATAACCGATCCCCGGACCTGCTATCCATGCCTCGTCGCGCTGACGGTCAAGGGTTTTGAGTCCGCCGGTTTCCAGATCAAGAAGTGCGATCCAGCGGTCTTTATTGTCCTGCGATCTGATACTCACTACAGCCCGGTTTCCGTTTTCTGAAAATTCCGGACCTGAAGGAATGACTTCCCGCACCTTTTCTTCCCATACCTTTTCAGGATAGTCCACAGTATAATCGGGTAGATCCTTGATCCCCGGCAGACCTTCGGTATCGACCATATAAACCGTATCTTTTTCCACGTTATAAACGGCCATCTGAACCTTTGCGGGTTCAGCTCCTACTTTGCTTCGCGCAGGCAGGTTGACCGTGAATCCTGAAGCATCAACATAATCAGGCACCTCGGTATCTCGGTTGTCGCTTCGCTGGATGAGGCTGAAAGTAACAAAACGCCCGTCAGGAGATACCTCAAGATCTGCAACGTTTCTTTCTCCGGTATAATAGGTGAATTCTTCAGGACCACCTGCGAGTTCCCTGTAGGCATCTGAGGCCTCCTCTTCTTCTTCCCGTTCCCTTACCACTTGGAGAAGATCCAGGTTTTCCTTCTTGATCCATGCTTCCTGGTCACTGAGCTTTTCCTTTTTTTCCTCTCGCTCTTTTCCTTCCTCTATTCGGGTGAGCTGGTGGAGCTGGCCTGATTCGAGGTCATAGATGAAGGCATTATTGTCGCTGATAAAACTGATAAGATCCGGTTTCGTGAGGAATTTTGGATTTGAAACGGCTTGTGGAAGTTCCAGGAGCTTACGTTCCTTTCTGTTGTCAAGATCATACAGGAAAAGGTCGCCATCCCGGGTGTAAACCTTTTTTTCCCTGTCCTCGTCCAGGTCTCCTCTCTGAGGTATCATCTCCTGTTGCTCTTTTATTCCGACCTGAACGATCTTTTCAGGATGGTCTATATCAATCCTATACAGGGAGTCATCTGGGTAAGACTCTGGATTGTACTCAAAGTAGATGTTTTCACTGTGAAGACCCCATTGTACCTCTGAAGGGAAGGTACCCATCCAGAGCGGGTCCTGCATGATTTTTTCGACAGTAAGATCGGATTGCTGGGCATGGCCGAAGGAAATAAAGCTGATGAAAAAAAACAGATAAAGGGAAAGCTTTCGCATTTGAGAAATATTTCAGGATGTTCTGCGGCAATATAAGAAATCCTGTAATATTCCCGATGCCGGAGCTGTTACTCAAGCTGCTTTTCTCTCCTGGTCAGACCCAGTCCCGATTCCTGATCATGTTGATACCTGAGCAATTTTTTCAGGGACTTAAGCTCAAAAACACAGTTTTCTACAAAGGCTTTGTGCCGGATCAGCATTTCTCTACAGGATCCGTCGTTGATACAGGCAAGGGCTTCCCTGTATCGCAGTAAGCTTTGCCTGTGAACCCGGATACATTTTTTCAGGTTTTTGGCCTCATTGGCCCCAACGAGCGTGTGGGTGTTTTTGCGACGCTCATATGCGTCTCCCTGTAAGGATGGAGTTCCGCCAAAATATTTTATTGTGTCCATACATTCAGCCGCGAATTGGGAGCGGCGGGAGGAAAGGGTTTGAAAGTAATATTTCAGGGATGGATCCGAAAAGGCCTCGGTCATTTTACGGCAGAATTTCGAGATGCTGAAATTATCCTGCATGAGCTGGTACAGCAGTTTTTCCCTCAAAAAGTGATCTTTCATAACGGTCTGTTTTGTAGGCAGTTCACCTTCGGGGGATGATCTTAAGATAAGAAATTATTGCGAAAAGTGCTCATTCCAGTTCCCAAAAAACCAGGCCAGAAGTGCTAAACATTTTCTAAATCTGTATCAAAAGAATCCGCCCCGGAACGATTTGTATCAATACGGCATTAAAAAAGACCGCCTGAATACAGGCGATCTTATCTTTTCGTCTGGAGACCCCGATTAATGCTTGGCCTCCTGATTGATTCTGCTTTCAGCCATTTCGGTCAGAAGATCATCAGTCTTATACTCCTCATCCAGGGTTTTCTGAAGTTTCTCTGCAATTTTTTTATGTCCCAGTTCCTTGGCAAAACGCACTGCCGTACCATAACCGGAAATCTCATAATGTTCCACCCGTTGCGCCTCGGCAATAAGGCCGGCGTTCCTCACGTCCTGTTCTGTATCCTCTTTGAGGAAGCTTTCCGCCTCGCTCACCAGTCCTTTCATCGCCTTACAGGTTTCTCCCTTTGGAGAGATTCCGAGTTCATCGCAGATTTCCTCAAGTCTTTTTACATGACCCTCGGTCTCCTTGAGATGCTTTTCAAAAGCCTTTTTCAGATCGTTGTCTGTCGCGTGGTCTTTCATTTTTGGCAGCGCCTGGAGCAATTGATTTTCTGCGCTGTATAAATCCTTCAGTTCATGTTCGAATAAATCCTTCAAATTTTTCATTTTTCAGCTTCTTTAGGTTTCTGCTAATTTAACCAGCGACCAGGGGGAACGGCGTTAAATGAGTAATAAATCTTTGTTGAGGTTCTATTAATTGGGGAGTTTTTTACAGAAAACAGCGGAAATTTTACGAAATGCTTAAATTGGCAGTCTAATTCCGCGCAATGTTCAATATTCGGGATCACATTCGGAACATCGTTGATTTCCCAAAGCCTGGGATCACCTTCAGGGATATCACCCCCTTGTTGCAGCATCCCGAAGCTTTGACAAAGACTACTGAGGCCTTGGTTGCCCTGGTGGCAGAGCAGAAGATCGACAAGGTGGCCGGAATAGAAGCCCGCGGATTCTTTTTTGCAACGCTTCTGGCAGCTGAACTTGGCGCGGGTTTCGTTCCGGTACGTAAGAAAGGAAAATTGCCTTTCCGGGCCCACAGGGTGACCTATGATCTCGAGTATGGAACGGACAGCCTGGAGATACACCAGGATGCAATTACTCCCGGGGAGCGGATATTGATCCATGACGATGTCCTCGCCACCGGTGGCACTGCGGCTGCCACGGCAAATTTAATCGAAAGAGCAGGGGGCAAGATCGTACAACTGAACTTTCTTATGGAGCTATCTGGACTAGGGGGAAGGGAAAAACTGGGATCCCGTCCGGTCAAGGCACTGTTGTCTCTTTAAAGGGCATTACGGGTCACCCACGATCGCCAGGCTAGAACAGCCTTCTCCAATTTTCCGGCCCGGGAAAGGTCCAGTCTGCGCCTGCTGTAGCTTGGAAGCAGGATTTTGTTGATTCTGGCCAGTATCCTGAAAAGCTTCTTTTTCATGATCTCCGGTTTTCCCGTAAAGATAGATAAGATACAGGTATCGACCTTCGGGTTAAAGAGGAAAAGCCCGCCAAGGACATCAAAGAACCCCTTGACGGTTTTGTCCTTACTCTTCCTTGAGATTGATCTCGATCACGCCTCCCCTGGCTCTGGTTCCATATTTTTCCACCGCCTCGGGTCCCTTAATCACATTGATGGAGGCAATATTCGAAACCGGAATGGATTCCACATCAAAGCCTGCTGCTTTCGGGTCTCCATCGACAACGATTAGAGGGGAAGTCTCGCCATTTGAGAAACTGACGACCTTGGTCTTTGCCGCCGTCGTGTCAGCCCTCACTATGGTTATGGCGGTTTTTCCTTGTGCCGTAACTGGTGCTGGTCTCCCTACTACAGTTATAGCCTCTCCGGATTGGGGGGCAATAGAATCCACAAAATGTATCGAAGTGGCCTCTCCCTTGCCCAGATGAATGACCTGGGAGGTGGGATGGGAGCTAAAACCCATTTGTCCCTTATGATCCAAATAGAAGGTGAAAGGGTTGATCTTGTCGTCTCCGGACTGGACGAAGGTCACCTGGGAACCTGTACGGCTGCTTTTTGCCTTGGCTGTTATTGAGGTGATCAATCCATCATTGAAACTGACATTATCAAATTCGAGTTTTATCCCCTGGCTGGCGAAACGAGCCGACAGATCTTCCAGGTCATCTTCACTGGCTTCAGGAGTAATGGTGGCACTAATCGCCTGATCTCGGTCTTTGGACATTTCAACATTTTGATTCTGAACCTGGGCCCGGGTTTCATATTGGAAACAGAACAGGAATGCGAGGATTAATGGTAAGATTGCACCGGCTTTCCAGAATCCGGCGCTGCTGTGAGATTTTTTGTTTAACATGATTATTCGTTTTTTGATTAATGACTGGTAAAAATGGTTTGCAGGGACCGGCAGGGGTATTCCGACCGTTACCTGGACCAAAATTTTCTGGTACTCCCTCTTAGAAAGTTGAGGGCCGAGGGCTGCCCGGTCTGCGATGTATTCCAGGTTCTGAATCACCGCTTTTCTGTAGCTCCAGCTGATCGGGTTGAACCATAACAGGATACAGGCAAGATGGGCGATCAGGTGATCTGCAGAATGTTTTCCCTGAATATGGGCCTGTTCGTGTCGGAGGATGGCTTCCAGTTCTGTTTTGGAATGCAGATCTGGATTCAATACTACTTTCCTGAAAAAGGAGAATGGGGTGATGTCTTCCCGGAGCTCGACAATTTTGTAGGTTTCATACGTTCGGGGAGCGCCGCGCTTCATAAGGAGATGCAGGTTTCTCAGCTGCAGCAGAAATCGGATCAGAAAAAAAGCCATTCCAATTAAGTAGATCAGCGTAAGGACCTCCCAGATCCCCAGAAATTCAAGAGGCGGGGGTGGGGAAGAAACAGCATCTGCGACCGGAACAGCTGTAACCGGAGACTTGGCAACGGGTAAGGTTCGTGTCAGGCGTACCAAAGGCAACAGGAAGGAGGCAACGATTCCCCCGGAGAGGAATATCCTGTTCAGCCCCAGCGAGGTTTCTCTGCTTAACAAGGTGGCGTAGACCAGATAAAATAAGCTGAGATAACCTGCTGCCTTTAAAAGATAGATTAGGAGTGTTTCCATTACTTTTCCTTTTGTTCGATCAGTTCCAGGATTTCCCGTAATTCTGCAGCGCTGATTTTCTCCTCCCTGGCAAAGAAGGAGACCATGTTCTTGTAGGAGCTGTCAAAAAAGCGTTTCGAGGCCGAACTCATCACCTGTTTCCTATAATCCTCCCGAGAAACAAGGGGGAAATACTGGTGCGTTTTTCCAAATGCCTTGTGGGAGACATAACCTTTATCCTCAAGGTTTCGTACAATAGTCGAGACCGTATTATAATGCTGCTCCGCTCCAGGCATTGCTGCCATGATCTCCTTGACGAAGGCCTTGTTCAATTTCCAGAGCACAGTCAGGATTTCTTCTTCTTTCTGGGTTAGTTTTTCCATATTCCCTGGTTTTGTGTACTACAAACATAACGAAAAAAATAGTTACATAACGAGTTTTATAGTTGTTAATTTTTCATGAGGATTTTTGTGAAATTTTGATTTTTCCGCGGCACTGCCAATGTTTTAGGGGTATATCGCCTTTTGTCTATATATTTTTCTGAATATACCCCCCTCAAAGTAGAGGGGTGTACCAAAAAATTTTATATTTGCCTCCAGGTTAAACTAAAAAATATCTTCTATGGCAGTATTAAGATTTCAGGCGTTGAGAGAAACTTTAAACCGAAAACCCCTGGAGGTCCACGAAACCGAACGCAGGTCAGATATGTTCGGCCGAAATGTTTTCACCGAAGGAGTAATGAGGCAATTCCTGACCAAGGAAGCCTACCAGAGCGTCAAGGAAGCCAATGCCACCGGTAAAAAAATCGATCGAACGATCGCCGACCACATCTCAACAGGCATGAAGGAATGGGCAATCTCCAAGGGTGCTACTCACTATACCCATTGGTTTCAGCCACTCACAGGAACCACTGCCGAAAAACACGATGCCTTTTTTGAAACCATCGGGGATGGTCTTGCCATAGAAAAATTCGGGGGAGGACAGCTCGTACAGCAAGAACCCGATGCCTCAAGCTTTCCTCACGGAGGAATCCGTAACACCTTTGAAGCCCGTGGCTATACCGCATGGGATCCCACCTCTCCGGCCTTCATTTATGGAACAACATTATGTATCCCAAGCGTGTTTGTGTCCTACACTGGCGATGCCCTGGATTTCAAGACTCCCCTGCTGCGGGCACTTCAGGCAGTGGATCAGGCTGCCACAGACGTTGCCCGTTATTTTGATAAAAACGTGGGCAAGGTTCAGGCAACCCTGGGATGGGAGCAGGAGTATTTCCTGATTGATTCCGCGCTTGCCAAGTCCCGGCCGGATATTCAGTTGGCCGGACGGACGCTGCTGGGCCATTCTCCTGCAAAGGGACAACAGCTGGATGATCATTATTTCGGTGCCATTCCTTCCAGGGTACTTTCCTATATGCGGGACCTGGAAAAAGAATGTATGCTGCTGGGAGTCCCGGTGAAGACCCGACACAATGAGGTTGCTCCCAATCAGTTCGAACTCGCTCCGATCTTTGAGGAAGCCAATCTGGCTGTGGACCACAACTCCCTGCTGATGGATGTCATGCACCGGGTCGCGGAGCGGCACAACTTCGTGGTATTGTTCCATGAGAAGCCTTTCGCAGGCATCAACGGAAGCGGTAAGCACAATAACTGGTCCCTGAGCACCGATACCGGTGTTAACCTGTTGAGCCCAGGTTCCACACCGACCAAGAACCTGCAGTTCCTTACTTTCTTTATCAATACGATAAAGGCGGTACACGATTATGAGGAATTGCTTCGGGCCACCATCGCCAGTGCTTCAAATGATTACCGCCTCGGAGCCAACGAGGCCCCTCCGGCGATTATCTCGACCTTTATCGGAAGCCAACTAACCGAGGTCCTCGACGAACTAGAGAAGGTTACGGATGGGAAACTTTCCCCTCAGGAGAAGACGGAACTGAAGCTGAATGTAGTGGGAAAAATCCCGGAAATTCTCCTGGACAACACCGACAGGAACCGGACCTCCTCTTTTGCCTTTACCGGAAACAAGTTCGAATTTAGGGCAGTAGGATCCACAGCCAACTGCGCCCAGCCCATGACCGTGCTGAACACCATTGTAGCCAAGCAGCTCAGGGAGTTTAAAAAACAGGTAGACGGGTTGATCAAAGGGAAAAAGATGAAGAAGGATGATGCGATATTCAATGTGCTTCGGGAGTATATCAAGAAGTCCAGGAATGTGAGGTTCGAAGGAGATGGTTATTCCGAAGCCTGGGAAAAGGAGGCAGAGCGCCGGGGGTTGAGCAACAACAGGAATACCCCTCAGGCCTTAAAAGCCCTGATTTCAAAAAAGACCACTACGCTGTTCAAGGAGCTCGGAGTGATGAATCAGGTAGAAATGGAGGCCAGGCATGAGATCGAACTTGAGGAATATATCATGCGCCTGCAGATCGAAAGCAGAATCCTGGGAGACATCGCCCGCAATCACGTAATCCCAACGGCCATTAAATACCAGAATGTCCTGATCAAGAATGTCAGGGGAATCAAGGAAATCTTTGGAGGAGATTTTCAGAAACACGCTGGGGAACAGCTGCAGATCATCGAAGAGATCTCGGGTCATCTTGAGAAGATCAATTCGGGAATTACAGAAATGATAGAGGCCAGAAAAAAAGCCAATGTCATCGAGGATGCGGAGGAAAAGGCCTTTGCCTATTGCGACCAGGTCAAGCCTTTCTTCGATACTATCAGGTATCACTGTGATAAACTCGAACTCCTCGTCGACGATGAGGTTTGGCCGCTGACCAAATACAGGGAGCTGCTCTTCACAAGATAACATTCCATACAGAACCACACCCCACCAGGTGTGGTTTCTTTTTTTTGACCGTTGCCGTTTGCATATCTTTACGGCACAATTTGAACTTGATGAATCAGGAAACCAGCAAGCGTTATTCCGGAAGGGGAGTTTCTGCAGGGAAAGAGGATGTCCACAACGCCATAAAGAAGGTGGATAAAGGATTATTTCCCAAAGCCTTTTGTAAAATCGTACCCGATCACCTTTCGGGGGATGATCAGTACTGCATTGTCATGCACGCTGATGGGGCAGGGACCAAATCTTCCCTCGCCTATATGTATTGGAAGGAAACCCGGGATCTTTCCGTATGGAAAGGTATTGCCCAGGACGCGCTGATCATGAATATCGACGATCTGCTCTGTGTAGGCGCAGTTGATCATATTATGCTGTCTTCCACCATTGGCCGCAATAAAAATCTGATTCCGGGAGAGGTCTTGTCGGCAATCATCAACGGCACAGAGGACTTGCTCAGGGACCTGGCCCTTTACGGGGTGAACATCCATTCAACCGGCGGAGAGACAGCGGATGTGGGAGATCTGGTCAGGACAATTATAGTGGACTCCACAGTCACGGCCAGAATGAAACGCAGCGAAGTGATCGACAACGCGCGGATCAGACCCGGGAATGTGATCGTAGGCCTTGCTTCCTTTGGGCAGGCCCAGTATGAGGAACAGTACAACGGAGGGATGGGCAGTAATGGTCTAACCTCGGCCAGGCATGATGTTTTCGGAAAATATCTCGCGGATAAATATCCGGAAAGTTATGACAGCGGCATTCCCGATGATCTCGTATACGGCGGTTCTCTCAAGTTGACTGACCCTGTTGAGGGATCGCCTCTTGATGCTGGAAAATTGGTGCTTTCCCCAACGCGAACCTATGCTCCTGTCATTAAACAGATCCTTGAAAGATATCGCTCCGAAATCTGCGGGATGATCCACTGCAGTGGAGGCGGGCAAACCAAAGTGCTTCATTTCGTCGAGAGCCTCCACGTGATCAAGGATAACCTTTTTGAGATCCCCCCGCTTTTCAGGCTGATCCAGGACCAAAGCCAGACCGATTGGAAAGAGATGTACCAGGTCTTTAATATGGGGCACCGTATGGAGTTGTACGTCGATCCCGGGATTGCTCCGGAAGTCATGGCCATTTCAGAATCCCTGGGAGTACAGGCCAGGATCATCGGCAGGGTAGAGGCTGCTTCAGAGAAAAAGCTCACCATTAAGAGCCCCATGGGGGAATTCCAGTATTGGTAACCGCCTCTTTCCGCTAATTCGGCTCAGGAATCTGACTTTTTTCGAATACTTGAACCTTCCGGGGGATACGGAATGGTATCGCTGAGCTCTTCGATTTTCTGTTGATCGAACTGAGGCAGCGGCATCTCTCCTTTCTCGCGCCATTGCCTGACCTTCTGCTCGGCTTCTTTCGACTTTTGGCTTTCGAGTCCCTGATCTTTCGCAAAATAAAGGGTCTGAGAAGGAAAAGCAAATCCGGTCCCGCTCTCTGCGACCTTGTCCATCATCCTTAAGAGCAGGTCCTCCTGGACTTCCAGGAATTCGTCGTAGGTCAGCACCGTAATATAGGAGAATACCTCCAGGTTAAGAGAATCAGCACCCAAAGAGATAAACCGGACTCTGGCCGAAGCATTTTCCACCTTGGGGTGCGCGTAAAGGATCGCACGGAGTTCGACCAGAAGAAACCTGAGTTGGTCGGGGGTTGTTTCGTACCGGAGACCCAGTACCGGATGGAACCAGAAGCGATCCCGGTGCGCATAGTTTTCAATGCTTTTGGCAGAAAATTCTCCGTTGGGAATAGTGATCAGGGTCCGGTCAAGGGTCCGAATTCGAGTGGAGCGCATCCCGATCTGTTCCACAGTTCCTACCGTGTCGCCCACCTTGCAGAAGTCTCCCACCCTGACGGGCTGATCGGTCACAAGCGTTACGCTGCCCACGAAGTTCTCTACAGTCTTCTGTGCCCCCAGTGCCAGGGCGATACCACCGATTCCGAGGGCAGCTAGCCCTGCGGTTACATTGACTCCAAAGGCCCCAAGAATAGCGATGACACCGAAGACTATGATCGCCACTTTGGCGGCCCTTTTGAGGAACAGGATGATCGAGACCCAGGAGATATGGCCCCTGAGGCTCATCCTTTTTTTGCTGAAGTCACTCACAAAATCGGTCAGCCTCCATAAAAGGATCAGCAGGGCGACCAAGCCCATGATCAGCGTAATTCCACTGAATTTCTGACGGACTATTATAGATATTCCGACTTCCTGGGAGATCATGACGAACAGCCAGACAGCGAGATAGATGATCACGGGTAAGGCAAAAGCTTTCATCACCCCATGTATGGGTTCTTCCCCTGCCCTTTTCCAAATCCTCGGTGTCAGGTGAAGGATCAGCCGGATCAGGGACCAGGACAGAAGGTAGGCGAGAAGAATGAACAACAGCATCGCGAGCCATTCTCCTACCGGGACCCCTCCCCAGGTTCGGTCTTGCAGGAACTCCGGAAGCATCTGGTCGATAAGGACGGAATGGTCCGCCATTGCACCGAACTTCTCAATGTTGTTAACGGTCTCCGATGAAAACATCCAGATGGGGTACCCGTTCTCATCCATTTTCCTTTTTAATAGAAGTGGATAGGATTCCCCGCCAGCCTGGAAGGATCCCACTCGGTCCACTCCGGTAGGGAGCTGGTCGTCCGTTCTGCCGGTTGTATCATCACTGATAAAGGAGTAGGGGAGGAATTCTCCGTTGTGGTCCATCAGGGATTGCAGCAACAGGGCTATCTGCTCCCCATCAGTTCCCTCTGTTAAAGAGAAGTATTCTCCTGCGAAAAGATAACGTTCTTCTGCGACAGCATCGATAAATCCTGCAACTGTCCCTCGCGGTGTCCTTCTCCCGAGTCGGTCTTCAGGGATTTCCTCTTCAGCAGGCGGATCTTCCTGGGTATCGGGAAATACCTGACCAAAGGATTGGAAGGGGGCAATGGCTCCAATAAAAAACAGGAAAAAGAGGACCTGGAATGGGGCTTTAAATGGCGAACCTGATGCTGTCATAGGACCAAGATACGGGTTTTCGGATTTTTATGAAACTGGAGCATCTCTTTCCTGGCCGATCCAAGGCCAAGGAATCTATTGATCAGCCCGCCTTTGAAATTCCGATTTTCCAGGGCTTCCTTCTCAACTGGGTTTTCACATCTTCGGCGGCCAAAAACAGACAGGGTACGATGACCAGGATAATGGCCGTGGCAAAAACAATTCCGAACCCTAGAGAGATCGCCATGGGAATCAAGTAGTAGGCCTGACTAGAGGTTTCGAGGATAATCGGGGCCAGCCCGCCGAAGGTGGTCAGTGTTGTCAATGCGATCGGTCGGAACCGGCGCAAACCAGCTTCATGAATTGCCTCATAAGGGGATAGCGTCGCCCTTCTTTTGTTGGCGTAGTCGATCATGATCAGGGAATCATTGACCACAACCCCGGCCAGCGCGATCACCCCCATAAGGCTTACCAGGGAGAGGTCGTAACCCAGGAGGATATGACCAATGACAGCCCCAACGATACCAAAAGGAATGGCGGCCATTACGATGAGGGGCTGATCGTAACTGTTGAACGCCAGTGCCAGCAGAACGTAAATGATCAGCATAGCCATCAGGAAACCTCCTGAGAGCGTGGAGGTGGATTCTCTCATATCCGCCTGGCTTCCTTCAAAGGTCCAGGTAATTCCAGGAAAATCAGCCCGTAGCTGAGGAAGGACCTCCCCCTTCACCGAAGCCAGCACCTGGGAGACCCGATTGGCAGGTTCCACATCCATACCTACATTGACTACCCGTCTGCCATCCCGCCTGTTGATATTCGTGAAAGCCTCCCGCTGCTCTACCCGGACCACATCCATCAGAGGGACTTCCACACCATCGGAAGTCCTGATCAGGAAACGCTCCAGATTCTGAAGATCCCGCCGTTCCTCCAGGGGCAGTTTCACCCGTACTTCGATTTCATTGATGGAACGCATCTGACGCATGGCCAGAGCTCCGTAAAAGGCATCCCGCACCTGTTGGCCGATCTCATTGGAGGTGAGTCCGAGATTGCGCCCTTGTGGAAGGAGCTTGAAATCGTATTGCAGTTTTCCCCTGTTGTAGTTGTCATTGATATCCCTGGTGTTCTCGAAGAGAGCCATGCGCTCGGAAAAGGCTGCACTGGCCTTTTCGAGTACCTCGATATCGGAATGGCTTAGGTCAATACTGATATCCTGCTGGTATCCTCCAGGTCCTCTTTCAGCTTCAAAGCTGATCTGATCGATCCCCTCCAGATCTCCGATGTTCTCTCTCCAGAGTTCTATAAGTTCCCGGGCGCGCATTTCCCGCTCGTCGGGTGGCTTCATCACGATTTCGACATCTATGAAGTTCTGCCCCCGGACGTTGGTCTTGATCCCTTCGGCTACCCTGAAGAGATCATGCTTGTTGAACATGTCATAAGTAGAACGGGTGATCTCTTCCGCAACCCTGGCGGCCTGTAGGGGTGTGGTCCCCACTGGAAGCCTGACCCCGGCTTCGATTTCCTCGGCAGCCACCTCCGGCATCATGATCATTCCCATGTGATCACTGTAGGCATATCCCGCTACCAGGATAAGGAGACATACGGCTGCGGTGAGGGTGATATATCGAAAGCGCAGGCAGAGGTCCAGCAGCCGTCGGTAATGATGATCCACAAATGAATCGAAAGCCCGGGCAAAGCGCTGTTGCCCTTTTTCAAGGCGGCGCATAAGGCCTTTAGGTTTTTTGCGGGACAGATGTCCCAGATGGGCTGGAAGAATAAACAAGGCTTCCAGGAGAGAGACAGCAAGAATGACTATGACTACCACCGGAAGAGGCCACCAGAATTTTCCTGTCTCACCCGGCATAAACAGGAGGGGTACAAAGGCGATAATGGTAGTCAGGATGCTGAACACCACAGGCATAGAGACATCCCTGGTACCGGCTATGGCAGCTTCCATCACTCCCATTCCTTTCTGGCGGTATTCGAACACATTCTCCCCGACTACTATGGCGTCGTCCACCACAATCCCCAGCACGATCAGAAATCCGAACATGGAAATCATATTGATGCTGACTCCGACCAGGGGGAGAAAGATGATCCCTCCGATGAAGGAGATCGCCATGCCAACCATCACCCAGAAGGCCAACCGGTATTCCAGAAAAAGGGTCAGGATGACCAGAACGATAAGGATCGCAAGAATTCCGTTTTCCGTCAGCAGGGAGAGTCGCTCCCGGTAGTCCTCTGCGCGGTTACTGTCAATCCTGGAATGAACTCCTGGCGGAAGTTGAAAATCCCCGAGTACTTTTTTTACCTGCTGTTCGATTTCCAGGGGACTCTGTTCTCCCACCCGGAAGATCTGAAGACTGACCGCAGGCATTCTGTTGAACTGTCCGTGGAACCCGACTTCTTCAAACCCGTCTCTGATCTCGGCGATGTCTCCGAGGCTGACCCTTGAACCTGATGAGGAGGATAATACAGTGATGTCTGCAAATTCCCTTGCCCATTGCTTGCGCTCCTTCATTCGGAGCAGGATTTCCCCACCGGTGGTTTCAACTGCGCCTGCAGGAACATCTTCACTGGAACTGGAAATAAGATCTGCTACTTCTCCCAGGGTGAGGTCGTATTTCCTGAGGTTGTGACTGGGAATTTCGACATGCGTGACATAATCAGGTACATTACCCAATTCTACCTGGGTAATCTGGGGATTGCTCAACAGGATCGTTCTCAGGCGTTCGGCCAGTTGTCTCAGGTCCCAGATGTCTACATTACCGTACAGGCTAACCTCCATAACGTCTTGCTGGCGGTCCTGAAGACTCACCTGGGGCTGCTCGATATCATCAGGGAAGGTCCTGATCCGGCTGACTGCCTGGTCGATCTCCTGGTAAACCTTCATTCTGTTGGAGCCGGCCAGAAGTTCTATTGAGATCTCTCCTGAGCCTTCATTGGCTGTAGAGACGATTTCCTTTATCCCCTGGATTCCCCGGATCGCCTCTTCAACCGGAAGCAGAATCCCTTGCTCCACCTCTTCCGGAGCGGCCCCTGGATAAACAACGCTGACTTCCACATAATCCAGCTGGAACTGGGGAAATACCTCCTTCTGAATGTGAACCATGGTCCAGATGCCTCCGGCGATCAGCAGGAGCATAAGGAGGTTGGCCGCAATGGAGTTGCGTGCCATGTAGGCGATTATTCCGCCTCTGTTCCTATCGGGTTCCCTGGTCTCTTTCATCCGGTCATCGCTCCTGAGTCTGTGGCGGTATTGCTGTTGCTCGCTGTAATCTTAAAGGGGTCCCTTCTACTACGGTACTCAGATTGGTCACCACGATCCTGTCTCCTTCTTCAAGTCCATCTCCGATATAGGCATACTCGGGATCAGTAAGAAGAACCCTGACCTCCCGGACCGATAATTTCTGATCCTCCATAACCCAGACGGTGTCATCATTTCGCAGCAGCTCCCGATCGATTCGGATCACATTGGACAAGGTGTCGGCATGTATCATCGCCTCGACAAAGGCATCGATGATCAGTCGCGGCTTTCCATTGTTTTCAGGCTGTAGGGCAAGGGGATCTGGGACTTTGACCAGTACTGTTGCCAACCGGGTTGTGGGATCCAGGGCTCCGACCTGTTGGGCGAGGTAGCCCGTCCGGAAGTTCCGCTCAGACCAGGCTGAAGTGTTCATGATGATCACTTCAGATCCGGTTTCTGATTCTGAACCTGGAAAATCGAGCCACTTCAGGCGATTTACCGGGACGTCAAGGCTGACCCAATAGTACTCCGTTCCCACCAGTCTCCCCAGATCATCCCCGGGGGCAACCTGAGACCCGGTAGTCACTCTTTGGCTCAGGACGTGGGCATCAAAGGGTGCGCTGACTGCGGTCCGGGAAAGGTCGAGTTCAGCCTGATCAACGGCAGCCTGGGCTGCAGCTATTCGGGCCTTGACAGCATTAAGCTGAGGCTGGCGAAGAACCAGGGAGCGCTCCTCGGGAGAAAGCTCAAGATCCTGTACCAAAGCGAGATCTTTTCTCGCAACTTCCTGCCGGCCCATTTCCACATCTAGGTCAGTCCTGGCTTGAAGCAATTCGCTTTTTGCCAGTTCCAGGTCATTGTGGTAATCAGAAGGATCGATTCGAAGCAGAACTTCCCCTTCCCGAACAAATCCGCCTGGAACAAAGCCTGAAGCTCTTTTTGTGACTCTTCCCCCTACCTGGGCGCTAAGGATGACATCCTCAAAAGGAAGGACTGTTCCGGTCCCCGAAATCACAGGTCGAAAATCCCCTTTTTCCGCCTCGGTTACTTCTACCAGCATTGCCATTTCTTTAGTGGCATTCTCAGCCTGAACAGTGGGTTCCGACACAAAAATAAAAAAGACCATCCCTGCTGTGACCAGGACAATTCCGAGGCAAATCAGCACTATTCTGCTTTTTTTCATGATGCGTTGTTATTGGGTTCATAACCGGTCTCCAGGTCACCTCCGAGGGCTCTGTACAGGCCAATTCTGATTTCCAGTAATTCCTGCTTCGCCTCAAGCAGGTCCCGTTGAAGTTGTTGCTGTTCGTCCAGGGCAAGCAGTACATCCAGATAGGCGCTCATCCCATTCAAAAATTCCGTTTGCAGCTGCTCCGTGGTTTTGGTTGCGACTTGGATGCGTTCCTGGAGAAGCTCCAATAGAGCTAATTGTTGGCGTTCCCTAACCAGGGCATTCTCAACCTCCTCAAAAGCTGTCAATACACTTTGACCGTATACATACAGGAGCTGGTTCTTTACTGCTTCGGTTCGATCCACTTCCGCGCGTAATCTCCCTCCATAGAAGAGGGGCGCCACCAATCCGGCTCCGAGAGAATAGGCCCAGTTCTCAAAAAGGGAACTGAAATCCCCAGCACTGACTTCTCCCACAACGTCCAATGCCAACGTGGGATATCGGCTTCGTATAGCCTGTGCCATTTCTCTGTCGGCAGCAAGAACTTCAAAATAGGCCCTTTGGACATCCGGTCTCCGGCGGACCAGATCCAAGGGCAGACCTGTGTCCGGGAGAGGAGGAAGGGAGGGAAGCGGGGCGGAGGGTAATCTAAAAGGGTTCTGTGAGGGACGACCCAGGAGAACGGCCAATCTGTTTTCAAGAATGGCAATTTCCGTCTCGAACAGGATTATCTGACTTCGGGTGGCCTTGAGCAACTGCTCCTGCCGAAGAATATCCACAGCCCTGATCTGGCCTCCAGCGAAACGGGCCCGGATCAAATTCATGATATCTTCATTGGTGCGGGTTTGTTTCCGGGCAAGATCGAGTTGTCGGCGCGCCGTTAGGAGTTCAAACCAGGCATTGGCAATCTCGGCGGAAAGCAACATCGCAGCGGTTTGATAATCATAGTAGGTGGCCCGAGATCGGAATTCCTCGGCCTGGATCCCGGCACGTATCCTCCCCCAGAGGTCAATTTCATAGGAGGCACGAAGTCCGGCCTGTATTTCCTGTTGCTGTGCAAATTCCTGCTGAGGTCCCCCGGTTTGTACAGCGGCAACACCCTCTACTTGTGGAAAGAGAAAACTCCTTTCACGCGCTACTGTGGCAAGGGCAGCAGCAAAAGCCGACCAATCAGCCCCCAACTCCAGATTTTCGCTCAGGCCGCTTTCGACCAGGGAGTCCAGGAGAGGATCTTTGAATGCTTCCCACCATTGATCAGCCAGGACAGCTGCGCCAGTCTGGGTAAAAGGCATGGGTTCAGGTATGGGAGGTTCGACGGAAGTGCGCCCCGGGGTACAGGAGGAAATTACCACAAGTAGAAGAATTGCCGAGAAAATTCTTCTTGACCTTAACGAAAGGAACAGGTGCCTTGACAGCATCTTTGGCGATTTTGAAAGCTTCTCGAACACTTCTGGATATTAGGATCAGAGGGCGATTAAGGTACAGATTTTTTAGAAGTCAGCAAGATAAGAATGGAGATTAGTGCCCACCTTAGGAGGGAGTAAGGAGTTGGATTTTTAGGAATGATTTCTGAAAAGAATTTTTTGAAAACAGTATCTTGCACGGGCAAAATCTCCTCTGCAAGAGAACAAATAAAGAAGAATATCTTACAGGAATTCAAAAGACTGCTCGGACTTAAACAAAAGCCGGATTACCATTTAGGGATCGCTTTCAGCGGTGGAAGCGCCAGGGGTTATGCTCATGTCGGAGTGCTTCAGGCGCTTTCTGAGCATGGGGTTGAGCCGGATATCATTTCCGGGACCAGTATGGGGGCTATTGTAGGGGTGTTATATGCTGCCGGTTATCGCCCTGGTGAGATAAAGGAAATCCTCCTCAAGGAAAGCTTTTCAAAAGTCACAGGTTTTTCCTGGAGGCGGATGGGGCTTTTTCAGATGGAGAAGCTCAAAACTGTGATCAAGGACTATATCCCGGAAGACGATTTTGCCAGCCTCAAAAAGCCGTTTTTTCTGGGGCTTTCCAATCTTAATACCGCTTGCGGAGAAATCCGCAGCTCTGGATCGATCTACGATTACCTCATTGCGAGCTGTTCCGTACCTGGCATGTTTGCACCTATGGTTCTTGAGGACAGTTTCCTTGTGGACGGGGGGTTACTGTGTAACCTGCCGGCGTCTGCCATCAGGGACAAATGCCGATACCTGATCGGATCACATGTCAATTTTCCAGGAAAAAAAGAGGGATTTACCGGTCCCAGGGCCATCATGGAGCGTTCGATCAATCTGGGGATTACCCAAAACGCCAAGCCTCAGATGGAGCTCTGTGATTTCGTCATAGATCCCCCTGCGATGCAACATTATACGCTTTTTGATTTTAAAAAGATCGAGGAGATTATTCAGGTCGGATACGAGTACACCACAGGTATGATCAATTCTGGAGAATTGCCCGTGGAGAAACTGACATCAGGGAAAAGGCCGCAGGCTGAAACTGGTACGGCGTTAAGAACTTCATGAGGTGAAAATTCGGGCAATGTTTTTCGGAAATTCTGTAACGTTTCAGCGGATTGGACCACTAACAGTTCAGAGACCGTCGATGCTGTCGACTGATCATTCATTTGTCCAAAAAATAGGAACCCGTTCGACCGGTTTCAGCTTCCATTGTAGGGGTAAGAGGCTGATAGGAAGAGCGGGTTTCTTGTTGCCTGTAATGATAATATGTTACCTCAGAAGCTCCAGTGTCCGCTGGTCTTTTGCTCCGTCGAAAAATTTTTCCAGGACTTTTTGAAATACAGGTGGGGCCTGGGATAAGGAAGAAAAGAGGGTCATGCTCGACCGCAGTTTTAGATCATCCGGACTTCCGAATATAGCCCTTGCATCATTTGTCTCCTGATCGAGCAGGGCCATGGCAATTTCCTGAATTCTTTTGCCAAGGATGGGGTGGTTCAGGAAGGCCTCGGCTTCCTTTAGATCGGCAATTCCATAGAATGTGGAATAGGAACTCGATCCCAAACCACGGACCTGAGGAAAAATATACCACATCCAATGGGTACGTTTCCTGCCGTTACGGATCTCCTCAAGAGCGACAGGGTAGACCTTTTCCTGTGCGGTAAGGAATCTTTGAAGATCAGGTTCGGTTTGCATGGGTGCTTTTTTTATCGATGAACGTTTTTTCGGATCTCTCTTTACTGAACCCGGCTTTTCTCCTCCTCAGCTCCCCCGGTCTTCCGCCTGGAAGGATTCTGGGATCCAAATCTGTAGGTAAAGCTAAGGGTTGCCACCCTGGAGTCCCTGGTCTGATGGAAGGTTTCTGTATAACCTGTCAACTCTGTAACGGCATCGATTTGCATGCTGTAGAACAGATCTGAAACATTGAGTTTCAGGCTTCCCTTCTTTTCCCAGAACTGCTTCTGTATACCGGCAGAAACCATCCAAAAGGGATCGACATCAAGGAAGCCATAGATCTCACTGGATCGGAACATGCCACTGAATTCCGCGGTCCAGGTCTCCGATACCCTGAAGGTGTTGGTGGAGTTTAAGCTGAATGCAGGTCGGCCGTTGTCAAGATTTGTGTTGGCCAGATTTCCTTGATAGCGGCCGTAATAAGCCGTGGCGTTATTGGTACTGTTAAACCATTCCCCAATGGCAAAAGGTGCAGTGAGTGTAAACGAATAGTAGTCCAGTTGTGCGAGATTAAGGTTGGTCTGTACCACAACATTCTCCTCTTCTGGGTCGAGGGAAAGCACATTAAGAATGACATCCTCTGTCCGGCTGTAACTGTACTTCATGACGAATTTCTGTCTCCAGGTATGGGTAAGTTCGAAAGCGTAGGACAGTTCAGGATCCAGATAGGGATTTCCGGCTGAGTAGGTGCTGGGATCCAAAAAGGTTTTGAATGGGTTAAGCTGGTTGTAGGTAGGCCTGTTGATCCTACGGCTTATCGAGAGCCCCAGTTCATTATTTTCACTGAAGGTATACCCGATGTAGCCGCTGGGGAACAATTGGGTATAGTTCTTATCGAACTCTTCGCCCGTAGTCAGCTGATTTCCGTGGGCATTTGTGTTTTCCACCCTTAGACCAAATTGAAAGCTGAATTTCTCCCTTTTGGAATTGATGTTGAGGTAACCCGCATTGATGTTTTCGCTATAGAGAAAATGATTGCTGATGTTTTCATCGAGGACATTTCCGCCGTTGCTTCTGTCGAAAAACCGGAGATCGTTGTCCGAATCGACAATACTGGATTTGGCACCTGCCTCCAAAGTACCCTGGATCCATTTGAAAGGTTGGGAATAGTCGAGTTTTGCAGACCGGATGGTTAATGCTCCCTCCAGATCCCCGTGTAGGAGATAGGGATCCTCTGTGGGCTCCATCTCCAGGTCAAAATAGCGGGTGGTATAATCCTGAAGATCTGAATTGCGGTAGTGGACATAATCCAGATCTCCAGATAGTTCCCGACCAGTAGTATCAATAGTGTGGCGGAAGTTCAGGTTGATGCCTCCGCTCGGGCGTTCATTCTCGCTATGGCCCGAAGTAAGGAAATAGGACGCCGGAGCAAGATCTGCATCAAGTACCAGGGCTCTATTTTGGTTGTTTCTTTCGAAGTCAGTCTTGAATCCATACACAGAAACCCCGACCAGGGTATTGGAGGTGAGATCATAATCCGCCCCAAGGCGGCCTGTGTGACTTTTTATGGTGTACTTAAATCTATTCTGCTGGTCATAACCTCCCGTGATATTACCCTGGTCCAGAAATTTTCTTTCGATGTCGAGGTCGGTGAACTCTTTTCTGTACCCGAAGTTATAGCTTCCGAAGAGGTTGAACTTCCCCACCCGGTGGTTGAGCTGGAACCCCTGGTTGGTCTTGAAGTATTCCCCATATCCCAGGGAGGAGGTTATACTGCCGTTTGTTCCCTGGCGGGTATCTTTTTTCAGGATGATGTCGATCATTCCCGCACTTCCCTCCGCCTCATACTTTGCTGATGGATTCGTAATGATCTCTATCCTGTCTATGGCATCTGCCGGTAGCCCCCTCAACATGTTGGCAAGTTCTGGTCCCGACATGGGAACCCGCTTTCCGTTGAGCAGTAGGATGACTCCCGATCTTCCTCTCATACTGATGTTGTCATTCTGATCCACCACCATACCGGGAGCCTTCTGAAGTACCTCAAGAGCAGTGGTACCCGCATTTGAGATACTCTTGTCCACGTTGAGGATGGTTTTGTCGAAGCGCTGTTCAATCAGTGGTTTTCTAACCACGACTTCAACCTCCTTAAGTTCGCCTGACCTGTTCTCGAGGGAAATCATTCCGAAATCATGTTCCTCGGTGACAGAGAAGCCCGGGGATCGATATACAGCATAGTCAGGATGTTCCACGACTATTTTATACGCTCCGAAGGGAATATTCTGAAAGAAAAAATTTCCCGTTTTACTTGTGAATTCTGCTTTGATCAGCGTCTCGTCCTCTGAATCAAGGAGATAAACAGAAGCTCCTTCTATGGTTTCACCCTCCGGGGAGGAAACGCTGCCCGTTATGGTCACGCCCGTTCCCTGGCCGATGGCCAGTCCAGAATACAGCCCGAGCATCACGGCTGTCAGGAATTTCAGAAAAGAAAACTGCATAATCTTAATTGTTCGTTTGATGATTGATTGATGATGTTCTAAAGGGATTGGAGTCCGTGGTCAGCTTCAGTGATATTACTTACGATTCTCTGGAGCGTTTCCTGCAGATGATCCAGGTCTCCGGAAGAGATTCCCGCAAGGGCTGTTTTCCTGTTCTGGAGGATGATCGGCTGTACCTCCTCCAGGGTAGTAGTTCCCAACCGGGTCAGGGTGAGATTCCGGCGCCGACGGTCTTTATGATGAATATCCCTCTGCAGTAGACCCGAACGGACCAGGAGCTCAATAATGCGTGTCACTGACGCTGTATCCTTAAAAACCTTTATTCCCAGCTCCTGTTGATTGATTTCCGGGTGCTCCTGGATCTTTTTCAGGACGAGCCACTGATCTATCGTGATGCTGTGGCCAGCAATTTTTAACTGCTTCTGTGCATATTGCCGGTATAACCGTATTGCCTTATCCAGGGAATAAAAGATAACCTTTTCGATTTTTTCCATCTAATTGATATATCAAATATTGATTGAGCAAATATATAAGAATTCCTGTTTCCCCTTTCTTGGTATATGAGTTTTTTTTTCAGCTGCACATTCTAGCATTCCATAAAAGAAACAGAGGGCACCTCCCCTATGGGCAGTTTCTTCTCGAGCTCACAAGGTCCCTCCTCCGTGACCCCATTCATTCTGAATGATCCTATCAGAGCTCGAAAACTCCCGGAGCTTCTCCTAAGAGACGAGGTTGTTTTTATGATGTGACATATATCCGCACAATTCCTGTCCCGGAACATTTCCTTCCGGAACAGAGGGCGGGGAAGCCGGTTAGGGATCTAGTCTTCCTTAAGCGACTCCATGGCATTGCCATGTATTTTCAGACTGATATACTTGTCAATGCTGCTAAGGTCGTAACCTTTTTTTCTGGATTCTGCGATGAATTTTCCATCAATGCCGTGGATTTTTGCGCTGGTCACCTCCTCCAGATCCAGTTCGCTGAATCCGGCGGATTTCAGATCTGCTATAAAGGCTGCGTCGATGTCATGGATTTTAGCGCTGATGACGTCCTGGAAATCAAGGTCCTCCAGCCCCAGAGATTGAACTGCTTCAATAGATGCAGCATCGAGATCATGAATTCTCGTAGTGATTATCTGTTCCATGTCCAGACTCCCCAGTCCGGCATTATTGATCTTCCGGATGTACTCCGCTGTGACCCCGTGAATCTTTGCCGAAGATATCTCTTCAAGAGACAGGTCCTCGAATCCAGCTTTCCTCAATTCCTGTACATAATCCGGCTGACGTTATGGATTTTGAGGCTGACCAGCTCATCCATGTCTTCTGCTCCCAATTTCCTGAGTTGTGCAATGACTTCCGGATTAATGCCATGGATCTTGGCAGTGATGATTTCCTCAAGAGTGAGATCTTCAAAACCGGCCTTTCGGATATCGCGAATAAAATTTCCCGATACGCCATGTATTCTCGCTGACATCAGGGATTCCATGTCCAAAGTTTCGAAACCTGCTTTCTGAAGCTCCTCCACATAATCCTTGGTGACACCATGAATCCGCGCTGCTATGATCTGATCGGTTGAGGGTTTAGGCTGATTAAAATCTTCGAAAAGTTCAATGTACGATCGGACGGAGGTTTCGTCCAGGCCATGAATGGCCATGGCAACGAGTTCCTCCTCTCCGAGCTCTGAAAATTCCCCTTTCAGATAGGTGACAAAACTCTTGGTGACATCGGCGAAAAAGAGGTGGAAGAGCGAATTGCTTTCGAATTCAGGGAACCCTTTCTCCGCGAGGAAATCCTTAAAGGAAGGATCAGGTGTAAATGCGTATTTTCCCTGAGCTATTTCCTCCTCAAGATCCCCCTCCAGTTTCAGGGTTCCGACCTCGTTCTCCATCGTATACGTAGCATCTGACTGTCTCTCAAATGCTGTAGTGGCAAAACAGTCCGACATGTTCCATCGTGCGGTCTCATTCCCTCCTCGAAATTCGATACAGTACTTTCCGTCTCTGATTCTGCTGTACCAGATTCCCTGTGTCATATCCTGCTGCGAGAGAGGATGCCTGCTCTTGTTAAGCTCCTCTCTGCTTCGGGTCCGTTCCTTCCGGGCAAGCATCGAGGCCCGACGCTCTTCCGACAATCGGCTTCGCTCCCCGGCAAGCGCTGCAGCTCTTTCAGAAACGTTTGCTCGCGCTGCCATAGCCTCCGCCCTTCTCAGTCGCAGGATCTCCCTGGCCTGGTCCTGCTCAGATCGATTTGCCGGTTGTTGCAGGGAATTACTGGTGTCATTTCTTTCCTGCCCGGAAACCGGCTGATTGATCAATAGAAGGATCCCGAGGAATAATGGGATAGAGAAGGCGTACTTCCAGTAAGCGTGGGGGGATGATTTCTTAGAGTTCATCATGATAATTCTTTGTTTGATTAATGATTGATTGTAATTCGTGGTGATGTTAAGGGGCTTATTAGGGACGGCCAGTTGCAGCAGGCTGAATTGATAGCGGTCCCTCGGGAAACGGGCTCGCTCCAGAAGCACTGCATCTGTCTGGTATTCATTGTTCTTTTCGATCTCCCTGCGGAACAGCCAGATCAGCGGATTGAACCAGAGAACGATTATTGCAAGTTCAGCCAGCAACAAATCAATGCTGTGGCCCAGTCGTACATGCGTTTTTTCATGAGCGATGATTTGTTCATAGGTCTCAAAATCATAGTCATCAGGATAGATGAAAATATACCTGAAGAAGGAGCAGGGAGCTTTTTTACCTGAAGTTGTCACGATGGTATAATTTCCATCCCTGCTCTTATCTCTGGCGGTGATTATTTCCCAGGTGATGTACCCCAACTGAAAAAGGAGGCTGAGGGAAAAAATAGTCACACCAAATAAGTAGATATAAAGCAATACGGTCTGGAGATCCGGTAATGAAAAGGGCTGTTGCAACGAATCCCCCTGGAGGACAGCTGCCGGCTCCCTTTTTTGGATCTGTGCGGGCTCCTTCTGAACCGAGGTTGGTGGGGTAGATATTTCGGTATGATCCGGCGTTGGGTCCCCCTTTTGAAGGGAAAAGTCCTGGACCGGCCGATGCTCCGTTTCCAAGAGCAAACCCGAGGTAGCTGCCGTCGGCTGCTCCAGAAAACCGGCCAACAGGCCCTGGTGTGCTACGATCTGAGGGAGATTCACAAAGGGGAGGGCAAATGCCACGACCAAACTGCCGAGCAGATAGATCCGGTTAACGGCAAAAAAGGTTTCCTTCTGTAGGACTATTTTATAGAACAAAAATGCGACGCCTACTGCAAGGGATGATTTGATGAGTAGTTCTATCATGACTCGTCTGTTATTTATTCTTCTGATCCTTTATCATCCTGATGAGATCGTCGAGTTCTTCATCGGAAAGATTCTCCTCCTTTGCAAAGTGCGCCATCATTTTACTTAGGGAGTTCCCGAAATACTTCCTTTTAATGCTTGCCACGTCCTGCTCCCGATATCGAGCAAGTGGAACCAGGGGAGCATAGCGGTAGGTATTGCCGATCTTTTCCCCTTTAAGAAATCCTTTTTCCACAAGGATCTTGACTATGGTTGCTACCGTATTGTAATGGGGTTTTGGATCAGGAAGGTCCCTGATAATGTCGCGGATGAAAACCTGCTGGTGCTCCCAGACCACCTGCATAATCTGTTCTTCTCTTTTGCTCAATTTCTGCATGGTTGCTGTTGTATAAAAACAAAACTACTAATAAATTAGTAACACTACTAAATAATTAGGAGAAATTATTTTTTCCCTTCTTTGAAAGCCGGAGAGGATTGAAGAAGCCACCGATGATGTAAGGGATCTTTTGGAATGATATGAGAAGAATCTATAGAACAGCGGATTGGATGTGGTTCCAAACCTGGTTCAGACCGTCTCTTTTTTACTCCGTCTCAATTCGCTGGGATTGTAATGGTATTTCTTCTTGAAGAGTTTGGAGAAGTGGGGCTGGCTTTTGAATCCACAGATCCGCGCGATCTTATACAGGGGGAGTTCGCTTTCCAGGATAAAACTGTGGGCTCTCTTGAGTCGCTGTTCCCGCTGAAAAAGAAAGACATTGGTATTATAAAGCTGGTTGAATCCCAGCTTTAGCTTATATTCATTGGTGCCGTGATCATTGGCGAGTTTGCGAAGATTAGGAAGTGGCTTGTCCAGATTGTTCAAAATATAGTCATAGACGGCCTGGATCTTCTTTTTGTCTTCCTGGCGGTGCAACAGATTCTGCCTTGATCTGGTGACGCTTTTATCAGATTTTCTGAGCTTCAACAAAGCGTCCTGCACCTCTTTTTCCTTCTTTTGACTCTGTACAATGGTCTGGAGCGCTGTGACGAAGAAGAGTTTTTCTCCATCTTTGTTCAGCCTGAGGGAGGATATTGAACAAAGGGAGGGAACGGTAAGGGAATTCCTGGCCGAAAAGAACAGCCTGAGAGTATGAAAATATTCCTTTTCAGTGTCCTTCGAAATCAAAAGAGCTTCCTTCTGCCATTGCTCCCGCGAGTCTTCCGAGAGAAATTCCTCAAAATGATGGTTCCGGATATCTTCCTTGGGAACGTTCAGAATCTTCTCAGCTGCGGCATTAAAGTTTCTGATTCTGAACTCCCCGTCCAGAATAAAGGTCATCTGTGCAATATGCTTGTAAGTTTCATGGGGATTGACCAGGGCGAAGTGATGGAAACTTTCCCGGATCTCCTCTGCCATCATATTGAGCAGAACGATGATGGTCTCCAGTTGGTCCTGGTGACGGGAGCGCTCGATCCTGTATGAAAAGTTGCCGCTGGCGACCTCAAGGATCATCTGACAAATCTTCTGAATCTTTTCTTTATCCGTCTTGGTATACATCCCTAGTTTGACTTGAATTCCCGAAGGAATTTCATGGCACTGTACTTGTCCGTAAAGGTCCTGGTAGGGGTGTCAGGTTTACTGGTTCTCATATAAAAATCTGTGATGGCGTTCGATACTGGGGGAGCGACCAACAAGGCGACAGCTGTTGCGAGGAAAGAACCCTCCTTGGCCAGATAATCCCGCGCCTCCTTATCCGTATCCGACAGCAATCTGGTGTCACACAGCACGGGATAAGGTTTTCCTTCCTGGAATTTAACCCGGTCATGAACGATCTTTTCAGCTGCCTTGAGATCGATCATTACGCCACCCTTGTATTCAAATACTACGACGTTTTCCTCTATCCTGAAATTCGCATACTCATTCGAGTCTGACCTATTCATGGTGATCAAGGTTTAAGAAGTCCATACATTAAATTTAAAAAATTACAATAATTCAGGAAATATTGCTCCTGCCATGTTTTTTCTGTTACATTATTTTTCCGGTAATCGCTCAGAAAAATCTCTTTCCAACCCGAAGCGTTTCCATTTGGGACCAAATGTAGCAGTTTTTGTCAATGCGGGATAATAATTTGCCAATTAGGGATTCAATTTTACCGCTCAGGAACTTTTAGTTTTCGGTCGAATTTGGAATTTGATAATTTTCAAAATTACAAAGCAACGACCCCGTTGAAATGGCAAAAGTAAGACAAAACAATTTCCTGGACACCGTGGATGAGGTGTTTACCAACGCCAAGAATGCTGGGGTGCTCCATCTCCATGCCGGGGGCACCAAGTTCGACGGAAGAACCATCGAGATTGAGGGAAAATGCCATTATCATTTCGGGACAACAGGATACCTGGGGCTGGAGCAGGACCCACGGCTGAAAATCGCTGCTATTGTCGCTATTGACAAGTACGGTACCCAATTCCCCCTGTCGAAAAGCTATATTTCGCATCCGCTGTATGCCGAGCTTGAGGAAAAGGTCGAAGAGATATACGACGAGCCAATAGTGATTACCAAAAACAGCACGCTCGGACATCTTGCGGTCATCCCGACCGCTGTACGCGATGAAGATGGGGTTGTTCTGGACCATCAGGTGCACTGGAGTGTCCAGAATGCCACTCAGCTTCTCAAGACCAGAGGAGTGCCGGTAGAAATGATCCGGCACAATAATCTGGAGATGTTGGAGGACAAGATCAAGAAGCTTTCAGGAAAGTGTAAGAAAATATGGTACATGGCAGACGGCGTCTATTCCATGTATGGGGATTATGCCCCGGTCGAGGAGCTGATGGCCCTCAGCCAAAAATACCCACAATTGCATTTCTATTTTGACGATGTTCACGGAATGAGTTGGAGAGGAAAGAACGGATCAGGTTTTATCAGGGATATTCTGGGGGGACTACCTGAGAACGTGCTTCTGTTCGGTACCCTGAGCAAGACTTTTGGGGCCAGTGGAGCGGTTGCTGTATGTTCAGACAAGCGGCTTCACTCCAAGATCAAGACCTTCGGGGGACCACTTACCTTTTCCGCTCAACTGGAACCTGCTTCTGTAGCTGCTGCTATTGCATCAGCCAAAATTCATTTGTCCACTGAAATCTATGAATTGCAGGCACAGCTGCAGGAGAGGATCCAGTATTTTAACCAACTCCTGGAAGACACCGAATTACCGTTGGTCAGGCAGAACAACGCACCGGTCTTTTATATAGGAACAGGAATGCCCATATCAGGATATAATTTCGTGAGAAGACTCATGAAAGAGGGTTTCTATGTCAACCTGGGGATTTATCCCGCCGTTCCGGTCAAGAACACCGGAGTCCGGATCACGATCTCCAGACATAATGCCAAGGAAGAGATCAAGGAACTCGTCTCTGCCATGGTTTATCATTTTCCCAAGGCACTTGAAGAAACCAACAGCAGTCCGAATCGCGTGAGGAGAGCTTTCCGGATGCCGCTGCAACCCGAAGAAGAAAGCACAACCAGGACCCTTCCACAGAAGAGGCTACAGGTTGTCCACAGCACCACTATCCGGCAAATCGAAAAAGAGGACTGGAATGGAATGTTCAAAGGGAAAGGCGCTTTTGACTGGGAGGGACAGCTTTTTCTGGAGCAGGTCTTTAGTGGCAATAAACTGCCTGAGCACAATATGTCCTTTAACTATATCATGATCCGGGATGAACGGGATCGCATTGTATTGGCTACGGTATTCAGCTATACGATATGGAAAGATGACCTTCTCGCTCCAGCCTCCCTTTCGCTGGACCTGGAGGAGAGAAGGAAGACTGATCCCTATTACCTCACAAGTCCGGTACTAAGCATGGGGTCCCTTTTTACAGAAGGAGCACATCTATACCTGGATAAATCTCACCCACAGCATATCGAAGCGCTGGAAGCCATGCTGGTCAAGGTGGAAGACCTGGATCAGGAGCTGAAGTCTTCCCTGGTGGTGCTAAGGGATTTCGGCGCAGATCCTGAACTCAACGAGTTCTTTCATCAACACGGTTTTGTTCGCACGGCGATGCCGGAGTCCTGCAATATTTCAGGAATCGGACAGCTGGACCTGGATTCCTACCTGGAAGGCTTATCGTCCCGGTCCAGAAAGCACCTGAGAAAGGATATACTGCCATATGAGAACAAGTTCCGGGTGCGGGTGGAGGAAAAACCGGATTCCGCGGAAATCGAACATTTTTTCAACCTGTATCTCAACGTAAAGAATAATAACCCTGGATTGAACACATTTGCCTTTCCCAAGAAACTCTTTTACGAGATGGGGAAACATCCGCTTTGGGAGTTCCTTGTTCTTGACCTGAAGGAGGAAAACGAAAGTGAGGGTGCATCAGGGGTGATGTTCTGTTATAAAAATCACACGACCTATGTCCCCGCTTTTATCGGAATGAAATATGATAAAGCCAGGGAGTACAACCTTTACAGACAGCTCCTGTTCCAAACCGTGAAGAGGGCGATTTCCCTGCAGTTTTCCCGGATCGACTTCGGGATGACGGCAGCTTTCGAAAAGAAAAAACTTGGAGCACAGGTGGAGAAGAAATTTGCATACATCCAGGCTAAGGACAATTATTCCATGGAACTGCTGGGAACCATGCAGAACGAAAACAGGAGTGCCTGAAGAGATTACTGTCAATTTTGAATATGACAGCTGGAAAATGAATAAAACAGGTAGTTCAGGATGGTGGAAAACTATGTAGGGTATGTTTGAAGCCATCTCTGAATTTCATCAGAAGTCGGCAGAAGTATTCTGCTACTATGGTCTTTGCGTTTGCCTCGGGTAATTTGGTTTAGGACATTACGCTTAAATCCCGGGACTAGCTGCATCGACCAAGATTTTTGGAAACCAACCCGGGAATATGGATGCCGGCTCTGATGACTACCTTGTTTTACCATAACCTCGTCCAATATCACAGGACGATCAGCATAAACCACAGGGATTACCCAGACGGTTCTGATAAGTACGAACCGGTGTAATCGACTTCTATGAAAACAAGATGAAAAAGAATCCTCCCGATATCCTTTCCTCCCACAGGCAAGTCAAAATCCGGAGCCATGAAAATAGCAGTCTACAATGTTGAAAATCTTTTTCACCGAAATCTAAATCTTGTAAAGCGTACTCTTGAAGATTCACTGGATTCCCTTACAGAGGAATTTGAGTATCTGAAGCGAAGGCCGAATAAAGGGGAGCATGAAATCACCCGAATGAGAGAACTTTCTTTCCTGTTGGGATTTCATCGCTCCGGTCTGGAACCGTACATGGTGATGCGTCGCAGGGAAGGCGTCCTTTATCTGAGAAAAAAAAGCAGCGGAAAAGAACGACGAGCCCATCTTCATAATGGCTGGAACGGCTGGATCAGAGTTAGTTCAAAACCTATTCCTGCAACCGCTGTAGCGCATAAAGCCAAGGTCATTCAGGAAAGTCAGGCGGACATTCTGGTGTTACAGGAAGTCGAAGATCGTCACAGCCTGGTGGATTTCAATCTAAACTATTTGCCTCCTGAAAACCGGTTCAAGGAAGTGGTGCTGATCAGTGGTAATGATCAGGAAGGTAGGGAACTTGCAATTCTAACCCGGAAAGGATACCAACTGATGGATCTCAGGAGCTACGCGAATCTCACCGGAAGCGATGGTACCTGTCTCTTTGAAAAAGATGTGCAGGAGTACCTAATCCACGGTCCAGGAAGGGAAAGGCTATTGATCATTTCTGCCCACCTCAGGGACCAGGGAAGAATGGGAACCAACGCAGATCTGAGAAGGAGCGAACAGGCAGCAAAAATTGCGGAGATTTACCGGGAAAGAAGGCGGGAAGGCTTTTCCAGCATCGTAGTTGCCGGAACCCTGAATGCTCCCTCCTTCTGCAGAAGTCTGGAACCTCTTGTCGGGGAGACAGATCTGAAAACCATTACCCGGCACAGCCGCTTTGATGTCAGGAAGGACACGGGATTCGACGGGGAATACCACAGCCTTGGAGCATATCGTCTGGGTGTCAATATCAAACAGCGGTTGTACCTGCTTCTGTCTCCGGCTCTCTTTAAGAGGCTCAGGTCCTCAGGGATGAACAGAAAAGGGGTATATCCCCGAAAAACCCGTCAGTGGCAGACCTACAGTACATTGCGTTTGGAGGGCCATCAGGCCAGTAGCCATCCGCTTATTTGGGGGGAAATAGGATAGTTCAGTGTCAGTGATCTGAGTTTGCAGGAAAAACTCTTTCTCCCCAGGACGGGAGGTTTACGGAAAAATTCTATATTTGCCTTCTCAAGTTCATACCTGTTTTACCCGTTATCAAGAAAGGTGGAGGGAATAGACCCGCTGAAGCCTTGGCAACCCTCCCCCTGGAGAAGGTGCTAAATTCTACCACGACCTCGGGTCGCGGATAGATAACAAGAAAGATTCCTCCTGCTTCTTTTTTGATAATGACAAACACAAGTCGATGTCAGAAATAGAAGAATTGATTCAGAAAAAAATATTGATCCTGGATGGTGCAATGGGCACCATGCTTCAGGAATACCAATTTTCGGAAGCTGATTTCCGCGGAGATCGGTTTAAGGATCATCTGGTTCCCCTGAGAGGAAACAACGAGGCCCTTTCCCTTACCCAACCCCAGGCGATTGCGGATATCCACCGAAAGTATTTCGAGGCCGGGGCGGATATTGTAGAGACCAACACGTTTTCAGCAACCTCGATTGGAATGGCAGATTATCAGATGCAGGGGTTCGTGTATGAACTCAATCTGGAATCGGCCAGGATTGCAAGTCGTGTGGCCACGGAGATCACGGCTCAGAATCCCGGGAAGCCGAGATTTGTCGCTGGGGCCATCGGTCCTACAAACAAGACGGCAAGTATGTCCCCTGATGTCAATGATCCCGGGTTTCGAGCCATCAGCTTTTCACAGCTCAGGGAGGCCTATAAGGAGCAGGTCCGTGGGCTGCTGGACGGAGGCGTGGATGTCCTGCTGATCGAGACCGTCTTCGACACCCTCAATGCCAAGGCGGCGCTCTTTGCTATAGATGAACTCCGGGAGGAGCTGAATGTCAAGATTCCGGTAATGATCAGCGGTACCATTACTGACGCCTCAGGACGTACTTTAAGCGGACAGACTGCCGAGGCCTTTCTGATTTCGGTATCCCATTTTCCACTGTTGAGTATTGGTTTTAATTGTGCCCTGGGAGCCAAACAGCTTACCCCGTATCTCGAGGTAATTTCCAGGAAGTCAAGTTTTGGGATATCCGCTTATCCAAATGCAGGCCTTCCCAATGCCTTCGGAGCTTATGACCAGTCACCTGCTGATATGGCTGCTCAGATCAAGGATTATCTTTCAAGAGGCCTGGTCAATATCATCGGAGGCTGTTGCGGGACAACCCCGGAACACATTCGGGCGATAGCCGAGGTGGCTGAAGGATTCCAGCCTCGCAAGATTTTTCCTGAACAGGTCCTACAGGCATAATACGAAAAAGTACAGAGAACGATGATTCAAAGTCAAACGAAAAGAGAAACAGAAGGAACCATACCTGCCAAACCAGTGGGAAGAGCTCTGAAACTGGCAGGTCTTGAACCGCTGGTCATCACTCCAGAGAGCAATTTCATCAATGTTGGAGAACGTACAAACGTCTCTGGATCCAAGAAATTTCTCAGACTGATCAAGGAGGAGAAATATGAGGAGGCCCTGAACATCGCAAGGGAGCAGATCGAAGGAGGTGCCCAGATCATAGATGTCAACATGGATGACGGTATGATCGACGGAAAGGCTGCAATGGTGAAATTCCTGAATCTGATCATGGCCGAACCGGATATTGCCAGGGTGCCCGTGATGATCGACAGTTCCAAATGGGAAATCATCGAGGCCGGTCTTCAGGTCGTCCAGGGAAAATGTGTGGTGAATTCCATCAGCCTGAAAGAAGGGGAAGCGGTTTTTCTCGAGCAGGCCAGGACTATCAGAAGATATGGAGCTGCCGTCATTGTAATGGCCTTTGATGAGGTAGGACAGGCGGATAATCTGGACCGTCGAATAGAGATCGCCAGGAGATCCTATGACCTGCTCGTGCAAAAGCTGAATTTTGCGCCGGAAGATATCATCTTTGACCTGAACATCTTTCCTGTTGGTACTGGAATGGAGGAACATCGCAGAAATGCTATCGATTTCATAGAGGGAACGCGTTGGGTGAAACAAAACCTGCCTCATGTTAGCCTGAGCGGGGGAGTCAGCAATATCTCCTTCTCCTTTCGGGGAAACAATCCGGTGAGGGAGGCGATGCACTCCGTGTTTCTCTACCACGCCATAAAGGCGGGAATGAACATGGGGATTGTCAATGCAGGCCTCCTTGAGGTGTATGATAATATCGAACCTGACCTTCTCGAGCGGGTAGAGGATGTTATTTTGGATAGGAGGGAGGATGCCACGGAACGGCTTCTGTCGTTTGCAGAGACCGTAGAGGGAAAGGAAAAGGTGCAGCAAAAGGATACGACTTGGCGGGAAGCGCCCTTGCAGGAGCGGATCACTCATGCCCTGGTCAAGGGAATAGATTCCCATATCATTGAGGACGTTGAGGAAGCCAGGAAGGAGGCCACCAGAGCAATTGAGGTGATTGAAGGTCCCCTGATGGCCGGAATGAACGTGGTGGGGGATCTCTTTGGCAGCGGAAAGATGTTCCTGCCACAGGTGGTGAAATCCGCCAGAGTGATGAAAAAAGCCGTCGCCCATTTGCTCCCGTTTATCGAAGAGGAAAAGAAACATGCGGTGGAAGGTGGAGCCAGGGATAAGGGTTCTCGTGGTAAGATCCTCATGGCCACTGTGAAAGGGGATGTACATGACATTGGAAAGAATATCGTCGGGGTGGTACTGGCATGCAATAACTATGAGATTATCGATCTCGGGGTTATGGTACCCCCGGAAAAGATTATAGAGACCGCAATAGCGGAAAATGTTGACGCCATTGGGCTGAGTGGCCTGATCACGCCTTCCCTTGATGAAATGGTGTATTTAGCTCAGGAAATGGAACGTCAGAATTTCCGGATCCCATTACTTATAGGGGGAGCCACCACCTCCAGGGCACACACCGCGGTGAAGATCGACCAGCACTATAACGGGCCGGTGGTTCATATCAACGATGCCTCTCGTGCGGTGACTATTGTCGGGGAACTTACCCGGGAAGACACCCGTAAAAGCTATACCGACGAGATCAAAAAGGATTACGATCTTTTTAGAAAGAACTTTAACAAAAGAAAAAAACAGAAGGAATACCTTTCTATAGAAGCGGCCAGAAAAAACCGGTTTCAGATCGATTGGAAAACCAGTGATGTCATCCCCCCGTCCTTTACAGGGGTCCGGGTTATCGATAATTTTGATCTGGATAAACTCAGGGAGGTGATCGACTGGACCCCATTTTTCAGAAGCTGGGAACTCCATGGAAAATACCCAGAGATACTTTCGGACAAGACCGTAGGTAAAGAAGCTACGGCTCTTTTTGAGGATGTTCAGGAGCTTCTTGAAAAGGTTATTGACCAAAGGCTTCTTAAGGCAAAGGCGGTTTTTGGAATCTTTCCCGCGAACACTATCAAAGACGACGACATCGAGGTTTATGATGCCGACGGAAACGTTTCAGCTGTCTTTCTCACCCTCAGGCAGCAATTGAAAAAGCACCAGGGAAAACCGAATTTCGCCCTTGCGGATTTCATCGCCCCGAAAACTTCCGGAATCCAGGACCACATTGGCTGTTTCTGTGTCACAACCGGATTCGGAACCGAGGAGCTGGCCCGCCGCTATAGGGAAGATCATGATGAATACAATGCCATCATGATAAAAGCACTCTCCGACCGGTTGGCAGAGGCATTTGCAGAATACCTGCATCGGGAGGTCCGCAAACAACATTGGGGTTACGCTGATGCTGAAGATCTCTCCAATGAGGACCTGATCCGGGAGAAGTACACCGGGATTAGGCCGGCACCCGGATATCCGGCCTGTCCTGATCATCTTGAAAAAAGGACGATCTGGGAATTGCTCAAGGTCGAAACGAATATCGGGGTACGGCTGACTGAAAGCCTGGCCATGTGGCCGGCATCAAGTGTGAGTGGATATTATTTCGCCAATACCCAGGCAAAATACTTCGGTGTTGGGAAAATAGGCATGGACCAGGTCAGCGATTATGCCGGGCGAAGGGGTATACCTCTGGAAGAGGCTGAGAAATGGCTCCGCCCCGCATTGAATGATTAAAGGATTTTGAACTGCAATTTTATACATGAAAGTAACTGAACACATAGAAAATTCCGGAAATAAAACGCTCTTTTCCTTTGAGATCCTGCCGCCGCTCAAAGGGCAGAATCTTCAGTCGATCTTTGACAGGATAGATCCCCTGATGGAGTTCAATCCTCCCTTTATCGATGTCACCTATCATCGGGAGGAATACGTTTATCTCGAAAAGGAAAACGGGCTCCTTGAGAAAAGGGTGGTTCGGAAAAGACCCGGTACCGTAGGAATATGCGCTGCCATCCAGAGCAAGTATAAAGTGGATGCTGTACCCCATATCCTGTGCGGCGGATTTTCGAGGGAGGATACGGAGAATTTTCTCATCGACCTGGATTTCCTGGGAATTCAGAATGTGATGGCCCTTAGGGGGGATGCGGTCAAAAGCGAGCTCTACTTTAAACCAGAACCTAACGGGCATAATTATGCCAATGAACTGGTAGGTCAGATCGATGGCATGAACAGGGGGTGTTTCCTCGATGAAGCCCTGGAAAATGGTCATAAGACGGATTTCTGTATTGGGGTGGCAGGTTATCCGGAAAAACATATGGAGGCTCCGAGTCTGGAAAAGGACATCACGCGACTTAAGGTAAAGCAGGAAATGGGCGCCCAATATGTGGTAACACAGATGTTTTTTGACAATCAGAAATTTTTCAAGTTTGTGGAGAAGTGCAGGGAAGGCGGAATTGAAATTCCGATTATCCCCGGTTTAAAGCCCATTGCCACAAGGAATCAATTGACCCTGCTTCCCCACAGATTCCATGTAGATATCCCTGATGAGCTGAGTCTGGAAGTGGAAAAGTGTAAGGACAACGATCAGGTTCGCGAAGTCGGGATCGAATGGTGCATTGCCCAGAGTAGGGAACTGGTTCGGGCAGGGGTTCCTGTGCTGCATTACTACTCCATGGGCCGGTCCTACAACATCAAAAAAATAGCCTCGGAAATTTTCTGAGATCCCGCAAAAAAGGCTGCTTCTCTCGAAACAGCCTTTGATCAGAAGTTGGGGATAATTCAGTCCTTCACAAACCTGGCATTGAATTCGGCACCGGCTGCGGTAGTCGCTTTCAGGAGGTAAATCCCTTGGAAAAGATCCGCAACAGAGATTTGCTCCTTATGATCCCCGGTAGGAAAATAGGCTGTTTTGATCAGCTTTCCATTGAGGTTGTATACCGAAAGTGATCTGATGGAATGGTTTTCAACCGTCGCATGAAGGACGCTCACTGCGGGATTTGGATAAACCTTCATTGCTGATGACTCCTGCGTGTTCTGAAGTTCTTCCTCTTGCTGACTGGATTGCTTGAGCGTCAGCGCTCCCGTACCTTGAACGCTCACCTGCTCAAATCTCGCCACAGCTGTGCTTCCGGTGTTCCCTGAGGTTGTGGCCAGACCGACATAGAGATCCTGGGGAAGATGTACAACCGTACTTCCCAATAACTGCCAGTTCCCTGTACCATCGGAAAGGTAGGAGTGAACATCCTTGCCTTTTCTGACGATGCGGATGAACTGCGGAAGTGTGCTTGTTCCACCGGACCTGGTCGATGTTTTTCCTCCTGCGTTCTTTCGGAAGCTGAAGGCTGCGGAAGGCCTCGAGAGGTCCTCTCCTGCCTCCAGGCTGGTCATGGCGAAACGGGCATCTGGCTGTAAGCTGCCCCGGAGCATTACTGCCGCCTTTGAACCTGCTCCTGATGCTTCAAGGCCTGTAACTTCTGCAATAAGTTCAACATCTCCTGAGAACTTTTGATAGGTGAAGTGAAATCCATCCCTTTTCCCGGTGAGGCCGGCTCCACCTGCCGTGACCTCAAAAACACCCTCTGTATAACAGACTTCGCCTGGGACTGCAGGTTCCCCAATATCGGCAGAGAGCCACGGCTTAGGAGGTGTAATGCAGTATGCAAAATCGTTCACGACGCTCAGGGTGCCGGATCCGCTGAAGGTGCCGGTGTAGGCATAGTAGCCATCTTCGGAATTGTGTTCCGTCAGGACCCCGTCAAGCCTGAAATTACCGGATCCCTCATCTGCGTCATCAATCGCCTGGCTGTTTACCTTAAGCGGGATCAGGTTCGCAGGAACCTCAAAGTCTGCGAGTTCCTCTGCTGTAAAGTAAAGGGTCAAATCATAAGTCGCATCAGGATTCTCCGTAATTATGCTGAACACCTTTGAAGGCCGGGTGGTGGCTATCCCGGAAAAGCCGACTGATCCGTTCCCGGCCTCAGCAACTCCGAGGGTCACGCATCCAAGATCGTCTGAGGCATTTTGGATTCTTGCGATCAAGGCCTTGTCAGAGGCACTCAGGAAATAGATCGTATTGCCCTGGAACACCTTGGCTATGGCCTGTTCACCTGCCTGTGTTTCGATACCTGCAGGTACGGCGGTAACCACGAGGTTGTCAATAGCAAAGCTGAACTGGCTTCCCGCGTTCGTGTCGTTGAACCATCTCCAGCCGAGAAAGAAGGATTTGCCATCGAGCTCCTCCATGCTTGCCTGGAACTGACCGCTGGCGGTTTCTGTGCCCAGGGGTCCGTTCCCCACAAACTTCTGCACGGAATAGTAGGTCGCCCCATCGAAGGAATAGACGAATTCCCCATAGTCAAAAATGACCGAGGGATCCACGGCATCCGTTTCCCCACCTGCTTCCCAGTCGAAACTCACCGTCACCTGGCTGGCTCCTGCTGCGTTCAGGAGCGGAGAGCGCAGAATGGTATGGGAAGGGGAAAGTTGATCATAGTAGGGGATATTTGCCACTCCGTCGGTGATATAGGCTCTTCCGGCGGCACTAAGGTTTCCGTTGGATTTCCAGACATTCACCCCATCCCCCAATTGGACTGTAGACCAACCGGCTGAGAAGGAGGAGGTCGAAAATTCCTCCGAGAGCAGCTCGAATGGTTCTGATCCAGTTTTGGGAACGAAGTCGTTATCTGAAATGGCGTATTCCTGTTGTTGGAGCTCTCCATTGAATACAAACGAAAGTTTTATGGTTTCGCTTCCTTCTATCTCTGCATCATCAAGTACGGTAAGACTGAGAAAATTCCTTTGGGTGCCAACGAAGCCGATCTCTGTGGCGGAGATTTCGAAATCCTCGCCTGGGACAGCTGTGCTTCCTGCCGTACTGATCGAAATGGTGGCGGCAGGGTCGACCTGGGTGCCCTGGATCAGAATTTCATAGACATTCTGGTCCTCGCAGGCACTCAATTCATTGTTCTCCGCCAGGAGTTGCGTATTCTGGTCACTAAAGGTAATCGTATTCGGATCTCCCGTGTTATAGGCCGCTCCTACATCGACGGCATACCACGCATTTGTGGTGCTGATTTCTTCAGGAGAAGCGATCCCATAGAGCATTTGGGCCACAAGGATTGAGGCCTCCCTCATTTCTGCGAAAGTCGCATTAGGAGACAGCATCACCTCGGACATATAGGTTATGTTGGAAGCCTTTTCAAATCCCAGGCCCTCAACGGAATAGGTGTTACCCGCGTCGGTGACCTGGTCGTCTCCCGATTGCTTCTGGTACCCGGGTGAAAAAGCTTGCCCACTTCCGCTGACCAGAAAATAATACCATTTATTGAGGACACCACTATTGGTGTGTACACCACAGTAGTCATTGGCCAGGGTAGGAGTCCCGCAGTTGGGTTCCTGCCAGTTGACGCCTCCATAGGAGTCCGGAGCACCTTCGGCTTTAGGATCGTCCATCCATCTCAGGGCTCGGCTGCCTGGATTTCCAGGGGCTATTCCCCCGTCACTCTGATCGATCTGTTCCCCGATCCCAAAAGGATCATAATTCAGGGAACCGTCAATTTCTGTCAGCACAAAATGCTCCACGGCCGCGGCCCAGATATCGGAAAAACCTTCATTCATCGCACCGGACTCACGCTGATAGACCAGATTAGAAGTGAATTCACATACTCCGTGTCCGATTTCGTGGGCACAGACATCCATGGAGGTCAATGGGGCGAAAGTGCCATTGGGATTTGTTCCTCCCTGATAGCTGCCGTCTCCATAGGTCATTGCGGTCCCGTTCCAGAAGGCATTGTCATAGGCATCGCCGTAATGCACATAATTAAAAATTTTAGTGCCTTTATTGTCGTAGCTGAGGCGGTTGTGTTTGTTTTTCCAGTAGTCCAGTACAACTTCAGCGCCCCAGTGTGCATCCAGTGCGATATCATCATTATTCCTTTCGTTGAAGATCGGATAAACCTGTGTTGTCGAGAATTCATCCTTGCGATGTTCCTCCTGGCTCCAAAAGTTATCTGCCGTCTCAGGATGTAACAGGGAACCATCTCCATCTGCTATCGGGGTAGCCAGACTGGCCAGGGCCGGAATGCTCAAAGGCAGGCCTCCGATCCCCCCGTAGGAAAGCGTTTCGTTTGCCACACCACTCGGCGTTACCCCTTTTAGCACATAGTTTCCATTGGCGTCTATCGAGGTGTCAAAATTTCTGCTGCCTGCATACCGGGTCTCACCCCTGGCCACTATAGCAGACGAAGGTGACGGACGGGTATCAGCTTCCGCGCGATTCAAGGCGACAACCTCTCGGGCGGTGCGCATTCCGTTGGCGTGTTTGATGATCGGGTCCCGAAGGAGGATATCCCCGGTTGAGGCGTCGACATAGATGTCGTCCCGGGAAAGCGGTTCGGTGGCATATATGTTGAATTTATAGGCGAGGCTGATATCGATATCAGGGGTAGCGTAATTATCCACAAAGACCAACTCACCCTTAGGTGATATGGCTTCCAGTGCGGCAGTTTTTTCTGGTGAATCCTCGAGGAGCGCGACAGCTTCCCAGGCATAAGTGTCAGCTCCGATATAGATCAGGGCCTTATCCAGTGCTGCTGCTTCACTCAAGGAAGGAGTTGAAGTGATTTCAGGAGAGAGATTATAATATTCGGCTGTGAGTGCAAGTACCACGTCATCCTTGGTGATGGCCTTGAATACTCCATGTTCCACTTTGATTCCGTTGGTGTATTGCTGGAAAATCTGCACGGTGAATCCTCGGTTGGGTACAGCATGTGCGATCTGGAAAGCTGTCCCCGGACCGAAACCCAAAACATCTGCAAGAAAGGAAGGAACCTGGGCGGTCTGAAGCGGATCCTTGGCAGGATTCATCCGGATTAGGGATGGGGTTCCTCTGAGGGAGTCCATCTGAAATTCTTTGACCCTGGGATCAGAGGACAGGTTCTGGACAATACTATCCGTGGGGGTTTGCGAGAAGAGAAATAATGGGTTCAGAGACAGAAAGAGAATAAGTACTAGGGTAGGAGGTAGCTTTTTTTTCATGAGTTTCCGAAATTTTGGAGGTTAGAGATCAGGCGTCTTCTTCATGGAAAAAGGGATGCCAATGGTCTGTCAGATAAAGATATTCTCCTCATTTTTGAAATATTGCAGACCATCCGTGAAACCTTTGTTAATCTATGCAAAGGGTTTCTTAAAAACCCCGGATCACATCATACTCCGAGACGGTGAGGAGAAGAAACGGAGAAAAAATCAAGAATTTCTTTTGGCGATTAGGAAATCTGGATTTTATTACTACATTTGTAGTACATAAACTATTGTTGTAATTATGAAACGTCTCAATACAACGGAATTACAGATCATGAAATATCTCTGGAAACACGACAGAGGATTCATGAAGGATATCGTGGCTCAGTTTCCTTCGTCAGGCCCAGCATATACGACCGTCGCCACCCTTGTGGCCCGGATGACGGACAAAGGTTACATCGGGTTCGAAAAGCACGGTCGGGATAAGGAGTACTATCCAAAGATCAGTAGAAATTCCTATTTCTCAGGTCAGGTTAAAGATATGGTCAGCCATTTCTTTAACGATTCCACCTCTCAGTTTGCATCCTTCTTTACCCGAAATTCGGACCTGAGTATTGAGGAAATGGAGGAACTTCAGGAACTTTTGCAGCGCAGGATTGAGGAAAAAAGAAACGGTTGAGCATGGAACAGTATGTCTTTCTATCCCTTATCGGTACCGGGATCGCCTATCTTCTATACTGGATTTTTCTAAGGCGAGAGAACAGCTTTGACTTTAATCGGTTTTATCTTCTGGGAAGCCTGATGCTCATGCTCGCAGCACCGGTCCTCAATTTTCCCGGACCCGTCCGACTCCATCAGATTTCTCAGGTGGAGTTAAAACAATCTGTATTTCCTACCGGGCTCATCGAATCGGATGTACACGGTGGGGAGCAGATATTGGTATCGAATCCGAAGGATAATTATGTAGCATGGCTTTGGAGCCTGTATATCCTGATCACTATTGTGATGCTATACCGATTCTTCAGAAACCTTCGCCAGGTGGTCCTAAAGATCAGGAGTAATGACTGGTACGAATTTCACGGGATCAGGGTGATTCCCCTGTCGGAAAAGGGACGTTCCTTTTCTTGCTTCGGGTACTGTTTTATGAACCTGAAGGACCTGGGCAATGCTGCTCATGCCAATCCAGTATTCCGGCACGAGGCGGCACATCTCAGGCAGAAACACAGTGTCGATGTCCTGGTATACGAAATTCTGGCCTGCCTTTTCTGGTTCAATCCCTTTGTATGGCTGTATAAAAGAGCTGCCATGCTCAACCACGAATATGCTGCCGATCAGGCGGCCGTTCAGGGAGGTATTGATCTCCGGGCCTATTCTGAATGCCTGATCACTGCCGGAAATCCATATGATACCATGCCCCTCAGCAATGGTTTCAGCTTAATCTTAATCAAAAAAAGACTTAACATGTTACACAAAAGTGCCTCTAAGAGGGTGGTGAAAGTTGCCCGAATGACTTCTGTTCTCACCTTACTCAGCCTCTCATTTCTAATCACTTCCTTTACCGGAGGAACAAAATCCGACACCTTTACTGTAGTTGTGGATGCCGGCCATGGCGGGAAAGACCACGGTTCCTTCAACGAGAAAGAGGTCAACCTCAAAGTTGCTCATTATCTTCGGGAATTAAGCAAAGGAACCTCCATTAAAATTGTCCTGGTAAGGGATCAGGATGAATTTATTACCCTCAAGGAAAGAAGCAGCTTCTCCAATTCCCAAAAGGCTGACCTGCTCCTAAGCCTCCATTGTAACAGCGCTACTGATCCTCAGGCCAGAGGTGCCAATATATATTACAGCCCCAAGAGCCCAGCGGCTGAGGTTTCCCTCCAGTCGAGTCAGATCCTGGCCCGCAGGCTCCTTGACCTGTGCGAGTCGACCAGCATAAACGCGGCCAACTTTATGATCCTCAGGGAGAGTGAAGTTCCGGGTGTTACGGTACACATGGGTTTCCTGAGTAACGAGATCGATAATAACAATCTTCAGTCCGACCTTTATCAGAAATCGATGGCCGTGGCACTACTGGAGGGCCTGCGAGAAATTCATCAGGACAGGTAGATTTGACGGTTGTTCCACCCAGAGGAGTGAACGCTGTTCCAAAGGAGAACTGCCTAGGGATCGAAATCGCGTCCTGCGAAACCTTATTGTACGTCAATGTCGTATAATTTCTTATTTGCTCTTCTCATTTTTCTTTTTAAGGATTTCTCAGTAAAAACTTTGTTTTCCAGCATTTTTAATAAATGTTCAATGCCGGAAAAGTTAAACTCAAAAACAGGTCACCTCCTGAGGCTGTTGTAGCTATAGTTTCATCATCGGTATTAATTCTTAAAAAACAAGAACCGATGAAAAGACTTATCTACACCACAACATTTCTGGTCCTGATTCCCATTTGTTGCTTTGCACAAATCGGAGGTATAGAGGATTCTGTAGCTGATATCGCTGATACTGTTCGTGCGGTTTTTCCCATTATCCTCGGTGTCATTTTCCTTGTGGGATTTCTCTTCAATGCCGGACACTTTTTCGGGGAGAATTCCGATCTGAAGAAGGGTATCACTCGGGTCCTGGTTTTTGTACTTATCGCCGGGGCGGTGGTGGGTATTTTTACCTACCTTATTGGAATTGTAGTCTGATGAAGCGGTATCAGATATATCGCAATATCAGGAAAAAGGCCATGATCTACGGGTTGCCAGTTCCTTTCTTCGGCCTGATGGTCCTCATATTGATCGGATCTCTTCTGGTGATCATATTTTCCTTTGGTATCGGGAGTGTAGCTGGAGCTGTGATTTTTAACAGCTCCAGCTATCTCTTTCTGACCCGTCTGTCTAAAAATCCTCACCTGCTTCGCCGTGGGAGCGTCTTCCCTAAAGTTATTTCCAACAAAAAATGCTCAGGACTTTCCGATGAAAACTAACCTAGCTTCTTGCCATCCTATAGCAGATCTGAAAGAAAACCTGGTATTTGCCAGTAATGGGAATCTTGTTCTCTGTTATAGGCTTAAGCTTCCCGAAACCTTCTCCTTGTCCGAAAGGGACTATGAAGAAATCCATGGGATCTGGTTTCAGGGTCTTCGGAATCTCCCCGCAGGCTGTGTACTGCACAAGCAGGATATATACCGGAAGAGGGAGTTTTCAGGCAAAAAGCTTTTCAGGAGGACTTTTCTTGGCCAGGCCACCTGGCAATACTTCAGAGGAAGGCCTTACCTTGACCATGAGAGTCTGCTTTTCTTCATCTGGACGGGAAATAAAGGCCTCAATCATTCCAGGTTTATCAATCCTTTTCGAAAGATCAGTAAGAGCAGGCCCTCGGAACTCGAAGCCGGACTCGAGGTTTTCACGGAATCCGTTCGGGATGCCGTGTCCTATATAAACAACAGTAAAAAAATCATTGTTGCTCCCCTTGGAGAAAAAGAGATTCTGGAGGTGACCCAGGCCTATTTTAATGGCTTCAATGAAGCCTGTGATACAGATATACTACTTCAGGGACCGGGTCTTCAGGGCGGCAAAAATTCTTTTGAGGTTCTTGCGGTCAATAATGAGATGTGCTTTGGAGAAGCAGTCCAGACCAGTAAGCCGGACAGAATTTTCAATGCTGATGATTTCGTCTTCCATACCGGATTCCTCGATGGCCTCGGCCTGGGCATTAAGGAGGATCATATCCTGAACCAGGTGATTTACTTCGATGACAAGTCCAGGTGGAGAAAGCTGCTGGAACGACGATCAGACGAGCTGAGGAAAAGCAGCAATTTCGGGAACCAGAATAAACTGGTTCTGGAAAAGATCACCGGAATCCTCGATCGCATCAGCAAGGATGAAAATTCAAGGGTGATCCGGGGTCATCTGAATGTGGTCCTCTGGAACGAGGATCCGCAGAAATTATCCGCAACCTGTTCTAAGGTAAAAACGGAATTCAGGGAACTGGATATCATGCCGTATTTTCCGATCGGGGAGGAAAGAAGGAATTACTTCATCAACAGCTATTTCTGTTTCTCTTCCAACCTATCCGAGGAGGACCTTTATGTGACGGATCTGAAACATGCGCTTTGCCTTCTGATCAATAACAGCAGCTATCGCAGTGATGAAACCGGAGTCATCTTTAACGACAGAATATTCAATATTCCCGTTCTTAAGGATGTGTGGGATGACGCGAAAAAACGCATCAAGGCCAGGAATTTTGCCATTTTCGCACCGACCGGAGAAGGAAAATCCTTTCTTGCCAATAATATCCTGAGGCAATATTATGAATCAGGGGTAAGGCTGGTTATCATTGATCTGGGAGGATCCTACAGCAAATTTGCGAAATTGTATCCTGAGGATCACCTGATCCTGAGGTACGAGGAGGGAAAGAACCTCGGGATCAACCCTTTTTTTATAACAGGAAAAGGTGATATCACTCCGCAGCATCTGGAAGATCTTTCCACTTTTCTGCTGGAGCTCTTTACTGCCGGGACCATGGTGGTCAAAGCTGAAGAGGTGGCCGTAAAAAAAATTCTGCGACACTTTTACAGGAAGGTTCCCTCGGGTCATTCGATGCAATCCTTCTATGATTTTGTCAGTTCCACTGGAGATCAACTCCTTCCCCGGCTCCAGATCCATCCCGAGTATTTTGACCTGGCTAACTTCCTGCACATCATGTCGGAATACGTGGGAGAAGGACTCTACAGTTTTCTTTTTGAGATCCGGGAGGATCAGAGTTTTAAACTTGAGCAGAAACGGCTCATCATCTTCGAGCTGGACCAGATCCGGAACAACAAGGAGATCCTGGCCGTCATGCTGAAGCTGATCAAGGCAGCGATCCAAAGGACCATCTGGCAGAACAGGAGCGAGAAGGGCATTATCCTGTTTGACGAATTTGCAAAGCAGCTCAAGTTTGATCACGTCCTGGAAAGCGTGGAATTTTATTATCAGGCCATCAGGAAACAGAACGGGGCGATCGGAATTATCCTGCAGTCGATTAACCAGCTGCCTCAGAATGCCACCTCCGCGAGCATCCTCGAAAACACTCAAGTCATCTACAGTCTGAACAATGAAAAGGGATATGACGAGCTTCGGAAAAGGCTGAACCTATCCAGTCATGAGCTCAACCAGCTCAGGTCGATCAGAAACAGACTTACCGGCACCGGAAAATACACCGAGATCTTCATCAAAATCGGGAGGGAGAGCAATGTATTTCGTCTGGAGGTTCCCCCTGAAGCGGAGGTTGCGTATCTCACCGATGGGTCCGAGAATGCCGCCCTTATGGAAATTTTTGAAAAAACAGGTTGTATGGAGACAGCCATTAATCAATTCATTAACCAAAACAATCGAAGATGAAAACAAAGATTTTTTTTCTCATGCTGCTGGGCTTGCTTAGCAAACCAGTCTTTTCACAGGGAATGCCTGTTTACGACAATACGAATTTCCTCGCTTTGGGGAAGTCGCTCATCGAATCAGCCAAGCAGACTTCCCAGCTCCTGAAAACCGTCGATTTTCTTCGGGAACAAAAGCAACGCCTGGAGCAGGTAAATGTGATCCTTAAAGAACTCAACCTGGTCCGCGAGATCATCGATAACAATGGGTATCTCTTTGAGATGGTAAAGGGAGACCTCAGGGAAATACTCAGCTCCCCATACCTTACTCCTGAGGAAGTGGACCGTATCTCTGATTCCTTTGATGCCATTTTAGAGATTGCTCTTGCCGATATGGAATTCATGCGTCAACTCCTGATGAGCAATTACCTCGAAATGTCGGATGCGGAGCGGCTGATGCTCCTGGAAACCCAGAGATCAAGGTCACGGGAAATGGTTGAGGAAATACAGGTCAAAAAGAAGCGCTACAGGACCATTATCTCCTTCAGGAGGTTTCAGAGTAGGATCAATAACAGGGAAATCACCCACTAATAAAGCAAATGATGTCCATAGGCCTGGAATATGTCGATGCGGTCTTTACAACCATTAAGCAAAGCAGTTTTGCGCAGTATACGATTATGGGAATGAAGGGCCTGGCTGTGATGTTCTTCCTGGTGAATATCATCAAGAAGTACAGCGAGGGTGCGGTAAGGGACGACGGCTATACCTGGGGCCTTGGACCTGCTGATCTGATTCGCAATTTCCTCGTGGTGCTCCTGGTCATTTTCTCGACTCAGATCCTCGGCTTCTTTGACGGAATTCTCGTCTCTATCGAGGCAGCTTATCGTGACACGGCTCCGGAACTAATACCGCTGCAGCTCCAGCATATGGAAATCGAGGAGGACGTTGGCCTTGTGGAGGCGTCCAAAAGGGCGATGACCATGCTGTATGAATATCTGGTTACGCCCTTTTATCCGATGAAAATGTTCGCCTTTATCCTGAGCATTTTCCTCTGGCTGATGGACCTGTTCATCTACCCCCTTTTTCTTGCGGAACGTTACTTTCTGCTAGGGCTGATGCAGGTCTTTTTTCCACTGGTGATGAGTCTGGCGGTTTTCGAAAGGTTTCGGGAAATGGGCTACAACTTCTTCAGACTCTATGCGGCTGTATACATGATCGTGCCCGCTTTTTTTCTGGTCAATGTCTTTGTCAATCTCCTCTATGAGGCAATCAATGAAAATTTCTGGGGAGAACTTCTGGGGACAGGGGAGGAGAGCGGGGTTTTTGAACCGGTTGTTCAACTCGGATCCGTGGCCTTTATCGTATTTCTCAAATTCAAATTATACCGCCGGGCCATTTCCTTCACATTTAGAATTTTTTCCGTTTAAAACTATTTGATTATGAAAACACCTTATAAAAACATCTACACTGTTCTAAAGATTAACCGGTTTATCGTTTTTTCTGTTGTTATTGTCGCTTTTCTAAGCAGCGGATTTGCGTTATGGTTTGTGTTCAGTATGAACCGCACCATGCTCAACAGCATGTTTGCCGTCAACTCCGACGGCTCAATTATTCCCTTGAAACTGAGCAACAAAAAAGAGAATCAGGAAATAGAGGCTCTGGCCCATCTGCAGTTATTCCACCAATACTTTTACGGGATCGACCCCAGCAATTATGAACGGAATCTGGAGAAAGCGCTTTGGCTGGGAAACAGTTCTGTTGATAATCTTTATCGGCAAAAGAAATCAGAGGGGCTATACAATCGCCTCCTGCAGTACTCCCTGGTCCAGAATGTCAGGAGCATCAACAGTACAATAGACCTGGGAGTGGTACCTCCCTCTTTTAGGACCGTCCTTTTACTGGAGGTGATCCGCGGAAAGGTGACCGACCGGTATGAACTGATTACCTCCGGTAATCTGATTGAGGTAGACCGGAATTTTCCAAGGAATACCCATGGCCTCCTGATCACTAATTTTTTCGAAAACAGCTTAAGAAAACTCAGCCATGAAGATCGATAAGAAGAAACTTGTGTTCAGTAGCATGATTATCGTGGTCCTCATCTTTATCGTGAGCTATACCATGTTGGTCTTTATGGGGGATGAAGAACCCGAAACGCTGCAACAGACCGAGGTTCCTGCGATCAAAGAGGTACAGGAAACCTACGAATCCAAGCTTGAAGCCGTTAACGCCATTGAGGAAGAGCGAGAAAGAGAGGTGCCGGGGATGTATTCGGATAAACTGCTGGATTCCATGGGATACTATGATCCCCATCTGGAGGAGAAAGACCGGAAGACGGCTCTTGACAGTATATATTCCTATGGACCCATGGGCCTGGAACTTGAGGATTCAATCCCCTTGGAAACCGTTGAGACCTCGGGATATGTAAGGGATACCATTACAGCAAAGGAAACCCTTGATGAATTTGCCGCCATCCATCAAGCTTTTTTTCTGGCTGGTTCACGAAACCCCGAAATCAAGGAGCAGGATACCGGAAGAGAGGTCCTTGCAGTGGTCAATGGGGAGCATACGGTTCGCAATCATGATCGTCTGGAACTGATATTACAGGATTCCGTTCGTATCGGGGATGTTTTCCTGCCCCGCAACAGTGTGCTCTACGGTTTTGTTAGCCTCCGGAAGAACAGGATCGATATCACGATTCCGGGTATAGGCTCAAAAGGATTGGTCCTGGAGGCCTTTGATCTTCACGATGGGCGGAAAGGCATCTATGTCAGGAATAGTTTCAGGGCCGAAATGAGCAAGCAGGTGCTGGATGACCTAACGGAGGAAATTAATATTGCAGGAGTGCCCCAGGTTCGTGGTCTAGGGAATCTCTTTAGGCGTACAAGCCGGAATCCTAAAATTACGGTTCTGAACCAGTATCAACTTATTCTAAAACCACAATTATGAAAAAGCTCATATTATTAGGGATGTTGGTCTTTCCAGCAATGGCTGCAGCCCAGAAAATCGATACCATATTCGCAAATGAAAAATTCAATACTGTGCTTTTTTTTCCGGAGAAGATCAGACAGGCAGTGGCAGGGTCTGCGGATTTTTTATTTAGCTACAATGAGGAACATCCGCAGTATTTCGGTCTTGTTAAAGCCCGAATAGGATCTTCAAGCAATCTGCTCGTGATCACCGTGGATGGCGCCGTTTATTCCTATATCCTGAAGTACCGAAAGAACCTGACCCGACTCACCTATTTCATTCCTGAGGCGGAATCCATAGGGACTGAATTTTCCCGGTCTCTGCAGGAGAAGAGTCCCAAGATGGTAGGAACCTCCACAGAGGAGCAGGCAGGACAAGAATTGCGCAGGAAGGCCGCCTACTACCACGAGGTCTCAGACGAGAGGATCCGAAAGAGGAGAAGAAGGGGTCTGAGCCTGCAACTCAATGATATGATCTATTACGGGGATGAGGTTTTTATGGTATTTGAAGTCGGAAATGCCTCAGAAATAGCTTTCGAGATAGACTACCTGCGGGTGTTTGTCGTGTCGGGCAACAGAAAAAGGAATTCCTCCTATCAGAAAGTCCTAAAGAAGCCTGTTCTCCGATATAAGCTGCCAGAGCGAATCGCAAAAGGGGACCGGGTGAAAATCGTATATGTTTTTCCAAGGTTCGTCCTGGGTAGCAAGGACCGGCTTGAAATCGAACTACAGGAGAAAAGAGGAAATCGTATGTTGCAGCTTTGCCTGAGGAACTAGAACAATGGTCTTTAGCTAAAGTAGGTCAGAGCTTTTTTGATTACCCACCAGCTTGTCCAGTATAACTTGCGGAAAGGGTGATTACCGGACGCCCATTGTCAATTAACTTCTCCCATACGAACTTTCTCCTTCTCAGTTCTTTCCAATCAAGAGGATTAAAGATATAATGGTGATTAATCCTTAGAGGCTTTAATCTTTTTTTTCCAGGGCCGTGACAAGATCTTCCTTTTTCATTTTTGAACGGCCTTGGATTCTTTTTTTCTGAGCCATCTCGTAAAGTTCTTCTTTAGTCTTTTTTCGGAGCCCTTCCTTTTTACCCGAATACTGTTGTTCCCCACCACTGTTTCCCTTTCCTTTTACATGTTCCTGAACCTTGGCCCGGGAAAGCTTTTCGTCGGTACGAATTAATTTTTTCTGGTGGTTACTCTCGGTCGGGAATCCCTCCGGCAGGATCATCTCCCGGAATTTTTTCCCATCCTCCAGGAAAAGGTGCTCCATGTCTTTAAATTCCGGATCATCCTTGAAATCGGCATAATAGAACTTTCCGCTGGAAACGGTTTTCTTCTTCTGATGGTCCGAATCGGAGTGGACAATGATGTCTCCTTTCTGGCCTTCGACCAGGGCGTAATAGCCTTTGTCCTCGATCTTCAGGATATCGTGATTTTCAGTTGTTTTAAACAGTTCGTATTTTCCCTCCTTCTTTAGCTTACCTCTCATGATTCAAATATTTATGATGTTTTAGGTTTATTAATTTACTGAAATCCCCGATTCTGGAGGAAGACTTTAATAAAGCTTAACGTTAACCTTAAAAACCTTTAAAGGAATATCGGTTACTAAGGCCGGCTTTTGAAAAGCGCGAGGTGCTGGATCAGGGTACGGCTTTCCAAACCTCCGGCAAGGGCTCCTGTTGTGACCCCAATGGTACTGATAAAGACGGCAAGCCTGATCTTGTCTGACAGCAGGACTTCCGGTTTGTCGAGTGTAGGCCAGGTCTGCATAAGATCCGGTGGAAACACGTAGATTTCTATAACCATGGTCAGGCAACCCACTAACAAAAACAAGCCGATACAGGCCAGGAAGACACTGAGATAGATCACGCTGTTGGCAACTGCAAGATGTTCGGTGATGATCCGCTTCTCCTTTCGGGGGAGAAAAAGGGATTGGATGCGGACCAGGTAAAAACTGGCCAGCATGATGCTGATGATCGCGAAGAATGCCGCCGTCCCATTGCTTAGGCTGAGACCCACGTCCCAAATCTCGGCTCCGAAGATTAGAAGGAGGGCGGGAGCAACTGCAGCTGTGGCCAACCCTGGAAGGGACAGCGGGAGCAGCAATGCCTTGTTCTGGATCAGGGGTTTCAAGAAATTTCTGGGATGTCTAAGGGTCATCAGGATATGGAAAACCAGATTTTCCATCATATTTCCGCGATGAAGTTCTCTTTCCGGTGCTTTGGGTGCTGTTTTTTTTAGTTTCGTACGCTCCTTGTGGTTGAAAGATGGAATCTCGCCCAGTTCTGAGCTAAATCCTTCAGCTCCCATAATGCTGCTTTGAGAAGCCTGGGAATGGTCAAGCCCCAGAATATGGCCGGTAAGGTGCAGAAATAGCAGCGCGCTGTTGTTCCGGACTATTTCGTCCGAGAGTTTCCTGGGAGGCTGCTTTCTTCCAGTGGTGATGAACTTTCGGGTCGAGATCACCTGAGTCCGGCTTACGGGAGAACTTAGTCCGGCTACGGCCTCTCTTTTTCTGGATAACAGCACCACATCCGTAATCACCGTTACCAGGTCATAAGGGCCTTCAGCCATTCTCAAGCTGGCAGCGTCCAGAAAATCCGAAGGCATTCTTCCACTATCATCGTTCAGACGCTCGGTATCCGTTATATCGAAAGTCCAGGGAATTCCGGTGCTCTCGCTGATTTCCGGCTGTACATCCCGAATCAGTTGATTCGCATAGTCCAGGAGGAGGGTTTCATTATCAGGTTTGGCATAAGCCACAAGGACTCCAACTGCCATCTGAGGTTCTGGTGCAGGACCCTGTGCTTGTTTAAGGGCAGAGAAAAATCTTTTCCCAGAGGTTAAAGCCCTAATGATCCTGGTGGAATTGATTACCCGGACGGATTGTAGTAGCCGCAGTGCCTGGAATATTCGCAATACCCTCAGAGCCGGAATGAGTAGTGCTATGATGCTGATCCAGTTGTCGATGAGAAAGCGCCGCCTGCGTGGAGCCAAAAGGAGCTTGATCAAGAATTCAAGGATGAAGAGGATCCAGATCCCCAATCCAAGATCCTGTTGGAGAGGGCTTAGCCCCTCAATGAGTTCAACGATAAACAGGTAAAGCCAGAAGATGGCCAGCAGGAACATCGGCATTTCCATATGTTCCTCAAGTTTGTAAAACACCCTGTATCGGTTTCGCTTGCCTTGCATCCGTATTCGTTATTTTCCTGCCGGGACCGCGGAATCTAGCCCATTTCTAAAATTAGGCATTGAAATTTCCCAAAAAGTTATAATAATCGTAAAATTCCGTACGAACTTAGCTTGAGGATTCTGAATTTTCTTAATTTCAGTAGATGCTATAGATGCAGCTTATGGAAAAGCAGACCCAAAAGGAAACGCTAAAGGAATATGGAAGGGGTATCGCAGGAGGCTTGATCTTCAGCCTTCCTCTGCTATACACCATGGAGGTTTGGTGGCGGGGATTTACCGCCAGTCCCTCATTTCTGCTCGGAGGCGTTATCGGTACCTACCTCCTTCTGCTTGGGTACAACCTTTTTTCCGGGATGCGCAAGGATCACTCTTTTTGGGGGGTCCTGTGGGATTCGGTGGAAGAGATCTCCCTGGCTTTTTTCGTCAGCTTTGTCTTTCTGATGCTTATCGGAAAGGTGAGCCTGGGGATGTCCTTATATGAAATTACGGGGAAGGTGATCGTAGAATCCATGATCGTGGCCATCGGAATTTCCGTCGGCAGTGCACAGATGGGCAAGTCCGACCAGGAAAAATCAGGAACATCAGATTCCTCTGAAAAAGGTCCCGGAGTATGGAAAATGGTTATTCTCGGAATATGTGGCGCAGTTCTGATCTCTTCATCAGTAGCACCAACGGAGGAAATCTTGATGATTGCCGTTGAGACCACAGCATACCACCAGCTTCTGATGGTCCTGATGTCACTCCTGATCGCATTTCTGATTCTCGCTTTTATTGATTTTATCAAGACCTCCGGGGTAAAGAGGAAAAAGATGAAGCTTTGGTCGGATCTTGTGATATGCTACCTTAGCGCCTTTGTGGCCTCGGCAGCCTTACTTTATTTTTTTGGAAGGTTTGACGGATTCGGTTTTGATATTATTTTGGCCCAGATCATAGTTCTCTCAGTTGCCGGAACCCTGGGGGCTTCGGCGGGACGTTTATTAATCAAATAATTCAGGATGAGCGAAGAGAAGAGAAGCATACACAACACGACAGAGAAGACCGTCTTCATTATCGGCCTGTTTATTCTTCTGGGGATCATCGGTTATCTGGTGTATCTTATTCAGAAGGAACGCACTTTACCCCCAGTTCTGGTGGTCACCTCCGCTTACAAGCCTGATCTGAAACCTTACGGGTTTGAGGTGAAGGTAGAGAATTTCGGGGAGGAAGCTGCTTCCAACGTCAGTGTTAAGCTGGAACTCTATCAGGACGGTAAAACAGCAGGAAGCGGAACCGTGCAGATGGATTATGTGCCGATTTCTTCCAATGAAACCGCCTGGATAACTTTTGATGTCAAAAGGAAACCGGGAGATTCTCTGGTAATCAACAGCATCACGGCCACCAAACCCTGACAGGAGCTGGTGGGATGAAGTACTGAAACTTGTGAAAACTGAAAAAGCTGCCCAAATGAAGTGCCCCCAAATAGTTAGACATTATTTGGGGGTTTTTTATGTCCAGGAAA
>CAMPKA010000011.1 GCA_946887075.1 uncultured Salinimicrobium sp.
TAGAGCATCTGACTGTTAATCAGAGGGTCGCTGGTTCGAGCCCAGCAGGAGGAGCCAAATATCAATAAAGCCATCCATAGACGGATGGCTTTATTGATTGTAGATTTTTAAACGTCCTACTCCCCCTCGCCGAGTTCAACAGCACGATCAAAAGCTGCATAAGCAGCTTCTTTGATCAGTTCTTTCACATTGTTGTCATCCATGGAATCCAATGCAGCTCTGGTAGTGCCACCTTTAGACGCGACGCGGTCCATCCAAAGGGTGGGAGAAAGGTCATTCTGATTGAACAATTCCACGGCTCCTTCGAAGGTCTGGCTGACCAGTACCCGGGAGTCATTTTCAGAAAAACCCATTTTTAAAGCAGCTTCCAGCATGGAATTCATAAAATAGAAAACGTAGGCAGGTCCACTGCCAGAGATTCCTGTTGAGGCATCTATGAATTTCTGATTCTTCACATGGATGGAAGCGCCGGTGGTGTCAAGAAGGTTCCGGATCATGAGCAGTTCTACTCTGGAGACCTCTTCTGATTCCGTAAAGGAGGTCACTCCTTTTCCCACCTGTGCCGGGAGGTTCGGCATCGTTCGAACCACCTTTTTGACCCCGAGTCCTTGCTGTATGGATTCAATAGTTACCCCTGCCATAAGAGAAACTATAATCTGTTCAGAACTCATCATCGGTTTCATTCTCTGGAACAATTCATCCGCATGAAATGGTTTGACGGCAACGAAGATCACATCTGCTTTGGGAAGGGCATCCTCCAGCTTTTCATAGACATCGAACATTTCCATTTCCTTGAGGGAGATGATCTTATCTGCAGAAACGTCATAGACCATGAGTTTCCTTTTGTTCAGATATGACGAAGCGGCCATCCCTTCCGCATAGGTTAATCCCATGTTTCCGGCTCCAATAACTAAGACTTTCATTTTAATTTTCGGTTTGATTCTTATTCATATGATCAAAGACCATACATCAGGCGGTTCTTTATTATTTTTTTCTCAGATGCCTCTGTATATTTTTGTCAATCCCGGTCCTGTCCGGTCCTGGACGACTGGTGACGGAAATTGACAAATCGTCAAAACCCTGAAAAAGCGTCAGGTGCTGTTTCGGTTTTTTACATATATTTAAAAAAAAAATCCATTATGCGGTTATTTCTACGGTTTCTTGTGTGTTGCTTCTTTTTCTCGCAAAGTCCCTGTTTTGGACAGGAGGATGAAATTATTCAGAATATGATCAAAGAAGCGAGGCAGGATTCCCAGCTGAGGGAACTCGCGCATGAGCTGATGGACAGCATCGGCCCAAGACTAGTCGGAACCCCTCAAATGCGCAATGCTCACGAATGGGCGGTGGAGAAATTCGAAAGTTGGGGAATCCCGGCCCGGAATGAAAAATGGGGACAATGGCGCGGATGGGAGCGTGGTATAACCCACATTGATATGATATCCCCAAGAGTGCGAACGCTTGTGGGAAGACAGCTGGCGTGGAGTCCTTCTACAGGAGAGAAGGCGGTTACCGCCGAAGTAATCGTTCTTCCGGAAGAGCTTGGGGACTCCCTGGATTTTCAGGAATGGTTACCTTCAGTCAAGGGCAAATTTGTGCTGGTTTCGATGAAGCAGCCGACCGGAAGGCCGGATTACAACTGGGAAGAATTTGCAACAGAGGCTTCGTTTGCTAAGATGAAACGGGAAAGATCAGCATTGGAGGAAGCTTGGAGAGAAAAAATCCGTTCCACGGGATATACCAGCAGAACGCTTCCTGATGCTCTTGAAAAAGCAGGTGCGGCTGGGGTAATCAGTTCCAACTGGAGTGAGGGATTTGGAGTGAATAAAGTGTTTGGCGCCAGCACGGAAAAAATTCCAAGTCTGGACCTCTCTCTGGAGGATTACGGCATGCTTTATCGCCTGGCAGAGAGTGGGAGTAAACCCGTTATCCGTGTTCGGGCGGAATCCAAGGACCTGGGGATGGTGCCTACCTTCAATACTATTGCAGAAATCAAAGGAACGGAAAATCCAGAGGAGTATGTGGTGCTTTCTGCGCATTTTGATTCCTGGGATGGTGCAACCGGTGCTACGGACAACGGAACAGGAACAGTATTGATGATGGAGGTTGCGCGTATTCTTAAGGAGCATTATCCTGACCCAAAACGCACTATTTTGGTAGGGCTCTGGGGGAGTGAGGAGCAGGGGCTTAACGGTTCCAGGGCTTTTGTCGAGGACCATCCGGAAATTGTGAAGAATATTCAGGCGGTTTTCAATCAGGATAATGGAACGGGAAGAGTAGTCCGTATTTCGGGGAATGGTTTCCTTCACTCCTATGATTATCTGGGAGACTGGCTCTCTGAGGTTCCCGATACAGTTCAGCGGCATATCGAAACCGAATTCCCAGGACGTCCCGGGAGGGGAGGTTCAGATTATGCTTCCTTTGTGGCTGCCGGAGCTCCGGCTTTTAATCTCAGTTCTTTAAGCTGGGCCTACTGGAATTATACCTGGCACACCAACCGGGATACCTTTGACAAGATTGTTTTTGATGAACTTGAAAACAATGTGATCTTAACGGCCGTTCTCGCCTACATGGCCAGTGAAGATGAGGAAAGGACCTCGCGGGAGAAGATTAATCTTCCGGTGGACCCACAGACGGGAAGACCCGAAGAATGGCCCTCTCCCAGAAGCCCTGAGCGTAAAGGGGGAATGAATTAGAAGGTATCGAGAAGTATCAGGACATCTTTAGGATCTTTTTTCCTTTTATGATCTCCTGTCGCGCCCTTTCAAAAAGCTCCGGATCTCCCTGCTGAAGAACCCCCACCAGGGCATCCATTTCCCGAACATATCTTCTACCGAAACCGGGGTCGTTTCTTACGATATCCATGGTATTGTCAATAACATCAGCAAGTTTGATGGTTTTGGCATCCGGACTCATCGAAGCCTGTCTGGCTACTTCCTTTGCTTTACGCTGTTTCCGATTCAGGTGAGGATAGTCCTCCTTGATAAATTCATCTGTAAGTTCCTCTACCAACTTGGCTATGCTGCCCCCGAATTTACGTGCTATCTCTTCCAGTTCAATGGGAGTATCCTCCACGACATCATGCAAAAGGGCTGCCGCTATCATTTCGGGGGTATGGGGTACTGTTTTGACAGTGGCCGCCACCCGTTTAAGGTGTTCTACATAAGGTTCTCCCGAATATTTTCGTTTCTGATCTCCATGGGCCTCTTCGGCGAATAGAAGTGCATCTTCTTCCATGCCCGGTGGGATTTTTACTCAAGTTTAGCGCCCACCGGAACTGAACAATCGTGCCCGGGCTGTCCGTGAGGAGGGTTAACATCCGGGGTCTGATCGATCCGAATGGGAGAAACCGATGTTGCGGGCATCTGGCTCACTGGCGAGGGATTTGGAGTCTCCTCTGCTGAAGCGTCCAAAGGGGCTCCTACAGGGAGGTCACAACGATGGCCAGGTAAACCATGAGCAGGATTTACTTTTATGGCCGACGCGTCTATTTTATCTTTTTCTTCAGTTGAAGCTGCAGTTTCTGCTTCCTTAACTCCCTCATTGCAGGCCATCACCATCAGCGTGGTGACTGCTAATAACAATTTGTAAAAATTCCTTCTCATAAGTTACAGGTTAATAATTTGTTCCAGTTCAGCTTGGGAGACATGTAGTAAACCGGCCCTAGGCAAACGCCGGGTCATTTCTCTCCAGTTATCATCCTCCTCAAAAATAGAACGAAATATTGGAAGGGCCTCCTCCAATTGCCCGGAATTCACCATTGCGACAGCAGTCCAGTATTGCATTTCGAGATTTTCAGGAAAAAGTTTCATCGCCTCCCCGTATTGCTCAAGGGCAGTTTCGACGTTTCCTTCTTCCATTGCAACATCTCCTCTGTTCATATACTGATATGCGCGTGCTACCTTTAGAAGACGCCCAAGTTCCTGAATTGGATTTTCGTGGTCATCCACCCGAAGATCAATCCTTTTATCCTCCCAGCTGTTGGCCACCTTCTCGGGACCAACCACGATAAGTGCGGCTGATTGTTTTCCTCTGATATCACCACCGACAGATTGTGCAGCTTCCAAGACACGGAGCACCCGTTCTGCAAGTGGTAGGTCCGTATGTTTTTTAAAGGCCTCTCTCATTGCGGGTATCACCTGATCATTGAGCATCATATTGGCCTGCACGGAAAAATTCTGTTCTGCATAGTCCGCTGCAACCTCAACACAATTTTTGCCTGTATGAACAGCTGTGTTTCCATGCTGATCGAGAAATGCAACTTGCCGAAAAGCTCTGCCTTCATCCTCTAAGAGCAGGATTTCAAGTGCCTGATCAGCGGTTTTTCCCTTTTCCATCAGATCCAGACCTTCCGGTCCATAAGCAGGATTCACAAAACTTTGCGTAGCCACTACTCCAACACCCGATTTTCCCCAAGGTACAAGCGTGCCTACCGAAAACCAGTGGCTTTGTACACCTACAGCCATTTCACCGGTTCTTGCGTCTCGCGCCACGATTGAAAATGTATGGGCAAAGGGATCTTTTCCAAATCTGTATTCCTGGCCTAAAGCCGTGGCGCTTGAGGAGAGGAGCAGAACGATTAGGAATTCAGGTATTTTCATGAATTAAATATACTACAACCTCGTAATTTTTCAGTGAGTAACGGAATAAAATCTCATACCTGGTCATGAAACTCCAGGGATTTTTTAAATTTGCAACCGCATTTCGGCCTCGTAGTTCAATGGATAGAATAGAAGTTTCCTAAACTTTAGATCCAGGTTCGATTCCTGGCGAGGCTACAACTTGTGATATATGATGGAACATCATGACCCATAAAACCTCCTATTTTGGAGGTTTTTTGTTTTTTAAGTAGATCACAAATCTCTATTAACAGCTACTAAGCTAATTGTCTTACACCGATGGATCTTCAAACTTTTGGAAAACCCCCGGCAACTCTGCAGTTATACAGGGGTTACGCTTCCACTTCGAGAGTTAGAAATCAGCGTGAGAGGTCGAGGCCGAATAACCCAAATGGGTTAATGCCAAGTTTTAAACACAACAGAGTCTGTAGGGAGATCTTAGGAGCGAATTATAGCAAAGAGGAAAAGCAAAACGTTGGCTCTTATAGCAGTGTGTAACAAACTACTGAAACAGGCATGTGCTATCGGAAAATCAGGAATGTTTTATGAGGAAGATTTTGTCTCTAAATTAGCTAAAAGAACTTTGTTTTTTAAACTCAGTTCTTTTTTAGCCCAGTCATTCTATAAATCTAGTTAGATTGGGATAGCTCATTTCAACTTGGCCTTGTTTAGCTTTTATTGCAAAGACAATCGGCAAAACAATATTTATTGCACATAGACCAAGAAACGCATAGAACAATATGTCAATTGATCCATAATGCATGACCTTTGAAAATGCATAACCTGTAATTAAAAGGAAAGCCAAGATGGTCCATAATATTTGAAAATTTAGAACATTTGCTCCTAATTTTTCCAATCCTATGACTTTGTCCTTCTTAGTCAGCCATAGGACTAAAGGAAGTATAATATTTCCTAATGGTATAGCTAAAAAAATCAATACCGATAAATGAAAAAAAACTAAATAACTCCGGTCAATATGTTTCCCGTAATCCAGAATGTCCTCAGCATTAATTTGCAATACATCGCAAATAGAGTTCAAAGTTCTTCCTCTGGGTTCGTTTTGGTTATTTTCGATCCGCTGAATCGTTCTTAGATTCACCTTAGCCAGGTCAGCTAGTTCTTCCTGAGAAAAACTCTTCCTCTTCCTTGCTTCTTTAATTTTGTCGCCTATTTTTTTCATTTTTTTTGTGTAAAGTGAAATCCTTCACAAATCTACTTATGACAAGAAATAAATGATAGCGGTTTTAATGCGACATTTCTGCGACATTAGTGACTGTTGTTGGTTTTTAATGGTGCTAACGTTTTGTATTTAAACATTTCGAACCTGCGAGCTTGATTGCCCACAGGACAATCAGCTTAATCAACGGTCATTGATTTTCCCTTGTAGACAGGTTTGAGCATTGGTTTTAGCATCAATGAAAAAGCAGTACATCAAGTATCTTAAATAAAAAATCCTAAGATATGGATATTCAATTTATTGTCTCAGCACCCAAATTATACGTTGGTCGTGACATCGACAAGAGAAGCTGGAAAATACACTGCAGCACAGATCTTTTTGCGGGTAGATTCTTTTCCATGCCACCTATTCCCGAGCAACTGTTTTAGTTTGTGGATAAACATTTCTCTGGTTATGAAGTGATTACTGCCTATGAAGCTGGTTGTTGAATACGGGATACCTCACATAACTTGTCCCCGCTTTTCTAGTTCTTTGTCCAGCCCATTGCTAAAGTAATCCGTGAAATTTTTGTTTAGTGAATAGCCGGTTTCTCTCCAAGAATGCAGTGAGCACCAAATTTTACTCGGTCATTGCGTTCCGTTCGGCAATTGACAAAGCCAGCATTGCGGAAGGCCGCTTCGAGATCTGTAAGCTCATGGAGGTAAAACCCCTCTGTTGCTACGGGTTTAAAACGCATAAAATTTTCCCGAATTGGAAAGGTGATGGCTGCCCGTCCTTTAGGTTTGAGAACACGGAACATTTCTTTGAAAACCGCTCCCGGATCCTCAATCACATACGCCGTGGCTACAGTACATGCTTTGTCAAATTCATTGCTTTCAGAAGGAATTTGATTGCCTTGAGCCAGGTGAATTTTCACTTTGCCTTCAGAGATTGCTGTGGCATTTTTCTTAGATGCCATTTCGATTGCCGTCTTTGATATTTCTACTCCCGTCACAGACCCCTTTACTGCTCGTTCCGACAGTAATTTAATGTTGGCGCCGTTTCCAAAACCGATTTCAATAATATGGTCTTCGGGTTGAATGTCGAGAAGGTCGGCAGTCCACCGAGCATGAGCAATTGTTTTTGGTGTCATCCAGGCAAACAAAACCTTACCGAAAAACCCAGTTGGATACTGCATTTGCTTGCCGATTGCTTTCAATAGTTTCATAGTATCATGTGTTTGTATTTATTAAACATTCCGGATTTCAGCGGCGGCATAACGGAGGGTTAACACATGGGGCGGAGCAGGGGGCGCTAATTTATCTTGTGAACAAGTTATTACAGGTCACCAATTACATGCTTTTTCTTCAGCGCAATCGTCTTGAATTTCCAATTTTAAAAATTGAAGCTTCATGAAACTATTTCATCTCAATACAAAGTTATTACTTTTTTATTATTGCGAAATCTGGAGCTGGATGTGTATGTACCAAGTTCAACCTGCAGATCACTTATTTGTAATGGAACTTACGAGGCACTCCTTACTCTTCGGTCCAGTTCCTGTATGAACTAGGTGCAAAAGCCGATATACTAAAGTGCTTTTTTTACCTTTCCAGTAGTTATATCACGTCTTCAGGAGCTTCTGAATGATCGTGTTTCTTATGAGAAGCCATTTCATGTTCTTGGCCAACAATCGAAAGCGTGATAGGATTTGATCAGGGATTTTTAAAATTTGAAGTTTAACATGACGCTGACCCTGTTGCCATCCTCCCCATGATATAATCCAATATTTCCTGTCACAGCATACAGGGCATTGATCCAGATGGATCCACCATAGTCATAATGCCATTCTTTTGAAGGTTCCCCTGGCACCCACACCCGACCATAGTCGAATCCGGCCGTCACACCATAGATAATAGGGAGAAAAGTGTTTTTCCACAAGCCCAGGGCAGTCCTAAGGTCAGTGCTGTGAAAAAACGATTTTTCCCCGTTGAAGCGATGGTTGCGATACCCTCTTAGGTTACTGTTCCCACCAAGATCTGCTGCATCATAGAAGGCATATCGGTCTCCGAAAATTACTTCACCACCTACTCTTGAGGCTAAAACAACTATATTCGACACCAACGGATAATCGAACGAAAGATGCGACTGACCATATCCGAATGCAATATCATGTTCATCCAGGCTTCTTTTATAACCGGTTCGGAGATAGAAGTCACTTCCCAGGCTTGGATAGGAAGCATTGTTCTTATTGATAAAGTGGAAAATTCCTTCACCACCAAGATAGCGGTGCGGACTGAATATGGGATCGGCAATGGCAAAATTCTGGGCCAAAAAGCTTCCTTCGCGATGGACCACTTCCACACTCTGGAGATATGGCCTGAGTCTAAAAACAGAGGTTTCCTTGCGCCAGATCAAGGAAGGAGCAAATCCCCATTCTTCCATCATGACCCTGTGGAATGGTTTTTCGACGCTTTCCCTGGGATATGAAGATTCGTTACCCCAACCAAAATAGTTATAGGAATAGTTGGGAGAGGAATATCTGGCTTCCAATCCCAGATTCCAGCCGTAGAAAACATGGGCGAATTCTGCTGAAGCATCCAGAGAAAACCCATCGCTGGCAAAGAAGTAAAGCCCTTCAAAGGTATAACGGCTTGTGAAAGGGTTCCTGACAAGACCGAAAGTGGTATATACATCCTTTACGCCTAAGGTGAAACCCGCATCCGGTTCAAATCCCGCGCTGGGCAGGATTTGGTTTTCCGAATACTTTCTTTTGAGATAATGATAATGATTAATCTCATAAGAATCGACCAAGCGCTTGTTGGAGCGTGGGTTTAAAATCGTATTTTCTGAAGAAGCCCGGTCATATAACCGTATGCCCCTGAGATTCTGAAAATCATAAACATCATTTTCGTGACCTCCGAGAGCCTTGATCTCTATCTTGGTACTGCCCCGGCCGGTAACCTTTATGGTATCCTCCCCGTCAAGACCATAGATCCAGATCTCTTCAGTCTGTGCTGGAAAATAGGAATTTCGGAAGAGTTCCTCCTTTCCTTCTGAGATTATTATCTCTGTTGCCTCTTTGTGGCGCTTTATTTCAATACGATTGTCCTCCGAAGTACCAGTGAGCACCTGAAATTCCTGAAGATAATTCCGATACCGCTTTGCGATCTGCATTAAATTCTTTCTACGCGCCTTAAGATCTTCCTGAATAGACTGGAGATCCTCCCCTTGAATCGATTCAGGGAGCTTGGAAAACGCTTTTGCGATCACCTCATCTGTGACGTTATTCTGAATAAATTTGACCTGTTCCTCCCACCGCTTCCAATCGGCATTTTTTATAAATCTCTGATCCAATGGATACCCGGACCAGTTGAAGCGTACGACATCTTCAATTTCCCCGTCATAGCTCTGCATTTTTCGCATCAGGGGAACTGCACCCTTGATAATATCAATGATAAAGCCGTCATACGTGCTGAAGGCATGATCTCTGTCCCTTGGGATAGGAACAAAGCGCCTGTTTTCCCCTTCTTCATGAAGCGCCCATCTCCACTGGTCCTGATGACGGTCCCAATCTCCGATGAGCATGTCGAATAATCTCGCCCTGATGTAGGCGTCCTGGTCTACCCAGCTGGTCGAGGAGTCCTTCAGTTCTTCTAGAAGATCCGAAGTGCTGAGAATATCATCGGGTGTGTGGAAAATTTCAAAGTTTTTGTTTTCGTCCCCTACATGCGGCTCAAACATAAACAGAGCATTCCCGTAGTTCCGGTTATAGATCCCAAGAGGTTCCTGTTTTGGAAGATAATATAATTCCCGACTGGCATGAGGGATATTGATGGATTGCAGGAGGTCTCCTACTGCAAAAGGGGCGTATGGATGGGCAGTAGTAAAGAAGTCGGAAACAACCCGTTCAGCAAAGGTGTTGTCCAAAAAATCATGAATATAAGCATCGGGCACAAGGTCAGCCTGGATATACTGTAGTGGATCTTTGCGCATGGCTCTCAGGGTGAACTCATTTTCCTGATCGTTGATCAGCCGCAAGGACCGGCTTTGCTGGCCTCCACCTTCTGCGATTGGGCGGAGGTTTTGCTGTAGGGAATCGAGGTAAAGGACGGGTACAGTCACCTCGGTCCCATATACTTCCCGGTAGTGTTCCCCCCAGAACCATTCATAAAGTTCGCTTTTTTCTGTCTCCTCATCGGAATAAATAGAGGCGGAAACCGGTTCTGAAAGCGGTTCAGGAAAAGCGATATCAATATCTTCAGCCTGTAATCGTTCCCTGGTGATCCTTTTCGAAAAAAGGAGTTCCTCCGCGCCCTTTTGAACAGCAAAGAAGGCAACCTCGGAAGAACCGTCCTCAAAAACGGTAAGGCGGGCAAAGCCTTTAGTGGCAGCAGCAAATTCGTCAGCTCCGGTATTTTTCACCGCTTGGATGGCTGAGCCAGACCCGCTGATAATCTGCGGATTTCTTTCATTGCTCAGGAATTGGAGGTTCCGATGATTCCCTGAAACAAAGATGACATCCTTGAACTGACTTGCCAGGGTTTCCAGGCGACCCCGCAACGTTTGGTACTCGGGATTTTCATAAGCCTGTTGTCCAATGCCTGACAACTTTTCCAGGAGAGGAATTTTTGTGTTACTCATTGTGGGATGATGCACGGCAACGATGATGGTTTTCCCCTGGCTGTCTTTGAGGTCATCCTTAAATTCCGTGAAGAATTCCTCCCTTGTGCTATATTGGCAATCGGAGTTCATCTCCTCGTGGTCATCCCACTCTTCCAGGTACCACTGAGAATCCACGGTGATAAGGACTACCTCCTCACTTAGCTCTTCGTTCTCCACCGGGCACCCGTCATCTGGCCACAGATCCTTTTGGTCCTCCTTCTGGAGAAAGTCTTCAAGATCCTCAATGCTTTCAGGTGCGGCTTTGTTCCATTCATTGACACCCGGTGCAAATACGATCTTCCCGGAAAAACCGGTTAGCGGTGCAAGAATATCCCTCTGCAGGAAATCCTGTGTTTTCTGCCGGGAAAGGGAATCTTCTGGATATCCTTCCGGGGGGGTGAAATTTCCCAGGAGCAACACGCTCGAATGCTGTTCATTAGCGGCCATACTCGCTATGGCTTCCAGGACTGCAGTCTCATCTGAATTTCCGGTGTTCGAGGTGACATACAATCTGTGAGAAATGGGCGGATCCTCCTGCGCCATCGCGGGAAAAATGGCCATCAAAAAGAAAAGGAACAAGAATTGCCTGTTGAAGGGAATCGGAATCGTTATGGGGAAAATGATCTTTTTCAAGTGCAATTTCGTTCAGTGGCCAGTCAATATTCGAAAAAATGAACTGTTCCTCATAAAATTTAACTTTAAATAACAGTTTGGCCTGAAGGTAAGGGGGCGGCTTGGCCGGTGTTTTTCGCCAACCTTTTACAGGAACACCCCTTTTAATTGAGGTTTCTCTTCTGAAGAAAGAATCTTTTTAGCAGGTCTGAAGCCTCTTTGGCCAACACACCGGAACGTACAACAGTCTTTGGATGGAGTTTTCCTCCTACTGATCTGTAACCCCTTACCGGATCCTCTGTACCAAAAACCAGTTCGGAGATTTGGCTCCAGTAAAGGGCGCCTGCACACATTTGGCAGGGTTCCAGGGTGACATACATGGTACACCCGTGCAAGTATTTACCTCCCAGAAATCCGGCCGCAGCAGTGATGGCCTGCATTTCTCCATGGGCGGTGACATCATTGAGGAGTTCGGTGAGGTTATGCCCCCGGGCTATTATCTGTTGATTTACAACAACAACAGCCCCCACCGGAATCTCTCCCTTATCGTACGCGGCATGGGCCTCCTGGAGTGCTTTCCGCATGAAATAAGCATCGTCAAAAACAAGTTCCATATTCAAAAATACGATTTCAAAATGTACCTTTGTTCACAATGCCGGAAACTATTCTAAATAAGATAGATTCTCCTGAAGATCTGAGGAAACTTTCAGTCTCAGAACTGCCTGCGGTGGCTGCAGAACTCCGGAAGTTCATCATTGAAATCGTCGCAGCCAAAGAAGGGCATCTCGGGGCCAGTCTGGGGGTAGTGGAGCTGACCATTGCCCTGCATTACGTCTTTGATACTCCTGAAGATCTTCTTGTGTGGGATGTAGGACACCAGGCCTACGGGCACAAGATTCTCACCGGTCGTCGTAACATATTCCACACCAACCGGCAACTCCATGGTTTAAGCGGTTTCCCGAGACGGAATGAAAGCCCTTATGATACTTTCGGAGTGGGACACTCTTCCACTGCGATCTCCGCTGCCCTTGGAATGGCACTGGCTTCCCAACTCCAGGGAGCGCATGAGAGGCATCATATCGCTGTTGTGGGAGATGCTTCCATCGCCAGCGGAATGGCCTTTGAGGGATTGAATCATGCTGGTGTTACAGATGCCAATCTGTTGATCATCCTCAACGACAATGCCATTGGGATTGATCCGAGTGTCGGCGCCCTGAAGGATTATCTGACCCGTGCAAAAGTCGGATACAAACCTGCCCAGGACAACATTGTAGAAGCCCTCAATTTCCGTTATTTTGGTCCTGTGGATGGTCATGACCTGGAGGGGCTCGTTTCTGTCTTAAAGAGCCTGAAGCCGATCAAAGGACCCAAATTCCTTCACGTGATCACAACCAAAGGAAAGGGGTTAAAAAAGGCGGAGGAAGATCAGGTGAAATACCATGCCCCCGGAAAATTTGAACCTGTTACTGGCGAACTTCTATCCGGTACGGACCAGGATGGTCCCCTGAAATTCCAGGATGTGTTCGGACTCACCTTGCTGGACTTGGCCCGCCGAAATAAAAAAATCATCGGGATCACTCCCGCAATGCCAACGGGCAGTTCTCTAAAGTACATGATGGAAGCTTTTCCAGACCGTGCCTTTGATGTCGGAATAGCAGAACAACATGCTGTCACTCTCGCCGCAGGCATGGCTATTCAAGGGTATACCGTGTATTGTAATGTCTATTCCACCTTTCTCCAAAGGGCATATGATCAAGTGATTCATGACGTCGCTTTACAAGATCTTCCGGTTATATTTTGTCTTGATCGCGCTGGTATTGTGGGAGAGGACGGAGCAACGCACCACGGGGCCTTCGACATCGCCTACCTTCGATGCATTCCGAACCTGGTAATTTTTGCACCCCTCGATGAGGTGGAATTGCGAAACATGTTGTATACTGCCCAGGAAAATCTCCCGGCGCATCCCCTGGTCATACGCTATCCCCGGGGAAGGGGTTATAGGGAAGACTGGGAGTTGCAGTTCGAGAAGATCCCGACGGGCAGGGGAAGGGAGTTGCGCAGGGGTGCGCGGCTTGCTGTACTCAGCTTAGGATCCATCGGCCAGAATGTTATCAAAGCCCTATCCGATCTTCCCGGCGCCGAAAAGGTGGCCCACTATGATATGCGCTTTGCCAAACCGCTTGATGAAAGGCTGTTGCACGATATCCTGAGTAGATTTTCCCGGATTATCACGATAGAGGATGGAGTCGTGTCCGGAGGTTTTGGTTCCGCTGTTCTGGAATTCGCTGCACAACACGGATACCATCCCAAGGTGAAGTCGATGGGGATTCCGGATCGTTTTCTGGAACACGGGAAAGTTCAGGAATTACAAGAAATCGCAGAAATTGACGTTCAAAGTATAAAGAAAACCATTAGCCTTTGTTTAGCATCTCCAGAAACTGATCCATGAACCAATTTTATCTCCTCCTGTTCCTTTTATGTCTGCCAACCTTGCTTCATGCCCGCATTTCTGATACCACTGCGGTAGACACTGTCACTGTCGTAAATGAAAAAATCACCTACTGGAAGAAGGTGAACAAGGTCGGTCTTAACCTTAATGAGGTCGCCTTTGTCAACTGGCATTCCGGTGGGAATAATTCCTTTTCCGCCCTGCTACATGCTTTGTTCAGCCGGACCTACAAGAAAGAACTTCTCAACTGGAATAATTCTGTTTCGGTAAAGTATGGGTTCAATGCACAGGAAGGCAGGGAGCTCAGGAAGACTGAGGATCATCTTGAAATCAATTCGAATTTCGGATACAGACGTGACTCGATTTCTAACTGGTATTATTCTGCAAAACTCAACTTCAGTACACAATTCACATATGGGTACCGGTATCCCAATACGGAAGAGCCCATATCCAAATTTATGGCGCCAGGTTATGCATTTGTGGGAGTGGGAACAGAATATTCCTCCCCTACAGAGGATCTGACGGTTTATGTTTCTCCGGTCACAGAGAAATCGACATTCGTTCTGGATCAAAGGATGGCCAATGAGGGCATGTTCGGGGTAACTCCGGCTATACGTGATGAGGAAGGAAATGTCATACAGGAAGGAGAAAAGGTGCGGACCCAATTCGGATTTCTGGTCAGCAGTGCTTTTAGTAAACAGATCTTCGAAAATATAGGACTGAGCAATCAACTGAGGTTGTATTCCGACTACCTCAACCAGTTTGGGAATATCGATGTGGATTGGGAACTAAATCTTGATCTTAAAGTTAACGATTATGTCAAGGCCAACGTGGGCTCTCATCTCAAATATGATGATGACGTGAAGTTTCAGCAGGATTACGACGGGGATGGGGAATTGGAAACCGGAGGGGCGAGGATCCAGTTCAAACAGCTTTTAGGAGTCGGAATCGTCTATCAGTTCTAGGCGACCTCCAACGAAGGGATCAAAGCTTCACGATTTTTTCCACTACCACCTTCTCAGGGGATTCGATCCGCACGAAGTAAACGCCCCGAGCTACCTGTGGCAGGCTCAGGTCTACCGGAATATTTGCTTCGATTTGATGTCTCACCATTTGGACGAGTTGACCCTGCACATCAAAGACCAGGATTTCCGTCATTCCCAGTTCTGCTGAGGAGATGACCTGATAATTTCCTTCAGAAACGGTAGGATAAACCCCGGTGACCAATATGTCCAGGCCTCCTTTTTCTGCTTCCTCTTCGAGTGCGGTCTTAAAATGTCCAGAAAAAATACCCCTTCCATAAGAGGCGGCAAAGACTTCGCTGCTTCCTTTTTGGAGCTCAAGATCAGTGACCTTCACGTCACTCATACCATTGTAGGAATGTTCCCAATCAGGATTACTGCTGCTGAAGTTTCCTGTAGTCCAGACTCCGAGTTCAGTACCTACGATGACTTCGTCCTCATTGAGGGGATTCGGTAGGACGCTCAACACAGGCATATCAGGAAGGTTCCCCTCCTTGTTCTCCCAGTCAGGCTCGTCGGCAGTAGCGTTGGAGGAATACCAGATACTCGTCACTCCATAGTTGTAGAAGGTGACGAATAGTTCACTTTCACTTTGACCAAACTCTATATCGGAAATGCTCCCGACGAAATCAGGACCCGTAATTTCCGTCCAAATCGCCTCTGAAGGTTTTCCATCAGCCTTCCTAACTTTAATGATCTTTCCATTGATGAGTCCGAGCATTAAGGTGGAACTGGAAGTGGTAAATGGGGAGACTTTCAGGGCGGAAATCGAAGGCAGATAATCCGGGCTTGTCTGAAGCAGGGGATGGGTAAAGACGGTTCTAGGGGCCAGAGGATCGTCAAAATCCGCCCCATCCTCGCCAATCGGCTCCAGGTCGTCCAGTCCATCATACCGATAGAAAACGGCATTGGGCCCGTTTGAATACAGCATATCGAGATTGGAGTCAAGAGCCTGTGGGTTTATAAAGAAGCCGTCGAGATCGTCATTAAACGCGATCAGGCCAAATGTCCCCTGACTAAAATCGCGCGCCACAATTACCTGGTTATAAACCTGGTTAGCGACGTAATAATCCGTGTTTACCTGATCATAAAAGGCGGCCGCACCGTCTCCATCGATGACTTCAAAGGAATGGGCATCATTATTTCTAAAGGATTGGGTCCCGTTGTCCTGAGTACCTCCGAGAAAAAAATCACTTGTTGAAAAATCATCAGGAGCCACGGCCACAGAGTAGAATTGGGAAGTGACGTAGTCTTCCTCCAGAGTGGTGAATACATCAGACACCGGAGCCGCTTCCAGGTTGCTGGCAAAGGAAACCCCGCCGTCATGACCGAAGACGCCCTGATTGGAATTTCCTGGCCTGAACTGCATCACATGTTGATCCGCATGTACATGGGAGACAGGAAGGTCCTTCAGATTATTGTTGTCTGACCATTTGGAGATTTGCTGCCAGGTTTGCCCACTATCTTCGGACCGGAAAAGATCTATCCCTCCTGCATAGACGATGTTGTCATTGTTGGGATCAGATTCGATCATCAAAGCGTAAAAGGCGAGACCTCTGGTAAAATCATCAGCGAGGATGTCCAGGTCAGCATCATCCGGTTCGTTGATGCTTTGGACCGAGTTAAAGCCATCCGTTGTAATCCAGAGTTCGGCTTCTGAGGTAAAATCACAGGGATCAATTCCCGGATTGATCTTCTCTGCCAGGATGTAGAATTTCTGGGGATCGACAGCAGATGCTTCTATTTCAGTGCGTTGTACTTCCGGAATGGTCGTGATTAGTTCAAAATCAGAATTAGGATCCTTGGCTCGTCGGAAAATCTTACCTCCCCTTGAATCACATCCTTCTCCCGGGGAAAAAGTCGTTGCTGCCCATAGGTTTCCCGCCGCGTCAACCTCAAAGTCGTTGAAGGAATCCCCCTGACGAATTTTTTCCCAGGAACTTCCTCCATCGGTTGACCCATAGAGGCCTCGTTCGAAAAAGCCCAGCAGGTTTTCAGGGCTTTCTGCCTGAGCGTACACATGCGTGGAGACCCCTATGAGAATTTCTGTAAACGTCCCGTTATCCCAGGCAATGATATCGTTGATATAATACAATCCTCCTTCGAGAAGAAGCTCATCCCCCGAGGTGGTCTCAACGGTTTCCGTTCTTGCGTAGGCCTCGACGTCGAGCACCTGAGTCCAGGTATTTCCCGCATCGCTGGTTTTAAATACCCCGGTTCCTACAACGTCCCCACCTGTATATTGTTCTCCCGTTCCGGCATACCAGGTTTTTGCGTCCCTGGGGTCGACTGTAATGCAGGAGAGGTTAAGGTTTCCAGGGAGTGTTTTGATCTGTGTCCAGGGAGAAGAGGGATTGGTAATATCTTCATTTTTCCATAGGCCTCCGCTCACAGCCCCAGCAAATACTCTTTTTCCCTCTGGATCAGTGGGGTCGAAAAGCAGAACCCTAGTTCGCCCTCCGACATTGGTAGGCCCACGAGAAACCCATTTATTTTGTTCGTATTCCCCAGGCGAAGCCATTGTTGCAGTGTTCCTGGGAGGTTTCCCCAGCAGAAGTTTTTCCCTGATGGCTTTGGCCTTTTCCGGTTCCGGATAACCCAGAGCAGGATTCATTGTGAAATATTCCATCAATTCATACCATTGATTCGGAGGAACGGACTCCCGGATCTCCTCCAATCGCGGTACCGCTTCTGCTCTTTTGGGAGCTCTGCTGATCAGAAAAGCCTCATGGCTTTTTCGTAATTCCTCTGGACTGGTACCGACGCTCCCCCCAAACCGGTAACATAGAAGAACAATGGTAAAGGCCATTACAGGAAAAACAAAGGAGAGCTTTTTATTCATTACTGGGGAGTTACAGCACCCGGAAATAGGGCAGGACAAAATACGAAAAATATTAGATCTGCAATCCCTGAAACTTTCGGAAGGCGTCTACGATCCTGCTGTCGGTCATGGAAGAAATATAGCTGCAGATACGGATCAGGCAATCATAATCGGGTAGTCCTTCAAATTCCTGGTAACCCGGAATCATTCTCAGGACAAGGCGGTCATAGTTCGTTCTGGTGCCATTCCGGGGAAGTAGGGCCGTGGTATAAGTTTCCAGAAGGTGAGCCAGCATTTGGTAACCCGCGATTTCTTTGCTGATCACCTCATCGCTTTGATAGATTTTTTCTACACTGATTTTGATGATGTCGGATACCTGAGCCTCGTATTTGCTTTTATCAAAAAGGGCATGGTGGTACTGACCGCGGAGAATGGCTTCCTCATTGTCAAGGAAAGTTTCAACCGCTTCCGAGATTAAGGTATTTATGGCAAGTGCTCTGAGATAACTTAGCCGGTCTTCTCGGGTTTTCAGCTCCCGATATTTCGAAGCATTGATGGAACTCTTGACCAGGTTGATTAGATATTCCAGGGCATACTCCTCCTGAATAAGCCCCAGATTGATCCCATCTTCAAAATCTATGATGGTATAGCAGATGTCGTCAGCCGCCTCTACCAGAAAAGCAAGAGGATGTCGGCAAAAAGCCATTTTCCCATCCCGGGCAATTGGCAGCAGCCCGAGCTCCTCGGCGACTTCAGAGAAAACCGCCTTTTCCGTCTGAAAAATTCCGAATTTCTTATCCCCAATCTTCGGGGTAGGTCTGGCCGGTAAAGATTCTTTGGGATATTTGATGAAGGCTCCCAGAGTAGCGTAGGAGAGCCGCAATCCTCCCGGGATACCCGGTCGGCTTTCAGTGAGAATGCGAAAACCGTTGGCATTCCCCTCAAATTTGACCAGGTCTTCATATTCTTCAGCAGTAAGCCTTCCTCTGAACCTTTGTCCCGCTCCATGACTGAAAAATTCCCCTATAGCTTTTTCACCAGAATGCCCGAATGGGGGATTTCCAATATCATGAGCCAGTGCGGCTGCAGCCACGATGGCGCCAAAATCATTCATCTGGTAACCAAAGGTACTCTGGAGGTAGGGATGTCGTTCCAGAAGCTTCTGGCCTGCGAGGCGACCCAGAGAGCGTCCGACGACAGATACCTCCAGGCTATGTGTCAGACGGGTATGAACAAAATCAGTTTTGGAAAGCGGTATTACCTGGGTTTTATCCTGAAGGCTTCTGAATGCACTTGAGAATATGATCCGATCATAGTCTACCTCGAATCCGAGACGGGTCTCATTCTGCTCCTTGCGGATTCTTTTATTGGTGTCCCCTGATCTTTTCAAAGAAAGGAGCTGCTCCCAGTTCATCATGGTATCCGATAGCATAGATTAAAGCAAATTCATATTTTGGTAAGGGAACGTTTTACAAATCACGATCCGTTTCTGGCTCCTTATCAGATGGGAGTACGCCAGTCTTCTTACGTAGAGCAGCAATCCTTTGCTGCGCCAGACCTGGACTACCAGCGGGATTTTCTTCTGGAGCCGCAAAAGGATTTTCCTGATCAAAGTGACGATCAAAGCCACACGATATCAGGATTCGATCCGTGCTGAATTTGATAAAGGCCAGGCTGCGGATTTCCTGCTGTTCTTCGCCACCCTCAGAGGGTATTTGAAGTGCTGCAATATCAAATTGGTCCAGCAAGAGCTCTTTTAAGGAATTCGGCAACAAAGGTCGGCTCAGATGGTAGTTGTAAAGGTGAAGGCAAAACTCATAAAACATCTTAAGATGCTCCATGACCCCTGTAAAGGTTTTGGCCAGACCAGGAATTTTGCTTGAGGCAGGGGAGTCCTGAAGCGGTAAAATACTGGATGTAAGGAATAGTTCCGTAAGGTTGGCATAGGTCACCAGTTTTTCCGCCAGCGGACGGCTTGAGATCTCTTTGAGGTGGGAAAGCAACTTCCGGAAAACTCCAGCCTCAGTTGTTTTTTGAAGGAAATCCATCTTGGAATTCTCTTTACACAAAGGGCTTAGGAGCAAATCATAGCTGTGAAGATGGACATTCTCCAGAGCATTCTGAAGCCCCAAAAAATACCTAGCATCCTCCAGGGTGATCTCAGCAAGCAGGACCTGGGTAAGGTGCTGGTTGATCAGCCTGTTAGCAATCGCCATCTGCGCCAGACTGCGTTTCAGGATTTCCGTCTCCTTTTGTGACAGATCCACGGAAAGTACCGTTCGCATCCCCATATCCCTGACAGACCACTGAGAAGCTTCAAGCGCACAATATCTGTCCCAAATGTCCTGGTGTTTGTTCGGAAAGATCACGAAGCGATCCTTATTATCTCGGGAAATCGGTTCAGGCTGGCTCATCGTTTACATTATAGATGTCGCCCACAAGGGCAGTCTAACAAATATTGCAAATCCCAAGGTGTGATAAAAGGGAATAGCCCTGGAGTTTTAACATACTTATCAACACGGAAAATCTTTCTGCCCTCTGTTAGCGGCGGTTCTCCAGGGAGCTTTTGTGTTTTTCTGCCACTTTCTCAAGTTCGCTGTACCAGTCCTCCCCGAATTTACGGATAAGGGCAGCCTTGACGAACTTGTAGATCGGAACCTGAAGTTCTTTTCCCAGGGTGCAGGCATCATCACAAATATACCACTGATGGTAGTTCACCGCCGCGAATTCGGAGTAATCCTGTACCCTTACCGGATAAAGATGGCATGAGACCGGCTTCTTCCAATCCGTTTTCCCCTGATTGTACGCCTCCTCAATTGCACAAAGGGCTGTCCCTTTTTCATCGAAGGTCACATAGGCGCAATCCGCACCGTCTATAAGAGGTGTTTCAAATTCTCCATCTTCCCCAATCACAAAAACACCCTGTTTCGCTATGGCTGCTGCTCCCTCAGGGCGTAAAAAGGGTTTCACCTGCGGATAGATCTCCTCCAGAATGGCCGTCTCGCTTTCCTCCAGGGGTGCACCTGCGTCTCCAGCAATACAACAGGCACCTTTACAGGCCGAGAGATTACAGACAAAATCCTTTTCAAGGATTTCCTCAGAAACTATGGTCTTACCGAGTTGAAACATAATGCAAAGATAATTTTTTCTGTTCCCTGGAAAAAGCAGACTGGGGATCTGGATGTTAAATTTCGCTCGAAATAGTATTGTTGGAGTGGAGATAAGTCTTATTTTTGCCAGGGACAGGTTGAGCCGAGGGAAGAAAACTTGGCAGTACATCGAATGTTTGTCTCCTTCGGGTTTTTGGAATTTGCATCTTTCATGGCAAATAGCGTTCAATCAAATGGATTGTCTCTTATGAAAATACTGATCTATATCCTGATCGGACTGGCTTGCGCCTTGATCATTTATAATTTTACCTTCGTCGATTTTGACCATGCCTTTTCAGGGGATAGTGCAACAGCCCTAATTGGAATCCTTTGTTCCAGTATTGTAGTGGTTTTGATGGTCATTCTGCTGATTTCGAGATCTATTTCAGAAAAAGCAGATAAATAATGGAATCCGATTTTGACGTCCTGATCGTCGGAGGAGGTGCTGCCGGAATGTCCTGCGCTCTTACGCTGGGTTCAGGTCTAAACCGTCCATTTGCTGAGAATCGCAAGGCTGGAATTCTCCTGCATCAGAAAGCCTCCAACCTTCAGAACGCCTTGTTCAACAATGTGCTGGGACTTTCCCCGGGCACTACTGGAAGGGAGATACTGCAACGGGGAATCGCACATCTCAAGGAACAGTACCCCGGAATGATTCAGATTCCCTCTGAAAAAGCGATTGAAATTGCCTTTCTCGAAGAAGGATTCGAGATCAAAACCAACCGGAACCTTTATTTTTCCCGAAAAGTAGTAGTAGCGACGGGATATACCTCGGGTGTTGTGATTAAGGGGCTTGAGTCTTTTGTCATACCACATAAAAAGACGAAGCCGGAAAAGAAGCGGATTCAGCTTCTAAATGAAGATCACCTGGTGCGTCCGGATCTATATGTAGCCGGAACGCTTGCCGGGCATCGCAGCCAATTTGCGATTGCTTGTGGTAGTGGCGCTGCGGTGGCCACAGACATTCTTACGGAGTGGAACCAGGGTGTGCATACCAAGATCCACGATAAAATTACCATTTAAAGAGACGGGGGTATCGCCTATTTTTTAAAATTGGCGTTTCTGCTGGAGAGTTCAAGGATTTTCTCGATCACCGGATCCTCAGTATTTAATATCTGCTGAAATTCATTACTCCCAAAAAGTTGCTGAGCCATGGTTGCTTTCAAAAAGCGTCTCAGGACGGGAAGATACTCAGAGATCTTGATCCGAAAATTCTCTCTTGCGGTAAAACGTTGAAATGCTTCCAGCACCTCCTGATCGATAATTTCTCGTTCCAAAAAGTCTTCATAGCTCAGTCCATTATAGTAATGGCGATTTTCTTCAAGGATTTCGAAAATAAACCTGTCCAGGAAGCCGCTATGGAGCATCAGGTTCAAACTTTCCTTCTCGAAGGCAGTGTCTTTGGGAACAAAGACATCGGGAATGATTCCACCTCCACCGTAGACGACTTTCCCCCCGGGAGTAACATATTTCAGAGAATCCTCTACGGAAATGCTGTCGGCACTGATCAATTCTCCATTCCTGTAGCGATTGAGGTAATCATTGAAATAGGCCTTGTTTCCCTCATCATAGGGTCTTTGTATGGATCTTCCTGTCGGGGTGTAATATCTGGCAATAGTCAAACGTACTGCACTACCATCTCCTAATCCCATTTCCCGTTGGACGAGTCCTTTACCGAAGGACCGTCTTCCGACGATCGTTCCTTTATCATTGTCCTGCAGGGCACCTGCGACGATTTCACTGGCCGAAGCGGAATTCTCATTAATCATGATATAGAGTTTACCATGCTCAAAGATTCCCTTGTCGGTGGCGTAGGTTTTTTCAATGGAATTGCTTTTGTTCTTGGTAATGAGCATCAGCTTATCCTCCGGGAGAAATTCATCAACTATCTGGGTGGCCTCTCCGAGGTATCCTCCGGGGTTGTTTCTAAGATCCAAAGCGATCTCCTCAGCTCCCTGCCGTTTAAGATCGGCCAGACTTCTCCTGAATTCTTCATAGGTGGATTCCGCAAATCGGTTGATTTTAATATAACCGAGACGGTCTGTAAGCATGTAAGAAGACTCGACGCTCTTGAGAGGAACCTTCCCTCTCGTGACGTTGAAGGTCAGAAGTTCCGGCTCCCCTTCCCTGAGAACCTTAAGTTCGACCTCCGTGTTTTCCTCACCTTTAAGGTGCTCTGTAATGGAGTCATTGCTGATTTTTCTATTGAACAGAGGCATTCCATTGGCATACAGGATCCTATCCCCACCTTCGATGCCGACTCTTTCACTAGGCCCTCCTTCCAATGTCCGGATGACGGCTATAGTATCATTGACATTATAGAAACTCACGCCGATTCCGACGAAGTTTCCTTGCATGCTGGCTGTAAGAGAAGCATATTCCTCTTCAGGAATATAGACTGAATGCGGATCGAGATCGCTTAGTATCTCATTTACTGTAACATCCACGATACTGTCCATGTCGACATCATCGACATATTCATATTCAATATAGTCGATCAACCGAGTCAGTTTTTGCCTCGTATCATTGGAGGAGAGCAGGGCGGGGTCTGTGCTATTGCTCAGTTCTAAGCCTGTTCCCAAAAGTATTCCAATGGCACACGCCAGACTCATTAACAAAGGGAGGTATATTTTCTGTCTATTCTTCAATCTTCTAAAATGCTAATTTGTTCGAGTTCCACACCTGCTTTTTCAAGAAAGCGAAGCCCGGAATCATCTTTATAATCGATGTGGTACACCAGTCGTTTGATTCCTGCCTGATGAATGAGCTTGCTGCATTCCTTACAGGGAGACATTGTGATATAGAGGGTGGCTCCTTCACAGCTCTGGGTGGAACCTGCCACTTTCAGGATGGCATTTGCCTCGGCATGTAAAACGTACCACTTCGTGTATCCTTCCTCATCTTCACAAGGATTTTCAAAACCTGTAGGAGTACCATTGTATCCATCGGAAATTATCATCCTATCCTTTACAATAAGTGCGCCAACTTGTTTCCGTTTGCAATGGGATAATTTACTCCATTCCCGGGCGATTCGCAAGTATGCCCGGTCATATTTAAGCTGTTTTTTATGCTGCATCTGTTTCTTTTTATAACAAGGTCACTTCCTGTGGCGACGGTTTCCCCTGTTTAAGCCTGCGACATGTTCGCTCGGTCAGAGTGCCAGGAAGTTGTCCCGCAAGATAGGAAGGATCACCCCGATAACAACCGATGACAGGACCAGAATCCAGTCTCTTCGTGAAAATCCCAGCATGTTTTGAAAAATGAATGCGAGGATCAGGACTCCCAGGACTACGATAACCTGAGCGGTTTCAATTCCCAGGGCGAATTCCAGTAGCGGAAGAAAACGGTCTTCCATGCCGGAGGAAATCATTTTAAAGTATGTGGAGAATCCCAGCCCGTGAATAACCCCGAAGAATGCAGTACAAAAATACAGCAGACTTGGATTGTTTTTGTTTTCCTTGCGTTTGGCCGTAGCGATATTATATATCGCGGTGACCAAGATCGTGATAGGAATCAGGAGCTCAACATAGCCGCTATCCACCTTGACAATACCATAGACTGAGAGAAACAGGGAAATGGTGTGTCCCAGGGTGAATATGGTGACCAGCCACAAAACCCTTTTCCAGCCGAGGAAGGTGTAAGAGGCAACCAGAACAATAAGAAACAGGATATGGTCATAGGCATTCCAATCCAGAACGTGCTCCAGCCCTAAACGAAAGTATAGCCAGAATTGTGACATAGGGTTTGCTATAGGGGCCGAATTTACGACTTCCCACAAATATGACAAAAAAAGAGGAAATTCCTTTGCAGGATTTCAGAAGTAGCTCAAGACCTGCCTCCGGCTGATCCTGGTTCATTTTTATCTGATCAGGGGCAGATATCTTTCCCTTATGATGTTCAGGTGATGGATCTGATGTGCGGTAATCGTAAACCCGATTGCATAAAGGGGCATTTCGTAATCGAAAAATTTGCAGGTCGTTCTCAGGATCTTTTCGTTGAAGGATTCAAACATCAGGATTGTTGACTGCCTCACAATTCGCAGCTCCTTTATCAATTGTTCGATGGAAAGTTCGTCGGCATTCATGTTTTCCCCCATGATTTCCTCGTCATGGCCTTCAGGGATGCTTCCTTCCTGACGGGCAAAAATTATGGCCCTGAAACACCAAATCCGTTCCCAGTCTATGATGTGTTGAAGTATTTTATGAACGGTCCACTTGTCTTTTTGATAAGTCTTGTGTCCGATTTGTTTCAATTGCTCTATATCAATGGCATCGATTGCCTCTAAGCTCGAAGCAAAGGCTTCAGAGAGTTTAGCCTCACCATTCAACTTGAAAACCTGTTGCAAAAATTCCGGCTTCCTTTTGTTCTCTGATTGATCCATGGGTACGGTTTTTTGGGGCTCTGAATTTTTCCCGATTCCGGAGCTATACCGGATTTTTCAACTCCTTGTGCAGGATTACTGTTCGATCGTCACATTGCAGTGCTCTGGTTCCAAAGAAGAAAAGCGCCCTCAGCGGGCGCTCTCATCATCTGGTACCGAAGGCGGGACTCGAACCCGCACGCCTTATCAGCAATGGATTTTGAATCCATCGTGTCTACCAGTTCCACCACTTCGGCTTCGGTTCTCTGCTCAGGACCCGATCTGCTTTCCGGGGCCCTGGGAAAACAGGAACAAAAATATAACTTTTTCCCATAATCAGCCATGAGAAAAGATGTTTCTTCTTAGTACAGAAAAGCGGCAACAGGTTTTTTCCTTATCTTGAAGCTGAGAATTCGCGGTAATCGATATTATCGGGCCTGACAGCAGGACCATGGGGAGCAGGAGTATTACATTTGAAGAAGCGAGAAACATTTCCATAGTGGAACTTTTGGCCGGGATGCAGTGTTTCCCTTTTAGAACCACACCACGGGAGGCCTGGTACCTCAGTCCGCTACGACCGGAAACAAAACCCTCGTTCAAGGTATCCCTCAAGATCAATTGCTGGTATGACTTCGGTCTGGGGCAGGGAGGTGGCCCTGTTGAGTTTATACGGGTCCTTAAAAACTGTACGGCTCTGGAGGCACTGAGTTTTCTTACCGGGGAAATGCCTCATCTGAGCCTTCACCAATACGACCGGCGGCACCATGAGGAGCCGAGGATCAAAATCCTTCAGACAAAGGAAATTTCTGACATTCGTCTGAAAAAATATCTCCACTCGCGAAGGATTTCCCATACAACCGCTGCGCGATATTGCAAGGAGGTATGGTATACCTGTAATGACAAGCAATATTTCGCCCTTGGGCTACAGAACAGGCTGGACGGTTGGGAACTCAGGAGCAGGAATTTTAAAACCTCCAGCTCCCCTAAAAGTTATACTTTTTTGGGAAACCAGGCCAAGGAACTTCTCGTGATGGAGGGGATGTTCGATATGTTGTCCCTGGCAGAATTATTCCCGGGAGCCTTGACGGGAAGGGATACCGTGGTCCTGAACTCCCTGTCCTTTTTAGATCAGGTGGAGGAGTTGTTTGAATCCTACGACGGGATAGATCTATGTTTGGACAATGATCAGGCGGGGTCGGCCAGAGCCAGAAGGCTGCTGTCCAAGTACGACCATACCCGAGACCGGAGTGGTCTGTATCTCGGCTTCAAGGACCTTAATGAGAAACTGGTGTATTTGGGGAACTCACGGGAAGATCTAAGAAAAAACACTGGCTCCTTCCTCTGGAAAGAGAATGAATAGGGCCGGGAGGTCCCGGTCGCAAGGAAATAATTTTTTAAATTTGCTGCCAATAACCAGCTAAACCTCTCACCATGCCCGAAGGAGCCATCGAAGCCAAAGTTTTTACCTGCAGCCAGAGCCGAGTTCTGGCGGAAAAAATTGCTGAATCTTACGGCACGAAACTGGGGAACGTCATTACTTCCACTTACAGCGACGGGGAATTTCAACCTTCGTACGAAGAATCGATCAGGGGAGCGAGAGTATTTATCATCGGTTCTACACATCCGGGATCCGATCACCTTATGGAGATGTTGCTCATGCTGGATGCTGCTAAAAGAGCCTCTGCACGGCATATCACTGCGGTGATCCCATATTATGGGTGGGCCAGACAGGACAGGAAGGACAAACCGAGGGTTCCCATCGCGGCCAAACTGATTGCCAAAATGCTCGAAACAGCGGGAGCTACCAGAATCATCACTATGGATTTGCATGCCGATCAAATCCAGGGTTTTTTCGAAAAACCGGTAGATCACCTTTTCGCCTCAACGGTGTTCCTCCCCTATTTGAGAGGGCTAGAACTGGAAAATTTGACCATCGCCTCGCCGGATATGGGGGGTTCCAAGCGTGCTTATGCCTATTCCAAAACTATGGAAAGCGATGTGGTGATCTGCTACAAACAACGGGCAAAGGCCAATGTGATCTCCCATATGGAACTCATCGGAAACGTGGAAGACAAAAATGTGGTTCTGGTTGATGATATGGTCGATACCGCCGGAACCCTGACAAAAGCAGCTGATGTCATGATGGACCGGGGAGCCCTGAGCGTAAGGGCCATCTGTACGCATCCTGTTCTTTCTGGGGATGCTTACCGCAGGATAGAGGATTCAAAGCTTCTGGAGCTGATAGTTACGGACTCTATTCCATTGCGTCAGGATTGCAAGAAAATCCGGGTGGTAACCTGCTCCGAGCTTTTTGCTGATGTCATGAAGCGGGTCCATAACAATCGCTCTATATCTTCAAACTTCATTATGTAGCCTCCCTCCCGGGCTGCTGTGGTTCAGTACTTATTTATTTTACGCAAGCTTTTCTTTGCTCGGAAAAAAGATATACTTTTGCAGCCTAAAAATTTTTTACAATGAAGTCAATTACGATCAACGGATCTAAAAGAGAAAGCGTGGGCAAGAAAGCTACTAAAGCCCTACGTAATGCTGGACAGGTTCCTTGCGTATTATACGGGGGAGATGAGCCATTGCATTTTGCAGCAGATGAAATTGCGTTCAAGGATTTGGTCTACACCCCGGACGTTCATACGGTCGAGATCGATCTCAAGGAAGGAGGGAAGTTTGACGCGGTCCTACAGGATATTCAATTCCACCCTGTAACTGACGCGATTCTTCATATCGATTTTTACCAGATTTTCGAAAACAAGGAAATCACCATGGAGATTCCGGTTCATACCAAAGGAGTTGCCCGCGGGGTAAAGAACGGGGGAGTTCTCCGATTCAACCTGCGAAGGATCAGGGTGAAGGGTCTCCCACAGAACCTTCCGGATTTCATCGAAGCGGACATTACGCCGCTTAAGATCGGAAACAAGCTATATGTCACTGCGCTGGAAAGCGAGAAATTTAAGATCATGCACCCAGAAAATACGGTGGTATGTCAGGTTCGAACTTCCCGTAATGTTGTGGCCCTTGAAGACGAAGAGGAACAGGGATCAGAAGCTTCCGCAGATGAGGTTCCCGCTACCGAAGTCAAGGAAAACGAATAAGGATTTTGCAGTTTGCAAGTAAAAAAGCATTCCGGTACGGGATGCTTTTTTATTTTTACCCAAATGTATGATATGCTTTCTTTCTTCGGAAGAATATGGAACAAGAACAGAAAAGAGGAAGAAACCCCAATGAAAAAATTTCTGATCGCGGGTCTTGGCAATATTGGCCCTAAATATTACAATACCCGTCATAATATCGGATTTCGGGTACTGGATCAGCTTGCCGGGGAAGAATCTGTCGCGTTCGAAAGCCAAAAACTGGGAGAGATCGCGAGTTTCAGGTTTAAAGGACGTCAATTTATATTGTTGAAACCTTCCACTTTCATGAACCTGAGTGGGAAGGCTGTCAATTACTGGCTTCAGAAGGAAAAGGTCCCCCTGGAGCATCTGCTGGTCGTGACAGATGACCTGAATCTTCCATTTGGGACCATACGGATCAAGACCAAAGGAAGTGATGGAGGTCATAATGGACTCAAGGATATCCAGACGCAGCTTGGGACCACGGCCTATAACCGGTTTCGGTTTGGGATCAGTGATCAGTATAGCAAGGGCAGACAGATCGATTATGTGCTGGGAGAATGGGATGAGGAAGAGTCTACTGCGCTCGGGGAGAGACTGAAAGTCTGTAGTGAGGTCATCCGATCATTCGGTACCGCCGGGGTTCATAATACGATGAATAGGTATAACGGAAAATAGTAACGGTCTTGAAAGAACATAAAGGAGCGGACAAGTTCCATAGTGAAAACCATACGGTGGTGACTATTGGAACTTTTGACGGTGTACATGTCGGCCACCAGAAGATCATTGAAAGACTTGTAAGTGCCGCCCGTGGCGGCAATCTGGAGTCTGTTATCCTGACCTTCTTTCCGCACCCCCGGATGGTACTTCAGAAAGATGCGGATATCAAGCTCATCAATACCATAGACGAGCGCAAGGACATTCTGGAGAAATCGGGAATAGATCATCTGGTAGTTCACCCCTTTACCCGTCAATTCTCACGCTTGAGCGCCAGGGAGTTCGTGCGCGATATTCTCGTGCAGAAGTTAAAGGCCAAAAAAGTAATTATCGGCTATGACCACAGATTCGGTAGGAACCGTACTGCCAGTATATCGGACATGAGGGCTTTCGGAGCCGAATTTGGTTTTGAGGTGGAAGAGATCACGGAGCAGGAGATCGAGGAAGTCGCGGTGAGTTCCACCAAAATCCGTAAGGCCTTACTAGAAGGAAGGGTAGAAAAGGCCAATCGCTTCCTCAGTTATCCTTTCTCTCTGGCGGGTACAGTGGTAAAAGGCCGTGGCCTCGGAAAATCCTTCAAGTTCCCCACGGCAAACCTCCATGTCGCGGAGGACTACAAATTGATTCCGGCCAACGGGGTCTACGTGGTCAGGTCTTTTATCGAGGAGGTGCCGGTTTTCGGGATGATGAGCATAGGCACGAATCCTACAGTAGGCGGCACGCAAAAGACCATTGAGACCCATTTTCTGGATCTGGAATTGGACCTTTACGGTAAATTCTTGACCATTGAACTCCTGACACGGATTAGGGACGAGAAGAAGTTTGATTCGGTGGACAGCCTGATGCTCGCTATGAAACAGGATGAGGCATTCACCCGGCAGTACATCAGGGATAACCATGATCGATAGGTGGTTATTCACAAGGATCGATAATTCCGCACTGATCCTTTTCAGGATCCTTTTCGGCGGTCTAATAGCTATAGAAGCTTTCGGTGCTATTCTGACCGGCTGGGTCAGGCGCATCTTGATTGAACCCGAATTTACCTTCAACTTTATCGGGTTTGGCTTTCTCCAGCCGCTTCCGGGGAATGGCATGCTGTGGTATTACGGGACTATGGGCTTTTTGGGCTTGCTTATCATGCTCGGTTTCCGATACCGTATGAGCATGCTGGCCTTTGCTCTTCTGTGGTCCGGGGTATATCTCATGCAAAAATCATCCTACAACAATCATTACTATCTGCTCATGCTCTTGTCATACCTGATGGTTTTGGTTCCTGCCCACCGTTTCCTTTCTGTAGATGCCTGGCTAAGACCCGCAATAAGACGGATTCACATGCCTCGGTGGGTCTGGCTACTCATTGTTTTACAGCTGTGGATTGTCTACACCTTTGCAGCCGTTGCGAAGATCTATCCCGATTGGTTCAGCGGCCGTCTTCCAGCGCTCCTGATGGAGACCAAGAAGGATTACTGGCTGGTCGGTCCTTATTTGCAACAGGAATGGGTTCCTTATGCAATTGCTTATTTTGGTTTCTGCTTCGATCTGCTGATCATTCCATTGCTGTTGTACCGCAAAACAAGAATGGGGGCATTTTTGGCCTCCGTCTTTTTTCATCTGTTCAACAGCCTGATCTTCCAGATTGGAATTTTCCCATATTTATCTTTGGCATTCATACTTTTCTTTTTTCCGTCGGAACAGATAAATCGGCTTTTCCTCAGATGGAAACCTCATTTTTCAGGTACGCTATTGATCCTGCCGTCCTACCGGAGACCCCTGAGGATATTCCTTGTGATCTGGTTCTCAATCCAGGTCCTGTTGCCCATCAGGCATTGGTTCATTCAGGACGACGTCCTCTGGACAGAGGAAGGGCATCGGCTGAGCTGGCGAATGATGCTTAGGTCCAAGTCGGGCATCATCCTCTTCAAAGTGGTAGATAAGGAAAGGCCAAAGGATACGCTTTACATACAGAACAATCTCTATCTAACACCAAAACAGCAAAAGGCTTTGGCTACAAAACCGGACCTGATCTGGCAATTTGCCCAGCATCTGGAAAAAGATTATGCCAAGCAAGGTAGGGAAATCGAGGTTTATGTGGAGAGCCAGCTCAGCGTCAATGGAAGACCCTATGTTCAATACATTGATCCACATGTAGACCTTGCAGCTGAGCAGTGGCGGTATTTCAGGCACAGTCCCTGGATTTTACCTGCACCTAAGGAATAATTCTACCTGCTTTTGCTATTTTTGTGGTCCGATCAAATGAAAAAGTTCAGACCGGGGAAAAACAAGATCTCATGCTACAGGTTGCCAATATCAGGTCACACAGGGAAGCCTACATTCCTGCCTTGAAAAAACGAAACTTCGAAGCTTCCGGCATGTTCGAGGAAGTGCTTGATCTCGACGAAACCAGGCGCAGCACACAAGCAGAGTTGGATGAAACTCTGGCTGAATCAAAACGTCTTTCAAGAGAAATCAATCTTCTCTTCAAGAGCGGAGATCGACAAAAGGCCAATGTGGTCAGACAGCGATCTTCGGAACTAAAGGAAAGGTCAAAGGAGCTTTCAGAGCGTTTGGCGGAAACCACTGCGGACCTGAACAGGATACTAAGCAATATCCCTAACGTTCCGCATGAATCTGTTCCTCCGGGCGCCTCTGAAGTGGATAATCAGGAAGTTTTTCGGGAAGGGGATATTCCTGATCTTGGCGAGAAGGCCCTCCCCCACTGGGAATTGGCCAGAAAATTTGATATCATCGATTTCGAACTTGGAAATAAAATTACAGGAGCAGGTTTTCCTGTGTATAAAGGAAAAGGCGCCAGGCTTCAAAGGGCATTGGTTTCTTATTTTCTGGATAAGAATGTGGCGGCAGGGTATGACGAGGTCCAGGTTCCACTCCTGGTCAACCAGGCCTCGGGTTTTGGAACCGGGCAACTTCCGGACAAGGAGGGGCAAATGTACCATGTCCAGGATGATGACCTCTATCTGATTCCGACCGCTGAAGTTCCGATTACGAACATGTTCCGGGACAGTATTATCTCTGAAGGGGATCTTCCGATGACCTACACCGGTTATACTCCTTGCTTCAGAAGAGAAGCGGGCTCCTACGGGTCACATGTCCGGGGGCTAAACAGGCTCCATCAGTTTGACAAGGTCGAGATCGTCAGGATTGAGAAACCTTCTTCATCCTATCATGCCCTGGACCAGATGGTGGAACACGTCAAGAGCATTTTACGGGAACTCGAGCTTCCGTACCGGATACTGAGGTTATGTGGTGGAGACCTCGGTTTTACCTCCGCCCTGACCTTCGATTTTGAGGTGTATTCCGCGGCTCAGGAAAGATGGCTGGAAATTAGCTCCTGCTCTAATTTTGAAACATTTCAGGCTAACCGGCTGAAACTGAGATATAAGGACGGAGCGGGAAAGAAGCAGCTGGTGCATACCCTCAACGGTAGCTCACTGGCACTTCCCAGGGTCCTCGCAGGGATTTTAGAAAACAATCAGTATTCTGATGGAATAAAGATTCCTGAAGTCCTTGTGCCCTACACAGGGTTTGAAAAGATTGGCTAAGACAATCCGCAGGTGGGTCCCTAGAGGGGCAATGATCGTATAACCAAAACCGATGCAATGAAGACCGTTTTCGTATTCCTGATGTTCTGGTCATTCCTGCCGAGTTTTGCCCAGACAGATCAACTGGCCCGTAACTATTTCGACCGGGGAGATTTCGAAAAAGCCCTGGTGATCTATAAGCAGTTATATGAGAAAGAGCCCTATAACCAGGCTCATTTTATGGGGCTGGTGGAAAGCTATCAGCAACTACGGAAATTCGGGCAGGCGGAAGATCTTCTTCGAGACCGACTTAACACCACAGCCAATGCGCCACATTACCTGATCGAGCTGGGACATAATTACGAACTTCAGGAGAAGAAGGATGAGGCAGTAAAGCTGTACGATGAAGCGCTCAGATCTGTGGAGAGCCGGCCGAATTTCGCCTTTCCCATCGCCCGGACCTTCGAAAAGTACAGCCTGTTGGATTACGCTGTGGCGGCTTATGAACTCGGGATGAGTAAAAATCCAGATGCCGAGTTTGGCATTCAGCTGGCCCGGTTATATGGGGAGCAAGGGGAGATCGACAAGATGCTCAGTTATTACATCGACGTGGTCACTCAAAACGAAACCCTTTTGCCTGCGGTAAGTAGAATTTACGGCCAGTTCATTACGGAGGATCCCGAGAATGAAGCGAACCGGCTATTCCGACAGCAGCTATTGAAAAGGCTGCAGGACGATCAGAGCATCATCCTCAATGAAATGCTGAGTTGGTTATATATTCAACAGCAGGATTTCGATAAGGCTTTTCTTCAGCTGAAAGCGATTTATAGAAGAAGCGGAGGGGATCTCGGACCCCTTATGAGGTTGAGTCTTTCCGCATTGGATCATAACCAGATTCCGACGGCTATAGAGATCCTGGAGTACATAATAGCAGAGTCTCCATCGCAGGTGGTCCAGTTGCAGGCACATCAGCTGCGACTTAATGCCATGCAAAAGATCACACCGGAGGAAGATTTTGGCAAAATCCAAAAGATTTATGAGGAACTGGTGTCCCAGTACAGCAGTGTCGGACGTCCATTGCTATCGCTGAAAATCGACCAGGCGAATTTTCTCGCCTTTAGGCAGGGAAACACGGATGATGCAAAAAGAATTCTTGAAAGCAGCCTGGAATCCGAATTAGGAAGCTTTGACGAGGCCGGCCTTAAGATGGCCCTGGCCGATATTCTGGTCCTTGAGGAAAAGTTCAACAGGGCCCTTATCTATTATTCTCAAGTTCAAACCCTGGTGGAAAATGATCAGATAGCCCAAACAGCAGCCTATAAAGTGGCCAGAACCAGCTACTATAAAGGGGATTTCAAATGGGCATTGATGCAACTCGACGTGCTGAAAAGTGCTACCTCCCAGCTTGTTGCTAATGATGCCATGGAACTCAGCCTCCTCATCACCGAAAATAAGTCGGAGGATTCGACCCAGGCTGCCCTGCGGGCCTTTGCCAGGGCGGATCTTCTCGCTTTTCAGAAAAAGAATAGGGCAGCCATTGGGCAACTCGACTCACTGCTGGTTACATTTAAGGGAGCTGCGATAGAGGATGAGGCCTTGCTCAGACAGGCTCTTTTATTGAAGGAAGAAGGAGATTTTGATAATGCGGAGGCCAATCTTCTTCGCCTGATCACGAACTATGGTTCGGGGATTCTGGGCGACAATGCACATTATCAGCTGGCAGAGCTATATTTCACCAAAGGAAACCTGGAGAAGGCAAAAACGTATTATGAGAAGATCATCTTCGAATATCCCGATAGTATTTATTTCGTCGATGCCAGAAAGAAATTCAGGGCCCTGCGGGGGGATGCCCTGGAATGAATGCTGGAGAACGTATTGAACCCGCTATTGAAGAGCATGATTATCTACAATGAAACCACAAGTATAGAAGAGGAGATTCATGAGCCTTGGCTGGATTGGATGAAGAACATTCGAATTCCGGAGATGCTGGCTACTGGAAAGTTTACCAGGGCGCTACTGGCCCGGGTAAAATCCCCACATCGGGAGACGACATATTCCGTGCAGTTCAGTTCCCCGGATGCCCAGACACTGCAGCGGTTTTTTCTTGAGGACGCACAGGATCTCCAGGAAGCTCCGGCAGGCTTTTTGGGCAAGATGATGAGCTTTGGCACTGAACTGGAAGTCCTGGAGCAGTCCTTCCCAAACTCCCCAGGATGAAGAAAAAGCGACCCGCTTCCCGAGACCATGGCAGGTATCAGGCAAAGACAGCAGTCTCCCCAAAGAAGCACCTGGGCCAGCATTTCCTTGCCGATCAGAATATTGCCAGGAAAATAGCGGATACCCTTTCCTACTCCAGCTATGATCTGGTAGTGGAGGTAGGGCCGGGGATGGGGGTCCTGACAAAATATTTACTCGAGAAGCCGATAGAGGTTCACGTCGTGGAAATTGATCCCGAGAGTGTGGGTTATCTCCAGGAACATTTCCCGGGTCTCAGAGGCCGGATCTACCAGCAGGATTTTTTGAAGTATGACCTGCCTGGCCTACTGGGAGCTCGGCAATTCGCGGTGATCGGGAATTTCCCATACAACATTTCCTCGCAGATCGTCTTCCGAATGCTGGAAATGCGCAGCTATATTCCGGAATTTGCCGGAATGTTTCAAAAGGAGGTCGCTCAAAGGATATGCGAGCGGGAGGGAAGCAAGGTATATGGGATTCTCTCGGTACTTGTGCAGGCGTTTTATGATGCCGAATACCTCTTTTCAGTGCCAGCCGCGGTTTTTAATCCCCCTCCGAAAGTGGAAAGCGGCGTGCTCAGGCTGCGGAGGAAAGAGCATTTCTCATTGCCCTGTGATGAAAAACTATTTTTCCGGGTGGTCAAGACGGCATTCCAGCAAAGAAGAAAGACGCTCCGCAACAGCCTCAAAATATTTGAACTTCCGCAAAGTATCAAAGAAGATGTTATCTTTGATCTGCGGCCTGAACAGCTGAGCTTATCCGGATTTATTGACCTTACCCGAAAAATTGAAGTACATGCAGTTCGAGATCAATGACGAGTACATAGAGAACATCGAGCATCTTATCGAGGAGAAGCGGGATGAGGAGATATTACAGCTTTTAGAAGAGGTCCACCATGCCGATATCGCCGAAATCATAGATGAGTTACATCTGGATGACGCGACTTATATCATCAAGTTACTGGATAGTACCAAGACGTCAGAAGCGTTGATGGAGCTTGAGGGAGACGTTCGGGAACGAATTCTTGACAATCTCTCCGCCCGGGAAATTGCGGAGGAGCTCGAGAACATGGACACCGATGATGCTGCGGATATTATTGCAGAACTCTCCGAGGAACGCAAACAGGAAGTGATCGACGAGATCATTGATGAGGAGCACGCCGGACATATTGTCGAGCTGCTGCGTTATGATGAGAATTCCGCAGGGGGATTGATGGCTAAGGAGCTGGTCAAGGTAAATGAGAACTGGAGCGTGACGGGATGCATGACTGAAATGCGCGCCCAGGCTGAAAATGTCACCCGAGTCCATTCTATCTATGTCGTGGATGATAAAGGGAGACTAAAGGGACGATTATCCCTGAAAGACCTGCTTACAGCCCCTAGCAAGGCGAATATCAGTGATGTCTATATCGATAAGGTGGATTATGTCACCGTCCATACCAAGGGAGACGAGGTGGCCAGAGTGATGCAGAAATATGACCTTGAGGCCATACCTGTTGTAGATGAGATGGGGAGACTGGTAGGGAGGATCACCATTGATGATATTGTGGATTTCATCAGGGATGAGGCGGAGAAGGATTATCAGATGGCAGCTGGTATTTCCGAGGATGTCGAAGCAGATGATTCCATCCTTCGCCTCACCCGGGCCCGGCTCCCCTGGCTTATCCTTGCCCTTTTGGGTGGCTTCATCTCTGTTACGGTACTGGGCACCTTTGATGCGGCCATGCAGCAGCATGCGGCGCTTTTCTTTTTTGTGCCGCTCATTGCCGCTATGGCAGGGAATGTCGGGGTGCAGTCCTCTGCGATAGTTTTGCAGGGCCTGGCCAATCAAAGCCTGAGCGGTTCCCTTATAAACAGGCTGATCAAGGAAATTCTGCTGAGCCTTCTCAATGGAGCCGCCCTCGCTGTTCTGTTGATCATAGGGGGGATCTTTCTTCTTGGCTTTGACTTCTGGTTTGGACTCACGGTAGGTATTTCTCTGGTGTCCGTTATTGTCATTGCCTCCCTGATCGGGACTTTTGTTCCCATTATACTCGATAAACTCGGAATTGATCCTGCAATGGCTACGGGACCTTTTATTACCACCAGCAATGACATTTTTGGGATCCTGATTTACTTTACTATCGCCAAGGCCATCCTTGGATTCTGAACAGGACTGACCTATGATCATAGTTCATGCAGACCGAAATCATCCAAGCCTTCTAAAGGAACTGGCCAGGGCGGGTCATGATAACCTGCAGGCATATGACCAGACCCGGGAAGAAATTCTTGAAAAACCGGCTCTCCTGGAGGGGTTGGTCATCAGAAGCCGGTTCCGGATTGATTCCGCCTTTATCGATGCTGCTCCGAACCTGAGGTTTATTGCCAGAGTAGGGGCCGGACTGGAAAATATCGATGTCGCTTATGCGATGGAAAGAGGAATAGCCCTTTTTTCCGCTCCTGAAGGAAACAGCAATGCAGTTGGAGAACATGCCCTTGGAATGCTGCTTTCCCTAATGAATAAATTACACCAGGCAGATCGCCAGGTAAGGGCAGGAAAATGGCTGAGGGAGAATAACAGAGGAGTGGAACTGGAAGGAAAGACAATCGGGATTGTCGGGTATGGGAATATGGGAAAATCTTTTGCCCGGAAGCTTCAGGGATTCGAGGTAAGGGTGATCTGCTATGATATCGTTTCCGGGAAAGGAGATGAAAATGCTGTACAGGTGGACCTTGCGGAATTCAGAAAAAGCGTGGATGTGGTCAGCCTTCATACCCCGTGGACGGATTTGACTGATAGAATGATAGACGCGGATTTCATCTCCGCCATTGAAAAGCCCTTCTGGTTTATCAATACTGCAAGAGGCAAAAGTGTGGTGACCGAGGACCTTGTTGACGGGCTGCGTAAGGGAAAGGTATTGGGAGCGGCCCTGGATGTGCTCGAGTATGAAAAAAGTTCTTTTGAAAGCCTGTTTCAGGGAAAGGATTCATTTCCCGACCCGCTGCGGGAACTGCTTCAGATGGAGAATGTGTTATTAAGCCCACATGTAGCAGGATGGACCGTGGAGAGCCACCGGAAATTGGCCACTACCATCGCCTCCAAGATTATTTCCAGCTTTGGGGAAGCGAGCTAAAAGACGTCGTTGTCTTAGCGGAGGATCTGCTGGACCCTGCCCACCTCTCCGGACTCCAGACGCACTTTGATCCCATGAGGATGGCTGGAAGATTTGGTAAGGATGTCCGCTACCACTCCCTCCGTTAATTTTCCAGAACGCTGATCCATTTTTTGGATAACAGCTACGCTTATTCCGGGAGCCAGTTCTTTTCTTGACGGTTTCATGGACCTCGTCAGGTTTCCTGGTTCTGGGTCAGCCGGATCAGAGCCTCCTTGATGGGCTCCTTTCCTTCAACGGCTTCGAAAACCAGATTCCTCGCGAGAGGATCAGCCAGAGACATTACCAGCAGGTAGGCCACATCATCCCTTGAAATTTCTCCCTGGCCGGAAATATTTGTGCCGACCTTCACCTTTCCCAGTCCGAGATCATCGGTAAGCCTGCCAGGCCGAACAATAGTATAGGGCAGCCCGCTCTGGCGCAGATGGTCATCAGCCAGCGCCTTGGCTTTTAGGTAGTGTTCCAGTTTTGGGTGCTGGGATGGGTTTTCGACTCCCATTGCACTTAACATGATGAATTTGCGGATTCCAGTCTCTTTTGAGGCATCGATCAATTTTATCGCTCCCAGATGATCGACCGCTGTGGTTTTATCCGGACCCGTTTTGCTGCCTGAACCCGCAGCAAAGATCACCTTGTCTATTCCTTTGAGAATCGGTCCGAAATCATTGTGCTCCAGGTCTGCGACCACGGATTGAACCTCCATGTCCTCAAATATCGATTGTTGCTCTTTTTTCCTGACCATGGCGACGGGTTCGAAACTCCTGGAACTACTCAGGATCTCGATCACGCGTTTTCCGGTACTTCCTGTCGCGCCTGCTATCAGTATTCTTTCCATTTTCAGCTTTTTCAGGAAGTTAAGAAATCAATTGGTTCTTTCCAAGATACCAAAAGAGCAGGCACCTGATCTTTGTGATCAGGAGTTTCTCTCCATTTCGGCGGCCTTGCGTTCCAGCTCTTGCTGGAATTCTTCCATCACTGGTTTTACAGTGCTTTCCGGAAGATCCGCAATCCTGATATACATCAGGCCATCTACCGCATCATTAAAGAGCGGATCCACGTTAAAAGCGACCACCCGGGCATTCTGCTTGATGTATTTCTTGATAAGGACTGGAAGTCGCAGATTCCCCGGTTCTACCTCATCGATGATCCTGTCGAACTTATTGAGATCCGCCTGCGTCTCATCGAAAACAAAATCCTTGTCCCCGTCTTTGAGCTTCACCTTAAACTCCTTTTTCGGCCGGACGAATTGTGCAATATAGGGATCGTAGTAGTGGGACCGCATAAACTCAATCATTAGGGACTTGGAAAAATTGGAGAATTTGTTGCTGATACTGACCCCTCCGATAAGATACTTGTGCTCCGGGAACCTCAGGGTACAATGCACGATGCCCTTCCACAGCAGGAACAGGGGCATGGGTTTTTGCTGATACTCTCTGATGATGAACGCCCGGCCCATTTCAATGGACTGGGACATCATCTTATAGAGTTCGGGCTCGAACCGGAATAGATCCTGCAGATAGAAGCCGTTGATCCCATGATCGGGAAAAATTTCCGCACCCATGCCCATTCGATAGGCTCCGGCAATTTTTTTTGCGTCGTTGTCCCAAAGGAACATCTGGTAGTAATAATCATCGAACTTGTCCAGGTCGGTAGGATTGTTAGTCCCTTCCCCAATAGCCCGGAAGGTGATTTCCCGAAGCCGTCCGATCTCCTTGAGAATATTGGGAATGATTTCCTTTTTTGCCAGAAAGACCTCGTAGTTCTTGCTTTCCAGAAGTCTTTTATCCAGTTTGCGGCAGGTCGCTATTTCCCGAAGCATCAGCTCTTCCTCCGTCTCCTGAACGATTTTTTTTGGGGATTTCTGGATTTTAAGGTTCGTCGGGATGTTCCGGTAAAATGGCTTTTTTTCGAATGCGTTGGCCAGCATATAAGTCTTGCGCCTCAGGAAGGCGGTGAAAGGTTCAAGATGGGTGATCTCCTTCATGTCCTCAACAGGAATAGGATTTCCAATCCGGATTTTGATCTTCCGTTTTTTCTGGGACAACATCTCGCTCGGAAGTTTTGCTGTCCTCAGGATGTCGCTGACTGAAGCGAGCCTGTAGAAGAAAGTACTGTTTTTGGCGTGGAAATAAACAGGGATTACAGGCACTGCTGCTTTTTGGATCAGCTTCATCGCCGCAGGATCCCAGGGCCGATCCACGATCATCCTGTTGTCCCGGAAAGTGGACACTTCTCCAGCAGGAAAGATCCCCAGGGATTTTCCTTCTTTCAGGTGACGGATAGCCTCCTTCAGGCCTGACAGGCTGCTTTGCGCTTCCTTATGTTCCTCAAAGGGATTGACAGGCATGATAAAAGGCTGGAGGGGTTCGATCCTGTTGAGTAGAAAATTTGCTAGTACCTTGTAATCCGGGCGCGAACCAAGCAACAATTTCATCAGGATCATCCCGTCTATACCTCCCAGGGGGTGATTAGAAATTGTGATGAAGGGACCTGATTTCGGGATTCTTTTCAGGTCCTCCTCGGGGATGGTATAATTGATCTCAAATGCTTTTAGAATAGAATCGATGAACTCGGGAGCCGGTAAATGCTTACGCTTTTCATATTCTTTGTTGATCACTGACAATTTGGTGGTCTGGAGCACGACCCATCCGACGGAGTTGCCCAGGAACCCGAATTTTTCGAGGTTCATTACCCTGGCGACTTCTTTTGCGCTGACTATTCCCATAGGGAGGGGGTTTAGGAAGCATAACTGCCGCTGACGACGATCTGGGTGGTTTCCTGGGTGGATTGTCTGAGGAGGATCTCTTTGTCCTTTTCCAGGTTCTTCACCGCGGTACTATCGAAGTGCCTGACGGTATAAAGATCCACCCCTTCCCTGCAACTTACCCTGAAAGTCGCCTTAAGCTGCCTGATTAACTTCTCTAAGTTATTAAATTTATTGTCAACACATACAGAAAAGCTGATCGCGGAATTCTGAATAAGGTCAACCTTGATCTGATACTGGTGGAACAGTGCAAAGATATGACTGATGTTTTTCTCCATGATAAAGGAGAAGTCAAGAGAAGAAAGCGAGATCAGGACCTGGTTCCTTTTGACTATAAAACAAGGCACCTTGGGAGAAATTCCAGGACCTTTCCGAACCACTGTCCCTTCCTCTGACGGAACCACAAAGGACTTAACGAACAGGGGAATTTCTTTTCTCTGTAGCGGCTGCAGGGTTTTCGGATGTATAACTGAGGCACCGTAAAAAGCCAGCTCGATGGCTTCCTCGTAGGAAATCTGGCGTAGCAGCACCGGTTGGGGGAAACTCCTGGGATCAGCATTGAGAACTCCAGGAACATCCTTCCAAATCGTTACGCTGTCGCAGTCCAGGCAGTAGGCGAAAATCGCAGCGGTATAGTCACTGCCTTCCCTGCCAAGGCTGGTGGAGAAATTATTGTCGTCTGCCCCGATGAATCCCTGGGTGACGGTGAGTCCGCCAGGGTCCACCTGGGCAATAATCTGCTCCTGTGTTTCCTCCCATTGTACTTGCGCGTCCCTGTAGGTGCTATCGGTTCTAATACAGCTTCGGGCGTCCAACCACATATTCTGATGTCCCCTAGACTCGAGATAAGCACTCATGATCCTGGTCGAAAGCAGTTCGCCATAAACGATCACCTGATCATAGACGTAATCATAATTCTCAGACCTGTTGTGTTCCAGAAAATTGTTCAGATCTGAAAAAAGGGCGTCGATCCGGCTAAAGACGGAAGGCTGACCGACAGGAAAGAGGTCTTTTATGATCTGCTGATGAAACCCGCGGACCGCTTCCAGGATTTCCTTATGATTGCCCTGACCAAGATATTCCCTGACGACTTCCTCCAGGGCGTTGGTCATTTTCCCCATGGCGGAAATCACGACGACCTTTCCGCTAACACCACTGCTTTCCAGAACCCGTACCGCATTACGGACACCGTTTGCATCCTTTACGGACGCACCTCCGAACTTGTATACCTTCATAGATTTGTTTCTACGAATTTGGTGATTCCTTTTTCATCCATCTGTACCGTATACCAGTCCTTTAGGATAGTCGCGCCACTGCGCCTGTAGAATTCAATAGCGTTATGATTCCAATCCAGAACCACCCACTCTACTCTTTTCAGTCCCTCTTTTCTGGCGAACCTGATAACCTCCTTGTAAAGCGCATTTCCGATTCCCTTTCCTCTTTTTTCCTTTCGCACGATCAGGTCCTCCAAATGAAGGGTTTTTCCCTTCCAGGTTGAGAATCGGTAGTAGAACAGCGCCATTCCTTCAATCATCCCTTCGCACTCTGCAACAAAGGCGTGAAACATCGGATGTTCCCCGAAACCCTCGCGCTGCAACTCCTCAACACTTGTCTCTACTGCATCGGGTTCTTTCTCAAAGGCTGCCAATTCCCGAATGAGCTCCAGGACAGCCGGCATGTCCTCCTTCTGGGCTTTTCTTATTTTAACTCCCATATCGAATATTTCTAAACAAAAGTAGGGGATAGATTTTAAAAAAAATTTGCGAAAACGTTTGAGTGCTGTAAAAAATATTTGGGTTAGTTTTGCTCGACAGTAACATTTCAGCAGTTAAAAATGGTCAGGAAAAACCAAACCCTCGGAGAATTTATCATAGAGAATCAGGCCGAATTTGCCTATTCTTCAGGAGAGCTTTCCAGGTTGATAAATTCAATCCGGTTGGCCGCAAAGGTAGTCAATCACGAGGTGAATAAGGCAGGCCTGGTGGACATCACCGGGGCAGCCGGGGAGACCAACGTTCAGGGGGAAGATCAGCAAAAGTTGGATGTATATGCCAACGACAAGTTCATTCAGACCCTTACCAACCGGGAGATAGTTTGTGGAATCGCTTCAGAGGAAAATGACAGTTTCATCACCATTGCCGGATCGAACAATGATCATAAGAACAAATACGTGGTTCTCATGGATCCGCTGGACGGGAGCAGTAATATCGATGTCAATGTGTCTGTGGGTTCCATATTCTCTATCTACAGGCGGATCACGCCGGTGGGAACCCCGGTCCAACTGGAAGATTTCCTGCAGCCTGGCCATAAGCAGGTGGCTGCCGGATATGTTGTCTATGGAACATCCACGATGCTGGTTTATACCACTGGCCACGGGGTGAACGGATTCACCCTGAATCCGGCCCTGGGGTCCTGGTACCTCTCCCATCCCGACATGAAATTTCCGCCTACCGGACGTATCTACTCCGTGAATGAAGGGAACTATGTACATTTTCCACAGGGGGTGAAGGATTACATCAAGTATTGTCAGGAGGAGGAAGGGGACAGGCCATACACTTCCCGTTATATCGGTTCCCTCGTTTCGGATTTTCACCGAAACATGATCAAGGGCGGGATCTATTTCTATCCGACGAGTTCCAAAGCTCCTAACGGAAAGCTTAGGCTGCTTTATGAATGTAATCCGATGGCCTTTATTGCCGAACAGGCAGGAGGGAAGGCCAGTGACGGCTATCGTCGGATCCTCGATATCGAACCGGAAGAACTCCATCAGCGGGTTCCATTTTTCTGTGGCAGCAGGGAAATGGTGGAAAAAGCCGAGGAGTTCATGGCCCGGCACAGGAAATGACCAATGGGCCACCGCTGAGGGATTTTTAATTTTTTCCTAATGGAATTCCCGGCCTCCTGAAAAAGTCCTACCTTGAATTCATGCCGGAAGAAAACAGGAAAAAACCCTTGCTGTGTTTCGACGAAAAGGGGATCTGCTGCGAAGAGGCGGGAGTATACCTCGATCCCTGGAAACCAGTGGAAAATGCCATCATTACCCACGGACATGCCGACCACTCCCGATGGGGCCACAACAGGTATATCACCCACCATAGCAATGTCCCGATCCTCAGGCACAGGCTCGGTGAAATAACGGTGTCCGGCAGGGAATACGGAGAAAGTTTTAGAATTAACAACGTGAAATTCACCCTATATCCTGCGGGTCATATTGTAGGGTCCTCCCAGGTACGGGTGGAGCATAAGGGGGAGGTATGGGTGTTCAGCGGGGATTATAAGACGGAACCAGACGGTATTTCGGTTCCCTTCGAACCTGTTGCCTGCGATGCCTTTATTACGGAAAGCACCTTTGGGCTTCCGGCCTTTACCTGGCTTCCTCAGCAGGAGGTAATGCAGGATATTAATCAATGGTGGCAACAGAATATCCTGGAAGGGAAGACCTCAATGCTTTTTGGTTACGCTCTTGGAAAGGCGCAACGCCTCCTGAAATCCCTTGATCCTTCGATTGGTCCTATTTATACGCATGGTGCGATAGAGAATATGACCGAGGTCATCAGACCTCTGACTTCCTTGCCGCCGACCATCAGAATGACCCGGGAAGTTTCAAAGGAAAGTATCCGGGGAGCAATGGTCCTGGCACCCCCCAGTGCCCAGGGAAGTTCCTGGCTGCGAAAAATGGTTCCTTATGAAACCGGCATGGCCAGCGGGTGGATGGCCTTCAGGGGGGCAAGGCGCCGGAGGGCCGTTGACAGGGGATTCGTGCTGTCCGACCACGCCGACTGGCATGGACTCCTGGGTGCGATCAAAGCGACCGGATGTGAGCGCGTCATCTGCACCCACGGGTACGCGGACATCTTCTGCCGATATCTCGGTGAGATCGGCTATGATGCCAGAACCGCAAAAACACAGTACGAAGGGGAACTTGCAGAGATGGAGGCAAAAGGCGAGGAGGAGAACCAGACACAGGAGCCATGAGAGATTTTGCCATGCTGATCAAGGAACTGGATTCCACAAACAAAACCAATGTAAAGGTGGAAGCGCTTACCCGGTATCTAAAAAGGGCAGCCGACAAAGACAAAGTCTGGGCGATTGCCGTGCTTTCACATCGTAGGCCCCCCCGTCCCGTAAACACGACCATGCTGAGGCATTTTGCCGCAGAACTGGCGAGGATTCCGCTCTGGTTGTTCGAGGAATCCTATCATATTGTAGGGGACCTGGCAGAGACTATAGCCCTTGTCATTCCACCCGCTGAGGAATCCACAGAGAAGCCACTTTCCCAATTCCTCGAAGAGATGATCCAGCTGAAAACGGCACCTGAAGCAGAAAAAAAGGAATACCTGCATGAAAATTGGACTGCCCTGAACTACTATGAAAGGTTCGTATTCACAAAATTGATCACCGGAAGTTTCCGGATAGGAGTCAGCCAGAAATTAATGACCCGGGCACTGGCCAGGGCCACCGATATAGATGAAGATATTTTAGCCTATAAGCTTATGGGGAGCTGGGATCCGGGACAGATCAGTTTCGAAAAACTGATTTTGGATCACCAGGAGGAGGACTACTTTTCCAAACCTTACCCGTTTTACCTGGCCTACGCCATTGAGGGTCCGCCAGAAACGTTAGGCGATCCCGGTATCTGGAGTGCAGAACACAAATGGGACGGGATCAGGGCACAGCTGATCGTCCGAAACCAGGAGATGTTCCTCTGGACAAGGGGAGAGGAGCTAGTGACAGATAAATACCCGGAATTTCTGCCGCTGGCGGAATGGCTTCCTGACGGTACCGTGCTAGATGGAGAAATCTTAGCCTTTCGAGATGGAGAAATAGGCAGTTTCAATGATCTTCAAACCAGGATCGGTCGCAAAAGGATCACCAAGGCACTTCTGGAAAAGGTTCCGGTAATTCTAAAGGCATATGATGTTCTGGAGTGGGAGGGGAAGGATGTCCGTAGCCTTGCCTTTGCGGACCGTAGAAGGATTCTGGAGAAGTTATACCGGCAGGTTGCTTTTGATTCCCCGCTGCATCTGTCAGAGACCATCAGCTTTGACAATTGGGAGGAGGCGGCGAGGGAACGGGAACGGGCCAGGGAGGTAAAAAGTGAGGGGCTCATGCTGAAACGGTGGGACTCCCCTTACCTGGTCGGGCGAAAAAAGGGAGATTGGTGGAAGTGGAAGGTCGCTCCCCTGACTGTTGACGCTGTTCTCACCTATGCCATGCGAGGTCACGGACGTCGATCCAACCTTTTTACCGATTACACCTTCGGGCTTTGGGACGGCACAGAACTGGTGACTTTTGCCAAAGCCTATTCAGGTCTTACCGATGCGGAATTCCGGCAAGTCGATTCCTGGATTAAGAGCAATACGATCGAGAGGTTTGGACCTGTGAGAAGTGTAAAGCCTGAACTTGTGTTCGAAATTGCCTTCGAAGGAATTGCCTTTTCTTCCCGCCATAAGAGCGGTGTTGCGACCCGGTTTCCCCGGATCCTGAGATGGCGGCAGGACAAAAAACCTGAGGAAGCTAATTCCCTTGAGGAGCTTAAACAATTGATTTCCTGACCGTGAAACCGCCCACTCCAAAGAAACTCCTACCGACGGAGGTGCCAGATTTGATCGCTGTCGCCCAGGACTGGTTTGCCCGACGGCACTGGCAGCCTTTTCCTTTCCAGGTTCAATGTTGGAGAGCTTTCCTGGAGGGTAAAAACGGGTTGCTCAATGCCCCCACAGGTAGCGGCAAGACCTATGCCCTCTGGATCCCAATTGTCCTGGACCAGATCCGGAAAACCGAGATTTCGGGCTCGAGATCCAGCGGGCTCAAAGCAATCTGGGTCACGCCGCTTCGCGCTCTTTCTGTAGAAATCGAACAGGCAGCGAACCGGTTCCTCGAGGGAATCGGAAGTGATATGACGGTAGGCATTAGGACTGGCGATACGCCTCAAAAACTGAGAATATCCCAGAAGAAGAAAATGCCTGACCTGCTGATTACCACTCCAGAAAGCCTGCACCTGCTGCTCTCGTCAAGGGACTACGACAAGCTGTTTCACCGGCTTTCCGCTGTTGTGGTCGATGAATGGCATGAATTGCTTGGCAGTAAAAGGGGCGTCCAGATCGAATTGGCGCTCTCAAGATTGAAGAATATGATCCCCGACTTACGGATCTGGGGGATTTCCGCTACCATCGGCAATCTTCAGGAGGCGCGGGAGGTGCTCCTGGGAACCGATTCTCCCGCCCTGAAGCAGTCAGAACTCGTGGTGGCTGACATTCCTAAGGAAATCGAGGTGAGGTCGATTATACCTGCCAAAATGGAAACCTTTCCCTGGCGGGGTCACCTTGGGCTCCATCTTCTGGATGAGGTCGTGTCCATTGTGAAAAGCAGCAAGACCACCCTCCTCTTTACCAACACACGTTCCCAATGCGAAATCTGGTTTCAGCGGATCCTCGAGAAATATCCGGAATTTGCTGGAGAGATCGCAGTGCATCATGGAAGTATTGATCGTGAAACCCGGCTATGGGTCGAAGAGGCCATACGGGAGGAAAGGCTGAAAGCGGTGGTTGCCACTTCCAGTCTTGACCTGGGCGTGGATTTTGCTCCTGTGGAAACCATCATCCAGATTGGCGGACCTAAAGGGGTAGCCCGGTTTATTCAGCGGGCAGGGAGAAGCGGGCATCGGCCAGAGGCTAAATCAGTGATTTATTTTCTGCCGACTCACGCCATGGAACTTATTGAAGCATCAGCCTTGAAAAAGGCTGTAAAGCATTCCGTAGTTGAGGAACGCATCCCCTACCTGGGGAGTTTCGACGTTCTGATCCAGTATCTTACAACCCTGGCCGTATCAGACGGGTTCTATCCCGAGCGCATTTTCCCCGAAGTAAAGGCCACTTTCTGTTATAGGGATATCAGCCGTGAGGAATGGCAATGGGTGCTAAATTTTATTACCAAAGGGAGTCAGAGCCTTCAGGCCTATGATGAATTCAAAAAAGTCGAAATCGAGGAAGATGGCCGGTTTAAAGTCCACAGCAAGGCGGTCGCCACACGACATCGGCTCCAGATCGGTACAATCGTGGGCGATGCCCTGCTGGTAGTGAAATTCCTCGGAGGATCTTATCTGGGAACCATCGAGGAATCCTTCATATCCAAACTCAATCCTGGAGATAACTTTACCTTTGCAGGAAGGAATCTGGAGCTTCACCAGGTCAGGAATATGCAGGTACTGGTAAAACGTTCCGCAAAGAAAAACAGCAGGTTCCCGAGTTGGGCAGGGGGCAGGATGACCTTCTCGGCCAGGATGAGCGAACTCCTCCGGGAAGAACTGTGGGAAGCAGCAAAAGGAACTCAGGAATCCCCTGAACTAAAAGCCCTGTCCCATACCTTCGACCGCCAGCGGAAGGAATCCCTCATTCCTACGGCCAATCAATTCCTGATCGAATCCTTTAAAACCAGGGAAGGCTATCATACGCTGTTTTACCCCTTCGAGGGAAGATTTGTTCATGAGGCCCTTTCAAGCCTGATCGCCTACAGGTGCAGTCTTTTGAATCCGATTACCTTCTCCCTAGCGTATAATGATTATGGTTTCGAGCTACTCTCGGATCGTCCGTTGGATATCCAGCAGGTACTGGACAATGACCTGTTTACGGACGAACATCTTATGGACGATCTTCAGACAAGCCTAAACTTCACCGAGATGGCTAAAAGGAAATTCAGAGACATAGCCGTAATTTCCGGAATGGTCTTTACAGGTTACCCTAATAAGATGGTGCGGACAAAGCATCTTCAATCGAATTCTCAGTTGCTGTTTAGCGTGTTCAGGGATTATGAACCTGAAAATCTCCTTTTCAGACAGGCTTTTCAGGAGACCTTTGAGCACCAGCTGGAGGAGGGAAGACTCCGCCTTGCCCTGGAAAGGATTGGAACCCAGGAAAAGGTATGGATGAAATGTCAGAAGCCGACGCCCTTCTCCTTCCCGATCATTACAGACCGGATGAGGGACAAGTTGAGTTCTGAAAAGCTGGAGGACAGGATCAGACGCATGATTGCCCAGTGGGAAAATTGACCAGAGAAACATGACCAGACGGATCAGCATTCGGAACAACTCTTTTATCTTACATGCTACGGGTGCCCTATACTGGAAAGAACACAGAAGGCTGCTCATCAGTGATGTGCATCTCGGGAAAATCAGTCATTTCCGCAAACACGGCAGTGCCGTGCCCCATGGTGTGATCGGGGAAAACTTCAGGAAACTCGATACGGTGATGAGCCTTTTTCAGCCCAGGGAGCTGATTTTCCTGGGAGACCTTTTCCACAGCAGACTCAATCGGGAGTGGGCCTTGTTTGCGGGCTGGGTAGAGCAACAGAAGGCCAGGATCAGCCTCGTGGAAGGCAATCACGACATCCTCTCACCGGAGAAGTACGCTTCTCTGGGGATAAGTGTCCATGAGGAACTTCAAATGGAAGATTTCATCCTGACACATGAGCCTAGGAACAGGGAAGGACTTTTCAATTTCTCCGGCCATATTCATCCGGGAATAAAAGTTCAGGGAAAAGGCAGGCAATCCCTGAGTCTTCCTTGTTTCTTTCGGACCAGGGACTGCCTGATCCTGCCTGCATTCGGGGCTTTTACAGGGAAATATCTCCTGAATCCCGGTCCGGGAGACCGTGTTTTTATCATTACTCCCCAGGAGGTTATTCCATTTTCTCCAGGTAGGTCCAAATGATAAAATTACGTGAAGAGCCCCGGCTCTTCCCTCTGGTTTTTTTAATTTAATAAAAACGCTTGTTTTGAACCATAAAAACATAGAAGAAAGCGAATATCAACCCATTGAGAACTACGGGATTATCGGAGACCTCAATACCATCGCCCTGGTAGGTTTGAACGGGTCCATCGATTTCATGTGCTTCCCTAACTTCGATTCCCCCAGCATTTTTGCCTCTCTTCTCGATGCCGAAAAAGGAGGTTCGTTCCGAATCTCGCCCCAGTTTTCGCAAATGAAGACAAAGCAGCTCTACCTCCCCGATACCAATGTTCTGCTTACCCGTTTCCTTTCCGCAGAGGGGGTTGGAGAGATCACGGATTTTATGCCGGTCGAGGAACTTTATTCAGGGAAAGAACTTATTCGAAGGGTAACCAGTGTGCGGGGGCAGGTATGTTACCATCTCTGTTTCGCACCGCGTTTCAACTACGGAAGAAGTGGTCATAGGATCCAGGTCGTTTCCGATTCGGAAGTGATCTTCACCAGCCTTGGGGATGACAAGACAGTAGTGAGGTTTAAGGCTACCGTCCCTTTGACTGTAAAAGAGGACAAGGTGATAGCAGAATTTATCCTGGAGCCGACCGAAACTGCAGACTTCCTAATGGAAAGTGTCGATGAAAATCCGTCCAAACAGGAAAACCTGCAGGATTTTGTGGAGAAAAGCCTGTTCGATACCGTAAATTACTGGAAGGAGTGGGTCGCGCGAACGCAGTATCGTGGCCGATGGAGCGAAACGGTAAACCGAAGTGCTCTGGTACTGAAGCTCCTGATCTCGGACAATTATGGATCCATAGTGGCTGCTCCTACCTTCAGCCTTCCCGAAAGCATAGGAGCAGGCAGAAACTTCGACTATCGCTATACCTGGATCAGGGATGCCTCATTCTCGATGTATGCCCTGGTCAGGCTCGGATATACCAAGGAAGCGGGAGCCTTTATGAACTGGGTCGAGAAACAGTGTCAGGATATCAAGGGGCAAAACAGGCTGGGGATCATGTATTCCATCAATGGGGAACGTCAGATGGTAGAGAAGGAACTGGATCATCTTGAGGGATACCGAAATTCCAAACCGGTTCGTATCGGGAACCATGCCTACGGACAATTACAACTCGACATTTACGGGGAACTTCTCGACGCAGTATATCTTTATAACAAGTACGGCAATCCGGTATCATATGACTTCTGGAAGGATCTGGAGAAGCAGCTGGATTGGTTGACCGAGAACTGGAATCAGCCCGACGAGGGGATATGGGAGGTCCGGGGAGGCCGGAGGAATTTTCTCTACTCACGGCTTATGGTATGGGTGGCATTCGATCGGGCAATAAAAATCTGTGAATCCCGATCTTTCCCCTATAACCATAGGTGGCGGGAGGAACGCGATAAGATTTTCAACAGCATATTCGCAGAATTCTGGGATGAGGACAAAAAAGCCTTTATGCAATATCCAGGCTCTCAAACCGTGGATGCCTCTACGCTGCTGATGCCCCTGATCCGCTTTATCAGTCCTAAGGATCCGAGGTGGCTGTCCACACTGGAACGTATCGAAAAGGAACTGGTTTCTGACTCTCTGGTCTACCGGTATCGCCCGGATCTTGCCGCTCCGGATGGTTTTGTCAGCCACGAAGGGACCTTCTCCATGTGTTCTTTTTGGTATGTCGAATGCTTGTCCCGGGCCGGTCAACTCGAAAAGGCAAGATTTTACTTTGAGAAGATGCTTGGTTATTCCAACCATCTGGGTCTTTACGCGGAACAACTTGGGTTTCAGGGGGAACATCTCGGGAATTTTCCACAGGCGTTCACCCATCTCGGCCTGATCAGCGCAGCCTATAACCTGGATCAGCAACTTAATGACAGCAGAAATAAGAACGTAAATTATTGATCGATGAAAGCAATATCTCTAAAGCCCGGAACAACCGATCTCGCCCTGGTCGAGAAGGAAGAGCCTATTGTTAAAGAGCCCACTCAGGTAAAGGTTAAGGTCCTCCAGGTTGGGATCTGTGGAACTGACCGGGAGGAAGCCAGCGGAGGTAGGGCCGATGCTCCTCCAGGAGAATCCAGGCTCACCTTGGGACATGAAATGCTGGGGGTTGTTACGGAAATCGGAAAGGACGTGGGGGATATAAAGGTTGGGGATTACGGTCTCTTTACGGTAAGGCGGGGATGTGGGAAATGTCCGGCCTGTCTCAATGACCGTAGTGACATGTGTCTGACGGGCGACTACACGGAAAGAGGCATTAAGGCCCTGGACGGGTTTCAGTCCCATTATGTGGTGGACGAGGAAAGATATTTTGTTAAGGTTCCAGAGTCCATAAAAGACATCGGAGTTCTCACTGAACCTATGTCTGTGGCTGCCAAAGCTATCGATGAAGCCTTGATTGTTCAAAAGGCGAGGTTCTCCGGTTTCGAGGACACTTCCCTTTGGATGAAAGGAAAGAAAGCTCTGATTGGAGGGGTTGGGGCAGTAGGCCTGCTTGCCGCTTTTGCCCTTCGGCTGCGGGGTGCTGAAGTGTATGGTCTTGATATAGTGGATGAAAACAACCTGCGTCCCCAGATCCTTAAGGAGATCGGAGGAATGTATATCGACGGGAGAAACACCCAGACCACGGATCTGGATGAGAAATTCGGGGAAGTGGACTTTATTTTCGAAGCCGCGGGATTTGCCCCACTGCAAATCGAACTCATCGACGCCCTGGGAACCAATGGCATCTATGTCTCCACAGGGATACCGGGGGGAAACAGGCCCATAGAACTAAATGGTGCGGAGCTCATGCGGCAACTTGTGCTTAAGAACCAGGTCGTGCTGGGAAGCGTAAATGCAAGTCCTGAACATTTCAAGATAGCAGTGTCAGATCTGGAGGCAGCGAGCCGGAAATGGCCGCAGGCAATCAGAAAGATGATCACGGAAAAGATCCCTTACTCCGAATTCAAGACGGCCCTCAAGGCTTCCACAGATGAGATCAAGGTTGTGGTAGAATGGGACGTAACGGCATGAATGCGCCTGTGGGCGAGGCTCCTTGGTTTTAACACTGGCCAGATCTATTCAGGCCATTGGTAAGGCAACAATCTACTATCTTTGCACAAAATTTCGATTTTTGAGCCTAAATTCCATCAGCAAGGTCATGCAGCAGTCTTCGCAGCAGCGGGAGCTGAATACCGCTGTACAACAAAGTCGCGGCAAAAAGAAGGTGAATGGTCTTGTCGGATCAGCGGTTTCATTTGTGATTGCTAATGCCTTTGAAGAGGTTGAAAAACCCTTCCTGTTGATCTTCGGGGATAAGGAAGAGGCCGCATACCATCTAAATGATCTTGAGCAGCTCCTCGGGGATCAGCGGGTGTTGTTTTATCCTGGAAGTTACAGGCGTCCCTATCAACTTGAGGAGACAGACAACGCCAACGTGTTGCTTCGTGCAGAGGTCCTCAACAGGATCAATTCCAGGCGCAAACCGGTAGTAATCGTCACCTATCCTGATGCCTTATTCGAAAAGGTAGTGACCAGGAAGGAACTAGAGAAAAACACGCTTAAAATAAAGACGGGTGACGAGCTTTCTATAGATTTCGTCAATGAGGTGATGTTTGAATATAAGTTCAAACGGGTGGATTTTGTGGCAGAACCCGGGGAATTTTCCGTGCGGGGTGGAATTCTGGACGTATTCTCCTTCAGCCATGATGAGCCCTACAGAATAGAATTTTTCGGCAACGAAGTCGAAAGTATCAGGACCTTTGACGTGGAGACCCAGCTTTCAACTGCAACGGTAAAGAAGATTAGCATAATTCCGAATGTTGAGCACAAAGGAACGCAGGAAATTCGGGAAAGTTTCCTGAAGTATATTTCCAAAGAGACCGTTGTTTTCACCATGGACACGGAACCTTTGCTTTCCAGAATGGACAGGTTGTTCGAAAAATCGGAAGAGGTTTTCGCTGATTTATCCCAGGAGATAAGGCGCAGTTCTCCGGAGGAGATCTTCTGCAATGGTTCCCTTTTGGAGCAGCAGCTGGAGGAATTTTTCGTGGTGGAATTCACCGGAAGCGGTTCTCAACAGGACCAGATTGTTTTTAATACCAGGCCTCAACCTTCCTTTAATAAAAATTTTGATCTTCTGATCGAGGACCTTAAGGAGAATACCCGGAATGGGTATGTCAATCACCTCTTTTGTGTCAGTGAACAACAGGCCAGACGCTTCCACGATATTTTCCAAGATCTGGAGGAGCAGGTCCAGTATAACACAGAAGTATTCTCCCTGTACCGGGGTTTCATAGATGACGGAACAAAAAGAGCCTGCTATACCGATCATCAGATATTTGAGCGATATCATAAGTTCCACCTGAAAAACGGCTATGCCAAAAAACAGGCAATCACACTGAAGGAACTGACCAATCTGGAGATAGGAGATTATGTCACCCATATCGACCATGGAATCGGGAAATTCGGAGGTCTCCAGAAGATTGATGTTGAAGGGAAACAACAGGAGGCCATCAAGCTCATATATGGGGAACGGGACATTCTTTATCTCAGCATCCACTCCCTGCACAAAATTTCCAAGTACAACGGAAAGGACGGAAAACCTCCCAAGATATATAAGCTCGGCAGTAGCGCATGGAAAACGCTGAAGCAGAAGACCAAGGCGAGAGTAAAACAGGTAGCTTTCAACCTGATTGAACTTTACGCAAAACGGCGGCTCCAGAAGGGATATGCTTTTGGGCCGGACACCTACCTCCAGCACGAACTTGAGGCCAGCTTCCTTTACGAGGACACTCCTGATCAGAGTACTGCAACAGCCGATGTGAAGACCGACATGGAAAACGAAAGGCCTATGGACCGGCTGGTTTGCGGGGATGTGGGATTTGGCAAAACAGAGGTGGCTATCCGGGCTGCCTTCAAAGCTGTGGATAACGGAAAACAGGTAGCGGTGCTGGTGCCCACTACCATTCTGGCCTTTCAGCATTACCAGACTTTTACAGAACGACTTAAAGATTTTCCCGTTAGTGTGGAATATCTCAACCGCTTCCGGACTGCAAAGGAGCGAAAGGAAACCCTGGAAGGATTGGCGGCGGGAACGGTCGATATCGTCATCGGCACACACCAGCTTGTCAACAAGAACGTCATTTTCAAGGACCTTGGTTTGCTGATCGTGGACGAAGAGCAGAAATTCGGGGTTGCGGTCAAGGACAAACTTAAAACGATCAAGGAAAATGTAGATACGCTGACCCTGACAGCAACCCCCATTCCCAGGACCCTTCAGTTCAGCCTTATGGCAGCACGGGATCTCTCCACCATCACCACGCCACCCCCCAATCGCTATCCCATTGAGTCCCATGTGATTCGTTTCTCTGAAGAGGCTATTCGGGATGCCATAACCTATGAAATCCAGAGGGGGGGACAGATATTCTTCATCCATAACCGGGTGGAGAACATCAAGGAAGTAGCAGGGATGATTCAACGCCTGGTACCAGAAGCCAAAATCGGAATCGGACATGGCAAAATGGAAGGTAAAAAACTGGAACAACTGATGCTGAGGTTTATCAATGGAGAGTTCGATGTTCTGGTATCCACAACCATAGTGGAGAGCGGACTGGATGTCCCTAATGCCAACACCATATTCATCAATAACGCCAACAACTTCGGGTTGTCTGATCTGCACCAGATGAGAGGCCGGGTAGGAAGAAGCAATAAAAAAGCCTTCTGCTATTTTATCACCCCTCCTTATTCTGCCATGACCGAAGATGCCAGGAAAAGAATCACAGCCCTGGAGCAGTTTAGCGAACTGGGGAGTGGCTTTAATATTGCGATGAAGGATCTTGAGATCCGAGGGGCAGGTGACCTGCTTGGTGGGGAACAAAGCGGCTTCATCAATGAGATCGGTTTCGATACTTATCAAAAGATTCTGGGAGAAGCGATCGAAGAATTGAAGGAAAACGAGTTTCGGGACCTGTACGCGGATCAGTCGAAGGACGACAGGGAGTATGTGAAGGATACCCAGATCGATACGGATTTTGAGCTCCTATTCCCGGATGACTACATCAACAATATTCCTGAAAGGCTAAACCTGTATACAGAGTTGAACAACCTGAGAACTGAAGAAGAACTGGAAGGTTTCGAGAGAGAATTAAAGGATCGGTTCGGCGAACTTCCCGACCCTGCCCAGGACCTGTTGAACAGTGTGCGGATCAAATGGATCGCCGGGAAAATCGGACTGGAGAAGATCGTAATGAAAAAAGGCAAACTGATCGGCTATTTCGTCGCAAATCAGCAATCCAGTTTCTACCAGAGTAATGCCTTTTCCAGGGTGCTGCAGTATGTCCAGACGCATCCCTCCTCTTGCACGCTTAAGGAGAAAAAGACGCGAACCGGACTGCGGCTTCTGTTAAGTTTTGATCATGTAAAGTCCATAGACAAGGCACTGGAAGTACTCCATCCTCTCGATATCAGCACGAAGGCGGAAGTCGACAGCTAGCCGGAAGCGGCAGGACTATTCCCCTATTCATTTTGCAGGACTACGGCACCCACTTTAAGATCCAGGGAATTGAGCTCTTCCGCAGTGGGATTTATGGGGCTGTCTCCGATAAATTTGGCAGGGGGGTCTCCGGCCGGAGACAGGAAAACCCTGATATCTGTGTCAGACATCTTCCCCTCATTCCAGTTGACAGCTCCGCTGTAGTCCCAGCCAAACCCGTAGACTGTGACCGGACTACCATTGAGTTTCAGCAATTCTTCGTATGGGGTTCCAATACGAATCCCTTCCTTGGTTTTCCACCTGCCGTCTTTCTCGAATCGAATCTGGTGGACCTCTTTTTTGTTATGATTTTTCCAGGTAACCCACAGTTCGTCAGGGGTACCTGGATAGAGAATCGTAAAAGGGCGCTCTGCTGTTCCTTCGTCGAACAGATCTTTGCCTTCTTTGATCTGAGCATCGGGAAACCTATTCCTCAGTTCCCCCGATTCCAGGATTTGGACCAGATTTTCCACCTGAAATTTCTCAACCGATTCAGCGCCGGTCTTCCGGCTTTTACAGCTGACCATGGAGGCCAAAACAAACAGAATAAAAAATCTTTTCATCTCCGCTTTTTTACTAAAGTCCGGAAGATTTGAAGGACCTCAATGCCCTTTTACAAGAATTTAACGGCCATTCCACTGCACTTGCTTAACTTTACGGCCTTTAGTTTTTAAGATGATTTCACCAGAAAGATATACGATTACAGCCGCCTTACCCTATACCAACGGACCTATCCATATCGGCCATTTAGCCGGGGTGTATGTTCCGGCGGACATCTATGCCCGGTTCCAGCGATTACAGGGACGGGATGTGCTTTTCGTCTGTGGGAGCGATGAGCATGGGGTTCCGATTACCATCAAAGCCAAAAAGGAAGGCGTGACACCTCAGGATGTGGTAGACAAGTACCACAAGATGATCAAGGAGAGCTTTGAGGCCTTTGGGCTTTCCTTTGATAATTACAGCCGAACAACTGCTGAAATTCATCATGAAACCGCCTCCGAGTTTTTCAGGAGCCTATATGAGAACGGTAAATTCATTGAGGAAAGAACCCTGCAGCTTTATGATCAGGAGGCAGGACAGTTTCTTGCCGACCGGTTTGTCATCGGAACCTGTCCCAAGTGTGGTTATGACGAGAGTTATGGAGACCAGTGCGAAATGTGCGGAACCAGTCACAACGCCACGGACCTGATCAACCCGAAATCTGTGATCTCCGGCTCAAAGCCGGTCCTGAAAGAGACCAATCATTGGTTTTTGCCCCTGGATCAGTATGAGCAATGGCTCCGGGAGTGGATACTCGACGGTCATAAGAATGACTGGAAACAGAATGTTTATGGCCAGGTGAAATCCTGGATAGATGATGGTCTGCGTCCCAGAGCTGTGACAAGGGATCTCGACTGGGGAATTCCGGTTCCCGTAGAGGGCGCTGAAGGAAAGGTGTTGTACGTCTGGTTTGATGCCCCTATCGGGTATATTTCCTCGACAAAGGAATGGGCTCGAAACAATGGCAGGGACTGGGAACCCTACTGGAAGTCCGAACGGACAAAACTGGTCCATTTCATCGGAAAGGACAATATTGTTTTCCATTGTATTATTTTTCCCACAATGCTGAAAGCCGAAGGCAGCTTTATCCTTCCTGATAATGTGCCGGCGAACGAGTTTCTGAACCTGGAGGGCAACAAGCTATCCACATCAAAGAATTGGGCGGTATGGCTTCACGAATATCTCGAGGATTTTCCCGGACAGCAGGATGTTCTCCGTTATGTACTAACGGCCAATGCTCCAGAAACCAAGGACAATGATTTCACATGGAAGGACCTCCAGGCCAGGAACAACAATGAATTGGTTGCGATTTTCGGAAATTTCATCAATCGCGTGGTAGTGCTCACTCAAAAATATTTTGACGGGGAGGTGCCTTCTTGCGAAGACCTGCTGGAAATCGATGAGAAAACGCTCGCAGAAGTCCGGGCCTATCCTGCTGTTATTTCAAGCTCGATCGAACGCTATAGGTTCAGGGAAGCTCAGTCCGAGCTGATGAACCTGGCCAGGCTCGGGAACAAATATCTTGCTGATGAAGAACCCTGGAAGGTAATAAAATCGGATCCCCAGCGTGTCAAAACCATCCTGTTCGTTTCGCTTCAGATTGCCTCCGCTCTGACCATTCTCAGTGAACCTTTTCTTCCGATGACCTCCGCAAAGCTCAGGAAAATGCTGAATTTAAAACAAGCACCGGAGAAAGATGGTCAGGCTGCAGGAGACTGGGCATTGGTGGAAACCGAATCGGAGCTCCTGCCTGCCGGGCACCACATACAAAAACCAGAACTGTTGTTTACAAAGATCGAGGACGAACAAATAGCCCATCAACTGGAAAAGCTAAAAAAGACCAAAGCTGCAAATCTGGCCGGAGACAGGGAGGTGGATCCCCAAAAAGAAACCACCTCTTTTGAAACCTTTTCAAAGATGGATCTCAGGACAGGGACCATACTGGAAGCCGTCAAAATGCCAAAGGCCAAAAAACTGCTTGTTCTTAAGGTAGATACCGGCCTTGATGTAAGGACCATTGTTTCCGGAATAGCGGAAAGTTTTGATCCCGAGGAGGTTGTAGGTAAGAAAGTTACCGTGCTGGCCAATTTGGCGACCAGGAAAATCCGAGGTGTGGAAAGTCAGGGAATGATCCTGATGACTGAGGACGCTTCGGGGAAGCTCGTTTTTGTCAATGCCGAGGGGAACGGGGTCGACAATGGTTCCGTGGTTTCTTAAGAGGGAAAAACGGGACCTGGAAGGGGGAGGATATTAGCACATGGAGGACCGATGCTGAAGATCGCTTTTCATCCCAACTTTGTACTGCCCTTACCCAAAGGGCATCGTTTCCCGATGGAGAAATACGAACTGGTTCCCCAACAACTCCTTCATGAGGGGACCTGTTCAGCTCATAATTTTTTCACTCCTTCCCCTCCTGACATCGAGGACATTCTTGCAGTTCATGACAGGGAATATGTGGAGCGCCTGCAGAAACTTGCGCTTCGGCCTGAAGAGGTCCGGGAGATTGGTCTTCCCTTATCCCAGGAACTGGTCCAGCGTGAATTCCTGATTTGCCAGGGCACCATTATGGCTGCCCAATGGGCTCTCACTAGTGGCATAGCGATGAATGTCGCAGGCGGCACACACCATGCTTATAAAAACAGGGGAGAGGGTTTTTGTCTGTTGAATGATCAGGCGGTTGCTGCTAAATGGCTCCAGCGGCATTCCGAGATTAAGAAAATTCTGATAATTGATCTTGATGTCCATCAGGGCAATGGCACGGCCCAAATCTTTGATGGAGATGAGTCCGTTTTCACCTTTTCCATGCATGGAAGACATAATTTCCCCTTTGAAAAGGAGAGATCGGATCTGGATATAGCCCTTGACAGCGGGATGGAAGACGATCAGTACCTGGACATCCTGAAGGAAGTTCTGCCTGATCTGATCAGGACCTGTCGTCCGGATTTTATTTTTTATCTCAGCGGGGTGGATATTTTGAAAACCGATAAACTTGGGAAACTCTCCTGCAGTAAGTGGGGCTGTAAAGAAAGAGACCGATATGTTCTACAGACTTGCAGAGACGAAAATGTTCCGGTTCAGGTCAGTATGGGGGGAGGTTATTCCACACATATCAAAACGACCGTGGAAGCCCATGCCAATACTTTCAGAGTGGCTCAGAACCTTTTCTTCTGAAAAGCAGAACGTCCCGGCTCTGCGAGCCGGAACATTGTCAGCTGGACGACTTCACAAGTCGGCGCAGCATTTGCCCGCCTTCGGCTCATTTCCCGAGAAGCAGGAGTTCGTTGCACACGACTTCGGTGACGTACTTTCGGTCGCCTTCCTTGTTCTCATAACTTCGGTTGACCAGCTTGCCCTCAATTCCGATCTGCTTGCCTTTCTGGACGAAGTTCTCGATGAAATCTGCGGTGCTACCCCAGGCCACCACATTGTGCCATTGGGTTTCGGTGATTTTCTCGCCTTGGGCGTTCTTGTAGATCTCATCGGTGGCGATGGAGAACTTGGCCAGCTTTCTGCCGGATTCGAGGGTCAGGATTTCAGGAGCGCTTCCCACGTTCCCGATCAGTTGTACTCGGTTTCTTAAAGCATTCATGATAATAGGTATTAGATCAGTTGAAAATCGTTTGTTCATTCCAACAGCACAAACCTATTATGCTTTAGGAGGTCTACTCGGGAGATAAAGATTTGTTTTCGTTTATATCTGATTACAATCGTTTGTACACGGTTATTTCGTTGGGATTTTCACTAATTTACGCCTCAACCAACTCTTTCTATGAAGCCAACCTCAGTCAAGGAAATCAGGGAACAGCTCCAATTTCTGGAGCCATACGAACTACAGGAAGTCATCCTCCGTCTTGCCAGGTTCAAGAAGGAAAATAAGGAATTGCTGACCTACCTCTTGTTCAAAGCCAAGGACGAAGATGCCTTCATAGATGAGGTTGAGCGGGAGATCGAAGCCGATTTTCAAGGGATTAATCGGAATAGCTACTTCTACATGAAAAAGAGTATGCGGAGGATTCTGAGGAATGTGAAGAAGTATAGTCGGTATTCCGGAAAAAAGGAAACGGAGAGTGTACTCCTCCTTTGCTACCTGAAAAACATGAATGAAATTTCGCCCTCTGTACATCGGGATCGGGTTTTGAAGAAACTTTACCAGCGACAGCGGGAAAAGTTGGAGCTGCATATTTCTACCCTGCACGAAGACCTGCAATTTGATCTTAAGCGGGAGCTCGACCTCCTGCCGCACTAAGCGGAGGCATACCTGTAGCATTCCCTTCCGATATAAGGACCGGGTAGACGAATCTCCCTAATGTGGATTTGTTTTGGCAGGCCAGCAGGTTTTTTTTTAAATTTAGCTATGGAGAAGTCTTGTCTGGAATGCGGGGAAAGGCTTGTCGGCCGTGCTGACAAAAAGTTCTGTGGCGATTATTGCCGCAATGCCTATAATAACAAACGCAATAAGGACCAGAAGAACATTGTCCGCAATGTGAACAATCTGCTCAGAAGGAATTACCGGATTCTTGAGGCCTTGAACCCCGGCGATAAGACCAGAATAAGTAAAAGCAAACTTCAGACCGAGGGATTCAATTTCGAATACTTTACAAGTATTTATACCACCAGGTCGGGTAATACCTATTATTTCGTATATGATCAGGGATATCTGCCACTGGAGGGGGATTATTACGCTCTTGTCAGGAGGAATTAGAATTCCCAGTTCTGGCCTTTAAGGTTGATAGCTGCCCTGAGGACATCGCTTTGGCTGAGCTGACCGATTAGTTTACCCTCTCTGACAATTGGAAACCGCCGGAATCGATGTTCGATAAATTTCTTGGCCGCGTCGAGCACGTTCATGTCCGGATCGATTGTGACTACATCACAGGTCATCCTGTCACCAACCGTGTGGTTTTCCATCGGCATGTTATAATACCTGCTGTCGGAAATGTGCTTGACGCAATCTCCCTCAGAGATCACGCCGAGAAGCATTCCTTCGTCATCTACCACACACCCTCCAGAAATCTTGTTTTTGTGGAGAAGTTCCATCACTTCGAACACAGGCTGATCTTTTCTAAAGGTGATCAGATCCGTCGACATGTAGTCTGATACACAAATAGGGGCTGTGGTTGCCTTTACAGGTTCAGCTCTTCTTCCCTGGAAACTCTTAATACCCATAATCCATGTATTTGAGAATGAGGATTTAAAATAAGGAATTTGGGTGAGCTGTCGCCCTGGGACCGGATTTATTAATAATAATTTATGATTCCCATCGAATTCGTTTTTTTCGTATGCTTTTGGATATATTTGGTCATGATTAAGAATATCCTGGCTTTCGTTTCATTCCTTATTCTCATTCTCGCCGTCTGCTGGAGTTTCTATCAGCGGGTGCCACATCCTGATCTTGATGATCCTGTTCCTGTAGAAGATTTCTCAGTAGCTCGTGCATATAACCATGTCCAGAACATTGCCCAAGCTCCTCATTATGTCGGGTCCGCAGCTCATTCCAGGGTGCGGAATTACTTGGTAAGGGAATTGGAAGCCCTGGGCCTTCTGGTGGAGACCCAGGAGGGTATTGTGATAAACGGAGAGGGAATCGTGACCCGACCTCAGAATATCCTCGCCAGGATTCAAGGAAGCGGCAGGGGGAAAAGCCTGTTGATCATGACCCACTACGACAGTGCGATGCATTCCTCTTTTGGTGCCAGTGATGCGGGGAGCGGAGTTTCGGTCATTTTGGAAGGAATTCGTGCCTTTATGGCTTCAGGAGCCAAGCCTCTCAATGATATTATCATCCTGTTTACGGATGCTGAGGAGCTAGGGCTCAACGGAGCTGCTCTGTTTGTTTCGGAACATCCCTGGGCAGAGGAGGTTGGAGTCGCCCTTAACTTCGAAGCTAGAGGAAGTGGAGGAAGTTCATTTATGTTTCTGGAACCCACCCTGGGAAACAGGGAGCTGATACGCCATTTTATCGAGGCAGATATTGATAATCCGGTCTCCAATTCCCTGGTCTATAGCATCTATAAAATGCTTCCTAACGATACCGACCTCACCGTGCTTCGGGAACAGGGTGGGATCAATGGGTTCAATTTCGCTTTTATCGACGATCACTATGACTACCATACCGCTCTCGATATTCCTGAAAACCTCGATAAAAGCAGTCTCGCCCATCATGGAAATTACCTGATGCCACTGCTGGAATATTTCAGCCGTATCCCGCTTGAGGAGATGAATTCTGATGAAGAACTGGTATTCTTCGATATTCCAATAGCTGGAATTGTGGCCTATCCTTATTCGTGGATTCCGGGGCTACTCATGGCCGCCGGTATTGGCTTGATGCTTTTACTGGGAACAGTGTTGTACCAGAAAAAAGCATCGCTATCGGAGATCCTGATCGGAGCGTTCGTCTTCTTCATTTCTCTCTTGATGTCAGGGGGGTTGACCTGGGGATTGTGGGAGCTCGTTCTTTTGGTTTATCCGGAGTACCAGGAAATGGAGCATGGTTTTACCTATAACGGGTACTGGTATATTGGGGCTGTGATTTTTCTCAGTCTTGGCCTCAACTTCTATATATATAATTTTTTTCGAAGGAAGGCTGGCTATGTGGATTTGTTTCTTTTTCCCCTGTTTTTCTGGTTTGGGCTTTGCGTCCTTTTTGGGATTTATCTAAAGGGGGGCTCCTATTTCGTCATTCCGCTGATTTTCGGTCTTCTACAGATCGTGCTGATGTTGGTGCGCCCCAGGTGGTTGGTCGTGGCCCAAAGCCTGCTTTCTCTGCCAGCGGTGTTTATTTTACTTCCCTTCATCCTGATGCTGCCGGTGGCCATGGGACTCCAGATGTTGGTGGTAACGGCTATCCTGACTACTTTACTATTCGTTCTGTTATGGCCGGTATTCGGGCTGTATTCGGGGAGGCAACTTCTGGGATTCCTGAGCCTTCTGACTTTTTTCGTGCTTTCCATCATTGCTCATTTCAAGTCTGATTTCTCAGAAGATCGTCCTAAGCCCAACAGCCTGGTCTACCTGCTGGACGAGACAACAGGAATAGCTACCTGGAATACCTACGACGCCATCGGAGATGCCTATACCGCTTCGTTCATCAATGACAGTACTGCCATAAAAACAACTTCAACGGAATTTGAATCAAAGTACAATTCCGGATTTGAAAGCACTGCCCTGGCACCCACTATCGCGGTTCCATCTTCTTCCATTCGGGTGAATAAGGTAGGCACCCCCAAGGCGGGACTCCAGAGGTATCAGGTAAATATCGCACCCAACCGCGAGGTTGATCGCATGGATCTCTATACGGATCTCACCGTGGACTTTGAGGAATTCAAGGTCAACGGAAAAACTGCCCCATATCTTAAGGCTGATGCCGGCAGTCACGGCCTTCATATCTTCAGGAACAGGTGGACCGAGAGGTTGCTGACCTATTATCCGGTCAGTCGCGATACATTGAGACTGGATATCGTCCTGAAAGAGGGAAGCCAGCCTGTCATCACCGTATTCGAGGCTTCCTATGACCTGCATGAAGAACCACGGCTACAGGTTCCCAAAAGGGGCACGGGAATGATACCCCGGCCATTCGTAATCAATGATGCGGTGATCACCAAAAAGGAGTTCGCTCTGGAGTAGATGTGGTTTACTGGTTCAAATGAAAATCACCAGATCCTGACACGGTCTTCTGGAGCAACGTACATGGAATCCCCTGGCTGAATATCGAAAGCCTTATAAAATGCGTCGATATTCTGAAGCGGTACCACTGCTCTATACATGCCCGGAGAATGAGGGTCCGTCCTAATTTTGTTTCTTAGTGCTTCATCCCGCATTTTGGTACGCCATACTGTCGCCCAGGACAGGAAAAATCTTTGTTCCGGCGTAAAGCCATCGATCTTTCCGGGTCTCCCATGCTCCTTTAAATGGATTTGCAGCCCATCGTAAGCTGCATTCACACCGCCCAGGTCTCCAATGTTTTCCCCAAGAGTGAATTTTCCATTGATATACACGCTGTCAAGAACCTCTATGGCGCTATACTGCGCGGCAAGTTCGTCTCCTAAGGCTTCAAATTGTTTTAGATCTTCGTCCGTCCACCAGTTATTCAGGTTTCCCTGAGCGTCAAAGCGGGCGCCGCTGTCATCAAATCCGTGAGAAATCTCGTGGCCGATCACTGCCCCTATGCCACCATAATTGACTGCAGCATCTGCTTTATAGTCATAGAAAGGAGGTTGCAGGATCGCAGCGGGAAACACTATCTCATTGTAAAGCGGGTTGTAATAGGCATTGACGATCTGAGGGGCCATGAACCACTCGCTTTTGTCTACGGGTTTTCCGAGTTCGCTGAGATCCTCCGCTACATTCCATTGGGCCACCTTCAGCATATTCTCGAAATAATTTCCTCCCTCTGCAGGTTCTTGCAGGGTAAGGGAACTGTAATCCTCCCACTGGTCAGGATACCCGACCTTTATTGCTGTAGAAGCCAGCTTTTCCTTGGCTTTTGTTTTGGTGCTGTCACTCATCCAGGTCAGGCTATCGATTCTATGCTTGAAGGCGGTGATCACGTTTTCTATCATCTCTTCGGCTGTTCTTTTGGCCTCTGGAGGAAAATGTTTCTCAACATAAAGTTTTCCAAGGGCTTCCCCGACTGTACTGTTTATAGTGGAGAGTGCTCGCTCGTTCAGGGGAAGAGGCTTTTCAGCTCCCCTGAGCGTTTTTTCATAGAATTCCCAGTTTTCATGCTCAATATCGGTAGAAAGAGTGGTTGCAGCATTGTTCAGTAGTGTCCACCTCAGGTACTGTTTCCAATCCTCCAGGTTTCCGCTGTCTAACAAATTTTGAAGACGTTCCATGTACTCGGGCTGGGCAACGATAATGGTATCAATCTCCTCAGCTCCGATATCCGAAAAGTAAGCTCTCCATCCTATGGCAGGCGTAATTTCTTCCAAACCTGAAATGGTCATGGGATTGTATGTTTTTCGGGCATCCCTTCTTTCCACCTTTGTCAATCTGGGTGCTGCCATTTCCTTCTCAAAGGCAAGAATACGTTTTGCAGCCATGGCAGCTTCCTCCTCAGAGTCCCCCAGATACTGCAACATTGTAGTGACATGATCGACATACTTCTCCCTGATTTCCTGGGAAATCTGATCCTGATCGAGGTAATAATCTCGTTCCGGAAGACCGAGCCCGCCTGGATAGAGATAGGCGGCATTCATCGTGCTGTTCTTGGCGTCTGCCCGCACTCCGAAGCTAAAAAAACCACCTCCGCCATAGGCTGTCATTTCCTCAAGATAGGCCTGCAGGTCCTCTTTATTATCGATTGCCTCGATCTTCTCCAGGAATGGTTGGAGCGGCTGAACGCCCAAGTTATTTCTAGAGACAGTGTCCATGATGGATTTATAGAGAATAACCGCCTTAGCCTGGTCGCTATCGGGATCCAGTGTATCATTGGAAGCTGCATTTTCCAGGAGGGCCAGTACATCTGCATCTGTTTTTTCGCGAAGTTCGTTGAAACTTCCCCATACCGTCTTGTCTTCAGGTATTGTTGTGGAATCAAGCCAGCGGCCGTTCACGAATCGAAAAAAGTCCTCCCTAGGGGACACCGTAGTGTCCATGTACTGGAGATTTAACCCGTGATTTTCCGTTACTTCCATTTCTTTTTCGTCCTCGCATCCCGTCAGGATAAAGGCAGTAAGCAATAGGACAAGGAGTGGAGTTCTGGTATTTTTCATGATTTATAGTTCTTCGGGATTAAAATAGAAAAAATTTAATGTTTTTCCGAACGAGGATTCGGGATCACGGGAAGATAGTAACAGCCATTGGATTAGTCAAGACTGAAATCCGAAAGAAACCTCTGGTCGAGTTCCTTTTTGAGATCGGTGACCTCAGAAACCTTCTCGTTGGGAATCGTGATCGACAGGACGTAATGCTTGATCTTCCAATTCCCGCGCTCCAGTGTGACGACTCCTGAGCCCCTGCATATGCCCATCTGGGTTTGCAGGAGCTCATCAAACCAGGCAAATTCCGGACAGCTTTCCGAAAAATAAATATTCCTGTCAATGGTAGTAAAGCTCCATGCCTTTCCCTTATCAAAGTAAGGTCTGGACCATTCCATGAATTCGTTCTTGTTCCAGTTTTCCGAAGGGTCTGTTCCAATGAAGACGGAAGCCTCAGCCATTTTTTCGAAATACTCCTGGAAGTCTGCATCAGCCGCTGCCTGGTGCCAGGATTCGAGCACGTCCGTTATTTCCTCCAGGGTCTTCTGTTGTCCCAGCCCATTTTGAGTGGACAGGAGCATTACAGAGAGCATAAAAAAGAAGATTTTTCTCATCTGGGATTCGATTGTCGGGTAAGATAAGTTATTTCCTCAATTTTCATGGTATACATGAAAATACCAATCTTTGACCAGGGATGGTTTTCAACAGAGGGAAAGAATGCTCCTGCCATGAGCAAAACAGATGGAGGGCCTGCCAAGCAGTGCGCATGTGAAATTTAAGCCCAATCGTCAGCGTTTCGACTATTCACCCTCCCTTTGAACCTTCCTCCAGTGCTGTGAACTGCTGGATGGCTGTGTTAGGCTCCATGATGTCATATCCCCTCCAGAAGTCCGGATCATATTTTTTAAAGGTTTTCAGTTCAAAAGATTTGGGAGGGGAGAGAGCGTCATAACCATCTGAGTCGAAGGATTCATCAGAAAACACGACCAGTTGAAATTTCTGGAGTTGTCTTACCTGAAGTCGTATATCGAGGTTCAATTCATTCTGCTTCCTTCTCCCAGGTGTGAATTTGTTCTTCTCGATGATCGTAAGTGGCCTGTCAATCCCGAAGGACTGACCTGTTTCCAGCTCAAGATAGCTGGGAACGTACTTCTGCGATCCATTCCTGGCAAAAATCATTCTTCCCCTGTGGACATCCTTGCTGGTGCTGATCCCAAAAAGCTTGAATTTCTTCAGGGGTTTCACGTTTTCGAAGTCTACCCTGTGCACGCCAAAGTCAAGGGCATCGATAAAGATCCTTCCGCGAAAATCTGCACCTCGCTTTGGTTCGAACTCGATGACATAGACTGAGGAGCCGTTAAAGCGGGCAAATCCGTTTAGGGAAAACCTGTACTTTCTGATTTTATCGAAAACATCGAAGGGGAGATCCACCTTCCAAAACATGCCCGAAAGCAGATGCCGGATGTTACCTGCTGCATCCCCACGGATCTGATCAGGATCCAGTTCCTCTGGCTGTTCGGTTTCAAGGGAAGGATTTTCCTGATCCTCTTCCAGTTCTTCCTCCAGCTCTTCTGCGTCCATCTTTACCCCGAGAATGCCGGAGCGGATCTTGAGATAAGATCTGTGTTTAAGGCTTTCCCTGAACAGCTCTTCGAGGCGGCCAGTGAGCTGGTCCAGCCGTTCGGTGCTTGCCGGATCATGGAGATTCGCAGCCTTTACAACATGAATCTTTTGGTCGGAATAGTTCCCGTAGAGGTTCCCGAGAACTTCTTTGTAGGAATCAGAGGTCTTGGGAATTTCGTTGATGATCTGGTCCATCAGATTCTGATCTATACCAGCAATGGTGCTCTGGTCGACATGGAGATCAAATTTTCTGATCTGACTTACATCGCTTTTCCTGTAGAAGACCTTTCTTTTTCGGATGCCGAATTCATAATTTTCAGCTACCCTTTCTCTGGCTCTCTCGACGATTTCAGCGGGACTTAGGTCTTCTGCAGAAAGGATAACTTCATCCAATTCCATCAGAGATGGTTTCAAGAAAATCCTTCCATTCTTGATTTTGGTCGGATCGATCTCCGTCTGTTCATACCCGAGCGAACCGACCTTGAGCAGGACAGGTTCCCCTTCCTTTTCCGGGGTGTAACTGAAGAATCCTTCCTCGTTGGTCACTACGCCTCGATCGGATGAGAACAGCACATGAGCGAAAGCAACTGGCGCTTTAGTGGAAGCATCCAAGACCTGTGCCTTTACCTCCTGCGCCTGGACAGGTACCAGGGGATGCATCAGGGCAGCAACAAAAAACAGAATAATCTTTGGCATCTTAGTGTTTTATTGTTTAGACGTTCAGGATGCTCTTGTGTTACAATAGGTGGATTAACAAAAAACTAACAGCCGTTTCCGAAAAAAAGCAGGCGTTTTCCCTTAACTTTAGGTAGCTGTGGAGAATCCCTCGGACAGCATTTCTGATAAACAGTATTTAAAGCCAATCCCATGCAAAAATCAATTTGGAAAGCTACGGCTCCCGAAACTTCCTATCCCTCTCTCGAACGAAACCACTCCGTCGATGTCGCCATTGTTGGGGGCGGAATTACTGGTATTACCTCTGCCTATCTCTTGGCAAGGTCGGGAAAGAAAGTCGCAGTCCTTGAGAAGGACCGGGTAGCTGGAGGTACAACCGGAGATTCTACAGGAAATCTATATGCGATGGTAGACAAAAGGTTGCATCATATCCAATCTAAGTGGAATAAGGAAACTGCCGGAGTGGTAGCCGGATCCAGGATGGCTGCCGTCAACATGGTCGAGAACCTGGTGGAAAAACATCAGATCAACTGCGCATTCAGAAGGGTTCCCTGGATTCTTTTTAGCGAAAATGAAGAGGACGAAACAATCGAAAAAGAGTTGAAGGCAGCTGTGGATTATGGTCTTGAGACGCAGATTCTTCACGACCTGCCGCTGCCGGTACCCGTGAAAAAGGCACTTCGAGTGGAGAACCAGGCGCAATTCAATCCGGCAGCTTTTGTCAGAGGACTTTCCCAGGTGATCGATTCCTCAAAATGCAGCATTTATGAAAATTCGGAAGTAACGGGTATAGACAGGCGGGATGACCGGCTGATCCTCAAGACCAGAAAAGCAGAAGTCACAGCGGATAAGGTTATCATGGCCACCCATACCCCAAAAGGAATTTTCGGCCACCATACTGCGGTTTACCCATATCGGGAATATGGAGTTGCCGCCAGGGTCTCTAAGCAGTTGCCAGAAGGCATCTTCTGGGACACGGATTCCCAGAGCCACCATTCTATGAGATCCTACCACACTGAAGAAGGCAGCTTTCTGATCGTGGTGGGAGGTCATCATAAGGTCGGGGAAGAGGAGAATTCTTTAAAGTATTACAGAAGGCTTGAGGACGACGCCAAAAGGCGGTTTGGACTGTCTTCGATTGATTACCGCTGGTCTGCTCAACATTATAAACCCGCAGATGGACTTCCCTTTATCGGGGAAAGTGGCAGTAACAATATCTTTATAGCGACCGGATTCTCAACCGATGGGCTCACCTATGGGGTGCTTTCTGCCATGATTCTGGATGACCTTATCAACGACCGGCATAATCCCTGGGCTGAGACCTACAAAGCGTTACGATTCACCCCGCTCAAATCGGCTGGGGAATTCTTCAAGGAGAATGCCCATGTTCCTGGTCATCTTGCAAAAAACATCCCCGGGATCGGGAGCCATAAAAAATTAGCAGATGTCCGTCCTGGAGAGGGTAAAATCGTAGAGGAGGGAAGTCATAAACTCGCTGTGCATCGGGACCAGGCAGGACAGCTCCATTGTGTTTCGGCCTCATGCACCCATATGGGCTGTGTGGTGGAGTGGAATAATGCGGAATATTCCTGGGACTGCCCCTGTCATGGAAGCAGGTTCACCATTCATGGAGAGGTGATCGAAGGTCCGGCCTATCACCCTCTTGAGAAGAAGGATCTTCCGGTGGATTGAATCAAGGAGCAAGCGTGTCCTTTTGCAGGGAATCCTCAAAAGCCTTATCGAGTTCTTTCTCGAAATCCGACGGAGCCTTCAGGAATATCTCGTTCACCTGCAATTTGAAATTGTCGAATTCAAAGACAATATCCCGGGCAAGGTGGAATACCCGCTCCGGGTTTACCCTTGCCGTATTCCCAACCTGATATAGCACATTAGCCTTGGTCAGCAAGACCGTTGCCCGGGCTTCCACGGCAGGCTTCTGAAGGGTATCCGGTAGAGTGGTGCGCAGGTTTTCCATGATTTGGACCAGGTTGTTCGAGGCCGCGACAATGTCGTTCCCCGTGAGCCCTTCCATATTTTCCACCACGTCTGTCGCTGTGGCATAAGCCAACCAGTCCCGGACCTGCTCACGGGCCTCCGGCAGCAGATCCACCTGTCTGGGGGAGCTGATCCGGAGCGTGTCGGCCAGACTGATTTCGGAGTCCGTGATGACAGATGCCTGTGTGTCGTTTTCATGTTTACAGGCGATCAGCAGGAACAGGGCCAGAGGGAATAACAGCAACTTTTTCATAGGGGAAAGATATTGAAAAGTCTCCAAAGCCCCTTAAGATTCTGGCAGCGCTTTCTCAGCTTTGACGAAAAGGATATCTTTGCCGAAATTTCAGAATAAATGGGTTCAAAGATCTTAATAATCGGTGCGTGTGGTCAAATAGGAACGGAACTTACACTGGCCCTGAGGGAGCGTTGGGGCAATGACCAGGTGATCGCCAGTGATATCAGGGAAGGTAGCGCTGAACTGATGTCTTCAGGTCCCTTTGAACTGGCAGATGCAACGGATCAGGGTCGGCTCGCGCAACTGGTTCAGGAGTATGACATAGAGGAGGTCTATCTCATGGCGGCGATGCTGAGCGCAACAGCAGAGAAAGTTCCAATGAAAGCCTGGAACCTCAATATGAATTCTTTGTTTCATGTGCTTGATCTGGCCAGGGAGGGAAAGATCAAAAAAATCTTCTGGCCGTCCAGCATTGCAGTATTCGGACCGACTACCCCGAAGGAGGACACACCCCAGGTTACCATCATGGAACCAACGACGGTATACGGGATCAGCAAGCAGGCCGGGGAGAGGTGGTGTGAGTATTACTTCAAGAAATTCGGAGTCGATGTCAGAAGCATTCGATATCCCGGCCTGATCAGCTATAAAGCCCTTCCCGGAGGAGGGACTACTGATTATGCGGTTGAAATTTATCATCAGGCACTTGAAACGGGCCGGTATACCTCCTTCCTTGGAAAGGATACAGCACTTCCCATGATGTTCATGGAGGACGCCATACGGGGGACGATGATGCTGATGGAAGCCCCGGCGGATGCGGTTAAGGTCAGATCCTCCTATAACCTGAGTGCCCTGAGCTTTACCCCGGAGGTCCTGGCAAAGGAGATCCAGAACCATATCCCGACTTTTGAGATTTCATACGAACCGGATTTCCGGCAGGGGATCGCGGATTCCTGGCCTTCCAGTATCGACGATTCCAGTGCAAGAAAGGATTGGAACTGGCAGCATGAATTCGATCTATCCAGAATGACGGCGGTAATGCTTGAAGGAGTTCAACGGCTCCGGAAGGAACGGTAAAAAAAAAGTCCCGCACTTGGTGCAGGACTTCAGAATCGAAATAGAATTAATATTATCCGTTGATAACACGCACCTGAGCTGCGGTCATTCCTTTTCTTCCTTCTTCTTCGACGTACTCCACTTTATCACCTTCATTTAGAGTTTCCCCGTTTAGTCCGGTGACGTGAACGAAGATATCTCTACCTGTTTCGTCGTTGGTAATGAACCCGTATCCTTTGGACTCATTGAAAAATTTAACTGTACCTTCCATTGTAATAAATAATAATAATTAATAAAGTACAAACATAGTCTAATATTCCGGACCAATGTGAGGACGACTGTTATTTATTTGTAAAATTTTTACTTTCTGGCGCTTAGCGCTTCTCCCGATCCCGCATTTTCTTGATATTTTCATCAGTCAGCGTATAATCCTTAAGCCGCTTTCCTTTCCAGGAGTGATACAGGAACAGGGGGAGGAGAATAAAGGCGCTTACCAGGACGGCAATCCCGATGATCCGGTCTCCGAGAAGATCCTGATCCTGCCATTTGAAGTAATAGCCGGTTCCTATGGCCAAGCCGATCAGAATTGCAAGAATTTTAATTATGGTCCTCATCATGTCAGACTGTTACTTCGATCAATTTTTTGCGATAGGCCGTCAGCAGCTTTGATTTCGAGACGAAACCACGATATTTTTTCTGGTCTACAACCGGAAGGTTCCAGGCATCAGTTTCCTGGAATTTCCTCATGATATCCCTCATGCCATCTTTTTTCAGGTCGATCACCTCAGGTGCTGCCTGCATAAGTTCGTCGATCTTCACCGATTCGTACAGATTTTTTTCAAACATCACCTGACGCAAGTCGTCCAGTAGAAGAATACCCAGAAAGTTTCTTTCCCGGTCAACCACGGGGAAGATGTTCCTGTTGGATTTCATTACCCCTTTATGAATGATTTCACCAAGAGATATGCCAGTCTCAAGCGGAATAAAATTCTTTTCGATCACCTGGCTGATTTCCATCAGGGTGAGCACTGCCTGATCTTTATTATGTGTGATCAGCTCACCTTTGGCAGCTAGTTCCATGGTGTAGACGGAGTGGGGGAGGATCTGATTGGTGACCATAAAGGAGATGGCAGAGGTGATCATCAACGGGATGAAGAGTTCATAACCATGGGTGAGTTCTGCTATAAGAAAAATGGCTGTAAGTGGGGCATGCAGGACCCCGGCCATTAGGCCTGCCATTCCGAGCAGGGTAAAATTGCTCACGGAAAGGGGGGAGGCAAACAAGTTGAGGTGATTGGTGAACAAGGCGAAGCAGTGGCCCATAGCGCTCCCCATGAACAGCACCGGAGCGAAGATGCCTCCTATTCCTCCTGCATTGAAGGTAAGGGAGGCCGCAACAATTTTAAAGATCACCAGGCCTATAAGAAGGGCAATTACCACCCAGAGATTTCCGATATAGGCGTCAAAAGGCGTTTTTCCCAGTGCCTTCATATAATCCTCCTGGAGGAGATTATTGATTACATCATAGCCTTCCCCGTACAACGGAGGGATCAGGAAAATCAGGATTCCGAGTGCCCCGCCACCGATTATCAGCCGCTTTGTCGGGGAACCTATTTTTTCAAAAAGCTTGTTTATTCTGAAGTATACCCGGGTAAAATAGACTGAACAAAGGGAAGCAAGTAGCCCGAGCAGCACATAGAACGGGACCTGGGAGAGCTCAAAAGTGTCCTTGACCTGAAAAGGAAGGATGATGTCCGACCCAAAGAAGAAATAGGAAGTGATCACTGCAGATACTGAAGCGAGGAGCAAGGGTAAAAGGGAAACCAGCGTGAGATCCAGACTGAAAACCTCAATGGCGAAAACTATTGCGGCGATCGGTGCCTTGAAAATGCTCGACATCGCCCCTGCCGCCGCACATCCGATTAGCAGGGTCCGGGTGGCCTGGTCCAGTTTGAAAACCCGGGAAATGTTCGATCCCAGGGAGGCTCCTGTAGCTACGGTGGGACCCTCAAGCCCAACCGATCCACCAAATCCCACAGTGATCGGGGCCGTAATCAGGGAGGCGTACATCTGGTGGGACCGCATCAGGCCCTTTTTTTTGGATATGGCATAAAGGGTGGACGGAATGCCATGACCGATCTTCTTCCTCAGGGCATACCGGATGATCAGATAGGTTAGGCTGAGTCCGATCAGGGGGAAAACAAAGTAGAAGGCCTGATGATAATTTGAGATGAATCTTCCTTCGAGGAGCAACTGAATAAAATGGGTGAGGTTTTTGATCAGAACCGCCCCCAGACCTGCAGTAAATCCGATCAGGGCGCTGAGGATCATCACAAACTGCTGCTGTGGAAGATGTTTATTTCTCCAGATTAGAAATCTGGACAGGATGTCCTGGGTCTTTTTTGCATCCATCGGTTATCCTTTTTTTTGTCCCTGAAAAATCAGTTCAATCAGGAAGATCCAGATTCAGGCAAAGTTCATCCAGCTGGGCCTGGCTGATAGGAGCGGGAGCATCAATCATGACATCCCGGCCGGAATTGTTCTTCGGAAAAGCGATGTAATCCCTGATGGTCTCCTGGCCGTCAAGAATTGCCACGAGCCGGTCAAAGCCAAAGGCGATTCCTCCATGGGGTGGGGCTCCGTATCGAAAGGCGTTCATCAGGAAACCGAACTGGGCCTGTGCCTCCTCCTGTGTGAAACCCAGCAGATCGAACATTCTGCTCTGCGTTTTCCCATCATGGATCCTGATGGAGCCTCCTCCGATTTCATTCCCATTGAGCACCAGGTCATAGGCATTTGCGCGAACTTTTTCCGGAGCGGTCTCGAGCAATGGGATATCCACAGGTTTTGGAGAGGTAAAGGGATGATGCATTGCATGGTGCCTTCCCGTCTCCTCATCCCACTCCAAAAGTGGAAAATCCACGACCCATAGGGGAGCAAATTCCTCAGGCTTACGCAGGCCGAGCTGGTTTCCGAGATGCATTCTCAAAGCGCTGAGCTGCGTTCGGGTCCGAAAGGCTTCCCCGGCGAGCACCACGATAAGGTCCCCCCGACCTGCCCCGGTTCGGGTGGCCCACTGGCGGAGATCATCCTGGTCAAAGAACTTATCGACCGAGGATTTCAAGGTGTCATCTTCATTGTACTTGACCCAAACCATTCCGTTGGCTCCGATCTGAGGTCTTCTGACCCAGTCGATCAAAGCGTCGATCTCCTTACGGCTCAATCCGGCCCCTCCCGGAACAGCGATTCCCACGATCAATTCCTGCTGGTCGAAAACCTGGAATCCTTTGTTTTTTGCGAGGTCATTAAGCTCCCCGAATTCCATTCCAAAACGGATATCCGGTTTGTCATTCCCATACTTCTCCATGGCTTCGGAATAGGTCATTCTAGGGAATTTACCCACTTCGGTCCCCTTTATTTCGCGCAGCAGGTATCGCGTAAACTCCTCGAAAAGATCCAAAACATCTTCCTGGTCCACAAAGGACATCTCACAATCGATCTGTGTGAATTCGGGCTGACGGTCGGCCCGTAGATCCTCGTCCCTGAAGCATTTCACAATCTGAAAATATTTGTCCATGCCACCGACCATAAGGAGTTGCTTAAAAGTCTGAGGGGATTGCGGGAGTGCATAGAACTCCCCTTCATTCATTCTGCTCGGAACCACGAAATCTCTGGCTCCTTCAGGTGTGGACTTGATCAGTACCGGGGTCTCCACCTCAATAAAACCTTTGGAGGAAAGGAATTTCCTCGTTTCCATCGCCACTTTACTACGAAAGATAAGTTTTTCCTTTACCGGATTTCTACGAATGTCCAGATAGCGATATTTCATTCTGAGATCCTCTCCGCCGTCTGTCTCGTCCTCGATAGTAAAAGGGGGATGTTCCGCAACGCTCAGAACCTCCAGTTCGGAGACGAGGATCTCGATATCTCCCGTTTCCATGGCGGGATTCTTCGACTCCCGCTCGATGACCTTTCCCTGGCAGCGAATCACGCTCTCCCTTCCCAGTTTACTGGCCATCTCCATCACGCCCCTGGCGGTCCGTTCCTCATCAAAGATAAGCTGGGTTCTGCCGTACCGGTCCCTGAGATCGATCCAGATCATAAATCCCTTGTCCCTGATTTTCTGGACCCAACCAGAAAGGGTTACTTCGGTTCCTATATCATCGATTCTGAGTTCACCGCAGGTGTGACTTCTGTACATGTTGCTGCTTGTTAGGGGGCAAAAATAAGAAGAAGTCGCGGGATATAAAGGAAATCCGGTACAGAAATGAAAAAACCGGAATCCGTAAAAACAGATCCCGGCTCTTTCCTATTTAACCCAGATATGTCAGTGTCTGATCCTGGTGAAATGCACCTTATCCTCAATGGCGTTGAGAATGAAGTTATCATCTAAACCATTGACTATCCAGGTTTCGATTTTGGCCTTCTGGGTGATAGCCGCAGCGGAGACCTTGGATTTCATTCCCCCGGTACCATGACCTGACTTAGTCTCTGAATCGACTTCCCGTGCCAGCTCCTTGAGATCATCCACGTGGGTAATGGTTTCTGGAGATTTGGCCGTGATGGAACCTTTTTTATAGACGCCATGGGTGTTGGTGGCGATGATAAAAAGGTCTACATCCAGAAGCGCAGCGGTTTGTGCCGCCAGATTGTCGTTATCCCCGAATTTGATCGCCTCGGTAGAAGAGGTGTCATTTTCATTTATGATGGGAATGTAATCGTTCTCCACCAGCACATTCACCGTATTGATGATGTTCTGCCTGGCATCCTCCCTGTCAAAGTCGTTCGGGGAGAGCAGACATTGGGATATTAGAAGGCCGAGCTCCCTGAAACTTTCCTGAAAGATGCGTATCAGGTGCGGCTGTCCGATTGACGCTAAGGCCTGTTTCACATCGATGTTTTCCCCGCTGCGTTCCAGGTTAACAAACTGTTTGGCGACTGCCACAGCCCCTGAACTGATGATCACGAATTCATATTGATCCTTCAGCGCAGCGATCTGGCGGCCAATGTCCTCGATCTTTCCGCGTGAAATGTGGTCGGTTTCCCTGGTCAGCGTGTTAGAACCCAGTTTCAGGAGGATTCTTTTCTTCTTTTTTGGAGTTTCCATTGCGATATTATTCTGTTGAAGTATTTTATCTAGTTTGTCCATTTCCGTATATAAACCATTTATTCGTTACCAAATGCTGGAGCCCTATCGGCCCCCGCTGATGAAGTTTGTCCGTACTGATGGCAAGTTCTCCCCCGAGTCCGAGTTGGCCTCCGTCGGTAAAGCGCGTAGAAGCGTTATGATAAACCGCAGCGTTATCCACGTTTTCCATGAAATGTTCCGCTGCCTGGTCGTCCTTGGACACGATAGAGGCGGAATGGCCTCCGGAATATTTGTTGATTTTCTCAATAGCCTTTTCCAGATCCTCCACCTCACTTACCAGTACCTTGTAGTCCAGGAATTCCTCGTACCACTGATCCTCGTTTTCCACCGGTTTGCTCCTGCTGAGGTGTTGGAGAGAGGGATCAGCCGAGATCTCGACATTATGAGCTGACAGGACTTCCTGCAGCTTTTCAAGGAATTCCTCCTTGCCTTTCATTTGAGCATGCACCAGAACTTTATCTATCGCATTACAGGCGGATATTTTCCCGGTTTTTCCATTGAGGATGATATCCAATGCAGTCTGGGCGTCCGCTTCCTTGTCGACATAGACAAAATTGTTACCCCGACCGCTTACGATCACTTGTGCTGAGGAATTTTCCTTGACAAACTGGATCAGGCGTTCCCCTCCCCGGGGAACGATCAGATCGACCGGGACCGTTGGATTTTTCAAAAAAGCTCTTGTCTCTTCCCTGTTGAACTGCAGATATTCCACCCAGTCGGTGGGAACTTGATTTTCCTCCAGGGCCCTGTGCCACAGCTCCACAATAGCCAGATTTGAATGCAGGGCTTCTTTTCCTCCTTTGAGGAGGATCTTGTTTCCGGATTTAAAGGCAATTCCGGCGGCTTCCACTGTGACATCAGGACGGGATTCGTAAATGATCATCACCGTTCCGAAGGCTGCAGTCCTGTTATATACCTTCATATTGTTTTCGTGCTGAAAACTAAAAAGTTCCACTCCCAGAGGATCGTCCTGGGAGGCCAGATGTTCCAGGGACTGGACCATTCCACGGATTTTAGCCTCGTCAACTTTCAGGCGGTCTTTCATGGCGAGGTCTTCCCCTGAATACTGCTCCAGGTCGACCTGGTTGGCTTTTAAAATTTCTTCCTTCTTCTTTGCTATTAGTTTTGCCATCGAGATCAAAACTGCGTTCCTTTCTTCAATGGTTAGCTGCGTGTTCATTCTTTGGTTTTTAATTAATGAATCAATTTCAGCCTATAGGGTTCAAACACTCTGCCAGAGTCCGGAAAAAAACAAAAACCTCCGGAAAAGTGGAGGTCTTTAGATGAACTGGACCGGGATCGATCTAAGCAACACGTCTTTCCCTGATGCGGATTCTTGCCCGGTTGACCAGGTAGAGCATGGCCGGCACCACTACCAGTGTAAGGAAGGTTGCGAAGGTTAGTCCAAAGATGACTGTCCACGCCAGAGGCCCCCAGAAAATCACGTTATCTCCCCCGACATAGATTTGAGGGTCGTAATCTGTGAAGAGTGAAAAAAAGTCAATATTCAGGCCAACAGCCAGTGGAATAAGGCCCAATACTGTCGTTATGGCAGTCAGCAGGACAGGGCGCAACCTGCTTTTTCCTCCTGCGACCGTGAGCCTGAAGTAATCTTCGCGGGATAGAAGGTCCCTGTCGCCCAGACCCAGTTCCTCTTTTCTCCGGTCGATGAGAATTTGGGTATAGTCCACAAGGACAATGGCGTTGTTCACCACAATCCCTGCAAGGGAAATGATACCCATCATGGTCATGATGATCACAAAATCAAGATGAAATATTACCAGTCCAAGGAACACTCCAGCCAGAGACAGGACCACCGCTGAAAGTATGATCACCGGTTTGGAGAGGGAGTTGAACTGAGCGACCAGGATCAGCAGGATTCCGCCAATGGCGATCAGGAGGGCCTTGAGGAGGAAGGCCATATTCTCCTGCTGCTTTTCCTGTTCGCCTGTGAATTCCAGGCTGATCCCTTCCGGAAGTTCGTAAGTGATCAGTTCCCGCTCCAGCTGTTCTACTATGGCATTGCCGTTATAGCCTTCGAGCACATTGGAGTACACGGTGATTACCCTGTTCAGATTCTTCCGTTTGATAGAACTGAAGGCAGAATTGAGGTCCTTGTGAGTCACTGATGATATCGGGACCTGCACGATATCTCCTGTCGATTGATCCTTAAAGGTGATCGGTTGGTTGAACAGGGCGTTCTCATTGTACCTGAAGTCCTCTTTAAACCTGACGATGATGGGATAGTCCTCGTCACCTTCCTTAAAAGTGGAGATCTCTTCTCCATAGATGGCGCGACGAAGTGTCTGACCGACCGCGGCCGTGGATATACCCAACTGCCCTGCCCTGACCCGATCCACCGTTACATTGAGCTCTGGTTTGGAACGGTTCACGTCGATCTGGAGTTTTTCGATTCCCGGGATATTCAGTTCGTCGATATACTCTCGTAACTCTTCCGCCTCCACCAGCATCTTCTCATAATCCTCTCCTTTGAGCTCGATATTGATCGGATATCCTGTTGGAGGACCGGCTGCGTCCTTTTCCACAATGACGGTAGCACCTGCGATTCCCTGAACTGCCTGTCGCACCTCATTCAACACGTGGCTGCTTTCCACTCCCCTGCGTTTCTTGAATTCCCGCATGGTAAGAGTGACTTTGCCCTTATGCGGCATCTCGTTTTGCTGCCCCCCGTCGGTCTGCGGATTTCCTGCCCCTTCGCCGACTTGAGAAATAGCGGATTCCACCATAAAATTATACCCGTCCTCATCCTCGTATTTCTCAATCACTTCAAAAATCCGTGCTTCGATTTTTTTGGTCAGGGCGTTTGTCTTCCGAATGTCGGTTCCCTCCGGATATTCAATGTAGGTGATGATCTGGTTGGGCTGATTTTCCGGAAAGAAAAGGACCCTGGGCTGGATGATTCCGACCAGCACAAATGAGAGGATCAGCAGAATGGTGGTACCCCCTATCACGATATAAGCGTTCCTTTTCTGAAGGGCGCGTTTGAGCCAATGCGCATATCTGTTTTCCAGTCTTTTCAAAGCGCGGAACTGGAAGAAATTGATCCAGGAATGAAGGAAGTACTTATACGCCCAGAGCAGAATGGCAAGCAGCAGCAGCAGATTTCCGGCAGCCCTGAATAGCCCGAGGTCAAGAATAAATCCTCCCGTCAGGAGTAGTACTCCAATTCCTGCCAGTATGGCGCTCAGACGGATCAGCTTCTTTTTTCTGAGATCTTTTTCTTCGGTCTTCATGAATTCCGAGGTAAGCATGGAATTGATTACCAGGGCCACAAAAAGGGAAGATGCCAGAACAATAGAGAGCGTGATCGGAAAAAAGATCATGAATTTTCCAATGGTTCCCGGCCAGAGGCCTAACGGGAAAAAGGCCATGAGGGTTGTTGCAGTTGAGGCGATAATCGGCCAGGCGATTTCGCCGACGCCTTGTTTGGCTGCTTTCAATCTCGGCATTCCCTGGTCCATCAGACTGTAGACATTCTCGACCACAACTATTCCATTGTCCACCAGCATTCCAAGGCCCATCACCAGTGCGAAAAGCACCATGGTATTGAGGGTGAATCCGATACTGGAAAGAATGATGAAAGACAGGAACATCGAAAGGGGAATGGCAAAACCGACAAAAAGTGCATTTCTAAAGCCGAGGAAGAACATCAGGACCAGAACGACGAGAATGACTCCGAAAATGATGTTATTGACCAGGTCGTCCACCATACTTTGAGTTCTGGTGGATTGATCATTGGAGTAGGAGATCTCCAGGTCTCCTGGAAGAAATGTCTCCTGTTCCTGGACTACAATTTCTTTGATATCCTCGATAGCCTCGATCATGTTTGTTCCACTGCGCTTTTTGATATCGAGCATCACTACCGGGTCCCCCCATTCCCGAGCATAGGTTGTTGCCTCCTGCTCCTGAAAATTGATCTCCGCTATATCCCTTAGAAACACGACCCCACCTTCTCTTTTGACGATGACATTCTTGAGCTCAGCGGGATTGCTGATCTCTCCTACGATCCTGATGTTTTTCTCGATTCCCCCGGAAAGAACATTCCCTCCGGAAATCGTCTGGTTCTCCATGCTCACAGCGCTGATAATATCCCCGAAACTGACCTGGGAGGCTGCCATTTTGTGGGCATCAACTGCGATCTCCACTTCCTTCTCCTCTGCGCCACGGATAGCCGCTTCCTTGATCTGTGGCAGTAATTCGATCCGATCCTGCAGGTGCTCTGCATATTCCTTGAGCCGCTGCACTGGATAATCTCCGGTTAGGTTCACATTGAGGATGGGCATTTCCTCAGAAAGGTTCAGATCAAAAACGGTTGGTTCCACCTTGGCTCCATTGTCCAGGGTTGGCCAGGTGGTCGCGGATTTTTGAAGATCCACTTTGTCCTTGATCTTTTGTCTGGCTACATCCACTGCGATATCCTCATCGAATTCCACGATGATCAGAGAGTAATCTTGCAACGTGGTGGAGGTTATTTCCCTTACCCCCCCGATATTATTGAATTCCTCTTCAAGGGGTTCTGTGATGAATTTCTCGACATCCTGCGCCGAGTTTCCTGGGTTAACCGTCGAGACATAGATCTTGGTCTCGATCACCTCGGGAAAAGATTCCCTGGGCATGCTGTAATAGGACATCAGGCCCCCAACTGTTATAATAGCCAGGATGACATAGACGGTCATCCTGTTGTCAATGGCCCAGGAGGAAAGTTTAAATTCGTATTTTAATTTCATGTCCTAATGCTATAGTTCGATCTGAACAGATTCTCCCTCCCTGAGATTGCGGGTACCATCGGTAATCAGCATATCTCCAGGTTCAAGTCCTTCGACCACCTCCGTCCTTCCATCATAGGAAAGTCCTGTAATGATTTTTTGTTTTTGCGCAATTCCGGTGCTGTCGGTCTTTTTCTCCAGGAGATAAACCACGTTTTCTCCTGCGGCGTTCCTCTGGATGCTGTTGTCGGGAATAATGATGGCAGCCGGTGCGGAATAGTCCTTAACCCTGATGTTGGCGATGAGATTCGGCTTGACCTCTTTCTGTCCATCCGGAACAGGGATTTTGATCTCGAAGGTACGATTGTCGGGATCGATGAAATTCCCGATCTGGCTGATCTGGCTTTCGAAAGCCGTACCAGTGGCCTGTATTTCCACTGCCACTTCAGTTCCTTCCGAGATTGATCCCAGGTGATTTTCGGGGACGGCCGCAGTGATATACATGTCAGAGAGATTGATCAACCGGAACAAGGGAGTCTGTCCAGGGACGACCACTTGCCCCTGATCGGTCAGTATCTCATCAATGATTCCGGAAAATGGGGCGCGCACCACGGTTTTGCCAAGTTGGGCCTCCATCTGTTCTACCGAGCTCTGGACGGCCTCATAGTTGGTCTTGGCCTCCAAAAACTGGATCTCACTTCCGATGTTCTGCTCCCAAAGTCGTTTCTGACGCTCAAAGGTGGTTTTGGCCAGAGCTGCACGTGTCTTGATCTGGGCGAGTTGATTTTTGAGGCCGCCATCATCGATCCGCGCCAGAACCGATCCTTTTCTAACCCGCTGCCCTTCCTCAACACTGACGTCCACAAGAACTCCCGAATACTCGGGATAAATGGTTATGTTTTCATCTGTCTCTACATCCCCCGGGAGCTGGAAGAAGTGCTCGAATAAGGTATCCTGCACTTCGAGAGTCTTGACCAAAGGAAGGTCATGCTCAGGGTCCAGTTTTCGAATTGCGGCGTCCAGGCGGGCAATTTTGGCACTAAGATCATTCTGAATAGCGCCGAGCTCCGCTTTTTTCTCTCGGATCTCAGTAATGTCACCATCTTCGATGATGGTATCAATATCCTTTTCAGGCCCGCCACAGGAAAGCAGCAGACCGAGGAAAGCAGTTAATAAAAAGGTTTTTTTCTTCATGATCAGAATCGGATTCAGTTGTTTGTATGATAGGTCTCGGTGCTGAGAATGGTCTCAAGGGCGACTTTGGATTTAATTACCTCCAGCATTGCCTGCAGTACATTCTGCTGAGCAGTATACAGCTGGCGCTGTGCTTCGCTGAGTTCAAAGCTGCTCGCAAGGCCCTCGTAAAATTTGATCTGGTTTTTTTGCTCAATTCTCTCCGCCAGTTCGAGACTTTCCTGTTGGGTCTGGAGATTTTCAAGGCTGAACCGGTAATCTGCCCGCGCCGTTTCGACGGCAAGTCTGACTTCATTTCGCACGCGCTCAAGATCAACCAGCGCCTGCCTGTATTCCAGCTGTTTCTGATTCGTACGGGAATTTCGCATCCCGCTGCTGAAGATGGGAATGCGCATGTTTATACCCAGAATGGACTGGTTATAGAATTTCTGCTGTTCTTTAAAAAAGGTGAACGAATCGCTGTAGCCGTTTATCCCATAGTTCAGAAATCCGGAGATGGTTGGCAGGGCCTTGGCCTTTTCGAGTTTTACGAATATCGCAGCGGCCTCTGCTGATATGGCAGCTATTCGTACATCGATGTTCTCTTCAAGACTAATCTTCTGGTCCAGCAACCCGGGCTGGTAAAATTCCAGGACCAGATCATCAAGGTCCTCGGTCAGGATGACTGGTTTTTCCACGGGGAGACCCATGGCCATATTGAGAAGCTGGTAGGAAATGTCGAGCATACGAAGACTTCGGCTCAGGCTGTTCTCCAGACCAAGCCTGGTGACCGTAAGCTGTTCCACATCCTCAAGCTCGGCCAGACCATTTTCATAGATCTTCCTGGTATCGCTCAGGTTCTGTTGCAGGTTTTTCAGGTTTTTTGACAGGATAGCCACATGTTCTTCTGCAAGCAAAACGTTTCCGTAGGCATTGATAACGGCCTTTCGTACCTCCAGATCCGTCTTGACTTTGGCATTTTTGGAAATCTGAAGGAGCGTTCTTGCTGACTGAACCCCAACGATGTAGGACCCATCAAAAAGAAGTTGTGACCAGGTGGCGGTTCCTGAGAGGTTCTGCTGGGTTCCGAAGCGCACCGGGACGAAGGTACCGGGATCCCCGCCAGCGATTTCCCCGGGGATCAGCGTGACTGGCTGCTTCAGGAAATTTTGATAATCAACATCTGCATTGATTTGCGGGAGTCCCTGGGAAATGATTTCCCATTTCTGGGAGAGCGCTTTTTCTACTTCCAGGGCAGCTTTCTCAGTGGAGAAGTTCTGGTCGAGACCTATTTCTATGGCTTCTTCCAGGGAGAGTTCGATCGGATCAGCAGACGGGGAGGTCTGGGCATACGTGGAACCTGCCAACGCCGATATCAAGACAAAACAGAGGTTTTTCATGGAGTTGCTTTTAGTCTTTTCTGTAGTGATTTCAGACCCTGTGGGGTGATAATGGCTCGGAAATGGTATTCGAGGTGTTTCTCCATCAGTTCATCTATGGCATAACGATCTTCAGAAAAAAGATCGCGATCCTTGATCCCGATAATCCCGATAAAGTAGATCCGGCTGATAAAATCAATATCCAGTTCCCTGCGATAGAGCCCGGCCATAATCCCCCTATTCAGATTCTTTTCGATAAGATCCTGCATGAGCTCCAGTTGTTTTTTTCTCAGCATTGCGGAAATCTTGGGATAATATTTCTTCAGCTGGTACTGCGGGGAAGTTTTCTGGTTGTTGAGCTGGGCCAGGACGAAATCCTTGATCGCATAGAGCTCGTCGATGGGATCCTGCTGCTGCAGTTTAATTTCGGAGACTCCTGCTGAAATCTGATCAAAGACATGAAAGGCGGTGGCCTTGACAAGTTCAGCCTTTCGAGGAAAATGGGTATAGAGGGTTTTTTTGGAGATGCCCAGGGAAGAGGCAATATCATCCATGGTAACGCTCTTCACACCAAGGGAAAGAAATAGTTCAGCGGTTTTCCTAAGGATCTGCTCTTTCAAGGCTTTAAATTTTCCGGCGCAAAGATAAGAAAGGAAACTTTTACCACAATGAAAGTTTCCATCGTTTTCCTGTTGGTTTTTTGCCTGTGGAAAAATCGCATTTCGTAACCGAAGTGCTATTTTAGCGCCAAAATCATCCGGTGATGTTTGAAACAAAGGAATACAAGAAGGAATTTGAGAGCCATCTGGCTGCAAAGTTGCAGGCGCGTGAACCGCAGACGCTCTATCGGCCGGTTCAGTACATTCTTGAGCTTCAGGCCAAGCGAATTCGCCCCATCCTGGTGATGCTCTCTACAGAGGTATTCGGCGGGAACCGGAAGGAAGCCCTGGATGCAGCTGTTGCAGTTGAGATCTTTCACAATTTCTCGCTGGTTCATGATGATATCATGGATGATGCTCCTTTGCGGAGAGGGCAGAAAACCGTTCATGAGAAATGGGATATCAATACCGGGATCTTGTCGGGAGATGTGATGCTGGTGATGGCATATCAGCTCCTGGAACCTTACCAAGGTGAGACTTTTAGGGCGCTGTTCAAGGTCTTTTCTGAAACTGCGGTTCAGGTTTGTGAAGGACAGCAGTACGACATTGATTTTGAGACAAAGGATGATGTCAGCGTTGCCGAATATCTCCGGATGATCGAGTATAAAACCGCGGTCCTGGTGGGCGCGTCCTTACAAATGGGAGCCATTGTTGCCGGCACCAGTGATCGCAATAAAAAGGCGATCTACGATTTCGGGCGGTTGCTCGGTATCGCATTTCAACTTCAGGATGATTACCTCGATGTCTTTGGAGATCCCAGGGCCTTCGGCAAACAGATTGGTGGGGACATCATCGAAAACAAGAAGACATTTCTTTACCTTTCTGCCCTAAACGAGGCAAGAGAAGGAAGGCTGCTGGAGCATCTGTATTCCATCAATCCCCCGGATTCCTCAGCAAAGATCGAGACCGTCAAAACGCTTTTTCAGAGCAGTGGCGCAGCTGACCTGACCAGACAGGAAATCGAACGGTATACTCAGGAGGCGTTTCGGGTTCTGGATCAACTCGAGGTTTCTGATGAAAAGAAACTTCTTCTCCGGAAATTTGGAGAGAACCTCATGGACCGCCAGGTCTGATCCGACCTCCGACAAATGGCGGGTAGCGCCGAGTATTTGATTTGTTCTAGTGCCTACCTGTTAAAACTTATTACACTATTTGGGAAATATATCGCCATCCCAATCGATCATTTTTAAAAATTGTATTTTTGTAACGTTTTCAATAAAGGAACAGTAGTTTCATCTTATGGACAGATTTTCATTTTTGAATGCGGCACATACAGCCTACTTCGCTGATTTATACGATCAATACCTGCAATTTCCAGATACCGTCGAACCGAGTTGGAGGGCTTTTTTCCAAGGCTTTGACTTTGGGGTGAAAAGTTCCTCCAATGGAACTGCCGTTGTGGACCATCCTGAGACCGGAGAACCGGTAGATCTTCCTGAAACGGTGGTCAAGGAGTTTAGGGTGGTGGATCTCATTGAGGGCTATCGAAAAAGGGGACACCTCTTTACCAAAACAAATCCTGTAAGGGAAAGGAGGAAATACAGCCCGACACTGGATATCGAGCATTTCGGTTTGGACAGCGGGGACATGGACACGGTTTTCAATGCCGGAGAAATCCTTGGTCTGGGGCCGGCGAGCCTTCGGCAAATTATCGAGCACCTTCAGAAAGTCTATTGCCAGTCCATCGGGATAGAGTACATGTATATCAGGAATCCCGAACAGATCCAGTGGATCCAGGAGAGGCTGAATATCAATGAGAATCAACCCTCCTTTAAAGAGGACCAGAAAAAACATATTCTGAAAAAGCTCAATGAAGCTGTTTCCTTCGAAGCCTTTCTCCATACCAAGTACGTAGGTCAGAAAAGATTTTCTCTCGAAGGGGGGGAGAGCCTGATTCCTGCCCTTGATGCGATCATTGAAAAGGCGGCAGATCTCGGAATCAAGGACTTCGTGATGGGCATGGCCCACAGGGGCAGGCTCAATACTCTGACCAACATCTTTGGGAAGAGTGCTAAAGACATCTTCAGCGAATTCGACGGAAAGGATTATGAGCTTGATATTTTTGATGGCGACGTAAAATATCACCTGGGTTGGACCTCCTGCAGAAAAACCGACAGCGGTAAAGAGATCAATATCAACATCGCGCCGAACCCGTCACATCTGGAGACGGTCGGAGCAGTCGTGGAGGGAATTACCAGAGGGAAGCAGGACAGGCATTTCAACGGCGCATCTATGAATGTTCTTCCCATAATCGTGCACGGAGATGCTGCAATTGCCGGTCAGGGTATCGTGTACGAAATTGTTCAGATGGCGCAGCTGGAAGGATACAAGACCGGAGGAACCATTCATATCGTCGTAAACAACCAGGTGGGATTTACCACCAATTACCTTGATGGAAGATCCTCTACCTATTGTACGGATGTTGCGAAGGTCACCCTCTCTCCCGTCCTACATGTCAATGCCGATGATGCCGAAGCCGTGGTTCATGCCGTTCTGTTTGCGCTGGACTACAGGATGAAGTTTGGCCGGGATGTATTCATCGACCTGCTGGGATACCGTAAATATGGTCATAATGAAGGGGATGAACCGAGGTTTACGCAGCCCCAACTCTATAAAGCGATCAGCAGCCATCAGAATGCCAGAGATATTTATGCGGAGAAACTGAAGAAAGAGGGACTGATCGAGGACTCCTATCTCGAAAAGCTTGAGGAGGAATATCGGGCAAAGCTTGAGGAGAATCTGGAGGATTCAAAGAAGATAGAAAATACCGTGGTCATGCCATTCATGCAGGATGAGTGGGAAGGTTTCGAATCAGTGGACGAGAACAGGATGATGCAGGAGGTGGACACCTCTGTCGACATGAAAACGCTTTCAGAGGTTGCAGAAGCGATATCTGAACTTCCAGAGGATAAAAAATTCCTCAAAAAAATACGGAAGTTGTTCGAGCAACGACATAAGATGTTTTTTGAGTCTGACAGTCTAGACTGGGGAATGGGGGAGATGCTCGCCTACGGGACCCTGATCAAGGAAGGCTTCAACGTGAGAATGAGTGGCCAAGATGTGGAGCGAGGAACCTTTTCCCATCGTCATGCCGTAGTGAAGGTGGAGGAAAGTGAAGAGGAAATCATCCCTCTGAATAGAATTAAAGGCGCCTTCTGTGACAACAGGAAAGGGACCTCCTGTGATTTCAAAATCTACAATTCCCTGCTGTCAGAGTATGGCGTCGTAGGATTTGACTACGGATATGCGATGGCGAGTCCGAACTGCCTCACCATCTGGGAAGCACAGTTCGGGGATTTCAGCAATGGCGCACAGATCATGATTGATCAGTATATCTCTGCCGCTGAGGATAAATGGAAGCTCCAAAATGGTCTGGTTATGTATCTGCCTCATGGGTATGAGGGGCAGGGAGCGGAACATTCCTCAGGGCGAATGGAACGCTATCTGCAACTCTGTGCCAGGGATAATATGTTCGTAGCAGATGTAACCACGCCAGCGAATCTTTTTCACCTGCTCAGAAGGCAGATGAAGGCCAATTACCGCAAACCGCTGATCATCTTCACCCCGAAAAGCCTGCTTCGTCATCCAAAGGTGGTCTCTACCAAGGAAGAATTCGCCAAGGGAAGTTTCCAGCCGCTGCTGGACGATACAGAGGCTGATCCCGAGAAGGTGACCTCACTTGTGTTCTGTACGGGAAAATTCTACTATGATTTGCTGGAGCGCAGGGAGGAACTGGGACGGGAGGATGTTGCCCTGGTGAGACTTGAACAGTTGTTCCCCCTTCCCTCAGGACGGATCCAGGAAATGATAGCAAAATATAAGAAAGCTGAGGATGTGGTTTGGGCCCAGGAAGAACCGAGAAACATGGGGGCCTATTCGCATTTGCTCCTCCACCTTGAGGAAGCGAAAAATTTCAGGGTCTGTAGTCGTAAATTCTACGGCTCGCCAGCCTCAGGAAGTGCTGTGCGATTCAAAAAACGTCATCAGAAGGTCCTGGAATCTGTATTCGACAAAAATTCAGAACCGGCAATTTAATCATTAAAAAATTCCGGACGCTGTCCGGCAAGCATCAACAAAAAAAATAAGATCATGGCTTTAGAAATGAAAGTCCCTTCTCCGGGAGAATCCATAACCGAGGTAGAAATAGCCCAGTGGCTGGTAAAGGATGGAGATTATGTTGAAAAGGACCAGGCAATTGCCGAAGTGGACAGTGATAAGGCAACCCTGGAACTTCCTGCTGAGGCAAGCGGTATTATCACCCTTAAGGCAGAGGAAGGAGATGCCGTCGCGGTTGGAGAAGTTGTATGTCTTATAGATACGGAGGCAGCCAAACCTGAGGAGGCGCCTTCTAAGGAAGATGCAGCAGAAAAAAAGAAATCCTCCCCTGCCGAGGAACAGGAGCCTAAGGCTAAGCAGGAGAAAGCAACCGAAACACCCTCCAAAAAGGAGAAGGAGACTTACGCATCAGGAAGCCCTTCACCTGCAGCAAGAAAGGTGCTGGATGAGAAAGGGATAGAAAAAGATCAGGTTCAGGGAACAGGCAGGGACGGAAGAATCACGCATGAAGATGCGCTAAAGGCACAGCCTTCCATGGGGACCCCAGGGGTGGGAAAACGCGGTGAGTCCAGAAAAAAAATGTCCATGTTACGAAGGAAGGTGGCTGAGCGGCTGGTCGAGGCAAAGAATCAGACAGCCATGCTTACCACCTTCAACGAGGTGGACATGTCAGCAATCTTCAGTCTGAGAAAGCAGTATAAGGAGGAATTCAAGGAAAAACATGGTGTTAGTCTTGGCTTCATGTCCTTCTTTACCCTGGCGGTAGTCCGGGCACTGGAGCTTTATCCGGATGTCAACTCAATGATAGACGGTGATTATCAGATCAAATATGACTACAAGGATATCAGCATTGCAGTTTCAGGTCCCAAGGGGCTGATGGTACCTGTGATGAGAAATGTCGAAAACATGAGCTTCAGAGCAGTAGAAGCAGAAGTAAAAAGACTCGCTATCCGGGCCAGGGATGGACAGATCACAGTGGATGAAATGACAGGCGGAACCTTTACCATCTCCAATGGCGGGGTATTTGGCTCCATGCTTTCTACGCCTATTATCAATCCTCCTCAAAGCGGGATACTGGGTATGCACAACATCGTCGAAAGACCAGTTGCGGTAGAGGGACATGTAGAGATCCGGCCAATCATGTATGTAGCGCTCTCCTATGACCATCGGATAATCGATGGTCGAGAATCTGTTGGTTTCCTTGTCGCTGTAAAGGAAGCGCTTGAAAATCCGGAAGAACTTCTTATGGATAACGATGTTAAACGCGCCCTCGAACTATAGTCGGGAAATACCTGTAGTTCAACCTGAGATGATCAGGGAATAGAAGTTAAGGAAGAGGACCAGGAGCACAAATAGGGCCAGCAGGCCAGGAATAAGTGGAAGCGATTTCTTGGATGATGGATTCATAGCTTTGGGGTTTTGTCCCTAAGTTCTTTCATCTTCGGTAAATGAGAAATGGGGGATTGCCCCCATTTTTTACTGCGGCTTATCACCCGGCTTCTCATAACCAGGACCTTTACCTATGACACCTCATTACTTCAGGTATAGACTCATCGACTTGTAATCGATAATGGCCTTTCCTTTTTTAAGCAGGTCCGCTCCGATTATTCCCTGAACTTTTTCCGCATTATGATTGACCAGGGCATCATTGACATGCCTCAGATCAAAAAGAACGAGATCCACTTTTTTCTTTTTCCAGCCTTTGATCTCGATCACGTTTTTCTGTGCGATCTGTGTCAGCATATCGGTCGCACCTGCTCCTGCTGCCTTGACTTCGCTTTCCTCAGCCAGCAGATTGAAGTGCGAAACCGCTTCAAAGCCGACACAGGTGCTGGATGCGCCTGTATCGAGGATAAAAGTACCTTCGATCTTATTGATCTTTGCCTTTACCTCAAGATGCCGAGTGGCTGTGTAAGTCAGCGGAATTTTTCTATAGCCTTTTTCTTTAAGGAAACTTTTCAGGGAAGCCATTCTTTTTCTTTTCCGGCAAAGATAGCTGTCTTAAATCGATTATTTTTGCCATTATGATATTGACCGATACCCACACCCACCTCTATAGTGAGGCTTTCGATAAGGACAGGACGGAGATGATAGACCGTGCGCTGCGCGCCGGGGTTTCAAGATTTTTCATTCCTGCTATTGATTCCGCTTATGTCCAGGCGATGTATGATCTGGAACGCCAATATCCAGAGCACATTTTCCTGATGGCTGGCCTGCATCCTACTCATGTGAAGGAAAATTATCGGGAAGAGCTTGAGCTGGTAAAAAGGCAGTTGTCACAGCGTCCTTTCTACGCCATTGGAGAGATCGGTATAGATCTTTACTGGGACAAGTCTACCCTGAAAATCCAAAAGGACGCATTTCGGTTCCAGATCCGTCTGGCAAAGCAATACAAGCTTCCGATCGTCATTCACTGCAGGGACGCCTTTGACGAAGTTTTCGAAGTCCTGGAGGAAGAACAGGATGATCAGCTTTTCGGGATCTTTCACTGTTTCACAGGAAATCTCGAACAGGCAAATCGGGCTATAGGCCTGGGGATGAAACTCGGGATCGGCGGGGTAGTTACCTTTAAGAACGGGAAGATCGACAAGTTTCTCGACCAGATTCCCTTGCGCCAGATCGTACTGGAAACCGATGCACCCTATCTGGCCCCTGTCCCATATCGCGGAAAAAGAAATGAAAGTTCGTATCTTGTTGAGGTTCTTGAAAAGGTTTCCCTGATTTACGGCCGTTCTCCGGCGGATATCGCCGCCATCACAACAGAGAACTCCAGGGAGATATTTTCCGTTTGAACTGCGGAATTCTATTATATTTCGTTCTTTTGCTGAGAAATGGGGAAAAAATACGATGATATCAGGTTTTTTGAGGATGCTGAAGTGAAGGATGCACTCCGGGAGTATGTGGATCACCCGATGATCAAGGCGATGCTTCAGTTCACATTCCCGGGAGAGCCTTACCAGGATATTCAGAAAAGGGTACTGGAATGTGAATCCATCCGGGATTTTCAGACCCGGATTATTTATTATACCGTTCAAAAAGTATTGAGCAAAAGTTCAGACGGAATGACCTATTCCGGTTTTGAAAATCTCAGAAAGGACCAGGCTTATTTTTATATTTCCAATCACCGGGACATCGTCCTGGATACCTCTCTTCTCAATTGTGTCCTGTACGAATCAGGTCTCAAGATGACAGCCTCTGCCATCGGAGACAACCTGGTCAAGAGACCTTTTTTACTGGCCCTTTCAAAACTCAACCGCAATTTTCTTGTCAAGAGAGGCCTGAGTCCCAGGGAGATGCTGCGCAGTTCTGAGACGCTCTCGGAATATATCCGAAAACTCATCCTTGAGGAGGGACGTTCCGTATGGATGGCCCAGCGAGAGGGGAGGACCAAGGATGGCAATGACAATACGCAGCAGGGTGTTCTAAAGATGTTGGCCATGGCCAAAGGGAATGACAGCCTGGCAGAATACTTTTCCAGGCTCAGGATCGTTCCGGTTTCTATTTCCTACGAATTCGACCCTACAGACATTATGAAGCTTCCCGAGATCCTTGCCAGACGTATGGAAACGATTTATATCAAGTCCGCCAATGAGGATTTCAAGTCGATCATTAAAGGGGCTTTGGGAAACAAAGGCAGGATCCATATCTCAGCAGGAAAGCCTATAGAGGAAAAGGTTTACAGAAATATCGAACGGCAGGCAGGTCCGGTTAATGAACAACTTAAATGCCTGACCTCCTATATCGATGGCCGGATTCATAAGAACTATCGGTTGTGGCCCTCCAATTACATTGCCTTTGATCTGGTCCACGGAACCAATACCTTTCAGAATGAGTACACCCTGAAGGAGAAACGGCAATTCGAACGGAGGCTTACCCGGAGGGCAAATGTGAGCAATCCGCTGGAAGTAAACAGTTATCTTCTGATGTATGGAAATCCCGTTGCAAACAAGATGGCCGTGAATGAAAGCAAGTGCTAAAATTCTTCTTGTCTACACCGGGGGAACCATCGGGATGGTCAAGGATTTTGAGACCGGTGCATTAAAGGCCTTTAATTTTAATGAGCTCCTCCAGAACATACCCGAGTTAAAATTGCTGGAGCATCACATCGATACGATCAGTTTTGAACGCCCTATCGATTCCTCGAACATGAAGCCTTCCTTTTGGATCCAGATCGCGGAGATCATTGAGGAGCACTACGCGGAATATGATGGTTTCGTGGTCCTCCATGGCAGTGACACCATGTCCTACAGCGCAAGCGCCCTGAGCTTTATGTTCGAGAACCTGTCCAAGCCGATAATTTTCACCGGATCTCAGCTGCCCATCGGAGACCTCCGAACCGATGCCAAGGAGAACCTGATCACCAGTATCCAGATAGCGGGTTTGCAACGTCATGGAAAACCGCTTATTTCGGAAGTGGGATTGTATTTTGAGTATAAGCTGTACCGGGGAAACCGCACCACAAAGGTAAACGCGGAGCATTTCCAGGCTTTCGCCTCCCCAAATTATATTCCGTTGGTGTCCTCCGGGGTGCATATCAGCGTAAATGAACCCGCTCTCTGGAAGCCCAACAACCGAAGGAGAATGAAGCTTCACAAAGGGTTCAATGACCAGATCGCGCTGATCAAGATCTTTCCGGGGATCAACAAAAGCCTGCTAGAGCATATTTTCGATAAGCCCGATTTAAAAGGGGTCATCCTGGAAACCTATGGTAGTGGAAATGCTCCTACTGAGGAGTGGTTCATTCGGCTTCTAGAAGGCTTGATCTCCAGGGGTGTAGTGGTCATCAATGTAACCCAGTGCATTGGAGGAAGCGTGGCGATGGGGCAATATGAAACCAGTACCCAACTCAAGAAGATCGGGGTCATCTCAGGAAAGGACATCACGACAGAGGCTGCTGTTGCCAAATTGATGTATCTCCTTGGTAAGGATCTTTCCCCAAAGGTCTTCAAGACCATTTTCGAGACCTCTCTCAGAGGTGAAATGTCGTAAAAAGTCCAGGTGCTACTTGACAGGCGTAGAATTTTTTTCGTTATTTGGCGAGCCGTTGCAAAAATCAAACTAGAGAGGTGGCCGAGTGGTCGAAGGCGCACGCCTGGAAAGTGTGTATACGCCAAAAGCGTATCGAGGGTTCGAATCCCTTCCTCTCTGCTATT
>CAMPKA010000012.1 GCA_946887075.1 uncultured Salinimicrobium sp.
TCTTTAGAGGGGTCAGTATAGCCAGAATGAGGGGTCAGCATCACCAGAATATCCAGGAGTCATAGATAATTCGTAAGTAGAATATTCTTTTTGGAAAGTCATTAGTTTTAAGACTTTTCTATTTTTACCTCTGGATTGAAAAACGTGCTATACATTGGGAATATCATCAGCGGACGAGGTGGGACACCTACGACGATCGAAACGCTTGCACCCCTGCTGAGAAAAGAGGGTTTTGCAGTAAAAACGGCTTCAAATGTTAAGAATAAAATCGGGCGGCTTTATGATATGGTCCGAAGCCTCTACCAGAATAGGAAATGGGCGGATTATGTGCTGATCGATACCTACAGTACCCAAAATTTCATTTATGCCTTTTTAATCGGGGCGCTATGTAGCTTATTTCGTATCAGGTATATACCCATTCTTCATGGCGGAAATCTTCCGAATCGATTGAAGGATCGGACAGGGGCTGCCCGATTTTTCTTTAAAAATGCCTACAGTAATGTAAGCCCTTCGAGGTATCTCTATGAGATTTTTAGCGATTATGGTCTGGATAATCTGGCCTATATTTCTAACAGTATCCAGATTGATCAGTTTCCCTTTAAGAGAAGGGAAGAACTCCGCTGCAGGCTCCTTTGGGTTCGGTCATTTTCCAGTATATATAACCCTGAACTGGCACTTGAGGTACTTTCTGTTCTTCTCAAAAAATTTCCTGAGGCTGAACTCTGTATGGTAGGTCCCGCTAAGGATGACAGTCTCGACCATTGTAAGGCCATAGCCAAGGAAAAAAACCTTCCTGTCCTGTTTCCTGGAAAGCTAGACCGGAAGGAGATAGCGACATTGTCCTCGGACTATGACATCTTCCTAAATACGGCCAGGACTGATAACACCCCTGTCAGCCTGATAGAAATCATGGCGCTTGGCCTTCCTATTGTTTCCACAAAAGTGGGAGGTATTCCTTATCTGGTCGCGGATCAGACGGAGGCCATTCTTGTGTCTCCTGACAATGCTCAGGAAATGGCAGATGCCGTCGAAAACCTGACTCAAGAACCTGGCAAGGCCCTGCAGATCAGCCTGGCTGCCAGAGAAAAGGCAATTCGAATGGATTGGGAAAACGTCAAAAATTATTGGAATAAGCTACTGAATAACTGAAAGTTAATCCAGTTTTTCCGACTGATCAATGGGATTGACAAAGACCGTTATTTTAACATGAACCTGAGGAGTCTTTAGTATATTTATCCCGGAAAAGAAATTTACATGCCCCGTAAATCTGTCTTACATTTCGAAATATCGGAACGAAAGGTATTTCTCAGGATCTTCGATGTGGTCTGGGTCCTCTTTTCGCTTTATTTTGTGGGCATTTTATTTCGCCTGGAGTACTTTCACATCAATTCCCAGTTCTGGCACTGGAGCATTGTCCTGGCTGTGTATCTTAGCCTCTTTTCCAGCATTTTTGAGATGTATGATCTTCAGAAATCCAGCCAGTACTATACCGTGGTGAAAAATATCGTTCTGACGACTTCTGTCACCGTCCTGTTCTTTCTGATGACTCCAGTTCTGACTCCGGTCCTGCCAGAGAATCGGCTCCAGATCGTTTATTTTTACCTGGCCATCATCGTGACCTTACTGCTTTGGAGGTATGCGTATATCACGCTGGTCTCCTCTCCCAGGTTCTATCGGAGGGTGCTCATCAGCGGGCCTCCCCGGGAAGTTGAGGTGGTGGCAGATCAGTTGCAAAAGGTAGATCCCAACTACCATGTGGTTGGATATATTGGAAAGGGATCCGGAATGGCGTCCCTTGAAAGTGGTCGGCTTCCGCAATATAGTTGGGAGGAACTCAGGCCGACAATCAAGAAACTCGGTATCGACGAACTCCTGATTTCCGGGGTGGACCCTATGACAGAGACATCCGGGTTCGCAGAGGGGATTTTTGAACTGTTGAAGGAAGGTTTCAGCGTCAGGGACTACAATTATGTTTATGAGGAGAAGACGGGTAAAATTCCTGTCCAGCATATCGAGAAAAACTTTTATAAATTCTTTCCCAGGAGTCGAAGTAACGATAACAAGTTCTACCTGTTCTTTCACAGGTTCTTTGACGTCGTAGTCTCCATAGTGGGTTTGCTTTTGGGCCTTCTGCTTTTGCCTTTCGTATACCTCGGCAATTTCATGGCCAATAAGGGCTGTCTGTTTTACAGACAGGAACGGGTAGGCAAGAACGGCAAAACCTTTACCATCTATAAGTTCAGGACCATGCGGTGTAATGCGGAGGAGAACGGGGCGCAATGGGCACAGAAGAATGATGTCCGGATCACCCGTTTCGGAAAATTCCTGCGACGGGCCCGACTAGATGAATTTCCTCAGTTTTACAACATCCTTAAAGGAGAAATGAGCCTGATAGGACCCAGACCGGAACGCCCGGTCTTCGTCAAGGAATTGTCGGAATCAATTCCCTTTTATGATACCAGGCATTTCATAAAGCCTGGTCTGACAGGCTGGGCGCAGGTGATGACAGACTATGCAGACAGCCATGCAGACAGTCTGGAAAAGCTGCAGTACGACTTATACTACATCAAACACCGTAACCTCTTCCTGGATATTAATATCCTTACCAGGACCTTAAGTACCATTATCTTCTTCAGGGGACAATAGAGATTTAAACCGTTTTCTGGACTACTTCGAATACCTTCTGCCCATCGCATTTCAGGGTCTTCGACGGGTACTTGAGGAGCAGGGCGTAGTCATGGGTGGCCATAAGAATCGTCTTACCGTTCTTACTGATCTGCTGCAACACCTCCATAACCTCCACAGAGGTTTGAGGATCCAGATTCCCTGTAGGTTCATCGGCGAGAATAAGTTCAGGGTCATTGAGCAGCGCCCTGGCAATGGCGATCCGTTGTTGCTCCCCACCGGAGAGCTGGTATGGATTCTTAAAACCTTTGGTCTTCATGCCCACTTTCCCCAGCACCTCTTCGATCTTGTGGTCCATAGCACTCTTGTCCTTCCAGCCGGTGGCGCGGAGGACAAACAGGAGATTTTCATTGACATTCCGATCATTGAGCAGCTTAAAATCCTGGAACACCACTCCGATCTTCCTTCTCAGGAAAGGTATCTCCTTCTCCTTCAGGGTACGAAGATCATAACCGACGATCCTGCCTTCTCCCTCTACAAGGGGAAGGTCTCCGTAGAGCGTCTTCATGAAGCTACTCTTTCCGGTTCCGGTCTTTCCGATCAGGTAGACGAATTCACCGTTGTTGATCTCGACATTTACTTCTGAAAGGATGAGCGCTTCCCGCTGATAGATCGAAGCGTCTTTTAGATACAGCACGGGGTTGGCCATGAAGAATAGTTTTTGGAATGGTAAAAGTAACAAAGAGAACGCAAAACCAAAGATTCCTGTTGCATTTCTTCTGTGAATTTTCCTTAGGAAAATTAAGCTCGAATTAACGCAGTCGTATAATTTATGTGCGCTTTCCGGCGTTATTACCTGAGAGTTTCTTATATCTTTGAGTCATCAACAAAATAAATATCTCCGAATGATACCGAACAAAATTTCCATTTTTGTTGCCTTCCTATTTCTGTCATTTTCCGGTTTCTCTCAACAGTCTGCAGTGTACACCAATGCGCTTTCGGATTACAATCGCGCCCTGGAACTGTACAACAATCAGCAATACCTTGCTGCCCAGGCCCTGTTCGATGAGGTCCAGGATGAGGTCGATGATGAGCGGATCAAATCCAACTGCGCCTATTATATAGCGAATGCCGCCATTCGGCTCAACCAGCCAGGTGCCGATGAACTCATGGAGGATTTTGTAGAGCGGTATCCAACCAGCACAAAAACAAATGCGGCCTATCTTGATGTGGCGGATTATTATTTCGAGACCGGAAAGTATTCCCTTGCCCGGAAATGGTACGATATGATCGATCAGGATGACCTGAGCCGGGCAGAGCAGGAGCGGTTTTATTTCAATAATGGATATGCCTATTTCAGGGCGAACCAGTATGAAGAGGCAAAGACATACCTGAGCCGGGTACAGAATTCCGAAAAATATGGTTCCCAGGCCAGCTATTACCTGGGGTTCATGGCTTATGAGGGAGATGATTACGAGCAGGCCAGCGAGCTTTTCGAGGAGGTAGAAGGGGAGGAGCGCTATCAGGAGGATCTGTCTTACTTCCAGGCTGACATGAACTTCAAACAGGGTAACTTCGAAAAGGCCATAGCGCTTGCCCTGGAACAATTGCCAAGGGCCGACCGCAGAGACAAAAGCGAGCTCAATAAGATTATCGGGGAGAGCTACTTCAATCTCGGGCAGTATGAAAAGGCCATTCCCTATCTCAAGGCATATCAGGGTCAGCGGGGAAAATGGAACAATACGGATTATTACCAGCTCGGATACGCCTATTTCCAGCAGGGCGATTACGAAAAGGCGATCTCTGAATTCAACAAGATTATCGATGGGCAGAACGCGGTTGCCCAGAACGCCTATTATCATCTTGCGCAGTCATATCTGAAAGCGGGCCAGAAGCAGCAGGCGCTCAATGCCTTCAAGAATGCCAGTGAAATGGATTTTGACCCCCAGATCAAGGCCGACGCTGCCCTGAATTATGCCAAACTGAGCTATGAAATCGGGAACAGCTATGAAAGCGTTCCTCAGGTGCTCATGAGTTATCTGGAAAAATATCCGCAATCTCCTGCCAGGGAAGAAATCAATGAATTGCTGATCAATTCCTTCATCACCTCAAAAAATTATGAGGAAGCGATGCGACTGCTGGAAAACAGCCGCAATTTCCAGAACAGCCAGGTATACCAGCAGGTGGCCTTCTACCGCGGTATTGAGCTTTATAACGAGGGGGATTACCGGCAGGCCCTGGAGTATTTTGAAAAGGCGCTGAGCCAGCGGCGGGATCCGAGGATCACTGCGCTGACTACCTTCTGGAAAGCTGAAACAGATTTTAACCTGCGGAATTTCCAGGAGGCACTGATCGGCTACCGGGAATTTGCGGGAATGAGCGGAGCGGAGGATGCTGCGGAACGGGAGAACCTCGACTACAACATAGGATACGCTTACTTTAAGCAGCGGGATTACGACAGAGCTACCGAATATTTCAGGCGTTTTGTCGGAAAGGCGGATAACGATACCCAAAGGAAACATGATGCATATGCCCGGCTGGGCGACAGCCATTTTGTCAACAGTGAGTATCCGGCAGCCATGCAGGCTTACGAATCAGCGATCCGGCTGGGAGGTCCTGAAGAGGACTACGCCGCTTTTCAAAAAGCGATCAGCCACGGATTTTTACAGCAGAACACCACCAAGATCAATGAGCTTAACAACTTCCTCAATCAGTATCCCCGGTCTTCCTACCGTGATGATGCGCTATATGAGCTGGGAAATACCCATGTCGCGATGAACAATTCCTCTGAGGGAATAGAGGCCTACAACAGGCTTGTGAGGGATGTTCCGGGAAGTTCATATGTTCCCCGTGCCCTCCTCAAGCAGGGGCTGATCTTTTACAATCAGGACCAGGGAAACCAGGCTCTGGAGAAGATGAAACGGGTGGTCCGGGAATATCCCGATTCCCCGGAAGCGGTTCAGGCTGTTAAAACGGCACGTCTGATCTACATCGACCTTGGCCGTACCGATGAGTATGCTGCCTGGGTCAGGGATCTGGATTTCGTAGAGGTTACCGATGCCGATTTGGATAACACGACCTTTGAGGCGGCTGAAAAACAGTACCTGGAGAACAACACCGCTCAGGCTATCTCCGCCCTGGAGAAGTACGTGCAACAATTTCCCAACGGGCTGCACGACCAGGAAGCGAATTTTTATCTCGCTCAGCTGTACTACAGGGAGGGGCAGAAACAAAAGAGTATTCCCCACTTTCAGTACGTCCTGAAGACCTCCTCGTCTGAATATACGGAACAGGCGCTTTCCACTTTGGGGGAGATCTACCTGGAAAACAGAAATTATTCGGAGGCAGTACCGGTCCTGCTGAGGCTGGAAAAAGAAGCCAGTTTCCCGCAGAACATCGTCTTTGCCCAGTCCAACCTGATGAAATCCTATCTTGAGATGGGAAATTATCAGGAGGCCCAGCGATACGCGGAAAAGGTATTATCAAATCCTGAAGCCGAACAGGAGGCACGGAACGACGCCAGGGTAATCATCGCGAGAGCTGCGATCAAATCCGGGAACGAGGCAAGAGCGAAAGAGGCCTATGCGGAGGTACTGAAAACCGCCAAAGGAGAACTTGCCGCAGAAGCGCTTTATTACGACGCTTATTTCAAGAACAAAGCCGGAAATTACCAGGCGTCCAATGAGGCCGTACAAAAACTGGCCAGGGATTATTCCGGGTATAAGCTCTACGGAGCCAAGGGACTGGTCCTGATGGCCAAAAACTTTTACGCCCTTGGAGATGCCTACCAGGCTACCTATATCCTGGATAACGTGATCAATAATTTCAAACAGTTCCCTGAAGTGGTGAGAGAGGCAGAGCAGGAACTGGCGAGAATAAAAGAACAGGAAGCCAAGACCAACGCTTCGGTAAAAACCAACAACTAATTCCGGAATCAAAAATTTTCCCATGAAAATCAACTTCTTAAGGAACAGCATTCTAACCCTCTTTCTACTGTTTTCTGCAACTATGATGGCCCAGGACCTCGGCAGCGAGACCGTGGTCGTGGTAAAGCCATATTCTCCAAGTGTCAACGATGCGAACAAGATCAGGGAAACCCCGTCGATTTCGGATTCCCTGGGCATGGAGAAGAAAATCGTCCAGTATTCGATCATTTCGGTACCGGTAGCCTCTACCTTCGCTCCCGCCAAGGGAAGGGCTGCCAATGTGGAGCGCCAGCGGCCACCCGAGATCTACGATAACTATATCACACTTGGCTTTGGTAGCTATACCAGCGTTCTTGCGGAATTCTATAGCAATATCGAAATCAGCCGGTCCGACAACTTCGGGATCTTCCTGAACCACAATTCCGCTCAGGGAGGGATGGAGGAGGTCGAATTTGACCATCACTACTACGACACTGAGCTCAATCTCAACTATACCTCCCGAAACCGGGACATGGTCTGGAACACGGATTTTGGGGTGGAGCACCAGCTGCACAACTGGTATGGTGTCGATTTTCCGCTGGGCACCGACATGGAAGGATTTACTCCGGAACATAATTATTACAGCGTTCGTGCAGGAGGAGAGATCACCCTGGATGAATCCTTTTTTGATCGTGCCGCTGCCAGTTACCGCTATTTCGGAGATGATTACAGCTCGGTCGAGCATCGTTTCCAGGTGGAGCCAAGTCTGGAAATCCCGATAGGAGGAGAGCTCTTCAATACCACTTTTCTCCTGGACTATCTCAGTACCACCTTTGCGGAACAACCACTTGCGGGTACGACAAACGAATTTAACTTTCTTAACCTGGGGGTCGCCTCCGGACTCCTGGTCCTGCGGGATGATCTTACTCTTGATCTCGGTGCCGGCGTTTATTACAGTTATGACTCCAACGGGGGTGAAAGCAACATCTATGTTTATCCTCAGGTCACGGCCAGTTATGCGCTCGCCGGAGAATATTTCATCGCCTATGCCGGCCTGGAGGGGGAACTTCGCCAGAATTCATACTATGAGCTGGTTCAGTTAAATCCTTTCCTTGCACCAAATCTTGTGATCCATCCCACGGATCGGCAGTATAACGGCTATGTAGGAGCCAAGGGGAAACTTTCAGGATCTGTCGGATACAATATCAGGGGAAGCTATATCTCCGAGAATTATAAGCCCCTGATCCATTCTCTACCCTGGGTGGCCAATTCGGACAGGGAAGATTACGAATACGGCAATTCTTTTGCAGTGGTCTATGATCAGGTCAAGACGCTCTCGGCTTTCGGGGAGCTGGTATTTGATCTCAGCAGGGATTTTACCCTTGGTGTCAATGCAGAGGTTTTTACTTATGATACAGACGTGGAGGAGGAGGCATGGAATCTCCCGAACCTAAAGGCGAACATTCTTGCGGACTACCAGATCTCTGAGAGCTGGTTCGCGGGGGCCAATGTTTTCTTTGTGGGAGAGAGGAAAGACCATATTCCAAGTTTTGCACTTAATCCGGGTCCCGATGAGATCGTAACCCTTGATGGTTATGTCGACCTTAATGCCAATCTGGGATATCGTTTTAACGACAGGCTGTCGATCTTTGCCAAAGGCTATAACCTCCTTGGTGAGAACTATGAGAAATGGATGGATTATCCGGTCCTTGGCCTACAGCTTATGGGTGGAGCAACCTACAAGTTCGATTTCGGCCGTTGATTTGAAAAGTCTTTGTTGACATGCCATTCCTAAGGAGTGGCATTTTTTTTTGGCCATTTTTATTTTCCGATGGCTCGTTTGTTGACAATTCCATAATATTGCGCTGCAAAAGTGGTCGAATAATGCCTTACTTTTGCCGCCGAAAAAAGTGGCAATAAAAAACGAAAGTCAATGGCTGCAAAGACAAAATTCAAAAGAACAAAACGGAACAGGCCTTACCTGAACGTACTGGATTTCATGGTTCAGGAAAAGACCTTCCTGGCCATCGTCATGGTGGGTATTGCCCTGGCTGCTGTCCTTAGTGGTATGGGTCAGGCAGGAATGTGGCTCGGCTTCTTTTTTGCGGCCTATGCGACGGTTGCCAATGACAGCATTCAATCTCTGGGAACTTTTATAGAAAGCAACAAGAATAAGAAATGGTGGATCCTGTGGTTGTTCGTCGGGATCATCTTTCTCGCGACGGTGACCTTTAGCTGGCTTTATTTCGACGGAGATGTCACCTATCAGAGGCTGCTCGGACCAGACGGAAGTTCGCCCTACCCGCATCCGGATAACTTCAGCTTTCTACAGATCATCGCTCCTCTGGTACTTCTCATTCTGACCAGAATGAAAATGCCGGTCTCCACCACTTTTCTGATCCTTAGCGTTTTCACCGCAGATACAAGCGGAATTACTTCAGTGGTATGGAAGAGCTGGTCCGGGTATATCATGGCCTTCATTCTCTCCTTCCTGGTCTGGTATTTTTCATACAACATGATCAAGAAGTACTTTAAGAGCAGGAAAGCCCATACCGCATGGACAGTGATTCAATGGGTGGTGAGCGGAACACTCTGGGCAGTATGGGTGATGCAGGACGGGGCCAATATCGCAGTATATCTTCCGAGGGATCAGTCCCTCGTCCAGTTCATCATATTCTCTACCACCATATTCTTTGGGCTTGGCTTGCTTTTCTACCTGAGAGGAGACAAGATTCAGGAGGTGGTAAGTGAAAAATCGAGGATCTCCGATATTCGTGCCGCCACTCTGGTCGACGGTATTTATGTGATCCTGTTGATCTATAAGCTGTTTATCAGTACGGTTCCCATGAGTACGACCTGGGTTTTCCTGGGGGTTATAGGGGGGCGCGAAATTGCCATCAGTCTTGCGCGAACGAAGAAAGGCAAGAAACACCGCAAAAAAGCGGGGCGCATGATTCTGAAGGATTTCTCTGCTGCGATGATCGGTCTGGTTATATCCATTGCCCTTGCTGCGGGTGCCAATCCGGATATCAGACGGGTACTAGTGGAGGCGCTGACCAACTGGTAAGTAAAATTGTTTTTTTAATCTTGAAATGCGTCCTCACAGGGCGCATTTTTTGATAAAATCCTTCTGATTTCCTGAGGGAGCTTAAAGTACCCACCTGCTCATTATCCCTGGGAAGAAGTATTTATCAGGGCTGTTTCTTGACGAAAGCTGCAGGTTAGTCAGACCTTTAGAACCTGTTTCAGCCTTTATTCCTTAACTTGTGCTGAAGAATTCAGAATTAATCACAATGAAATTTTTTTTCCTTTCTTTCTTTACGCTGTTGATGGGACTCAGCACCAAATGTGAAGCAATGGACCAGAGCGCATCCCCGATCAAGGTAATGAGTGTTAATATCAGGTATGAGAACGAAAATGATGGGATCAATGTGTGGAAAAACCGGAAGGACTGGCTTATCGATAATATCCGCTTTAACGACATTGATGTTTTCGGGGCCCAGGAGGTAGAGCACTCTCAGCTGGAAGACCTGTTAGAGCTCCTGCCGGAATTCGAGTCCGTTGGTGTAGGCAGAGACGGTGGGCAGGAAGGGGAATACAGTCCGCTTTTCTATAGGCAAGACCGCTTTGAACTTCTCGATTCCGAAACCTTCTGGCTCTCAGAAACACCGAGAGAGATAAAGAGTGTCGGCTGGGATGCTGCCTACCCCAGAATTGTGACCTGGGCAAAACTTCGCAGAAAGACCGATGGAAAGACGTTTTATGTATTTAATACCCACTTCGATCATCGGGGAGAGAAGGCCAGGCTGGAAAGCGCCAAGCTTCTGGTCCGGAAAATCACGGAGATCTCAGGGGGGCATCCTGCCTTTGTGACCGGTGACTTTAATTTCAAACCGGAAACACCTCCTTATGAGGTCCTGACCCAGGGACAAGAATCCGAAATCTTGCTAAAGGACAGCCGATTTTCCGCCGACCAGTCGTATGGTCCGGATTACACCTTTAACGGTTTCCAGCTCAAACCGACGGATCTTCAGAATCGCATCGACTTCATCTTCACCAAAGGGGAGATTGAAGTGCTGAAATACCGGGTGGAAGATGGACAGAGAGGGGAGGCTTTCATTTCGGACCATTTCCCGGTCTGGATAGAAGCCAGGTTTTCGACGAAGTAATGCAAGCCGGATAAGACCCGCCTTCCTTTTTTTATTCTTTCGGACGGGCAGGGGAGGCGCTTCCCATATGGATCAATCCCTGTTAAAAATGAAGTATCGGTCATTCCGGTGATCTCGGCATCGGAAGGGCAGCATGGTTTTATTACAGCTCTGAAGTAATAATCTCTATTTCTCCACCCCTGACAAAAAGTTCATGCGGAATAAAGTAACCATCGATAGGTTTTCCATTCACCACAATTTCTTCCAACTTCCTTCCCGGATTCGGCTTCCTGATCACCAACTCTTTATTATGATCCAGTTGCCATTTGATTTCATCGAAAATGGGTACGGTCACCAGATATCTGGCATCAGCCGGAGAAATAGGGTACAACCCTAATGCTGCCATGACATACCAGGAAGACATTTCCCCGGCATCGTCCATTCCTGACAAGGCCAGCCCATTCTCTCCTATGCCGTAGTAATCCCTCAATATTCGGTCGATCACCTTCTGGGATTTCCCAGGTTTTCCGATAAAATAATAGGAAAAGGGAGCTTCGTGATCCGGTTGGTTCCCATGGGCGTATTGTCCGAGGAATCCGGAGACGTTCCTGGCAATATAATCCGGATTCCAGGGGAATGTGAATAGAGAATCCAGCTTCTGCTCAAACGCACTCGCTCCTCCATAGAGATCAATCAGCCCCGGCATATCATGAGGAGCAAAAAAGGAGACCTGCCATGCATTAGCTTCCCTGAACATGTATTCGTAGTAGGGATATTCTGGGTTGAAAGGGGTAATCCAATCACCATTTTCCAGCCTTCCCCGCATGAAATTCGTGGTGGTGTCAAAGACGTTGCGGTAATTCCGTGATCTCTCCATCAGATCCCTGTATTTCTTTTCATCTCCCAGACTCTTCGCGAGCTGGGCCAGTGAATAGTCATCATACGCATATTCCAGTGTCTTCGAGACCCCGGCTTTTCCTTTGGTTTCCACCTCGGGTTCCGCTACCTCGGGATCTGAAATATATCCCTTATCGATATACTCAGTGATATAGGGTCTGCTGCCGCCCTCGAGATAGGCATTATTCAAAAGTAACCGATATGCTTTTTGGACGTCAAAATCCCTGATTCCACGATTATAAGCGCCGACAATAAATGGTGCGGCATGATCCCCGTGGAAAAAAGTTGGTATAAATCCGGTTATTCCTCCTTTATGGATGAGACTTTTGATGATATCCTCTGTAACTTCCGGTCTCATGATGGTAAGCAGTACAAGCTTGTTCCGGTAGGTATCCCAAAATGAAGGATTGGTATAATATGCAAAATCCTCTTTTTGGATTTCCCCATTGAGGTCACGAAACTCACCGTTGATATCGCTCCTGAGGGCTGGCCAGAGAAAAGTGCGATAAAGTGAACTATAAAAAATCTCCTTTTCTTTTGAACTTGCTCCCTCCACTGCAATGGAAGAAAGAAGGTTTTGCCATTTTTCCGCCGCTGCCTGACGGACCTCTTCAAAGGTAGCGTCACCAATTTCGATGTTCAGATTGTTTCGCGCGTTTTCTGTACTCACAAAAGATAATCCGATCCGAAGAAGGACCACGGATTCCCCTCCATCCGACAGATTTACAACTGCAAAACCATCCTGTTCCTTTTCCCGAACCTTATTTATTTCTTCAATAGGGTGACTGAGTTCCGCGTAAAAATGTATCTGATCTCCGCCAACGCGTTGATAACCCGAAAGGGAATTGGTTCCCACTTGTTTTATCTCCCAGTTGGAAACCCGATTATTCGCTTTTCCTAAATCAAAGACGATCTTCCTGTTCCTGTCGGTTTCATATTCATATTCGTGAATGCCGGCTCTTAAAGTGGAACTCAGCCGTACCTGAACTCTGTAGTCCTCCAGAAATACCTCGTAAAAGCCTGGGGAAGCATTCTCGGTTTGATGTGAGAAAGAGGATCCAAAAGGCGGAGAGGCATCTCCCGGGATCGGCAGAACCGGAATATTGACAAGATTCCAGTGTCCCTTATTGGTGTGCGCAAAAGCAAGGATCTCAGGATCCTCGTATTGATATCCCGAACCTGAACCGTATTGGGTGACGGGGCTGAGCTGCACCATTGCATTGGGCAGTGCTGCACCGGGAAATGTCAGCCCTGCCCATACGCGCCAGCCTTCCGGCGGGGTGTAGCCTATGATTCCAGTATCCGTCAGGGGAGCTGTACCGATGAAAGGATTCACATGGTCCAAAACCTGATCAGCGTTTTCCTCCACGTTTAGCTTCTCTGTATTGTCATTTGTTTTACAGGCGTAGAACAGGACTATAGCAGACAGAACAAGAAATTTTGAAAGAATCGGTTTCATTATCAGGATATTATATTACAGTGGGTTCGGGTCAGAATAGGGGTGATATCAGGTCAGCAATTCAGGTTTTTCCTTGTAAGTCTTCCAGAGGAATTCCCCGAAGAGGGTATTGGCCCAGGCAAACCAGGAGCGGGTAAAGTTCTTCGGATCGTTTTTATGAAAGCTTTCATGCATAAATCCGGTACCGGAATGAGTTGCTTTCAGGGCCTCGATAGAGCTCTTAATTTCACTGTCATCTGTACTGGTCAGGCCGCGCATGATGATCGACATTGGCCAGACCATGTCCATGCCTACGTGTGGTCCTCCAATACCTTCCGCCGCCCGGCCTTTAAAAAAGAACGGGTTACTGTGGGACCAGACAAAATCTCTGGTATTCTGGTAAATGTCATCATCCTGATCCACAGCATTCAAATAAGGCAGGGATAGCAGGCTGGGTACGTTGGCATCATCCATCATGAGTTTGTTGCCGAACCCGTCGATCTCAAAGGCATATATTTTTCCGTACTCCTGGTGTTCGACAACAGCATGTTGTTCCAGGGCGGTTTGAACTTCAGATTTCAGAGCGCGAAGGTCAGAGGCTGCTTTGTTATCTCCAGCTATAGCCGCCATCATTTCCGCCGCCTGCTCAAGACTCACAACAGCAAAGAAATTGGGTGGGATCAGAAAGGAGAAAACGGTAGCATCATCACTGGGTCTGAAGGCCGAACAGATCAGCCCAACAGGATTTACCGGATAGCCATAGCCATGCAGGGCCCTTGTATCTGTAGCTTTAGGGGTCTCCCTTTGAAATGAATATTCCCCCCGGTCTTCTTTTTTCTGCTGATCCCTCAATACCCGAAGCGTGGCTTTAATGGCCTTTTCCCATTCTTTATCAAAAGGGGATTGGTCCCCGGTTGTCTTCCAGTAATTATAGGCAAGGCGAATGGGATAACACAGGGAATCAATTTCCCATTTTCTTTCGTGTACCCCCGGCTTCATGTCGGTCAGGTCACTGAACCATTCCCCCTTTTTATCAGGGTCATCATAGAAAGCATTGGCATAGGGATCTTTCAGGATCTGCCTGGTCTGCCTGTTAATAACCCCCGCAATCAGTTTTTTCAGGTCTTCATCACGGTCAATAAAGGCCATATAAGGCCACACCTGGGCTGAACTGTCTCTTAACCACATCGCATCGATATCCCCGGTAATGACATAGGTATCAGGACGGCCATTGATCTCACTAAAGCTGACCGTGGTGTCCAGGGTGTTGGGAAAACAATTGTTGAAAAGCCAACCCAGTTCTTTGTCCTTTACATTGCTCCTGAATTCCCGGATCGCACTTTCGATCGCCTCGCTCTGAAAATTCCGTTTCCCTTTCGGAGGCCTTACCACAGGAAATTCCTTATATGGAGACCCTGCGGTAAGAGAAAATGGATTGATCATCATCATACCTCCAAAGAGTGCCGTGTTTTCAATAAATTTCCTTCTTTGCATGAAATAAATTCTTAATCTATAAAGATTTCTGTTTTAAAACAATCCTTCTCCCGTAGGTTTCAACCTGAAGCAAGTTCTATTTGATAAAGGCCTTGACGACCTTTATAGGCTTCCCGCCGGGATTCCTTAGGGTATAAGTTTCAACCGCTGCTGGAATAACAAAGGTTTCAGCATAGGAATATACCGTAGAGCCGTGATCGGTAACCACCTCTACAGTATCTCCTTCCACCAGGCTTAAAACATGCACTTTGCCAAATGATTTCACTTTAACGGAGCTTTTTATTGTAAAGCGATGCACGTCATACAAATGTGTTTTGTGGGTAGGAAGATGCTCCAGTGTCCAGTGCTCGTTTGATTCGAGTTGAACCGGTTTGGAAATTAGTTCCTGCTCTACTTTAGCTCCTGCACGGTCGAAAACAAGATTGTCCATACCTCTTTCAATATTGAGCGGCCGGGGTTTGCCATTGAGGTCTGGTCTCAACCAGTCGTACATCTTGAAGGTATAGATATAGGGAGTGGAACTTATTTCCAATACCAGGTTGTTTTTACCTGAACTGTGAACAGTTCCTGGAGGGATCAGGTAGAGCCCGTGTTTTTGGGAATCAAACACCTGGACATAGCGGGTGATTTCGAGTTCCTTGCTCTCTTCAACGCTTTTTTCCAAAGCCTTCCTGAACTCAGGGGCGGTGACACCTTCCTGGAACCCAAGATAGACCTGTGCATCTTCTTTTCTGTCGAGGATGTAGTAGGTTTCTTCCTGGGTAATGTTTTCCCCAAAGTGCTTTTTCATATAGCTTTTCTGAGGATGACATTGAATACTCAGGTTTCCGCCCTCAAAGGTGTCGAGAAAGTCGAAGCGGATTGGAAATTCGTATCTGTATTCCTCGAAATCCCGGCCGAGTATTTCTTCGCCCCCAGCGAACATCAAAAAATCGAAGGAGAATTCAAGCATAAAACCGGAGCTCTCTATGATAACGCCATTCTCAGGAACAATCAATTCGAAGGACCAGGCGTAATTCACCTCTTCTGGCAAACCTTCTATTTTATTCTCAATCCAGCTACCTCCCCAGGCTCCTGGAGAGAACCATGGTCTGACCCGGATAGGTTCCCTGACCACAGAGCTTATGCTCTTCAACCAGGTATCCCCTGTCATCCAGGTGATTGAGTTACTTCTTTGACCATCAACAAGAAAATGAATCCGATCGCATATTTTCTTTTTATGGCGGTTTAAAACGGTCCAGTCCACAAAATAGAATCTTTTATACATTTCCTGGGGATTTGTGGGCTGAGTGCTTCCCAGATTGGAAATGGAACCTGCTCTTGACCTGAACTGGATTTCATTTTTGCTTATCTCAAAGAAGACATTCTTTCCCTCAGCCGGCACCAGCGCTGACCCGATGCCATAAAAGATCACCAGGGAAGTGGAGTTGGAGGCCGTCTCGGATAATTTTTTTAGTTTCTGTTGTTCAAAGAAATCCTTTAGTTCCAGCTCACATAGTTTCCCAAAAACCGGATCATCGGCTCCAAGAAACGGCACCAGCATTTCATTTATTTCGTCTTCTTTTTTCAAAGCTTTGGCCACATTGATCCAAACGGGTTCAATTCCTATTTTTTCAAAGGCTGCGCTGAGATTTTCCCTCACATCTTCAAACCGGATTCCAATATACCCGTCGATCTTAATCGTTTTAAGTGGTGCCAATGCTTTAGCCAGGGAGTCGTATCCTTCAAAAATGGAATTTTTGGCAATCTGGTGAGTTGGGTAAATATCGTATTCCTCTGAGGATCCTGTTTTCTTCAAAGGCAATTCGTATTGGTTGGTCTCTCTTATCTTTCCTGTTAACTCAATCATTGTATGGTTATTACTGTTAGTGTAAGGGTTCATTCATATAGGCCGGGGCAGACACGGAAATGCTTTGATATCTCCCTGCCTGCCGCAACCCCACAAAATCATTTTTGTTTATAGGTTTATTGTTCTTCATTTAAAAAGAGGGAAGCTCTCCCGAAGGCTTCTACAAGTGTTGCCTGGTGAAGCAGCCAGTAATATCTTCCTTTACTGTTTCCGGTCCAATCCTCATAAAACTGACCTTCTGCAGTTCGGGCATTTTTCCAGGCATAATCTGCGTTGTCGATAAATACTTCAACATAATCCCTGGAACGGGGATCGTATTCAGAAAGTTCGATAAAAGCGGTCATAAGTTCCACATTGAACCACGGATCATTACTCGGATAAAAGAGCTGGTCGTTGACTACTCGTGTATAGTCGGAGAAGGAGGATCTTGCAGTCGCTATTGCCTCATTCAGATACCTTTCCTGGCCCGTAATCTCATATAAACTCACACCGGACATGATCATCATTGCCGCATTATAGGTCCACTTGGGGCCGGAAATCTCCCCACTGGGGATGCTGATATGGTTCCAGTAGAGGTTATCTGAGGGGTCTCTCAAGGTATTATAGGTCCAGTCATACACCCTCTTTGCAAATTCAAGATATTTGGGATCCTTGGTTTTTTTATAAAGTTCACTCGTGACGTAGGCGGCATAGGCGCTGGTATTGGCGGCTTTCATGCAGTTAGGTTCATTACTGCAGTCCCTGGACACTGTTTCCAGCCAGTACAGACCACCACCCATACGGGAGTCCTCACCAGACATGATGAAATCCGTCACCGTAATAGCCCTGTTCAGGAAAAACTGATCCCCGGTAAGCCTGTGGGCTTCCAGCAATTCCATCACCACAATAGCTGCATCATCATAGTAGTGGTCCGCATCCTGTTCTGCGACAGGATAAGCCTGGTAGGAAGGCAAAGTCTCCCTGGGGTCATAATAGGCCTCAAGCCCGTTGAATTCCTTTCTAAGGATTGCCTGGTCATATCCAAGTTCATACAACAGGTTACCCGCAGTCAACATTCCGACATAGGGCCAGAGATAACTGTACTTGTTATCTCCCGGCTGCTGGGGGTAGTTCTCCCTGTATAGGTCCCCTGCCTTGTACAGCCTTTGAATCATGTCATAAGTTTCCTTCGCCTTTTCTTTGTAGGACAGCTCATCAACGACCTCCTCTTCTTCATCAGGTCCTTCCTCAATCTGGTCCTCAATCGAGCTATTGCTACAGCTTTGAAATCCCTGGAAGGAAATGAACAAAGTCAGTACTAAAATCTTTAGGTCTATCGAAATCATTTTTCTCATTAATTATGTGGTATCAGTTCGTGATAATACTGATCAGCCTTGGGATCAAACACTATTCTGACCGTAAAGGGAACGCCGTTGAGCGCTGTCGGAAACTTCCATGCTCCTTGCCAGAACTCGGCATTGGGACCAAGAAAATAAGTGTTGTAATAGTAATCCGGCTGACCTCCATCCGGCCTCCCGTTGTACGCATTCAAACCGGGGACCAGAGATCCGTTCATATTGGAATTATGATAACTTCCAAGATAGGATTGGGTTTCCTGGTTAAGCATGAATTTGAATTTATACCTTTCTTCCTCCCAGCCTAGCCAGGATGGAGCTTCTGGTCCGCCAGGGACGAGAAAGTCGAAGTATCCTTCGGTCGATTCAAAGGTGTGATTTCCGATGTAGGTCAGCTTGGCTTTAGTAATTCCGCTGGCCAGGATGTACAGCTCGATATCGGAGATTTCCTCAAAGGAGATCGTGGCCTTGGACAGGTCCATCCGAATGCGGTAAACGCCTTCTGGCATGTCGAAAGTCGTAGGCTCTTTTCCTTCCCTGATTTTTCCTTCCTCATTGAGATGATAGTACGTGGCTTCATCAGGATTATTGGAAGTGGCGATATAAAATTCCCCCGGCACGAATTTGGTGATGGATTCGAAAGTCCCCGGTTCAATGTTCTCATGGGGAAGATTGGACTGTATCTCCTTAAAAGCCACAGCAGTCTCTAAATCCTGAGATTCCGTAGCGGACCCATAAACATACATATATTCTGGAAAGATAGCTAGACCTTCAGGCCTTACAACAGTAAGTGTTGAACTGCTTTCAAAGGACTCCCTGTTGTAACTGCTCGAGACCTCCACGGTCCAGATGATGTTGCCTTCTTCCAATTGTCCGATTCCTGCTTCAGCTGCGATTTGATTTAGTCTTGCCGCACTGATAGTATAGGAAGTGGCGCTTCCGTTCTGATTGGAAAGACTTGAAAACAGAGGTTCTGAAAAATCTCCTCCGGGTTCATCGAAAAGGATGGTGTAGAGCACCAGCCCGCCATCTTTGGACTTGGCGGGAGTCCAGCTAAAATCGACAGAAGTTCCATTCTGGGTATCGATCTGAATCGTTTCATCCTCTGTGGGCCCCACAAAAGTTCCGGTTTCCACAATCTCAGGATGCAGTTGATAGTCTTCCTCGCTACATGCGACGAAGACGAGTAGCGCAGCCATTAAAAAAACTGCTTGATTGATATACTTTTTCATTACCAGTTGGGATTTTGAGTTAGATTTCCATTTATATCTCTTTCGCTCAGCGGGATCGGCCATAAGTAGTGCTTGTCTGGATCGAACGTTCGGAAACTGACCTGAACATATTCACCATCCTCCAGCCGCATTCCGTAGGTCCATCCGTTGAGAACTTCATCTGCGATTCTCCATCTTCGAATATCAAAGAACCTGTGACCAGCTTCAAAGGCTAATTCCACACGCCTTTCATTCCTTACCAGCTCCCGAAGTTTTTCCTGATCACTTCCGGGAAATTCCAGGGCCTGTCCGGTGAGCCCGGCGCGTTCTCTGATGGGTCGAATGGTGGCGTTCCAGTCGGCTTCGGTAAAAGTTCCCAATTCTATCTTGGCTTCAGCATAATTGAGAAGTACCTCAGCGTATCGAATCAGAATGAGATTTAAACCGGAGTTCGTCTGGTTTCTGGCCTCTGGATCGAAATATTTCGACACATAATAACCCGTAGGAGTGGTGTTAGAAGAATAATTCAGCCCGTCTGGTGCCGCTCCGGGAGATGTATCAATGGTAACCACATTCCCATCGTAATCGGTCATGACATAGTCGTCGTAAATAATAGTTGCTGCCAACCTTGGGTCCCGGTTTTGGTAGGGATTTTCCGGGTCGAAATTGGCAGCAGGATCATCTATGGAATATCCATTTATTGTCAGGTAGCTATCAACCAATGATTGTAGTGGTGAAAAGTTGGCGTAACCTCCAAGACTTGGAGGAACCAGTGAATACTGGAGGTTATGTTCTCGATCCGCGGGAACATACTGGAGACTCAACAGGATTTCTTCATTAAACTCATTGGCGGTCTCAAAGAGGGCTCCGTAGTCGGGAAATAAATCATACTTGCCAACCAGGGGTTCTGCCAGGGCTATGGCCTCTTCATATTCTTCATTATAAAGATGTACCCTTGATTTAAAAGCTATTGCTGCATCTTTGGTAATTCTTCCTTGCTGCTCGGCAGGGTATCCCGTTGGAAGATTACTAATGGCCATATTCAGTTCTTCATAGATAAAATCGAGAATGACGTCCCGGTCCGTCCTTTCCAACTGAAGCGATTCTTCAATGCTTATCTCGTCTGTTACCAATGGGACATCCCCGTAAAGTTCAATAAGGTAGAAATAATGCCATGCCCGAATAAATCTCGCCTGAGCCGTATAGGCTTGTCGCATTTCTTCTGAGATATCTGTGACTTTATCGATATTGTTCAAGAAGATATTTGCTCTTCTTATTCCTTCATAGCGGGAGGACCATGTCCCTTCTACAACTGCGTTCGAAGGTCCATAGTTACCACTGGCAATATTCCGGTATTCTTCCCTTCCCTTGGTGTAGGCATCATCCGAAAGCGTGCTAAAGAATAAATAGGAATCGGCATTCATGAGATCAGCATAGACGGAATTCAAAAAGATACGGGCATCTTCTTCGGTCTCCCAGAAAGTAGCTTCACTTGTTGAATCTATCGGAGCAAGGTCCAGTTCTGTGGTACAACCGAGGTTGACCAGTAACGTTAGTATTATTATTATTTTTTTCATGTTGTCAATTTTTAAAAGTTGATGTCAAGTCCTACCGAAAAAACCCGCGCTACAGGATAAACCCTTCCATTGGCGTCCAGGTTCTCCGGGTCAACACCGGTTCCTTTAAGGGGACTGAAGGTAAGCACGTTCAATCCGCTTAAATAGAATCTTGAGTTACTCAAACCGATTCTGTTTGAGATGTCTTCTGGTATGGTATAGCCCAGTTGTATGTTCTTTAGTCTAAGATATTTTGCGTCGAAAATATAGAATTCGGAGCGTGCGGCGTTGTTGACTGATTCCGACCCCACTGTTAAACGAGGGTAGGTCGCATCCAGATTCTCTGGTGTCCATCGGTCGAGGTGACGTTCAAACACAGGGCCTTCGTTGTTGTTGTGAAAGGCTTCCACAATTTCCCCGCGCAGCCACTGTTGCCTTTTTCCCACACCCTGAACAAATATGGAGAAATCCAGGTTCTTCCATTTGGTGGAATAGGTAGCCCCGAAGGTGTACCGAGGGAAAGGGTTTCCCAATACAAAGCGATCGCCTTCATAATCTATCTGGCCGTCATTATTTCGGTCCACATATCGGATGTCCCCTGGTTTAACACTGGTCGCGAATATGGGGATTGCACTGTTTTCTATCTCATCCTCTGTGTTGAAGAATCCATCGGCATTCAGTGCGTAATAAGAATTTATGGGATATCCTTCTCTCAAAATTGTCTGAACGTCAAAACCGGATATGAATTCCCGTCCGCGGAGGTCGACGACCTCATTCCAGCTGTCGGAAACATTGAGAGAGAAGCTGTGTTCAAATTCCCCCGTTAAAAGATCATAGTCCAGGGTGACCTCCCAGCCCTGATTCTTTACGACTCCTGCGTTCTGGATGGGTTGCCCCAGACCATAGGTTGCCGGAACCGGTAATTGAAGAAGAATATCTTCAGTGACCGTGTGAAAAGCGTCTACAGAGAGATTCAGTTTCCTTTCAAAGAAAGCCAGATCAAGACCCACGTTTGTCATTGTGGAAACCTCCCATGTCCTTCTTCTGTTGGAGACGGAATAATAAGCCCCCGGAACCCCTACATTGTTGAAGGCATAGACATTTCCTGCGAGGGAGACCAGACTCTGGTATCCATATAAATCGTTGATGTCCTGGTTACCGAGCTTACCCCAAGAACCTCTTATCTTGGCAAATGAAACGTAATCAGTAAGGGGTTCGAAAAAGGCTTCCTTACTTATAACCCAGCCCGCTGAAATTGAAGGGAAGACCCCCCAGCGTTTCTCCTCAGCGAACCTGGACGAACCATCATATCGGATATTTCCTTCAAACAGATACTTTTCCTTATAATTATAACCCAACCTACCGAAATAAGACTGCAGCGCCCATTCATAGCCGGATCCATAGGTACCGCTTTCCAGAATCTCAGAAACATTATCAATTACACCGTATTCATTTCCTGGTATATTGATTCCGGTAACGCCGAAAAATTCGGTTTTATAATTTTCGGAAGATACTCCAGCCAAAAGGTCCAGATTGTGATCCTCGGAGATTGTACCTGTGTAGGTGGCCGTAAGCATTGGGTTGAGATATTGCGCTCTTGTGTAGTTATCCGTGACGGAATTTTCGTTGTTACCTCCACCCGGATAGACATATTCAATGGATTTCCGGAATTCATGCATTTTATTGCTAACAATGTTGCCGCCCAGTACCCCACGAAGAATCAGGTTTTCAAGTGGCTCATATTCGATACTGAAGTTCCCCATGAATTCATCGTTCTGGCTTTTTCTTGCGCCGCCTTGTTCTAGTTGTGCCAAAGGGTTGCTGTTACTTCCACTGGACAGGGTGTAATTCCCGTTTTCGTCAACAATAGGATAGATAGGAGGAGTCCGAACGGTTGGTTCAATGATCCATTCGGGCACCAGGCATGATCTTTTATGTCGTTCCGGGCAAAGGAAATCCTTCCACCCAGGGTGAGCTTATCATTGATTTCTTTCTCCAGATTCATCCGCGCATTGTACCGCTGGTATCCATAATCCGGACCTTTAAAAAGGCTTTCCTGATCAAGATAACCCAAGGAAAGCAGGTAGTTCAGTCCTTTTTGCGCACCGCTTACGGAAAGATTGTGGCTGGTTTGTTTCGCATAATCTTTGAATAAGGCTTCATACTGGCGTGTATTGGGGCCATTTTCTCGGAACTCCAAAATCTCTTCAGGAGTGAATCTTGGAGCCATTCCTGAATTTACCAGAGCTTCATTTCTGAGGGTAGCATATTCCCAGGAATCGGCGAAATCCGGATAATTCGTGGGTTCCTGGATTCCGAACTTCCCGTTATAGGAAAAAACAGGCTTGCCTTCCTCTCCCATTTTAGTGGTAACTAAAATGACCCCATTGGCGGCTCTTGATCCATAGATCGAAGCGGAGGCAGCATCCTTAAGAATACTGATACTGGCAATGTTGTTCGGATTGATATTGTTCAAGGAGCTGATCACCCCGTCCACCAGGATCAGGGGAGTATTCCCATTTATGGTACTTATTCCCCGAATGTTGATTCTCGGCACGGCTCCAGGTTGCGAAGAGGGCTGCTGGATGATAAGTCCTGCGGCTTCTCCCTGAAGGGCTTCATATGCATTGGATACCGGTTTGCCTTCGATGGCTTCTGCTTTGATTTCGCTGACGGATCCCGTTAAATTCACCTTCTTCTTTTTGCCGTATCCCACAACCACTACATCCTCGAGCTGATTAAGATCAGTTTCTAGCTGAACATTGAGAATTGTTTGGTCCGCTCCCAGAGCGATTTCCTTTGGGACAAAACCGACATAGGAAATTACAAGGACTGGAGCTTCTTCTTCCAGTAGGGTCAGTGCAAAATTACCGTCAAAGTCTGTCACTGTTCCGTTTGAAGTTCCTTTTTGAACAACAGAAGCGCCAGGTAGGGGGCCGTTCTCAGTGATAACCTTTCCCGTAATAGTTCGCTCCTGTGCAAAGGTTGTCGTGCAGAAACCCAGTAGCAGGATCAGGGTTATTAATTTAAGATCTTCTAGTCTCATAAGGCAGTTGTGGTTTATACATTGTTAAAAAAAAATAGGTTGCAAGCATGATTAATCTTCACCCTGATACAGGTCAGGATTCGGAGTAGGACCCATTGTAAATTCCAGTACGGCACCATCTTTCAGATCCATTACAGGTATTTGTCTTTTCGAATAGGGTTCTCCGTTATAGGTGATGGACTGGATATAATAATTCCCGGGTCCATTGTTGATGGTGCGTACCGTCAGGTTTTCACCCTGACCGACGTCTATTTTCACCTCCTTGAAAAGGGGACTTCCGAACTGGAAAGTCGGATCCGTCTCTACAAGTCCCTTGACATCGAACAATCCGATAGAGGCCATTACATACCAGGCACCCAGCTGGCCTTGATCCTCATCCTGTCCGAATCCATACCCGTGTATTTCCCCGATTCCGTAGAATTCGTTGCATATCTCCCGCACCCATTTCTGGGTCAACCACGGGTGGTCGGTAAAATTGAAGAGCCAGGGGATATGAAGATTGGGCTGGTTTCCTTGGTTGTAGAGGTACCGTACCCCTGCAAACGCGTCGATATCCTCTCCGCCAAACTTGGTTTTTTCAGATACGGTAAAGATGGAATCCAGACGTTTTACAAACTTTTCCTCTCCCATGGTTTCCACCAGTTCCTCCGGATCATGAGGCACATAAAAAGTGTATTGCCATGCATTTCCTTCCTGAAAGCCCACCCATGGAGCAAATGGGTCGAAGTCGGCCAGAAATTCCCCTGAGGGGACCCTTGGTCTTACAAAATCTATAGATTCATCATAAAGATTTTTCCAGTTCCGGGAAAGCTTCATCAATTGCTCATACTTTTCCTCTTTTCCCAGGGCTTTTGCGAACTGAGCAACTGCATAACTGCTATAGCTGTATTCCAGAGTATGGGATACAGAGAAGGCAGATCCTTCGGTTGTAGTGTCCCAGCCTGTCAGGTAATCTATGTATCCGTTTTCCACAAACTGACCGAGGTCAAGTTTGCCCGCTCCCGGATGGCGATTCAAGTGTCTTATCTCGTTTTCATAAGCTGCTTTGAAGGCGAGTTCAACATCATAGTCCCGAATTCCGGTCTGGTAAGCAGAGGCGATAATCAACCCGACAAAATTGGTGCCGACTCCGGAAACGAATTTGGAATTGGCCAGGCCATCTCCCAACCATCCTGAATTTTTGTAAACAGCGAGGTGGGACTGGACAAAATCATTGTAGTACTCCGGCCATGCGAGGGTCCATAATTGAGTGAGATTCCAGAAAGCACCCCAGACAGAATCGGTGTTATAAAAGGAAAATTCTGGCTCGCCATCCTCATCTAAAGGTATTTGCCCGATAGAACCATCATTTTCCGGAAATTTTCCGTTGACGTCATTGGCCAAACCTCGGCCCAACAGCGCATGGTACAACCCTGTGTAGAATTTGGTTTTGTTTACTTCAGAAGTATCGGTGACTCTTATTTTATTTAATTCCCTTGCCCAGGTTTCCTGTGCCGCCATGCGCGCCTCTTCAAAGTTCAAATCTTCAGCCTCGGTCTTAAGGTTCAGCCTCGCATTCTCTACCGAGGTGTAGGAAAAGCCAGCCTTGATCAGGATCTCTTCCCCGGGTTCCGTGTCAAATTTGAGGTACAACCCGGCGCCTTGCCCTGTCAGACTGGTGCTGTCCGGGAAGATCTTCTCTCCCCGGAAGGCCCCTACTTCCTTGGGTTCCTGGCTGACGACTCCGGAAAAGTACATTCTGACCTCTCCCTCGGGCTGGTATTTCTTTACATATTCCGGATAAGTGATCACCCAGCCTTCAATGGTGTTATCTTTATTAAAAGTTATTGAGGCATCCTTTACCTTTCCGCTTTCTCCGAGTTGGTTGCCTATATCGAAAATCAGGTAGGAATCCGACGACTCCGGAAAAGTGTATTTCTGAAATCCCACTCTCTTGGTTGCCGTGAGTTCAGCCTTCACATCATAATCCTTCAATAAGACGCTGTAGTAGCCTGGCACTGCAACTTCATCCTCCTTATCGAATCTCGATCGATAACCGGCATCCGGGTTTTCCAAGGGACCGGGAATAGTTTGCAGTTCTCCTGTGATACCGGTAAAGAGAAATCCGCCAACCTGAAATTCATGGAGATTGGCAAAACCTTCAATGCTGGTGTGCCTGGCGTCATAGCCTACAGCTTCCCAGCCGCTTTCATTCCCGTAACTACCGTTGGTTGAGGGTCCCAGTTTTGCCATACCGAAGGGTACTGCTGCCGGGGTATAAAAAAACCAGCGGCTATGTGCGGTTCCGATGTTCGGATCAACATACTGCAACAGGTTTTCCCCTGAAGATTCCGTGCTTTCACGGGTAATGTTACTGCTACAGGAAGCCGTTAATCCCAGGATCAAGAAAAACTTTACTACTTTATTCATTTTGACTGTTTTGATAATATCTGCGGTGCGACTTGATTTATACATTCCGATTACATTAGCTTAAGGGCAGGAATCAGATCTTCATAAAAAGTTTCATCGAGTAAAAGGGCTCCTCCTATGATAGCAGCCTCCTCCCCGAGTTCTGAAACCTGGATTTGTGTTTTCGGGAGCTGTTCTTTCAGGCTTTCTATAAAAAGGGGATAGGCTTTTGAGATATTACCCCCAATCACCAACACTTCTGCTCCGAATTTTCTCAGGTGAGGAGCTAAAAACCGCCCCAGTTCCTTCCCGAACGAGAGGAAAACCTCCCGGGCAACATGATCAGAAGCGGCACGCTCGCTCAGGTCTCTGACATTAGAGGCTGAAGATCCCGACATCTCTGTGTAACGGGATAAAATTCCTCGTGTTGAAAAAATCTCATCTGCAATTTTGCCCCTGTATAGTTGATCATAGAGGAATCCTCCCGTTGGTACTTCTGCATGGTTAATTATGGGACGACCCTCTATTAAGAAGGAGGAGCCCAAACCCGTACCCAGGGTGATGGCTGCCACCCGGCGAAAACCTGTGGCCTGGCCCACCAAAGCCTCGGCAATGGAAAATGCAGAGGCGTCATTGATGAAGCGAATCCTGGAAGGATCCATCTCCAGACGTTTGGCTAATTCAGTCCGGATATTGATCTTGTAAAGTGCTTCAAGTTTATCAACCGCAGAGATGAGGCTGATGCCCTGGAAATAATCAAAAGGTCCTGGCATGGCAATTCCTATTCCCTCCACCTTTTGTCCTCCTTCCTCAATCGTTTTCGAAATGGCGCAAACCCAGGAATCGAGGATAACCTCTTTAGATTCTTTGGTGTTGATCTTTTTATAACGGAGCGTCTCTGGAAGCAGTACTTTGTCCATATGTCCGTACATACCAGAGGATATGTGACTGCCGCCGATGTCAACACCAATACTATACATGTCGTGTTATTTCTATTGAATAGGTGAATCTGTCATTTCGGTAATAACCGATATTGTACTCCAGGGGACGATTTCCTGGATCAGATACAAAACGTTCCCGGATCAGGACCGGGTCGTTGGTCTTAACCTGGAGAAGGCGTGCAAATTCTTCTGCCCGGCCCGCCCGGATATTCTCTTTGGAAACCGCTGGGATAGAATGATAATCCTGCTCCAGAATTTCATAAAGAGGTCGCTGAAAATCTTCTTTCCCCGTCAAACCGATTCTGGGTTGAAAGTAGCTTTCAAAATAAACCAGAGGTTCCTCGCTTCCCTTTAATCGGGAGAGTTTCAGGATTTTGGTGTCTGGTGTCACACCGAGGAAGTTCGCGATATGTTCCTGGGGGCTAACCCATTTGACATCGACCAGAAGGTTTCTGAAAGGAATTCCCTTGGAATTCATCTCCTGGGTAAAACTATGCCATTCTCCAAGGTTCGTGGAAATCACTTTCTTCGATACCTTTGTCCCTACTCCTTTTTTTCTTTGTATGATCCCTTCATTTTGCAGTTTTGTGGTAGCTTGTCGTATCGTATTCCTGGACACGCCGAGTACCTTGGAAAGTTCCATTTCTTTTGGAAGCAATGCGCCATTTTTGAATTCAGGAAGTTCAATTAATTTCCTGAGAAGCTCTTCCACTTGTGAATGCAGAGGAACGGGACTCTTATGATCAACTTGTAATTTCAAATCTCCGATAGTATGTTAGAATGTCCATACAAACTTTGTGCAATATAAAAAAAATATACTATGATCCTAGGCTCCGGAGTTTTTTTCTTCTTTCAAACATTGTGCAACGTGTTGGATGAAGGTTCTACGTCCTTCCCTTAAAACAGGGAAAGGTGGATGAGCACTGGCATTCCCATCCTGAGTTTTAGAAAATATTTTTACCTTCACCGGATTATTTTAAAAAACCCTAACGATGCTAAGAAATTTTACGCTCCTTGTCCTATTGGGAGGTATGATCGCTTCCTGTGGTCCTGATAAAACTCCCGTTGACCTGATTGTCACTAATGCTAAGATCTATACGGTGGATGAAGCTTTTTCAATGGCAGAGGCATTTGCTGTGAAGGACGGAGCTTTTGTGGCCGTCGGGACCAGTGAAGAAATCACTTCGGAGTATCAGGCCCCGGAGGTTCTCGATGCTGCGGGAAAAACTGTGCTTCCGGGCCTGATCGATGCCCATGCCCATTTTTATGCACTGGGGCTGCAAAGCCGACAGGTCGATCTAACTGGAACGACGAGTTTCCAGGAAGTGGTTCAGCGGGTATCAGAATTTCAAAAGGAGAACAAGGTAAACTTTATCGTCGGAAGGGGATGGGATCAGAATGATTGGGAGGTAAAGGAATTTCCGACCCGGGACACCCTGGATCTGCTGTTTCCTGACACCCCTGTTGCCCTAACCAGGATCGACGGGCATGCCCTGCTGGCCAATCAGGCTGCCCTTGAGGCAGCGGGTATCACAGCATCAACGCCCGCGGAGGGAGGGGAAATTCTGAAAAAGAACGGGAAACTTACTGGAATCCTGATCGATAATCCCATGGCACTGGTGGAATCAGCCATTCCGGAACTAACCAGGGAGGAACAGACAACAGCGCTGATAAATGCACAGGAGCAGGTTTTCCGGTACGGGCTTACAACAATAAACGATGCTGGCCTCTCTCGCGGCACCATTGAGCTGATCGACAACCTGCAAAAAGCGGGGGCTCTCAAGGTCAGGATATATGCCATGATCAGCAATACCCCCGCAAATCTTGATTATTATCTCGACCGGGAGCCTTATAAGACACCCCGTTTGAATGTCAGGTCCGTTAAGTTCTATGCCGATGGAGCCCTAGGTTCCCGAGGAGCAGCCCTGAAGGAACCTTATTCTGACCAGGAAGGACATTTCGGGGCTTTACTTTCCCCTGTATCGGAGTTCAAGGCTACGGCTGCCCGAATCGCGGCATCTCCTTACCAGATGAATACGCACGCCATTGGGGACTCAGCCAACGTGGTGGTCCTGCGAACCTATGACTCCCTTATCGGACAGGAAGGAGACCGGAGATGGAAGGTAGAGCATTCCCAGGTAATTGCTCCTGAGGATTTCCATTATTTCAGCAGGAACATTATCCCTTCCGTACAACCCACCCATGCCACAAGTGATATGTATTGGGCGGAAGACAGATTAGGGTCTGAGCGGGTAAAAGGGGCATATGCTTATGACCGTCTGCTGGAAGAGGCAGGAATCATTGCTCTCGGAACAGATTTTCCCGTGGAGCGCGTGAGTCCTTTCCTTACCTTTTATGCAGCCGTGGCAAGAAAGGACCTGGAGAATTACCCTGAAGGGGGATATATGATGGAGGAGGCGCTCAGTCGGGAGGAAACCTTAAAAGGGATGACCATCTGGGCAGCGTACAGCAATTTCGAGGAAGCTGAGAAGGGTAGTATAGAACCTGGAAAGTATGCGGATTTTGTGATCCTCGAGCAGGATATCATGGAAGTCCCTGCTGCTGAAATTCCTGAAACCGGGGTGTCTGCTACATATCTCGGAGGGGAGCGGGTTTTCTGATCCCGATATGGTTACCTCCCCCCGTTGGCCTGAAGGTCAGCGTGACATTGTTCCCCGAAATCAAGGCCGGCGCCGAAATTCATGAAATCAAGCTGGGCATTCATCAGACATCCGGCAACATTGCAATGCTTTTGTTTAGCCGGGTCCTCATCCTCATGAGGCGTCAGGGCTTCTGTCCCATTGTTGACCAGCCCGAAAAGGTGCCCGAATTCATGCTTGATCGTGGTCAGGGTGAGGTCATCCTCAGGAATTCCTTCTTCATCCGATTCCTCCCTTACCTCTTTTCCAAAAATCACAATGGAGGTATTGCGGTAGGCCTTGCCAAGGATATCCTTTATGGAAGAGGAGGATACGCTCCTGTCATCGGCAATGAAGATAAAGGCGGCCAACTTGCTCCCGGATGAGAATTCCGTCCGGTGCACATCCTCGATATCGGTTACCTCCTCAATGGAATACGTACCTACACCTGGAGCTTCTATGGCTCTTGTGGAGACTGTAATGCCCTCAGGTTTATTGAGATATTTCGTGAGGAAGGATTTAACGCCGGGAACAACACTGGCTTCAGGCGCAAAATCCCCGACATACAGGATCTCCACGCTCAGGGAGGTATACCGCGTATCCCTCAGAAAATCCCTGGCTGAAGTGCCCAGGGGCCGTTCATTGGGAGGCAGATCCTCCTCAGCGGAACAACTCCATAAAAAAATCGACACCAGGAAGAGAAGGAGATACCTCCTGTAAAGGGAAATCATTGTAATCATATTCGTTTTCTAAGCCGTGCCAGGTATTCATAATGTTCTCCCTTTTGTACGAGCTCACAGGAAAAACCTGAATCTTCAGCGGCCAAATATAAGGAATCAAAATCAAGGTACAGCCAGGGAAATTTAGCGGATATTTTTCCCTTGTAGCTCACCTGGTAGGTGAGTTCTCCATAGTATTGATCCGGATCCACCCAGACCCCTCCGTCCTCGTCAGCATCAAACAGATAGATCAGATCGGAGGAATCGATAAGGACCTGTCCATCTGGAACCAGAAGCTCCCGTAATTTATTGAAGAATTCCGGTAGCCTGCCCAGGCTTCCGATGATACCCGTGCCGTTCATCAGGAAGAGGAGTGTATCAAACTGCCTCCCCTGGAAATCTTCAAAAGAGATCTGCTGGACTTCCCTGATCCCTCTTTCCCGGCACACTTCAACCGCTCCTTCTGAGGTGTCGATGGCGGTGACCTGCAGTTTCCTCTCATCCTGAAGATAAAGGGCATGGCTACCTGCCCCGCAGCCGACATCGAGGACGCTGCCCCTGCATAGTTCCAGTGCACGTCGCTCAACAGGAGGCATCTCCGCATAATTTCGAAAGAGGTATTCCACAGGGATCACGTCATCATCAAAATCTTCGGCATGCACATGAATGTCCGCTGCAGTTCCCTTATAGTACAGATCCTGAATGGCCCTGCCGAAGATATCCGGTTCTTTCATGGATGTATTCACCGAGCGTTGTTTTATCTTTGCCATCTATGCAGGAAGAGATAGAGGGGCTCCCACAGCGAGCCAAAGATAAGCATAAGGAAAATAAGAAATTTTTCGCCCGGCTGAAAAAGAAGCCGCCCAAACACCTTGATCTTGAGATGCAGGATTTGCATGACCAGGAATTCAGCCGCACCGATTGCCTGGAGTGTGCCAATTGTTGTAAAACGACAGGCCCCCTCTTTACCAGCAGGGATATCGATAGGATCTCCAGGCACCAGAGACTCAGACCACAACAGTTTATCGACCGGTATCTCAGAATAGATGAGGACAGGGATTATGTGCTGCAGCAGCTCCCATGTCCCTTTCTGGCCGCGGATAACAGCTGCCTGATCTACGAGGTAAGGCCCAAAGCTTGCAGGGAATTTCCCCATACCGACCGAAAGAACTTCCATCAGATTTCTCATCTCACCTTGAAAAATGTGGCCATCTGCCCCGCCGCTTTCAGAATAGTGGAGGAGATGAAACGCAGACTCCCCTGAAACTATTTTGCGCTGCCATACCCGGTAAATTAAAATAAATGTTAATTTGAACGAAAATTCTCTGATGCGGCTCCTGTTTCTTCTGTTGTTTTGTTTCGGTCTTTTTCCAGTTTCTGCTCAGCAGTGGCAGCGGGATTTCAAGCAGGCTCAAAAAATCTCACTGGCGGCCAACAAACTGATGCTTGTCGATTTCTGGGCGCCCTGGTGTAACCCGTGTAAACGGATGGACCGGGAATCCTGGAGCGATCCGGAAGTTCAAAAGCTCCTCGAGGATTTCGTACCGGTCAAGGTCAATATTGAAACAGATCTGAGCACCACCAAAACCTATAAGGTTCGTTCGATTCCTCACATCTTTATCATGGACGCCAATGGCGAGGTGGTCTTCAGTGCGAACAGCTATATGCCCCGGAGCAGGGTCATCGAAATTCTTAAGAAGTATGCACTCAGCACTCAGTTCATGCAGCGGGATGCCATCGGCTTTTTCCAGCACAACAACTATGTGACGGGATTTCGGCTGGCCGGAAAGTATCTGGATTTCAGCCTGCATCTGGATGAAGCGATAAGGAATGATTTCCTGAACCTGGCCAGAATTTATCTGGACAAGGGCGGGGATCTGCTGGATAAGGAGCAGGATAATTACCTGTCCATGCAGCATAAGCTTGAGCTGATGACCGCGATCGGGGATCTGTATCAACAAGACTTTCGCAGGGTGAGAAGGAGCCTGGAGAATATGGATTTCGAAAAGCTGGATGCAGGAAACCAGGTGCTCTATGCATACCTGAGCCTTGGGCTTAGCCTGGATGAGCAATCTCCGCATCAAACCCAGAGATGGAGATCCTACCTGGAGGAACATAATGAGGCTTACCTGAAAAGATTCGATCTGCTCGCCGCCCAGGTGGCCAGGGAAAAATAGGTACCTGAAGGGCTAAGGTTTGGTTTCGGTAATAAGTACGAAGAAAACCGTACTTTTGAAAATCTAAAAAAATCATACGCTAGGGTTGAATCTGGAATTTTTTATCGCCAAACGTCTTGTAAATGCAAAGCAGAATAAAAGCAGCATTTCAGCCCCGATTATAAAAATTGCCATTGTGGCCATTGCCATAGGGGTGATCATGATGCTGATCGCCTTTGCCACGGGAATTGGCCTCCAGAAGAAAATACGGGAGAAGATGTCAGCTTTTACCGGCCATGTGACGGTAAGTAGCTATGACAACAACAATTCTCAGGTCACGCTGCGTCCGATTGACAGGGACCAGGATTTTTACCCGGAGTTCCATGCTGTGGAGGGGATTGCCCACGTCCAGGCAACTGCTACCAAAGCCGGGGTGATACGTACAGCAACGGACTTTGAAGGAGTGGTGGTCAAGGGAGTGGGACCGGATTTCGACTGGAGCTACTTCAGGGATTTTCTTGTAGCGGGAGAACTTCCGGATTTCTCGGGTGATCTTAATAATGAGATCCTGATCTCTCAGCACACCGCCAATAGGCTCGGTTTCAAAGTAGGGGATAAGGTGATCACCTATTTTCTCAGGGAGGACAACACCCGGAATCCATGGGTCCGGGCCTTTGTGATCAGCGGGATCTATAACTCGGGATTCCAGGATTTTGATGAGCTTTATCTGCTGGCGGATATCCGGCATATTCAGAAGATGAACGGTTGGGAGGAGGACCAGGTGGGGAGCTTCGAAATCTTTCTGGAGGATTTCGAACAGCTCGACCAGAAAGGCCTGGAGATCTATAAGGAAACCGGATCCTTCCTGGACACCGTTACCATCAAACAGAAATTCTTTTCCATCTTTGAATGGCTGTCCCTGTTTGATTTCAATATCGCCCTGATCATCGGGATCATGATCCTGGTGGCAGGAATCAACATGATCACTGCCCTTCTGGTCCTGATCCTGGAACGCACCCAAATGATCGGCATCCTGAAATCCCTGGGAGCTGACAACTGGGTCATCCGAAAGATCTTCCTGTACAATGCCGGATACCTGATTCTCCTGGGCCTCTTCTGGGGCAACCTGCTCGGACTGGGGATGCTTATGCTGCAGAAGCATTTCTCGTTGATCTCCCTGAACCCCGAAACCTACTACGTCACCACAGCCCCTGTTTTTATCGGTTGGGAATATATCATCGGGGTAAACATCGGAACGCTTGTATTGTGCATGATTATGCTCCTGCTACCGTCCTATATCATCACCAGGATTTCTCCGGTGAAGGCGATGAAATTCGATTGATTTACGGGGGGCTGAGCAGCGCTAAATGCTTCCCCGTTTCCCTCAGGTTTACCATAATTCATGCCTGTCTTTAGCCCGCTTTTTGCTATCTTTGCAGGTTTAAAATCTGATATGGAATACGCAGAAAATATATTGGGAACTATCGGAAATACCCCCCTGGTCAAGATCAATAAGCTCACCGCGGAAATCGATGCCCTGGTCCTGGCAAAATACGAGACTTTTAATCCCGGCAATTCCGTCAAGGACCGGATGGCTGTCAAGATGATCGAGGATGCGGAGGCTGCCGGGCTTTTAAAACCGGGAGGAACCATTATCGAAGGGACTTCTGGAAATACTGGCATGGGACTCGCTCTGGCTGCCATCGTGAAGGGCTACAAAATGGTATGTGTGATGTCGGACAAACAAAGCAAAGAGAAAGCCGATATCCTGAAGGCTGTGGGGAGCGAAGTGATCATGTGTCCCACCGATGTAGCCCCGGATGATCCCAGATCCTACTACTCAACCTCGAAAAGACTGGCTGAGGAAACGCCAAACTCCTGGTATGTCAATCAATACGATAACCTGTCCAATACCCGGGCCCATTACGAGAGTACAGGTCCGGAAATCTGGAGGCAGACCGATGGAAAGGTCACCCATTTTGTCGTCGGTGTGGGAACCGGGGGCACTGTCTCGGGGGTTGGAAAATTCCTCAAGGAACAGAACCCGGACATCAAGGTATGGGGGGTGGACACCTATGGTTCTGTCTTCAAGAAGTATCATGAGACCGGGATATTCGACGAAAAGGAAATCTATCCCTATGTAACCGAGGGGATCGGGGAGGATATCCTGCCAAAGAATGTCGATTTCAGCATCATTGATGGTTTCACCAAGGTGACGGATAAGGATGCTGCCATCTATACCCAGAGACTGGCCAAGGAGGAAGGGATGTTCCTGGGAAACAGCGCCGGGGCTGCCATTAAAGGCCTCCTGCAGCTTAAGGAGCACTTTAAAAAAGATGACGTGGTTGTAGTTCTTTTTCACGATCATGGCAGCCGGTATGTCGGAAAGATGTACAACGACGACTGGATGAGAAAAATGGGCTATATAGAGTAGCCCGGCGGTTCAGCTCTGTAATATCACAATCCATGCCGACGGAAAGCTTCAAGAGCTCTGCGTCTGGCGTGATCATGGGCGACAACAGGGAGCGGGTACTCCTCCTGGGGCTCCTTGAGCCAGGTGTTGACATACCTGAGATCAGGGTCAAATCTCTTTTGCTGTGCTGTGGGATTGAAGATTCTGAAGTAGGGAGCCGCGTCGCATCCGGTTCCTGCGGCCCATTGCCAATTTCCGTTGTTGGAAGCTAGGTCATAATCGAGAAGTTTTTCCGCAAAATACGCCTCGCCCCATCTCCAGTCGATCAGCAGATGCTTAGTCAGGAATCCTGCCGTTATCATCCGGATCCGGTTATGCATGTAGCCGGTCTGATTGAGTTGCCGCATCCCGGCATCGACCAGGGGGTAGCCCGTGTTCCCCTCGCACCATAACCGGAATTCAGATTCATTGTTTCTCCAGGGAAAGTCCTCGAATTTCTTTTTGAAGTTGTGGTTTTCCACCCAGGGGAAATGGAACAGGATCATCGAGAAAAATTCTCTCCAGACGAGTTCCTTGAGGAAGGCTTCACTGTGTTCCAGGGCGGAGCGCACCAGTCTCCGGATACTGATCAACCCAAACCTCAGGTAGACCCCGGCGTTGCTGGTGGCCTCCATCCCGGGGAAATCCCGAAAGAGGTGATACCTGGCCAGGGCCTTCCCGGAGATCTGCAGCTCCGGAAGCTTGATCCCGGTTTTCCGAAAGCCGATCTCCCGGAGGGATAAGAATCTGAAGGAGGTTTCGGAATACAGGTTTTCAAGGAAGTCTTCACTGGGGTGGGAAGCGGGAGGTCTTTCCCTGTAAAGAGCGGACCATGTTCTGAAGTATGGCGAATATACCTGATAAGGACTCCCATCAGGTTTAAGCACTTCCTTCTCTTCAAAGATGACCTGGTCCTTGAACAGATGCAGTGCGATTCCCCGCCTTTGCAGGAACTGCTGAATTTCCTGATCCCTGTCCCGTGCGTAAGGTTCATAATCCCGGTTGGCATATACTTCGATGACGTTGAACTCCTCCAGGATCCGGTTAAAAGCCTGCCGGGGCCGATCATGGAGCAGATATAAGGCCCTGCCTCTACTCAGCAGATCCTCATGCATATTTTCAAGGCACTGATGAATCAGATCCACCCTTTTATCCTGCCTGTCCTCCAGTCGCTCCAGAATGGCCGTGTCGAAAATAAAAAGGGGCAAGACCGGAAGTCCTGCGTTTAAGGCATGATAGAGAGCCGTATTGTCCTGGAGTCTCAGATCTCTTCTGAACCAGAAGATATTGATCTTCCGCTTTCGCGACAGGTCCTGTTGTTCCTTCATTGAGGGGCGGTCTTTGGATCGGTCACTCCTGCCGGACCTGTTCCCCTGCGATGCTTCTCGTATAGGGTTCTTTTCTGAAGAAAAAGGTGGTAGAGCAACAGGTTAAACAGGATCAGGGCCATCCCATAGAAGATATCTTCCACCGGAATGGTCCCAATCCGAAATCCCATGAAGCCCCTGCCATTGTACCAGACTACGGGGTCTGCGAGCCAGCTGCCGGTAAGGAGCCCATTGACGATCAAAAAGGGGAGGAGCAGAATCCCATAAACCAGATAAAAGCGTCCCAGCCAGCTTACCTGGAAAACCCAGGAAGCGAAACCAAGCAGCAAGGCCAGAAATAAAAAAGTGGTCACGGTATAGATCCGTGTCGGATGAGCAATAGCAGCCGATACAAGAGCAATAATAAGAATAACGGTAAGGGACTGTTCCACCTTGCCAGCCAGGGGATTATCCAGCACGAGGCTGAAGGCGTGATAGGTGAAAACGCAGGCATAGGGGATGCAAAGGAAAAATAGCACCTCCTCCAGGGGAAGGTTCAGAATGCGGATCCCAAGGAGGTACTGCTCATTGAATCCCCATACCCCGATTTGGGTAAAGTAGACATCCCAGGCGATAAAAATCATCCCGGTAAGCACCACGGCAGGAAAGAAAGCAGCCCAGCTTTTATAGAATCGGAGCCTTGGATGGAAGGAAAAGATCAGGGGTACCAGAATGGTGCAGAAATCGATCAGCAGATAGGTATACTTCATCTTCGGGTCTGGGTTTTTCGAAAATATTTTAGGGGAACCCATAGCATCCCAAAATTTTCTCCGTCTTCCTTTCCCAGATGCTTATGGTGGATCTTATGGCCACGTCGAATGGCCTGAAGATATCTATTCTCGGTGTTTCGGAACACTTTGAGGCGTTGGTGGATAAAGACATCGTGGACCAGGAAATAGGCTAGGCCGTACAGGCTGATGCCCAGGCCGATCCAGAACAGGTAGTTATATCCCTGCTGCATTCCGAAGAACAGTCCGGCAATTCCTGGAATGGCGAAGATCAGGAAGAAGGCGTCGTTGTCCTCCAGGAATCCCTTGGAAGTCTTTTTGTGGTGGTCCCGGTGCAGGTTCCAAAGCCAGCCGTGCATGATGTATTTATGGGTGAACCAGGCCACAGCCTCCATCCCGGCGAAGGTCGCGACCATTATGCTAATGTCTAAAATCGTCCTCATCATTTCTCAATTTGTAAGTTGCTCACCGGATTTCTATTGTTTCTTCAGGCTCTGGAGCCGGGCCGGTTCTATGTGTTCCAGAGCAGCGAGGCTCCTGATGATAAAATCCCTGGTTTGCGGTTCTCTTATTTTGGGAAGCTCATTAAAAATAAAATTTTTATCTGACACAATCTCGTCCCTGTAGCCTAAGAATCCGGGGGCATTGCTTTGAGCGAGAAGTCGGAGCAAACGGAGCTCCACATCCTCCGGGGCAGCGGAGATCGCCGCCTCAAGCATCTGTTTGCCCCTGTTGAAATTCCTGAGCTTGGAAACCGGGTTGAAAACATGCCTTGCAAGCATCATGGTTGCACTCGCCTGGTAGCCGTAAAGCAGGGGGTGGTCGGTAATACGGTAGGGCTTCAGGAGATCAAGAAGTTCCTGACAGGATTTTTCATGGCGGGGACATTCCTGATACAATTTCCGCACAACTTCCAGCTCCGGATAGGATTGGCCTGTAAAAAGAAAGCATATCACCATAAGCAGCCCTTTCATAACAGATTCATTTTGTACTGGAACATACTGCTGAGCATCAGTCGGAATTTGTGCCCGTTGTTGATCCTGATCCGTTCTGTGAAAATCTGGTGTGGAGGAAGCTTCCGGATTTTCTTGAACAGGTTGATGTAATAAATGTAGGCGAGGTATACCCCTCCTCTGGCGGCCATAGGGAGCTTTCGGATTCCGATCAGGGCGATCCGAAAATCCTCCTCGATGTCGCTCTCGATCTCCTTTTTGGAGTGGCCGGAGAACTGATCCATATCCACGTTCGGAAAATAGGTCCTGCCCAGGAGATGATAGTCATCCTTGATGTCCCGAAGAAAATTCACCTTCTGGAATGCCGATCCCAGTTTCATCGCATAAGGCTTGAGCTCTTGGAATTGCTGCCTGTTCCCCTCGGTAAACACATGCAGACACATCAGCCCGACGACCTCCGCGGAACCCAGAATATAAGCTTTGTATTTATCTTCTGTATAGGTCACCCGGGCAAGATCCATTTCCATACTTTTCAGGAAAGTTTCGATCAGTTCCAGGTCGATATCATAATGGTGTACCACCTTCTGAAAGGAGTTGAGGATAGGATTTGTGGAAATCCTATTCTCGATGGCCCCGTAGGTGTCATTGCGATACTTCAGAAGCAAGGCCTGTTGGTCAAAACCTTCGAAACTGTCAACGATCTCATCCGCTACTCTTACGAATCCGTAAATGGCGTATATGGGATCGCGCAGCCTTTCATGCAGGAAATGGATGCCCAGAGAGAAACTTGTGCTATAGGTGCGGGTTGTCCTGCGACTTACCTCGACCGATAAGTGATCAAATAACGACTTCATTTTTCTTTTCCAATTGTTTTAATACTTGACCGGCCACGACTTTACCGGAGATCAGCGAAGGGGGGACACCTGGCCCAGGAACAGTGAGCTGGCCCGTATAGAACAGATTTTTTAGCTTTCGATTCTGGATCCTGGGTCTCAGGTTGGCCGTCTGCCGGAGCGTATTGGCCAGCCCATAGGCATTGCCTTTATAGGAATTGTAGTCGGCGATAAAATCCCTGACGCAGTAGCTCTTTTTAAAGGCAATAGAGGCCTCGATCCCGGTTCCTGTCTTTTTCTCAAGGCGGGCTATCATGATCCTGAAATATTGCTCTCTGAGCGCCTCCGTATCCTCCAGACCCGGAGCAAGAGGCATCAGCAGAAACAGGTTTTCATGACCTTCAGGGGCAACTCCCCGGTCCGTTTTTGAGGGGCAGCACGCATAAAAGAGCGGTTTGCTCGGCCACTGGGGGTCCTTGTAGATCTCCAGGGAATGCTGGAACAGGTCCTCTTCAAAGAACAGCGTATGGTGCCCCAGATCGGGTAACTTGCGGTTGATCCCGAGATAAAAGATCAGGCAGGAGGGGGCAAAAGTCCTTCTTTCCCAATAGGCTTCACCGTAATTTCTGAATCGGTCCGGGAGGAGGTCTTTTTCGACGTGGTGGTAATCAGCCGCTGCAACAACCGTGTCAAAAGCAAATTCTCCTGAATCTGTCCTAAGGCCGGTAACCCGGGCTTCCTCCGTGATTATTTTCGTTACCGGAGTATCAAGCCTCAGCCTGGCGCCCCTTTCTTCCGCTACGCTGAGCATCGCCTCCACCAGGCTTCCGAACCCGCCCTGAGGATACCAGGTGCCGAGTTTCAGTCCTGCATAATTCATCAGGCTGTACATGGCGGGCATCTCCTGTGGCATTCCGCCCAGGAAGAGGACGGGGAATTCCATCAGTGCGATTAAGCGGGGATCAGAAAAATGCGCTCTGACATGACTGCTGAAGGAGGAGAAGACCTGCAGGCGGAATGCGTTCCTGATCAGGTCTGCGTCAGCCAGTTCCATCAGGGACAGCCCCGGTTTGTGAACCATTTTGCTCATTCCGGCCCTGTACTTGTACTCCGCCTGGCTCATAAAGGCTCGTAATTTGGCCGCGCTTCCCTTCTCTTTGGATTCGAAAAGCGCACAGAGTTTCTGAAAATCAGAAGGCACGGATAAGTTTTCCCCCTTGTCGAAGACGATCTCAAAAGCGGGATCCAGGAGATTCAGTTCAAAGAAATCAGCGACCGGTTTTCCAAAATCATTGAAGAAGTTTTCCATGATCTCGGGCATCCAATACCAACTGGGACCCATGTCGAAGACATAGCCTTCTTCAGTCCTGAGTTGTCTTGCCCTTCCCCCAGGGCTGCTGTTCTTCTCGAAAATCTCGACCTGGTGACCTGCCGCTGCCAGGTAAGCGGCTGCACTCAATCCTGAGAATCCGGATCCTATGATGGCAATTTTAGACACAGGTGTTTAAATTTTATCGCAATTATTTTTACATCAGGAATAACTGATCCTCGAGTGCTTTCAGGGAGTGCAATCGGAAGATCTTTTCACGGTTTTCAAGTTTATCCAGAACCTTAGGATCGCCCGCCACAAAGAGGTCAGGCTCCTTTACCTCCGCCTGAATATCATCTAGGTACCGCTGGATCCTTTGGGGATCATCATTATGGACCAGAAACATGAGCATCCGGTGGGGGTGGGTTTCCTTTACTGCCTGGAAAAGGGTGGAGAGCGGGGTACTGGCCCCGAGATAGATCGTTCTTCTTCCCTCCTGACGCAGCCTGAAATTCGCGGCCATAAGGCCTATTTCGTGGAACTCATCTTCGGGCAAAAACAGCAGCCATGTCTCTGCTTCCCGCCCCGCCAATGGAAGTGCATCAATGGAAACGTGAAGTTTCTGACGTAATAGATTGCTGATGAAGTGCTCGTGGGAAGGATGGAGCGCCGCAGTAGCCCACATAAATCCCAGCCGGTCCAGCAAGGGATAGATCACCTTGGTGTAGGTGTCCCTGGTGCCGTAGCGGAGCATACAGTGACTGAAGATTTTATCGAAGGTGGGTTCATCATACTCAAGCCCCGCTGCGATCAGTTGTGAGATGAAATGGTCGGTGAGGGGAGGGGTGTAATTTCGTTCCACATTCTTCAAGAGGTCATACAGCTGCTGATCGGAGAGGGATCCAATTTCCGAGATCTTATAGCCTGCGTCCATCAGGCTGACAATGTTCAGCAGCCTGCGCAACTGGGTGCCGTCGTAGCTACGGGTGTTTCCCCTGGACCTGATCGGCCTTAGCGCGTTGTAGCGCTGCTCCCAAATCCGGATGGTATGGGCTTTCACTCCGGAGAATTGGGAGAGCTGGGCTATAGTAAAGGAATCCATCTGTTTAAATTTGGTCAAATATATTTAAACAAAAATAATCTTTTCAACAGGAAAAGTTAATTTTTACCGGCCAGGGCCAAAATTTCTTCCCATATCTGAAAATTCATGAGGAACGGCCTATTTTTACTCCCGTATTAAAACCCGTTGTGATGAAATCAGCTATAATGATGCTCCTGTTTCTGATACTCTGCGGATGCGGTAATTCCTCACCAGGAACTGTGATAGAGGAAAATCCCGATCCGATCACCTTCCTTGCCCTGGGAGATTCCTATACCATAGGTGAGGCTGTCCCGGAGGACCAACGATGGCCCTTGCAGCTTGCAACCGCCCTCCGGAAAAGGGGAATAAAGATCAGTCCTCCCATGATTATTGCCAGAACAGGATGGACCACGGGTGACCTCCTCGAGGCGATGGATAGGCAGCTGGACGGGGAACAATATGATCTGGTATCTGTATTGATCGGGGTGAACAACCAGTACCAGGGCAAGAGCATTACGGAATATGAGAAGCAACTGCGTGAGATCCTCAGCCGGGCCATCTCCCATTCGCGAACTGGTAAGGATGGGGTCTTCGCGGTGAGCATTCCGGACTATGGAGCGACTCCCTTCGGGGAAGGTAATAGAGAGGAGATCGCAGCCGAGATCCAGGTTTTTAACGAGGTCTTTCGGAGTGTGGCGACGGAATTCGGTGTGGATTTCTATAACATTACCCCGATTTCCAAGCGGGCGGCAACCGAACCAGGCCTTGTTGCCGAAGACGGGCTTCATCCCTCTGGAAGGATGTATGAGCTGTGGGTCATGCATTTCCTGGACCAGGTGGTGGAAAAGGTCGGATCTCTGTAGCCCCTGATTCGAAACCTGGTTTAGCATCCCGCGTCAGGCAAAACGAATAAAAAAGGCAGCCCGATAATTGGCTGCCTGATTGAAAAAGGTGGCTAATTCCCTATTCGATAATAATCCAATCGTAGATTTCTGCATCAACGGTGGCCTCTGAGGCATAGTCCGCGCTGGGCTCTGCATCCTGGCCTTCGATCTGGATTCCGGAGAGGTCAGTCCTGCCATCCTCCGCGATATCGATCGAAGTCTCATATCCGGTCAGGGACAGGCCGGCAATGGTCGCTCCTGACTGCTTTTTGAACTGAAGGGCAGTGCCACCAGTTGCAGAGACTGCAGTGAAATTCTCGATCACGGGATTGTTATTGATGCCGTCCGCCTCGATGGCCGTCGAAAAGTTGTCGATGTTATGGGCGACATAAACATTGGTGATCTTTCCGTTCCATCCCTCTGTCCAGTCCACGGCGTCATCTTCGTTATCCTCCAGATAGATATTGGTCGCCGAAACAGAACCCCCGAAGAACTCTACCCCGTCGTCAGCTCCGTTCATCATGGCAATGTTCTGGATGCTGGTTCCGGAACCAACAGCGTAGAGGCTCAGCCCATTGTACTGGGATTCCGCATTGATCTGGGCACCGGCATCAGAGATCACCAGATATCGGATACTTCCTGAGTTGTCACCCGGATCGTCTCCGCCGTACATGATACCACCCACTTCGGCTGTAGCATTCACGCCCGCTGTAGTTATCCCCTTTCCTGCGATCACCAGACCTCCCCAGCTTCCGGGTTCTCCACTGGCCGAGGACATCACCACCGGGGAAGATTCAGTTCCCCGGACATCGATCTTTCCGCCCTGTTGCACTACGATATATACCCCTGTTGCCGGATTTTCATCGGAATCGGTGTCTGCCAGAATGTGGGTTCCTGCAGGAATGGTAAGGGTAGCCCCTTGTTCTACCGAAAGGACTCCGGTAAGCCTATAGGGCTGATCGGCATCTAAAATGGCATCCTCGGAGACCGACCCCTTCAGGTCATTCGGGTTCAGGGTTTCTCCTTCTGCCGGAGGATCAACAGGATCGCTATCCCCTGTGGAACAGCTCGCCATGGCAAACATTGCGCTTAGGGCAACGAGGTAGAAAGTTTTCATCGATTTTTTCATTTGTTTTGATTTTAGAGATTAGTGGTTATGGTTATTGCTAAAGATTTACATGTATCCCGAGGCTGAAGACTGCTCCCTTGGAATAGGAGCGGACCACCTGCTCGGAGGCTATTCCGGTAGCGCTGGGCCTTATCATTTGGACCCGCCGGATCATCGGGTTAAGCAGATTCTGACCTTTGACCCGGATTTCCCATCTCTGGCCAAACTCCTTGCTTAGTACGGCATCGAGAACCATGAAGCCTTTTTCGACGATCTCATCGTTGTAGTATACCTCTGGCTGGGTCTGGATCTCCGGCGACCCCAGGGCGTAAATTTTATCTGAGGCATAATTCATCGCCAGGGAGCCCATCCAGCTCCCGGCCTGCAGGTTGAGCGACAGGTTTACAATCCAGTCGGATGCGCCCTGGAGCCCGATCTCCTCTTTGCCATTGTAACGGAATGTCCGGATGAAAACGCCGTTGTGGTGCTCCTCCCTGAGGTCTTGCGAATGCCACATTCTCGAGAGATTGAACCCGGCCGTAAGATCTGCTCCGGTTGGGGTGTCATCCTTAATGAGGTTCAGAGCCCCGGAAAACTCCAGGCCATAAACCCTTGCCTCCCGTCCGGCGTTGAAATAAGAGAATATCCCCGCTGCACCGCGGTCCTGAACCCTGTTTATCGGATCTGAAATCGATTTGAAAAAGCCCCCGACGGAGAGTAGTTCTCCCGATTCCGGAAAGATCTCATACTTGAGGTCCAGGCTTAAATTCCGGGAAGCTTCCAGTTCCGGATTTCCCCTGGTGATCTGTCCCGTCGGGGAGACATATTCGAAAGGAGCGATCTCCTTGAATTCTGGAAGCGTGATCGTCCGGCTGACGGCAAGGCGCAGGTTGCTCTTATCGGTGGGAGAAAATTTAAGGTTTAGCGCCGGATAGATTTTTCCATAGGAACGGGTCTGCGAATCCGGAAGGGTGGAAGGGTAGTTGTTTACCTGGAAAGCCACATGGAGCTCATCCTGCTGAAACCTCCCTCCGAGATTGATCTGCCATGGACCCCTGCTGTAGTTGAATGCGGCAAATGCAGCATAGGAAGTGAGCCGGGCATTATACCGATCGGGAGATAACCTGTAAATCTCCAGGAGGCCGTTCTCAAGATTTTCTCTGGTAAAAATCGATCCCACGGCATCCAGCGAGGGTGGATGAAGCGTATTGAGCTCCTGCTCGCCGATTCCTATGAAGCGCGAGAAGAAATGCCGTTCCTTATTCCGGTAGTCTAGTCCCAGTTCGAGAAAGGCATCCGGACTGGAGCCCGCAAACCGAAAGTGATCGTTGATCCGTGCGCTGATTTCGCGATCGTCGATCTTCTGGGAACTCTTCCTCTGCTGGAATCCCCCGGTCCGACCGAGTTGGATAAACCCAGCTCCGTCGATATTGAGCTCGTTGCGGATGCGGCTGGGTTCATCTGCACTCAGCGTGTTATACCCCACTGCCCACTCAAGTTCGTGTTTTTCCGACAACCTGTGACCCCCGAGGATCTGATTTACCCAGAGCCGTGTCTGTTTAAGGTTCTGATCCCGTACGAACTGGTTCAGACCCTCGGCAGGTGCGGTCTCCTCGAATACCACCCCTTTCCCATTACGTCCGCTTTCATAGACCATGTCCGTGACCTTGTTGATAAAAAGGCTTACGTATTCCAGGTTATGACCGGGGGCAACATCCCAGTTGAGATCCGCCAGAGCAGTGGTGTTGTCCGTGGTCTCGAAAATCTCGACCTCTGAAAAATGATCGTATAGATTGTTGCTCCTGTACTCCCGGAACAGGCCACTCGTGTATTGGTAATCCAATGAACGGGAGGCATCGAAACGCAGTCGAACCCGATCTCCCAAATTTTTTCCCCAGCTCAGACCGTAGTCATGGTTTACCGGAAAATCTCTTTCTACCGGATCCCACCGCTGGTCAGTCAGCGACTTCTGCAGGCTCATCGGCTGGTGATAGAATCCCGCTGTTAGCTCGCGGTAGGCGGGAGAAACGCGGAACCGTTCAAATTTCCGGACCACGTTGGAATTGATCCCGGCCTGAGCGCTCAGTTTGAACCGATCTTTCCCGCTGTGCCGCTGGGATCGGATATCGACTGTTCCGGAGGCCTGGTCAGCAGCTCGTACCGCAGCATATGTCTTGTTTACACTGATATGCTCCAGAATTCCGGATTCGAAGAGGTCGAGATCGATATTCTTGCGATCCACATCATCCGAAGGTATAGGAAGTCCGTTAAGAGTGGTATAGAGGTAACGGTCTCCCAGGCCACGGATGAAAATATCTCCGGTAGCCTCGCTGATGGTCACCCCCGGTAATCTGGCGGTGGCCCCGGCGGCGTCTGATATGCCAAGTCTGCTGAGTTCCTGGGCTCCGATACTCTCCTTAACGGTGATCGCCTGTTTTTGTTCCAGCATCAGGGCGATCTGGGAATCCTTACGGGCAATGGTGGTGATGATCACCTCCTCGAGGGCCGCGGAATTAGTGCCGAGACCGGTATGGATTCTGGTAACCTTTCCTGCAACCACCTGGGCGGGAATCTCCACCGTTTCATAACCCATGAAGCTGAACTGAATCGTATAGGACCCTGGCTCCAGATCCTGTATATTAAAGTATCCCTCGGTGTCGGTAGTTGCTCCTATGGAAGTTCCTTCCAGCACCACATTGGCAAAGGGCAGGGGGGCACCTTCCATTTCCTTGTCGACCAGTTGTCCTGCAATAGCACCGGTATTCCCTTCTTGTGCCCGGATCCCCTGGGAAATGATCATTGTGATCAGCAGAAAAATTATGCTTTTCATTACCGCTTTTAATTTGCGACAAAGTAAAGCTGCTTCTTTCTGAGCCAGGTTACGCCTGGGTTACCAGATTGTCACCGGTGGGTTAACCTTGTGTTAGCTTAACGTAAAGAAGATCCGGCAAGGAAAATGAACCTGAAAAATTCCTATTTTTGCCCTATGAGCAGGCTGGTCAACAATATCAGGAGTTTCTTTGAGCGCCACGGATTTTACGTTTCGTCCCGGTTCGCCGACAAACTGGGGATCCGGGCCAAATACGTCCGGCTGTTCTTTATTTATCTTTCCTTTGCCACCTTCGGGGCGGGATTCGGAGTTTATCTCATTCTGGCTTTCCTGCTAAAGTTCAAGGACATGATCTATGGCAAGCGAAGCTCTGTTTTCGACCTGTAGTCGGACGGAATCCCTCGGCTGCTTAACGCCATTTTTACAATTTAACGCCCTTATTTTTGAAAATGTTAATTTTTTTAGCATCTTGCTTCGCCGTAAAAACAATCCTAACTAAATTCTAATTCCTTTTTATGAGAAAGTCCCTGCTTTCATTACTGTTTGCCTTATCGATAAGCGGAGCCTTTGCACAGGAGCTGCAGGTGGAAGCCCAGACGGGTAACCCTACCAAGCTCATCAACAATGGCTTTATCGAACTGGATGTAACCGGAGGTACTCCGCCCTACCAGTACAAGTGGTCCAACCAGGCTACCCCTCTGGATTCTCCGAGGGCAGAAGGTTTGGCGGAAGGTATACCCTATACGGTAACCGTCACGGACGCAGCAGGAAATTCCGTAACCGAGGAGATCACCGTACCGGCTGAGGCCATAACAGAACATTTCAATGGTACTTTTGAGCCCATTGTGGCGAGTATGGGAAGCGTCCTGTTCTGGGACCCTTTTTCAGCCATAGGGATCTATGATCCAGTAGTGTATGCTGATATTAAACGGGTGCCGCCTCCTAGATGGTCCGCTCTTGTTGAAGGTAAATTCGTTCTTGCCGAGTGGCTGCAGCCTGAGGGCGCACGAGTAGAGGAGGGGCAGGCCATTGCCATAGTGGATATGAACGGGGAACCCCGGACAGTCTATGCCAATGCTGAGGGAGAACTTCAGTACCTCGTGGAGGAAGGCGGAGTGATCTATAACTCAGAAAATAAAGAACACGTTATTCAGCAAGGTGCACAGTACCTGGCTGCTATTGAATATGATGAGCCGGTACCTTTACTGCATCCCAACGGGGATCCGCAGACCAAAGATATCCCCTTTATTGTGGTCTGGCTGGTACTAGGCGCCCTTTTCTTCACGATTCGCCTTGGCTTTATCAATTTCAGGGGCTTCGGCCATGCCTTGCAGCTGGCTAAAGGCAAGTACGATGACCCGAATGCTCCCGGACAGGTGACCCATTTTCAAGCCCTGGCTACGGCAGTCTCCGGAACCGTGGGTCTCGGAAATATCGCCGGGGTGGCAGTAGCAGTTTCCCTTGGAGGAGCAGGGGCCACTTTCTGGATGATCATCGCCGGACTTCTTGGGATGTCATCGAAGTTTGTTGAATGTACCCTTGGGGTCAAATATCGTTTTATCAATAGTGAAGGAAGGGTATTCGGAGGACCGATGAACTACCTTCGGTACGGCCTGGAAAAAAGGAGCAAGAAAGGCCTTGGGAAATTCCTGGCGGTATTCTTTGCTATCCTTTGTATTGGCGCCTCCTTCGGTGGAGGTAACATGTTCCAGGCCAACCAGTCCTTTGTGGTTCTGGCTGGAGAATTCCCGCTCCTGGTAGGGAACGGGTTCTGGTTCGGAGTAATCCTTGCCGTGCTTGTCGGGGTGGTAATCATCGGGGGGATCAGCAGTATCGCCAAAGTGACCGAGAAAATCGTACCTCTGATGGCGGCCATATATGTCATCGGGGCCTTTGTTGTGATTGGGGTCAACTTTGAGAATGTAGGGGACGCCTTTGCTGCCATCTGGGATGGAGCCTTCAGTCCCGGTGCCCTGAAAGGAGGAATTATCGGGGTGCTGATTGTAGGATTCCAGCGAGCGGCCTTTTCCAATGAAGCCGGGGTTGGATCTGCGGCTATTGCACACAGTGCTGCCAAAACCAATAACCCCCCTTCCGAAGGGTTTGTTTCTCTTCTGGAGCCTTTTATCGATACTGTTGTGGTTTGTACCCTTACCGCACTGGTCCTTATTTTCACCGGAATGCATGAGGTGCAGGGAGTCGGAGGGGTGGAACTCACCGCGGGAGCCTTTGGAAGCGTAATCGACTGGTTCCCTATGGTTCTTGCTGCGGCTGTTTTCCTCTTTGCCTTCTCGACGATGATCTCCTGGTCCTATTATGGAATGCGTGCCTGGACTTACCTCTTTGGCAAAAGCATTAAGGCGGAACTTATCTATAAGACCTTTTTCCTGATCTTTGTGGTGGTCGGGGCTTCCGTTAGTCTAGGGGCTGTTCTGGAATTCTCAGATATGATGATTCTCGCCATGTCCTTCCCTAACATTATCGGCCTTTATATCCTGAGCGGAGAGGTCAAGCGGGATCTGAAGGAATACCGAAGAAAACTCAAGGCAGGCGAATTGTTCCATGTACCTGAAAAGGAAAAAGTGAGAAGAGCCTCCTAAAAAGGTTTTTACTTTCGGTCCTGAAGCTGAGTGCAGCAGAGGAACCGCAAAGAAAACGCTGAGATAGAAAGGAATCCTGAAATTGGGATTCCTTTCAATTTTCCACTAAATCGATCACCAAATAAACCTTCGAATCAGTGATGGACGGAACTCCTTCTCCGCCCAGAATACCATTAACGGCAACGGCTTTGCCAGGTCTTTTTATCTTATACCCGGCCCTGGAAGTAAAATAGCCGGAATTCATTTATATTTGACGATTCAGGGAAATCTGCGTCGATTTTTCCCGTTCCCCCTAAGCGAGAACGTCAATTAAGTGTATATGAACAACAGATATTTTACAGAAGAACATGAACTCTTTCGAAAGAGCTTCCGGGATTTCCTTCACAAGGAAGTGGTTCCTCATATAGAGAAATGGGAAAAGACCGGGACCATAGAACGTTTCATCTGGAAGAAGTTTGGAGAAATGGGCTACTTCGGGCTCAGTTATCCGGAACAATACGGAGGGCTGGACCTTGACATCTTTTATACGGTAATCTTTTTGGAGGAGCTGCAGAAGATCAACTCCGGTGGTTTTGCGGCAGCGATGTGGGCCCATGCGTACCTTGCGATGACTCACGTATCCAAGGAGGGAGACCAGCGGATCAAGGAGGCTTATCTCAGCCCCAGTATCAGCGGTGACAAGATCGGATGCCTCTGCATCACGGAACCCACAGGAGGGTCCGATGTGGCGGGAATGCGTACCACGGCAGTTCGAAAAGGAGACAGCTATGTGATCAATGGGTCGAAGACCTTCATCACCAACGGCGTTTACGCCGATTATATGGTGGTTGCAGCGAAGACGAATCCCGAGCTCAGGAACAAGGGGATGAGTATCTTTATCATCGACACGGACACGCCCGGGGTGTCTGCCACCAAGCTGGACAAGCTGGGATGGCGGGCCTCTGATACCGCTGAGATTGCGTTCGACAATGTAGAGATACCGGCGGAAAATCTGATGGGCGAGGAGGGGAAGGGCTTTCCCTATATCATGCAGCATTTCGCCCTGGAAAGGCTCATCATGGGAATCAATGCCCATGCCCGGGCATCCTACGCCCTGGATTACACGCTGCAGTACATGGGGGAGCGGGAAACTTTTGGGAAGGCCATAGATCAGTACCAGGCATTGCGCCACACGGTGGCGGATATGGCCAGTGAAATCGAGATGTGCCGGGAATTCAACTATTCTGTGGCAGATAGGCTCGGGAAAGGGGAATACGTCGTCAAGGAAGCCAGCATGTCCAAACTCCTCTCGACCAAGATGGCTGACGAGGTGATTTACAAGTGCCTTCAGTTTCTTGGCGGTTATGGGTACATGGAGGATTACCCGCTGGCCAGGCTTTCCCGTGACAGCCGGCTTGGACCTATCGGTGGAGGCACCTCCGAAATCCTCAGGGAGATCATCGCCAAGATGGTCATCGACAAAAAGGAGTACAAACCAGCTGCAAAATAATTACAAATAAGCTTTGTGTGGTTTCAGAAATGAAACTATATTTGCCGCTCGAAAAACATTTAAAGAAAGGAGGTGACACTATGTTAATTATACCAGTTAAAGACGGAGAGAATATTGACAGAGCGCTGAAGCGTTTTAAACGTAAATTCGATCGTACCGGCACAATGCGCCAGTTGCGGGATCGTCAGCACTTCACAAAACCGTCGGTTGGACGTAGGGCTCAAATCCAAAAAGCGCAGTACATACAGCACTTAAGAGACCAGGAAGAGATCTAATCTCCTTTCGGCCCGAAATCCGGGTATGCAATTAAGGAACTGTTGGTGAGCAAAGTTTGATTAACTTTGTTTGTCAACAGTTTTTTTATGCCCCTCGATCAGTTTACCCAGTATCTCGAACTGGAGAAAAAGAATTCCCCCCATACGGTGAGCGCCTACCGCCGGGATATTCTTCAGTTCCAGGCTTTTCTTGGAGAAAAGCAGGACCTGACACAGGTGGCGTATCCGCAGATCAGGGGCTGGATCGTGGAAATGGTTGAACAGGGGCTCTCTAACAGAAGCATCAACAGGAAGATCTCTTCTCTGAAGGCTTTTTATCGGTTTCTGATGAAAGTCGGCGACATTAAATCCTCCCCCCTTGCCAAGCACCGCAACCTGAAGATGCCTAAAAAGCTGCAGGTACCTTTTTCGGAGGAGGAGATCCTTAAGGCGCTTCACCAGGAAATCTGCCAGGGCTTTACCGAAACCAGGGACAGGTTGATCGTGGAACTGCTGTACGCTACAGGGATCAGGAGGGCGGAACTCATTGCGATCAAGCTGGAGGATCTCGATCTTTCCAATGGCCTGCTGAAGGTGACAGGAAAGGGCAATCGCCAGCGTTTCATTCCGCTGCTCCCGATAGTTTCCCGGAGTATAGAGGAATATCTTGAAGAGCGGAAACAGGTCGAGTGTCCGCTGTCCAAAGGCTTCCTTTTCCTTACCGCCAAAGGCGTTAAAATTTATGATTCCCTTGTTTACCGGACGATAAATAATTACTTTAGAAGAGTCTCAAGCAAGTTAAAGAAGAGCCCGCATATCCTGCGGCATTCTTTTGCCACTCATTTGCTGAACCAGGGTGCTCATTTAAATGCTGTCAAGGAACTTTTAGGACATTCCAGTCTGGCTGCCACTCAGGTGTATACCCATAACAGCATGGCAGAACTCAATAAAGTTTACAAGAAAGCACATCCCCGGAACAGGAAATGAGGGACTTCACTTAATGTTTAATTAAATGTTATACCCTATGAAAGTCAACGTCCAATCCGTCAACTTCCATGCAGATCAAAAACTGGTTAATTTCATCCAGAGAAAGCTGGACAAACTGGAGAATCATTTTGACAATGTGATCTATGCAGATGTCTATCTGAAGGTTCAGAAAACCCGTCAGAAGGAGAACAAGGTATCGGAGATCCTTTTGAGCATTCCCGGAGATGAGGTGATCTGTAAAAAGCGCGGCAGACATTTTGAAGTGGGTGTGGATGAGTGTGTTAATTCCCTGGAGCGACAACTCCAAAAAAGGAAGAAGAAATTTACCGTTCAGGTAGCCTAAAATATTTTAAGGAAATGTTTTGAATCCTGAATAAATTCTATACATTTGCAGTCCGTTAGAAATAGCGGACTTTTTTGTGAAAAAAAGTGAGATTGGCCGATGTAGCTCAGCTGGCTAGAGCAGCTGATTTGTAATCAGCAGGTCGTGGGTTCGAGTCCCTCCATCGGCTCCGAAATTTTGAACAAAAAAGCTTTGGAAGAGATTGGGATTTTGCCTTAATTTGCGCCTTCAAAAAACGAGGCCTTTTCCATTGCGGAGGTTCTGTGAAATACTGATAAAATTGGTTCGGGGAGATACTCAAGCGGCCAACGAGGACAGACTGTAAATCTGTTGTTTTTTAACTTCGCAGGTTCGAATCCTGCTCTCCCCACACTTGGCATTCCGGACCTTGTACCGGAACGCGAGCAGAGGTCTTTGTCACCTCTAAATCTGCGGGAGTAGCTCAGTTGGTAGAGCGTCAGCCTTCCAAGCTGAATGTCGCCGGTTCGAACCCGGTCTCCCGCTCAAAAGATGTCTTCCGGCCTGTTCCGGTTGCTTCAGGTTGAGCCGGAATTTGATGGATCGCTCCTTGAGCAGAGAGATCGGAATAGAGGTTCCATGACCTGCTCACAACAATTTTGCATCTCCATAAGGACCTTCTTAATGGAGATCAGCTTTTTTGCCGGCGTAGCTCAGGGGTAGAGCGTTTCCTTGGTAAGGAAGAGGTCACGAGTTCAATTCTCGTCGCTGGCTCTAGATTTTGTATAAAATTGAACACTAATATATAACTAAGATTAAATAAGTAGTAATTATGGCAAAGGAAACTTATGATCGTTCCAAACCGCACCTAAATATTGGTACAATTGGACACGTAGATCACGGAAAAACAACTTTAACAGCAGCTATTACTAAGGTATTGGCTGATGCTGGTTATTCAGAAGCTAGATCTTTCGATCAGATTGACAATGCTCCGGAAGAAAAAGAGAGAGGTATTACCATCAACTCTTCACACGTTGAATATTCAACCGCGAACCGTCACTACGCTCACGTAGATTGTCCTGGTCACGCGGATTACGTGAAGAACATGGTTACTGGTGCTGCTCAGATGGACGGTGCTATCCTTGTAGTTGCTGCTACCGATGGTCCGATGCCACAAACTCGTGAACACATCCTTCTTGGACGACAGGTAGGGATTCCACGTATCGTCGTATTCCTTAACAAAGTGGATATGGTAGACGATGAGGAGCTTCTTGAGCTAGTTGAAATGGAAGTGAGAGACCTTCTTTCTTTCTATGAGTATGACGGTGACAATGGTCCTGTTATCTCTGGTTCTGCACTTGGGGCCCTTAACGGAGAGCAAAAGTGGGTGGATACCGTAATGCAGCTTATGGATGCTGTTGATGAGTGGATCGAATTGCCACAGCGGGATGTTGACAAGCCATTCCTTATGCCAATTGAGGATGTATTCTCCATTACTGGACGTGGTACAGTTGCTACCGGTCGTATTGAGACCGGAGTTGCCAACACCGGGGATCCTGTAGAGATCATCGGTATGGGTGCTGGAAAACTGACTTCCACAATCACAGGAGTTGAGATGTTCCGTAAGATCCTTGACAGAGGAGAAGCAGGAGATAACGTTGGTCTTCTTCTAAGAGGTATTGAAAAAACACAGATCTCCAGAGGTATGGTGATCACCAAGCCAGGATCTGTAACACCACACGCCAAGTTCAAGGCTGAGGTATATATCCTTAAAAAAGAAGAAGGAGGACGTCACACGCCATTCCATAACAACTACCGTCCACAGTTCTACGTACGTACAACTGACGTGACAGGAACGATCAATCTTCCTGAAGGAGTTGAGATGGTAATGCCGGGGGACAACCTTACCATTACCGTAGATCTTATCCAGCCTATCGCGATGAACGTCGGTCTGCGATTCGCTATCCGTGAGGGTGGTAGAACCGTAGGAGCTGGTCAGGTTACTGAGATCCTGGACTAATCTATAGGTTTAAATATGGAGTTAAGGTATTCGCCCCGGTGAATACCTTGACTTGTATTTACGGGTTTAGCTCAGTTGGTAGAGCACTGGTCTCCAAAACCAGGTGTCGGGAGTTCGAGTCTCTCAACCCGTGCAGAAAAAAAATTGTACATCACACTTCATTGAAAACAGCAGCTTTTGCTAAGGCGCCTGGTCTGAATTCAGGAGGACAAATCTAATTACCATGGCAGGAATAGGAAATTACGTATCAGAGTCATATAACGAGTTAAAGAACCACGTTACCTGGCCAAGCTGGGCAGAAGCTCAGAGACTGACTGTTGTTGTGGCGGTTTTCTCCATCATTTTCGCCCTGGCGATCTGGGGAATTGACACGGTCTTCAGCGGAGTTATCGAGCAGTATTTCGAATGGATCAAATCGTAAAGCACATGGCCATGGCAGAAGTGAAGGACAAAAAATGGTATGTGGTCCGGGCCGTAAGCGGGCAGGAGAACAAGGTCAAGGAATATATTGAGCGGGAGATCGCTCATGAAGGTCTTGAGGATTTCATCGATGAGGTGCTCGTGCCTACTGAAAAGGTGATCCAGATCCGCAACGGAAAGAAGGTCAATAAGGAAAGGGTTTACTTTCCGGGGTATGTGATGATCCTTGCCAATCTCGGCGGGGAGGTGGTCCATATCATCAAGTCCATCAACGGGGTGATCGGCTTCCTGGGCGAGACAAAAGGGGGAGACCCCGTGCCGCTCAGAAAATCCGAGGTCAACCGTATGCTCGGGAAGGTCGATGAGCTCTCCGTCAAGGCGGACAGCGTGGCCATCCCCTTTACTATCGGGGAGACCATCAAGGTCATCGACGGACCTTTTAACGGGTTCAACGGAACTGTTGAGAAGATCAATGAGGAAAAGCGCAAGCTGGAGGTGATGGTGAAGATCTTTGGAAGAAAGACGCCGCTCGAGCTGAGTTACATGCAGGTAGAAAAAGTTTAAGAACTGTTACATATATTTTTGGGTAGTTTTAGTCTGCTTCCACTAACAAAACTATCGACTTAAAATTAGAAAAATGGCAAAAGAAGTAAGTAAGGTTGTTAAGTTACAGGTTCGCGGAGGTGCTGCTAACCCTTCACCACCAGTAGGACCTGCTTTGGGTGCTGCCGGGGTGAATATCATGGAGTTCTGTAAGCAATTTAATGCGAGAACCCAGGATAAGCAGGGGAAAGTGTTGCCGGTTGTGATCACCGTCTATAAGGACAAGTCCTTTGACTTTGTGATCAAGACCCCACCTGCTGCAGTTCAAATTCTGGAAGCTGCCAAAGCAAAAAAGGGATCGGGAGAACCGAACCGGAAAAAAGTGGCCAGTGTTTCCTGGGATCAGGTAAGATCCATCGCTGAGGATAAGATGCAGGATCTCAACGCATTTACAGTTGAGTCTGCGATGAAGATGGTAGCGGGTACAGCGAGATCTATGGGAATCACGGTAAAAGGACAGGCTCCTTTTTAATCCAAAAAGAAATCAGAAATGGCAAGATTGAGTAAAAGGCAAAAGGAAGCGGAATCCAAGATCGAAAAGGGGAGAACCTATTCGGTGGCCGAGGCTTCAGCTTTAGTTAAAGAGATATCCAATGTTAAGTTCGATCCTTCGGTTGATATCGCGGTTCGTCTGAACGTTGACCCACGGAAGGCCAATCAGATGGTCAGAGGCGTGGTTACCCTTCCTCACGGAACTGGTAAGGATGTGAAGGTCCTTGCCCTTGTAACTCCGGACAAGGAAGAGGAGGCAAAGGCTGCCGGTGCTGACTATGTCGGCCTGGATGAGTACCTGGATAAGATCAAGGGCGGCTGGACAGATGTTGATGTGATCATCACCATGCCGAGCGTTATGGGGAAACTCGGACCTCTGGGCCGGATCCTCGGACCGAGAGGCCTGATGCCAAACCCAAAGACGGGAACCGTAACAATGGATGTGGCAAAGGCAGTTTCAGACGTAAAGGCCGGTAAGATCGATTTCAAGGTTGACAAGACCGGGATCGTACATGCCGCTATTGGGAAGGCTTCTTTCGAGGCTGACAAAATCGCTGGCAATGCCAGGGAGTTACTGACTACCCTTGTAAAACTTAAACCACAGGCTGCAAAAGGGGTGTATATCAAGAGTATCTACATGTCCAGCACCATGAGTCCGAGTGTGGAGATTGATACCAAAAGGTTCACTGAGCAATAATAATATTGGATTATGACAAGAGAAGAAAAATCAAGAGTAATTGAAGATTTAACTGCCCAGTTAGCTGATAATACCACCATATACCTGGCGGACATTTCCGGGCTTGACGCTCTGAACACGTCTAACCTGAGAAGGGCCTGTTTTAAGGCGAATGTGAAGCTGGCGGTAGTTAAAAATACCCTTTTGGCCAAGGCCATGGAGGGATCAGACAAAGACTTTGGAGACCTGCCCACGGTACTCAAGGGGAACACGTCGATCATGTTTTCCGAGACTGGGAATGCACCTGCCAAAGTAATCAAGGAATTCAGGAAAAAATCCGAAAAACCTGTTCTTAAGGGTGCCTTTATCGAAGAAGCGATCTTCGTAGGAGATGATAAGCTGGAAACCCTGGTGAACATCAAATCCAAAGAGGAGGTTATCGGGGATATCATCGGACTGCTGCAGTCTCCTGCCAAGAATGTTGTTTCAGCACTCAAGTCAGGTGGTGGTAAGATCGCCGGAATCCTTAAGACCCTTTCAGAAAAAGAGGGATAACATAGTACGCACTCAAAACAATTATATTTTTATTACATTCTAAAAACGATAGAAAATGGCAGATTTAAAAGAATTCGCAGAACAATTGGTTAACCTTACCGTTAAAGAAGTTAACGAGTTGGCCGATATTTTGAAAGAAGAATACGGTATTGAGCCAGCTGCTGCAGCTGTTGCTGTTGCCGGAGGTGCTGCTGGAGGTGGTGAAGAGGCCGCTGAAGAGCAAACCGAGTTCGACGTAATCCTTAAAGCTCCAGGTGGTTCTAAACTGGCTGTGGTGAAATTGGTAAAAGAGCTTACCGGTCTTGGTCTTAAAGACGCAAAAGAATTGGTAGACAACGCTCCAAAACCAGTTAAAGAAGGAGTTGCAAAAGACGAAGCTGAAGCACTAAAAGCACAGTTAGAAGAAGCAGGAGCCGAGGTTGAGCTTAAGTAAGCGAGACCAACACTCTCATATAGGTTTAGACCCGGGGATTCGGTTCCCTGAGGTCTAAACCCTTTTGCGTATATGAACACTTCCTGTTTATTTACGCACCCATTTTTAAACAAATAACATAATTCCGTCCATTGATGTTAGCAACGCAAACTGAAAGATTGAATTTCTCTTCTGTGAAGAACAGACCGGAATACCCCGACTTCCTGGATATCCAGATCAAGTCGTTCCAGGACTTCTTCCAGCTGGAAACGAAATCGGAAGAAAGAGGAAATGAAGGGCTTTACAACACCTTCATGGAGAACTTTCCGATTACGGACACCCGTAATCAATTCGTACTAGAATTTCTCGATTATTTCGTGGACCCACCAAGGTATTCCATTCAGGAATGTATTGAAAGGGGTCTTACCTACAGCGTGCCGCTGAAAGCACGGTTAAAGCTTTACTGTACAGATCCCGAGCATGAGGATTTTGAAACTATCGTGCAGGACGTTTACCTGGGGACCATTCCCTATATGACCCCTAGCGGGACCTTCTGTATCAATGGTGCAGAAAGGGTGGTCGTATCCCAGTTACACCGCTCACCAGGTGTCTTCTTTGGACAGTCGTTCCACGCGAACGGAACTAAATTGTATTCTGCCCGTGTAATTCCTTTCAAGGGTTCATGGATAGAGTTCGCGACCGATATCAACAGCGTCATGTACGCCTATATCGACAGAAAGAAAAAATTACCCGTTACCACGCTTTTCAGAGCGATCGGATTTGAGCGGGATAAGGACATCCTTGAGATCTTTGATCTAGCGGAAGAGGTCAAGGTATCCAAGACAGGCCTGAAGAAAATTCTTGGCCGGAAACTGGCTGCCCGGGTGCTCAATACCTGGTACGAGGATTTCGTGGATGAGGATACTGGAGAAGTGGTTTCCATCGAACGAAATGAAATCGTCCTGGATCGGGACACCGTCCTTGAAAAAGAACATATAGAAGAAATTCTGGAGACCGGTTCAAAGACGATCCTGCTACACAAGGAGGACAACCAGACCGGGGATTATGCCATCATCCACAATACGCTTCAAAAAGACCCGACCAACTCTGAGAAAGAGGCGGTCGAGCATATTTATCGCCAGCTGAGAAACGCTGAACCGCCCGATGAGGAGACGGCCCGTGGAATCATTGACAAGTTGTTCTTTTCAGATCAGCGGTACAACCTCGGGGAGGTAGGGCGATACAGAATGAACAAGAAACTCGGTCTTGATATCTCAATGGATAAGCAGGTGCTTACCCGGGAGGATATCATCACCATTGTGAAATATTTGATCGAACTGATCAATTCCAAGGCTGAGATCGATGATATCGATCACCTTTCCAACCGTCGCGTGAGGACTGTTGGAGAACAGCTTTCCCAGCAGTTTGGCGTGGGACTTGCCAGAATGGCCAGAACGATCCGGGAACGGATGAACGTCAGGGACAATGAGGTATTTACCCCGATTGACCTGATCAATGCCAAAACGCTGTCTTCGGTGATCAATTCCTTCTTTGGAACGAACCAGCTATCCCAGTTCATGGATCAGACCAACCCGCTTGCGGAGATCACGCACAAAAGAAGGCTTTCCGCCCTTGGACCAGGAGGTCTTTCGCGTGAGAGAGCTGGATTTGAGGTACGTGACGTACATTATACGCATTACGGGCGCTTATGTCCGATCGAAACCCCTGAAGGACCGAACATCGGTCTGATCTCCTCCTTGTCCGTCTACGCCAAGGTAAACGGAATGGGCTTTATTGAGACCCCTTATCGTGAGGTGCTCGACGGAAAGGTCAATATCAAGGATCAGCCGCGGTATCTGAGCGCAGAGGAGGAAGAGGACAAGATGATCGCCCAGGCGAACATTCCGATCGGCGATGACGGAACCATTGAGCGGGAAAGGATTACGGCCAGGGAAGAAGGAGATTTCCCTGTGGTGGACCCGAAACAGGTACATTATATCGATGTTGCCCCCAACCAGGTGGCTTCGATTTCCGCCTCTCTGATCCCATTCCTGGAGCACGATGATGCGAACAGGGCCCTGATGGGATCCAACATGATGCGTCAGGCAGTACCGCTGCTGCGTGTGGATTCGCCGATTGTAGGGACCGGTCTTGAAAGGCAGGTAGCCACCGATTCCAGGGTGTTGATCAATGCAGAGGGAGAAGGTACGGTTGAATATGTGGATGCCAACAAGATCACGATCAAGTACGACAGGACGGATGAGGAGCGAATGGTAAGTTTTGACTCTGATTCCAAGACCTATGAACTGGTCAAATTCCGCAAGACCAACCAGGGAACTTCGATCAACTTAAAGCCAATCGTAAGGGTTGGGGACAGGGTGACCAAAGGACAGGTGCTATGTCAGGGATACGCCACCGAGGCGGGGGAACTCGCCCTGGGAAGAAACATGAAGGTAGCCTTCATGCCGTGGAAGGGATATAACTTCGAGGATGCGATCGTGATCTCTGAGAATGTGGTGCGAAATGACATCTTCACCTCTATCCATATCGATGAGTATTCGCTGGAGGTGCGGGATACCAAGCTGGGCAATGAGGAACTGACCAATGACATTCCGAACGTTTCTGAAGAGGCCACCAAGGATCTCGACGAGAACGGGATGATCAGGATCGGGGCCGAGGTAAAACCCGGAGATATCCTGATCGGAAAGATCACCCCGAAAGGGGAGAGCGATCCGACTCCTGAAGAAAAACTCCTGAGAGCGATTTTCGGCGACAAGGCCGGGGATGTTAAGGATGCTTCCTTAAAGGCTTCTCCATCGCTTAGTGGTGTGGTGATCGATAAGAAACTCTTTGCACGTGCGATCAAGGACAAGAGAAAACGGGCCCAGGATAAGGAGGACGTTGCAGCGCTCGAGAAGAAGTACGAAGCCAAGTTTGCTATCCTGAAATCCGAACTGGTCGACAAGCTTTTCGCCATTATCGGAGGAAAGACCGCGCAGGGGGTAATGAATGACCTTGGAGAGGAGATCCTTCCCAAAGGAAAAAAATATACCCAGAAAATGCTGAATGCGGTGGATGATTACACCCACCTGACCCAGGGAACCTGGACGACAGATGAGCATCTGAACCGTCTTGTGGCGGATCTGCTGCACAACTATCGTATCAAGGAGAACGACATTCAGGGGAACCTGAGAAGGGAAAAATTCACCATCTCCGTTGGAGATGAGCTTCCTTCAGGAATCATCAAATTGGCCAAGATTTATATCGCCAAGAAGCGAAAGCTCAAGGTCGGGGACAAGATGGCGGGGCGCCACGGGAACAAAGGTATCGTGGCTCGAATTGTTCGCCAGGAGGATATGCCGTTTCTCGAAGACGGAACTCCTGTGGACATCGTGCTTAACCCGCTCGGGGTACCTTCGCGGATGAATATCGGGCAGATCTATGAGACTGTTCTCGGTTGGGCCGGGGAGAAACTCGGAAGGAAATATGCTACTCCGATCTTTGATGGGGCTACTATAGACCAGATCAACGAGCTCACAGATGAGGCAGGTATCCCACGCTTCGGACATACCTATCTCTATGACGGAGGAAGCGGGGAGCGTTTTGACCAGCCTGCTACGGTCGGGGTGATCTATATGCTCAAACTCGGTCATATGATTGATGATAAGATGCACGCGCGTTCTATCGGACCTTACTCGCTCATCACACAGCAGCCGCTGGGAGGTAAAGCACAGTTCGGAGGTCAGCGTTTCGGAGAGATGGAGGTCTGGGCACTGGAAGCATACGGAGCATCAGCTACGCTGCGGGAGATCCTGACGGTGAAATCTGATGACGTGATCGGAAGGGCCAAGACTTATGAAGCCATCGTAAAAGGTGAGCCGATGCCCGAGCCTGGACTACCTGAATCTTTCAACGTACTGATGCACGAGCTGAAAGGTCTGGGATTAGATATCAGATTGGAAGAATAAATCTGTTTGCAGGGGCGGTGCGACCGCCGCCTGCAGATTTTACAATAATTAGATAGCACCATATATTATGGCTAGAATCAACGATAAGAATACAGTACAGAGGTTTAACAAGATCTCTATTGGCTTAGCTTCTCCAGAGTCCATCTTGGCCGAATCAAGAGGAGAGGTGCTTAAGCCTGAAACGATCAATTACCGTACACATAAGCCTGAGCGGGATGGGCTTTTCTGTGAGCGTATCTTTGGTCCTGTAAAGGACTATGAATGCGCCTGTGGAAAATACAAGCGGATCCGGTACAAGGGAATCGTGTGCGACAGATGTGGTGTGGAGGTGACAGAAAAGAAAGTACGTAGAGATCGCGTGGGACATATAAACCTTGTGGTTCCTGTGGCGCATATCTGGTATTTCCGGTCCCTTCCCAACAAGATAGGATACCTGCTTGGACTGCCGTCCAAGAAGCTGGACATGATCATATACTATGAGCGATATGTTGTGATCCAACCTGGGATCGCCAACAATGAGGATGGTTCCCCGTTGAAGAAAATGGATTTCCTTACGGAAGAGGAGTACCTCAACATCCTGGACACCATTCCGCAGGAGAACCAGTACCTCGATGACAGCGACCCCAATAAGTTCATCGCCAAGATGGGAGCGGAATGCCTGATCGAGATCCTGCAACGGATCGATCTGGATTCTCTGTCCTATGAGCTGAGACACAAGGCCAATAATGAGACGTCCAAACAGCGCAAGACGGAAGCGCTAAAACGTCTTCAGGTTGTCGAGGCCCTTCGCGATGCCAACAAGAACAGGGAGAACCGTCCGGAATGGATGATCATGAAAGTGATTCCGATCATCCCGCCGGAACTTCGGCCCCTTGTCCCACTGGACGGAGGGCGGTTTGCAACTTCTGACCTTAATGACCTGTACAGAAGGGTCATCATCAGGAACAATCGTCTGAAACGACTGATGGAGATCAAGGCTCCTGAGGTCATCCTGCGAAATGAAAAACGTATGCTGCAGGAATCTGTGGATTCCCTGTTTGACAATACGCGTAAATCCTCTGCAGTCAAGACCGATTCGAACCGACCGCTTAAATCGCTTTCTGATTCCCTTAAAGGGAAACAGGGACGTTTCCGTCAGAACCTTCTGGGGAAAAGGGTGGATTATTCAGCGCGTTCGGTCATCGTCGTAGGACCTGAACTCAAGTTGTATGAGTGCGGGCTGCCGAAGAATATGGCTGCCGAGCTTTACAAGCCTTTTGTGATCCGGAAACTGATCGAACGAGGAATCGTGAAGACGGTCAAATCCGCAAAGAAAATTATCGATAAAAAAGAACCGGTGGTATGGGATATCCTGGAAAGCGTTCTGAAAGGCCATCCGGTCCTTCTGAACCGGGCTCCGACGCTTCACAGGTTAGGGATCCAGGCTTTCCAGCCCAAGTTGATCGAAGGAAAGGCCATCCAGCTGCATCCGTTGGTATGTACGGCATTCAACGCTGACTTTGACGGTGACCAGATGGCGGTGCATCTTCCTTTAGGGCCTGAGGCCATCCTGGAGGCACAGCTGTTAATGCTGGCATCCCATAATATCCTGAACCCTGCTAATGGTTCTCCGGTCACAGTACCATCTCAGGACATGGTTCTGGGCTTGTACTACATGACAAAGCCAAGGGAATCCACCCCTGAAGCTCCTGTAAAGGGAGCGGGACTGACCTTTTATTCCGCAGAGGAAGTGGTCATCGCCTATAACCAGAAGAAGGTGGATCTCAATGCCGTGATCAAGATCAGGGCCAAGGACTACAACGAAAGCGGTGAACTGGTATACCAGATCATCGAAACCACGGTTGGGCGAGTACTCTTTAACGAGACCGTTCCGGAAAAGGCCGGATTCATCAATGAGGTATTGACCAAGAAGTCCCTGAGGGATATTATCGGTAACATCCTTAAGATGACCAGCGTTCCGGAAACCGCCGAATTCCTCGATCAAATCAAGAACCTGGGGTACAATTTTGCCTTCAGGGGAGGACTTTCCTTCAGCCTTGGGGATATTATTATTCCTGAGGAGAAACAGTCGATGATCGATGAGGCCAACGAGCAGGTGGAAGGGATCATGGCCAATTATAACATGGGTCTGATCACGAACAACGAACGCTACAACCAGGTGATCGACATCTGGACCTCAACTAATGCTGGTCTTACGGAACTTGCGATGAAGCGGATCCGTGAGGATAACCAGGGCTTCAACTCGGTATATATGATGCTGGACTCCGGGGCGAGGGGATCCAAGGAACAGATCCGCCAGCTTACCGGGATGAGGGGGCTTATGGCCAAACCGAAGAAATCCAACTCAGGAGGTGGGGAAATCATCGAGAACCCGATCCTGTCGAACTTCAAGGAGGGACTTTCCATCCTGGAGTACTTTATCTCTACCCACGGTGCGCGTAAAGGTCTTGCCGATACCGCCCTTAAGACTGCGGATGCAGGGTACCTGACCCGTAGGCTTGTGGATGTTTCCCAGGATGTTATCATCAACGAGGACGACTGTGGTACGCTTAGAGGTGTGGATGTTGCTCCGCTCAAGAAGAACGAAGAGGTTGTGGAATCTCTTGGAGAAAGGATTCTGGGTCGAACCGCACTTACCGATGTTTATGATCCGGTAAGTGGAGAACTCCTGGTCTCTGCCAATATGGAGATCGACGAGGAGATCGTGAGAAAGATCACCAATGCGCCAATAGAAAGCGTGGAAGTTCGTTCCGCCCTTACCTGTGAGGCCAGAAAAGGGATCTGTGTGAAATGTTACGGACGTAACCTCGCCACAGGAAAGACTGTGCAGCGCGGGGAGGCCGTAGGGGTGGTTGCCGCCCAATCCATTGGGGAGCCGGGAACCCAGCTTACCCTTCGTACCTTCCACGTCGGTGGTATCGCAGGAAACATTTCAGAAGAAAACAAGCTGATCGCGAAGTTCGCTGGTATCGCTGAGATTGAGGACCTGAAGACCGTGAAGGGGGAGGCCCCTGATGGTGGGGAGGCCGAAATTGTGATCTCCAGAACTTCAGAACTCAAGGTAAAGGATCCAAAATCGGGAATCGTGCTCAGCACAAACAACATTCCTTACGGGTCCCAGATCTTTATCAAGAACGGAGACAAGCTGGAAAGAGGAGAAACCGTCTGCCAGTGGGATCCTTACAACGGGGTGATCATCTCTGAATTTGCCGGTAAGATCCGCTATGAGAATATCGAACAAGGGGTGACTTACCAGGTAGAAATCGATGAGCAGACTGGATTCCAGGAGAAAGTAATCTCCGAGTCCAGAAATAAGAAGCTGATTCCAACCCTGCAGATTCTGGGCAAGAAGGACGAGGTCATCCGATCCTATAACCTTCCTGTCGGTGCCCACCTGATGGTGGACAACGAAGAGAAGATCAAGGTCGGAAAGGTCCTGGTCAAGATTCCGCGTAAATCTTCCAAATCAGGGGATATCACGGGAGGTCTTCCCAGGGTAACGGAACTTTTCGAAGCCCGGAACCCATCCAACCCTGCAGTGGTCAGTGAGATCGACGGGGTTGTGTCCTTTGGTAAGATCAAAAGGGGGAACCGCGAGATCATCATCGAATCCAAACTGGGTGAGGTGAAGAAATATCTTGTGAAGCTGTCCAACCAGATCCTGGTCCAGGAGAATGACTATGTACGTGCCGGAATGCCGTTGTCTGATGGTTCCGTCACTCCGGAGGACATCCTGGCTATCAAAGGGCCAAGTGCCGTTCAGCAGTACCTGGTTAATGAAGTACAGGAGGTATACCGCCTTCAGGGTGTGAAAATCAATGACAAACACTTCGAGGTAGTCGTACGTCAGATGATGCGCAAGGTCCGGATCGTTGATCCGGGAGATACGATTTTCCTTGAGAACCAGCTGGTTCATAAGGATGATTTTATCGAGGAGAACGATGAGATCTTCGGAATGAAGGTGGTTGAAGATGCCGGGGATTCCGAAAACCTGAAAGCAGGACAAATCATTTCGCCGCGACAGCTCAGAGATGAGAATTCGGTATTGAGAAGAGAGGATAAGAACCTGGTGACTGCCAGGGACGTTACTCCTGCCACAGCAACTCCGATCCTTCAGGGAATCACGAGAGCCTCTTTGCAGACGAAATCCTTCATTTCTGCGGCTTCCTTCCAGGAAACCACAAAGGTACTCAACGAAGCTGCTGTAAGCGGTAAGGTGGATACTCTTGAAGGGCTTAAGGAGAATGTTATCGTCGGACACAGAATCCCAGCCGGTACCGGTATGAGAGAGTATGATGATATCATTGTCGGTTCCAAAGAGGAATTTGAAGAAATGCTTGAACAGAAGCAGGAAGTGAACTATAACTAGAGATTGTACTGCAGCTGCAGACAATTCAGGATGATAAAATCCCGGCCAGTTTCTGGTCGGGATTTTTGTTTGCCCTGCAGGCAAAAAATCGACTTGAAAGAAAGTCGGCTCAGTCCTATCCTTCCCGCTCACAATACACTCCTGAAGCCACTGTACCTCCAGTTTTGTTCACAATTTATCGATAGGAGTAAACAGGAAAGAATGTTTCAACTGATAGCGGAATACCGTGGCACCGGATGGTCCGCTAATGCTTCTTCGGAAAGTTCAAATTTGCTGAAAGTATCTTCCCTTATTGGCTTCGTAAGAGGAAATTTGCCCTTAAAAAATTCTACTTTATGGATAGACTCCTTTTTAGGTGCTTCAATTGTCCACAATCGCCTCACCCAAATGGAGTTTTCTGATTTTATTTCGTATAACATCTTATATACTTCTGGCTCTGATTGTCCGCCGAAATTCGTGGTTATGTAAATCGTATCATTTTCGGAAAAGGTCAAAATACGGCAGAATTCACATTCTTTGATTTCCATCCATTTTCCTGTCAGCTTGTTCCGCAGGTCATTTTCATCTGCAGATTTTTCAGGAGAACAACCCGCTATCCCTAAAAAAAGGACCGAAATTCCTATGATGGTGAGCAGACTTTTCATTGTGTCTAATCATTTGAAGTTTCTAAAACTAGATTTAGATTCATTTTATTCCAACTAATCGCACTTTTTTAACATTCTTCCAATAAAAGAAATCTTGGATTGGGGAATGTCCATAGGGGGTTCTTATCCCTAATCCATTTATACGAAGCAATGGAGGTTATTTCCTGATGATTCCTGTGTGCGGGGTATTTTTTGTACTTTTAATTGAATAAATATGACACAATGAGCGAAGAGAGAAAAACAAAAAAGGGAAAGATCAATATAGAAATAGACGAGAAGGTTGCTGAGGGTACGTACTCAAACCTTGCCATTATCAACCATTCCGTATCTGAATTCGTCGTAGACTTCGTAAGTATCATGCCAGGTACTCCGAAGAGCAAAGTGAAGTCCAGGATTATCCTGACCCCGCAACACGCCAAACGTCTTCTGAAAGCACTGGCGGAGAACGTTCAGCGGTTTGAAAAGGCCCATGGGGAGATCAGGGATTACGAGCAGCCTCCGATACCGCTGAACTTTGGTCCCACAGGACAGGCCTAGTTTTCGTTAAATTTATACCCTCTGGTATTAGCCTGTCAGAGAAATATGCTATCTTTAATAAGCTGATTATCTGCTATGCGGACCAGTGGCATACGATGGTTATATTTCCGATATGGAAGTATGAGGTGAGGCAACAGGCATTTTCTTTTGCCTGTGTATAATAATTTCTTTCCTAACAATTCAATCTTTTTTATGAAAGCCAATGATCAGGCTCTGGCTTCGTCAGCCGCAGTTTTAAATGCCGTGACGGCTACATCAGGGAACAACATGTACGTTATCGAAAGGGAGATTCCCGGAGCGGGAAAACTCACTCCCGACCAATTAAAAGACATCGCCGCGAAATCAAACGGTGTGTTGGATGACATGGGAACGGAGGTCCAATGGGTACATAGCTATGTAACCGATGAAAAAATTTACTGTGTTTACACGGCTCCCAATGTGGAGATGGTACAGGAGCATGCTAGAAAAGGCGGCTTTCCTGCCAACTCGATCAGCAAGGTCAGCACGGTAATTGACCCCGCCACCGCGGGTTGAAAGATGCGATAGGAGATCCTCCTTTTTTTGAAGTTGTATGATACCTGTCCAGGAGGATCTCCTGAAATGCCATAATTCCCTAATTCTGACGGTTGTTTACTGTCTCAGCTGGCCTGGTCAGGAGAAAATGCTTATCTTTTGGTTGTGTTGAACAAGGCGTTCGGATCACCGATGGTCGCCCGGCCGCAGATTGGGCTGAAGTTCGTGGGTCGGTGACGCAGATCGGACCGGAATGGAATCAAATAAGAAAAACGGTTATTATGAAAAGGGTTCGTACGATGATATTTTGTTTCTTTCTCAGCCTCTCATCCTGTTCAGAACAGGCTACGGAGTGTGGCGGATTTTGCACGGAAGAGTTCCGCACCATCGCCGTAAGCGTTGAGAACCAGGAAGGCGATCCAGTGGCTTTGGACAGCTACCGGGTGATCAATCTGGACAATGGCAGGGAGATCACTCCAGATCTTTCACCAGATGAGCTGCAACAGATGAGAGAACAGGGGAGATATCCCATCATCAATGACAGCTATATCGAGGAATACCGAAAACAGGAACTCAATCTGGAGTTTACCGGTCTGCTCGGCGGGGAAGAGGTTGTCACTGAAAACTACAAAGTTGGTTTTGATTGCTGCCACGTCTACCATATTGCCGGGGATCTCGAGCTGGTCCTGAATAATCCTCCTCAATCTTCTTTTTATCCAAGAGGATGAAAACCGGATACTTTTCTCCGATTCAAATTTCATTCCTCCTCCTACTGGCTTCTATAGCCAGTGCAGTTGGAATATTTTCAGGGGGTGGTAGTGGTATTTACGAATATATCTCTATCCGTGGAGAGCAGGTCGACATCTATGGGGCAGGAATTTATCGGGACATGTCTGCCGAAGTCGCTATTCAAGGCATAGCCCAGGATTTTATAACGCTCTTTGTGGCCATACCGCTCCTGCTTTTTTCGCTGTTTTTATCTAGGAAAGGTTCCGTTAAGTGGCGGCTGGTTTTTGCTGGCGTTCTTGCCTATTTTTTCGTTACATATCTATTTTATCTATTGATGGCCATGTACAATAATCTGTTTCTGGTCTATACGTCCCTATTGGGTTTATCATTTTTTTCTTTGTTGAAGGTTTTGTTTTCGTTTGAGCCTGGCTTCATAACTTTTAAACCCAAGTCTTCCACCTCTCTGAAATTTGCGGGAAGATTTCTGATGCTAAATGCTGCCTGTATTGGAATCCTGTGGCTGAGTATAATCCTGATTCCTATACTCAATGGAAGGGTTTATCCTGAAGGTCTCGCGCATTATACGACCCTCGTAGTACAGGGGCTGGATCTGGGTCTTCTTTTACCCCTTTCATTTATTTCAGGGCACCTTTTGATTAAGCAAAAACCACTCGGTAATTTGGCAGCTCCGGTTTATCTCGTCTTTCTGTCCCTTTTGATGCTCGCTCTGGTGGCAAAAATTGTTTTTAGCGGGATTGCCGGGTATAATATAGTTCCAGTAGTGTTCATTATTCCGGTAATCACGTTCGTTTCGATAATATCCTCGGTTATGTTGATAAAGAAGGTGGTAGAACCTGTAAAGCAGCCCATATGATGTTAGCGCCCGTCACTGACAAAGAAGTCTGCTCAACATACATTCGAAGAAACAAGACTCCGGTTTCAGGTTCTTCCATTGAAGAGGTTTTTTTTAATTTTTTTAGAAATTAATTTTAGCCTTCGGCGGGAATTTAAACTGCTTATTTGAAGCACCTGGATATTCCCAATAGACAAGTGTTAGAACTCCGAGGTAAAATGAAATTTCAGGTTGGGATACTTGTCCTGGGCCATCTGGAGTGAAAATGCAGAATCAGCCAGAAATACCAGTTGCCCGCGTTTGTCCTTAGCCAGAAATTTGGATTTGACCCTCTTGAAATCCTTGAATTCTTCACTTTTCGGATCCTCGGGTTCCACCCAGCAGGCTTTATGGACATTCAGGTTTTCATAGGTACATCTTGCCCCATATTCATGTTCCAGCCGATACTGGATCACCTCGAATTGCAGCGCTCCCACCGTTCCAATCACCTTTCTTCCGTTCAACTCAAGGGTAAATAGCTGTGCGACTCCCTCGTCCATGAGCTGGTCAATCCCTTTTTCGAGCTGCTTGGATTTCATCGGATCCGCATTGTTGATGTACCGGAAATGCTCCGGGGAAAAACTGGGGATTCCCTTGTACTGCAGCTCTTCCCCCTCGGTGAGGGTATCACCGATCTTGAAGTTTCCGGTATCATGCAGTCCCACGATATCCCCCGGATAGGAAACATCCACGATTTCTTTTTTTTCGGCAAAGAAGGCATTGGGGCTGGAAAATTTGAGCTTTTTATTCTGCCTGACATGCAGGTAAGGGGTGTTTCGCTCGAATTTTCCTGAGACGATCTTAATGAAAGCCAAACGGTCCCTGTGCTTGGGATCCATATTCGCATGGATCTTAAAGACGAATCCAGTGAACTGGTCCTCATTGGGGAGTACCTCTCTCATGTCACTTTCCTTGGGTCGGGGAGGAGGGGCAATACTGATGAAACAATCCAGGAGTTCCCTGACCCCGAAGTTGTTCAGGGCGGAGCCGAAGAATACGGGTTGCAGGTTTCCCCTGAGATAAGCCTCTTTGTCAAAATCAGGGTAGACCCCATGCACGAGTTCAAGCTCTTCCCGAAGCATTCCAGCTGCTTTTTTCCCGATGAGCTGATCGAGTTCCTCGGATTCCAGGTCCGAGATCTCCACGGTCTCCTCGATGTCTTTTCTGGGATCCCCGGTAAAGAGATTGACGTTCTGTTCCCATAGGTTGTAGATTCCCTTGAAATCATAACCCATCCCGATGGGAAAACTGAGCGGAGTGACCGTCAGGTTGAGCTTTTGTTCTATTTCATCGAGTAGTTCAAAGGCATCCTTTCCTTCCCGGTCGAGTTTGTTTATAAAGACGATCATCGGAATGTTCCGCATCCGGCAAACCTCCACTAGTTTCTCGGTCTGTTCCTCAACTCCCTTGGCGACGTCGATCACCACGATGACGGAATCCACGGCGGTAAGCGTTCTAAAGGTATCCTCCGCGAAATCTTTGTGGCCGGGAGTATCCAGAATGTTGATCTTGATATCCTTATATTCGAAGGCAAGGACAGAGGTGGCTACCGATATGCCCCGCTGTCGTTCGATTTCCATAAAGTCACTGGTAGCCCCTTTTTTGATCTTGTTGGATTTTACCGCACCGGCTTCCTGGATAGCGCCTCCGAAAAGCAGGAGTTTTTCCGTGAGGGTGGTTTTTCCTGCATCAGGGTGAGAGATAATCCCAAAGGTCCTTCTTCTCTTGATCTCGTCTTGAAATTTCATAGCTGAATTAATGGCCGCAAAGGTAAGGATTTGTAGCAGATTTTCACGGTGACCGTTCCTGCTTTAAGCAAGATCCCCTCCTCCCAATTTCCCATGGTTTTGTACATTTGGGGTTCAAGAACACCCATGGAAGAAGAAAAGGTTATTCTGGTTAACGAGCAAGATGAGCAGATCGGACTGATGCCGAAGATGGAGGCCCATGAAAAGGCGCTTCTTCACAGGGCCTTCTCTGTCTTTGTCTTTAATGACAAAAAGGAACTCATGATCCAGCAGAGAGCCCTGGGGAAATATCATTCCCCCGGACTGTGGACCAACACCTGCTGCAGCCATCAACGGGAAGGGGAATCCAACATCGAGGCGGGAAAAAGACGCCTTCAGGAAGAGATGGGATTCACTACAGAGCTGGAGGATACCATTTCCTTTATCTATAAGGCACCATTTGATAACGGCCTCACCGAGCATGAATATGACCATATTCTGGTTGGCCAATACGATGGGGAACCGAACCTGAACCCTGAAGAAGCCAATGACTACAAGTGGATCTCCCTTGAGGTCCTCCAGGAGGATATGGAACGGCACCCGGAGCGGTATACCGAATGGTTCAAGATCATCTTCGAAAAATATTCCCAATATCTTCAGCAATGAGAGTTACCGTACATAGAAAAGCCCATTTTAATGCAGCACATCGCCTCTTCCGGGAGGAGTGGGATGATCAGAAGAATTCAGAAGTTTTCGGCAAGTGCAGTAATCCCAAATATCACGGGCACAACTATGAACTGATTGCAGCAGTTACGGGGGAAATAGATCCGGCAACCGGCTTTGTTATGGATCTCAAGAAACTGAAAGATCTTATCTATGAGGAGATCGAATTACCCTTTGATCATAAAAACCTGAACCTGGAAGTCCAGGAGTTCAGGGAGCTCAATCCGACAGCGGAAAATATCGCCGTGGTCATATGGAATCGGCTGAGGCCTCACCTGGAAAAGCGCCTGGATCTGAAGATCACCCTATATGAGACGCCGCGTAACTTCGTGAGCTACTCCGGTGAAAAATAATTCCCTTAAAAATAATCGCGGAATTAAGAAATAGACTAAATTCGCAGCTGAAAATTATCCAAAATGGCGAACAGAAGAGAACTGAAGCGGAACATCAACTATGTTTTTGAAGACATTATAGAGGCTGCCTATCTGCATCAGGCGCTTCATCCTGAAACAGACAAGGAGAAATCCGAGGCTATTGTGGACGAGGCTATAGCAGATTTCGATGCATTGATCGCGATGATGAACGTCCGGGATGTAGAGAACAAGAAGGCGCATTTCAAAAAGGTTCAGAAAGAGCTTGAAGAGAAGGCGACGGATCTGGTTGAGAAGATAAACGCCCTTTAAAAATATTTTGCCGGTGTAGCTCAGTTGGCTAGAGCAGCTGATTTGTAATCAGCAGGTCGTGGGTTCGAATCCCTCCACCGGCTCAAAAAAACCTGTAGATCCTGCTACGGGTTTTTTTGTGACCGGAATTTTCATCTCAAAATGCTGTCGGAGAGGGGTATTTTTTTGGTTAAAGTTCTCCTTTGGGCCTTTGTTTCACTCCCCCTGTAAAATGGTCTCGCTCACCGCTTTATCCTAAGGCTCTGAGCATAATTTAACCATTTCTCAAGAGGGTGTTGAAGAACTACTTTGGCTCAGGTTCCTCCTGTTGTTCAAGGAGAGCCCTTCTCTCCTTAAGAAACTCCTGAAGGCTTCGACCATACTTGGACTCTTTGACTTTAGGAGTCAGCGAATTATAGATGGTATCAAGGTATTTGATGTTGGCATCATAGACCTCCGAGATGGCCAGGTAGGGGGCCACCTCGTAATCCTTGTTATTGATGGCAAAATTGACCGTGTAAAGATATCTTCGTTTTAGAAGATTTTCATACTGCTCAACCGACGCCTGAATGGAATCTTCATTCTGGGCTTTTTGTGCCAGCAGGTTCTTCTGAATGAGCTCAAGATTTTTCTCGTTAAAGCGTTTCATCATTTCCTTGTACTCCATCAGTTTCCTTTGATTCTCGGATCCCTCTACGACCACATCTGTCTCAAAATTTTTAAGTGTCGTATTGACCACCATTTCTCCGGGTTCCGCAAAAAACATAATCCTGTCATCGAAACGGCTGTTGTCCTTTTTCCGCAGGTATAGGTATAGGACCTGGGGACTTCCAATCTCAGTCTCGAATCGAAAGGATTCCTGTCCTCTGATCACGACAGAGTCGATATTGACCAGGGTGGTGTCCTCGATCTTCTGAAGAAACAGGGTGCCCTTTTTAAGGCCTTCGACTTTTCCGGTGATCTCGAGATTGTTTTCATCGGTTGAGCATGCCATCAGAAATAGGAGGCTCATCAGGACCAGTGCTGATCTTTTCATAGGATATGTTGTGATAGAAGGACGCAAATATGCTAATTTTTCCAATAATTATTTTCAGGCTCCTGAGGCAATCTGCATCAGGATAGTACTTAAAATAGCCCCGTAGGTTCCAATGACGTAACCGAATACCGCCAGCAGAACCCCTACCGTTGCAAGCGATGGATGGAAGGCTGCCGCAACAACAGGAGCTGAAGCCGCTCCTCCGACATTGGCCTGGCTTCCGACTGCCAGGAAGAAATAAGGTGCTTTTATGATCTTGGCTACCAGAATAAGGAGACCCGCATGAATCGAGATCCATACCAGTCCTATGGCGATCAAACCAGGATTGTCAAAGACCATGGTAAGATCCATCTTCATCCCTATAGTTGCCACCAGGAAGTAAATGAAAACGCTTCCTAATTTACTTGCCCCTGCCCCTTCGTATTCCCTTGCCCTGGTATAGGAGAGGAGGATGCCGGCTGCAGTGGCGATGGTGATCATCCAGAAAAAAGACGATGCAAAGGACGCCAGGGCAGATTTCTGATCGTTAAATACCTCGTAATTTGTGGTGAGGAAAGTCGCGATGCTGTCGGCTCCCCAGTGCGCCAGACCAACGGCTCCAAAGGCGATGGCCAGCATGACGATCAGGTCAGCCAAGGAAGGATTCCGGGTGATGCTCTCCGCATAATCCGTGACCTTTTTTCTCAGGCTGGTGATGGCGGAATCGTCAGCCTTGAGCCAACGGTCTATCTCTTCGTTCCGTCCGATTCCCATCAGCAGGATGGCCATCCAGATGTTGGCCACTACGATGTCGACCAGCACCATACCTCCATAAAGGTCCGGATTGTATTCAAATATCTCCAGCATGGCGGCTTGATTGGCCCCACCGCCGATCCAGCTCCCAGCGAGGGTGGAGAGTCCCCGCCAGACCGCGTCCGGGCCGACTCCTCCGACGGTCTCCGGGGAGAACACCGAGACGATGAGGATCGCTATAGGTCCGCCTATGATGATCCCTATGGTTCCGGTAAAGAACATGATCAGGGCCTTGGGACCGAGATTGAAGATCGCTTTGAGGTCAATGCTCAGGGTCATCAGCACCAGGGCGGCAGGTAACAGGTAACGACTTGCCACGAAATAGAGCTGTGAAGTCTCGTCAGAAATGATATTAAGGGAATTCAGAATGGCCGGGATGAGATAACACATCAGCAGGGCCGGTACTACCTTGTAGAACTTTGCCCAGGGACCGGTCTTTTTGGAAGAGGTGATGAAGACAAAGCCAAGGGCCAGCATCAGGAGTCCAAGGACCACGGCATCATTCGTAAATACAGGGAGATTTTCCATAAAGTAGCGATTGGCCCGGCAAATTACGATTTTTGCCTAAGTCTAAAAAGGCTAATTTAGGATTCCTTTAACTCTTTGGCTGGTTTACTCCAGGTCCTGTACAAAAGCGGTAATGGCAGGAACTATCGCAGGGTGAAGGGGCCGCCTCGGTTCATTATAGGATTTGGAGTTTTCAAGGGTGTTCCCTTCGATCTGGGTCAGGACGTGATTCATACCTTCAATAATGGTAAGTTCCGCACTGGGCAACGCCCTTTTCAGGAGCTTCGCTTCCTCCGGAACGACCTGGATATCCTTGGTACCCGCCAGAATCAGCACAGGTATTTCGAGTTTCTGGATTTCGTCTGCAGGATTATACTGCATCCATGAGAGCAGAAAAGGTTGCACAGAGGGTCGCAGTAGAGACTCCAGGACCGGATTGTACTCACTGATGGTTCCAGTCTGGCGTAATTCGGCGAAAGCCTTCTGGAGATCCGGTTTCAGTGCAGGCATCTGGTCTCCCATCTGCTGTACTATAATGGAGTCAATGGGTTGGGCAGGACCAGATACGGAAATAAAACCGTCTGCCTTTTCAGGGGCAGCGAGCATGCCCACCAGGGAGCCTTGGCTGTGGCCGAGCACCACCAGCTTGCTGAATCTTTCGTCATCGGCAAAATGATCGAGGACGCTTCGGGTGTCAGTTACAAAATCCTCCAGCCGGACATCCTCTTCCTGAATGCCCAGTTCAGACATTCGCGATATCCTTTTGTCATACCTGAAGCTGGCTATTCCCTGGCTGGCCAAATCGCGGGCAAGTTTTTTAAAGGCATCATTTTTCATGAAAGGCTGATTACCATTCCTGTCGGTTGGTCCCGATCCCTGAATGAAAACAACCAGGGGAACCGGAGTTTTTTCCTGTGGTACCACAAGGGTGCCGCTGACGAATCTGTTGATATCGATTTCTGTGGAGATGGAAGTGGAGTCCTGGGCAGTAACGAGGAATCCGATCAGTAGAAACAGGGAGGTAAATAAACCTTTCATCATGAATTTTTTTTGTGTAAAACTATCCTTTTTTATGCTGTGCCGGTCAGGGGCCATAGATTTCTTTGCAAAACTGCGGCCAATTCCTGATCCTCTGAGAAAAATATGCATTCTGTCCTGATTTAGGCAGGATTTTTGGATCGGGGGGAGCAACAGCTTTTTTATATTTGCCCTAAACTACGACTTATGAAACAGATCTTTATTGCCATAGCCCTTTTCTACTGCGGTTTGTTATCGGCCAGTGATGGCGACTGGGGCCGGACCGGTCATCGCGCGACCGGTGAGGTAGCCGAGGAATACCTTTCAGAGGATGCCCGCGAGCGCATTGCCGAACTTCTGGACGGCCAGAGCCTCGCTTTTGTTTCCACCTATGGAGATGATATTAAGAGTGATCCCCGGTATAGGAAGTACAATCCCTGGCACTATGTCAATCTAGATCCGGGTCAGACAGCATATTCTGAGACAACCGCAAGCCCGGAGGGAGATCTTGTGCAGGCGATCAGAACCTGTATCGCGGTGCTCAAGGACGAGAAGGCTACCAAGGAGGAGAAAGCTTTCCATCTTAAACTGCTGGTACATTTTATGGGCGATCTGCATCAGCCTCTTCATGCCGGAAGGGGAGCGGACAAGGGAGGTAATGACATCCAGGTCCGCTGGTTTGGCCAGGGAAGTAACCTGCATCGCGTCTGGGACAGTGAGATGATCGACGATTTCCAGATGAGCTATACAGAACTCGCGGAAAGCGCGGACAATCTTTCAGAGGAGGAGGTCGAAAGGATCGCCGAGGGTTCCGTGCTGGACTGGATGTATGAATCCAAAGCGCTAAGCCAGAAGGTGTACGACTCTGTAGAGATCGGAGAAAAGCTCGGGTATGAGTATATGTACGAATGGTTTCCTGTGGTTCACGACCAGATCCAGAAAGGCGGCATTCGTCTGGCCCGGGTTCTGAACGATATCTGGGATTAATTCAGGAATTCATCCGTGATCTATTGATCCTTGTCCGAGAAAACGGGAACAGTCCCCCCGTAGCGGCTCTGCTTAATTCTTCTGGTGATCCATTACATGGAGCCATTGTCTTATGGCTCATGATCTGATCTGATCATAGCTGTTTTTCAGCCTGCATTGGCTTATTCCTACATCTCGGATTTTCTGAAAAGTCCCGGGACATTGACAGGATTAAGGTAATGGGAGCCGGACGTTAAGAAATTATTAATTTTTTTTTGTATAATAGCTTAATTTTAAATAATTTGGCAGCGCCCTACTTTATCACCTTAACCATCACATTTGAGAAAAAATTACCTGATTTTCTTTTTGGGTTATCTTTTGTGCACCCCGAATTACGCGCAGGAGAAATCCGATACTTATAAGGATAGTATGGCTACTCTGGTCAAAGCGGCCAGTACTGCTATGGACCATTATGACTATAGCACCAGTCTTTCCAAGTCCCTGAAGATAATTGATCTTGCTGCCTCCCGAAACGATGCTTATTACCTGAATCACGGCTATAACCTGCTGGGCATTACCTATGAAATTCTTGAAGATAGTGTCAGGAGCAGGGAGAACTATCAAAAAGCCCTGGAATACGCCCGGATCAGCAAGAATGATACGCTGTTGTGGTATGCCTATAACAACCTGGGTAATATATATTCCTCCAATGAAAGCACCGTAGGGAAAGGGCTGGATTATTATAAGAAGGCCATAGATATCGCAACAGGACTTCCGGACTCCGAGCAGGTTTTGATTCCGATGATCAATATTGGATGGACCTATCTGGAGAACGAGAAATACGATGCGGCCTACCCTTATCTTACCCGGAGCGCAGCAATACTGACAGATAAGGCTGACCCGAAATCAGAGGCCAGCATTGAGGCGCTCTTCGGGATGTATTACACCGGCAAGGGAAATGAAGCCAAGGCCGTGGAACACTTTGAAAAGGCGGTGACCTGTTCGGAGCGGGATTCTTTGATTGTGGAGGCAGCTTTCGCCTATGGAGAATATGCAAAAATGCTGTCGGGAGCAGGAAGGTACAAGGAAGCCTTTAATGCCCTGGAGGCCCATAAGGATTACAGGGAGCGGATATTTCAAATTGAAAGAAATCAGGACAGGGAGATTGCATACGGGAGATTTGAAACCAACGAGGTGAAGAAAAGCCTCGCTCTTGCCCGAAGGGAAGAGCAATACAAGGATCAGGTCATTCAGAAATCCAAGCAGATCACGCTAATCATGATCATTTCCCTGGTGGTCCTGGTTGCCATTCTTTTGTTGCTGTTCAGGAGTAACAAGATCCGGAACACGCTGATCGGGAAGCTGCGGGAGAAGAACGACGAACTGATTGCTTCCAAGGATCAGGCAGAAAAGCTGTCCATGATGAAAACCAGGTTCTTTTCCACGGTGAGTCATGAACTTCGGACCCCGCTGTACGGAGTGGTGGGACTGGCCTCCCTTCTCCTCGACGAAAACAAGGATAAGGAACAGGAAGAGGATCTCAAATCCCTGAAATTCTCTGCGGATTACCTGCTGGCCCTGATCAACGATGTCCTTCAGGTCAACAAGATGGATTCTGACCTGGTGCACCTGGAGAACAGCGATTTCAACATTCGCCAACTTTTCACCGGAATCGTGAAATCCTTCGAAACCAGCCATAAGAACAACAATACCCTGGAACTCCAGATCGACAATGAGATTCCCAATGTCCTGGTAGGGGATGCCATGCGTCTATCCCAGGTGGTGATGAATCTTGTCGGCAATGCGATCAAGTTCACCCACGGAGGTGTGGTCTGGCTCAAGGCGGAGAAAAAAGCCTGTTCCGGGGATCATTGTCGGATCTACTTCGAGATCGGAGACACCGGGATCGGCATTCCGGAGGATAAGCAAGGGGAAATCTTTGAGGAATTTTCCCAGCTCAAGGCTCAGAGTATGGATTATCAGGGAACCGGCCTTGGTCTCCCCATTGTGAAAAAGCTGTTACAACTATTCGATTCAGAGATCCACCTGGACAGCCGGGAAGGACAGGGCTCCGTTTTCAGTTTTGAAATCAGATTCGCCCGGGGGGTTGAGACAGAGATCCTCCAGGACCAGCCTGCCGAGATTCCAGTTGAAGGAACCGGGACCAGGAAATTGGTCATGATCGTTGATGATAACCGGATTAACAGGATTGTCACCAAAAGGATTCTGGAGAAGCGGAATTTTGAATGTATCACTGCGTCATCAGGGGAGAAGGCCATTTCCCTGCTTCAGTCCCTTCATGTCGATCTGGTTCTGATGGATGTGCATATGCCTGGAATGAACGGAATGGAGACCACAGCGGAGATCCGGAAGTTCAATACCGCTGTACCGATTATCGCCCTTACGGCTGTAGAGGTAGGGGAGATGCGGGAGGAGATCCTCAGTACGGGTATGAACGATATTATCAACAAGCCTTACGACATTCCGCAGTTTATTAATACCATTTTCCGGAACCTGCTCCAACAGGTCGCATAGAAATTGAGCTAACCCTGACAATCAATCAAATTCGTGGGAGGTTCTTAAGGGATAGAAGCGGCAGATTTTTTTAATTAGATCCTTGAGGCAATGCAACTGTCATCCCCATTATTTACCTCAGCTCTTCAAATAATTTGAACATTTCAGAAATGCCTTTATAGGGAGTTTCAATATCAAATTCCCCCAATTTTTTGGCATTCGCTATTGCAAGAGGAAGTTTTTCTTCTAATCTCAGATAGATATCATTATGCTGTTTGGTGTAGAATTTTTCTGTTTTTGAATATTCAGGAAATTTATTCCTTAACAGTTTCTCCACTTCTCCACAATTTGTGAATTGGGGAGAAGTGGAGCTAAAGTGGAGTAAAATCCAGTATTCAAGGCACGGATGATTAATAATAATGATTATGTTGTTGTACTTCTTCTCCAAAGATTTTTTATATCCCAAAAAATCAGGAAGTTTAGATTCTTTTAAAACTACATCCAAATCAATGATCCAGATAACTTTGTCATAAATTTGGAGGAGTTCCAAGACTTTTTTATGTTGATCAGAAAGTTTTTTTCTCTGAGGAATTTCTGGCTTTATATCAACCCTCGATGATTTTTCATTTCTCTGGACCATTTTTAGGTACCAATATTCCGTATGGCCATCTACAATAACAGCAATTTTCGTTTTTTCTTTAAAAGGAATTCTTCTTTTATTCCTCATCCTGAAGATCGATAAAATAATCACCTAGATTAGGAACGCCACCCAGTTTCCCGATTTTATACGCATTGAACACGTTACTTGTGTCTCGTATGACTGAAGTGTCAAAATCAGCTAATGAATATAATTCAGTGGCACTTTCCTCATTTTTGTTTGTGAACCATATAACATCATCACGGAAGATGTCCCTATTATTTAATATTTCTCTGTTATGAGTAGTTGCGATTAACTGGGATGTTTTAGAGTTCATTAAAAAAGATAACAAAAAGTGATTGAATAATTCCGGATGAAGGGACGATTCGAGTTCATCCACAGGTATTGCCATTGATCCTTTTATTAACATAGCCAGTAGACCTGCAAAACCATAATACCTTCGGGTTCCTTGTGATTCCTGCTCAAAGGGTAAAGAATATCTGGAATCACCAATTTTATGCTCGAACTCTAGTTTCATTAACGGATGTTCCTTTATTTCTTCAATTTTATCGTCTGGAAGGTCCAAGGCTTCAAAAATTTTGAGCATTTTGGAATCGAACTCATTTCTTTTTTCACTTATAGTAATATCCGAAATATTAAAATCAGCTTTTTTCAGAATGTTTAGTATGTTTTCTTTATTAAGGCTATCTGTTCTAATTTTGGCCGTGATGAATCCTTCTAACTGCGTGTTGGATAATACTATAGGGGCTAAATATTCTCCAAACCAGTCGACTACCTCCTTTAGTTCCGCAATTTCAATATTGGTCTTCAGATAGCCACCCAATACAGTATTGTTCCATAAAGTATTTGATTCCAGGGTTTTTTTGAAAGATTTATCTATTGAAAATTTACTTCCGAACTTAATTTCAGTGAACTGCTTTTCAACATGGGTTATTCTTTTAAAGATATTTGCTTTAGTAGGATTGAAATGATACAATTCTTCATTGAGAATGGATTTTTGGTTCAATTCCAATTGGTATAAATACCTTCTGTTATTTTGAATAAATTCCATTGAAAAAGAACTTGAATTTTCTGAAGAAACTTCATCAAAGAGAAAAGGATGGAAGTCTAAACTAACATTCTTTTTTTCTTCTGGTTCTAAAATTATATCTCGTAGGAAGTCAATGGCCTTCAGAACGTTGGTTTTTCCCGAGGCATTTGCTCCATATATCAGTCCGAGCTTCAGAAGTCTTTTGTTACTCTTGGTTTGGATGATATAATGCTCCTCCAAATGATGTGATTTGTCCGCTTCAAAGGAAAGGGTTTGTTTTTCTTTTAAAGGACCAAAATTCCTGACACTAAAGTTGACGATCATAATTGATTGTGTAATATGCAGTTTCCTTCCAAAAATACAAATAAGAATTGGAACATAAACACTTTTTTTATCCCATGATGTAATTCATTTACAAATTACACCCCTAAATTACGAATAAATCTTGGGAGAAATAATAATTAATTTGTCCAGGCTCTGTTGCGACAGGTATTCTAAAAAAAGGAAAGCCGCACGGAGCGGCTTTCGGTAGATCTGTAATACAGGGATTATTTCACCATATCGAAGCTCCGTTTGATGAAGGCGGTAAGTTCCTCTCCCTTCAACAGGTTCTGAGAAAGCCTTGCCAGGTCAAGAGATTGCTCCTGACTTCCGCACCTGAAAAAGCCGTTGACTTTAATTGCCTGTAAACTACTAT
>CAMPKA010000013.1 GCA_946887075.1 uncultured Salinimicrobium sp.
AATGAACCCTTATCTGCAAATAGCAAGAGAACATCTTACTACTGAGGAGCTTGAAATGCTACTTGCAGAGAGAAAAAAACCTGTACCTAAGAAAATGACAGCGGAAGAAGAGTTTGATCTTGAAATAGAAGAAGCTCTTAAAAAATTAATCTAACCATGAAAGACTACCATCTTAAACCTGGAGAATCATTGCCCCTTCTGAGCCGTAATCAGATGCGCAAGGCTTACTTTAGAATTAAGTTATTACTCTAACAGTCCAACCATGAAGAAACTATTACTAATCGTATTCATTTCTACCCTCGTTTCCTGCGGGATTAAGTACTCCACTACCTCTATCGCACCGTTAGAAGCTTCGTTTGAATCTAGTGGCACTAAAGCAGAACTTTATGTAGAATCGGCTAATTGGATGGCTGAGCAGTTTGGGGATTCAGATTCTGTAATTGAATTTATGGATAAAGAGGCGGGCATAATAACTGGAAAATATGTCTTAAACACTCTTTATGGGAATAGAGGGGTAGCAATTGGGAACAATTTCGCTCTTATAAGGTTACAGGTAAGGGACGGTTCTTCTAAAATAACTATAATGCCTTACCCCTTTACTGAAATGTTTGTCCCTGCTGGTCAGGAAGATCCGATCTATGGTAAAGATGAATCACAACCTCTTAGCTATGTCAAGGAAGATGCGATTGCAGACATGGAAGAATTGTTGTGGTCCTACCAGGAATATTTGGAAAACCAGGATTTTTAAAGACTTCAAGGGTATCTGTACGCGCGCGTAGGGATTTCAGACAAGAAGATACAGGGGGATTTAGAGTCCATAATGTACGGAAAACATTCCCCCCCCCCTTAAAAAGGGGTTCGACTCCCGCCCTGGGCATTTCTAGAGACTGAAGAAGAATATTAGTTGAGGTTTTACGTAGAACGAAAACAATAGAGTCATTGGAAACCACTTATAGAACCATGAATATTATTTTTGAGGTCGAAAGGTCTTTTAAATATTTCAGAAGAGGACTTGCAGAAGTCCAAGGGATCTCAGGAAGGACTTCCTTTTACGATCCTGTTTTATTGTTTTTGGCCAGTGGTTTTGAAAGACTCTTTAAAGCCATGCTCTGCTTAAATTATAAAGAACGAAAGGGTATGCTACCAGAGCCCGGCGAACTTTGGAACCTGAAAAAAGGACATGATATTTTAGATTTGAAAAGTAAGGTTGAACTTGTTTGCCTTCCGATTGATCGACCTTACGGACAATCGGATTATGAATTAATTACAAAGGATGAAATAATTAATTTGATCTGTGAATTACTTGGGGAATTCGCTCAAGGATCGAGGTATTTTAATTTAGATGCCGTGCTGGGCAGAAAACAACGTTATAACTCTGAAAGAGCATGGGAGAGCTTAGAGACAACGTTAATGAAAGCCTCTTTGGGTGAAGTGGAATATTATAAGAAGCTGGGGAACCCAAAAATGCTTGATGAGCTATACAGTTTATCAAATAGGGGAATTGTAATTTATCTTGAGAAATACTTAAGGGCTATCACCAGACAGTTTATATTTCAAACCTTTTCAAATGATGCCTCTAGTATGATTGTGGCGGTTGATTATTTTGGATATTTAAGAAACAGCGAACTTGGAATTACAAATTATACTGAATTCCGCAAATTTTAAATTTTCTTAAAAGCGAGCAAAAAATAACTCTTTACTAATTGCATCAACTTCCAGAGCAGGAACAATTTTTAGGTCAAAGTAATTCAACCGTACATTAATCGTACATAACAAAAAACCAAAAAACCGCAATCACTTTTTAATAAGTGTATTACGGTTTTGTGTGGCGGAGAAAGAGGGATTCGAACCCCCGGAGGTGTGACCCTCAACAGTTTTCAAGACTGCCGCATTCGACCACTCTGCCATTTCTCCATTGCGGATGCAAATATAACAAGATTTTTAAATCCTGAGGAAGGATTTCCAAATTTTCAGACACTACTTGATCAAAGATCCAGTTCTATCCATACCGGTGCATGATCACTGGATTTTTCCCAGCCTCTAACATGATGATCCACCTTAGCTTCAGTCAGTTTCGAAACCAAATCGGGACTGAGGAGGAAATGATCTATTCGTAACCCTGCATTCCTCGAATAAGCGTTTCTGAAGTAATCCCAAAAAGTATAAATAGTTTCTGCTGGATAGAGTTTTCTTATGGCATCAGTCCAACCCTGATCAAGGAGATTCTTAAATGCGGCTCTAACCTCTGGACGAAAGAGGGCATCATCAACCCATCTCTCAGGCTTGTATACATCCTTTTCAGTAGGCATGACATTAAAGTCGCCAGTAAGCAGGGCAGGTTGCTTTGATTTTAAAATATCATCTGCCCTTTCCTGCAGTCTCTGGAACCATCGCATCTTGTACTCGAATTTAGGACCCGGTACGGGATTGCCATTGGGCAAGTATAGACAGCAAACAAGAATGCCACCCACCTCGGCTTCAAGGTATCTGCTTTGCAGATCCTCATCATCTCCCGCCAGACCCCGACTGGTCTCAACAGGAATACCTTTCCTGGACAAGATAGCCACACCATTCCAACTTTTCTGACCATGCCAGATCCCTCTGTATCCCGCTTTCTCAATAGGTTCTTTCGGAATTTTTTCATCCGGAGCCTTAAGTTCCTGAAGGCACACCACATCGGGTTGAGAAGACTCCAGCCATTTGAGAAAAACCGGCAAGCGGGCATTTATCCCGTTGACATTGTAGGTAGCGATTTTCATGCTCTAAATCTTTGGATGATTCCTCAAATTACGAAAAAATTCCTGGCCGCCGAATGTCCTTAAGTAAGCTCCCTGCTGGGCATCTTAAAGGTGAAACGAGTTTCCTTTTCGTTAGAGATCGCCTCGATTATGCCACCATGGGCCTTGGCGATCTCGCTTGCGATGAACAAACCTAAACCCAGTCCTTTTTTTTGAGGCTGCTCCTGATCTTTGAAAAACGGTTCAAACATATGGTCCATCAGTTCGTCAGGTATTTTTTCACCTTTATTGGAGACTGCGATAATAAACTGATCCTTGTCGGAGCTTATCCCGACCTGGATGGGATGATCCGGAGCACCATGTGTGGCCGCGTTCGAAAGCAGGTTGGATAACAGCTGCGCGATCCGGTCTTTATCACAGACCACAGGGGCCTGCATTCTGATATCGCAATGGACTTCTCTTCCCAGGGAATTATTTTCCACTTCCTGAACAACCTGACCGAGAATTTTCATCAGGGAAGACTTGTTTTCTTCCAGTTTTAAAGTAATGCCATCCCCGAGCTGTCCACGCGCAAAATCCAGAACGTTTTCTACGAGGGAATTCATCCTGTATGTGGTGGATTTGATCAACTCTGCTTGCCGTCTGGTCATTTCCTCCTTTGTACTTTTCAGAATGATTTCCGCACTCATTCTTGTCGTAGCCACTGGATTCTTCAGGTCATGCCCGAGAACTGATATAAATTGATCCCTGACAACCGCAACCTGCTGCTCGCTTTCGAGTTTGGAAGTGATCTTCTCTAGTTGCTCCACTGACTGTAGGTGGAAGGACAGCAAGTCTGCGAGCAGAGCGAAAATTCCTCGGATTTCAGGGGTGTCGACCTTAACCGGCCTGGAATCGAGAGCACACAGGGTTCCGAAAAAATCTCCGTTTTTCCGGTAGACGGGTACGGAAACATAGCTGTTTATCTTATATATCTTCGGAGTGTGATGATCGCAGTATGTTGGGTCCTGTTGTACATCATCAATGAAGATGGCTTCTTGATTCTGATGAACCTCCTGGCAAAGGGTAGTGGAGATATCGAGTTCGTCCCCCGGCTGTAGCCCGAACTGGACGAGATCTTTTGTTTTGCAGGTAATCCAACGCTCCTCTGTTACTCTGGCAATTGCCGAGAAACCCATGCCAGTGGTGCGACAGATTACGTCGAGAAGTTGGTCAACTATCGGAATCTTTTGTACAGCATCAACATCTGCAGCAAAAGCGGGTTCTAAAGTCTTAATAGGTTAAAAGGGTTTTGATGGTCTGTCACAAATATAATGTTTTCCCTATAATTCCTGATTATCCTGTTGTGGTGGACGGATGGATTTCAGGCTGTCCATAACCCGTTGTTCTGTACCGAGCAGTTTGGTCCTGCATATTTCAAGCAAATGGGTCGCCCGGATGACCTTTTCCTCAAGTTCGTCTATTCCGGTTTTGGAATTCTCCAGGTCCGCTATAATGCCTTTTAACTCCTCATAGGCTTCCTGGTAATTTTTGTCTTCTTCCATGGTGATTACTTCTCTACATCAATTCTTGATACTGTTGCTGTTGATCTGCCGATGAGATATTCTGTTTCTATTACATCTCCAGGTTTTAAGTCAGCAGGATTAGAAATGGCTTTGCCGTTTCTCCTGGTTATGCTATATCCTCTTTTCAGTACGTTCTCCGGTGAAAGCAGCTGGATTCTTCCGGCCGTCTGATCCAGGAATTCTTTCTCAGTACGAAGCATATTTTGTACTTCCCTATATCCCTTCATCCTGAAATCCTCAAGATCCCGCTTTGCGTCTTCCAGACTCCTTTGAGAAAGATATCGAATCTTCTCTGAATAGTTATCGAGAAAATTCCGCTGTCTTTCGATCAGTAGAGCACTTGCCGCACCCATTCTCGAGGCGTAAGACTCCAGGCTCCTGAAGAATTCGTGAAATTTTTGGATCAGGAATTCCGCAATCTTAGTGGGGGTGATAAAGCTTTGATGGGAGACCAGTTCGGTAACGGTCTGGTTTGTCGAATGGCCTATTCCAGTGAGCACCGGGAGGGGGAAAGCTGCGATTTCCCTGGCCAGCTCATAGGAATCGTAACAGCTCAATCCTACCTCACCGCCACCTCCTCGAAGAATTATCACAGCATCAAATATTTCATGAAAATCACGGATCCTTCTAAGCTGAGAAACAATCGTCTTTACCGCCCTGTCTCCCTGAAGAATTGCTGGAAATAGCAGGTGATGAAACTGATATCCCCATGGATTCCCTCCAATAATGCTGAGGAAATCCTGATAACCTTTGCTGCTGTCCACTGAAATAAGAGCCAGGGTCTTTGGAAGGTGCGGGAGCGATTTCTGCCTGTTGAGATCATAGATGCCTTCCTGCTTCAATCTGGCGATGCTTCCCATTTTTTGCCTTGCCAGTTCACCCAGGGTATAGGCCGGATCAATATCCAGGATATTCAGGGCCAGCCCGTAAACCGGGTGGAAAGTCAGTTGGGCCTGGGCAACAACTTTCATATCATCAGCGAGTTCCTCGTTGAGCACTTCCTTGAACTTCCTTCTTATTTTTATATGGTTGTCCTTCCAGATATTCCCTTTGATTTCGGCGATGATCTTGCCGTTCCGCTTCTCAACAAGTTCAGGATAACAATGGCCTGTCTGAGGATAATGATTAAGCCGCACAATTTCCGCTTTGATCCAGATGACGGTACTGCAGTGGTTTTCGATGACCCGTTCAACCGAACGGGTCACACTGAAAAGCGAGTAGATCTTATTTGAATCCATGGTTAAGATAGCTGCTGAGGATAAAGGTATCGAATCTGAAACGAAAATAAGTGGGAGACTCCCTGAGAACAGCGATTATGAATTGGCAATATTATGTAGTTTTACAAAAAAGGATCAGATGGGTGAGAAAAAACATTTCCTGTTCAAACCACTGCGAATAAGAGAGGTAATTATCAGGAACCGGATTGCGGTCTCTCCGATGTGCATGTACAGCAGTGAAGATGGTTTTGCAAATCATTGGCATCTTGTGCACCTGGGAAGCCGGGCAGTCGGCGGTGCCGGTTTGATCTTAACGGAAGCTGCCGCAGTTTCTCCCGAGGGCCGGATCAGTCCAGATGATCTCGGTATCTGGAAAGACGAACATATCCAGGGGTTAAAGGAAATCACCCAGTTTATTGAAAAACAGGGGGCAGTGCCCGGAATTCAAATTGCTCATGCGGGAAGAAAAGCCTCCACGGCAAGTCCATTTAAAGGAGGCGGAAGGCTCAGCAGGGCGGACGGAGGATGGCAACCGGTCGGCCCAAGTGCCATACCTTTCAATGAAGGAGAAGAGGCTCCTGAGGTTCTGGAGGAAAAAGGATTGAATAGGGTCATTGAAGATTTTGCCACGGCAGCAGAACGAGCTCTAAAAGCCGGATTCAAGATCGTGGAGATCCATGCTGCCCATGGATACCTACTTCACGAATTCCTTTCCCCTCTTAGCAACAAACGTATGGACAATTACGGCGGGACCTTTCACAACAGGGTACGACTTCTTCTGGAGGTAACCCGGGCAGTCCGCAAAAAATGGCCAGCAGCGTATCCCCTGTTTGTACGTATCTCCGCCACGGACTGGGTTGAGAATGGTTGGAATGAACACGATGCCCTGGAACTTTCCAAGATTCTTTCGCTAGAAGGGGTCGATCTTATCGATTGTTCCTCAGGGGGTCTCGTACCTGATGCAAATATTCCGGTCCAGAAAGGTTATCAAACTGGATTTTCCGCCAGTATCCGCTCAGGGACCCCGATTCTGACCGGGGCCGTGGGACTGATCACCGAACCGCTTGAAGCTGAAAAGATCCTGACCGAGGGAAAAGCCGATATGGTTTTCTTAGGGAGAGCTTTTTTGCGACGGCCTTACTTTCCTCTTGAAGCCGCCAATGAACTGGGGGTTAAGGTTGAATGGCCCCAACAGTACCACAGGGCAAGACCCAGACAGCAGGAGGATTAAGGAACTACAGAATAATAGCATCAACGACGGCGCCAACAAGAGCCAGAAGAATGGCCAGCCAAAGGGAAGGCAAAAATCCGTGGGTCTTGAAATCGGAACTCAGCTTATCCGCCAGTTCAATAATAATGGCATAGGCTATAGTTCGGGTGATGAAACCAATCCCGAGAAAATAGAAGATCCCGAGGGTGGCGATATTGAGGATCACAGTAAGAATCCAACCGAGAAAGAAACTGAGCACTCCAATCATTAAGGCCACGATAATCGCCGTGGTAAATCCTTTTAATTCCACCTTTGGAAAAATTTTCGCGGCGATAAGAAGAACTACGGAATCGATCAGGATGTGAATAAGCCAGTCTAACATACCTTCGGGATTGCAGACTTGAAATTATTCAATTCTCCTTAAGTGTTCAAGGATTTGGGAAAAGTTTGGGAAGCCGACCCGGATTGCCTTTGACCGTTAATCCTTTGCTAATCATCCTGAAGCCATACGAGAAAAGCCTTAACTTGGTGTTCCTTTTATTAAAAAAGCAAGGATGAGATCAATTTGGAACGGTTCGATAAGTTTTGGACTTGTCACGATCCCGGTAAAACTTTATTCCGGAAGTGAGGAGCGAAATCTGGATCTTGATATGCTGGATAAGAAAGATCATGCCAGGATCAGGTACAAAAGGGTGAATGAGGTCACGGGAGAAGAGGTGGAGTGGAAAGATATCGTCAAAGGCTATAAAAAGGATGATAGTTATATCGTACTTGATAAGGAGGATTTCGACAAGGCGAACATGAAAAAATCCAAAACGATCGATATCGAGGAGTTTATCAAAGAAGAAGATGTCGCTGATGTTCTTTTTAAGAAACCCTATTTCCTGGAACCCCAGAAAGGGGGGGAGAAATCCTATAACCTGCTCAAAAATGCCCTGAAGGAGACAGGAAAACTGGGGGTCGCCACTTTTGTGCTCCGGGCCAAGGAAAATCTGAGTCTTATCGGAGTTTATAAAGAAGCACTGGTTCTGCATGTGATTCGTTTTGCAGACGAGATCCGGAATCCTGGAGAACTTAAACTTCCTGATGCAAAGGTCTCGGATAAGGAAGTTGCTATGGCAAAATCCCTTATAGAGCAGTATACAGAGGAATTTGACTTCGAAAAATACAAGGATGTCTATAACGATCAGCTGCTGAAGATTATTGAAGCCAAGAGTGCTGGGAAACCGACAAAAGGAGAAAAATTCGAAGCCAAACCTACTCCAGCCAAGGATCTCATGGCGCAACTCAAGGCCAGCCTGGACAAAAAGAAAAAGAAAAGCAAAGCCTCTTAAATGGGTCTGGACGAGTACATTCAGAAACGAAACTTCTCCAATACTCCTGAGCCTGGTGCAGAAGTTGAAAAGAAGGGGGATCATCTCCGATTTGTGGTCCAGCGGCATCGGGCTACCCGATTGCATTACGATCTTAGGCTTGAGATGGAAGGGGTCCTGAGAAGCTGGGCTGTCCCCAAAGGGCCTTCCATGAATCCAGAGGATAAACGCCTTGCGATCAATACAGAAGACCACCCGATCAAATACCTGACATTTCACGGCACCATTCCCAAAGGGAATTATGGGGCCGGTGAGATGAGTATCTGGGACCAGGGAACGTACGAAGCTGCAGGTGGGGGCGGGGAGAAGGAGCTCATCAGGATGTGGAAGAAGGGGGATCTGAAAATCCGTTTTTCCGGTACAAAGTTAAGAGGAACTTTTGCCCTTGTCCATACCCGAAGGGGTGGGGAGCAGGACAATCACTGGCTCCTGATCAAGAAAAAGGATGAATTTTCTACAGATCTGCAATACGATGCGGAGCATCTTAGTGAGCATGCGCAGCAGGAAAAGATCAAACAGCTTAAGATCACCGAACTGGTAAAACCCATGCTGGCGACCAAAGCCCAGAAGATCTTCAACAAGGCGAATTGGATTTATGAGCTCAAATGGGATGGTTACCGGGCGTTGGCCAACATTCAGGATGGGAAGGTGGACCTGTATTCCCGGAATGGCGTTTCCTTTAAGCGTAAATTCGCCTCTCTTTACGAGAATCTCAAGGGAATTCCCCATGATGTGATTCTGGACGGGGAGGTGGTCGTGCTGGATGAGCATGGAAAGGCAGTGTTCCAAGAGTTACAGAACTACCAGGATGGTCAGGAAGGGGAGCTGCGTTACTACGTCTTTGACCTGCTACATCTCAATGGTCACAACATCATGCACCTTCCCCTGCTCGAGCGCAAAAGCCTGCTTCCTGAGGTTATTGAAGGAATTCCGCAGGTGTACTACTGCGATCATGTAGAGAGCATTGGAAAAAGCTTCTTTGAAAAGGCGGTTTCTTCCGGTATGGAGGGGGTTATTGCAAAACAGGCAGATTCCCAGTACGTTCCGAACAGTAGAACGGATAAGTGGTTGAAGATTAAGGCAGTGGAGAGCCAGGAAGCACTGATTTGTGGTTTTACCGATTCCGATAGTGCAGCGCCTTTTGGTTCCCTGATCCTAGGGATGCATCGTGACCAGGAAATGGTCTACATCGGGAACTGCGGCACGGGTTTCAGCAAAAAGGACCGGGAGGAACTGTTTAAAAAGTTCAAACCCCTGATCCAAAAGGAGAGCCCTTTCCAGGAAAAAATCAATCTAAAAGGTCGCAAGCCCACCTGGCTGAATCCCGAACTCATCTGCGAGGTTACTTTTTCGGAGTGGACGAAATCCGGCAACATGAGGCATCCCTCCTTCAAGGGCCTCCGGTTCGACAAGACCCCTTCTGAAATAGACAAGGAAAAAGTGGTCAAGGTACCAAGACAAAAACCGGTAAAAAAGGCCGGGGAATTTCTTGAGATCGACGGGATATCCGTACCGATCAGCAATCTCGATAAAGTGTACTGGCCGGAATCGGGGTTGAGAAAGTTTGATCTCATTCAGTATTATCTGGAAATTTCAGAGTACATCCTGCCCTTTCTCAAGGACCGTCCTCAGAATCTTCACCGGCATCCCAACGGAATCACGGAACAGGGGTTTTATCAGAAGGACACTGCCGGGATCTTTCCCCACTGGCTGGAAACCGTCAGGATCTTCTCTGAGCACAATAAGCATGAGATCGAGTATATCATGTGCCAGAATCAGGCGAGCCTGATCTATATGGCCAACTTGGGTTGTATCGAGATCAACCCATGGAATTCGCGGAAAAATTCCCTGTTAAAGCCGGACTTTACAGTAATCGACATTGATCCCTCGGAAAAGACTTCTTTTGACGAGGTGATTCAGGTAGCCCAGGTGGCCAAGGATGTTCTGGACCTGGCGGGTATTCCAGGATATGTCAAAACCTCCGGATCCAGCGGACTTCATATTTATATCCCTTTAGGGGCACAGTACAGCTATGATCAGGCCAAGGATTTCACCAAGATCCTGTGTTATTTCATCAAGGAGCAATTACCGGACCTGACCACCATGGAACGCAACATAAAAAAAAGAAAGGGAAAGATATACCTGGATTTTCTTCAGAATCGCAAAGGACAGACTCTTGCCGCACCCTACTGCGCCAGGCCAAAGCCCGGGGCGACAGTTTCTGCACCCCTTCTTTGGGAGGAGGTGCAGAAAGGTCTGGATATGCGTGAGTTTACGATCAAGACCATGCCTGACAGGATCAAGAACAGGAAGGGGATATTTGAACCTGTCCTGGGAAAAGGGATCGATATCGAGGAGGCGCTGGAAAAACTTTCCTCCTAATGCTAGTCCTCGGAATCTTCGCCCGTGTCGTTTTTTGTCTGAAGGAAGTATTTCGGGCTTACCCCATACTTCTCCTTAAAAATCTTTGAGAAGTAGCTACGGTTATTCAGTCCGATCATGCTCACGATCTGGGAAATGTTGTGCTCGGAATGAGAAAGCAGCTTTTTGGCTGCTTCCAGCTTAACTTGCTGCATATACTTGTTCACGGTCAGGTTAAACATGTACTTGAATCCTTCCTGAAGTTTGTTGACATTGGTTCCCACCTCCTTGGCCAGGTAGTCAACCGAAAGGTTCTGATTCAAGTTGTCGTGAATGATCGCCACGGCTTTCTTTACTTTTTCTACATCGCTCCTTCTGAGGATCACAGAAGTTTTATCTCCATGTTTGTCATCCTGGTACTGGGTGATCTGCTTGGCCAGCATTTCATACGCCTTTCCTTCCAGGAAGATCGACCTTAAAAATCCGCTGTGTTCCTTTTTGGTGATTTCTTCAACGATATCGGCAGCCTGAATGCTGTAATTCCCCTGGTAGAAGAAAGGAGTTTCTGCAACGGAATCCTCGAAGAGCTCCCTGAGTTCCGGTTCCAGACCGACGTAATGATGGTTCCCCCTGGTCTTGAAAAGATCCCGAATGATCTCCAGGCTCACCACATTTGCGGTTTCGTTTGCCTTAAAGAAAAGAATATGGCCGTTAAAGCCGCTACTGGAGACGATCACATTCTGGTAGGTCTCGATGGTGTGAACGTTTTGATTCTCCTCAAGGGCATGGTCCACCTTTCCCTCTGAACAAAAGATGAACTTCAGTGGATGTGTACGGTTTAACAGGAAATGGATCTCCATATCTTCGAAAAAGGTGCAGGAATATTCGATGACTCCCACCCCGGAAGAAAAGCTGGTCCCCCTGATAAATCCCGTACCGACCTTTTCCGGAAGATTTAGGGTGAGTTCGTCCGCATCCTTTTCGAGTTCTGCGCCGAAATTTTCTGCCAATTCCGTAATTATATCATGTACCGGAAGGGCCTTGACGAATAACTTCATGTTAATTTTTTCCTTAGGTGTCCCAAAAATATAATTTGCCTGGGGGTTTCTTTTTGGCCTGGGGGGATTTAAAGCTTTAGGACTAAAGGTTGTTGTAAAAACGTTAATTTTCCTAAATATACACTTTTGACTTGAAATCCATTTTAAAGATTCTGTTATAATTTTTAATATTCATTTCAATAACGTTAAAGATTTGGTAAGGATTGAGGTAAGTTTGTAGGGTTAGCTCAACAGCTTGAGTTAACAAAACCTAAAGTTCTATGACCTGGATTTACCTCATAATGGCCGTTCAAATTATTATCGTGCTGGGGGTGTCCTTGTTCCTGATCCGCAAAATCTACAATCTCTACGTAGAACGAAAGAACCGAAAACAGAATCAACTCTGATACTATTCCTGAGAAGTAATGTGCTTTCCGGCTTTTCCGACCGGGGAAGGAATTCCTATCTTTGCATTAAAACTAGGACTGATGAGGAGTATTCAGGCATTGGAATGGCGTTATGCCACTAAGAGATTCGATCCCGATAAACTGCTCTCAAAGGAAAAAGTAGACCTCCTTGTCAAGGCTTTTAACCTGACCGCTACTTCTTATGGTTTACAGCCTCTAAAGTTGCTGGTCATCCGGGATCGAGAGCTTCAGGAGAAATTGCGAAAGGCCTCTTTCAATCAGCCACAGTTGTCGACTGCCTCTGATGTGCTGATAATCTGCACGGAAAAAATCATTGGGAAGGAATTCATCGAAACCTATTTCAAATATGTCAGTGATATCAGAAAAACGCCGGAAACCATTTTGAGGCCATTCCGGGAGAACCTGATAGACAATTTTGAGGAGAAGCCGACAGATGAGATACACATCTGGGCCATGCATCAGGCGTATCTGGTTCTGGGATCTCTCCTGACCGTATGTGCTGTTGAGGAGATCGATTCCTGTCCGATGGAAGGTTTTATTCCTGAACAATTTGATCAGATCCTGGGTCTGGAGGAATTAAATCTTCATGCGGTACTCTGTCTTCCTGTCGGATATCGGTCGGAGGATGATCATTTTGCTGATCTTAAGAAAGTGCGGCGACCTTTGAGCGATACCGTCATCCATTTCAATAGGTCACATACTCGGTGATTTCCAGACCATAGCCTATCATTCCCACCCGCTTGGTTTGACCTGAATTAGATAAGAGTCGCAATTTATGGATCTCCAGATCATGAAGGATTTGTGCTCCAATTCCGAAATCTTTGGAATCCATCACCAGGGGTGGAGCCTTCATTTCTCCCTTCTTTTGTAGCTCCTTTAATTCATGAAGCCTATTGAGGAGGTTCATCGACTGGCTTTCCTGATTGATAAAAACAATGGCTCCCTTTCCCGATTCATTGATCTTCTGGAACATGAAATCGAGCTTTTTGTCCGCGTTGTTGGTCAGGGTCCCAAGAATATCATTGTTAACCAGTGTGGAGTTTACCCGAACCAGTACTGGTTCGTCGGTTTTCCAGGTTCCTTTTGTCAACGCGATATGGACCTGTCTGTTGGTGGTTTGCTGATAGGCCCGGAGACGGAAATTTCCAAACCTTGTCTCTACATCAAAATCCTCCTTTTTTTCAATGAGGGAGTCGTGCTGCATCCGGTATGCTACCAGATCCTCAATCGAAACGATCTTCAGGTCAAATTTCTGAGCAACCGGGATCAATTGGGGAAGCCGCGCCATACTCCCATCCTCATTCATGATCTCCACAATCACCCCTGCAGGTTCAAATCCTGCAAGCCGGGCGAAATCTATTGCAGCCTCGGTATGACCGGTCCGTCTGAGCACCCCTCCTTCTTTTGCCTTTAAGGGAAAAACATGACCTGGACGTCCGAGGTGCTGTGGTTTGATCTCAGGATTAATCAGGGCTCTGATCGTCTTTGCCCTGTCTGCGGCAGAAATTCCCGTGGTGACCCCATTGCCTTTGAGATCAACCGATATGGTAAAGGCCGTTTCCAATGGGTCGGTATTATTGCCGACCATCATCTCCAGATCGAGTTCCTTACATCTTTTTTCCGTCAGAGGAGCACAGATCAGGCCCCTCCCGTGAGTAGCCATAAAGTTGATCATTTCAGGAGTCACCTTTTCAGCGGCGGCCAAAAAGTCTCCCTCGTTCTCCCGGTCTTCATCATCTACCACAATAATGATCTTCCCTGCCCTGATGTCATCTATGGCTTCCTGGATACTATGAAGTTTAAAGACGGTTTCTGTCTCCATTCCTGATAATTTAGTACCGGCAAAGATATTTAATCATTATGGTTTCGGCCCATGATCTGCTTCTTTTTCAGAAGTCTTTTGACGGGTTCAAAAAGGGAGCTGAATCCGAATAGGCCCTGGTCGGTCGTGGCTCTATAGGTCAGCAGGATGCTTAGGGGGAGCATGATGAGTGTGGAGAGCCAGGTGCCGAGGAAAGGGCTGATTGTGCCTTCTTCAGCACTGTTAGTGGCAAAAATCCCGATAAAGTGATAGGTAAGGAACAGAAGTATCGCCACGACCATTGGAAGTCCCATGCCTCCTTTTCGAATGATGGCCCCCAAAGGAGCTCCAACAAAGAAAAGAATGATACAGGCTACTCCCAAAACGTATTTTTCATGCAGTGCAATTTCGAACTTATTGAGCCTTTTTTCCGACATCTGCAGCTCAGCCTGCTTGGCTGTGACCGTGGCGACAGCGCCATTGATGTTTCCCAGCGCGAGGTTGATGATCTGTGAAGCCCGATAAGGATCATATAAGGGTAAGACGCTGAGAACAGGGTTGTTCTTGAGCGAATCGGGAAGCTCGATTGGAGGAGTCACCTTCTTCTGAACTTCCGGCTCGTAATTCCTGCTGAAACTTTTGAGTCCTGTCCGATTATACAGGTTTATCGACAAATTCTTTACCTCCTGGTTATAGCTCGTCGAAAAGGAATCTATAGTGGTTCTGAGCTCCGAAATCTTGAGCATGTTATGGGTGTTGCTGTAGTTTTCCTCCTCAAGGTCCACATCATTGAATCCGGAAAGGTCCAGATTGATTACGTACTGGTCGAAATGACTCTTGGCAAAGGGCCTTTTCTGACGTTCTACAGGGGAATCGGGCTGTATTTCATCATAATAGTTCCCGTCCTTCAGAATAAGACTGAGCACGTTGGATTCAGTACTTCCAACCAGCTCCCCCTCTCTGGCCTTGATGACGGTGTGGTTTCCGGGCCGCCTGAGCTCCTTTTTATGGATAATGACATCCCTGAGGAATTGATCATTGTCCCCGAATTTCTCATCCACTTTGATATTGATCTCTCCCAGGTCGTTGAAAACATCTTCTGAGATTGCCATGGCCGGCTTTATCTGCGCGATGTTTTTCCGGAGATTGATCGATTTATATTCCGCTGCGGGTATGACATTATTGGCGAAAAGGAAGGCCGTGACGCTGACCAGGAGTATGAAGACCGTAAGTGACCGCATGGCGCGTTGCAGCGAAATCCCTGCAGATTTCATCGCAGCAAACTCGTAGTTCTCTGCGAAGTTTCCGAAGGTCATGATCGAGGTCAGGAGAATGGTCAGGGGCAGGACCATGGGTACCAGCTTCGGGCTGAAATACAGGAGAAATTTCAGGATCACTATGAAATCCAGGTCCTTACCAGCCAACTCTCCAATGTACAGCCAGATCGTCTGGAGCACGAAAATGAACATGAGGATGATAAAGACCGCAAAAAAGGTTTTAAGGTAACTGGTAAGTATGTACCGGTCGAGGATTTTCAATTAGTCTAGCCGGTTTATATAAAATTCAGGATATCTATCCTCCTTGAACTCGAACAGGGACTTCGAGATAGGCTGATTGGTTTTGAAACTATTTACGGTGATCGTGATGGTGGTACCGTTGTCTTGAGTCTGAACCAGATTGTAGATATGTTTTGTCTGTTGATCGATTCCCAACAGGATATGCTTTATTTCTGCCTCTGAATCAATAGGAGTCAGCTTGATATATTGGATTTTCCTGCCTTTCAGGTCCCGTACCTCTCCAAGTTTACTGGAGTACCCCTCGTTGTAGAAAGTCAGCATCTTGGAAGGGGTAATGTTGTCGTCCTTGGTAGGATCGTAGGATGAGATATTGATCTCCTGGTCTTCAGGAATAATGGTGTAAAGCTTTTCTCCATCAAAGAGCCTTGTCGTTCCCATGATATTGAGCAGGTACTTTTCGCCCTCGAGACTGACATCTCCACGGGTCTCCTGCTTCACATTTTCCGCCTTGTTCTCCAGGGAGTATTGGAAATCTATGATAATGTTATCATAGCTCTGTACCTTGTCTGAAACCTCCTCAAGCCATGACTCGGCATCTTTTGGTGCCTGTGCGTTACCTATGAAGAAGGTACACAGGAAAACAGCTGAAATAATCAATTTTCTCATTTTCTTTTTCTTTTTTTTTATTCGTCGTTCAGAAGCTGGTTTAAGCCCTCGAGGTCCTGAATGAGCACCTGCCTTGCCTTGCTGCCCTCGAATGGGCCAACGACGCCTGCGGCCTCCAGCTGATCGATAAGTCTTCCAGCCCTGTTATACCCGAGTTTAAGTTTTCGCTGTAGTAGGGAAGCAGAACCCTGCTGTGCGATTACTATGACTTCAGCAGCCTCGCGGAACAGCTTATCCCGTTCGCCAACTTCAATATCAAGAGCTGTGCCATTCTCCTCCCCGTGATACTCGGGAAGGTGGTATGCATCCGGGTAGGCTTTTTGTGATCCTATGAACTCGGTGATTTTATCGACTTCGGGGGTGTCCACAAAGGCACACTGTAGCCGCAGGAGTGTATTTCCCTGTGTGAAAAGCATATCTCCCTTCCCGATAAGCTGATCAGCTCCCTGGCTGTCCAGAATGGTTCTGGAATCGATCTTTGAAGTCACCCGGAAAGCGATCCTAGCAGGAAAATTGGCTTTGATGATTCCGGTGATCACATTGACAGATGGTCGCTGGGTTGCAATGATAAGATGGATCCCGATTGCCCTGGCCAGCTGGGCCAGCCGTGCAATGGGAGCTTCCACCTCTTTCCCGGCAGTCATGATGAGGTCAGCAAATTCATCTACCACCAGAATGATGTAGGGAAGGAATTTATGGCCCTCATTCGGGTTGAGTTTCCTGGCCTTGAATTTCGTGTTGTATTCCTTGATGTTGCGGACCATCGCATCCTTTAGCAGCTCATAACGGTTATCCATCTCGATACAAAGGGAATTGAGCGTATTGATCACCTTGGTATTGTCGGTGATGATCGCCTCTTCCGTATCGGGCAGTTTGGCCAGATAATGTCTTTCGATTTTATTGAAGAGGGTTAGCTCCACTTTCTTTGGATCTACCAGGATAAACTTTACCTCCGCCGGATGTTTGCAGTACAGAAGGGAGGTCAGAATAGCATTGAGCCCAACTGACTTTCCTTGTCCGGTGGCCCCTGCCATCAGGAGGTGGGGCATTTTTGCCAGGTCTACCACGAAGGTTTCGTTGGAAATGGTTTTCCCAAGGGCCATGGGAAGTTCCATTTCGGCATTCTGAAACCGGGGAGAGGCTATAACGCTTCGCATAGACACCACGCTGGACTTCTTGTTGGGGACTTCAATCCCGATGGTCCCCTTTCCGGGAATCGGTGCAATTATCCGGATCCCAAGTGCCGACAGGGAAAGGGCGATGTCATCTTCAAGGCTTTTGATCTTCGAGATCCTGATCCCCGCCTCCGGAATAATCTCATAAAGGGTAACAGTGGGGCCTACCGTAGCCTTGATCTGCGCAATATCGATTTTATAATTCTTGAGCGTGTCGACAATCCTGTTCTTGTTCTCTTCAAGTTCTTCCTGGTCTATGGTGATTCCTCCGCCATTATTACTGTGGTCTTTCAGGAGATCCAGGGTAGGGAACTGAAAGTTTTTAAGCTCCAGGGTCGGGTCGAACTCCCCATAGTCTGCCACGAGCTTCCTGCTGAGGCTGTCATCGACCTCTTCCTCTTCTGGGCTGGCTTCAACCTCCATCTCCACCTCATCCTCATCCGATTTGATGATGATCTTTTCAGCGAGGGGAGCTTCTTGCTTTTCTTTGGGTTGCGGCGGCGTTGGATTGGAGGAGTTTACAGGTTCTGGTTCAGGAACCGACTCCACTTTGGTCGGTGCCGGTGTCGGGGAATCAGGTCTTAGGTCGTCCGCGATATCTTTTTTGGCCTTATGGAATAAAGCGGTGATTTTCTGAGGACTCAGTTTGAGCCTGACCACCAGGTATACGATCAACAGAAAGCTGAGCAGGAGAATGGTTCCTGTGAAACCCAGGTAGTCCTGGAGGTAATCGTTCATTTCAAAACCTACCGTACCTCCAAGGAGCGCGTTGGATTCTGCAAAAAAGCCAAGAAATACGGAGAGCCAGATCATGACCAGAAGCCCCCAAATCCAGAATTTCAGAAGCGCCTTTTTTCTCAGGTTAAAGAAAAGATAGACTCCGGTGATAATGATCAGGATGGCGAGACTGAAAGAAGCGATCCCGAAGCCGTCGTATATAAAAAAATCGCTGATCCCTTCTCCGAATTTGCTCAGTAGGTTCTGGGGTTTTACACTGCGGTCTCCCACAGCATAGAGCGTGCTCTGGTCCGTCTTCCAGTTGAACAGGAAGGAGGTAAAGGCAATGAGGAGGGCCAGGCCAAAAAATATCAGGAAACAACCGACGATGATCTTGTTCTTGGCAGAAAGCCTGAAGGAAATTTTCTTTCGATTGGCTGAAGCCGGTTTTTTACTGGCTTTTTTCTTGGGCATGTTCTCGTCCGGGTTTGGAGCAAAAATACGAATTCACTCCAGCTAAAGTAAAGAAAAGGAAAAATCTAAGCGGATTCTTTTAAGGGAAAGCCCAGTAATTTTTTCATTATATCAGATCGTATAGAAAATATAGGGCAAGTAGATGATCAAACCGATGACCACAGCAGCCACAGCAGCGAAAAAAACTGCCCCGGCAGCGACATCCTTGATCCTGCCGATCTTGGTGTGGTAATCCGGATGTACAAAATCAGCGATATTTTCCACGGCTGTATTGAGGCCTTCTGTTGCCATGACCAACCCAATGGCCAGCACCTGCATGACCCATTCCACGCTCGTGATATCGAAATAGAAGCCTGCCGCCGTCATGACAAGAGCTACGCAGAACTGGACCTGAATACTGGGCTCGTGCTTCAGAAGAAGCCAGGCCCCTTTTATGGCATAACCACCTCCGCGAATCCGGCCGGTGATAAAATCATACATTATAGCAGGGGTTTTAGGGCCTCAAGATAGTCCGGCTCGTCTGCGATATCCTTTACCTGTTCTGTGTAAAGGATATTTCCGTTATCATCCAAAACGACGACCACCCGTGATAGCAACCCCTCTAAAGGCCCGTCTATCATTTCCAGGCCGTAGTCCTTGCCAAAGTTTCGCTCTCGGAAGTCAGAAAGGTTCATCACATTATCTATGCCTTCATCATCTATGAATCTTTGCTGAGCGAATGGCAGGTCCCTGGAAATATTGAGTACCACCACATTCTCCAAACCTGTCGCTTTCTCGCTGAAATTCCGAACAGAGGTCGCACAGACATTGGTATCAATACTCGGAAAAATGTTCATGATGACACGTTTTCCCCTGAAGTCATTCAAGGTGGAAATTCCGAGATCTGATTTGACCAATTCGAAATGTGGTGCTTTTTCTCCTTTTTCAGGCAAATGCCCATAAGTGGTAACGGGTTTCCCCTTGAAGGTTATCTGTGACATATATTGTGGAATTGGTAGTTTAGTTATTAAATTTAAAATTTTACCGTCTGGATTTTACTAAAATTGTCATAAAACAAACGAGGCCGTTTCCCCCGAGGAAAACGGCCTCCCTGTCTTTGGAAAAAGCGGGCTTTATCTATCGATGGCACCCATGACTTTTTTCATAAAGCCATTTGCCGCCTCGCGTTCTTCCATTCCATCTTCTATCATTTTCTGCACCTCCAGAGCACCACAAATATTGCTGATCAATTCCCCGATCACATCCACCTCTACTTCGGAGACGGATCTGTGATCACAGAACGACTCCAGGACCTCAAGGGTCTGCTCCAGAGATTCTGGAGAGTGGTTCTTCTGCAGATGTCTAATTACCGGTAACTTCATTTACGAGTTCTTTTAATACTTCAAATTTATTGGTCTGTACCTGGCCTACGAGTTGTCCGTTTTTGAAAGTGGCAAAAGTCGGAAGGTTATCCACCTTTGCAAGTTTTCTTGATTCCGGATTTTTTTCGGCATCAACCAGGAGAAAGGTCGCGTTCTCATTCTCGGCTGCCAGTTTCCTGAACTTGGGTTTCATCACCCTGCAGTTCCCACACCAGCCTGCCATATACTGGACCACGACAGTTTCATTACTTGAAACCACCTGGGCCAGGTCGTCGTGCTTTAATTCTTCCATCTGTCGATTAATTTGAGCTCAGGTAGCTTGCCACTCCTTCGCGGTTTGCATTCATGGCTTGTTTCCCTTCTTCCCAGTTGGCGGGGCATACTTCCCCTTTTTCCTGGACGTGAGCGTAAGCATCCACCAGGCGAAGAAATTCCTTGACATTACGTCCAAGCGGCATATGATTGATCCCTTCATGGAAAACCACACCTTCCTCATCGATAAGGTAGGTGGCCCTGTAGGTCACATTGTCTCCTTCTACAGTGTAAAGACCGGTTTCCTCGTCATACTTCTCGTTGGAAATATCAAGAATTCCAAGCTGATTTGCGAGGTTTCTGTTAGAGTCTGCAAGAATAGGATAGGTGACGCCTTCGATACCACCGTTGTCCTTGGGTGTGTTAAGCCAGGCGAAATGAACCTCTGCAGTGTCACAAGATGCACCTATAACCATTACATTGCGCTTCTCAAATTCCGGAAGGGCCTCCTGAAAAGCGTGCAGTTCGGTAGGACACACGAAGGTAAAATCCTTGGGATACCAGAACAGCAACACTTTTTTCCCGTTATCCTGCGCTTCCTTAAGGACATTGATCTTGAAGGTGTCCCCCATTTCATTCATTGCGTTTACTTCCAGGTCTGGAAATTTTTTTCCTACTAAAGCCATAGTTTTATTGTTTTTTAGTTCCTAATTTCTTTCCCTGCAAAGATAAAAAAGGAAGATCCGCAGTTCTCCTGAACTGATGCTATTTTTTTATCCAAGTATAGAGGCGGTCAATAGTAGAAGTCGAAATCCATAAGAATTAGCTATTAATCACGCTGGGCGCTGTGTGAGATGCCGGATCTTTATTCCTACTGCTGCAAAAAACAGGGTCATGAAAGGACTTAGATAATTGAAGAAACAATAGACAAAGTAAGACGCAACAGGGACACCTAAAACGCCGCTGTGATACGCCCCACATGTATTCCAGGGAACCAGAACCGAAGTGACGGTTCCAGAGTCCTCCAGGGTCCGGCTTAAATTTTCGGGAGCCAGGCCTTTATCCCGGAAGGCTTTCGAGAACATCTTCCCCGGAACGACGATAGCCAGGTACTGATCTGAAGCAGTTGCGTTTAATGCCAGACAACTGATCACTGTACTTGCAAAGAGGCCGAAGGTCGTATGGAATAGATGAAGCAAGGCACTGCTGATTCTGGCCAGGGCTCCAATAGCGTCCATAATCCCACCGAAAACCATGGCACAAAGGATCAGCCAAATAGTGTCCAGCATACCCGCCATTCCTCCGGAAGAAAAAAGATCGCTGAGCTGTTCGTTTTCCACCGGGATGGAGGTATCGACCGTAATGGCATTCATAATCCCCTTGTATCCCGATATGAAGGAAAGATCCTTTGCCCCAGCCAGGGAAGCCACAATGTCCGGTTGAAAGACTAGCGCTGCTATTGCCCCTAATAAGGTACCGAGAAGGAGTGCGATCAGGGGAGGGGTCTTTTTGACGATCAGAACGATCACCAGTAACGGAACCACAAACAGCCAGCCCGAAATGCGGAAAGAGCCATCTATGGCCTCAAGAATGGCTCCTGTATCTGTAATGCCTGAAGGTTCGAGGCTGAAACCGAGAATGACGAAAATGATCAGGGAGATCAGAATGGTCGGAACCGTGGTCAGCATCATATACCTGATATGAGTGAACAGATCTGTCCCGGCCATGGCAGGTGCCAGGTTGGTCGTGTCGCTCAGCGGAGAAATCTTATCCCCGAAATAGGCCCCGGAAAGGATTGCGCCGGCAGTCATTCCTAAAGAGATTCCAAGGGCCTCTGCAATTCCGATAAGCGCGATACCTACGGTGGCTGAAGTGGTCCAGCTACTTCCAGTCGCCACAGAAATAACAGAACAGATGATTAGGGTCGCCCCTAAAAAAATGGTAGGATTCAGGATCTGCAGGCCATAATAGATCATGGTGGGAATGATACCGCTGACCATCCAGGTTCCTGCGAGTGCTCCTACCAGAAGCAGGATCAGAATGGCTCCAGTTGTCGATTTTACATTGATGGCGACCTCTTCGATCATCTTATCGAAGGAAACCTTGTTGAAGATTCCGACTACGGCAGCAATGGCCCCTCCCAGAAGGAGGATGAACTGGTTGGAACCTCCAAGGGAAGCGTCTCCAAAGACAAAAACATTGTACGCCAACATTGCGATCAGTGCAATTACCGGAATCAGGGCTTCCCAGATATTGAGTTCCCGATTGGTGACGATTTCGATATCCTTTACAAACTTTTCATCTTCCATTTTATGGGGGGACAGTGATTATTGAGGGGTAATGTTACGATTTTTCATGCAGAGTTGAAAGTAACTCGAAAGCAGGGGATCCTGACCAGGCTTTTTTGCGAATTTTTCAAGATACCTCAACCGATCTTAAGGGCGATCTCTATCATTTCCCGAAATGATTGTTCTCTGTCCTGGGAAGTCATTTTCTCTCCAGTCACCAGAGAATCTGAAATAGTCAGAAGTGCCAGGGCATTGACCTTGTGTTTCGCAGCGACGGTATAAAGCCCTGCAGTTTCCATTTCTACGCAGAGAACCCCGAAGTTAGACCACTTCTGATAAGATTCGAATTCATCCGCGTAAAATTCATCACTGGTCAGAACATTGCCTGCCTTAATGGGAATATCCTTGATTTTCGCGATTTCTATGGCCCGCTGGAAAAGTTCGAAACTCGCAGTGGGGGCAAAATCAGCTCCATCGAATCGAGCCTGATTGATTCCGGATGTGGAGGACGCTGCCATGGCCACAACGATATCCCTTATCTTGATGCTTTTCTGATAACTGCCGGCACTGCCGACCCTGATGAGATTGCGCACATTGAAATCGTTGATGAGCTCATGGGCGTAGATCGAAATTGAAGGCACGCCCATTCCGGTTCCCTGCACTGAGATTCTCCGGCCTTCGTAGGTTCCGGTATACCCGAACATATTCCGGACCTTGTTATAGCATACCGGCCCCTCAAGAAAAGTTTCAGCGATCCATTTCGCTCTCAGGGGATCCCCGGGTAAAAGGACAGTTTCTGCAATTTCTCCTTTTTTGGCTTCAATATGTATGCTCATTGCCTCAATTCCTTTACAATTGATACTCCGGAGGAAGTTCCGATCCTTTCTACCCCGGCTTCCAAGTAGGACAGGGCGACATCCAGGCTCCTGATTCCCCCTGAGGCTTTTATCCTGGCTTTCCCATCGACAGCTCGTTTAATGAGGTCGATGTGCTGCAGATGGGCTCCGGAGGAACCAAATCCGGTCGAGGTCTTGACATAATCAGCCCCGGCTTTTACCGCCAGTTCACTGGCCTGGGTGATTTCCTGGGAATTGAGATAACAAGTTTCGATGATCACCTTGAGAACATTCTTTCCGATGGTTTTTTTTACCAGGGAGATCTCCTCCTGGACGGCTGAAAATTCCTTGCTCTTGAGGAGCCCAAGGTTAAGTACCATGTCAATCTCGTCCGCTCCGTCGGCGATGGCTTGTTCCGCCTCGAACTGTTTTACAACAGGTGCAGAGGCTCCTAAAGGGAATCCCGCGACCGCACAGACTTTTACGGTTGTACCCAGGATGGTCCTCTTGGCAAGTTTTACAAATCCTCCATGAATGCAAACCGCAAAAAATTCGAATTTTCGAGCTTCCTCGCACAGCTGCACGATATCATCGGCAGTCGCCGTGGGGTCAAGTTTGGTATGGTCGATATACTGGTTGATCGTCAACATATGAAAAAGGCTTAATTTACCCGCTTTGAGATGGCCGCTATGGCAAATCTCAAACAAATATATCCATTAAGAATTGCTTTTCCAGCCCCGGGGGAGAAATTCCCCTTTCCATGATGATCTCTACAGCACCCCGGTTTCCCGCATACAGTCCCTCATAATTCTGAAGGTCCGCTCGATATCGTTGTCCAGCCCGATCGAAAAACGAATTATTCCGTCGGAAAGCCCCATCCGCTGCTTTTCTTCAGGTGGAATTTCAGAGGAAGTGGAAGTGCCTGGAGCGCTGAAAAGCGTTTTATAGAACCCAAGACTGACAGCGAGGTAACCCAGATTTTTTTCCTGCATCAGTTCCATAAGCGTATTGGCTTTTTCAAGGCTACCGGTGTCGATGACAAGCATGCCCCCGAAACCATATTGCGGATTCATCATGCTTTTATAGAGCTTATGCCCTGGATGATCCTTCAAACCGGGGTATACTGTGGGGAGACCTTCCTCCTGGAATCGCTTGGCCAGATATAGCGCATTGCTGCTGTGCTGTTTCATCCTGATATGGAGGGTTCGAAGATTCTTCAGTACGGATGCTGCCCTGAGGGAATCCATCGTCGGTCCCAGCAGCATACTCGCGCCATCATTGACATTTCTGAGCTGGTCGATGAATTCCTGGGTGCCGCAAACTACTCCGGCTACGGTATCACTGGCCCCATTGATGAATTTGGTGAGGCTGTGTACCACGACATCTGCACCATGTCTTGCGGGTGAAATCGCCAGTGGGGAAAACGTGTTATCCACTACCATGGTAACGTTATGTTTTTTGGCAATGCGTGACAATCCGGACAGATCAGCGATCTCAAGTAGAGGATTGCTCACCGTTTCGCAGTACAGCACCCGGGTAGCTGGGGTGATGGCAGCCTCCACTTTTTCCAGGTCTGTGATATCGACAAAAGAAGAGGAAATATGCAGGCGCGGCGCAAAGTTCTTCAGAAAGGCATACGTCCCTCCGTAGATGGTCCTGCTGGAAACAATGTGGTCTCCGGCCTGGCAGAGCTGAAGAAGAACAGGTGTAATGGCACCCATGCCGCTGGCGGCCACATGGGCTGCCTGGGTTCCCTCCATAGCTGCCAGGGCCTCCCCGAGATAAAGATTAGAAGGGGAGCTGTGACGGGAGTAAAGATAACAACCTTCAGCATTGCCTTCGAAAGTGTCGAACATGGTCTTGGCTGAAAGGAAGGTATAGGTGGAGGAATCGGAAATACTGGGATTTACCCCCCCGAATTCCCCGAAATACTGAAGGTCCTGGATTTGGTTTGCCGGGTCAAATTTCATCGGTGTCTGATTAGATTACATACCAAAAGAAAGAAAAGTTAGAATATAAATCAACGAAAAATAGGTTACGCCGAAAAAAAGCAGCCAGAATGCGTAATGATCAGAAAAAAAGTCTAAAGAGTCATATGAAATTTCTAATTTGCCGAAAAAGGAACAGATGAAACTCGATAAGACTGACGGATTACTGCTCACCTTGCTGCAGGAAAATTCAAAAAGGACCAATAAGGAACTTGCCCATGCCCTCGGGCTTTCAGTTACAGCGGTATATGAACGGGTGCGCAAGCTGGAGAAGGAGGGAATCATTTCAGGTTATGTTGCCCTTGTGGATCCAGGCAGAATCGGCCGGGCCTTTACCGCTTTTTGTCAGATCAGGCTCGTGCAACACACCAAAAGCAATGTGGTGAAGTTTGAGAGAGAAGTCAGGAACCTGCCGGAGGTACTGGAGGTTTTCCACGTGAGCGGGGAATATGATTACATTCTAAAGGTGCTTGTTCAGGACATGCAGGCATACCGGGAATTCATCCTCAACAAACTCACTGCTCTTGACCACATCGGAAATACCCAAAGTACCTTTGTGATCAGCCCGGTCAAAACTACCACTGCGATAGAATTGAAGCTATGAGACCCTTCAATGGAGACGCCATTCCGGATTGGTAAGTACCAATTATAGTCGTACTTTTGTGACCCAGAGAACCTTTAAAACCCACTTATGAGCAAATATGATGTTGCCGTTATAGGTTCCGGACCTGGGGGATATGTGGCGGCCATTCGCTGCGCCCAGCTCGGAATGAAGACAGCCCTGATAGAAAAATATCCAAGCCTTGGAGGTACCTGCCTCAATGTCGGCTGTATCCCCAGCAAAGCCTTGCTCGATTCTTCCCATCATTATTACGATGCGATCCAGCATTTTGAAGATCATGGAATCGAAGTTCCGGGGGAGATTAAGGTGAACCTGGAAAAAATGATCTCCAGAAAACGTGCTGTTGTCGATCAGACAGTGGAAGGGATCCGTTTCCTGATGAAGAAGAATAAGATCGATGTTCTTCAGGGAGTCGGTTCTTTTAAGGATGCCACCCATATCACGATAGAAGATGATCAGGGTGAGAATCAGGTGATTGAGGCCAAAAACACCATTATTGCTACAGGTTCTAAACCAGCGAGCCTTCCATTTATCAAACTGGATAAAGAGCGCATCATCACCTCTACGGAGGCGCTGGAACTGAAGGAAATTCCTAAACATCTTGTGATAATCGGAGGGGGGGTCATCGGACTTGAGCTGGGCCAGGTGTATCTGCGTCTTGGATCTGAGGTCTCGGTGATAGAATATATGGACCGTATTATTCCCACGATGGACAGCGCACTTGCCAAGGAGTTAAAGAAGGTACTTAAAAAGCAGGGAATGCAGTTCCATACTTCCCATAAGGTCCAGGCAGTGGAACGGAAGGGGGATGAGGTGGTAATAGAAGCTGAAAGCGACAAGGGCAAGAAGGTGGAATTTAAAGGAGACTATTGTCTGGTGGCAGTTGGAAGAAAACCATTCACTGAGGGCCTCAATGCTGAGGCCGCAGGAGTCAAGATAAATGACCGGGGACAGATAGAAGTTGATGAGAACCTGCGAAGTTCAGTAGCGAATATTTATGCCATAGGGGATGTCATCAACGGGCCTATGTTGGCCCACAAAGCTTCCGAGGAAGGAACCTTGGTTGCCGAAGTGATTGCGGGACAGAAGCCTCATATTAACTATAATCTTATCCCGGGAGTGGTATATACATGGCCGGAAGTTGCAGCAGTGGGTAAAACAGAAGAGGAACTCAAGGAGGCCGGGATTGACTACAAAGAGGGAAAATTCCCTATGAGGGCTTTAGGTCGTTCCCGTGCAAGTGGGGATACCGATGGAATGGTCAAAATCCTTTCCGATAAGAAAACAGGAGAAGTAATGGGCATCCATATGATCGGTGCCCGTGTGGCCGATCTTATCGCAGAAGCCGTCACGGCAATGGAATTTCGGGCATCGGCTGAAGATATTTCCAGGATGAGCCATGCGCATCCAACCTATGCCGAGGCAGTTAAGGAAGCCGCCCTGGCGGTAGATGACCGGCCGATCCACATCTAAAGGTAGAAAGTGAGAAGTCACCGAAGGAAAATATGTTCCGATGGTGGCTTCTGTCTTTACCCGAAATTATTCAGGTAACATCAGGACTGATTCGTGGGGATCAGTCGTCACTGATGAATTTAAAGAAACGGCTTTCCCCGCCGTCCTTAGTCTTCTCCTGGTAGAGGAACTGCAGATCGTTATTGTCAAAGATCTCGAAGAATTCATCCCAGGAAATATTCTTAAGGTTATCCTCAGCATATCCGGGAAAGTTGATCCTGAGCAGTCCACCGCCCTTCCCGTTGTCGGCAGTACTCTTTACCACCGCGGGTTTTCCATCTCTGGCCTCTGCCCATTGCTGAATTTTTTTATGGTCTTTTGTCGTTTTGGAATCTGATGTAGCCATTTTTTTCTGTTTTAAGTATTTCTTCCCCCTAATTTGCAGGATTTGTCAAAAAACCAGAAAGGGTTTAACAGGAAAAAAAGCTTATTGTTAAGCCTGTGTGAATTCAGCCCCTGCGTTTGAAAATACGAAGTTTCCAGTAGCCCTGTTTATAATATATGAAGGCAACAAGGGCCGCAATGGCATTCGAGACGGGGAAAGACCACCAGATACCGTCATAGCCCAGCTCGGTTCGGTGGGAGAGCAGAAAGGCCAGTGGAAATCGCAGGATCCAAAGGTTCAGGATGGAGATCAGCATAGAGGCCTTGGTAAATCCGGCACCGTTGAAGACCCCGTTGAGCACCTGCTGGACTCCCAGCAGTCCGAAACTCGGTGCCATGACCCGGATAAAGTAGGAAGCATCCTGGATAACCTCAGGATCTTCAGGGATGAAGAAAGCCGTGAGGGGTTCGGCGAAATAGAACATGATGAACCCCATTCCTGTAAGTCCGAAGAACCCAATCTTATTGCTAAGATCCGCCACCTTTTCCGCCCGCTTTATCTTGATGGCCCCGATATTCTGCCCCACCAGAGAGGTGGTGGCAATGGCAAGTCCCAGGGCCGGAATTACGATGAAGCTCAGGATTCTGGCTCCGATACCGTACGCAGCGACCACTTCACTTCCGAATCCGGTTACGAGGACAACCATCATGGTCATCCCGAGGGCTCTTGTCGATTGTTCTATACTGGCGGGAACTCCGAGTTTGATAATCCTTCTCAGGGTGGAAAGATGAGGCCGCATCTGGCGAATACTGATTTTGATCCCACTCCTGCCCAGGTAAAGTATGAAGATCCCTATGAAGGCGGATAATCCCTGGGTTACCACACTGGCAACCGCGGCACCTGCTACTCCGAAGCCCGGAACGGGACCATAGCCGTAGATAAAAAGGGGATCAAGAATAAGGTTCAGAAAGACCGTGAAAAGCACGATGTATACAGGGAGCATCACATTTCCGATCCCCCGCATCAGGGACTGGAAGGCGAAAAACATGAAGAGGAATACAAAACCTATCGAGGAAACCTCAAAATAGCTCACGGCATCTTCGAGGATCTCTGGTCCTGTTCCTATTAGACGCATCAGGGGTTCTGCCGCATAGTAACTCATTACAGAGAGCAGAACAGAAATGATAAAGATGAGGGATATGGTTTGGGACGAATTAAAATTCACCTTTTCCTGGTCCCCTGCGCCCATAAATTGAGCGACTATCACGGTTCCTGCGAGGGTCAGGCCGGAGCCAAGGGAGAGCACCAGGAATAAAAGGGGAAAACTGATACTTACAGCTGCCACCGCATTCGCTCCTAACCGACCCAGCCAGAAGGTATCGATCAGCTGGTACGCCGTCTGAAGAATGTTGGCTAGAATGATAGGTACGGCAAGGCTGAAGAGGGAATTTAGTATTCTGCCCTCCGTGTATTTGTTCCCCTTTCTCATCGGGTACAAAAATAGCGTCCCTGTAGCTGAAACCTCTTAAAAAATTAATAATTCAACTTGTTGATAGGGGAGGCCCGATCCGAAATCCTGCACCGGATCGAATAGGGGTGGATCAGGTGCAGGAATTTATCCGATCGACCTTCGGCTCATTTCCCGAGAAGCAGGAGTTCGTTGCACACGACCTCGGTGACGTACTTTCGGTCGCCTTCCTTGTTCTCATAACTTCGGTTGACCAGCTTGCCCTCAATTCCGATCTGCTTGCCTTTCTGGACGAAGTTCTCGATGAAATCTGCGGTGCTACCCCAGGCCACCACATTGTGCCATTGGGTTTCGGTGATTTTCTCGCCTTGGGCGTTCTTGTAGATCTCATCGGTGGCGATGGAGAACTTGGCCAGCTTTCTGCCGGATTCGAGGGTCAGGATTTCAGGAGCGCTTCCCACGTTCCCGATCAGTTGTACTCGGTTTCTTAAAGCATTCATGATAATAGGTATTAGATCAGTTGAAAATCGTTTGTTCATTCCAACAGCACAAACCTATTATGCTTTAGGAGGTCTACTCGGGAGATAAAGATTTGTTTTCGTTTATATCTGATTACAATCGTTTGTACACGGTTTTTCCCCTTTTCTGAAGTTGCCCGCTTTCATTTTTCTGTAGCCTTCCCCGTACGTCATTGGCAGCTTTTGCGGCTTTTATCGACGAAAGCATATTTCACACCGTTTTAACAGTCCGATCTATTGGGAATCAGCCGATTATTATCTAATTTAAGGGAAAATATAGATGCGGAAGCATCAATAACAGGAGCGGAACTCTAAACCCTATATAAATCACATGAAAGCTTTAACTAACATATGGAACAACTATACTCTTGAATTTTCCACTGCACAAAAAGTTGTTATCGGGATCATTCTCGGAATCATTTTTTTAACTGCCCTCATGGCATTTATTCTTGTCATTCTGGAACTGGTCAAGTAGTACTTGTTAACCTAATCTTAAAAATAATGGACACCCTGCATAGCGGGGAAGTCCCTTTTTGTCCTTCCACTTTTCTTCTTAACCGAACCCCGGATTCCTTCACATTTCCGTTACTGCCAACGGATTGAACCAGGCCTCGTAAAGTTTTGTTAATCGGAATGCACGACAAGTCATGCTTCTCTTTTTTTCCAGTAAATTAACTGGAAAATTGCATATGAAAGATAAAATCCTTGTTGCTGGCGCTTCCGGTGCGCTCGGTCTGGAGACCGTAAAGCTTCTTAGAGAAAAGCAGTATCCCTGTCGCGCCCTGGTGTTTTCTTCGGACGGTGCAGACAAAACCGCACCCTATACTGATGATATCTGGCAGGCCGATGCCAGTGAGGACGAATGGAAGATCAAAGGAATTACGGAAGGGGTGTCCATTGTGGTTTCTGCCCTTGGCAAAAGTGTCAGTCTTTTCAATAACAAGGGAAATTCCTTTATCGAAAATGATTTTTACGCGAATAATAACATCCTTGAGGATGCCTTACTCAACGGAGTGAAACGATTTGTATATGTTTCGATAAAGGGTGCAGACGAAGCAGAGGAATTCGAGGTTGCCAAAGCCCATCGCATGTTTGAAAGAGCACTCGAGGCTTCCGGCCTGGATTACACTATAATACGACCGGTTGGATTCTTTTCCGGTCTTCATGATTTGGCCATTATGGCCAAGAGGAAGGTCATTCCGATTGTTGGAGATGGTCATTTTCGGACCAACAGCATCCATCAAAAGGACCTGGCAGAGGTCGTGCTAAAGTATTTGCTCAAAGGACCAAAAATCATTGAGGTCGGGGGACCGCTTGTTCACACCCGGCTGGAAATGGCTGAGATGGTGCAACGCAGGATTGGCGGAAAAATCATCAAGGTTCCTGAGAAAATGGCTGACTGGGGAATGTTTTTACCGGAAATGGTCAGTGAGGATTTGTCCGACAAACTGAAGTACTTCAAATTCGTAACCTCGAGGGACATGATCGGCGAAAAACACGGAAATATGACCTTTGAAGAATATTTATCCACCCTTGACCTTAAAGATTTGCCCTGATGGCCTCACCCTATGACGCGATTATTATCGGAAGTGGAAGCAACGGATTAGCTGCAGCAATCTTTCTCCAGCAGAAAGGACTTAAAACCGCGGTTTTCGAAAAGGCCTCCACACCAGGTGGGGCTACCCGTACCGCGGAACTCACCCTTCCTGGATTTAAACATGACGTCGGTTCCGCAATACTCCCCCTCGGTCTGGCATCTCCTTTTTTCAGGCAGTTGCCCCTGGAAGACCATGGCCTTAGCTGGGTTTATCCACAAGCAGCATATGCCCATCCGTTTGAGGATGGTTCAGCTTATGCCTGTTATCCAGACATCGACAGAACCGCAGCCCAACTTGGAGATGACGGCCCTGCTTATCATAAACTTTTCGGGTCTCTTCTGGAGTCCTGGGATAAGATAGGGCAGGACCTGCTTGGGCCTTTAGGCATTCCGGAACATCCGGTTCCCTTTATGAAATTCGGTCTAAAAGCCATCCCATCGGCCAAATTACTTGCGGATCAAGTTTTCAAGAACGACCGTTCCAAAGCCTTCTTTTATGGAGCTGCGGCACATTCAACTCTTCCGTTGAACAGCCTGGCTTCCGCGTCCTTTGGGCTGGTGCTCACCACCAGTGCCCACAGATATAATTGGCCATTTCCTAAAGGTGGGGCCGGTAATTTCACCGGTGCTCTGCTTCGCTATTACAGATCTCTCGGAGGGACCCTGACTCTTGAAAGGGAAATTTCCGACATCAGGGAACTTCCTGGAGCTTATGCCTATCTTTTTGATCTTACGCCGCGACAGTTGCTAAGGATAAAGGGGCTCAATTTTTCCTCCTTATATAGAAAAAGGATGGAACGTTTCCGGTATGGAGCAGGAGTCTTCAAAATGGACTGGGCACTCTCGGAACCCATTCCATTCATCAGTGAGGTCTGTCGGCAGGCAGCCACGGTCCATCTTGGCTTTTCGAAAGAGGAGATCGAAGCTTCAGAAAAGGCGACAAACAACAACAGGATCAGCAATTCTCCCTATGTGCTTCTTGCACAGCACAGCATTTTTGACCAGGAACGGGCCCCGGAAGGAAAACATACTGCCTGGGCGTATATTCACGTCCCTCACGGCAATACGGAAGATTTTTCAGAGGTGGTGGAAAACCAGATCGAAAGAGCGGCTCCGGGGTTTAAAGAGATTATTCTGAAACGTTCCGTGATGAACACCGCTCAGCTGGAAAAATTTGACCCTAACCTGGTCGGAGGTGACATCAACGGTGGGAAACAGGATATTACCCAAATGTTCACCCGACCTGTGGCCCGGATATCTCCTTATTCCACTCCAGACCCGCGGGTCTATATCTGTTCTTCCTCCACCCCTCCAGGAGGAGGAGTACATGGGATGTGTGGCTATCATGCGGCGAAAAAAGCCTATCAGGACCATTTTAAGACCTGAGCGGACGAATCGGTTTTTGCGGAGCGCATGAAAAATGAAAAGCCGGATCGCTTCAGACCCGGCCTTAGTGGTTTTCACTTCTCTTGCTTCTCTTCGGGTACCGGAAAACCCCGGTCTCTCATCAGGGCGTCTATAGTGGCATCCCGGCCTCTGAAGAGACGATAAGCCTCAGCCGGATCAATAGCGTTCCGGGGGGCAAAGAGATACTTCACCAGTTTTTCAGCAAGTTCACGATCATAGAACCCACCAGGTGCCTCCTGGAATGCCTCTGCGGCATCAGAGGTCAGGACATCTGCCCAGAGGTAGCCGTAATAGCCGGCGGCGTAGCCTTCTCCGGAAAAGACATGGCCGAAGTGAGGCGTCCGGTGCCGCATCACGATCTCTTTGGGCATATGCAGGGCGGCAAGCGTTTCCTCCTCAAAGGTATCCATGTCGATATCAGCAGGATCAGTGGTATGAAGAATCATATCCATCAGGGCAGAGGCCAGGTATTCCGTAGTGGCAAAGCCCTGGTTAAAGGTAGAAGCCGCCTTGATTTTATCCACAAGTTCCTGGGGCATAGGCTCCCCGGTCTCATGATGTACCAGGAACCTCTCAATCACTTCTTCGGTAAGTAGCCACCTTTCCAGAAGTTGTGACTGAAATTCCGTGTAATCCCTTACGCCACTGTTGAGAATTGGATATTTCACCTCCGAGGAAAAGAAGTGGAGGGCATGCCCGAACTCATGGAAAAAAGTGGTAGCGTCATCAAGAGAGACAAGTGCTGGTTCTCCAGGGGCCGGTTTTATAAAATTAGAATTATTCGAACCCAATACGGTTTCCTCCTGGCCCTCCATTTCTGAATGGCTTCTGTACTGGGATGCCCATGCCCCTGATCTTTTGCCTTTCCTGGCATAGGGATCCAGATACCATAAGCCGATCAGTTTGCCGGAATCTTTGTCGGTAACTTCCCATACTTTGACATCTTCATGAAATACGGGAACTGTGCCCTCAGGGACGGGGGTGAACTCATAGTTGAATAATCTTTCCGCAGTATAGAAAAGCGCCTGGGTCAACTTGTCCAGTTGCAGATACTGTTTAATGACGTCTGACTGAAGGTCATATTTCTGCTGGCGGACCTTTTCGGCATAATAGCGGTAGTCCCAGGGAGCTATGGTGATGTCTTTGCCTTCGGCTTCTGCCAATGCCTGCATGTCGGCTACTTCCTGCTCTACCCTTGCCAGTGCTACGGGCCATACCTGCTTCATCAGTTCCATAGCCCGCTCAGGAGTTTTCGCCATCCTGTTCTGCAGGCGCCACTGGGCATAATTATCAAACCCAAGCAATTCCACTCTTTCATCCCGAAGTTCCAGAATTTTTTTGATGATCTGTTTGTTGTCGTACTGATCATCATTGTCCCCCCTGGAGTAATAGTTTTTCCAAACCTTTTCCCGCAGCTCCCTTTCATCGGAAAAGGTCAGGAAAGGATCCATGGAGCTTCTCGTATTCAACACGGCGTACTGCCCCTGGCGACCCCGATCTGCCGCTGCCTTTGCAGCTGCCTTGATATATGATTCCGGAAGGCCGCTTAGCTCGTCCTCATCGAGGTAGACCACATAATTTTCCTCCTCGGCAAGGACATTATTGGAGAAAGTGGTATATAATCTTGAAAGTTCCTTGTTGATTTCCGCGTATCGTTCCTTTTCCTCTGGTCCGAGATCTGCTCCCTCCATGGCGAAATCCTCGTAAATCAGCTGGACTGCCCGCTGTTGCTGGGGAGGTAATGAATCCTCCAGAGCGTTTTCATAGACGGCCTTTATCCGTCTGAACAGGTCCTCGTTTTGTGAGATCTTTGAGGAATACTCAGAGATCTTGGGTGCCAGGACCTGTTGGATTTCCCGGAATTCCGGGGAAGAGATATTGCTGCTCCATATGCTATAGTAGGTGAAGACCCTGTCAAGAGCCTCTCCAGACTGCTGCATGGCTAAAATGGTGTTTTCGAAGGTCGGCGGGGCAGGGTTTTGTGCGATCTGTTCAATTTCAGCCAAATGCATTTCCATCCCCCGCTCCATGGCGGGCCGCAGCTCTTCAAGATCCATCTCGTCAAAGGCGGGCACGCCTCCATAAGGGCCCTCCCATTCTTCTAGCAGGTCGTTTTCCATAGCGATTCTTTCAACTTTTAAGGCAGGCTCTGCTTCCGTGATGGAGGTGCTCCTGGGTCCGCATCCGGTCAGGAGGGCGGCCGTCAAGGCAAACAAGCCTGTACAAGTCATTCTCTTCATGATTCTTATTTTTATTTCGACTTTCAAGATAATAATAATCATGCTAAACCAGAAGGTGATTTCCCGATTCCCGGTGCCAATGTATTACTTTTGCTTTCAATGGATTTTCTCAAAAAGAACTGGTCAAATCTGATCCTCCTGCTGGTGATCATCATCCTGATCCTTCCCCAGACCCGGCGGCCTCTCCAGGTTGCGATGAACCGGATATTTGCTTTTGCCCCGAGGGAAATTGCAGATCAGGATCGGGAAGAGGTCGTTTCCTATGACTGGAAACTCGCCTCTCTTGAAGGGGAACCTGTGAATTTCCAGGAGGCCAGGGGAAAGGTGGCAGTGGTCAATTTGTGGGCCACCTGGTGTCCACCCTGTATAGCCGAAATGCCGTCTTTCCAGGAGGTCTTTGCTTCCTATGGAAACCGTGTGGCCTTTTATTTTGTCTCGGATGAGCAGCATCAAACCCTCAAGGATTTTCTCAGGAGAAAGGGATATCGGCTGCCGGTCTACCGGCCATTGGAACCCCCTCCGGCCTCCTTCGATTCTGACCGACTTCCAACCACCTATGTTATTTCAGCTGAAGGAGAAATTGTCATTCGCAAGACCGGAGCCGCGGACTGGAATGATACAGAGTTTCGGGCCACTTTGGACCGGTTGCTGGGAATTTGATCAGATTTCCTCCCGCATCGACTCCCGCAGCTGGAGTAATTCCTCTACGAATTCACGACTATTGGATAATCTTGGGATTTTATGCTGACCTCCCAGTTTGTTCTTGAGCTTAAGCCACTGGTAAAAGGAATTTTCCGGCATATGATGCACCACCGGGGCATCTATAGCCGTGTTTTCCCGCCGTTTTGAGGCGTAGTCGTCGTTGAGCTTTCCCAATTCCTCATCAAGGATTCCTGTAAAGGCCTCCTTGTCCTCTGGCGGTTCAACGAATTCCACCAGCCATTCATGAAAACCTTTGGAGCTTCGGTCATAGAAGAAGGGAGCAGCAGTAAAATCCCGCATGATGGCTCCTGTTTTCCTGCAGGCAACCGAAATGGCCTTTTCAGCGTGTTCTACGAAAAGATCTTCTCCGAAGACGTTAATACAGTGTTTGGTTCTGCCGCTGATCACAAATCGGTACGGACTGGTCCCCGTAAACTTGATCGTATCCCCGATCTTGTAGCGCCACAGCCCCGAATTGGTGCTGATGACCATGGAATAGTTCTTTCCTACCTTGACCTCGCTCAGGGGGACAACCTTCGGATTTTCTGCCGAGAACTCCTCTTCGGGTATAAATTCATAGAAAATTCCGTAGTTGACCATAAGCAAAAGAGAGGTGTCCTCCCTTTGGTCCTGTAGCGCAAAGAACCCTTCCGTAGCATTGAAGATTTCCAGGTAGCGCAGGCTTTTGTCGCGGTCCAGGTTCTCGAAAAGGGGACGATATGGCGCAAATGAAACTGAACCGTGAAAGAACACCTCGAGTTCGGGCCAGACCTCCTGAATGTATTCGATCTTATGTTCTTTAATGATATACTGCAGCAGCAAGAGCATCCACATCGGAGAACCGGCCAGGCTGGTGATCTTCTGGGTTGCGGTAACCTCGGCTATTTTTTTGATCTTTTCTTCCCAATTGTTCATCATGGTGATCTCAAGGCCGGGAGTCCTGCCGAACTGGGCCCAGAACGGTAGGTTTTTCATAACGATCGCAGAAATATTGGCCGTATAGTAACCGTGCTTATCAGAAAATTTGGTTTCCTGACTTCCCCCGATGGAAAGATTTTTACCGGAGAAAAGCTTAGCGTCGGGATAATTGTTGATATAAACAGCCAGCATATCGCGGCCGCCCTGGTAATGGCACTGTTCGAGACCCTCCACTGAGACAGGGATAATTTTGCTGTTCGACCCAGTCGTGCCTGAGGATTTGGCGAACCACTTGATGGGGGAAGGCCACAGGATATTCTGTTCTCCCTGTAGCAGACGCTCTATGTAGGGGAACAGATCTTCATAGCTATTGAGGGGAACCTGCTTTCTGAATTGCTCATAACTCCGGATGCTGCCAAAGCCATGGCGTTTTCCAAAGGCCGTGTCTTGGGCAGTGTTCAAAAGCTGATGTAGGACCTCCTCTTGGGTATCGTGCGGATGATTTACGGATCTTTCTAAGCTTTCAATTCGGCTCTTCATAAAGAGGTTGCCGATGGAATCAATTATCCCCATACAAAATCACTTGCATTTTGGTGTTTCCGTCCAAGAGGAAGTTGATATGTTGTAACGCTTCCTCCGAATCAGAAGCCGAAGATAAACAATAATCGCTTTACGGAATAGGATTATGTTTTTTTCCTTGATGATCCTCATAACAGGGAAAACTGATAATGAAGGTACTTCCCTCATTGAGCTGGCTCCGCACCTGAATGCTTGCACCATGTTCTTCCATGATGGATTTCACAGAGCTTAATCCCACGCCCAGGCCGCCGGGTTTGCGGGTATAAAAGCTCTCAAACAGATGCTCCAGTTGATCTTCAGCAATTCCGCAGCCGTTATCGGTGACCCGAAGAATGAACATGTTGTCGTTCCTGGTTATGTCCAGCCGGAGCACCCCCTGGTCCGGTTCCATTGCTTCACTGGCGTTCAGGATAATATTGAGCAGCGCGATCCGGAGTTTCTCTTCGTCCCCGTTGATGTAGCAGGGACTGCTGTAGTTTTTCTCGATTCTGATCCCGGCCAGATAGATTCTGTCCTGGGCCATCGAGAGGGCTTTGCTGGTGATGCTTGCCAGACAGCATTTCTGGAACTTAAAAGGCGAATAATTGGCAGAATTCAACAGGTCGTTGACCAGTTCATTGAGCGTGGTGGTACTTCTCTTAATGATGTGGATATAATTATCAAGATCGTCCTGTTTTTTCTCTTTCATTCTCTGAGAGAGGATATCGGCCGACATTCCTATGCTCGTCATCGGATTCCGAAGTTCGTGAGCAAGTGTTCTGGCGATCTCGCCCTTGATCGATAGCTTCTCGGCTGTGACCAAAGCCTGCTGGGTCAGCTTTTGCTCCTGAACGTTCCGCAACAAGATAATATATTCCGAGACCTTACCCGTTTTGCTTCTGATGAAAACCTTTCCGCGGGCATTGTAACATTCCCATGCCCGGCTTCTGGATTTTAATCTGAATTCCACCTCCACGATGTCCCTGTCGCTGGCAGATCTGAGTTTCCGGTGGAATTCCATGACCTTCTGCCTGTCTTCCGGATGGATCTGCGGGAGAAGGTCAACAAGAGGCATATTGAGAAGCTTCTTCCTTGTCATACCTATGGAAGGGTCCAGATCCCGATTGACAAAACGGATATTCTCCTGATGGAGATTAAAGATCGCAATAAGGTCTGGGGTAGTTTCGATCAATTGTTTCTTGAACCGGAGGTTATCGTTGAAAGCTCTGGAACGTTCTTTTTCCCGGGTGATGTTCTCCAGGGAATTGATGAGCATGCCCCTCTGGCGATGGGTGATGATCTTCAACCAGTTCTTTTTCCCTTCATGTTCCAGGCAAACCTCGAAATTGGCCGATTTTCCCGTGAGCATAGTTTGCTTCAGGGTTTCGAAAACACCGGATTTTGCGGCATCGGGATTCAGCCCAAGAAAGCTTTGTCCGACCAGGGAACCCCTTCGATAGTATCTGCTTATTTTGCGATTCGCTCTGACATAGGTGAAATCCCTGATATCATAGTTACTGCCAAACCTGGGTTTCAACAGGAAAATCCCCTGGTTGACCGTATCGAAGATCATCTGTAACAATTCATTGTTTTCGCGAAGTTCCGCTGTTCTTTTCTTGACCTGGTATTCCAGGTTTTCATTGAGTTTCTTCAGGCTGATTTCGGATTTCTTCCTTGTGGTGATATCCGTGCATAAGACACCAACGCTTCGGGATTTCCTGCTACCGAGGGGAAAAGCATAAACATCATACCATGCTTCCAAGTCCCCGGCGTACTGTTCAAACCGCATGGCGTTTCCTGTGGTGGCTACTTCTCCATAGCTCAGGAACCAGTTGTGTCCATGGTCCGGCAGGAGCTCCTTCATCGTTTTACCCACAGGTTCCTTGACGGGGACATGTTTTACAAAGGATCCATTTACCTCAACGATCAAGAAGTCGAGGGGTTTTTGTTCCAGATCATAGATCATCTCGATCAGCATGAACCCGTGGTCCAGGGAGGAAAGCAGTGTATTGTAGCGGTCCAGGCTCTCCTGTAGATGTTTCTCCACTTCCAGGTTCCCAGAGGACATCTTGGACCTGCCCACCATGTCAATAGCGGAAGCGCATATCAGGATTTGTTTCTCCTCCGTTTCCGGTGCACCGTTGTATATCCGGGTCTTTAATTCGAATTTTTTCCAATAGCCGAATGGCGACCTGAACCGGATATAAAGCGCTTCATTTTCGGAATGGGGAATATCCAGCAGGAAGTGATAAAAGAGCCCGTAATCCTCGGGATGAATTACCGCTTCAAAAAGGTGTCTCGCGGGAAGTCCGGTGGGAAAACTGGAGTCGAAGTAAACTGACGCCCTGTAGTTTACAGCCGAAACCGTCTTTTTATCGATGGAATAGATAAAAAGCAAAAAATCCTGGTTTTCCAGTTTCCGCCACGGATTGAATGGATTTAGGGGTCGTCCCAATAGATTTTCATCCAGAAGAAAGGTACTTTTTTTCATAAGCCGCTCATCATTAAGTTACCAGAAATTGCGACAAAAAAGCGTTCAGTTGCCGAACCAAAGGGGGGACGAATTAAGTTAAATTTAATATAAATTTTTCGGAAAAGAAAGGGGAATTGGGCTGTTGGGTAAGGTTGAGGTTCAAAATCAGGAATACTCCCTATAAAAGCTGATTTCCCTTGCGTAAGTTCTTTAATATTTAACTAAAGTTTAACATTTACGACTCCTGGGAACCAACATACGCTTCCTGTAAGAAAATTCCCTGCCCGATGGTCAGGCGCTTTTGGATATATCGGTCTGCGTGATATGGACACAATTTGTATTTTTGAGCGAAACAGAACCCCATGACGAAAATCCTTGCTTTTACCGGCTCTACCAGTCCGACTTCCATCAATCACCAGTTACTGCTTCACATCGTTTCAAGAATCACTTCTTATCCTATCGAGGTAGAGGACCTCAGGACGCTGGATATTCCCATATACAACATTGTCCGGGAAAAGGAGGGAATACCGTCAGAGGTCAAGTATCTGTATGAAAAGATCCAGGACTTTCCTGCATTGATCATTGCAGTCAACGAATACAACAATAATGTATCGGGCTTTTTCAAGAATGTTCTGGACTGGCTCTCCCGTGTGGACCGAAAATTTCTCCAGGAGAAAAAGATCATGATAATCAGTACCTCTCCGGGCCGAAGAGGTGGGGCTGCAGCATTGGAATATTGTAAGTTCCAGTTTCCTCGTTTCGGAGGGGAGGTGGTGGAAAGCTTTAGCCTTCCCCAGTTTTATGAAAACTATGACGTGGAGAAGGATCAGGTGACCAATGAGGTATTTGAAATGGGTATTGTGGAAGTCCTGACCGATTTTGAACAGCAGATAAGGAGTTAAGTGCGGACAAGCAGGAGCGTAAACATAAAAGACGGAAATTTCCTGAGATCGGCTTTGCTGGCCTGGGGGAACCGGTTTGATGATGTAGTCTGGCTAGAGAGTAATGGACACCGGGAGGAATATTCTGAATTTGATGCTCTTTTGGCTGTGGACGCTTTTACGGCACTTCAGACGGGTGTTCAAGGTGGATTTGATCGGTTAAAGGAGTACCAGGAAAATACCCGCGATTGGATTTTCGGGGCCCTTTCCTATGATCTTAAGAACGATCTCGAAAGGCTGAGTTCCAATAATACCGACGGGTTGGATTTCCCAGGGCTCTACTTTTTTCAGCCCAAAAAACTTTTAATTCTTAGAAATGGCGTTCTGGAGCTCCATTACCTCAATCTCGTGGCCCAGGAAATGGAGGCCGACCTCAGGGCGATCACCAACTGGCGGGACAAGGCGGAAGCACCCCGGGCAACGGATCTGAAAATCCGTTCCAGACTTTCGAGGCCAGAATACCTCGCAAGGGTGGGGAAGTTGCTGGATCATATCAGAAGAGGGGATATCTACGAAGCGAATTACTGTCAAGAACTTTTTGCAGAATCGGTCAAAATCGATCCCGTTGGAGTATACCGTGCCCTGAACTTGCGATCCACACCTCCTTTTGCCTGTTTCTCCCGGTTCGCCGAGTTCAGCCTGATCTCGGCTTCTCCGGAACGGTACCTCCGGAAAAAAGGCTCCGGTCTCACCTCTCAACCGATCAAGGGAACCGCAGCGAGATCTCCCGACCCAGAAGAGGACCAGAAACTTGCATGGCACCTTTCCCAGGACCCCAAGGAAAGGTCGGAGAACATCATGATCGTCGACCTGGTTCGCAATGACCTGTCCAGGGTAGCGCAAAAAGGTTCTGTCAAGGTCCGGGAACTTTGCGGTATCTACAGCTTCCAACAGGTACACCAGATGATATCCACCGTGACGGCAGTTGCCCGTCCTGGACTTTCGCCAGTAGATATCATCAGGGAATGCTTTCCGATGGGCAGTATGACCGGGGCACCGAAGGTTTCTGCTATGGAGATCATAGAAAAACTGGAGGCAAGCAAAAGAGGCCTCTACAGTGGGGCAATGGGATATTTTACCCCCGAGGGGGATTTTGATTTCAGCGTGATTATCAGGAGCATCCTCTATAACGCCTCCCGGGAATATCTCTCCTTTTCAGTCGGGAGTGCGATCACCTCGGGATCTCAGCCTGAGAAGGAATATGAGGAATGCCTGATCAAGGCAAGGGCGATGCGGGAAGTCCTGGAGAAGAGTTCCTGCGAAACCTAAACGGGAAACCCTTTTTTGGTATCTTTGGGCATTATGCTGTTACCCTTCAAACAACATCTCCAACACCGCTTTCCTGAAGTTTTTGAGGCCAGGATCCTGGTGGCGGTGAGCGGCGGGATTGACAGCGTGGTCATGGCCCATCTTTGCCGGGAATCTGGCCTGGATTTCGCCCTGGCGCATTGCAATTTCAATTTGAGAGGGGAGGAGAGCAACGGGGATGAAGATTTTGTACTCGAACTGGCTGAATCTCTTGACAGGGAGGTCTTTATAGAGCGCTTCGAAACCGAGTCTTATGCCAGGGAAAAAGGGATCTCGATTCAAATGGCCGCCAGAGATCTTCGGTACCATTGGTTTGAGGAACTCCGCGAAACCCTGGAATACGAATTTGTCTTTACCGGTCACCATGCCAATGACAACCTGGAGACGGTACTGATCAATCTTATCCGCGGTACTGGTTTGGAAGGGCTTACGGGAATTCCTGAAAGGAATGACAAGATCATTCGTCCCCTCCTGCCATTTCCGAGGAAGGTGATCGAGGAATTTGCACATTCCAGAAAGTTCCGGTGGAGGGAAGACAGTAGCAATTCCAGTGTGAAGTACCTGAGGAATGCGATCAGGCACAAGATCATTCCTGGGATGGAACAGCTCAACCCCCAACTGCTGGAGGGTTTCGAAAAAACACGAAGGCATCTCGAGGGAAGTGCGCGGCTGCTCGAGGATTATATTTCCTTCATTTTTCCACAGGTGGCCCGGCAGGAGGATTTTGGTTATAGCTTCGATATTGCTAAACTCAGGCAGATCCCCAATACTCAGGCGGTGCTGTATGAGCTTTTCCGATCCTTTGGATTCCGGGAATGGAATGACGTCTATCACCTGCTGGAAGCCCAGTCGGGCAAGATTGTTTACTCGGCCACGCATCGTCTGATCAGGGACAGAGAGCGTATTCTGCTCACGTCGATCGACAGCAAGGAAGCGGGGGAGTTTGAGATCGCGGAAAACGAAGAGCTCCTGATGCTGCCCGCGGGGACTTTCCATATCGACTTGGTCGAAGAGGTCACCGAATCCGCTTTTAATGTTATTTTTGTGGACAAGGAAAAGCTGCGGTTTCCACTGCGGGTCAGAAAATGGCAAAGAGGAGACTATTTCTATCCCCATGGCATGCAGGGGAAAAAGAAGCTTAGCAAGTATTTTAAGGATGAAAAATTTTCCTTGCCTGAAAAGGAAAATTGCTGGTTGCTCTGCTCAGATGACGATATTGTATGGGTGATCAACTACAGACCTGATCGGCGTTTCACTGTCGACCAGGGCACGAAACAAATATTGAGAATTACATTTTCGCCATGAGAATCTATATGACCGCCTTTCTGGTGCTATCCTGTCTTGGAAGTATAAATGCCCAATTTCTCCAACAGGAGGATTCAGGGATCATAGATCCCATTGAATGGACAGCCTCAGTAGAACAGCAGAATGATTCGATCTTTGATCTTGTGTTCAAGGCCGAATTAGAACCAGGATGGCATCTTTACTCCCAGGAGGAGGTTGGGTCAGAGGGTCCTCTTCCAACTGTGTTTAGCTTTGAAGAAAGCGGAACTTCCTTTGAGCTTGTAGGAAAGACTACGGAACCGGAAGGGATTGCCCTTTTTGACCCGGTCTTTCAGATGGATATCAAGTATTTTGAGGAGGAGGCCACTTTTGTTCAACGCGTAAAGGTCCCGGCCGGTGCCCAGCCGAACATAGCGGCTGAAGTGTATTATATGGTCTGTGATGAGGAGCAATGTCTTGCCCCGGAACGTGTTCCTTTTACCCTCTCCCTGGCATCGGGGAACGCCAGGATGGATTATGAAGGTCTGGAGGTCTCCGCCGAGGACATCGCAAAGACAAAGGCTCTTGATATCGGGATCAAGTCAGCAGGAGGAATCGCTCTTGAGCAGGAGCCGGAACAGGAGTACAGCACTATTTTCTTTCTTGGATTTATCGGAGGATTGATCGCCCTGCTCACCCCCTGTGTGTTCCCGATGATCCCGCTGACGGTTTCCTTCTTTACCAAGAGTGCGGCTGATAAGAAGAAGGGACTGTTCAATGCGATCATGTACGGGTTCTTTATCTTTCTGATTTATCTTCTGCTGAGCCTTCCCTTCCATTTGCTCGATTCCGTCAATCCAGAGATTTTGAACAACATCTCGACCAATGTGACCCTGAACGTCCTTTTCTTTGTGATCTTCCTCATCTTCGCCTTTTCCTTTTTCGGCTATTATGAAATTACCCTGCCCAGTTCCTGGAGCAACAAAATGGATGACAAGGCTTCCAGATTCGGTGGGGTGATAGGGGTGTTTTTCATGGCTTTGACCCTGGCCCTTGTATCCTTTTCGTGTACAGGGCCCATTCTGGGTTCATTACTCGGGAGTTCCCTTACAACAGATGGAGGAGCGTACCAGCTTTCCCTGGGCATGGGAGGCTTCGGCCTTGCCCTGGCCCTTCCTTTTGCGCTTTTCGCCTTGTTTCCCAACTGGCTCAACTCCCTTCCGAAGAGTGGCGGCTGGCTTAATTCGGTTAAGGTGGTCCTGGGATTCATAGAGCTTGCCCTGGCATTTAAGTTTCTCTCCAACGCTGATCTGGTCGAACACTGGGGAATCTTAAAGCGGGAAATCTTCATCGGGATATGGGTACTGATCAGCCTGGCACTGGCCTTATACCTTTTCGGGATCATCCGTTTTCCTCATGACGGGCCAAAGCGGAAATTAGGAAGAACCCGTATGGTTTTGGGATTCCTCGTTCTGGCCTTTGTCGCCTATCTGATTCCAGGACTTTCCAACACCCCTCATGCCAACCTGAAGCTGCTCAGCGGTTTTCCCCCTCCGCTGTTTTACAGCATTTATGAAAAAGAAACTCAGGGTCCCCTGGGGCTCAAGGCCTATAAGGATTTCGAGGAAGGACTTGAGGCTGCCCGGATGGAGAACAAGCCGATCCTTCTCGATTTCACCGGCTGGGCCTGTGTAAACTGCAGGAAGATGGAGGAACAGGTATGGAGTGATCCGGAAGTTTTCAGCACCATGGAGAACGATTTGGTCCTGGTATCCCTTTACGTCGACGATAAAAAGGAGTTACCGGAAGCTGAAAGATTCAACTATGTCCGACCCCAGGGAGGAATCAAGGAAATCCGGACCGTCGGGGACAAATGGGCCACTTTCCAGACGCTCAATTTCCGGAATAATTCTCAACCCTATTATGTCCTACTGGATCACCAGATGAACCTGTTGACCGAACCCACGGGATATACGCCGGATTCAGAAGAGTTCCTTCAATGGCTACAGGAAGGGATAGCTGAATTTAATGCCGAATAAGCCGTCGGATTATTTTTTAGGAATTTCTATCTTTAAGGACTTTAACAAAAAAGTCCTTATGAAACTTATTTTTAAACCCCTGCTAGTCCTCTTCCTGCTATTTGCTTCTACAGCCCCCGCACAGGCACAGGAACAGGAGTATGACGTAAAACAGCATTATAAAAAGCAGGAATTCGAAATCCCGATGCGGGACGGGGTTCTTCTCCATACCACCGTATATTCTCCAAAGGACACCAGCAGGGAATATCCCATATTGATGACTCGAACTCCCTACAGCTCCAGGCCGTACGGAACAGATCAGTACAGATCAAAGATTGGGCCCAATGAGCTGATGATGAAACAAGGAAATATCATCGTCTACCAGGATGTCAGGGGGCGCTGGATGAGTGAGGGCACCTACGACAATATGCGGGGTTACATTCCCGGCAAGGAAGGGAAACAGGTCGATGAAGCCAGCGATACCTATGACACGATCGAATGGCTGATCAACAATGTCGAAAACCATAATGGCAGGGTCGGTACCTGGGGTATTTCCTATCCGGGGTTCTATGCGACCTATTCTCTGTTGGACGCCCATCCGGCTTTGAAGGCGGTTTCCCCCCAGGCTCCAATAGGAGATTTTTTCTTTGATGATTTCCATCATAACGGGGCTTACCTGTTGAGTTACTGGAGGGCAACTGCACTGTTCGGGTATCCGAAAATGACCCCCGTTGATTCCGCCTGGTACGCCTTCCCCGAGCTGAAGACCCAGGACCAGTACCAGTTTTTCCTCGACGCCGGCCCCCTGAGCAACCTTGACAAGTACTATGAGGGAAATGTTTTCTGGCAACAGCTCAAGGAGCACCCCAATTACGACGAATTCTGGCAAAAGAGGGGAATCATACAACATCTTGACGATATCGAACCAGCTGTGATGGTTGTGGGAGGTTTATTCGATGCAGAGGATTTGTATGGTCCATTCACCACCTATAAAACCATCGAAAAAACCAGCGATAATTACAATATCCTGGTGATGGGCCCCTGGAGCCATGGCGACTGGGCCCGTAAGAGCGGGAGACAGGCCGTTGGAAATATGTATTTCGGGGACAACATTTCCGCTCATTTTCAGAGAGATGTGGAAACCGTATTCTTTAATCATTTTTTAAAGGGAGAAGGAGACGGATCTGTAGGCCTTCCAGAGGCGTATATGTTTGATACCGGATCTCTCGAATGGAAGGAGTATGAGGCCTGGCCGCCAAAGGAGGCACAAAAACGATCCTTCTATCTCGGCGATGACCAGGAGCTTACAACGCGGCCTTCAGAGGGGTCAGAATCTTTTATCAGCGACCCGTCCAAACCCGTCCCCTATACCCAGGATATCAAGGTGGTTTTCACTCCCAGGAAGTATATGACCGATGACCAGCGCTTTGCTGCCCGAAGGCCAGATGTGCTCGTCTTCGAAACAGAAGAACTCGAGGAGGACCTGACGCTGGCCGGGGGGGTGCTGGCCAAGCTTCAGGTAGCCACCACGGGCGACGCAGCGGATTGGGTGGTTAAGGTGATAGATGTGTTTCCTCCAGATGCAGAGGACTTTCCCGAGACCCCAGAACACCTGAAGATGAGCAACTACCACATGATGGTCAGGAGCGAGGTGATGAGGGGGAGATTCAGAAATAGCTTTTCGGATCCGGAGCCCTTTGTGCCCAATCAAAAGACTGCTGTTGAGATCCAGCTCCAGGATGTCCATCACACCTTCAAGAAAGGCCATAAGCTTCAGATCCAGATACAAAGCACCTGGTTTCCGCTGATCGACAGGAACCCTCAGACTTATGTAGAGAATATTTTTGAAGCGGAAGAATCAGACTTTAAGGAGCAGACCCATACCGTCTACCATGATTCAGAGATCATAGTGACCGTGCTCGAGGAAGAATGAATTCCGGTTAACCTGAAAGACCCATGAACAAAAACCATTATCTCAATATCCAAGCAGTGATCATTTGCCTGGTCCTAGGTTTGATTGCAACGGGCTGTGAGGAGAAAAAGGAAGAGGACGATTTTTCCAATCAGCAACGGGAAAAGGAAAAGGAGCAGCTTTATGCCTTCTTTGAACGAAGCTTCCAGGAGGAGCTTCAGGAATCCCCGATGCTTCAGACCCGGCTCGGGATCCGGGAGGATTACGGCTCCTGGGATGATTATTCCCACCTGCGATACGCCGCAGATCTGGAACAGGCCAAGGCCCGCCTCAAATTCCTGAAGGATTCCATAGAGATCGGGGCGCTCGGAGAGCAGGCCCTGCTGAATTACAAGCTGTACCGACGCCAGCTCGAACACGAGATCCAGGACTATGACTACAGGTTTTATGATTATCCCGTCAACCAGATGTACGGCGTCCATACCGGTCTTCCCGCCTTTCTAATCAATATGCACGACATCGATTCCATTTCGGATGCCAGGGCATACATTTCCCGGCTGGAAAAGATCCCAGGGGTGTTTGAAGATGTGATTGAAGGCCTGAAACTCCGGGAAATGAATCGCGTCATGCCCCCAAAATTCGTCTATCAACGCGCGGTGGACGCCTCTCAGAATCTGCTTAGGGGAAAACCCTTCGAAAGTTCGAAGGAGCCGGGCACGATCCTGAGGGATTTCAAATCCAAAATAGCAAAACTCGATCTCCCGGAGGCGGAACAGGCCCAATTGATGTCACGGGTACAGCAGGTCCTTGTGGATTCGGTTGGTCCAGCATACAAGGAAATGATTGCTGCCCTTAAGGACCAGCAACAGCGTGCGACGGGGGAAGACGGGGTTTGGAAATTGCCAAAAGGAGGCCAGTACTACCAGAACCGTCTTGAGCGGATGACCACCACTGCCCTTACAGCTGAGGAAATCCACCAGATCGGGCTGGGGGAGGTGGCCAGGATCCACAGGGAAATGGAAGAGATTATGAAACAGGTGGGTTTCAAAGGGACGCTTCAGGACTTCTTCAAACATCTCAGGGAAGACGAAAAATTCTATTTCGAGGATACGGAAGCGGGCCGGAAGCGTTACCTGCAGGAGGCGCGGGCGATCATTGACAGGATGCGGGAAAATCTTGATTCCTTGTTTCTCACCAAGCCCGAAGCGGAGATCGTTGTAAAGGCCGTGGAACCGTTCAGGGAAAAAACTGCCGGTAAGGCCTTTTATGAAGCCCCGGCCCTCGATGGCTCCCGACCGGGAATTTATTATGCGAATCTTTACGATATGAAAGCAATGCCCAAATACCAGATGGAGGCACTGGCTTATCACGAAGGGATTCCCGGGCACCACATGCAGATTGCCCTTGCCCAGGAAATGGAAAACGTACCGATGTTCAGGAAGATAATTTCCTTCCCGGCTTTCGTTGAGGGATGGGGGCTGTATGCAGAAAAGGTGCCTAAGGAGATCGGTTTCTACAGCGATCCCTATTCCGATTTCGGGCGTCTTGCCATGGAACTGTGGCGGGCCATCAGATTGGTTGTCGACACCGGAATTCACCATAAGAAGTGGACCCGGGAAGAGGCCATAGACTATTATGTGCAGAATTCTCCCAATGCAGAAAGCGACGCGATCAAAATGGTAGAAAGGCATATTGTCATGCCTGGACAGGCCACGGCATACAAGATCGGGATGAACCGAATCTTCGAACTGCGGGAACTCGCTCAGCAGGAACTGGGAGAGGAATTCGACATCCGTTCCTTTCATGACGCTGTACTTTCCCATGGTGCCCTCCCTCTTGACATCCTGGAGGAGTTCGTGATGGAATACATCAGAGCCGAAGGAGGGCAATGATGGTCACCTCTTGGCCTCCAGGAAATCCCAGTGGGCGGGTCCTGATCAATGGCAAATGAATAAAAGAAGCCCCTGTTCTTTGGGAGCTTCAACTTAATTAATATATATTTAACAAAAAAATACATCACCTGATATGTTAAGCCTGTTCTCCTTTGTGGGATTTACCGCCCTAGTAGCTATTGTGTCCTATTTCGCCACCCGAAAAACCGATGAAACGACCAGTGACGGATATTTTCTCGGGGGCAGGAGCCTAACAGCCGGAGTGATCGCAGGTTCCATTTTGCTCACAAACCTGTCGACGGAGCAGATCGTCGGTCTTAACGGACAGGCTTATACGGAAGGACTTCTGGTGATGGCATGGGAAACCCTGGCTGCGATTGCCATTGTGATTACAGCCCTTTTTCTGTTACCCCGGTATCTCCGCGGTGGTCTGACCACGGTGCCCCAGTTTCTTGAGAGGCGTTTTGATAAGACGACCAAAACCATAGTTTCCGTACTATTTCTTTCCGGGTATATGATCATTTTCCTGCCCATTGTACTGTATTCAGGAGCCATAGCGATCAGTACCATGTTTGAAGTCCCGGAACTTCTGGGCGTTAGTCGCACCGCTGCTATCTGGATCTGCGTCTGGGGTATCGGGATCGCGGGATCTATATATGCGATATTCGGCGGACTTAAAGCGGTTGCTGTTTCTGATACCGCAAACGCGGTCGGCCTTCTTATCGGGGGATTGCTAATCCCCGTCTTCGGACTAATGGCCGTGGGCGACGGAAGTATACTCGAAGGCATAGATGTTCTGGTAGCCGCCCACCCGGAGAAATTTGATTCGATCGGAGGTCCGGATGCTTCGGTTCCCTTTGCCACCATCTTTACCGGAATGATGCTGGTAAACCTGTTTTATTGGGGTACCAATCAGGCCATCATTCAGCGTGCTTTGGCCGCCCGAAACCTTAAGGAAGGACAGAAGGGGCTGATGCTGGCAGCCTTCTTTAAAATTCTGGCCCCGATTATGGTGGTGCTTCCTGGTATCATTGCCTTCCATATGTTTCAGGGAAAACTACAGTACGCGGACCAGGCCTATCCCGCCCTGGTCAATGCAGTACTTCCTCCAGCCTGGCTGGGATTCTTTGCAGCCGTACTTGTCGGAGCCATTCTGAGTTCCTTCAACAGTGCCCTTAACAGTTCGGTCACCCTTTTCGGGGTCGATATCTATAAGCAGTATTTCGACAGGGACGCCACTGAGCGCACCGTGGTAAAAAAGGGAAAATACTTCGGAATTGTCCTGGCGATTTTGTCCATGTTTATCGCCCCTTTTATCGCCAATGCGCCACATGGGCTTTTCGGATACCTTCAGGAAGTCAATGGGTGCTACAGTATTCCGATCCTGACGATCATCGTGATGGGGTACCTGCATCGATACGTAACGGCTTTCGCAGCTAAAATCGCTATTATCAGTGGGGTACTTCTGTACATCTTTTACCTGCTCATCAAGTATTTCGTGGTGGGTGCGGAAGATATGCCTCATTTCCTACATGTCATGGCGATCATCTTTGTGGTCAATGTGATCCTGATGCTTGTCATCAGCAAGATCAGGCCGAGAACAGAACCCTATGTTGATCAGTATACCGAACAGGTGCCTATCGAACCCTGGAAGTACGTAAAACCGGTGGGGATAGCGATCTGTGCCATCGTTATCTTTATCTACGCCTTCTTTGCCCAGTATTAGCCCCGCTTGAGATAATGAACCTCGGGAAGGTTCCGAAGTGTTTCAGCAGCCTGCTCAGCGGTGATATCCCGCTGAGGCCCTGCAAACATCTCATATCCCACCATGAATTTCTTTACGGTGCTTGATCGGAGCAGGGGAGGATAAAACGACATATGAAAATGCCAGTGGGGATGATCTTTTCCGTCTGTCGGACGCTGATGGATTCCGGAGGAGTAGGGGAAGGAGGTCTCGAAGAGGTTGTCATACCTGATGGTCAGAAGCCGGATGGTCTCTGCAAAGGAAGATCTTTCCGCTGCGGTCATTTGGGAAATATCCTGGAGATGGCGCTTCGGTAGGATCATCGCCTCATAGGGCCATACTGCCCAGAAAGGTACCAGGGCCACGAAATGTTCCTCCTCCAGGATCAGTCTTTCCCGCTTTTCCAGCTCTTGTTCCAGATAACTTCCAAGCAGGCTCTTCCTATGCTTTTTCCAGTACTCCTGTTGACGGGAGGTTTTTTTCTGAACCTCTACCGGGATCGAGAATTGTGACCAGATCTGGCCATGGGGATGGGGATTGCTGCACCCCATGATATCCCCCTTGTTCTCAAATATCTGGACATGATTGATTCCTTCCCGGCTCCCCAAATCCAAAAATTCCTCCTGCCATTTCTCGATCACCAGGGAAATGTCGTCCCGGTCCATCAGGGGAAGCGTCAGGGAGTGGTCAGGTGAAAAACAAACCACCCGGCAAATTCCCGTTTCCCCCTGGCCCACAAGGAGTCCGTCCTTTAGTTCCGATCTGTCTCCTTGAGGCAGCAAGGCAGAAAAATCATTTTGGAAGGAATAGGGCCGCTGATAATCCGGATTACGTTCCCCTCCTGCACGCTGGTTCCCCGGGCAGAGATAACAGCCGGGATCATAGGAAGACTGCTGTAGGTTTGTATCACTTTCATGCTTTCCCTGCCAGGGGCGTTTGGTTCGGTGTGGAGAAACAAGGATCCATTCCCCTGTAAGAATGTTTAGTCTTCTATGCGGGTTGGTAGTGAATTCTTCTGTCATTTTAAGGATGTTAAGGATGTCCCTCCAGAGAGCGCTACGGGAATAGCCACTGGAGCAAATCCGAATGTTTTTTCATAGGTCTTCATTGCGCTATGCTTGAAGGAATCCACGTCTTCCTTCCGGATCAGGTTTATGGTACAACCTCCAAATCCGCCTCCCATCATCCGGGAACCCAGGACCAATCCCGATTCCCGGGCATGATCCACAAGAAAGTCCAGTTCCTGGCAACTTACCTCGTATTCATACTGCAGGCCCTGGTGGGACTGGTACATCAGGTTCCCGAAAGTGGCGATATCCCTTTCCCTTATTGCTTTCACCGCCCGGAGGACGCGCTGGTTTTCCGAGATCACGTAATGGGCCCGGGAAAACTGCACCTCGCTCAGGAGTTCCTTCTGACTTTCGAGCATTGCCAGGTCCACATCTCTTAGAGAACTGATCCCTGGGAAGTTTTGCTGAAGCCGCTCAACAGCCGCTTCACATTCCTCCCTTCTCTTGTTGTACTCACTTCCGGCGAGATTGTGGGAAACTCCGGTATTGAGCAGGAGGATCTGGTATCCGGAAAAATCGACAGGAACAAAATCGATATCCATCGACCGGCAGTCCAGCAACATGAGATTTCCCTGGCGACTGAGCATGGAGGCAAACTGATCCATAATACCGCAGCGGGTGCCGACATAATTGTGTTCGGCGTCTCTGCAGAGGGTGGCCAGGGTTTTCCGGTCCATCCCAAGCTTGAAAAGATGATCAAGGCCAAAGGCGACCCCACACTCCAGAGCTGCAGAGGAACTCATTCCAGCTCCTGTCGGAAGTTCGCTCTCGATGAGGCAGTCGAATCCCGAAAGCGTTTTCCCGGCTGTCTGGATTTCAGAAACAACCCCCAGGATGAAATTTTCCCAGTCATTGGGGCTTCTGGTAATCTTTCCGAGTTCAAATGTAAAGGACCTGTCAATGGTCCTGCTGTAGACCGTGCAGCGCCCGTCACTGCCGTTTCTCCTCATTTCAACCCTTACGGCATGCTGGATGGCCGTCGGAAGAACAAATCCTTCGTTATAGTCTGTATGCTCGCCGATCAGGTTAATTCGTCCGGGTGAAAAGATACGCACCTCGGGTTCAAAACCGGAAAAGCGATCAACTTTTGTAGTTTTCTCCAAATTTTATTTTTGTCAAAGATAATAAATGTAAAAAATACATTAATTTTAGATAAGAAAAAATTTAACAGCGATAAAAGCACATGCAAAAGATGGAGGAGCTCCCGGTACAGCCCATAGATCTCTACAGGAAAAAGGACAGGATGTATGTCGCGGCTGACTGCATTATCTTTGGATTCGATTCCGGCAGCCTTAAACTCCTTCTTTTTAAGCGAAAGGTGGAGCCGCTCCGGGGACAATGGTCCCTGATCGGAAGCTTTGTTCATCTCGAAGAAAGCATTTCGGAGGCGGCCAGAAGGGTCCTGGCGGAGACCACGGGCCTGACAGAAGTATATATGGAACAGCTCAGGGTGTACGGAGAGGTGGATCGTGATCCGGGTTTCCGCTGTATCTCAGTGGGTTTTTACGCACTGATCAGGCTCGATGGTTATGACAAAAAGTTCCCTGATCAGTACGAGGCAGAATGGCATGAGGTGGAGGATCTCCCTCCCCTGATCCTGGATCATGAGCAGATGGTGAATGACGCTATGGAACAGCTAAAGCTCCGGGCACGCACACGCCCCATAGGGTTTGAACTACTTCCGGAGAAATTCACCATTCCGCAACTCCAGCTTCTTTATGAAGCGATCTATCGCGAAAAGCTGGATGCCCGGAATTTCAGAAAAAAGGTCCTGTCTCACAATGTTCTGATTCGACTTGAGGAGAAAGACCGGGAATCCTCCAAGAGAGGGGCTTTTCTTTACAGATTCGATCGGCAGCATTACGATCGGCTGGTGGCTTCCGGATACCGTTTCGAAGTGTAGCGTCCTGCGACAATCTTAAAGTATGAAGCAAATTTTGATAGCAGCAATGGTGGCTTTATTTGCTGCCGGGTGCCAGAACACCGGGGAGTCCTCTTCGAAGGTTTCGGGAAGAGAACAGGTGAACTTTGGCTATGACTGGGAATTTAGGCGCCTTGAGGATCCGGAATTCCCGGAGGGGAAATGGAATTCCATCTTCATACCCCATATCGTCAGGGAGGAACCCCTCATCGTCAATGACCAGTGGCAGGGAATTTCCCTTTACCGGAAGAATTTCGAGTACGTGCCAGCGCCGGACCGGAAATGGTTCCTGAAATTCGAGGGAGTTATGCAGGAGGCCAGGCTGCTGATAAACGACAGCCTTGTACGTGTCCATAAAGGCGGGTATCTTCCTTTTATCGTGGACATGACTCCATACCTGCACCAGGGAAAAAATCTGGTGGAGATAAGGGTGATCAATGTCGATGACAGCACCATACCTCCGGGAAAACCTCTGAAAGAGCTGGATTTCAACTATTACGGCGGAATATACAGACCGATCTCCCTGATCAAGACGAATTCCATTTACATCACGGATGCTATGGAAGCGTCCGCAGAGGGGAAGGGGGGAGTGCTTGTCCATTTTTCGGATGTTTCACGCGATACCGCCCGGGGAATCATCAGGACCCATGTCCGAAACGATGGGAGCAGCGGCAAGGAAATCCGGCTAAGGGTATCGTTTCAAGGGAAAGGCAGTCCCTACTCCCTGGACAGTGACCGGTTTTACTTAAAGGCAGGGAGGGACACTGCCATTGTTCTTCCCCTGCGGATCCCGGCACCAAACTTGTGGGCTCCGGATCATCCGGAGCTGTATCAGGTCGGGGTCACTCTTCTACAAGCGGAAAAGATGATGGATTCTGTCGGATTCCGCACGGGGATCAGAACGATCCGGTTATCCGATACCGCTTTTTATCTCAATGGGAAAAATATATTCCTAAATGGAACGAATCGACACCAGGAGTATCCCTACATCGGGTATGCGATTTCCGAGAGGGCAAACTTTCGGGATGCCTATAAGATCAAGGAAGCCGGCTTTAATATGGTGAGACTGTCGCATTATCCGCAGGGTCCTACCTTTCTGGAGGCATGTGATGCACTGGGTCTGCTCGTGATGAATTGCATGCCGGGCTGGCAGTACTTCGGCAAGGAGGGCTTTCAGGCCAGGGCGCTACAGGATATAAGGGAAATGGCGCGCAGAGACAGAAACCACCCCAGTGTGGTATTTTGGGAAAATTCCCTGAACGAGTCCCCGATGACCCCTGAGTTCATCCAAAAAGCCAATCTGGTCCTACATGAGGAATTGCCTTTTCCCGATACCTTTAGTGCCGGGTGGATCGATCATCCGGCCTATGATCTCTTTACCCCGGCCAGGCAACACGCCAAACCACCCCATTACTGGAGCAGGTATGACAGGCCTGGCCGGCCGCTGTTTATCGCGGAGTATGGGGACTGGGGATATTATGCCCAAAACGCGGGTTTTAATCAGACGGCCTTTCACGATCTTCAACCGGAAGCCAGGACGAGCCGGCAGCTCAGGGGACACGGCGAAAAAAGACTTTTGCAGCAAGCCCTGAACTTTCAGGAATCCTTCAATTCAAACCTGAAAGGGGAACAGACCATAGGGATGGCCAACTGGTTGATGTTCGACTATAACAGGGGGTATGCTGATGATATTGAAGCTTCTGGGATCTCCGATATTTTCCGGATTCCGAAGTTCACTTATTATTTTTACAAAAGCCAGAAAAAAGCGGCCCCCGGCCCTTTTTCGGGCCCCATGGTCTATATCGCCAGCTACTGGACCAAAGATTCTTTCAGGAAAATCCGGGTGTTTACCAATACAGAGGAGGTAAGGCTCTATCTCAACGGAGAACTGATCGGAACCAGGGCTCCGGAACGGGACCGGTTTTCGGATGAACTACCTCATCCCCCTGTGCATTTCGAATTGGCAGAATACATCCCCGGCACCTTAAGGGCGGTCGGAGTAGTTGATGGAAAAGAGGTAGCGGATCATGTGGTGAGCACTCCGCTGGAGCCGGAGAAAATCGATCTTTCCATTGATATTTCTGGCAAACCGATTGCGCAGGACGCCCCTGATGTGATCTTTGTTTACGCCAAGGTAAAAGATAAGCAAGGGACAATAATTCCCGATGCTACAAATGAAATTTTCTTTGAAATAATCGGTTCAGGACGAGGGGCCGAGATCATTGGAAGGAATCCCGTTCCGGCTGAAGCTGGAATCGCGACAGTTTTGCTCAGGACGAAATCCCTGATGGAGGATATCACCATAAGAGCCTCCGCTAAAGGGCTTGGTGGAGCTGAGCTCATCATTGAAAAACAACAGCCATGAAAAAGCTATGCCACGGCCAGCTGGCCGGTCTCCTCTTTTTTACCATGATTCCGTTGACGGTATGGTCCCAGGTAAATTCTTCCAAAGGGTCTGCCTTTGTGGACAGCCTCGGGGTTATCAGATGGGAAAACGGTTCAGAGGTAAAGGGTTTCGGGGTCAACTATTCCGTACCCTTTGCCCATGCTTATCGGGTGGGAAAGACCCTGGGGGTGAATCTCCGGGAGGCAATTGACCGGGACGTTTACCATTTTTCCCGGCTGGGATTTGACCTATACCGGCTCCATATCTGGGACACGGAGATCAGCGATGAACAAGGTAACCTTCTGGAGAATGAACATTTGGACCTGTTCGATTACCTCATCCACAAGCTGAAGGAGCGGAAAATCAATTTCATCCTGACCCCGATCGCCTACTGGGGGAATGGATGGCCTGAACCCGATGAGGATACCCCTGGCTTTTCCGACAGATATGGCAAAGCCGGCAGCCTGACGGATCCAGGGGCAATAAGGGCGCAACAGCGTTATCTCACCCAATTCCTTAACCACGTGAATCCCTACACCGGGAAAGCCTACAAGGAGGAACCCAATCTCATCGCGTTGGAGATCAGTAATGAACCTCATCATCGCGGAACACCTGCAAGTGTCACCGCCTTTATCGACGAGATGGTTTCCGCGATCCGCTCAACAGGTACAGAAAAACCCATCTTCTATAACGCGAGCCACAGCATATATTTGGCCCCTGCCTATGCAGCGGCAGAGATACAGGGTGGCACCTTCCAATGGTATCCTACCGGGCTGGGATTCGGGGAGGAACTTTCCGGAAACCTGCTGCCCAATGTGGATATCTATCGCATTCCGTTTGATTCGCTTTGGAGACAGGAGGGTTTGGCCAAGATCGTTTATGAGTTCGATGCAGCGGATATGATGAAGTCATACATGTATCCCGCAATGGCAAGAAGTTTTCGGGAGGCGGGGATACAATTGGCCACCCATTTCGCCTACGATCCTACCTATATGGCTTTTGCCAATACAGAGTACAATACGCACTACATGAACCTGGCCTATACTCCCGCGAAGGCCCTTGGTTTGATGATCAGCGGCAGAATCTTTCATGAACTTCCTATGTATCGGGACCAGGGAAGCTATCCCCAAAATATGAGCTTCGGAGACTTCAGAATCGACCCGGAAAATGATCTGGCAGAGTATATTTCCGGGAAGGAATTTATCCATACCAACAATACCCCGTCCACGCCAGAGGATATCGAAGCACTGAACCTGGTTGCAGGTGCAGGTTCTTCCCCTATAGTGGCATACGATGGAACCGGCGCCTATTTTCTGAACAAACTTAGGGACGGGCTATGGCGCTTGGAATTGCTGCCCGATGCTGTCCTGGTTGACAACCCCTTTGGAAGAAACAGTCTTAAAAGAGCTGTGGCAGTCATCCAGCATATGGAGCGGAAGATGACGATCCAGCTTCCTGACCTGGGGGATTCCTTCTTTGTTCGTGGAATCAACCGCGACAATAAGCTGGACACCCAGGCTTCCGATGGGGCTTTCCTGGTCGTTCCGGGTACCTATCTTCTCAGTAAAAGCCAGAACGAGGCTGTGAAGGAGCTTTCCGGATGGAGCAGGGAGGAGCTCACTGCCTATGCGGCCCCTGAACCGACGGTCAACAGGACCCATCTGGTTCACGATCCCGTTCCTGTAGCAGGAGAGGGATCGGATCTACATATTTCTGCCCGGATAGTCTCAGATGAGGCTATTCAGAAGGTGGCTGCCTGGCTTCGGAACGGAAATTCTTACCAGGTCCTCGATCTTCGACCCGACTCCCCGTACCTGTTCAGGGGAAAAGTTCCGGATACCCTCCTTCGGAAGGGATATCTGGAGTACAGGATCATCGTCACTACCGAAGACCAGTCGGTGACTTTCCCGGGAGCGGTTCCCGGAAATCCCGGGCAATGGGATTTCAGCGGTCCCGACCCCTATAGTACCACAATAGTCGGACCGGAACGTCCTCTGTATCTTTTCAGGGCCTTCAGCGATACTAAGACCATAGTGGGACCCTGGCGAGAAGGTAACAGGAAAGTTCCTGCGACTGACCCTGGGGAGGCTGAATATCAGGTGCACCTGGAAAAACTCTTCGAAAAAGACGTGGAAAATCCTAATGCCGAGCCGATTTATGACTATAGTTTCAGATTTAATTTTCGTGACAGGATCAGAGGGAGAAGCCCGGAACTTGAGGAAAAAAATTATCTCGTTCTAAAAGCGCGGTCTCTGATGGATCATAAAGTTCCGCTACAAGTCGCCCTGGTCCAAAAGGACGGGAGTTCCTTCGGCAGGATCCTGGAGCTCAGCCCGGAAATCAGGGAATACAAAATTAAGATCAGGGAACTCAAACGGGTACCGACGGTGATCCTGCCCCGTCCGTACCCGACATTCCTGCCCTATTTTTTTAAATCCGAGTCCGCGGAGGAGTTTCGCCTTCAGGGTAGCGAAGCGCTTCAGTTTTCCATAGGTCCGGGGCTGAATGCCCATCAGGTCCATCAGCCTCAGGGTGTAGGTATCATTTCAGTCCGACTGGAATAGCTGGATATGGATCGGTAATCATTCCATTACTGACCAGATGGAGTATCCGTCGGCCGGAGCTTCGAGAACCGCCGTCCCAGTGGCATCCGTTTTTACCACCCGGTCGGTACTCAGGCTGTAATCCATCAGGGATCTGTTGTTCCAGCCGGTCTGCACAGTTCGTCTTCTGGTCGCACTGTCCGTACTGATATAGAGGATAAGGCCGGGGTTCGAGGCATTGCCCTTCCTTTGCATCACGTATTCGTCCTCATCCGAATAAAGCACCTCCACCGGCCCCGTAGCCAGCGTGTTATGAATTAGAATGAGCCTTTTGATCTTCTCCTTGAAATCAGCGTTCTCATAATCCGAATAAAAGATGGTGGGATAACCGGGATGGGTCAGGATAAAGGCATAAGCCTGCAGTTTGTTATCGGTCTCGATCCTGTTGTCTTCGTGGGTATCCTTCTCGGTATCATGGTTGGCTGTAAAGGTCACAGCCTTATCAGGATAAGTCTGCCACAGCATGTTTCTGGTCAGGTAGGTAAGATCATCAAACCTGTCAAAGGCTTCCTCCAGTTTGTAAAAGGTGGCAAAGTCAAAAACACCGCTCCCGGTGGCCTCCACATAATCTTCCAGCACCTCTGCATCCCCGTTCCAGAGTTCAGCGACTGAAAAACCTCCGACCTCATCAAGCCATTCCTTTACCACCCACGGCTCATAGCCCAGGACATAGTCAAATCGCCAGCCATCGAAACCCATTTCATTCATGTAGTACTTGGCGACGGAATTCTCATTCTCCCAAAGCCATCCCTGAACGTATTCCTGGTTATGGTCCAGATTGGTCTCCTCGTAAAAAAGGCTGCCCTCGTCATAAGGACTTGTGCTGTTGGGATAAAAATTTTCGTAGTTCCTGTTAAACAGCCCTGAGGCATTGCCATGGGTTTCATCAAACAGTGTATAGGTCATCTTGTCCCGGTATGGGTTGTATTCGAGGCCGCCCCCGGAATTATGATTGATCACGATATCGGCGATAACCTCGACTTCATTATCATGGGCTGTGGCAATCAGGTTTTCCAGCTCTTCCCTGGAACCAAACCGGGTTTCCACGGTTCCGTGCTGGTTGAAATTTCCAAAATCGAAATAGTCGGAGACATCATACCCCATGGAGTACCCCCCGGATTGTCCTTTGGTGGCCACTGGAAGCCAGATCCTGTCAATTCCTGCATCTGCCCAATCGTCAACTTTGTCGGCAAGAAGATCCCACCATTCGAATCTCGGTTCCACATCCCAATAAAAGGCCTGCATCATGACCCCTGACCCGTTGTCATAGGAGGCTAAATCAAGAGGTTCGGGCTCTTCCACAGGCGGCTCAACCCCTCCTCCGTTCCCCGGATCGGGAGGCCCGTCAGGGGTCTCATCCTTGGAGCATGAGAAAATGGTCAGCATTGCCAGCAGGAGAGGAAGTATACATTTTTTCTTTTTCATGTTGTTGATTTAAGGGTAAAAAAAAGGCTGCGGTAAGGCAGCCTTTCAATTGGAGTTAATCGGCTATTCCGTCATCTGTTCGATAAAGATATACCTTCCCGTGAGATCATTGAACCAGATATCGTAGGTCCCTTCAGGAACCGGAATGTTCGGACCGTTCATAGTGGCTTTCCCTGAAGGGAAAGTATCCCCGCCCCAGTTGATATCCCAGGCATCTGCCGCCCGGAATTTAATCTCTCCGTCAGCGAGGGTAGCTCCGTTGTAATACCATAGGTGCGGATTGAACTCCGACTGAGTCAGGTCAACATCAGCTCCCCATCCGTCTGCACCGGTCTCGTACAATCCTGCCGTGGCGCTTCCCAGGAAACCGATGGTCTCGTACACCGCAGCTCCGCTGGCGTCATAAGGTTCGAAGCTGTAGGTCATTTCGTCGACATTCACCGTAAGCGTGTAATATCCCTCGGTATCCACCGTAAAGGCACCCGGATCAGCACCCAGAATATCGCTGCTGGTCAGGGTACCATTGTCCAGACCCCACTGAGGCTGCCATTGTCCCAGAACCTCCAGTAACTTGAACTCTCCGGCATTGAATTTCCCGGTGAAGTAGTAGAGATCAGGATTGGTCGGGTCGCGGAACAAGGGAATATTGTTCGCGTTATTATTCCACTGGTCAGGAGTAGCATTTCCGACAAGGTAGAAGTTTCTGAAGACCTCTTCTTCCCCTCCGCTCTCCGGAAGCAATACTGTCAGGGACTGTACCTCGGATACATGCGCAAGTTCTCCAGCGGTCCCCACGGAAGCCACAACCCTGAAATAAAGGGTTCCGGTGTTGGGCATTTCGGTTTCCGGGTCATTGTCCAGACCTGCGTCCTCAGCTAAATTGAGCAATTGCTGGACGGTCACGGCGATGTTGTTTCCGTCTGTAGCCCCAAGAACCGTGAAATTCTCAAAATCGGCGCTGGTCGATCCCTGTAGCTCATAGGTAACATTGGTCGGAACATCGGTCTCGATAGTATTCCATACAAAACGTTCTGCATTGTTCTCAGCCGTCTGATCGGTCAGCACATAAGTGGAACCGAAGGTGTTGATAAAGGCGATTCCTTCAGGATCGGGCTGGGTGGTGAATACGACATCATCATCGCTCGAGCAGGAAGTCAGTCCGGCCGTAGCAACAAAGGTCATTATGAGCACTAAAAATTTTTTCATTTTTCTTGGTTTTATAATTAGTATCCTGGGTTTTGTGTAAGATTGGTATTGACTCCCAGATCTGAAGCCGGGATTGGGTACAGGTTGCGGAAAGGTTCAGTGGTCATACCCTGAGGCACATTTCCCTTCCAAGCCCACACACCATTCTGGGTGAACATTTCGAACCTGATCAGATCTGTTCTTCGTTTGGCCTCCCAATAAAGCTCCCGACCTCTCTCGTCAATAATGAAATCCAGAGTAAGTTCGTCCATCTCCAGATTATGAGAGGGTCCGTCGTAGGCCCTTTCCCGGAGCAGGTTCACGTATTCAAGCGCCTGGTCCATACTTCCGTTTCCACCGCGCAGAACCGCTTCTGCGTACATCAGGTAGATATCCCCCAGCCTGAACAGTGGAAAATCGGTGTCGGGATGTTCCCCGGTTGGATCTGTTCCGGGATTTCCCTCTGAATCAATGTTCTTGAATTTGGCCACCGCATATCCGTGGCTGAACTGTGTGATATCGTTGATCTCCAGACTTTGCCCTTCCGTAAAGAACATCTCCCTTTCGTCTTCTGATTCGGCACCATCAGGGAAAAGGCTCACGAATTCCGGAGTGGTTCGAAGACCGCCCCATCCTGAATTCACTCCGAATTCTGAAGGCGGCATGTCTCCTCCGATCGCTGCACGAATGATAAAGGTCATGCCTCCGAAGGACCGCGTATTAAGTCCATCGAAAGCAATCGGAAAGATTATCTCATCCTGTGCCCCGTTTTCGTCATTGTCTGCCAAAAAGAGATATTCATATTCGGGCACCAGGCTGTACCCGGCATCGATGATTTTTTGGGTATAGGTAATGACCTCATCATATCGTTCGGTACCGGTATATTCCTCGGCATTGAGGTAAAGGTTGGCCAGCAATGCCCAGACCGCTCCGCGATCGGCCCTTCCATATTCGTTCTGACGGGCCGCCACCATCTGTTCCTCAATGGCCAGAAGTTCGCTCTCGATATAGTTGAAAAGCTCCGCCCTCTGGATTTGTTCAGGTAAAAAGGCCCCCACAGGATCCTCTTCTGTAACGAAGGGAGGATTCCCGAAAAGATCGAGGGCATGATAATAGCTCAGGGCTCTTAAAAAACGCGCTTCTGCTCTGAACGTCTGGATCTCCTCCCGATCAGCCTGGTCGATGCCGTACCGGCTCAGATTTTCATCACTGGACTGGCGGATAAAGGCATTGGTCTGAGCAACCTGGTACATGATCCGGGAGTACATCGTTCTGATGAACTCGTTTCCCGAGGTCCACACCTGGGCATGGAGATCCAGAATGGTTCCGTCATTCCATCCGATGACTGCCTCGTCGGTGGGGAGTTCCTGCAACATCCAGTAAAGCCGGAGATACTGGGAAAATCCTTCGTCCAGTCCTTCCAGGTCAGGGCTTCCGGCAGGTCCCTGCTGTCCGCTGACCGCCAGGCCGGCGTACAATTTGGCCAGGAAGTTCTTATAGTTTTCAGGATCGCTGAAGATCTCATCCGCACCCTCCCGATTGTCCTCGGGAGAGAGCTCCAGTTCACTTTCGCAGGAGCCCAGAAGGACCAGCCCGAGGAAAATGACGAGGATTGATTTTATTCTGCTATACATGTTCATATTTTTATGGTTCATCTAAAAAGTAAGGTTCAGGCCAAGGACAAACATTCTTGGCCTCGGATAGAAGTTATTGTCTATTCCACCGGCAATCTCCGGGTCCAGACCTTCGTAATCCGTTATGGTCAGCACATTGGTGGCCGTCAGCGAGGCTCCGAAATCCACCTTTTCTCCCGGGAAGAGATAGCCCACCGAGATATTGTCCAGCTTCACAAAATCAGAGCTCTGGATGTAGTAATCCGAAAAGAATTGGTTATCGATGAAGTCAGTTTCCAGGACATTGGCGTTAAAGTTGGAATAGTAAGGCTGTGGCGTAACGGTTCCGGCACTTCTGAATCCGGTGCTGGATTGCGTGTTATTATACATATATCCACCGAAACTTCCTCTGAAGGTAAAGCTGAAGGTGAAATCTTCATAGGTGAAGTTACTGGTAAAGCCCATAAAATAGTCGGGAGAAGCTTTCTTATAGGGTTGCCGATCCACCTCAGTGATGACCCCATCGCCATTAACATCTACATAGGCACCTTCGATCGGATCGCCGTTTTGGTCATATACCTGTCTGAATACAAAGAAAGTGGTGGGATCGATTCCGGTTTTCCAGAGTTGGATCATGTTTCCGACCCCTCCGCTGATCCCTCCCTGCGGAATGAAGAAGTTCGGATTGTCCCCGAGGGAAAGCTTTTCGATCTCCAGGTCCTGAAAGGTGATGTTGTAGTTCAGGCTCCAGTTCGCCTTTTCTGTTCGGATCACGTCCGCGTTAAGTCCTACTTCGATCCCTTTGCTCACGGTCTGGCCGACATTGGTCAGCAGCAGGTCGGAAAGGTTCGCTCCGGCCGGCACCGGCACTTGTGCCAGAAGCCCGTCGGTAGTCCTGTGATAGGCATCGACATTTCCGCTGAACCTGTTATCGAAAAAGCCGAAGTCCAGACCGACGTTGTAAGTCTCGAGCTCTTCCCATCGCAGGTCCCGATCGTACTCTTCCGGACGTAGCGTCTGATAGAAGGTTTCGCCGAACTGATAGCTCGCGCCTTCGGTACTCGGTGTGAAATAGGCGATATATCCGTAGTTGTCTCCGATTTCATAGTTACCCGTAACCCCGTAACCCGCACGTAGTTTTAATTGTGAAATGGTTTCGGAATCCTCCAGGAAACTTTCGTTGTCAATCTTCCACCCGACGGAGACGGCAGGGAAACGGCTCCAGCGGTTTTCCTCACTGAATCTCGAAGACCCGTCCATCCGGTAGCTTCCTGAGATCAGGTACCGGTCCGCAATATCAAAGGAGGCCCTGGCGAAATAAGATTCAAGGGCATTCCTGTTGATGATTCTCGGAGCTACCACCCATTCGTTGTTTTCGGTATACCTTCTGGAGCTTTCGATATAAAACTCCTGGAAGGAGTGTCCTGCGGTAAGATCGATCTCCGTGTCAAGGGATTCCAGGAATGGCTTGTAGTTAAAATAAAAGTCCAGGAGCGTATTTCTGTTGAAGCCCCCATAGATCTCCTCGTTGGGAATGTTTTGGATGACGGTGGCAGAGGTCACAGGAACAAAGTTGAAGCCTTCGTTATCCGCGTAATCGATTCCGGCATTGAGGTTGAATGTCAGGGCCTCAAGGAAAGGCAGGTCATAATCCACATTGAAGTTGGAGATCACCCTTTTAGTCTCCCCTTCCGAATCTCTTTGGAGCAGCAGGGCGACCGGGTTCCGGGTAGCCTGTTGCAGCGCTTCATCATTCGCGTTCCTGAATTCGAAGAAACCTCCGAAAGGGCTGGTCGGATCGTATACTGGTTGGGTTGGATCCATACTTACCGCTGCCCCTATGGCTCCCTGATTGGCGAAATCGTTGGCGTCTATACTTGCTTTAGTGGTCAGCGTCAGCTGAAGGTCATCGTCGAGAAGATCTGCGTTCAGTGCCACATTCAGCGCGTTTCGCTCATACAGATCTGTCTTGAGCACTCCGGTCTGGCTGGTATTGTTGTAGTTCACCCGGTAGTAGAAATCATCAAATCCCTGGGTCAGGGTAAGGTTGTGGATCGCCCCGACTGAGGTCTGGTAGATCTCTTCCTGCCAGTCTGTATTGCTTTCCCCGAGTAGCTCCAGATCCGTACCAGGAGTACTGGCAATCAGGTCTCGGAACTGGTCCGCATTTAGGACATCCACATAGTCTGTAACTGTTCCCACCGAGGTCTTGAGGTCATAGGAGAATTTGAGCTCCGAATCTTCTTTTCCTTTTTTGGTGGTAATCAGAATCACTCCGTTGGAGGCACGGGACCCGTATATCGCAGTCGCGGAGGCATCCTTCAGCACGACGAAATCTTCGATCTCATGCGGGTTGATCGCATTGAGTTGGTTCCTCACGCCCTGCACCCCTCTTTGGTCCAGAGGCATTCCATCCACCACGATCAGCGGGGAATTGTTGGCGGAAAGGGAGGACCCTCCCCGGATTCTGATCTCGGCCCCTCCTCCAGGAGCACCGTTGCCGGAGGTGATTCTGACCCCTGCCGATTTTCCTGCTATGAGTTGTTCAGGAGACACGATGGCCCCCTGGTTGAATTCTTCAGCAGAGATCTGTTCCACCGCTCCGGTTGCGTCCTGTTGGGTAGTGGCCCCGTAACCGATCAGAACCACTTCCTCTAAAAGGGCTGCATCAGAAGAGAGGACAACGTTGATCGTCTCCTGGCCGGTATAGGGAATTTCCTGCGAAGCAAAGCCCACATAAGAAAAGACCAGTACATCATCGAGATTGACTCCTGTGAGTGTATATTCCCCATCGAAGTTGGTCGTCGTACCGGTACTGGTGCCCTTGATGATGACATTGACGCCGGGGATCGGCATCCCCGTGTCCCGCTCGGTGACAAGCCCACTGACGGTGGATTGTGCAAAAAAGCTCATTGGCATCATAAATATCAGAAGCAATGTGCTTTTGAATAATGTTTTCATAAATTCTGGTTGTTAGTTTTACAATTTATTAACCCCTGTATGATCACTTTCCGGGAATAAATGTAATTATTTACTTACGAAGATATTAGGCGATTTCTGACTGCAGGGGAACGAAAACGATTTCGTGTTGAAAACTTTTGAGCTCCGGAGAAATTGATTATAATGTTATAATTTTACAAATGCATCCTCCGGATCGATAAAAACATTACCATGAAACCCAAACTCACTTTGAAGCAGATCGCCAGGGAACTGGACGTTTCTGTTTCGACTGTTTCCAAAGCGCTCCGGGACAGTCTGGAGATAAGCGAGGAGACCCGACAGAAAGTGAAGGCCTTTGCTAAGCTTTACAACTATAAACCCAATAACATCGCCCTGAGTTTGAAGAACAGGAAGACCCGTACAATCGGTATAGTGCTTCCGGAAATCGTACACGATTTCTTTGCCACGGTCATCAGTGGCATTGAGGAGGTGGCCAACAGCAAGGGTTATAATGTCATCATCTGCCTGTCGAACAACTCCTTCGACCGGGAAGTGATGAATATGGAGATGCTGGCCAACGGGAGCACTGACGGCTTTATTCTTTCGGTTGCCAAAGAAACCCAGCAAAAGGAGGATTACCATCACCTGGAAGAGGTGATCAATCAGGGGATGCCTCTGGTACTAGTGGACCGGATCGTCGATGCCATCACCTGCGATAAAGTGATCATAGACGATACCCAAGGAGCAAAAAAGGCTGTCCAAAAATTAATTGATCTGGGGTGTCGAAGGATTGCCATTCTGACCACAGTCGATTACGTCAGCGTAGGGAAGTTGAGGACCCAGGGTTATCTTCAGGCCCTGGAGGAAAACGCCCTTGAGGTCGATCAGAATATGATTCTTAAGATAGAGGATATGGATCAGTGCGATAGGGAGATCGCCACTTTTCTCAGCAGCGTAAAGGTGGATGCGATCTTTGCGGTGAATGAACAATTTTCCGCGAGCGCAGTACGTGCCTTACATCAACAGAACCTCCGGGTTCCCCAGGATGTCCAGCTGATCAGTTTTTCTGATGGAGAACTCTCCAAAAGATTTATTCCCAGCTTTTCCACTATTAATCAACACGGGACAGAAATGGGCGCCCGGGCAGCTCGTTTGCTCATCGAGCGACTTGAGCGGCCTGTGGATTCGGAGGAAACCTTTGTCACGGAGATCATCAGGACCAGTCTGATCGAAAGGGAATCCACGCGTAAGACCTAAAATAAGGCGGCCCTGCCCACACTTCGAATATTTTTCTATCTTTGAACCTGATTTTATCAAAACCTGTATGTTCTCTTTCCTCAAAGTTTTGATAAGTCTGACAAGCTTATCGTAATCAAACACTACGATAATGCAAAAACGTACCCTAGGTTTCTGGGAGATCTGGAACATGAGTTTTGGATTCCTCGGTATTCAATTTGGTTTTGCGCTTCAAAACGCCAATACCTCCCGCATCTTTGAAACACTTGGAGCTGATGTGGATCAGATCCCGATCCTGTGGATTGCCGCGCCGGTTACCGGCCTGGTCGTCCAGCCGATCATCGGTTATTTTAGTGACCGGACCTGGACCCGGCTGGGCAGAAGGAGACCTTATTTTCTTGCAGGCGCAATCCTGTCCTCCATCGCGCTGTTTGTCATGCCGAACTCCCCGACCTTGTGGATCGCCGCAGGAACCCTGTGGATCATGGACGCCTCGATCAATATCTCGATGGAACCCTTCAGGGCCTTTGTGGGAGATAACCTTCCGGCGAGACAGCGGACCCTGGGCTTCTCCATGCAAAGCTTTTTTATAGGGGTAGGTGCTGTGGTGGGATCCCTGCTTCCCTACATGTTCTCCAACTGGTTTGGAATCAGCAATACCGCCCCTGAGGGAGTCATTCCGGATTCGGTGAAATGGTCCTTCTATGTCGGGGGTATTGTCTTTCTTCTGGCCGTGGTATGGACAGTTGTCCGCTCCCGCGAATACACACCGGAGCAGCTGGAAAATTTTGAGAAGGCAGAGAAAAAGGCGGCTCCTGTTGTGGAATCTCCGGAGCAACGTCGGGCCAACATCAGAAAACAGCGGAACTATGGGATCGCTATGTTAATCGTCGGGGCAGGCTTTACCTGGTATATCTATCAAATGGCCCTGACCAAGGAGTTGTACATCCTTTTTGTCGGTTTGATCATCGCCGGATTGCTCTTCATGCTCACTTCCCAGCTCAGGAAAAGAAGGGTCAGAAATGGCTTTACGATCATTGTTACGGATATGTTCAACATGCCGGAAACCATGAAACAGCTCGCCTGGGTTCAGTTTTTTTCCTGGTTCTCCCTTTTCTCGATGTGGATCTATACCACAGCCGCAGTGACAGGTCATGTTTTTGGTACTTCAGATACAACCTCTGAACTCTATAATGATGCTGCCGATTGGGTGCCGGTGATGTTCACCGTCTATAACGGAGTTGCAGCTGCAGTGGCTTTCCTGCTTCCCGTTCTGGCGAGCCGGACAAGCAATAAAATAACCCATATGCTGGCCCTATGCCTGGGGGGACTTAGCCTGATCTCCATTTATTTTTTGACAGGGAAAGCTGGCCTGCTTTTGTCTATGGTAGGAGTGGGCGTGGCATGGGCAAGTATTCTCTCCTTGCCTTACGCCATGCTCTCGGGCTCTCTTCCGGCCGCTAAGATGGGGTATTACATGGGGGTGTTCAATTTCTTTATCGTTATCCCCCAAATCGTGGCTGCCACCATCCTGGGATTCCTGGTCTCCGAATTTTTCAATGGAGAACCCGTTTACGCCCTGGTGATAGGGGGAGCTGCCATGATTCTATCCGGTCTGCTGACCCTGAGAGTAAAAACAAACAAAAGAATCAACATTGATGTACAGAACTAAAGGAGTCATATTTGATCTTGACGGTGTCATCGTCGACACGGCAAAATTCCATTACCTGGCCTGGAGAAAGATGGCCAATGATCTCGGATTTGATATAGACCATAAGCAAAATGAAAAACTAAAGGGGGTGAGCCGGGCCCACTCGCTCCGTCAGATCCTCCAGTGGGGAAATAAAACCGTGGCCGATCAGGAGTTCGAACGCCTGATGAATTCCAAGAACGAGGATTATCTATCCCGGATCTCAGGTCTTTCCCAGGAGGACCTGCTTCCCGGGGTCGGACGGGTTCTGGATTATCTTACCGAAAGAAATATCCCCTGCGCGGTGGGATCTGCCAGCAGAAATGCCCGTCCCATTCTCAAAAGCCTCAAGGTCTACGACAGGTTTACGGCCATCGTTGATGGTAACGATGTAACCCGTGCCAAACCTGATCCGGAGGTTTTCCTCCTTGCTGCAGGGAAGCTTGGGATTTCCCCTTCTGACTGCATCGTGTTTGAGGATTCTGAGGCAGGAGTAGAAGCTGCGGCCAGGGCTGAGATGAAAACTGTGGGCATTGGAAGCAGAGATGTGCTGCGTCAGGCAGATTACGTTTTTACAGATTTCACGAAAATCGATTTAAATTTTATTGCACAACTATTAGAAGAAAAATAAGATGAATCAGGATTATATCATCCCGGACAACTGGTCCATAATCGAAGAAGGTTTTGATGTACAAAGAGTCAAGGCTTCTGAAAGCCTCTTCAGCCTCGGCAATGGTGCCATGGGGCAGCGGGCAAATTTTGAAGAGCAATATTCCGGAAGCAGCTTCCAGGGAAGCTACATCGCCGGCGTGTACTATCCGGACAAGACCCGCGTGGGCTGGTGGAAGAACGGGTACCCGGAGTATTTCGCAAAGGTCCTTAACGCGCCCAACTGGATCGGGATCAATATCAGGATTGCAGACGAGACCCTGGACCTGTTCCGATGTCCGGAAGTGCGGAATTACCGAAGGGAGCTCAACATGAGGGAAGGCTGGTACGAGAGGAGTTTCACCGCGGTCCTGCTGAACGGGGCAGAGGTCGCGGTACGGGTGAGGCGGTTCCTTTCGATGAAAAGAGATGAGCTCGGTTGTATCAATTTTGAACTTCGACTACTCAACCAGGACGCTGATCTGGTGTTTGAACCATACCTGGACAGCGGAATCTCCAATGAAGATGCCAACTGGGATGAAAAATTCTGGAAAACCCTGGAGACCCGTGCCATCGGAGAAATGGCCTTTATCACCTCCCGGACCCAGAAAACAGCCTTTCATGCATCGACCTTTATGCGATCCCAGATCCTGAGAAACGGGGTGCTAGAGGAAATCTCCCCAGAAGAAGAAATAGCAGCGGAAAGAGTAGCCCTAAAATACCAGGTGCCTGCAAAAAAGGGGGAAACGGTTACGCTTCAGAAGTTCGGGGGCTATGTAACGGATATGAACCACGACCAGAAGGAACTCGTGCCGGCCGCCAGGGCAGTACTGGAAGCCGCAGTCGAAACCGGTTATGAGCGTCTTCTTCGGGAACAGCAGGAGGCCTGGGAAAAAATCTGGGAAATGGCCGATATTGCGATAGAGGGAGATGTCCGGGCTCAGCAGGGGATCCGCTTCAATATCTTTCAACTGAATCAGACCTATTCCGGGGAGGATGCGCGGTTGAACATCGGACCAAAGGGTTTTACGGGAGAGAAATACGGGGGCAGTACCTATTGGGATACGGAAGCCTATTGTATTCCCTTTTACCTGGCCACCAAGGATGCCGCCGTCGCAAGAAATCTGCTCACCTACCGGTATAAGCATCTGGACAAGGCAATAGCCAACGCTGAAAAACTCGGCTTTAAAGGGGGAGCAGCGCTTTATCCCATGGTCACGATGAACGGAGAGGAATGCCACAACGAATGGGAGATCACCTTTGAAGAGATCCACCGTAACGGGGCCATGGTTGTGGCCATAAAACGCTATGTCGATTATACGGGAGACTTCGAATATGTGGCGGAAAAAGGACTTGAAGTGATGATCGCTATCGCAAGATTCTGGCAACAGCGGGTCAATTACAGCTCACGCCGTGACCGCTTTGTCATCCTGGGCGTTACCGGCCCAAACGAATATGAGAACAACGTCAACAATAACTGGTACACCAATTATATCGCCAAATGGTGTTTGGAATATTGTCTTTCAAGCCTTGACAGGGTCGGCCGCGAATTTCCGGAGGACCACCTCAGGATTTTATCCAGGACCGGGCTCTCCGCTCAAGAAACAGCGAGCTGGAAAGAGATCGCAGGGAAGATGTATCTTCCTTTTTCAGAGGAGCTGGGCGTCTATTTGCAACAAGACAACTTCCTGGACAAGGAGATCATCCCGGCAAGCGAACTCGCCCGGGATCAGCGGCCGATCAATCAGCACTGGAGCTGGGACAGAATACTTCGTTCCTGCTACATCAAACAGGCCGATGTGCTCCAGGGATTCTATTTCTTTGAGGATCATTTTTCCAGGGAGGACCTAGAAAAACATTTTGATTTCTATGAACCCCTTACGGTACACGAATCCTCCCTATCCCCATGTGTCCACAGCATTCAGGCTGCAGCTCTTGGCAGAATGGATCAGGCCTATGCGTTGTACCTGAGAACCTCCCGACTCGATCTGGATGATTATAACAATGAGGTGGAGGAGGGTTGTCATATCACCAGTATGGCAGGAACCTGGATGAGTATAGTGGAAGGATTCGGCGGAATGCGCATCAGGGATGGCAGGCTGAGCTTCAACCCCAGGATACCAGCAGGATGGACAGGATTCTCCTTCAAAGTCAATTTCAGAGATCACATTCTCAAAGTCAAAGTCACCGCAACGGAGATGAACTTCAGCCTTGAGGGGGAGCAATCTCTTGAGATCATCGTTAACGACAGACCATTGATTGTAGCGCCTCGCGCACCCATAACCGTATAAAATCCGAACCATGACCAAATATCTTTTCCTATTCAGTTTTTTAATGTCTGCCATTGGCCATGGCCAGGTGGAGCGCATGGAACCGCCCTTTTGGTGGAGTGGAATGGAACATTCAGAGGTGCAGCTCATGTTCTACGGGGAGAACATCGCAGATTACCGGGTGAGCGGAACCGAAGAAATTCCCGTTACCGGTGTGCGCCGTACGGAAAACCCGAATTATCTTTTTGTAACCCTGGAAACAAAAGACATTTTGCCCGGGAGTTACGAACTGAGGTTTTCAGCCGACAAGGGGGAGGGATTCTCCGCTGAATTCGAGTTGAAACCGCGAAGGGAGGGATCGGCACAGCGGGAAGGATTTGACGCATCTGATGTCATTTACCTGCTGATGCCTGACCGCTTTGCCAATGGCGACCCCTCCAATGATACACACCCCGATTTGGAGGAAGGTATCAATCGGGGGGCTCCGGGGGGAAGACATGGGGGAGATATCCAGGGAATCATAGACCACCTGGATTACATTGAAGATCTGGGAGCAACCGCTATCTGGAGCACTCCTCTTCTCGAGGATAATGACAGCAGTTATTCCTACCACACCTATGCGCAAAGCGATGTTTACAGAATTGATCCCAGGTATGGGACCAATGAGGAATACAGGGCCCTTTCCCGCGAACTTCACCAAAGGGGTATGAAACTTATCATGGACTATGTCACCAATCACTGGGGAGCCCAGCACTGGATGATCAAGGATCTTCCCACGTACGACTGGATTCATCAGTTTCCGGGATATCGCAATACGAACTACAGGATGACGGCACAGTTTGATCCGCATCGTGCTGCCAGCGATGACCGTCTGAACGAGGAAGGGTGGTTTGTACCGAGCATGCCGGACCTCAATCAGGAAAATCCCCTGGTCCTGAATTATCTTATTCAGAACGCGATATGGTGGGTGGAATACGCAAACCTGGACGGGTTCAGGGTAGACACCTACTCCTACAATGACAAGGAGGGAATCGCCAGGTGGACCAAGGCCATCATGAAGGAATATCCCAATTTCAATATCGTGGGGGAGGTCTGGATGCATGACCAGGCGCAGATTTCCTATTGGCAAAAGGACTCTCCTGTGGGAGCCATCCAGAGCTATAATTCCGGGTTACCTTCCGTTATGGATTTCACGCTTCACGATGCCATCCTGCAGATGTTTGATGAGGATGAGCAGGATTGGAGCAATGGAATGGTAAGGGCATATGAGAATTTCGCCAACGATTTTCTATACAGGGAGCCCCTGAACCTCCTGGTCTTCGCCGGAAACCATGATACAAACAGGATTAATGAAGAGTTCGACGGAGACCTTCAAAAATATAAGCTAGCGCTGAGCCTTATCCTGACTACCCGTGGAATTCCGCAGTTGTACTACGGAGATGAGATTGGCATGCGGGGAGACAAATCCAAGGGAGACGGCGATATCAGACGGGACTTTCCAGGAGGCTGGGAAGCGGATTCCCAGTCCGCATTTTCTCCTGATCAGCGGACAGCGCCGCAGCAGGCCTACCACAGCTTTACCAAAAAATTGCTGAACTTTAGGAAGGATGCTGAAGTCCTTCACTTCGGAAAGCTTCTTCATTATATTCCACAGGACAATGTTTATGTGTATTTTAGACTTCTCCCCGGGCAGGGGGTCATGGTGATCCTCAACAACAGCCCTGAATCCCGGGAACTGGATCTTGCGCGTTATGCGGAAGGATTAAAGGGATCAAAGACAGGAAGGGATATCATCTCCGGAACGCAATATGATCTGAAGGGAACCCTGAGCATTCCCGGAAAATCACCTCTGATCCTGGAGCTGAAATAGCCAATTAACCAAATACTCATCTTATGAAAAAAATCTCATTTTTACTAGTAATCACCCTGTTCAGCCTGGCATCCTGCAAAGAGGAGCCCCGGGTAAAACCCGCGGAACCGGCTGCAGAACAGGAGCAGTTCGAGCCGGTTTCGGATAAGGTCCTGGAATCAGCCGTGATCTACGAGGCCAATATCCGGCAGTATTCTCCTGAAGGCACCTTTGATGCCTTCACGGCGGATATCCCGGAGCTTAAGAAATTAGGGGTGAAGGTCATCTGGCTGATGCCCATCCATCCAATCTCCATGGCCAGACGAAAGGCCACCGGAGATAAAAGCATCGAGGATATAAAGGATCCGGAGGAAAGGAAAAAATACCTCGGGAGTTATTATGCAGTAGCGGACTACGGGGAAGTCAACCCGGATTATGGAACCAAAGCGGACCTGGATGAACTGGTCGAGACGGCACATGAAAACGGGATGTATGTGATCCTGGACTGGGTCCCCAACCATACCGGATGGGATCATCCCTGGTTAAAGGAACATCCGGAATTCTACACCCAGAATGAACAGGGAGAACCTGTTGACCCGCTGAATCCGGAGACCGGAGAATCATGGGGATGGACCGATGTGGCTGACCTGAATTATGAGAATAAGGAGCTTTGGAAGGCGATGGCAGAAGAGATGAAGTATTGGGTGACAGAGCACAACATTGACGGATTCCGGGCAGATGTGGCGGGAGAGGTGCCGACGGCTTTCTGGGAACAGGTAGTTCCCCAGATCAGGGAGATCAAGCCGGTTTTCATGCTGGCGGAATCTGAGGAGAAGGAGCTTTTTCACAATGCCTTTGACATGGGGTACAACTGGGAGGGACATCACCTGATGAACCAAATCGCCCAGGGCAAAGCAAGCGTCGCCCAATGGGATGCCTACATGAAAAAGATCGATACCACTTACCAGAAAGATGATTATCTCATGAATTTTGTGACCAATCATGATGAAAATTCCTGGAATGGAACTGTCCGCGAACGGATGGGAGAGGCCTCGGAAGCCATGGTCGCGCTGACTTATGCGATTCCCGGGATGCCGCTGATCTACAGCGGGCAGGAGTACGACCTGGATAAGCGACTCAAATTCTTTGTCAAGGACACCATCCCGCATAAGAAGGGAAAGATGTGGCCTCTACTTGTAAAGCTGGGGGAGCTTAAGAATTCCTCTGCGGCCCTTCATGGAGGAAGCGACGCTGCATCCTATACCCGGTTACAAACCTCGGAGGACAAGAAGGTGCTCGCTTTCGAGAGAGAAAAGAATGGGGAGCGGGTCGTTTTCATCGGAAACTTCACGGACAGTCCTGTACAATTCAACGTAAAACTGGACAAGAATCTTCAGCCCTTTTTGGGCGACGGAGAATTCGAACATGCAGTCGATCACGAATATTCCTTTGACCCTTGGGAGTACGTAATTCTGAACTAAAAGCAAAGGGAATGTAAAATTCTCATTAAAAGTCCTCCCTCGGGGGACTTTTTTAATCTTATCAACCGAAAACGTTTGAGCATATGAGGGAATTAGGTTATCTTGAGGGATTCTGATAGTTTTACATCCAATGCCGGAAGAAATTAAGAAAATAGGGGTCCTTACCTCAGGTGGAGATTCCCCGGGAATGAATGCCGCAATCAGGGCAGTTGCCCGTACCTGTTCCTACTATGGGATTGAATGCGTCGGCATCTATCGCGGGTACCAGGGACTCATCGAAGGAGAATTTGAAACCCTGACGGCAAGATCCGTGAGGAATATCATCAACCGGGGCGGTACCTTTCTCAAATCCGCACGTTCCAAGGAATTCAGAACAGTGGAAGGCCGGGCAAAGGCCTATGACCAGCTGCAAAAGGCAGGGGTGGAAGCCCTTGTGGTAATCGGCGGGGACGGGACCTTTACTGGAGCCATATACCTCCAGGAGGAACACCACATTCCCATAGTAGGTATCCCCGGAACCATAGACAACGACATTGCAGGAACCGACTACACCATCGGTTATGATACCGCACTCAATACCGTGGTAGAGGCCATCGATAAGATCAGGGACACGGCCAGTTCACATAACCGGCTTTTTCTTGTGGAGGTGATGGGCCGCGACGCCGGGGACATCGCGCTGAACAGTGGAGTGGGTGCCGGTGCAGAGGAAATCCTGATCCCGGAAGAGGATAAGGGGATCGAACAAATGCTCGAGTCCCTTGAAAAAAGCAGAAAATCAGGAAAGACCTCCAGTATCATCGTGGTTGCAGAAGGGGAGAAGAGTGGCAAGAATATTTTTGAGCTCGCTGAATATATCGGGGACAATCTGCAGGGTTATGATATCCGCGTCTCCGTGCTCGGGCATATCCAAAGAGGGGGTGCACCGAGTTGTTTTGACCGCGTGCTGGCGAGCCGCCTCGGGGTAGGGGCAATAGAAGCCTTGCTACGGGGAGAGAGCAAAGTTATGGTAGGAATCAAAAACAGGATAGTCACTTCGGTTCATTTCGAAGAAGCCATCAAGGGACAGCGGCCTCTGGACAGGGAGTTGAGAAGAGTCCTTAATATCACTACAGTCTAACATTTAAAAGTAAAGATCATGAGTACGAAAATAGGAATAAACGGATTCGGAAGAATCGGAAGGATCGCCTTCCGGATCGCGGCAGAACGCGATGATGTCCAGGTAGTGGCCATCAATGACCTGCTCGATGTGGAACATCTTGCCTACATGCTGAAATATGATTCTGTTCATGGAAAGTTCAAGGGAGAGGTCGAAGTGCGTAACGGACAGCTGATCGTAAACGGAAATGAAATTCGGGTCACCTCTGAAAAGGATCCGGCGCAGTTAAAATGGAACGACGCAGGTGTTGAGGTGGTCATGGAATGTACCGGGATCTTCACAGGGAAAGACGGAGGAAGCAAGCATTTGACAGGCGGGGCCAAAAAAGTGGTCATTTCCGCACCTTCCAAGGACCTCCCTATGTTCGTCATGGGCGTGAACCATAAGGATATCCGGCCTGAGGATCAGCTGATCTCGAATGCCTCCTGTACGACCAACTGCCTTGCCCCTCTGGCCAAGGTCATCAATGATGAATTTGGTCTTGTAGAGGGTTTGATGACGACTGTACATGCCTCCACAGCAACTCAATTTACCGTGGATTCCCCTTCAGGCAAGAATTACAGGTTGGGACGTAGTGCGCTCAGCAATGTGATTCCAAGTACTACAGGTGCTGCTGTAGCGGTTACGAAAGTGATCCCGGAACTCAAAGGGAAACTGACCGGAATGGCATTTCGGGTACCGACTGCGGATGTATCTGTGGTGGATCTGACCGTCCGCACTGAAAAAGCGACCTCCTACGAGGAGATCAAACAGGCCTTTAAGCGTGCCGCGGAGGGCGACTATAAAGGAGTCATCTCCTATACGGAGGAAGAAGTTGTCTCCCAGGATTTCGTCTCCGATCCGCATACCTGTAACTTCGATGCGGGTGCGGGTATTGCATTAAACGATAATTTCTTTAAATTGATCGCCTGGTATGACAATGAATTCGGCTATTCGGCCAAGCTCGTCGAGATGGCTTCATATGTAGCTGGATTGAAATAAATTTGAAGGCCTCTTTTCAGAGGTCTTTTCAACACTGACAAAAACATGATTTTAATTGCAGATGGCGGGTCCACCAAGTGCGACTGGATCCTATTGAATGCAGCCGGGGAACAGGTCCTTAAAACCCGTACCAAAGGCCTGAACCCAGCAGTATTCAAGACAGAGGTGCTGGAGACCCGGCTGGCGGAAAATCAGGATCTTCTCAAGGTAAAGAACGAGGTGACCAAGGTCCATTTTTATGGTGCCGGATGTGGGACACCCAAACCCACTGCTGCTCTTGCGGCAATCCTGAAGGATTTTTTTTCGGCCGCACAGGAGGTTCAGGTAAAAGAGGATATGGTTGCCGCTGTCTATGCAGTTACGGACAAGCCAGGAATCGTTTGTATCCTGGGAACGGGCTCCAACAGCTGTTATTTTGATGGCACTGGAATTCGGACCGCAGTCGATTCCCTTGGTTTTATCCTGATGGACGAGGCCAGCGGAAATTATTTCGGAAAGCGGCTTATCCGAGACTACTATTATAAGAAAATGCCTAAGGCGATCGCCGACGTATTTGAAAAGGAATTCGATCTTTCAGCAGATGTGATCAAGGAGAACATCTACAAAAAAGAAAATCCGAACACCTACCTGGCTTCTTTCGCAGAATTCATATTCAAGAACGAAAGGAACGGATACTTCTATCAGCTCATCGTGGAGGGGATGCGAAATTTCATCGAACACCGGGTGCTATGTTTCAAGGAAGCACAGAATGTACCGATCCACTTTGTCGGATCGATAGCCTTTTTCTCACAAGACATCATTCGGGATGTTGCGCAACCTTACCGGTTGGAGATCGGGAATATCGTGCAGCGACCTATAGACGGGATCCTGGACTATTACAGGAAACATATCATACCAGGATAGGTAATCATTCCACGCAACAAGATAAAAAGCTGCTATTCTGAAGTGCCCCCAAATAGTTAGACATTATTTGGGGGTTTTTTATGTCCAGGAAAA
>CAMPKA010000014.1 GCA_946887075.1 uncultured Salinimicrobium sp.
TTATTTAACTTATCCTTTATCAAAATTTTATCCTTATAAAATTTAATATCTTTTCCAGGATCAGCAATTGGCCCTAGTACAGAATTATTATTTGTTTCCAGCTGGATATAAGTTAAATCTGAAGTTATTTCACTTAAGTTTAATTTTTTTTCTTCTTTATTATATACGTTGGTAAGGTCAATAATTGGCAAATCTGTAAATGGCAATTCTTTTTCTCCATGTTTACAGGAAAAAAATAATAATACAGCGATTAAAGGGTAATATCTCATTTTTTTTAATTAGTTGAAAGGCCACCTTTCGTTCTAGATGACCTTTTTCTTTAAAATTGTATTTAAGCGTTAGCGCAGTCGTCAGTTACACACACTACCATTTGATTGTAGGGAAGTTCCTCCAAACTCTTGTCTTCTTGACATTTAGCTGCCTGACCACATAAAAAACCATCACTATTAAAACAATCTACGGTTGTTGTTATAAATCCGTGTCGGGAATAATGTGTAGGACCAGGGGTTACGCAGGCTTCTTCCCCTTCCTCAGTTTGTGCAAAAGCGGTTTCTCCAAGATCTGCAAGAGTAAAATTACTTACAACTTCTGAATCAGAAATTGTGGTAAGCGAACCACCTATAATTAAAGCAGTAAGCATAATTAAATAAAGGAATTTTGATTTCATAATTTTAAATCTTAAAGTTAATAATCTAAGTTTTCTCATATATCATTTCAGAGAAGCCAATACGTAACTAGCAATAACGGTTATACATCTTTGTCACTGGCCTCCTTTCTCTTTAATCGTTAGCATATGTGTCTATCAAATTTTTCATCTCAGTTTTCATTTCGTTTAATGCAACAGAACTTATTTTTTCTTTTTTATCCAGTAATTTCTTAGCCAGTGAAACAGCTTTTTGTTCGTTGTTCGTTTCCACATAAAGTTTCACAAGCAAAAATTTAGGATAAAACATCGCGGGTTGCATATAGCCTGCTCTCTTATAAGCTTTTTCTGCTAGCGTATACTGTCTTAATTGCATATAATTATCTCCCAGTGTAATCATGGAAAACACGTCACTGCCATAAGTATGGCTTTTTTTTAAAATAGCATTGCTTTCCTTATTTTCGTTGTTAAGAGATAGAGCTTTTGCATATTCCTGAAGAAATCTATCATCCGCCATGAGTTGAGGCAATAGTGGCTTATATTCTTTAATAGCATCTGCGTAAAGTTGGTAAGTGAATAAGTGGTGAGCCCTAACCCAATGCGTTAATGATTCATAGCGTTTATAAGAGCTATTTAAGAAGAATAGTATTCCTATAAAGACCAGGGGAATGAGAAGTTCGGGTAAATAACTGTTTTTTTTATTTAAAGGAAAAGTTTTGAAAGGCAAAAGAGTGCCCAAAACACTAAGAGCAATAAAAAAAAGTAGTTTGACGGACACGCCATTAAAAGGAGAATAAGTAAAACATCCAACAATGACTGCCATTAACAATCCGGAAAAACAAATCACTAGGCCTTTTTGGCTTTCTGAAAATGTATTTGTTCCGTTGGATTTTTCGGAAATCAAAATGTGTTGGAAAAGACTTCGCAAAAGCAAGAACATAATTAATATAAAGAGAAGTATCCCTATTATACCTATTTCTACCCAAACCTCCAGGAACTCATTATAGGCAATTTTTACATTACCCGCCAGAGAAGCCATTTTCCCATCCAGTTCTTCAGAATGAGATTCAAACCAATCAGCCTGCCAGTTATTATAATTGGCGTAAAAACTATGGTATCCGTGGCCTGCAAATGGCTTTTCCATTATCTTATTTAGGGTAACCTTATAAACCAATAAACGGCCATCTGCAGAATCTTTTTTTAACAGGTAGAATCCTGTGCATATGGTCATTATGAATACACATAAACCTACAATGCTTATTTTATTTAGCCTTCTATAGATACTTTTAAACCATTCCCAGTTATGGAACAGTAAAACCATACCACAACCTGCAAGCGCCATTAACCAGCCGGTTCGAATTTTCAAAACAGGTAAAAGAACAAGTGATGGTAGAAGGCTAATGATTGACAATAAAATAAGACCAAAAAGCGCAAATTTTCTGAAATAAACACCATTCCGATTATTGGGTAACCCAATGCCTTGTAACTGTTTGGAAGCGTAAAAATAAATACCTAAAGATATAGGGGCAATAGCCGCCAAAAAAAATGCTAAAGGTGCTGGATTAGCAAAACTACTCGTAACTTGAAAATAGGCATTATTCGATTGTTCACGGCCGTACAATTGCATAAAGCCTGCAACACTTTGCCCGATCGACACCATCATAAGCACAACGCATAAAAGCAATAGAAAAGAAGTTCTGTATTTTGGTGCAGCTGAGGCGGTATAAAACCTGAAGCTAATGTAAAGGCCAACCAACAAAGAGTTTATTGCAAATTTATCTAAAAGGAAAAGATTAGTGTTATCCAAAAAAATCCGGACCACTGTGTAGAAATATAAAACTATAACTGCTGCATCAACCAGGTTAAATACTAAAGAACAAGGTTTTTTTTTAAAGAAAATATGGAATAAACCGAAAATCAAAACAAGGGCACTGCTCCCATAAAACCAAAATACTTTTCCCTTCACCACCCCAAAACGGATATCCGGAAAAACAGCAAATGGCGTGCTCAATAACAGAGCAACTAAAATAAAGAATATTATATTCCAGACTAGTTTCAAAATTCCAAATTGTTAATATTTTTTATCAGTGGATATAGGTAATAAACTTTATATGCTTCTTACTTTTTACTAGGAAAAAGTACCAATACTGCATAACTCTTTGCATTAATTCCAATGCCAGGACTAAATCTTCAATTCCCGTTTTTAAATAGGTTTAAAAGATCGTTTCCAACGCATTCCACTCTTTTTCTCAGACAATAAAACCATTTCCACCCTCCCAATTACATGATTATTTGGAAGAAAACCCCACATTCTTGAATCATAAGAAAACCTTCTATTGTCTCCCAACATAAAGTAATAGTCTTGTTTAAAGACATATTTATTGGAGCAGTTACTATTTATACAAATTTTTCCATTCTTGACTTCCAATACATTTTTTTCAAAAACTACAATAATTTTTTCATAAATAGGGAGATTAAACTGGTCAAGAAAAACGGTATCTCCTTTGCCTGGAACCTGAATTGGACCAAATCTATATTTCCCCCAGCGCACGTTTTTATTGTGTGGAAATATGTTTTTAAAATACGAATCCTTTATTTCTCCCAGACCCAAATTATCCGGAGGTATTAAATCTACGTTCACGGTCTTTTCCTCAACCAGTTGTTTGTTATTTATCAGGACTTTCCCGTTCTTTAATTCAATTATTTCCCCAGGCAAACCAATTAGACGCTTTATTAATGGTTTTCTTTTGGATATCGGAAAAGCAATTAAATAATCAAGGGTTTCAGTACTCGCTAATGCAACTTTTTCTTCTTGATTCCCAGTATCTAAAAAAAATGAATCGGTTTTGCTATGGTGATACTTTTCATCTCCTACAGGTAAGTTAAATATTAACACATCACCCCGTTTAAAATTTGATAACTTAAATTTCCTTTCTGATATGTCGGAGCTCCCATCTGTAAACCTCAGGCCATAGGCTAATTTGTTAACTAAAACAAAATCTCCCGGAAGGATGGTATTGGTCATCGAATCTGAAGGTATATAGTAGGTGTCATAGGAGATGTACCCATAAAACAATATTGACCCTACAAGGATAAAACCAATTATTCTTTGGAAAAGGAAGTTTTTATAAGAATGTGGTTTTTTCAATATAAAATACCATTAAGTTTGCTGACAACAGTTATACTTCTCAAAATATTTACTAAATATATTAAAAAAATGACAATAAACTATCGTGTTTACGTTCTCTACTTTTTATAAAAGCGATATCACCGCCAGAGTTTTCTTCAGGACGCGTTGCGGTGACTACTTTCATCAGGTTTGGATACTTCTTCAACCAAGGTTTGAGTTGGTGGTTTGAGTATAACTTTTTACTGGTCCGACCAAAATATTCTCTGACCGCAGATAATTGAAGCCATCCCTCCCTTTTTTATTATTCATTGACCATGGGTTTGATCAAAACCAGTTTTTCGGTCCTTCCCTCAAAGGGGACCTGCGGGGCAAATTATCGATAACTTATTTCAGGTCGGGACATTACGTTGAAAAAAAGCTAACCAGGAAGGACCGTATTTTGCAACTCTTTTCAACTTGAGGGAAAAAGAATTCGAAGATATTTCCTTTAACTTCTGAAATGGTCATCAGAGCAGGAATATAGGAAGAAAATTTAGGTAATAGTATAAATTGTCTTTACGTCTGAAAAATCACTCTTCGAAGCCATTTGGAGTTTTCTTTCTCTTAGATCTTTGGATCTATTTTTAACCGTGTTTTCTTTAATGTGATTTTCTGAAAATTATGGCCGAACAAAGCTCTGATGAATCCGGCTCGAGCGAATAATGTTTCTTAAAGAATCCATTATGATAGGAGAAGAAAATGGGATTATATTGGTTCCCTCTATAGTGACTGGGAGATAAGTCCTTTTAACTCCGACCTCTTTAAAAGTAACTTCTTTATCCTTTATTTTTTCCGAAACAATAGGATGCCACTTTGCATCATCAAAAATACATAGATATGCCATTCTCTTTGGTCATATCTACCGTCCAACTGGATAAGGATCTTTGCTCTAATCCATAAGGTCTTAATTTTTTAAAGTTACTACCATCAATATGGGATTATCTTTTATTTCAGTGTTCTCTGTCAAAGCAAGAAAGCGTTCCTTGTATTTGTCACCAATAAGTTCCGAGGCTGGTGATCTCCCTTCCATGTATTCTTTTAAGCGATACCCATAGGTCAACATATAGAACTTGTTGTCGGAAATTTTTCCCGTGGGCCAAAAGGGCAGGCCTCCATCGAGATCGTTATAGAAGGCAAAGTTGATTCCTTTCCTATTAATTTTATCAAACCGAACGGAAACTGCACTCTTTTTTGATTTGTCATAAAACACATGATTCAATCTTTTATCTTTTGCATAATAAATACGTGCAAAGATGTGATTGGAAGATTCAACCAAACTTTCAATGGTGTTATACTTAATTAATCTTGCCAAATCAAGGATTTTTCCTTCAGTCTGCATTCTCAGAGGCATCTTACCTTCCTCTCCGATATTGATCTCATATTTCCCTTGAAGCTCATAATTGTCATTGATCTTCCAAATTTTACTTTTTGAATAAGTACTGTTTTCAAAATAATGGAAATCTCCATCTAACCAATAGCCATTGCCTTTGAAACCGGCCAACCTGAAATTTTCATTTTCTGAGAGTTTTTCTTCTTCCGGTTTATTAAGAAGGCGTTTCAAAATTTTTCCGTTAGTATCCATAACAGTTAATCCGTAGAAATCTGAATATTGTCGGGTTCCCAAAGTATTCACAAATATCAGATCCGTTCCGTTGCTCACCAGTCCCAAAGACCAAAGATCAACCGGTAGGTCTTTAACGAGGGCTCCTTTCTCCGTAAAGAACATTACTTTTTTGGGATAAATATCATAAAGCACCACTAAATTCTTGTCATGTAGCAGCGCTATATTTTCTAGATTGGTATATTCTCCGGGACCTCGGCCTTTATTACCGATTTTATTCAAAAAATTACCCGAGGCATCAAAAAGAAATACTTCATCGGAAGTATCTCTTACTAAGATCATATTGTCGGAAAATTTTATATTTTCTTCTGGTGAGCGAATTTCGTCGATTATAATTGAGCTGTCGCCTCCCAGGGGGATGTATTCTATACTTTGCGCAATTTCACTGAGATTGACTTTCCGAACAGTCTTGTATGAATCCACTAGATCTATCCTGGCAATTTTTTCTTCCTCTGCTCTTTTTTTATGACAGCCGGCAAAAAGAAATGGAGTAAGGGCAATTAAAATGAGTTTTTTAGACATTTTTTGAAAAATTTTGTTTTCTCCTAATGAATATAATACTTTTTCAGCATTCTTTTTGTAAGTCAGGTAGAAGAGCAAAATAGTATTTCAGCAATAGGATAAAACAAGAAAGAAGCAATATTGTTTTGGAAGGTATTGATCCTGTAGTTTTTATAGGGATGTAAAAACAAAGAAGGAAATACAGGGGAATTTCTCATTGCAGCATGGGACGCTTGGTGCCTGGAGGAAGATCTTGGAGTGGGATATTCTTTGTCCATAAAGAAATAATATCCCAATAGGTGTATTGAGTTGTTATCAATCTTTTAATGGTGGCTTTTGCCAGATAGTGATTGGGGTATTTTCAAACAACGGAGAAAATTTAACTTGCAATTTTTGGTTCTCGAAATTTTTGTCGAACGATAGATATGGTATGACTCCTAAAATTCAGAGAACAGTTTTTTAATATTTTATTCTTTTAGAATTATTTTCACCATCAGTTACTTCCGAAACGGGCGATCGCCAAGACGGGATTGGCTTTGTAAATATCTTTCTTTTTTTCTTTCATCATCTTCATATAATCCGACCATTCTAAATCCTCAGGATAAATGACACCATAGATAAAATCCTTATCATTATAAAGAAAATTAACACCTGCTCCTACATCATTTGCTATGGTACTGGAATATTTAAGCGCACCGGTATGCTTGTTATACAGAGCAAACCATCCTCTTCTGGATTTTGAAAAATTGAAAAAAATTATATCAGGGTTTTCGAAAAATTTTGTGTAGAGAATTGTGGTATTTTCCAAGTCTACAACAGGCTCTGTATCAGAATAAATATGCCGGGCATCATTCCCCTTAAAGTCAAAATAATATTTTGGGAAGATTTTACCATCCTTTAAACGATAGACCTTATTACGAAAAAAGCGGAAAAAGGTTATGGAGTCACCGTAGTGTCTAAAATTGTACGGCATTACATAAACAGGTTCAGTACCTTCAGGAACGGGAAAATGTTTGCTAAGGATAGCGAGGTTCTTATTAGTAACCATCAATTCGTGAGTAGAAATTTGATCCATTAGGAATATTTTGAAATAGTAATGGCTACCATCAAAAGTTACCGATTCCAACCGTTCTTCTACTTTCTGTTCATTTTTGAACTTAAAATTCTCAAAAAATAAAAGACTTTTATTAGACCAATCAGAAATTACGATCCTATTATTAGCAGCTATAGCAAAATCGTTGATAGTATTGTATTCCCCGGGGCCTTTCCCTTGCCTACCTACTTTAGTTACAAAGTTGCCAGTACGATCAAAAACTAATAATGACTTGGTGATATCTTTATCTAAAATGTAGATATACTTATCGTCAACTTTCATTTTGTCTATTTCTCCTATAAGCGAATTCTCATTGGCTTCCAGCTCGATATACTCGAAATCACGGGCAAAATCTGAATGTTTGACCGTATCTGTTTCTAGATCGGTATCGATCCTTATAACCTGAAAGGAAGCATTGTTAAAAATTGGGGGAGAATCTTGTTCTTCAGAATTTATACAGGATTGAAGAAGGATGACCAAAAGAAATAAAAAGTAAATTGCATTATTCATACATGATTGCATTTGAAGACTTACCCATTTTCGGGCAAATTAGACATTTCTTTTTTTGGGTCAAGACCCAAAAAAATTGATTCAGGTGTTGATTGTAAAGAAGTCAAAAGTGGTGGATGAGGGGTTCACTAGATATATTTTCACTTGTTTTTTCCTCAATTCCACCGTGTATCTCCTCGTGGTTTTCATGAACCAGTTAAGGAAAGAATTCGAAATTCGAACCAAATTTTTATTAATTTGAACTTTTCCTGAAAGCCGTAAAGCTTTATTGTGAGGCTACAAATCCTAGGTTGAGGATGGTTTTTAAATTTTCATAAGATGTAAAGCTGCTGACCTACGTCCTTTTTTGATCGGTGGTTTTTGGAGGAGGATAAGATTGTTTGGCTTAGTCTTTGTGTCATTGTATGGAAACCTATTCCACCTAAAAACGCTTTCCTTCCGACCTAAGTTTCATAAACAAAATGTCCCTTAGAAGGAATGAATTTAAAGACTAAATATATTATCATTTAGCGAGAAAAATGTAGGGAAGTAAGGACAACTATGGAAAAGCTCACTCTATTCTTGGTTCTTTTGATTGTTTCGTGCAACCATAGCAATTCAAACCCTGATGACAAAGTTAATTTTTTCAATACACCATACTCGGATTTTAAAAACATCAGTTTTTTAAAAGATTACGAAAAGATTTCCGACACCTCATTTTCAAAGGCTGGATACGATCCCACACACCGAATAACAGAATTGCAAAAAAATGATAAGAAGTTAATTCTTTTTTCCAAGATTGAACTTGATAGTAACCGTAGGGAGATATATTCCGTTCTTGACACTTTACAAATTAATAGGTTAACGCAAGATCAAGTACTAACAATAGGATATTGTGAGGTGGAGAATTCTTTAATGGAAGAAATTATTGCGATCTTTTACAGAACGGACCCTAGGCAAAGAAAAATTTACAGGATACATAAAGCTTGGAAGGCAAATGCTGAAAGCAATAAAATTGAACCTATTAGAAATTCGGAAGTTAAGTTTTGTTGGGATGTGGATTAGAATCCGAAGCTAAACATGAAAAACCGATTACAGAACGCGTTTGTGGATTAAATGCTTTCTGAGGTTACAATTCCTCTGGTCGCTGGCGCTAGAGGTATTGACAATTACCGCCCGGGGTATCCTTTCTCGAAATTTAATATAAAATTGCTGAATTGTAAGGCTCCAATTGTGCACCGGAGGTATCCATTTCCGGACTTTACTGACTTCACTGGTCGTTAAGAATTCTAATGAAAAAATGAAAACAGACTTGCACAACACTTTTCTGTAGCCACAGGTTAAAGAGTATATAAACAAAAAAACCCAAGATTTTCATCTCGGGTTTTTAAGTGGTGCCTCCAGGAATCGAACCAGGGACACAAGGATTTTCAGTCCTTTGCTCTACCAACTGAGCTAAGGCACCATTGGTAATAATACTTGCCCTGGAGCAAGCGGGTGCAAATATAGATTCAAAATTATTATTTGACAAAGGAATTGAAAAAAAATTGCTTTTGTAACTTAGCCAGATCAAGGGCTCCCGATGAATTTAATTATTGACATTGGAAACACCATAGCCAAAACGGCTGTTTTTCAAAGGAGTGAACTTCTTGAGAAATACGTGACTAATAAGGCGCATCTCAATGAGAAGATCCAGAAAATTTCTGAAAAATTCCTGTCCATAGGAGCTGTGGTTGTTTCCGATGTATCTGCCGAAAACTACAGTCTTCCTGTGGAATTATTCCACAATCCTTTCCTTCTGGAGATTTCTGAAACCACTTCTTTGCCCTTTGAAAATTTGTACGAAACGCCCGAGACTTTAGGAAATGACAGGAAAGCATTGGTGGCAGCAGCAAGCAAACTCTTTCCTTCGAGAAATGTGCTGGTCATTGATGCCGGAAGCTGTATTACCTATGACCTGAAGGATGAGAAAAACCGGTACCTTGGAGGAGCGATTTCTCCCGGTCTCAGGATGCGGCTGAAATCCCTTCATTCATTTACCGGAAAATTACCTGAGGTGGAGCCCGTCCAGGTGGAGGACGTTCTGGGACGCAGCACCCGGGGTTCTATCCTGACTGGTGTCATAGAAGGGATCAGGATGGAAATGGATGGCTTCATTGACGCCTACCGGGAGAGAAATAATAATCTTATTACAATTCTTACAGGGGGAGATGCAGATTTCTTGTCTGTAAACTTAAAAAATAGCATATTTGCCAACTCCAATTTCTTATTGGAGGGCTTAAACCACATTCTCGAATTTAATACCAATCGATGACAAAGCGATTAATATTAATCGTATTCCTATTTATTTCAGTGATTACGACGGCTCAGGAACGCACCACTTCCCCATATTCCTTTTATGGCGTTGGGTTGAACACGTTCCGGGGAACTGTTGAGAATAAATCGATGGGCGGGATCAGTATATTTTCCGATAGCATTCATTTGAACCTTCAGAATCCCGCCGGATACGGAAGGCTTAGACTAACTAATTATTCCGTAGCGGGCAGCCATTCCAGGACAGCTCTTGAATCTGCCACGGAATCAGGTTCTGCTCGTGTGACCACCTTGGATTATCTCGCCATAGGGATACCTACCAACAAATTCGGATTCGGTTTTGGTCTTATTCCATATTCTGCAGTGGGATACAACATCATTGATATCAACGAAGAAGCCGGTACCGCCGGTCGTTTTTCCGGAAGCGGCGGGATCAATAAGGTCTTTCTCGGTGCAGGATTTGAACTCACCCCTAATATCAGCATCGGTGCCGAAGCACACTATAACTTCGGGAACATCGAGAACTCGAACATTCACATCAGGCAAGGCCTGCAGTTTGGCACCCGGGAAATCAACAGTTCCGACCTCAGGGGCTTTACCTATAAAATAGGTTTGGATTATGAGAGAATGCTCAGCGAAAAACTGGAAATCAGGCTAGGGGCACATTATGCTCCTCAAGCTGATTTGAGATCTGACAACGAGCGTGAGCTTGCCACTGTACTTATCACTGCACAGGGAAATGAAGTGCCGATTGAGCGGGAGGAAATTGAAATAGGTGCTACCGACCTAACGCTTCCTGCAAGTGTGACCATTGGGGCTGGAATAGGGCAGCCATTGAAGTGGTTCGTTGGTGCGGAATATGAGAATACCGGGGAAAGCAATTTCAGCAACCGCTCCTTTTCAGTCGAGGGAGCCAGCTATAGTTCTGCCACAAAAATGAGAATCGGGGGATTTTACATCCCGGAATATAACTCTCTGACTAGTTACTTCAGCAGGGTGGTCTACAGGGGTGGATTCAGAATGGAGGAAACAGGTCTAAGCCTTGATGGAGAGGCTATAAACGAACTTGGCATATCTTTTGGAGTAGGATTACCAGCAGGAGGAAATTTTTCCAACCTCAATGTCGGATTCGAGTATGGACAACGTGGTACGACCGACTCCGGACTGATAAAGGAAAATTTTTTCAACGTGATGATAAGCCTCTCTCTAAGCGACAGGTGGTTCATAAAAAGAAGATTTGAATAACAACTAATTGAAAAAAACCCTATACTATGAAAACTAAAGTGATACTATTCCTTTCTGGTTTGTTGTTAAGCACGGGGGCTTTGCAGGCACAGGCGAACCAGGAGTGTGCGACCACCGCCTCTCTGGCCTACAGTGATGCCAAAGCCAAAAATTATGAAGCCGCCTACCCACGAATCCAAACCCTGAGGGAGGAATGCCCAACATACAGCATTGTAACGTACCAGTACGGAGAGCGCATCCTTAAGGATATGCTAGAAAAAGCCCCAGAAGGCGAAAAAGCGGATATCGCAGAGGATCTGATCTCCCTGTATAAGGAGCGTCTTCAGTACTTCCCACAAAAGACAAGTGCTGCAGAAGTAAAAGCGGATATCGCTCAGGCGATGTACGATTACAAGATCGGAACCCTGGAAGAACAATATGCTGCTTTCGATGAGGCCTTCAAGGAAGATAAGAAAGCCTTTAATGCCAAGTCTCTCTATACCTATTTTTACCTGTTGGTGGAACTTCAGGATAGCGGGAAGAAAGATCTCCAGGATGTCTTTGAGGGATATGATATTATCATAGCTGAAGTTGAAAGTAATGAAAATGAACTGGCTGAAGGTCTTCAGAAACTTATTCAGAAGCAGGAAGCTGGTGAGGAGTTGACCGCCAAAGAAAAGAGCAGAATGAATGCTTATGAGGTGAACCTTAAGGCGTACAGCTCCATCAAGGGAAGTATTGATGCCAAACTCGGCCAGCGTGCGGATTGTGAAAATCTGATTCCACTTTACAGCAAAGATTTTGCTGCTAACAAAGGAAATATAGACTGGCTCAGAAATGCAGCGGGAATGATGTCTTCCAAGGAATGTACAGAAGATCCCTTGTTCTTTAAAATGGTGGAGGCATTACACCAGTTAGAACCTTCTGCTAAAACTGCGCTTTATCTGGGGCAATTGGCTGAAGCTGATGGAAATGCCAGCAAAGCCCTTGAATATTTTAACCAGTCTGCCGAGCTTGAAACCAATGCGACCGATAAGGCCCGGGTATATGGTATGATCGCTGGTCAATATAAAGATAAGGGTCAGTTTTCCCAGGCGCGGAACTTTTATCGGAAAGCACTACAGGCAAGGCCTTCGTACGGAAGGGCATATCTTCAGATAGCGGATATGTATGCAGCCAGCGCCAACAATTGTGGATCGAATTCATTTGAAAAGCGTGCGGTGTACTGGTTGGCAGCTGATTATGCTGAAAAGGCCGGCCGGGTTGATCCTTCAATCAGTAGTGTTGCCAATCAGACAGCTGCAGCATACCGTGGCCGGGCACCTCAACGTTCTGATATCTTTCAGGCCGGAATGCAGGGCAAAACGATATCTTTCAACTGCTGGATCGGTGAGAGCGTGAGGGTACCTACTTTGTAGTATGATTGTCACATACGGGAATATATTCAGAAGCATTGTCACGGTTTTCACTGTGACAATGCTTTTTTCATGTGAGGGAAATCTGCAGGGTGTCAGAGAGCTAGAAATGCCCGCTGACGCCCCACAGGCAATAGGAAAAGGAATAAACCTCGTCTATACGGACTCCGGCAAGGTGGTCGCCACCCTGAAGAGTGATAAAATGCGAGATTTCTCCAATAAGGAATTTCCTTACCGCGAATTCCCTGAAGGACTGAAGGTGGCATTTTTTGAAGGGGAGCAGGGGAAAAATACGGTCACAGCGGATTACGGAATTGTATACAACCTTACGGGGTTGATCGATCTGAGAGGCAATGTGGTTGTGATCACCAGTGACAGCACCCGTCTGACAGCGGAACAGCTCTACTGGGATCAGAGCAATAATTGGGTCTTCACCGACCGACCCAACACGATCAGGTTTAAAAACGGGGCGATCAATGAGGCGGAGGGTTTTGACAGTAATCAGGAATTCAGTAATTTCCGGTCAAGGTCCAACACGGGAGTACAAATCATAGAAGACGAACCATGAACATGTATAGGGTAGTTGAATTTGCATATTTGGCAGTAGCGGGATTTTTCCTGTATGAGGCCGTGCGGGTATGGGACCAGGAAAGAGACCAGGCCTACCTGTTCCTTCTTTTCTGTATTATCGGGATATTCATGTTCTTCTTTAAGCGGCATTTCAGGCATAAGTACCGCAACCGGAACAAATAACATATGGCGACTGATATTATCATTATTGTCTCCTGTTTGATTCTTTCGGCATTTTTTTCGGGGATGGAAATTGCCTTTGTTTCCGCGAATAAAATCCATGTGGAGATTGAGAAGAAGGGAAATGACTTCCTGGCTCGTATCTTAACCCGCCTGACGCGCAAACCTTCGAAATTTATCGCCACCATGCTGGTCGGGAACAATATCGTCCTGGTGATCTACGGATTTTTCATGGGGGATCTTTTGATGGACTGGTTCCGGAGCATGCCCTCGGACAATGAATTTCTCAATTACATCTTTACGGATCTGAGTCTTTTGACACAGACCCTTATTTCCACACTAGTCATTCTGATAACCGCGGAATTTTTACCCAAGGTTTTCTTCCAGATTTACGCGAATTTTCTGCTGAAGTTCTTTGCTTTGCCGGCTTACCTTTTTTATCTGCTCTTCAGTTTTATATCCTCTTTCGTGATCTGGATTTCAGATGTAGTACTTAAGCGGTTCTTCAAGACCAGTGGCGACGAGGTGCAACTGGCTTTTACCAAGGTGGAACTCGGAAATTACATCACAGAACAACTGGAAAGGGTAGAGGAGGACCAGGAAATCGATTCCGAAATCCAGATCTTCCAGAATGCCCTGGAGTTCTCTCAGGTGAAATCAAGGGAGGTGATGATTCCCAGAACGGAGATCGTCGCAGTGGATCTGGCCACAGAGCCGGATAAGCTGTCGGAGACATTCACCGCTACGGGATTGTCCAAAATCCTGGTTTATCGCGAGAATATTGATGACATCATCGGTTATGTGCATTCCTTTGAGCTTTTTAAAAAGCCGGCTACCATAAAGTCCATTCTGCTTCCGGTCGTTTTTGTTCCAGAGACGATGCTTGTCAAAGATGTACTGAACATCCTGATCAAAAAAAGGAAGAGTATTGCAGTGGTCATTGATGAATACGGAGGTACGAGTGGAATGATGACCGTAGAAGATATTGTAGAGGAACTTTTCGGAGAAATTGAAGACGAACACGACCCGGTGGTGATGGTAGAGGAGAGATTGGGAGAAAACCATTATCTTTTTTCAGCCCGACTGGAGGTTGATTATCTCAATGAGAGCTACCGACTGGATATTCCTATCGGAGACAATTATGAGACCCTGGGGGGATATATTGTCAATCATACGGAAGAGATACCTCCCAAGGATGGAGTCGTAGAAATCGGAGGTTTTACCTTCTTTATCAGGGAAGTGTCCAACACGAAGATCGAGCTTGTGGAGATGAAGGCCAGACGAGAGGAGTAATTTAACCATTTCGTCGGATTTTGGAGTTTTATTGTTTTATGGTAACCCTAAAAATGGTATTTTCGCCCCCTGTATTTCAGATTTAATTACGTAAAAAATGGCAGTATTAAATAAAATAAGGCAACGGTCTGTTTTCCTTATTATCATTATCGCACTCGCGCTTTTCTCCTTTGTATTGGCTGATGTTATCCGCAACGGAGGTCTTTCTTCCCAAAAATCCCAGAATACCATTGCGACTATAAATGGAGAGGAGATGGATAGGGCACAATTTGCAAGACAGGTAGAGGCCTATACCCGCAATATGGGACCCAATGCCTCCACCTCCCAAGCGGTCCAGAGGGTATGGGAAATGAATCTGCGTCAGGTATTGCTTCAGGAGCAACTCGAGGAGCTTGGCGTTCGTGTTGAAGAAGCTCATATCAAGGAAATGATGAGGACGGAGATGGCTTCCAATCCGAATTTTCTCAATGAAGCTGGCATGTTCGACGAGAACAAACTTCAGGAATATGTGGCAACGCTAAAGAATACTTCGCCGCAAGCTTATCAGCAATGGTTGAACTACGAGACCTCAGTAGCTGATGCAGCCAGGGAACAGGTTTATTTCAACCTGGTGCGGGCTGGGGTAGGAGCCACTTTACTTGAAGGGGAGCAGGCATATCGGTTTGCCAATGATAATGTAGATCTCCGGTTTGTCAACATTCCGTATACCAGCGTACCTGACTCGGAAGTAGAGGTCAGCAAGGCTGAGATCAAGGAATATATGGAAGCCCACAAGGAGCAGTTCGAAGGGGAGGCATCCAGGGATATTCGATATGTGCTTTTCCAAGAAAATGCCTCTGCGGAGGACGAAGCTGCCATTAAAGAGGAAATGCTTTCGTACCTTAAGGATAGGGTAGAATATAACGCCGTTACGCAGACCAATGACACGATCCAGGGTTTTGGAAAAACAGAGGATTACGAATCTTTTGTGAACGAGACTTCTGATATCCGTTATTCCGATGCCTACTTGTTCAGGGATGACATTCCTGAAGATATATCAGATTCTATCTTTCAGTTACAGGAGGGAGACATTTATGGTCCGTACAAGACCAATAGCTACTGGAATCTTTCCAGAGTAGTTGAAGTGACTCAGGTTCCGGATTCTGCTAAGGCCAGTCATATTCTTGTGGCTTTCCAAGGTTCTCCTGTAGGCGCTGGAGTGACCAGAACCAAGGCTGAAGCGGAGGCCCTGGCTGATAGCATCGCAGGCGTAGTGAGACAGGATGAGACCAAGTTTGCCGAGCTGGCACTTGCTTATTCCGCAGATGCTTCCAACAAAGAGGCTGCCGGGGATCTGGGATGGTTTACCCCTGGCACAATGGTCGGACCATTCAATGATTTCGTTTTCTCCAATCCTGAGGGAACTATCGGCGTGGTAGAAACCCAGTTCGGGTACCATGTCATTGACATTCAGGAACAGACTGCCCCGCAGGATGCCATTAAACTCGCAACAGTTTCACGCGAGATACAACCTTCTGAAAAGACCTTGAATGACTTGTACACCAAAGTCACACAATTTGAACTTGCAGCCAAAGAAGGAAACTTTGAGGAAGTGGCTGAAAAAGATGGCCTTGAAGTAAGACCCGTCAAGGAAATTGGGGTTCTGGAAGAGAACATACCCGGACTGGGTGGTCAACGCCAGATCGTGCAATGGGCTTTTGAGGAAGAAACAGAGGCTGGAGAAATCAAGAGATTTGATATCCCTCAGGGGTATGTTGTGGTGCAGGTAACGGCTGCAAGTGAAAAAGGACTCCCCAGCGTGGAATCTGCCTCATCCAGGGTTATTCCGATCTTACAGAAGGAGAAAAAGGCTGAAATCATTAAAGCCAGAATATCAGGAAACACCTTACAGGAAATCGCTGCGAATCAGGATGTCGAAGTGAATAGGGCCGATGCGGTAAACCGGAACAGTCCAGTGCTGCCGGGTGCAGGCACTGAACCCTTCGTGGTTGGAGTTGCCTTTGGAATGGAAGAAGGGGAGGTGAGTGAACCCTTGACTGGCGAGACGGGAGTGTTTGTAATTGAGGTTACGGGGAAAAACCCTGCAGCAGAACTGGAATCCTACCGAAGCTTTGCGGCTAGAGAAACCACCGCACAACGGACCACGGTACAACCCGAAGTTGTCGAGGCGTTGAAAAAAACTGCTGAGATCGAGGATAACAGAGCCCGATTCTATTAGTCGGTTCCGGATGTTCTGTGGCAGCAAGAGGTTACAGTGGCCATTCCCTTCCTGAGCCTTGAATTTCCGGTGTTATGGGATAAGGTTGTATTTCAGTGTGAGCTGAGAATAATCTGAGAAGGCTCGATTCGAAGGTTTGGTTCCTGTTTGGTTGGAATGGATTGGCCTTGTCCTGACGTTAGCCTTTGCTATCCAACAGTGACACGAAGAATATGCAATAAATCCGCCACCTCCGTTTTTCAGGTATCGAACAACAAAGGGAAGAATCTTCCTTCGATCTTTTTTCCTTTCTCGATTATCGGAACACCATTAAGCAGGGGTTGACTCGTGTTGCTCCGGGTACCGTCGGCAAATACGTTCAGGACAAAAGCTCTCCTACTTCTTTCTGATTTATTTTCATAAGAACCGTGGAGAAGAAGGGGATGATGAAAGGTGGAATAGCCTTTTTGTAATTCGATGGGTATCGGTTGAAACTGTTTTTTCTGATCCTGATCCAAAAATTCCATTATGCTGTCCATGCTCCCCGCCAATTCGGGTTTCTGGAGAAGGCCCCAACGATGACTTCCTGGGATGTAATGGAGACATCCGTTTTCCGCTGTGGCATCATCTAGGGCAGTCCAGCAGGTCAAATGCTGCATTTCAACGGTGCGGGTCCAATATGAGTAGTCCTGGTGCCAGGCCACAACACCTCCGTGTTTAGCGGGTTTGCAAAACAATTGGTCATGCCAGAATCTCACATTCTTGTTGCCGAGCAATTGATGGGCCGCCATTAGAAAGGCTGGGTTCCATAAAATATCGTGATAACCTCTGGCTATACGCCAGTGTCCCAGGGAATGAAAGAGGACCGCATTCCGGTCTTTGGATTCATTGGAGTGATACTCATAGAAATAATGGTTGAGAGGATGCGAAGGGACCATTAGATCAGCAAGTTCATTCCTCAAAAGATCTACCTGCCAGTCCTCGAGTAATTTTATACCTGATACGTAGCCATTTTCCTTGAAAAATGTCACTTGTTCTTCTGTCAGCCTGTATTTTTCCCAATCCTTTTGTGTTTTTGGGATCTCAAACATTCCTGTTAGGGGATGATGATAATTCGAATAATCTCTTGGGTCCATTTCTTGAATTTTTGATCGCTGTTTTAAAGCATTTTCACGATTCCGGCATTGAAGCGTCATGATCAGGCGCTATATGTGTTCCGAAGGATCTACCTTTCTATTATTCATTTTGACCGTCTGCTTTGAAATGGGCAGGTAAACAGAATAATTTTCCATATGAATATCGTAAAATGGGACCAGGTCGATTTTTTCCCCTTCGATCGTTTTAATCCTGAAGTGGCGATTTTCCAGATTGACAGTCTCAATGTCTTTTAAAAAGCTGGCAGGGTTGAATCTTATAGCTGGAACATCCACAGGAGTGCCGTTATAAGGGCCGTATTCGTGTCGCATTCGGCCCACTGTTTCCGGTACACCAAATCGTGCCGACAGTACGGTGGGACCATACCCGAACGCGATATATTCATTCGTAGAAGGCAAGAGGGAATACCACAGCTGTGGCGCAAAAACCAGTTTCAGTTTATCACTACGCTTCCAAAGCCTGTCCACGATCAGATAGGAACCAGGTGCAGATCTGATATTCAGGGGGTCTCCGTTCATCGTCGCTTTATAATCCCCTTTACTCCAGCTGGGAATCCGAATGGCAAGCTTGATCTTCACTGGTCTGTCAGACTGAATCTGGAGTTCAACCTGATTTCCATTCGGCAGGGTGGTCTTCTGTATCAGCTTTAGGTCGGACTCTGGGTAGCTGAGCTCTGAGGAGACGAATTGATTGACATATAACCGGTTGGCCTGCAATCCATAGAGGTATTCTCCGATGCGCGAGAAATTCTCCATGCCTGTTCCTGTACAGCACCAGAATGAGGCCTCGGGGGTGCCCCATGTTTTGTAGTATCCGGGAGCCATGGAAACATAATACATTGACATTCCGGTTTCCCTGTTCTGTGTGGGCAGGATTCCATTGATCAGGGCGCGTTCCATGTAATCCTGATATTTAATGTCTGTCGACCAGTTCCAGAGATGGCTCGACAATTTGAGCATATTATAGGTGCAGCAGGTTTCATGGGCTCCAGGTCCCAATTCGGACTGCAACTGATGAGGATCCGTGTTCCAGTGTTCGCCGTTGCTTGTTCCACCAGTGATATAGGAACGGGTATTGACTACCTGATCCCAAAAATATTCGGCGATTTGCTTGCTTCTACTATCCCCATTTATTTCAAAACCCCTCGCTACGCCAACAACATTAGGAATAAAGGAGTTCGCATGATATCCTTTGAGATTGTCCCTGCGTTTGGCAAGAGAATCAAAATAGCTGTGCTGGTAAAAGGATGTGGCGAGTGCTTTACATATCGTATCCCCGGTTTCGGAGTAGAGATTCCAAAAAACCTCGTTCATACCTCCTTGCTCTGTCTTATCCAGCACTTGTTGAAAGTAATCTTTTCCCAAAGGAGCAATCCTGGAGTACAGATAATGTGCTAAATCCAGTGCAACTTCCAAAGCTACTTCGTCATTGTTGTACACATAACAGTCGTTTAATCCCGCCAGGATTTTATGGAGGGTATAATAAGGGGCCCAGACCTTTTCCATATTTTCGACCCTGTCCAGGTATTCTTCCGGAAATGCGCTGACATAGCCCGAACCGATTTCTTCCTGGCATTTGCGAAGTTCTTGAACAATATATTTCGTGTTGTCCAGAAGAAGAGAATCCTTTGTGAGCTGGTACATTCTGGAGCTGGCAGATAGATAATGCCCGATAGAATGGCCGCGGAGTTCCCTGGATCCGCTCTCCCAACCTCCATAGCCTCGTGCAATGGTGTCGAGCCCTGCAGTTCTCCGAAAATGGTGAAGGAGCCTGTCCGGGTCTAATTTTTTTAGATACGATTTCTCGAGCTCCATCGCTTCGTGCCACGGGCCTTCCGTGATCCTAACCCGGTCAAGGGTCGGCTCCGGGATTTTAGCGAATGGCTGCGGATCAGAAACACATCCCGAACACAGGAACAATAGGATAAACGAGAGCCTAAATGTTGATTTGATTCTCATAGTTCAGCATTTATTACGTCTTTTTTTTTAGTTCTGGAACCAAGGGCACAGAATAGATCTTCCCCCAGGTTCCCTCTTTCCTCTCAGTGACCTTGATCTGGTCGTCGGTGATATGTACGACCATGTATTCTCCTGTTTTTGGGGATTTCTGTGTTGAACCCACGCACCATACCGGAATGTTTCTCCACCTATAATGATTTACCACATGTTCATGTCCATGAAAAATGGCGATGATGTTGTAATCCCTGATAACGCTGTGAAATGCATCCTGCTCTTTCTGGGTCCACCATTCATTCGACCAGCCGGATAGACCATAGTGAAAGAACAGGATCACCCGTCTTCCGCTATCCCCGACCGAATTCTTCAAATCCTTCTTTAGAAAATCGAGGCTAAATGCCGGCTCCCTATATCCTCCCTTAAAATAATGGCACCAGCCACAGCCAGGGTCCCACCGATTTCCGGGATAACTGTTCAAATTGACGAAGTGAATACCTGCCCGGTCCCAGGAATAGTGCAAGCCATTTTCTGAGACATTTGCGATGCCACTTCTTTCTGAATTTCTCGCTTTGATACCGTTGCGAACATGGTTGCCCGGATTGTCTTTAGAAGGGCCGTCATGATTCCCAAATCCTTCATATACCAGGAAGGGAAACGCCCCCTGGCCATTTAATCCAAAGATGGAAGTAAAGGCCTTCCATTCTCCTTCTCCTCCATGATCTGTAATGTCCCCGGTAAAAACAACGAATTCAGGGGCAGGAACTTTCAGAGCGGTGTCCGGTTGCCGCTTTCCGGGAAGGGAAGCCATATCCCGTGCCATTTTCTTGTTTATTATTGCCGTGCTGTCGTCAGCATCCTGTTCAAAATGAAGGTCGGAGCCGATAAAGAAGGTGACCTCTGCGTTCCTCCCTACCGTCGGACGACAGCCATTAAAAAACGCGAACAAGACAGCCGGGACTATGACAGCCGGCCACCAAGCGTATCGCGGTAGACGAAAATATGTCAATCTGCAAAAAAGTTTCATGGCGCTGATCTCATGAATTAAAATCCTTTGACGGAGGGTTACAAACTTGTTATGGTGATTCTCTGCGAAATATTCAAACTGGGTTACGGAGGACTGGCCTATGGCCGCTGGAATAATTCCTCAATGCAATTCTACCTCGTAAACTCCCGCAAAGGCCTTTTTACTTTTGTGTTGAAAAACGATTCTTAACCGCGAGGTCTCCACGGTATCAAAGGAGATCTGGTTCAGGCCGGCAATAGGCTCCTCAGGAATTCGGACCTGGTTTGAAACTTCCTGCCAGTCTTCTCCATTCCAATATTCCACAGTATAGCTGCTTGGAGGCTGAACACCCCCGTTGTCATTGTAAAAGAAGATATTGGCATTACTTACCTGTTTGGGTTCCTTAAAATCAAACTGGATCCAATCCTCCGAATTTGGGGACTCATAAGCCGTCCAGCGATTGGCTGGATTGGCTAGTCCATCATTGATGCCTTTTACATTATCAAATCTCGAGGTATAAGAACTGGAAAACTCGGCATTATAAGCAAGATTATCTATCTCGCCGATGCCTTTTTTGAGCGGAAAATCAGCCTTTCCCCAGGCTTCCAATTCTGATAATCCTACAGCACCATTTTTAGTGTCCGGAAATCTCAGTCTAATTCTTGAGGTTTTTATTGGTTCAAAATCTATCCAATTTGCCATCCCGGCCTTTGGTTTTTCAGGTCTTCGTTTTTGCCCCGGGACCTCCTGCCAGCTATTTCCGGTCCAATATTCCAGGTCAAAAGTTTGAGGCACGGTGATATCCGGATCATTATCAAAAAAATAAGCGATTACTCTCTGAAGGGGTCGTTCTATTCCGAAATCAATTCCTATGTATTCAGAATCGTTATCGGAAAATTCCGTGGTCCATCTGTTTGCCGGCTGCTCATAATACCAATGTTGACCATCATTGACCTTTAGAGCAATATTTTCACCTATCCCGGAGAAGGAGGCTATAACTCGCGGAAAATACTGATCTTCTTCATTATTCACAGCGTAATTCACCAGCTGCTCCTTCGGGTCTTGGATCCTGCCCGGTTCAATAAGAGCAGCCAATCTTCTTATCTCTGGGGAAGAAGCTATTGTTTTTCCATCTGAAATTATCCGCAGTCCCTGACCCACATTATATCGATCTCCGGTCCTATCCCAGACAATGGAGACATTGCGCCCGTGGTAGGCCACATCTTCAAGTGCAAAGTAGTCCCAACTATCGGGAATCAATGGGTCAACCACAATGGAATCCGTTGCTTTTGGCTGCAATCCTATAAGTCCGGTGATCACAAGATCAATGTAGGAAGAATGAAAATAATGATCGCTGTGCCCCGGATTATCATGACCTGACCACGATCCCGTATAAGGATGGTTGGCTTCAGCGATATAGGGTTTTCCATTCTTTCGGTGGGTACGCGCAAAAATATCCAGTAACTCATAATAATCCTCCTTGCTCACGTAGTTCTGATCATAATTCCTTAGCACATTGGCCATTGCCTTTAAGGTCTGCGCGGTGGCAAAAGGCCATGCGTTACCACTCCACTGGCAACAGTTTTCGGCGATCTTGAATAGCGGATCCCCCTGTTCTACTGTCGTCGGACCGAATGGAGCATAAAAATAATCGGGATCCATGAGATATTGCCATGCTGCCTCAAAACCCGGATCCGGCATATTGAAATACCAGGGGATAAACCCGATTTCTTCACGACCATGCGGATTACCCGCATATTCTCCTGTTTCGTAGGTGAGCGAATTGGCTTTGATGCCATTGCGTTCATCATTCTGGAACCGGTGGAAGAAGAAGTTCCGGTCGGGATCCCAATTCTTTTGCTGAAAGTTGCTCTTTATCGTGTCGGCCTTTTTTGCGTAAAAACCGGCCAATTCGGCATTTCCGTTGAGTTCTGCAATGTTCTTTATTGCCAAAGCGTAAGCCCACATATAGCTGTTTAAGGTGGGCCTGTATCCCGGAGCCCCAGCGAACCAGTTCTCTGTTTGCCGGCTATTGATGTTCGTTTCCATTCCGTCATGCATGCCATCCCAGGCAAACATACCTTCAGAAGGGACATAATACCGCTTTTCCCATCCTTTATACTGTTCGACTAACTCATCCTGAAGCTCAGTAACAAAATCTTCATTCTGGTACACCTTGTAAATTTGCCAGACGGCATCTCCGATCCAGTTGGTGTAGTTGAAGGGTTCTGCACCGGGATTTTCAAACCAGAAGCTCGCATAATCCTCCGCATATTTTTTGTCCCTGAACCAGCGATACTCATAAAGCTGATGTCCTGCCGGTGCACTGATCGTCCCGTAGGCTCCAGACCACCAGGGCCGATCTGCAAATTCAGTGGAGGCATATCCCGATTCTGGAGAACCATATACCATCTTTCCACTCATCATTTCCCAGCGGTAGTAGTAGGTGAGGTCAATGTCTTCATTGGGTGTATCGAGAAAGGGAATGTTTTCTTTATACCATCTCCAGTCTCTATTCGTCCAAAAGGAATACTTGTCCAGAATTTCCTGTTTGTCCAGAATTTCCTCTTCCTGGCATGAACTAAGGACAGTTATCAGGAAAAGAGATGTGATATAGCGGATCGTTCTAGTGTAGTGCATTTTATGATTTTTATTGTTCTTCCTTTTGTTTTGCCTGTTTTACCAGTTTGGCTTCGAAAGCCGCCCCGGCAATATGTCCTTTGTGTGCCTGGAACTTTACCGTGACCACTTCCTTGTCCCGGGTCAGTTCAAAGGGTATTTCATATACGTGGTCGACGAATTCCCCAGGCTTTTCTGCCTGTAGATGTTCGGTGGCTACAAGTTGTCCTTCCACAACAATATCAAATCTGCGATTTCCTCCATCACTGCCATAGTAAGTGACGATGAGCTCCACAGGTACGGAAGGATTTGTCTCCATCTCAAATGAAAACCAGCCTCCGTTTGGGGCATCCCGGAATTTTTTGCCCGCGTATTCCCCTACGCCGGTGTTCTCCCCTTCGAGGTTATGATTCCTTTCCGGCTGCATCTCGCCCAACCTCAATACATCCAATGTCCGTCTTTCTATTTCCCTTAGTTTCCTAACCTCAGCTTCATAGGCTTCTTTTTTCTCCTTCCACTCCACCTGGTTGAATACGTCCCAATAAACAATCTGTTTTTGATCAAAAACCTGGTAAAATGGGATCAACTCAAGGTCATGGGGCCTGCCAGTACCTGAAGTTTTGAACACCAGGTCCTGTTGGCTCACAGGTTCAATCCATTTCTTTACCGGCAGACCCTCGGCAAGCAACACAGGGATTTCGAGAGAACGGAGCTCTTCTTCTCCTAATCCAGCTGCCAGTAAAACAGGCCCATACATGAGCGCCGTTTTCCCTGGGGATCCCGGCAATTCCTTCCTATGGACCTCCATGGGTAAAACAACTTCGATCTCATCACCATTCCTCCACACTCTGTCCAGACTCACGTAAGAACCCGGTTCAGCTGATATATGACGAAACCTCTTGCCATTAACCCTGACGGTTATTCCTTTTGTAGCCCATCCTGGATAACGAATATGAATAGGGAATTCCTGAGCTTTGTCAGAAGTAATCCTAATCAAGGTTTTTTCGGATTCCGGATAATTCGTCTCCTGTCGCACCTTCATTTTTCTCTCTTTCCAGTCGAGTTCAGAAGGAATAAAAAGATTCACATAAAGACTCCCATCTGTTCCTTTGTAATAGATACTTTCCCCATATTTTGCATGGTTTTCTATCCCGGTACCTACGCAGCACCAGAAGGAATCGAATGGAGTACTGAATTTTTTTTCGGTTCCTGAAGCCAGGGGGACATAGTAACAGAACATCCCGGTTTCCGGGTTTTGGGACGCCAGAATGTGGTTGTACAGCGCTTGCTCGTAATAGTCCATATAACTGGGAGAAGTATTCCACCGGTAGAGGTAATCCGTGAGTTTAAGCATGTTGTAGGTATTGCAGGTCTCGGAGGTGTTGGCGCTCAGTGACAGGTCATCAGGAGGAGAAAAATATTCGAAATTGCTGTTCCCCCCGTTTGCATAGGAGTGATCGTTCACTACCGCGCTCCAAAAGAAACTTGCGACAGTGGAATCCCTTCGATTCCCCGTTAACTCATAGAGCCGTGCATTTCCCAGAACTTTAGGAATCTGCGTATTGGCGTGCAGCCCTGCCAGGCGATCTTTCCTTGCGGCCAAGGGATCAATGACTTCTTCGTGCTCAAAGCGATAGGCCAGCTCCAGGTATTTCTTTTCTCCGGTAATCGCATAAACATTGGACAAAGATTCATTCATCCCTCCGAATTCCGTATGGAGCATTTCCTGAAATTTCTCCTTGGGAAGATCTTTAAACTTTTCATGTACCCAGTCAGACATGCCGATTACAACTTTCTTCGCCTGTTCGTTTCCGCAATACAAATAGGCATCGAGTAGGCCGTCCCATGCCTTATGTAACATATACCAGGGCACCCAGCCCCCGTTAAGATCAAAACCGGCAGAACGAATATTACCCGCCGCTACCTGATCCCAGATCTCCGCTTCATTAGGCACGCCACCTACGTAACCCGTACCCCGGGCTTGCTGCAGTTCGGCCAGTTCTTTGACAACATAATTGACTTTGTTTAAAAATAATTCTTCTCCGGTGGCGGCGTACATGAGTGAACAGGCCGACAGGTAGTGGCCCAACATGTGAGAGGAATTTTCCTCCCAGCCGCCGTAAATCGGAGCTTTAGGTTCTAAACCGGCATTTAACCTCCACCGGTGGAGCAACCTGTCTGGATCCAGTTCCTTTATATATCGTGCATCAAGCTCCAGGGCTTGGTGAAATGGGCTGCCGGCCAACAGACGAACCTGCGAAAGCCGAAATGGCTCCACCTTAATTGGCACCACCGGTTCCACGATATACCTATCCTGGTCCTGGGCAATAAGACCTGTGGAGGACGAACAACAAATTATTCCCAGAATTACTTTTAGCTTCAAGTTCATAACAAATTCAATTTTTAAGGTCCTCCCTGATTCGCGAGGTTCCCGTGTGTGCGTGCTCCTTTATCAGTCCGTCTTCTTTTCTGTGATTCCTTTCCAGCTGTCGGTCCTGAAAGGGGAAGCAGGCAACCCTTCCCGATTATAAAGACTGACTTGAGGGTTGGATGCCCAGGCATACCTTACAGCGACCGGATCCGGCACTTCTGGACTGAAGACCAGGACCTTGCCCTCTTCAATTTTTGCGCTGGCCCAGTAGAACTTTTTATTTTTCCCCGCGATGACAAAGCTTTTTGTCTTTTGCGGATGTTTTAGCACTAGACCTCCCCCGATGTTCGAAAAAGTGATTTCAATGGCATTATCCTTAATTTTCATCGATTCATAAGTAGGACCGGAGTGCACGAGATCTTTATGGTATGCAATTTTCAGAGCGGCCAGGGAAAGCCGTTTCCCTACATCAAGCTTGTTTCTGGGATGTATATCATTTCCTTCTCCGATATCTATGGTCACTGCCATTCCTGTGTTTGGGTAGCGAAGTGCCATGGACTGGGCTTCCCGCAATTCAGCCCATGCATCATCAGCCGGGACTGGTTTTTCTTGTTTATAGTTGGCCAGTTGCACGAACAGGAATGGGAAATATCCCTGTTTCCAACGTATCCTCCAATCTTCTATCAGGGTAGGGAACAACTTTTGATATTGATAAGCCCGTTCAGCATTATTTTCGCCCTGGTACCATATTACTCCTTTAATGGTGTAGGGAATTAGAGGAGCAATCATGGCATTGTACAGATAAGCCGGTCGGAAATCCAGTGTCGGAAGTTCTGGTTCTACGGTCGAATTATAGAGCCATTCCCCGGCCAAAGGGGCTAAGGTTTTTCCAGTCTCATCCCTTAAGACCATATCCTTAGAGGATCCAATGAACCCGCCACCGCCGCCGGTATCCAGTACTCTAATGATCAATTCGTTTTCCCCCTGCTTGACCAGATCATGGGGGACCAGGTAGGTTCGTTCTTTCGTGACACCTTGTGTTTCACCTATTTTCTGCCCGTTAAACCAGGTGATGTCGTCGTCATCGATCTTCCCGAGTTGTAGTGTCAGATCCTTTTCCTCCTTAGGAATTTCGGAAATATAAAGGCTTTTCTTATACAGTACAAATCCGTCAAATTCCGGCAATTCCTCCTGCTCCCATAAACCAGGAACGGCAATTTTTTTCCAGGGACCCGCGCTGGCCTTGTGCAATAAGCTCTTGAGGTCACTAGCGGCCTTACGTATAATGCTGGCTCTGGATTCCGCGACCTGAGAGGCCATTGCGAAATAGAAATCGTTTTTAGAATTGTTCTGAGTTATACCATGGAAGCCGGGTACAGTCTGTAGCATTTCATAACTGGTCCAGTATTCAGCAGGTGTTCCCCCTACTGCGGATTGGATGATCCCCAGGGGCACATTTTCTTCCTCTTGTAGCTCTTTGGCAAAAAAATAAGCGACTGCAGAAAAACTTCCGGCATTCTCCTTTGTGGCCTTTACCCAGTCGGATTTGATTCCGATATTTTGTAAGGTTTTGCTGCTCAGCCCCAGAGGGACTTTTAAAAAGCGTATGTTGGAACCATCGATCTCAGACAATGCTGCTCGATAATTCCTGCCCGCCCTGAGAGGAAACTCCATGTTGGACTGGCCCGAAGCCAGCCAGACATCTCCAAAAAAAACATCTTGTAAGGTAATGGTGTCCTTTCCGATAACCCTTAACGTGTAGGGCCCGCCAGCGCGTCTTGGCGGCATAACAGCCTTCCAGTTCCCGTGTCGATCCACCTTTGCTTTTTCCTGGATCCCATCTATTTCGACAATGACCTCCCCAGCAGGTAAGGCTGTTCCCCAAATTGAGACCCTGGATTCCCGTTGCAATACCATATGATCCCCGAACACCGAAGCTAAACTGACATTTGTGGCAGGGGGAGTTTCCTCTCCACAGATCAGAAGGGATAGCACAACAAAAACAATGGGATAAAGGGCTCTCATTCGGTACGCTTTATTAGGTCACTGTAATACACCTCACCTAACCATTATAAGGGGGTGTTTCGTCCATTTTCTCCCCTCCGTGATCTCCCGCAAGGCGACGCTATTTCTAAGTTTAAAGGAGACTGGTCCTGACCTCCAGGTGTTTCAGCGCCTTGATTATTGACGAAGGTAAATGAAAAGGGATGCCGATAAATTGTGCATTTTGTATTTTTATTAACTTATCTTGTTCTACTTTGTTTGTTTTTGCAAATCACGAGGGTAATCATATGAAGGCACATCTTGAAGTGGTCAAAACACCTCCCAAAAGTTCGTTCACCGCTTTCCGGTATACCGATGACAGTTTTAAGAGTCCGTGGCATTACCACCCGGAATTTGAGGTTGCCTATATCCTTAAAGGTTCCGGGCTGAGATATGTCGGTACAACAGTAGAAAATTTCTCAGCTGGAGACCTTGTGCTGTTAGGGCCCCACCTTCCGCATTGTTGGAAAGATAACCATCCTGGCTCAAAGACCGTGGAATCCATCATTGTTCAGTGGAAAAAGGAATTCCTGGGGGAGGCCTTTTCCTGTACCGCAGAACTATCGCGGATTCAGGATCTGCTATCTATCGCCTCCAAAGGGGTTAAATTCGGAAGGAAAGTATCCTCGGAACTTGACCATAAGCTAAAGAAGCTTCCCGAAACCCATTCCTTTGAAAGACTGCTGGTATTTCTTGATATTCTAAATGAACTAGCGAATGCACCGGAGAGCGAGATCATTTGTGAGCATGAATTCGATTTTCAGCTGGACTACGTTGACAGTGATCGCATTAATAAGGTTCAAAAGTATGTTGAAGAAAACTATCAGAAGAAGATCAGGCTTTCGGATGTCGGATCTTTAGTGAACATGACTGAAGAGTATTTTTCCAGATATTTCAGTAAAGTCATGGACCAGCCTTTTTTCTCCTATCTCAATAAATACCGTGTCAATATGGCTTGCCGCCTGCTGATCGAATCCGATGTCCAGGTTGTCGAAATCTGCTATGACTGCGGATATGACAGCCTGCCGCACTTTCACAGGCAGTTCAAAAAGATAAAGGGAATGTCTCCTCTCAAGTACAGGGAGGCCTATCGGCCTTCCTTCAATATCGGATGAGGCTTGGGTACCGTTCATCATGTCAGACTGGTTCCTTAAGCTGTGGTGCATACCCCGAGGAAATCATTCAGGGGCCGATCATTTCTTCGTAGGGGATGATGGTAGAATATCCTTTATTTCGGAAGTATTCCTGATCTTCTGGGCTTCCAGTGGCCAAAAGAAAATCCCCTCCCCACCCACCGAGACTCTTGACGGTTCCCGAGTAGTCGGGAAATAACCGGGAAGCGACCTTTTGCTGTCCCGTCACCTGGGAAATGAGGTTTTCGTGGATTTCCAGCAGGATTTGAAATTCCTTCAGGTCGCTACAGGTAATCATCCGGTGTGTCAGGGCACTGGCCTTTTCGACAGCGTTTTCGAGGTTTTTTCTAGGCTGCAGCTGGTAATGGGCTATAGCCTGCCTGCTATCCATCTTCCGATTGAGATGGACAAAAAACAGGTGTTGCTTAAAGGGTGGGTCGAATCGCGTATGGAGGACACTTCTGGTTTCTCTCCGGATCTGGTAAGTTACAGCCGTGCCAGCCATGGCAACGGCGATGTCATAGCCACTCCCGCCAAAAGTTTTTTTCAGTAGAAGATAAGGATCGACTCCGGTCCATTTACTGAGATTTGCGATAAGGGTAGAGGAGGAGCCCAACCCCCAATCAGCGGGAAAATCCATCGTGCTCCTAATCTCATAGCCCCCGCTGCTGAATCTCTCCGGTTGGGCAACAGCAATCAGGCTTAGGAGCGTACTCAGTCTCTCCTCTGGACTCAGGCCTTGGAAGCTGGCGCCCGGCGCCCGGTAGGAAGGAATATCCTCTACCGGAAATTCGGCGGATAACCATTGGCTGCCCCGGTGGTCCATGCTGCGCCACCTGACCACGGAGTCCTCGATTGACCTTATTTCCAGAGATTGGCCTTTTTGCGTAGGTAAGGCCAGGGCGGTGGCTCCATCGAGGACCAAATACTCCCCGGAGAGCAAAAGTTTTCCATGGCTGAAGTACCGTTGCATCAGGATCTTAGTTTTTCCAGCTGCTCTTCCACTGCACTATGGGATATGGTGTGTTTCTTGAAGTGCCGTAACAGGACCTCCTTCTCCTCCTGGGATGCATTCAGCTGGTTCAGGATGTTCATCAGGTGCATCTTCATGTGTCCCTGCTGGATTCCTGTGGTAATGAGCGATCTTACAGCCGCAAAATTCTGGGCAAGACCAGCTACGGCTACAATCTGCATCAGGTCTTCAGCGGTGGGGTTTTGCAGGATTTCCAGGGCAATCCGCGAAAGCGGATGCAATCTCGTAAGGCCTCCCACAGTTCCAAGTGCCAGGGGAATTTCTATCCAGAACCTGAATCTGCCATCCCGAAGATCCGCATGGGTGAGGCTGCTGTAGGTACCATCCTGTGCGGCATAGGCATGAACTCCAGCTTCCACGGCCCTAAAGTCGTTTCCTGTGGCAAGGACTACTGCATCAATCCCATTCATGATGCCCTTATTGTGGGTGACAGCCCGAAAAGGCTCCACCTCTGCAATTCTCAATGCCCGGATAAATTTTCCGGCAAATTCCTCTCCCGATAGGCCGTGGTCCGCAAGCTCGGAGGCTGGACAGGAGACCTCCGCCCTGACCAGACAGTCAGGAACGAAATTGGAGAGAATACTCATCACGATCTCGATCTGTTTTTCGTGTTCTTCGAAGTCCTCATTTTCAAGGGCCGCAGACCTAAAGGTCTCCGCCAGTCTTTCCAGACAGGAGTTGATGAAGTTTGCACCCATGGAATCCTTGGTTTCGAAGGTACAGTGAATCTGATAGTAATTCCCGAGTTTGCGGGTCTGATCCCTGAGCTCGATATCGGTAATCCCGCCACCGCGTTGCTCCATATTCTTGACCAAAGGCGCCACAGCCTCCAGCAGCCGAGGCTTTATACGGCTGAAAAATCGGTCCAACCTCGTCCATTGGCCGCGGTACATGAAATGGATCTGACCAATTTTTCGCGTTCCGATCACCTCTGTCTTAAAACCACCCCGGGTGCTCCAGAATTTGGCTGCCTTGCTCGCTGCCGCGATCACTGAACTTTCCTCAATAGCCATGGGAACAGCATAGTGCCTGCCGTTTATGAGGAAGTTTGGCGCAATTCCAAAGGGAAGATAAAAGTTGGACAGCGTATTTTCCGTGAATTCCTCATGTAGTCTCTGTAACCCCGGATCCTGATTCCAATACTGTTTAAGGATTCTCGAGGCCTCTGGGATATCCTTGAGATAAGTTTGGCAAAGCCAGTTGATCTTCTCCTCTTTGGTCAATCTTGAAAATCCGGAGACGGGATGGGTCATGATGCATTATTTTGGGAGGTAAAGATACAAATCCTTCAGGACGGAAAAGCCTCCGGCGTGTGAAGAAGGATTATCGACAAAGGGATTCGGTAAGGCTGCACAAGGGTATCCCTTTTAACAGGTTCTTAGGTTTTAACACAGAAATCCCTGTTTTTTAGCCGAAATTTCATTAAACTTGGCCGTCATTTATCTTTATTCAAAAAAATGAAACTACCCCATAGCTTTCTTAGCATCTTTCTGTTCTGCATTTCTGTTATATCTGCCCAGGAAAAGGAAATTACCCTGGAGGAGATTTATAACGGCACCTTTCAGCAGGAAGGAATGCAATCCCTGCAATCCCTTAACAATGGGAAGGAATATGTCGTGCTAAACACTGGAGACGGAAGTTCTTCAGTAGACATATACTCCTATGAGACCGGGGAGAAAACCGGAACCCTGGTGGACTCCGAAGACCTCGATGCTATCGATCACTTCGATAACTACGAAATCGGGGAGGGAGAAAAAAGGATCATCCTGGGTACAGAAACCGAAGACATCTACAGGCGCTCGTTTAAAGGGATTTTTTATGTATATGATATTCAGTCGGGAGAACTTATAAAGATTCGAGCGGAAAAGATTCAGGAACCTAGCCTATCGCCAGACGGCGAAAAGGTGGCCTATATCTATAATAACGATATCTATATCAAGGATCTGGCGTCAGGGGAGGTAACCCAGGTGACAGAAGACGGGGAGAAAAACAAAATCATCAACGGATTGGCTGATTGGGTATATGAGGAAGAATTTTCCATCGTACAGGCATACAAATGGAATCCGACAGGGGAGAAGATCGCTTTCCTCAAATTCGATGAATCGGAAGTGCCAGAGTTCTCCATGGATATTTATGGGCAGGAGTTGTATCCCTCAAGTGAAACCTTCAAATATCCGAAGGCGGGGGAAAAGAATTCCATTGTTACCCTTCATATGTATGATGTCTCCTCGGAAGAAACCTCCAGGATCGATCTCGGCAACTATTCAGACTTTTATATTCCCAGACTGAAATGGACTCAGGACCCGCAGATCTTAAGTGTTCAGGTTCTCAACAGGCATCAGAATGTGCTGGACCTGATCTTCGTCAACGCCCGTACCGGGGAGGCAAAAGTGGTCCTGACAGAAAAGGATGAGGCTTATGTAGATGTTACGGATAATCTGACCTTCCTGAAGAATAATGATTTTATCTGGACCAGTGAACGCGATGGCTGGAATCACATCTATCTATATGACAACAGTGGAAAACTCAAGAACCAGGTAACCAGGGGGAACTGGGTGGTTACTGACTATTATGGGTTTGATCCGGAATCCGACAGAATTTTTTACCAGAGCACAGAAAACGGGAGTATCAACCGTGATGTCTACTCTATCAAACTCAATGGGAATGGAAAACGCCGACTCACAGAAAAGGTAGGGCAGAACAGCGCGGATTTCAGTTCCGATTACACCTATTTTATCAACTCCTTTACCAGCGCCACTACGCCATACGAGTTTACTTTGCACCTGGCCAGGAATGGAAAACTCGTGCGTCAAATAAAGGATAACGAGGAACTGTTGGCCCGGATCGACCAGTATGACTTTAGCCCGAAAGAATTTTCCACAATAGCTGTCAACGGGAACGACCTCAACATGTGGATGATCAAACCACCTGATTTTGATCCTTCGAAAGAATACCCACTCTTTGTGGCGCAATATTCCGGACCTGGTTCCCAGACCGTGTCAAATACCTTTTATAGTACCAATGATTACTGGTATCAGCTATTGGCCAACAAGGGATATATCGTGGTGGCAATCGACCCGAGAGGTACAGGCATGAAAGGAGCAGAATTCAAGAAGGTTACCCAGCTCGAATTGGGAAAGTATGAGGTGGAGGACATTATTCAGGCGGCACGGCAGCTCGGAGCCCGAGAATACATCGATGAGGACCGAATGGGTATCTGGGGCTGGAGCTACGGAGGCTTTATGGCATCCAACGCCATATTGAAAGGGAATGATGTCTACAGCCTTGCCATAGCAGTGGCCCCAGTGACCAGCTGGAGGTTCTATGACTCCATTTATACGGAACGCTATATGACCACGCCGCAGGAGAATCCTTCCGGCTATGACGAAAACAGCCCGATCAATCACGTAGAAAAGCTCAAAGGGGATTACCTTCTGGTTCACGGGACAGGAGATGACAATGTTCATGTTCAAAACACCATGCGGATGATTGAGGCCCTCGTACAAGCGGGGAAACAATTCCGCTGGGCCCTCTATCCGGACAGGAACCATGGGATATACGGGGGAAATACCCGCCTGCATCTCTATACCATGATGACAAACTTCATCACTGAAAATCTGTAGCAATTATCTAACCTAATCAATAGAAAATGGAATTCAAGTTCGGAGGATCGGAATACAACCAGAGAACAATCTTAGGACATCCCGCGGGACTGTTCGTGCTTTTCTTTACAGAAATGTGGGAGCGATTCTCCTACTACGGAATGCGCGCCCTGTTGGTGCTGTTTCTTACCGCTTCTCTGATGGAGGAGGGCTGGGGATGGTCCAATGAAGATGCCCTTCTGCTGTATGGCTGGTATACCGGTCTGGTATATGTTACCCCGATTTTCGGAGGGCTGATTGCGGACAAGATCATGGGCTTCAGGCGTGCTGTCGTAGTCGGCGCCCTGCTGATGACCCTGGGTCATGCCTCTATGGCCCTGGAAGGGATAACCGGAGCGTTTTTTTATATCGGACTCTCCTTGCTTATTCTGGGTAACGGCCTTTTCAAGCCCAATATTTCCTCTATTGTAGGACAGTTGTATAAGAATGACGACAAGGAAAAGGACGCGGGATACACCATTTTCTATATGGGAATCAATGCAGGGGCTTTCCTCGGGATCCTTTTATGCGGCTATATCGGGGAAAAGGTTGGCTGGCATTATGGCTTCGGTCTTGCAGGAATCTTTATGTTCCTGGGAATGCTCCAGTTCTATTTCGCTCAGAAGCTTTTCGGGAAGATCGGTCTGGTCCCTAAGAAAAAGGCGGACAAATACGTGGATTCCAGAACGGTCAAGGGAGAAGCGCAGACCACGGCCGGGGAAGAGCTACAGGACGATGAGACGGATGAGCCACCAGCAGTCTCTCCCAAGGTACAACGGGACAGGATCTTCGTTATTTCGGTGTTCGCATTCTTTACCATCTTCTTCTGGTGGGCCTTTGAACAGGCCGGTGGTTCCATGACCATATTTGCAGATGACTATACAGACCGGATGCTCACGGGAGGAGAGGCGCTCACCTTTAAGATTGTCAATACGATCATCACTATTGTTCCGATGGCTGTGATTACGTGGGTTCTTTTCATGTTGTTCAAGCAGATCTTTTCGGCCTATGCGAAATCGAACCTGTTTCTCGGGTTGAGCTTTGTGATCATCTGGTCCATTGTGATCTGGATGTTGTATCGCGAATTTCAGGCTGAGGCTACAGAGGTTCCTGCAAGCTGGTTCTCTGTACTGAATTCCCTGTTTATCATATTATTCGCCCCGGTGTTCTCCAAATTGTGGGAGAGCAGATATAATCCCTCTGGGCCTGTCAAATTCGCAGTCGGGCTTATTCTTCTGGGAGTTGGCTTCTCGGCCCTGGCATATGGGGCCTCCGGCATTCCTTCGGGAGCAGAGGCGGCCTCCGTCAGTATGATCTGGCTCGTGATAGCTTACCTGATGCACACCATGGGGGAACTTTGTGTCTCTCCTGTGGGATTGTCCTATGTGAGTAAACTGGCTCCTGTACGCCTGGTAGGGCTGATGTTCGGGATTTGGTTCTTGTCTAATTTCGTAGCCAATCTTCTTGGAGGAATAACAGGAAGTTATATCGACTATATCAGTTCCCAGTATTCCATGAGCACCTTCTTCCTTATTTTTACCCTGGTCCCCATTGGAGCAGGAGTCATCATGCTGCTTATGAACAAGCTCCTTATCAAGAAAATGCACGGGATCCGGTAGGAAAACCAGATGTTAAAGTAGGAACAGCGTCTTTAAATAATGGGCGCTGTTGCTATTTCGGAACGGTTGTTGAAAAAGGGCACAGTAAAAAACCTATGAAAAGAATTATTCTACCCCTTTTGTTTGTTTTATTTACTGGTCAGCTGGTTAGCGCTCAAAAGGTTCAGTGGATGAGTATGACAGAGGCTCTGGAAGCCCAGAAGAAGGAGCCTAAGAAAATCTTTGTCGATGCCTATACGACCTGGTGTGGCCCCTGTAAGATGTTGGATCGCAATACCTTTTCCAATCCGGATGTGGCTGCATATCTCAACGAGAACTTTTATCCCGTAAAATTTAATGCTGAAGGCAATGATACCGTGGTGTACCAGGACAAGGTCTTTAAAAATCCCGGTTATATAGCCGACAGCAAAGGCCGCAACAGTATGCACGAATTTGCAAGGGCCATGAAGATTTCTGCTTACCCCACTCTGGTTTTCTTTGATGAGAAAGGGAATTTTATAGGCCCTATACCCGGATATCGGGATCCGCATCAGCTCGAACCGATTCTGAAGATGTTCGCGGGTGAGGATTACAAGAAAATCACCACCAATGAGGCCTACAAGCAGTATCTGGAGGATTTTGAGAACGAATTCGGAATGTAATTACAGCACCCGCCGTGCCATTACAAAGTGGTCCATCCAATATAAATGGTCCAGTTCGGAAACCATCACTCCATTAGAGGAACTGGCATGGATGAAGAAGATCTGATCTTTTTCCAGGCGAACCACCAGGCCCACGTGATTGATCCTTGCCCGGCTTTTGCCGGTCCAGAAAAACAGCAGATCTCCCGGTTGCACCTGTTTCAGGGACAGTTTATAGCCTAACCTTGCAAGATCCGCACTTTGTCTTGGCAAACTTATCCCTTCCATAAGAAAGGCCGTGTAGAGCAGCCCAGAGCAGTCCATTCCCCGACTTGTTGTACCTCCATAACGATAGGGAGTGCCCAGGAAATCGAATGCATTGTCTACTACCTGGGCTGCAGTAGCATCGACGCCAGAAGCAGGCACAGACTTTCTTGTCCCACAGGAGGCCAGGGAAAGGAGCAGGAGGAGAAGAAAGTTAATCCACAGCTTCATCGGAAATATCGGAATAGATCAGACGTGCTGTTTTTTCACTGGCACCAGGCCCGCCGAGTTTTTGTTCCAGCTCGAAGTAGTCTGAAAAGATCTTCTCGCGATGCATCGGGTCGAGGATCCGAGATAACGCTCTTCCCAGGTTCTTGCGGTTAAAGTCTTTCTGGATCAGTTCCCGGACCACTTCCCGGTCCATGATCAGGTTGACCAAAGAGATAAATCGAAGATTGACAATTCTTTTCGCTATCTGGTATGAAAGCATACTTCCCTTGTAGCAGACGACTTCAGGTACTTTGAATAAGGCGGTTTCCAAGGTTGCTGTCCCAGAGGTGACCAGAGCCGCTGTAGAGATCTGTAAAAGGTCATAAGTACGGTTCATCACCAGGTGCAGCCTTTTCGTATGGAGGAATTTCTCGTAGATTTCCCTGTCCTGGCTGGGAGCCCCTGCTATCACGAACTGGTAATCCGGAAAGTCGTCGATGATCTGCGTCATGATCTCAAGCATTTTGTGGATCTCCTGTTTCCTGCTGCCAGGAAGCAGCGCGACGACCGGTTTATCCTCAAGGCCTTGTTCCTTTCGGAAATCTTCCAGATTAACAGGTTTGCGACCAGCGATTGCATCTAGCAGGGGATGTCCGACAAAGTGAACCTTGTAGTGGTGCTTTTCCTCGTAAAAATGCTTTTCAAAGGGAAGAATCACATACATCTGATCAACATCGCGTCTGATCTCCCGGATTCGGTTTTCCTTCCAGGCCCAGATCTGCGGAGAAACGTAAAAATGGGTCCTGAAGCCTTTCGTCCTGGCCCATCTAGCCATGCGCAGGTTAAATCCGGGATAATCGATGAAAATGATCACATCCGGCTTATAGCTCGCAATGTCGCGCTTACACTGGCGAATGTTCCTCATAATGGTTCCCATGTTCATGAGGACTTCGGCAAAGCCCATAAAGGCGAGTTCCCGGTAATGCCGCACCAGGCTCCCGCCCTGAGCCCTCATCAGATCTCCCCCCCAGTATCGAAAATCCGCCAGTGGATCCAGCCTTTTGAGGGCTTTCATCAGGTTTGAAGCGTGCAGGTCTCCTGAAGCCTCTCCGGCGATTAGGTAATACTTCATCAGGTCAGTTTTAGGACGGCCAGCACCAGGGCCGCAAGAATGGTGGCCAGAAGGACCCCGCGGGCTCTGTAGGTCTTCCCTTTTCTTATGAACAGGTAAAAAGGGGCAAAGTTCAGGATGGCTCCGGCCGTAATCAGGGTGCCGATGAAATCACTCTCGGCCGCTTCCTTTACGGTTTCCCATAGTGGAAGTTCAGAGAACATCAGGATATAGAGCGTCATGCCGAGCAGGTTAGTGCCTATACCTAAAGCAAATCCGATCCCTATCTCCTTTTTAATCATCAAATTCCCAGGTATTTAGTTCGTTTAGAAACTGATGGGCCGTAAGGTCAAACTGCACGGGTACCACGGAAACGTAACCTTCCTGAAGTGCATGCTCATCGCTGTCCTTTCCCTCGTCCTCATTGACAAACCTGCCGCTGAGCCAGTAGTAGTCCCGGCCCTGAGGATTCGTTCTTTTGTCAAATTCCTCTTCCCACCTCGCCTTTGCCTGGCGGCAGACTTTGACTCCCCTGATTTCGGTGGCTTTCAGGTTGGGTAAATTGACATTAAGAACAACTCCTTTTGGCAACCCGTGTTTCAATACCTGTTTGCTGATCTGTTTGACATATTTCTTACTCGGTTCGAAATCCGCATTTAGGGAATAATCCAGAAGTGAGAATCCAATGGCTGGGATTCCTTCTATGCCCGCCTCCACGGCTGCACTCATGGTTCCCGAATAGATCACATTGATCGAAGAATTGGAACCGTGGTTGATTCCGCTGACACAAAGGTCAGGCTTCCGGTGCAGGATTTCCTGAGTCGCAATCTTGACACAATCTGCAGGAGTCCCTGAACAGCTGTACTCCTTATGTTTAAACCGCTCCTTTACAACGATCTGATCGCAGAAGAGTGTATCGCTGATGGTGATCGCATGGCCCATTCCGCTCTGGGGGCTGTCGGGAGCCACAACCACCACGTCCCCGATTTGTTTCATCACGTCTATCAGGGCCCGAATTCCCGGGGCGGTGATGCCGTCGTCATTGGTTACCAGGATCAGCGGCTTTTTGGAGGGCATGTTTAGAAAATTTTAGTGCTGCTAAATTAAATTAATTTCCTGAGGAAAACCTTATCTTAGTAGTTTAACAAAGATGGCGGACCAGGGGAGGTTGGCACAGTTTTTAATGCATTATAGTTGATTGCTTAAAATATGAAAATACTGAACTTCATGAAAAGGAACTATAGATTTGTGGTGCTGGTGCTGCTTTTTGCCGCTGCCTCCTGCAGTTTTACTACCAAGGATTTCGATGATCCTAACAAAGACAAAACGCTTATTGAGCTGATTACATATGTGCTTCAAAATGGGCATTACGATCCCAAGGATATCGACGATTCCTTTTCTGCGGAAGTTTACGAGGATTATCTAGAATCCCTGGATCCCCTGAAACGCTTTTTTTATGCTTCGGACATTGCGGAGTTCCAGAAATACCAGCAATTGCTGGACGACCAGATCAAGAATCAGGAGCTCAGTTTTTTTGACCTGACCCATAAGCGCCTGGTTCAAAGGATGGAAGAAGCAGAGGAGCTTTACAAGGAAATACTCGAAACGCCTTTTGATTTCCAGGAGCAGGAAACCCTGAACATGGATTATGATGAACGGGAGTATCCCACCTCGCGGGAAGAAATGAAGGAGCGTTGGAGGAAACAGCTCAAATTTTCTGCGGTATCCAGCTTTTATGATCTTAAGCAGGAGCAGGAGCGCCTGCTCAAAGAAAATCCTGATCATAAGGTAAGATCGAATGCCGCCCTGGAGGAAGAGGCTAGAGAGCTGACCAGGGAGTCCATGGAGGAGTTCTTTGACTTCAGCGATGACCTGGAACGAAAGGATTGGTTCAGTGTATATATCAATTCCATTGTCGAGGAGTTCGATCCTCACACCTTCTATTTTGCTCCTCAGGAAAAGGACAGATTTGATATCGCGATGAGCGGGAAGCTAGAAGGTATCGGGGCAAGGCTGCAGAAAAAGGCCGATAATATCACGGTAGTGGAAGTCATTTCCGGAGGACCCGCCTGGAGAGGAGAAGAAGTGGAAGTGGGGGATGAGATTCTCAAGGTGAAACAGGAGGACGAGGAAGAGGCGGTAAGCATTGTAGGAATGCGGCTTGATGATGCCGTTAGCCTGATCAAAGGACCAAAGGGCACCAAGGTTACGCTGACCCTGAGAAAGGTGGATGGGACCATCGAGGAGGTTACCATCGTCAGAGACGTCGTGGAGATAGAAGAGACTTATGCCAAAGCCGCGATGGTCGAGAAAAACGGGGAGATGTACGGAATCATCAATCTACCGAAATTCTACTTTAACATGGAGGATTATTCGGAGAGAAACGCTGCTTCGGATGTGCGCAAGGAAATTATTCGGTTGAAGAAGCAAGGCATGGAAGGTCTGGTCCTGGACCTGCGTAACAATGGAGGAGGATCCTTGAAGACAGTCGTCGATATCGCCGGGTTGTTTATTAAGGAAGGTCCTATAGTACAGGTAAAGTCCAAAATGGAAGGCCAGGAAGTTCTCGAAGATACGGATGAATCCATCCTCTGGGATGGTCCGCTGGTCATCCTGGTCAATGAACTGTCGGCCTCCGCTTCGGAAATCCTGGCAGCAGCCATGCAGGACTACAAGCGAGCGATTGTAATCGGGAGCAAGCAGACCTATGGGAAAGGAACCGTTCAAAATGTATTGGATCTGAACCGTTGGGTACAGAACAGCGATTTTGGGGATATGGGGGCGCTAAAAATCACCACCCAGAAATTCTATCGCGTCAACGGGGGCTCCACCCAGCTGGAGGGAGTGAAGAGTGACGTGGTAGTACCGGACCGGTTCAGCTTTATCGATATCGGTGAGAAGGACCAGGAGAATCCGCTACCATGGGACAAGATAGCCCCGGCAGAATACGAGGTATGGGATGGGTATATCGATTTCCAGGAGACCCTGGAGAAAAGTCAGGCCCGAATGGCTCAGAACGAATACCTGAAGCTGATCAAAGAGAACGCGATGTGGATCAAGGAACAGCGTGAGGACAATACGCTTCCCCTGAACTACCAGGCCTTCTCTGAAGAGATGGAGGCGGATGAGGCCATGGCCGAGAAGTTCAGCAAGATCTCCGATTACGAATCCAACCTCACCTATCAGTCCCTACCGTATGAGGTGGAGATGTTCAGCACGGATACCGTATTGGCGGAGAAGAGGGAAAGGTGGCACGAAAATCTCAGCAGCGATCTATACGTCGAGGAAGCCATCAATGTACTGGAGGATCTTAAGGTGAATAATATCAGGAACCGTGAGGTGGCCAGGATAAAAAATTAACAGTCAAATAATTCAATTATTGAAGCCTTCAGCCTTTCAGGCCGGAGGCTTTTTTTGGAACCTTACCAGAAGGACATCCTATCCGCATCCAGGCGCAAAAAAATAAAAAGAAGGATGGTGAAACCCCACAGGCTCGAGCCGCCATAACTAAAGAAGGGCAACGGGATACCGACGGTGGGAAAAACACCGATGACCATCCCGATATTGACAAAGAAGTGGACGAAGAGAATTCCTGCCACACTGTAACCATAGACCCTGTTGAACTGGGATTTCTGTCGCTCGGCCAGATAGAGGAGTCTGATAAAGAGAAAGACGAAAAGCGCCACGACTGTAGTACTTCCTACAAAACCCCATTCTTCCCCTACCGTACTAAAGATATAGTCGGTGTGTTGCTCCGGAACGAAGTCCCCTTTGGTCTGGGTACCTTCTGTCCAGCCTTTCCCAAACCAGCCACCACTGCCGATTGCGATCTCGCTCTGGTTGGTGTTATACCCAATTCCCCGGGGATCCACCTCCCTCCCCAGCACAATATTAAAGCGATCCCGGTGCCGCTCCTCGAAGACATTGTGAAAGATATAGTTGACAGAAAAGGAAATGCTTATACACAGCAGGAAGATACTCAGGTAAGCAATGGTTCCTGGTCGCTTCTTTTTCCGGAAGAAATAGAAGAGAAGTATGACCACGGCTGTTCCTCCTGAAACCCACCATGGGTTGAAGAGTAATGTTAGGATAAAAACGGCGATGCCTATAGCCCCTGCGATGAGGTATACTCCCGAAAGGCCCTCCCGGTAGAGCGGAAAAAAGAAGGCGGCATACACCATGGCACTCCCGGCATCAGGTTGAGGTAAAATGATCATCGCAGGGAGGGCGATGATCACAAAGGCTTTGAACTGGTCCGCGATACTCCGGATGTTGGTCTGGATGTCACTGACGAACTTGGCAAGGGCAAGGGAAGTGGCCACCTTGGCAAATTCCGCAGGCTGAATGGTAAAGCCTCCTATAGCGTACCATGAGGTGGCCCCGTTGATGGTCTTACCGAAGAAGAACAGCCCGAGAATAGAAATCAGAGAAATGATATAAATAATACTGGCAAACCTTTCGTAGAACTTGGCTTCAATGGACAGCAGGATCACGATGATGAAAACGCTGAGCAGTATCCAGACTAGCTGTTTTCCATAGATCTGATCAAGGTTAAAAAGTGAGGATGCGGTATCATCGAGAGATGCAGAATAGATATTTATCCAACCTATAATAACGAGTATAAAATATATCAGAATACTGGTCCAGTCATACTGCGATATCGTTCTGGACATTTACTGATTGATTTTAAAAGGTTCACCACTGAGGGGTTTGGCATATTCCTCCTCCAGGCTGTGGGTAAGAATCCAATTCTCCAGATCTTTTCTCGTGATCTCGTCGCGGAGGTACTTTTCGATGAGCAGGCTCGCCATTTTTCCGGCATACCGGGAACCCCAGTATCCATTTTCCACGAAGACCGCCAGGGCAATCTTGGGATCCTCAACAGGGGCGAAGGCTATAAATATCGAATGGTCAGTAAGTTGAACCCGCTTGCCATCGATCTCGGTGAAGTTTTCTGCAGTTCCGGTTTTACCTGCAATTGAAATACCGGGGACCTGAAGACTGGAAGCCGTTCCGCTCTTGTACACCTCGTACATACCTTCTACTACCGGTTCAAAGTGTTCGGGGTTGATGGTGGTATATTTCTTTTTGGTAAATTCCTTTGCCTTGATCGGTTTTCCTTCCACCTCCTTAAGGATATGGGGTGTATAGAACCAGCCTCGGTTGGCAATTGCTGCGGTCATATTGGCCAACTGGATGGGTGTAGTGAGCACCTCGCCCTGTCCGATGGCATTGGACAAGGTGGCAGAGGCATACCAGTTGTGGTTAGGGTAAATTGAATTATAATATTCCGACGTCGGAACTTTACCAGGCTGTCCTATTGGTAAGTCAGAACCTAGATAATCCCCGAGTCCAAAGCTTTTTACATGGTTCGCCCAGGCATCCATTCCTTGTTGAGGAGTGGGATACTTCTCAATCACACGGCGATATACGTTCGCGAAGTAGGCATTGCAGGAGTTGGCGATACCCGCCACCATACTGAGTGGGCCGGGGTGCGCATGGCAACCCATTTTCCTTCCCCGACCGTAGAAGTATCCACCATAGCAGGCGAATCGCTCCTCCGGGCTAACCACCCCTTCCTGCAGCGCGACCAGGGCATTGATCGTTTTAAAGGGAGATCCGGGCGGATACATAGCAAGAAGCCCGCGGTCGAACAAAGGCTTGTTGATGGTGTCCAGCCATAATTTCGTAAAGTTCTTGGAACGCTGTCTGCCGACCAGGGCGGCCGGATCATAACTGGGGGCTGTGACCAAAGCAAGGATCTCCCCCGAGGCCGGTTCAATGGCAACTATGCCTCCCCGCTTGTTCTTCATCAAAAGTTCCCCATATTCCTGGAGCTCCGCATCAATGGTGATGGTCAGATCTTTTCCTTTCTGAGGAAGCGTGTCGTAAATTCCGTTCTTATAGGGCCCTATTTCCCTGTTGAAACGGTCCTTCTGGATATATTTCACCCCTTTTACCCCCCTGAGAAGTTCCTCGTAGTACCCCTCGACACCCTGCTGGCCGATAAGATCTCCTGAGATATAATAGGGATCCTGATTGACAAGACGCTGGTTCACCTCAGAAATATATCCCAGAACATTGGCGCCATGCTCCGTGTAGTAATCCCGAAGGGACCGCTTTTGGATATAGAAGCCTTCGTATTTTCGCATCTTCTCCTGAAGGTATGCGTACTCCTCCTTTTTCATCTGTGGTACTACCACGGAAGGCAGGCGCGGGGAATAGATCTTTGCTTTATCAAGTCTTTCGACCAGTTGCTCCCGGGTGATGTTTAGAATATCGCAGAATTCCGTGGTGTCAAATGGCTTCAGGTTTCGGGGAATGACCATGACATCGTAAGAGGGCTGGTTGGAAACCAGTAATTCCCCGTTCCGGTCAAAAATGAAACCCCGCTGAGGGTAATCGTACACCACCTTGATTGCGTTGCTGGCGGAAAGGCCTGCAAAGGAATCATCCAGAATCTGAAGATAAAAGAGCCTGGCGATGAACAAAATTCCTGATGTCAGAACGATAATGTAGAGTAAAATTTTTCTCATCGGGTTCTCCTGTTGAATAATGCTAGCGTAATGAAGACCAGGATTATTGTAAACAATCCTGAAAAAAGAGTTTTCTTTAGAATCTGCAAGAAGTGTGCAAAACTAAAAAACTCGAGTAAAAACAGGACAAAATGGTGCAGAAATACGAGCAGGGAGACATAACTGATCCTGGAACCGGGTTGTGTGCTGGAGAACCTGATAGTCTGGTAGTCATAGCTGACCCCGAAAGAAAACCTTAGGATTACCGGGCGGACATAAGCGGCCACCACACAGGCTGCAGCATTGATCCCTCCACTGTCCTCGAAGATATCCACCCCAAGACCCAGGAGGAAACTTACCAGCAGAAACAGGGTCTGGTTTCCGTTAAAAGGATAGAGGATGAGAAAGAGTACATAGAGATAGGGATTGACATAACCGAAATAATTGATATTGTTCAGAACCAGGACCTGGATCAGGATGAGAATGATGAATCGTCCGGTATTGGTCAGGATCGTACTATTCATCTCGGGTCGTATTTTGGAGTTCCATCACCTCCTCTCGCTGGAGATTTTCGATGATATACACATACCCGATATTGGTCATGTCGTTGAACAGGTCGATATCAATGGTGTAATAACTTTCACTTGGATCTGTGGTATAACCGGTGATCGTCCCGATCGGAATTCCCTTCGGGAAGATTAGCGACCTTCCTCCTGTGATAATGGTGTCTCCTTTCTGCACAGGTGCTATTGCGGGCACATCGATGAGCTGGACAATGTCCGGATCCTGACCGTCCCAGATCAAGGTCCCGAAATGGCTTGAATTCTTAAGTTGCGCGTTGATCTTTGAGTTGGCGTTCAGAATAGAGATCACAGTGGCATATCTCGGTGAAACATTTTCGACTATTCCCACTATCCCTTTGCTGGTGACCACTCCCATGTCCGGCCGAACTCCTGCCCGTGAGCCCCTTTTGAGCGTCAGGTAGTTGTTCCGGTTCGTATAATTATTGTTGATCACCTCCGCAGCCTTAAAGATATAATGGCCTTTGAAGGTGATGGTGTCCGTGAAATCCGCAAGGTCCAGCGAGTCCTCATATCTGGCCAGTTTGGTCCGCAGCCTTTCATTCTCTTCCAGCAGTCGTTGATTATATTCATCAAGATTGAAGTAAGCATTGATATCACTGGTCCAGCTGTAAATCCCGCCACTTATGAAATTGGCACTGCTGATAAACTTACTCTTCTGAAAGGAATGGGACTGGATCGTCAGGATCAGGGAAATGCCGAGCAGCAATAAGAATAAGATATTGTTCTTATTGCGGATAAGAAAGTTGACGATCTGCTGCATAAGCTAACCCTACTTTATCAGGATACCCTTGTACCGGTTGAGCGTTTTGAGGGTAATACCGGTACCTCTTACCACCGCCCGAAGCGGGTCTTCAGCGATATACACAGGCAAATCGGTCTTCTGGGACAGACGTTTGTCCAGCCCTCGGAGCATCGATCCGCCGCCGGCCAGGTAAATCCCGGTGTTGTATATATCGGCTGCGAGTTCCGGAGGGGTCTGGGAAAGCGTTTCCATGACCGCATCTTCGATTCGGAGGATGGATTTGTCTAGGGCTTTGGCAATCTCCCGGTAGGAGATGTTGACCTGTTTTGGCTTTCCTGTCAAAAGATCCCTTCCCTGTACATTCATCTCATCCGGAGGCACTTCAAGGTCTTCCGTGGCAGCTCCTATCTGGATCTTGATCTTTTCTGCGGTGCGCTCCCCGACATACAGGTTGTGCTGGGTGCGCATATAGTAAACGATATCATTGGTAAAAACGTCTCCCGCAATCTTGACCGATTTATCACAAACGATCCCGCCCAGGGCAATAACCGCTATTTCCGTAGTTCCTCCTCCGATATCAACGATCATGTTCCCCTTGGGTTGCATGATGTCTACGCCGATCCCTATGGCCGCAGCCATCGGCTCGTGGATGAGGTAAACCTCTTTTCCATTCACCCGTTCTGCACTCTCCTTCACTGCCCGCATCTCAACTTCTGTGATCCCGGACGGAATACAGATTACCATGCGCAGCGCGGGGGTGAACATCTTCTTCTTGAGGGCGGGAATTTCCTTGATGAACATGGTGAGCATCTTTTCGCTGGCATCGAAATCGGCGATAACCCCATCCTTCAGAGGACGAATGGTCTTGATATTCTCATGGGTCTTTCCCTGCATCATAGCCGCCTCTTTTCCTACTGCGATGATCTTTCCGGTAGTTCGGTGCCGGGCAACGATGGACGGACTGTCCACCACGACTTTATCATTGTGTATGATTAGCGTATTGGCAGTACCCAGGTCGATGGCTATTTCTTCTGTGAGAAAATCGAAAAATCCCATGTTAAGTCTGTATTGATTGAGGTTCGGTAAATGTAATAAAATTTAGTGTTTAAAATGCCGAATTCCGGTCATCACCATAGCGATTCCGTTCTGGTCACAATAATCCACGCTCAACTGATCCTTCACGGAACCTCCAGGCTGGATCACACTGGTTATGCCAGCCTTTCCTGCGATTTCAACACAATCGGGAAAAGGGAAGAAAGCATCGCTTGCCATAGCGGCTCCTTCCAAGTTGAAATTGAAACTTCTCGCTTTGCTGATGCTCTGTTTCAGGGCATCTACACGCGAGGTCTGACCTGTTCCACTTGCCAGTAGCTGTCTGTCGCGTACCAGGACAATCGTGTTGGATTTGGTGTGTTTACAGATTCGGGAGGCGAACAGCAGGTCCCCAACCTGTTCCTCGGTCGGATGCTGCCTGGTGACAGGCCGAAGATCCTGAGCCTGGTCGGTTTTGAGATCCTTTTCCTGCACCAGCAAACCATTCAGGCACGACCTGACCTGCTCCGAAGGCATATCCCATATCTTCTGGCGCAGTAGCACCCTATTCTTTTTAGCACTGAGGATAGCAAAAGCCTCCTGTTCAAAACCAGGCGCAATGACTACTTCACAGAAGAGCTGGTGAATCTCCTCTGCCGTGGTGGTGTCGATGGGGGTGTTGCTGATTAAAACCCCTCCAAAAGCGGAAACCGGATCTCCGGCGAGAGCAGCCTTATAGGCTTCCTGCAGGCTATTCCTCTGGGCAACACCACAGGCGTTGTTATGCTTGAGGATTGCGAAAGTTGGTTTCTCCTCCCTGAATTCCGCCATGAGATTCACGGCAGCGTCAATATCCAGCAGGTTGTTGTATGACAGCTCCTTTCCGTGCAGTTTCTCAAACATGGCATCCAACTCCCCGTAAAACTTAGCCTTTTGATGCGGATTCTCTCCATACCGGAGCTGGTTTCCCTGATCAAAGTTTAAACTAAAATGCTGATCCCCGGAATTGAAGAAACCGAGAATTGCAGTGTCATAATGGGAGGAAACTGCAAAAGCCTTTGCGGCAAAAGCCTTTCGCTCCTCTAGAGTGGTGCTTCCCTCTCCCCTGGAAATTAGCTTCAGAAATCTGTCGTATTCCGCTACAGAGGGAACACAAAGAACATCCTTAAAATTCTTTGCAGCAGCGCGGATCAGGGATATTCCCCCGATGTCTATCTTTTCGATGATTTCTTCCTCCGTGGCTCCAGATGCCAAGGTCTTTTCAAAGGGATAAAGATCCACCACAACGATATCGATCTGTGGGATTTCGTATTGTTCAAGCTCCTTCCGGTCTGAGTCTTCCTCACTGCGGTTGAGGATCCCGCCGAATATCTTGGGGTGTAGCGTTTTGACTCTTCCGCCGAGAATGGATGGATAGGAGGTGATATCCTCCACCCGGTTCACAGGAATTCCGAGGTCCCGGATAAATGCCTCAGTACCTCCGGTGGAATAAATGCTGATCCCCAGCTCATCTAGCTTTCTCACCAGGGGTTCCAGTCCTTTTTTATCAAATACGGAAATCAAGGCGGATTTCGCCTTTTTCAAATCGCTCATTTTGTTGGTTTTGTTGAGGTTGCAAAAGTAGGTATTTCAGCAGAAAATAATGATCCCCCACCCCTTAATTCTCATATATTTTGTAACAAATGACATTCCGTTGCGTCATATGTTCTCAGGGTATTAAAATGGGCATGCTAATATATCTTAGGGTACTGAAGGAGAGCTTTAATTTCGCGATCAATGCACTCCGGAATAATAAACTCAGAACGATGTTGTCCCTGCTCGGGGTGACCATCGGCATCTTTTCCATCATCGCGGTACTGGCTGCTGTGGATTCCCTGGAACGCGAGATCCGGGGCAGTATCAGTGCCCTTGACCAGAGCACCATGATCATCATGAGATTTTCTTTTGGACCCACGGAGGTCCCGCAATGGAAAAGGGAGCAGTTCCCTGATGTGACCTATGAGGAGTACGAATTCCTGAGTCGGAATCTTCCGGAAGCCGAGGCAGTGTCCTTTGCCCTTAATGTTCCCAGGGAAACCATTAAATATCATGACCGTACTGCAAGCGAGGTGGGAATCGGAGCCGTCACCCATGAATACTATGACATCGAGGCACTCCAGATCGAAGACGGCCGCTTTTTCTCTGAAGCGGAATCCGTTCGTGGTGCCCAGGTGATTATCTTGGGAGCGGACGTCGCGGAAAGCCTCTTTCCGGATGGCCGGGCGATCGGAAAAGAGGTACGGCTGTATGGAAAGCGCTTTCGGGTCATCGGGGTGCTTGAAAAAATCGGTGGAGGATTGATGGGGGATTCCCATGACGGTAATGCCTTCCTTCCTGCGACTGCGGTGATGCGGATTTATGGCAGCAGCAACAGATCTACCTTCCCACAGATCATCCTTAGCCCGAAGGATGGGGCGGATGATGCGGAATTCAAAGCAATGGTTACTCAGAAGCTCAGGAATTTCAGAGGTCTGCGGCAGGAGGATATGTCCAATTTTTTTGTCAACGAACTTAAAGGCTTCACCGAGTTCATCGACAACATCAGTTCCAGGATGAACATGTTTGGCCTGGTGATTTCCGGATTTTCGCTGCTGGTCGGTGGATTTGGAATCGCCAATATTATGTTTGTCAGCGTAAAGGAGCGGACCAACCTGATCGGCATTCAGAAATCCCTGGGGGCCAAAAACCGTTTTATCCTGTTCCAGTTCCTTTTCGAAGCGGTAATCCTGGCAGTAATCGGTGGGCTTATCGGCCTGTTCCTCGTCTGGATCGCCTCCCTGATCGCCTCTCAGTTCACGGGAGAGTTTGAGTTTATCCTATCTCCGTGGAACATGTTCATCGGAACAGCGGTTTCGGCCGTTATCGGCCTGGTCTCGGGAATTGTTCCGGCCGTTTCAGCCTCCAAGCTCGATCCTGTCGAGGCCATTCGGACCGGCATGTAACTTTAAAGAATCCCGTGTGGAATCAGTCCAGAATGGAGGCAACTCGCTCGGTCACAAATTCAAGAAAGGTTTCGTCCTCACTGGTAAAGGGATCCGGGGTATTGGAGTCGATGTCGATCTGGCCTACATTCTTACCCTTATGAAAAAGAGGTACTACAATTTCTGCTTTAACATCGATACTGCATGCGATGTAGTTGTCCTGGGCCTGTACATCAGGAACAACGAAGTTTTTGTTTGAGACCGCGACCTGGCCGCAGATTCCCTTGCCGAAAGGGATAATGGTATGCTCGGTAGGGGCCCCGGAATACGGACCTAGCTTCAGTTCCTCTATATCCCCGTTCCTGAAATAGAAGCCTACCCAGGTATAGTATGCTACCTCTTCCCTGAGCAGATCGCATACTTCCTGCATTCGCTGCTCAGCACTCTGGTGTTTCCTGTTAAGGATGTCGTTGACCTGGCGTTTTAGTTTCGTGAAATCCATCGATGAAGCTTTTGAGCAAAAGTATTTAAAATTTACGCGATGTTTTACTTTTGAAATTCGATACTTTTGAAACAAATCCCTTTCAGAAGTTGCTTCAGCTCATTCAGAAATATGCCGCTGTACTCAGGTTTCTCTTTACCTTTCTCGGGGTTTACCTATTGCTCGCGCTCCTTTACAACTTTTACCTGAACAGCAATATAAATGCGGGATACCATCCGGATTTCCTGACCCAACTGGTCGGCCTCCAGAGCGGTGCTTTAGTGGAGGCTATGGGATATCAGACTCAGGTGCATTCCGGTCATCCGGAGGCCTCCATGCATCTTTTTGTCAATGGAAAATTTGTCGCCCGGATTATAGAGGGATGTAATGCTGCAAGTATCATTATCCTCTTTGTTTCCTTTATGATTGCGTTTGCCGGGAAGTTTGGCACCACGCTGCTTTATGCTTTTGCTGGTTCAGTGATCATATATGCGACCAATATCCTTCGTATTGGTCTTATGGCCATTGGTATTTACGAATATCCAGGTCAGGCCCATTTTCTCCACACCATAGCTTTCCCGCTGGTCATATACGGAATGGTTTTCCTTCTTTGGATTGTCTGGGTCGCCCTCTATTCTAAACAGATTGGGCCATGAGAAATGTAACCAAAATCATAAAGGTGTTGGCCCTGGTATGGCTCCTTGCTCTGGTAAGGCTGTATGAATACACCTTCTTCTACGATCCCTTTATGCACTTTTTCGGATCCAGTTTCCATACTGGTGAGGCCCTGGATCTTACCCCAGGCATGTTCTTCAACCTCTTTGTCCGCTTTATGATCAATACTGCTTTGTCCCTGCTCATTCTATGGGTGGTCTTTGAGAAGCGGGGGATCCTGAGATTTTCCGCAATCATCTATCTGTTCTTCCTGGTCACCCTGTTTCCGGTTTTTGTTTTTCTGATGTATCAGGTGACCCCGGAACATTACCTGGCCGCCTTTTACGTCCGGAGGTTCCTTGCGCATCCGGTGCTGATCCTACTGCTGCTTCCGGCCTTTTATTATTATACGATTCGCTACCGAATATCCCGCCGATCCAACGAATTCTAAAATTTTGTATATTTGCTGCGAGATGAAGCAATTTTTTCATAGATCTCTTTCGATGAGCCTTTCGCTGCTTGTGCTCCTATCCACCATGTCTTTTACGGTGGAGAAGCATTTTTGTGGGGATGTTTTTGTCGATAAGGCGATATTCTCCGAAGCCAAGGACTGCGGTATGCATTCTGGAGCACCGGAGGAGAACGGTTGCTGTAAGGAGGAGAAAATTGTGGTAGAGGGACAGGAGGATCTAAAGCTGAGCTTTGAGGATCTTGACCTGGACCAGCAGGTTTTCATCACCTGCTTCACCTGCTCATACCTGAACTTGTTCAAGTCGCTTCCCCGGGAGGAGAATGCCTATACAGATTATGCGCCGCCTCTCCTGGTCTACGATATACATCTTCTTGACGAGACTTTCCTGATCTGAACCTGTTATTGATTTTTGTCCCTGTAAAGGGAATCCGTGGGGATTCCGTAGGTCAAATCAATAATTTGGTTAAGCATGTTTTCAAGATTTATCACCTTTTTTTTATACAACAGGCTGCTCACAGCCATTGTACTTCTGTTTTTTATCGGTTGGGGGATCGCAACCGCTCCCTTTGACTGGAAAAGCGGAATATTTCCCAGGGATCCGGTTCCGGTAGATGCCATCCCGGACCTTGGGGAGAACCAGCAAATCGTTTATACGGAATGGGCTGGAAGATCTCCTCAGGATATCGAGGACCAAATTACCTATCCGCTCACAACGGCGCTCCTGGGGATTCCAGGAGTGGAAACCGTTCGGAGCACCTCGATGTTCGGCTTTTCCAGTATCAACATCATCTTTGAGGAAGATATCGAATTTTACTGGTCCCGGTCCAGGATCCTGGAGAAGATCAACTCCCTGCCTCCGGACTTGCTTCCCCCGGACGTCCAGCCCAGCCTCGGTCCTGACGCTACCGCTCTGGGGCAGGTTTTCTGGTATACGCTCGAAGGCCGGGATCCTGAGGGCAATGTCACCGGAGGTTGGGATCTTCATGAGATCAGATCGGTACAGGATTTTTATGTGAAATTGGGATTGTCCGGAGTGGATGGTGTTTCAGAAGTAGCCTCGGTCGGAGGTTTTGTAAGGGAGTACCAGGTCGATGTGGATCCTGATGCCCTCAAGGCCTACAATATCGGAATTGATGAGGTGGTTGATGCCGTGAGAAATTCCAACAGGGACATCGGAGCCAAAACCATCGAGATTAATAAGGCTGAATATCTGGTCCGAGGACTGGGATACATCGAATCGGTAGAGGATATCGAGAACACAGTGGTGGCGATGCGTGAAGAGACCCCTATTATGATTTCCGACGTCGCAGTTGTCGGTCTGGGACCCGCAGAAAGACGTGGGGTTCTTGATAAAGCCGGGGCAGAAGTTGTCGGCGGGGTAGTGGTGGCCAGGTATGGGTCGAACCCCTTAGCCGTAATCAACAGGGTCAAGCAGCAAATCAGGGAAATGAAGCCAGGTATGCCCACCAAAGTTCTGGAAGATGGCACCCTCAGCAGGCTGACCATCGTCCCCTTTTACGACAGGACTGAACTGATCCAGGAGACCCTCGGTACTCTTGAAGAGGCCCTTTCGCACGAGATCCTGATCAGCATCATCGTGGTGGTCATCCTGGTGCTTAATATAAGGGCATCCATCCTGATTTCAAGCTTGCTCCCCCTGGCTGTCCTGATGACCTTTATCGCCATGCGGGTCTTTGGTGTAGACGCCAATATTGTCGCCCTGTCAGGTATTGCAATCGCTATCGGGGTAATGGTCGACGTGGGAATTGTATTTGTGGAGAACACGCTCCGGCACCTGGAGACGGAAGAGAATAGGGGGGTTCGGGGTGAGTCTCTGCTGCGCGTCATCCGGACCGCAACTGTGGAGGTAGGCCCGGCGGTGACCACTGCGCTTGCTACCACTGTTGTGAGTTTTCTTCCCGTATTCTTTATGGAACATGCGGAGGGCAAATTGTTTAGGCCTCTGGCCTTTACCAAAACCTTTGCCCTGGTTGCCGCCTTTGTTGTAGGGATTATGATTCTTCCGATGTTCTCCTATTATTTCTTTTCCTTCAGGTTGCATAAGGCGCGGGTTTCCAGAATCTGGAATTGGTCCCTCATTGTGGTGGGCCTGGCCTTAACAGTTATATTCGGGATGTGGTTGCCCCTGGCTTTGACCTTTATCGGTATTCTGAGGCTTCTCGAGCAAAGAAATCCGCAATTCCTCGGTCGGTACTCCCGTAATATCACACTCTTTATCATTCTGGCTGTGACCATTTTGTTCCTGGCTGAACAGTGGATGCCGCTGGGATATGAAAACTCCCTGGTGGGAAATTATCTCTTCACTCTTATACTTCTCGCCGTCACCCTGGTCGCTCTGATGGCGGTTGTGAAGTTCTATGAACCTATTCTGAAGTGGTGCCTGTCCCACAAAACAACTTTCCTTTCCATTCCCCTTGTCACCATTTTCCTGGGTTTATTGATCTGGCTGGGCTTTCCACAAATGTTTGCACCTCTGGCCAGGGGCGCCGAAGCAGTGGGATGGGAATTGGATGAATCGGAAGGCTGGGAAGCCGCCACGGCAGTTTTTCCTGGGGTAGGCAAGGAATTCATGCCTACGTTGAACGAAGGTACCTTTCTGTTGATGCCAAGCGCCATGCCTCATGTAGGGCTGGAAGAGGCCAAGGAAATCCTTCAGCAACTCGATATGGCGGTGACGAGTATTCCGGAAGTGGAGGTTGCCGTAGGCAAACTCGGACGTGTGGAAAGCGCCATTGATCCTGCCCCTATCTCCATGTATGAAAATGTGGTCCAGTATGAGTCGGAATACATCAGCCGGGACGGAGAAATGCTGCGCTTCCGGGTAGACGGGGATGGGAATTTTCTTTTGGCTGAGGGAGGAAGCATTTCACATGAGAAAGCAGTCCTGCGGGACATAACCGCCGAAGATCTGATCCCGGATGAGGACGGCGCCTTCTTCAGAAACTGGAGGGATCACATCGAAGATCCGGATGATATCTGGGAGGAGATTGTCCAGGCCTCTCAACTCCCTGGCATCACTTCTTCTCCAAAGCTGCAACCGATAGAGACTCGGCTGATCATGCTACAGACAGGAATGCGGGCTCCTATGGGGATCAAGGTATTCGGTCCTGATCTCGAAACCATCCAGGAATTCGGGTTCCGTCTCGAGGAGATCCTCCGACAGGTTCCTGGAGTAAAGGATGAGGCAGTGTACGCGGAAAGGATTGTTGGGAAACCCTATCTCGAACTGGATATCGATCGGGGGAAGATCGCCAGGTATGGCCTTTCGATCGAGAAGGTCCAGCAGGTTATCGGAACAGCGATCGGGGGGAATGAGATCACCTCTACCGTCGAAGGCAGAGAGCGTTATCCTGTTAGGGTGAGATATCCCCGGGAATTGCGGAATTCCCCTGATGAGATTGCGGAAATTCTTGTTCCCACCCCAACAGGCGCCCAGATTCCTTTGGGTCAGCTTGTGGAGATCAGGTATACCAGGGGCCCTCAGATGATCAAGAGCGAAGACACCTTTTTGATCGGGTACGTACTCTTTGACAAGGAGGAAGATCGGGCAGAGGTGGATGTTGTGAACGCGGCCCAGGACCTAATCGCGGACAAGATTGCCTCCGGACAACTTGAAGTCCCAGCCGGAGTACGATTTGAATTTTCAGGAGATTATCAGAATCAGGTTCGGGCGATGAAAAGACTGTCCATTGTCATTCCCGTCTCCCTGGTGATCATTTTTCTGCTGCTGTATTTCCAATTCAAGACAGTGATTGCCTCGACTATTCATTTTTCAGGCGTATTCGTGGCTTTTGCAGGAGGCTTTATCATGATTTGGCTTTATGGGCAGCCATGGTTCCTGGATTTCAATATATCAGGGGTGAACATGCGGGATCTTTTTCAGGTCCATCCTGTGAATCTCAGCGTGGCAGTCTGGGTCGGATTTATCGCGCTCTTCGGGATCGCCACGGATGATGGAGTGCTGATGGGAACCTATATCCATCAGGTCTTTGAACGAAGGAACCCGCGAACGATTCCGGCAGTGCGGGCAGCGGTGCTGGAAGCGGGGAGAAAACGGGTACGGCCGGCGATGATGACCACGGCGGTCACAATCATTGCCCTGTATCCTGTACTTACCAGTACCGGGAAGGGAGCGGATATCATGGTTCCCATGGCCATTCCCATAGTTGGGGGAATGATCATTCAGATCATGACCATTTTTGTAGTGCCTGTACTTCAGACCATCTGGAGGGAAACGGTCATTACCAGAAACCAGAAAAAAACAAAGGGTTATGAATAGACCACTTATCTTATTGATCCTTATAATGTGCAGCTCGGGTACTACCGGGGCAGCCCAGTCCCTGGAGCAGTACCTGCTGAGAGCTGCCCGGGAAAATCCTGCTATAAAGGCGTCCTATTCAGAATTTCAGGCAGCCCTGGAGGAGGTTCCCCAGGTGCGGAGCCTTCCTGACCCTCAGCTGACCATGACGGCCTTTGGCAGCATGGTCGAAACGCGTCTGGGTCCCCAGGAAGCCCGTTTCAGCCTGATGCAGATGTTCCCGTGGTTCGGCACCTTGGAAGCCAGGGAAGAGGTTGCGGCGATAATGGCAGAGGCTCGCTTCCAGGATTTCCTCGAAAGGCGGAATGCAATTCTGTACGAGGTGAGCCAACGATATTATGAACTCTTTGCTCTGGAAAAGCAGCTTGAGTTCCAGGAGGAGAATCTCGAGATTGTGAGTGATCTGAAATCCCTTGCACTTTCTCAGGTGCGTGCAGGAACCGGATCCCTGGCGGATGTTCTGCAAACGGAGATCAGGATCGACCAAAACCGAACTTCACTGCAGGTTCTTGAATTGAAGAGGAGCAGCATTGCAGCTGCCCTGAACCTGCTGCTGAACCGGCCTTCTGAAACACCTGTGATTATCGATGGGGAAATTGACCTGGAGGCGATTACAGATACGCTTTCTCCTGAGCACAATCCCAAAGTTGAGGAGATGGAGCTCATGGCTGCAGCATACAGGGCAAGGAAGGAGGTGGCTCGAAAAGAGGGGTACCCTTCAATGGGAATAGGCCTGGACTATGTCATCATCGGAGAACGCCATGATATGGTGGTGGATCAGAGCGGTCGTGATGCGATTATGCCCATGCTGAGCGTTAGTCTTCCGATTTTTCGCAAGAAAAACAGGGCCGCGCAACGCCAGGCTGGACTCATGGCTGCCAGTTATCTGCAGGAGAAGGAAGCAAGGGAGAATGAGCTGCGCGCGAACTGGGAAGCTGCTCATTTTGACATGGCGGAGGCGCTGAAGTTGCTCGAGCTATACCAAAAACAGATCAAAAATGCAGAGGAGGTATTACAACTTCTGACCTCCTCTTATCAGAATGCAGGTTCCAGGTTTCGGGAAATTCTTGAGATCAGGCAGGATCTCCTGGGTTACCGCTTCTCTAAGGCGGCTGCAATGGCAGACTACGCCGAGGCGAAAGCACGGTTAAAGTATTTAAACGGGAATATATTCAAAGATTATGACAACAAAGAACAAGAATAGAATATACCTGGGTGCAGCCGTAATTGTTGGGCTGTTGCTCGGATGGGTGTTCTTCGGCGGGGACGGCTCGGAGGCGCCTGATGGGGAAAAGCACACGCACACTACGGAAGCTGCTGTCTGGACCTGCGCCATGCATCCGCAGATTAGGTCGGAAGAGCCAGGGCAATGCCCGATCTGCGGAATGGACCTGATTCCAGTGGAGCAGGCAGCTTCAGCCAATGATCCAGCAGCCGTTCAAATGAGCGAGTATGCGATGAAACTCGCCAATGTGCAAACCCGGGAAGTAGGGGAGGAATTCGCTCAAAACAAGCTGCGGCTCAACGGAAAGATAGTGGTCGACGAGACCAATTCCTATACGCAGTCAACCCACCTCCCAGGGAGAGTGGAACAACTGCTGGTCAATTTTACCGGAGAAAAAATCCGGCGGGGGGATCCGCTTGCGGTCATATATTCCCCTGAAATGGTGACCGCTCAGCAGGAGCTGTTACAGGCTTATGCGATGCGAGAAACGCAGCCTGAACTTTACGAAGCGACCCGCCAGAAGCTGCGCAACTGGAAGGTGAGTGAGCAACAGATCAACAGGATCATCGAAAACGGTCGTCCCAGTGACCGTTTTACCATTTATGCTGATGTCGCAGGAGTCGTAACTGAAAAGATGGTTGAATTGGGAGATTACGTGGAAAGGGGAAGTCCGCTTTATCAGATCGCAGATCTCGGAGAAGTTTGGGTGCTTTTCGATTTGTACGAGCAGAACATCGGGCTGGTCGAAGAAGGGGACTCCCTTACCTTTACGGTAGCTTCCATTCCCGGCCGGGAATTCCGGGGAACGATTGATTTCATCGATCCGCTGGTAGACAGGCAAACTCGTGTGGCGACAGCGAGGGTGAAGCAGGAGAACGCCTCCGGAATACTCAAGCCTGGGATGTATGCCACAGGCATCATCTCTGAACCTTTTGAACACGAACAGGCAGCACTGACCATTCCGGAATCGGCGGTTCTCTGGACAGGAAAAAGGTCTGTTGTGTACGTGAAAAAGGACAACGATGGTGTTCCTTCCTTCGTGATGCGGGAGGTGATTATAGGTCCGTCGTTGGGAGAAGCCTACATCGTTCAGGAGGGACTCCGGCCAGGAGAGGAAATTGTGGTCAACGGTACTTTTACAGTCGATGCTGCTGCCCAGTTGGCCGGGAAACCCAGCATGATGAATCCTGATTCAATTGAGCAAGGAAATATTCAGGGCTCAGGCGACCTGAGGACATCTCTCAATTCGGCAAACCATGAATTTCAGGGTCTGGCAGGGGAGGATTTCCTGGAGGCTATCAGAGGAACGATACCCGTGTACCTGAAGCTCAAAAACGCCTTGGTTGCCAGCGATCGAAAGGCTGCATCCGATGCCGCCACCGCCCTGGCTGAGCGTGTCAGCGGGATAACTACGGGAGATCTCAAAGGGAACGCACTTGGCTTTTGGGAAGAAAAGCGGGACGTACTGGTGGAGCATAGCCGCGCCCTTGGACAGTCCGATAATATTGGGGCGCAACGCAAGGATTTTGTTTATCTTTCTGAGGCTTTGATCAGGACGATAGCCTCCTTCGGAGCAGCCAAGGGACTCTTGTATATTGACTACTGTCCCATGGCGAATTCTGATAGTGGAGCCTACTGGCTTAGTGAAACAGCTGAGATTCGGAATCCCTATTATGGATCATCAATGTTAACTTGTGGAGAAATCGTTAAAGAACTTAATTAATCAATAACCTAAACAAAGACAAAATGAAAAAATCATCAGTTGTATTATCAGGCCTTACCATGGTTTTCGTTATGAGCTCCTGCGTGGACTCTAAAAAAGAAGAGGGAGTGGAGGATGCTGCGCCTCCCATGCAGAATGAAATGCACGTTGAAAATGAGGAGGAGAAAAGTAGCAGTGACAGCAATCTCGATGACGGGGCTACTGCAGAGGTAAATTTCAGCGATGAACGCGTTGCCGCCGTCTATGAAGATTATAGCCGTCTGAAGAGCAATCTGGTCAATTCCGATGCCAAGGCCGCCTCTGAAAGCGCCGCGGAACTCTTAGAGGCCATGGGAGAAACGGAAGATTCCCAGGAAATCACCAGCGCGGCTGAAAAGATTTCCAGCACGGAGGATATCGATCAGCAGCGGGTTGCTTTTGCCGACCTGACAGCAGGGATGGAAGAAATGATTGCCGGAGCAGTAGTCTTGGGAAGTGTTTATAAGCAGTTCTGCCCGATGGCTTTCGGAGGTGACGGGGGCTTTTGGCTATCCTCTTCTGCTGAGGTGAGAAACCCCTACTTTGGAGACCGCATGTTGAAATGCGGAAGTGTCAGGGACACGATAAAATAATGACCATGGCCCTTCCTGAGGGAAGGGTCTTTTTTAACCCTAATCGATGAAGCTCATCATCAAGAATATGGTATGCAACAGATGCATCTCGGCGGTGGAGAAACACCTAACCTCCTCGGGATTTTCCGTACTGTCAGTTTCACTCGGAGAAGCTGAAGTAGCTGAAAACCTTGGTATTGAGGAGAAAAGGAGACTTGACCAGGGGCTCAGAAAGCTCGGGTTCGAACTGATAGGGGACCGAAAGACCAGATTGATAGAGAGCGTAAAAAGGGAGATCATTGAGACCTTCAATACCCTAGATCCGCTACCGGACAGGAATTTCTCCGAATATCTGGCTGAAAAGTTTCACCAGGATTATTCCGGCCTGAGCAGGTTGTTTTCTGAAATCCAGGGAACGACCCTGGAGAAGTACATCATCCAGCTTAAGATTGAGAAGACCAAGGAACTCCTGGTCTATGGGGAACTTACCCTTAGCGAAATCGCCTATCGCCTGAATTACTCCAGTGTTTCCCATCTCAGTAGCCAGTTCAAAAAGGTAACGGGACTGACCCCCACCCACTTTAAGAAGATCAAGGTAAAAAGGCGCATTCCTTTGGACCGGTTGTAGGTTGCAAAAGTTTTCCGGAATTCTATAACCCATTTCCGGCCTTTTCCTTCGAAATTTGAAAAAAAGAGTAGACCGATGAAACACACCTATGCAATTTCAGGAATGACCTGTAACGGATGCCGGACCTTTGTTGAAAATACACTGCGGAATGTGGAAGGCGTGAAGGAGGTGTCGGTGGACCTCCAAAAAGCAGAAGCGGAAATCGAGATGGAAGGTCACATTCCGCTGGAGAATTTCAGGCATGCACTTCAGGAGAAGGGAGGGCATTACGATATTCATGCTCCTGGTGAGGAACCTGTTGCAGCTCCAGAACAAAAGAAACCAAAAGGCAAAGGGACAGGGAAATTCTATTGTCCCATGCACTGCGAAGGGGATAAAACGTATGACGCACCGGGAAACTGCCCCGTCTGTGGGATGGACCTGGTAGAGGAGGTAAGCCTGAAGGCCGAAGTGGTGCGTTATACCTGTCCGATGCATCCGGAAGTGATAGCAGATCAACCAGGAAGTTGCCCGATTTGCGGAATGGAGCTGGTCCGGATGCAGCCTGAGGCTTCCGCCGAAGAAAAAACCTATACCCGACTTCTTGGAAAATTTAAGATTGCCGTAATTTTCACGCTACCCATTCTGGTCATAGCCATGTCGGAGATGATTCCAGAAAATCCGCTTTATGGATTCTTTGAGCAACAGGTCTGGAATTGGATTCAGCTGGTCCTATCGCTGCCCGTGGTCTTCTACGCGACCTGGATGTTCTTTGAAAGGGCATGGCGCTCCCTGGTGACTTGGCATCTCAACATGTTTACTTTGATAGGCATTGGTGCAGGGATTGCCTGGGTTTTCAGTCTCTTTGCCCTCCTCGTTCCTGATTTCTTTCCGGACCAGTTCAAAACTGCCCACGGAAACGTCCATGTCTATTTCGAGGCCGCCACAGTGATTCTAACCCTGGTCCTCTTAGGGCAACTCCTGGAAGCTCGTGCCCATTCGCGCACGAATTCCGCGATCAAGGAATTGCTCAAGCTGGCTCCCAATCGGGCTACTGTGATTGTTGACGGGGTGGAGAAGGAGATTGGGGCAGATGAAATACAGGTAGGGGACATTCTCAGAGTCAGACCCGGGGAAAAAATTCCTGTTGATGGTCAGATTCAGGAAGGGGAGACCCATATAGACGAATCCATGATTACCGGGGAACCAGTTCCCGTAGAGAAATCGGCCGGGGACAACGTAAGTTCGGGAACCATAAACGGGAACCGCAGCTTTACCATGCGTGCAGAGAAGGTAGGCGACGAAACGCTTCTTGCCCAGATCATCAGGATGGTCAATGAAGCCAGCCGTTCGCGTGCTCCCATCCAGAAACTGGCAGACCGGATATCGGGCTATTTCGTCCCTGTAGTGGTTCTCATTGCGGCGTTCACTTTTGCAGTCTGGGCCATATGGGGACCCGAACCTTCGTACGTATATGCATTGGTCAATGCGATAGCGGTGCTGATCATTGCCTGCCCCTGTGCGCTGGGTCTGGCCACTCCGATGTCCGTAATGGTGGGTGTCGGAAAAGGGGCACAACATGGGGTACTGGTTAAAAATGCAGCGTCCCTGGAACAGATGGAAAAGATCGATCTATTGATCATTGACAAAACCGGGACGATTACTGAGGGAAGGCCTTCAGTAGAAAAGGTGGTCACGACTGGAGCGCTTTCTGAAGAGGAATTGCTTCGGTATTTGGCTGCAGTGAATGCCCGTAGTGAACATCCTTTGGCTGCTGCAACCGTCGCCTTCACGAAATCGAGGAAAATCGAATTTCCGGAGGCAGCAGATTTTAGTTCTGTCACAGGAAAAGGGGTCGTCGGGGTCACTGAAGGGAAAGTGGTTGCCATAGGAAACGAAAAGCTTCTGGAGCAACAGGGAATCCAGGTTTCGGAAAAAGTGCGGGAGCAGGTGGAATCTGAACAAAGAAATGGCAGGACCGTATCCTATATAGGTGTGGCAGGAAAAATTGCTGGTTATGTCACCATTACCGACACTATCAAGTCCACGAGCAGGAAAGCCTTGAACCTTCTGGCACAGGAAGGGGTGGAGGTGCTGATGCTGACGGGGGATAACGCGAACACCGCAGCAGCTGTTGCTTCAGAACTTAACCTATCAGGTTACAAGGCAGGGATGTTGCCGGAAGGGAAGCTGGAGGAGGTGCGGATACTTCAGGAGCAGGGAAAAAGGGTAGCGATGGCCGGAGATGGGATCAATGATGCTCCGGCTCTTGCCAAGGCTGATATAGGGATTGCCATGGGCACCGGTACAGATGTTGCCATAGAGAGCGCTGAAATTACACTGGTCAAAGGAGATCTTCTTGGCGTTTTGAAGGCCAGGAGGCTGAGCCAAAAAGTTATGAGGAACATCAAACAAAACCTGTTTTTTGCCCTGATCTATAATTCCCTTGGAGTTCCGATTGCAGCAGGATTGTTATATCCTTTTTTCGGGATTTTGCTCTCCCCGATGATCGCCGCCCTCGCGATGAGCTTTAGTTCTGTATCGGTGATCGGAAATGCGCTTCGGCTCCGTTCTGCAGATATTGACTGAAAAAGAGAAGAGCCCGGAATTTTTCTCCCGGGCTCTCCAAACTAACTAAACAACTAATTGATTTATTCGTCTCCGTTCGGATCCAAAATGAGATCAATTCTTTCCAAGGCATCCTCAAGATGATACCGGGTCATGGTATCCCCACTTCGTCTCAGGTTATTCCTGATTTCTCTTTGTAGGTTTTCCAGTTCCCCCCGAACAACCGGGCGGATATCACTTTGGGAGACGTCAATATCGCTCCTGGTGATCCAGGATCGGTAGCGGGTCGGGATTTCCGATTGTTCCTCAGTCATCAGATATCCCAGACGCTCGATGTAGGCACGTTGGAGATTTCTCCTGTAGGTATCTATGGCTTCTCCGGAATCAAGCTCACTCCAGATTCCCTGACGCAGGTCAGTCATCATCTCTAGCAGGGTGTAAGCCTCTTCCTGATTGAGCTGTTCGTTCTCGATAATTCTTGCCAGTCGTCCGAAATCCAGAATATCCTCCAGGGTGTTCTCCTGGGTGTTCCGGAGACGCTCGATGCTGCCGTCAAACTCAATCTTGTTGAAGATGGCGGGTTCAATGAGCCACTCGGGGGTCTCAAACAATTGTTCCTGTAGGAAATCCATTGCCCTTTCCTGCTTCTCTGCAGGGACATGAACAAACACGGCTCCATCCTGATCATAAGTTTTGGTCGTTTTTATCACTCCGCCGATGTTGGCAGTCACATGTCCCATATAACGACGGAACTGGCTGAGGACCTGCCCGTACATGGTCTGGAGATCTTCGTAATCTTTTCCTTCCTCTGCAGTCCATTTGATCAGATTCGGAACGATTCTCTTCAGGTTCTCAATTCCGTAGGTACTGGCCAGCATGGCATCGTCTCCAAGGTCTTCAGTCTGGGAACTCGGGTCGATGACATTCCCCTGCTGAGCGCCAAATCGGTACATCGCATCGCCAGCATGTTCCAGAATCCACTCATCAAGTATGGGTTTTTCCTCCATCCCGTACTTATTCAGGATCGGCCGGTACCCCCACATGATGGCAAATTTATCATAAGGGCCGATTTCGGGCATCAGCGCCACATCCCCATCTTCTGGTTGGGCGATGTAATTGAAGCGGGCATAGTCCATGATTGAAGGTGCGGTGCCGTATTTCTGAGTGAATTCCGGACTTCGAAGGGAATCCACCGGATAGGCAACGCTGCTCCCCATGTTGTGAGGGAGTCCAAGAGTATGGCCTACCTCATGGGAAGATACGAACCTGATCAGGCGCCCCATGATATCGTCCTTAAAGGCTACCCCACGTGCATCCTCATTGATGGCCGCAGTCTGAACAAAGAACCAGTTTCTGAGCAGGGTCATCACGTTATGATACCAGTTGATATCACTTTCGATGATCTCTCCCGAACGCGGGTCACTTACGTGAGGTCCATTGGCGTTAGGAATCGGAGAGGCCAGGTAACGAACTACGGAATACCTTGCGTCCTCCGGACTCCAATCCGGATCTTCGGATACCGGAGGGGGATCTTTTGCGATGATCGCATTTTTAAACCCAGCTTCCTCAAAAGCGACCTGCCAGTCCTCAATGCCTTGCTTGATAAACGGCACCCATTTCTTCGGGGTTGCCCTGTCGACATAATACACTATTGGTTCCTTCGGTTCTACGAGTTCTCCCCTCTTGAATTTTTCTATGTCTTCGTCTTTCACCTCGAGTCTCCATCGGTCCAGGTATTCAATGGTCCGGCTTTCCTGCGCTTCAAGACCGTAATCGACTTGCGATGTGGTAAACCAACCTACGCGCTCGTCGTAATATCTACGCTCCATGGGCACCTTCGGAAGCAGCACCATGGAATTGCTCATTTTAACGGAAATAGAGGCAGTACTAGCATTTGAGGGGGGTTCGGCTGCATTGTATGTCTTCACATGTCTCACCTCAATGTTCTGAGGATAGCTGCGGATCGTATCGATAAAGGAGCGGTCGGCATCAAGCCTGGAGATTTTATAATCCTTTCTGTTTCTTTCGGGGAAACCTAGAACCTGTACGTCTTCTGTAAAAAGATCAGTGGCATTGATCACAGTGGCGTTGTTCAGGGAATCTTTATGGTAGGCCTTGACATCGAAAGAGAACAGGATCGGTTCGAAGTTGGAATTAACCACTGCCTCATGAATGGGAAGGGAGTCTGCGGCATAGACGTCATAGGAGACGACCCGGAGCAGAACCTTGTCCCCTTTCTTTTGCCAGCGCAGGACCTGAGTGTCCTGTTTTCCACCTCCGAATCCAATTCCGCTTGCCGTCTCTGCAATACGGGTCACCATCAACATTTCTCTGTTGAAAAGGCTGTCCGGGATCTCGAAGAAATAATCCTGTTCTATCTGGTGAACGGTAAAGAGCCCTGGATCTGTCTTGGCTTCTTTGGTGATAACCTTACTGTAAGGCTTGATCCCGTTCTTGTCCTTATCCTGGGGTGCGGCATTGGACGCAGCAGCTGTCTTCTTTCCCTTGTCGGAGTTAAAAACAGCACAACCTGTAACCGAGAACGAGAAGAAAACGATTACAAGCCGCAAAAATAATCGGTTGTTCATTAATGAAAAATTTAAGTTAAAGTGGCTCAATTTAAAAAAACAATTTCCAGCTACCTAGCGGAAACTTGTTAAATCAAAAGGAGTTGCGCGATGCAAGAGTTTGACTCTCCGAACACCGAAAGGTTTAAAGGAGTGAAAGAAATGTTAAAAGAGAGGAATTCAATGCTTTCCCTCAGGGCCTGAACTTTTGGCGGGACGAGGCTTAGGCGAACCATTTTTCAACATCCTCCAGCTGCAGCGCTGCGACTGGCAGCTTATTTTTCTTGCGCAGGCCATTGAGCTTCTGATGCACCTGGGTCGCTTTCTGATCCCTGAGTTTGGCAACCGAGGCATATTCATGCATGACCGCGTCAAGCCACTCCTGAGGGACACCGATTTTCAGGAAGTCCTCCGGCTTGGGTACTGCAGCCTTTTTCTCCGGTTTCATCTGTGGAAAAAATAAAACCTCCTGGATAGACTGCTTGTTGGTCAGGAACATGATCAGGCGGTCCATTCCTATTCCCAACCCAGAGGTGGGTGGCATCCCGTATTCAAGTGCCCTAAGAAAATCCCTGTCGATGAACATCGCCTCGTCGTCCCCTTTTTCCGATAGCTCCAGTTGCTCCTCGAAACGGGCACGTTGCTCAATGGGATCATTAAGTTCGGAATATGCATTGGCAATTTCCTTTCCGCACACCATGAGTTCAAACCGTTCCGTCAGGTCGTGATGGTCCCTGTGCTCTTTACAGAGGGGACTCATCTCTTTAGGATAATCAGTGATGAAGGTGGGTTGAATGAATTTTCCCTCGCATTTTTCCCCGAATATCTCGTCGATCAATTTTCCTTTACCCATTGTCTGGTCCACCTCTATTCCCATTCCTTTAGCGGCCTGGAATAACTCTTCCATTGATTTTCCGGTGATGTCCAATCCGGTGTGCTCTCGAATTGCTTCCGTCATGGTGATCCTCGGGTAAGGCGCTTTAAAATCGATGTGATGCTCACCGAACTGGCTGGTCGTAGTGCCGTTTACGGCAAGAGCACAGTGTTCCAGGAGCTTTTCTGTGAATTCCATCATCCAGTTGTAGTCCTTGTAAGCTACGTAGATTTCCATTGCCGTAAACTCTGGATTGTGCGTCCTGTCCATGCCTTCGTTCCGGAAATTCTTTGAGAATTCATAAACCCCGTCAAATCCTCCCACGATCAGTCTTTTCAGGTAAAGCTCATTGGCGATCCTCAGGTAAAGGGGAATATCAAGTGCATTATGATGGGTGACAAAAGGTCTGGCGGCAGCCCCTCCCGGGATAGATTGCAGAATCGGAGTTTCCACTTCGAGATAGCCTTTGCTGTTAAAGAAATCTCTCATGGCATTGAAAAGGCGTGTCCTTTTTACAAAAACCTCTCTTACCTTCGGGTTCACAACCAGATCTGCATACCGCTGCCGATATCTCAACTCGGGATCATTGAACTCGTCATAGGTTTTACCTTCCTTATCTGTCTTGGGAAGGGGCAAGGGTTTCAGGGATTTGCTCAACAGTTTGAAATCCCTGACCATGACGGTTTTCTCTCCGACCTGAGTTTTGAACAACGTTCCTTCGATTCCTATAAAATCCCCTATGTCCAGGAGTTTCTTATACACATCGTTGTACTTGCTCTTATCATCTCCGTGGCAGATTTCGTCCCGGTTGAAATAAACTTGAATACGTCCCTTGGAATCTTGTATCTCAGCGAAGGAAGCCTTTCCCTGGATTCTACGTGACATCAGCCTTCCAGCGATCACCACTTTTTTCCCATCTGCAAAATCCTCTTTGATTCCGGTCGTAGTATGATCTACTGGAAAAAGAGCAGCGGGATAAGGTTCGATATTCAGCTTTCGAAGAGAGTCCAGTTTTTCGCGTCGGATAACTTCCTGTTCAGATAGATGCATGGATACAAATTTGGAAGGGCAAAGATACAGACTCTGAGGCTATCAATCAATTGTTTTTTCGGGACTGAACCAGCCAAAGATTCCCGAATATGTTACCTTTGCCAGGGTATTAACAGGTGAAATTTTTCTGCGGGTACGGTGTCTGCCCCCGTGTATTTTTGCCGCAAGATCAGCAGCTTGAACAGAAGGGTATTATTAAGGGAACTGGGACTTATGGATTATAAGGAGAGCTGGGACCTTCAGGAGGAAATTTTTGGTCAGATCCTGGCACAGAAGATAAGGAACAGAAGGGGGGAGGATGCTTCAGAGACCCAGAATCATCTCCTATTCGTGGAACATCCCCATGTATACACTCTTGGCAAAAGTGGGAACCCTGAAAATCTGCTCCTCGGGGAATCCCATCTCAGGAAAAAAAATGCCAGCTTTTACAGGATCAACAGAGGTGGAGACATTACCTATCACGGTCCAGGTCAGATCGTGGGCTACCCGATCCTCGATCTTGAGAACTTTTTTACAGATATTCATAAGTATCTCAGACTCCTGGAAGAGGTGGTCATTCTGACCCTAGCGGATTTCGGGATAAAAGGGGAACGGAGCCAAGGGGAAACGGGAGTTTGGATTGATCCTGATGGACCCCTGGCCAGAAAAATATGCGCGATGGGGGTCCGCGCGAGCCGGTGGGTGACCATGCATGGTTTTGCTTTTAATGTCAACCCTGACCTCAGTTATTTTGATCATATCATCCCTTGCGGAATCCAAGGAAAAGGGATTACATCGCTGCGGGAGGAGCTCGGAGTTCCGCGGGTGGATGTCCCGGAGGTCAAGGAGCGGATTAAAAGACACTTTTCCCGACTCTTTGAAGCCGATTTGGTTGAAAGCCCGAATTACGGGAATTCTTAAAAGGAAAAAAGGCAGTGAAATTTTTCACTACCTTTCATACGTCTTCAGTTTAAAAGATCAAAGTCCTCCTGGCCCGGTAGGATCTCCATCATCACCATCTCCAGGTATTTCTTTCCACTGTGGTTTACAAGATTTATAGGCCGTAATATCAATATAGTCTTGGAATTCTGCTGTGTAATCGAAACTTTCACCATTTGCACCCGTATAAAAACCGCGGCTGAATTGGACTCTAAAAGTCTTACTTCTTATCTCACTGATATCCCCGCACTGTATACGCTCAGGAAAATCGCAACTGGTTTGTAGAACCCCTTGGTTTTCGCCTGCAGACAAAACCAAAACATAACCAGGCACTTCAAAGTTTCCTCCCTCCGTAATGTCATAAACTTTAAATTCTAATGTGGTATCATACGGGAGGGGTTCTGAGAAAGTGATCTCCACATCATTAGTGGTAGGTATCGCAGATCCAGGAGGACAAATAGGAGACTGAGGTGTATTGAGAACGTACGTATTAGTAGCAGTAGTCAAATTAAGTGGCTGAAGGGGGGTCAGATTTGATTCCTCTTTTGTACAGGAAAATGCAATGAAAGAGATAATGAAGGTGAGAAAAACATTTTTTTTCATGTCAACAGTTTTAATAAAGTTTAAGTTAGATGTTTGATAAACTTAACAAAATATTTTAACGTAGGAAAATTCTCTCTGGTCTATTCCCTCTGGACCAGTAAAATGTCTTTAAAGGAAATAAACGGTCATTAAACACTATAACCGGCTAATTAAGTAAATTTTCAGAACGCAACTTGGAGAGAATTGTATTATGAAAATCAAGACTGATCTTGAGGATGTCCCGGGGGTCAAGGAGCGGATTAAAAGACACTTTTCCCGACTCTTTGAAGCGGAGCTGATTGTTGCTTAAGGGAAGTCGTAGAGAAGAACCTGATTTTGTTCCCCCTGAACCACTAGTTCTGTTTTCTTGTCGTCGTCCACATCCGAAAGGGAAGCAGGAGAATTGCCGTAGACTGGGAAGCCGGAAATCAGATCACCATTGCTTTCAAACAAATAGACTTTGCTGGCTTGCAGATCGGTTACCGTTGCATAAAACTTATTGTTCACGTAGAAGATCCTTGGGGCGGTATAAAGACCGAAGTCGAGTGACATGGATTTTCCATTGATCATGAGCTCATTCTCCGATAACACTACAAGGTGATTTGCGGTAGCCGAAATGTGATGACTTGGTGCAAAATCGGCCTCTTCTATCCTGGCCTCGCCTTCTTCCGTGATGCGAACCAAGTCCCCAGCCATTGTGGAGGATAGGAAGTCCCCCCTATTCTCAAACAAGCCGTTTTCGGAAAATTCCACGGATTCCGGGACAGGAACCCTGATCCCGCCTCGACGGTTCAGAATAAGTCGCTCCCCTGAAGCCCCGGTGACAATGATATAATCCTTCCGGCCGATCCTGATGTGCTTTGGAGGCTGGAGAATCTCATTGGATGCTCCCTTGAAATCGAATCCTTTAACAGCCCTTCCCCGGCGGTCATACATCAGTAGCTCCTTTCCCTGAGTTACGACGAACCTGTAATTTCTGGAACCGTCGTAGTCAAATATGGCAAGAGGCTGGGTGATCGGATCATTGAATTCCAGTGGAAAAGGTTCCACCTCGTTACCTTCCCTGTCGATGACATGGAGTTTTCGCGAGGTAACAAAGGCCATTTGATACCTGCCATTCTTCAGGATATCAACTGTTTCCACGGAACCCAGGATCCTTCCCTCCAGCTCCTTTTCCCAATATATTACCCCTTCGGGAGAAATCAGGTAGAGCTTATTGTTGATGTCCTGAACGACGATATCCATCCCATTGGTGCGATGGTTCTTGAAAAATACGGGCGGTCCAGCCAGTTCGGCATCGATTTCAATCGACACAGGGAGCCTTGAACCTGCCTCCGATAAATCGGAACCGGTGGTTTTCGCAAGGATGCCGTGAACGTGGGCAAAATTCTCCTGGGAGACGAACTGGAAGGCGCTAACCGGGAATGCTTCGAAGTCAAAATCCTCCGTGCTACCAGGATTAAGCAGTTCTGCCAGGTTACTGGCCAAGGGCTGGTTGCGCGTCACAACGAGCAGGTTAGACTCAGAGCTTAAATTGTCCCGGGCGTTGGTAAAGCTCTTGGCCTCAGCGATCACACGTCCTGCCTGTACCGCTGATATGATCTCTTCCAAAGCTTCCTTTTTTTTACTGAACAAAAAGTAGTTCTCGAAATTCGTGTAAAAGTGTAACGAATCGGGATTCAGAAGCGGGGAAAAAAGCCTGGAGAAATTGGAATTCCCATTGTAGGAGTACATTGGATATCCGCGGAAATCTGCAATGGGATCTGCTTCTGGAGGGAAAACTAGCAATCCGGATTCCGGATCAGGTACTCTGACGACAAAGACAGGAGAATTTCCGTGAATCAAGCCGACTTCTTCTGTGATCTGCAGCAGCTCTGCTTCCTTTCCGGAAATGTTATTCTTGTTTTCCCCGGAAAGGTTCTTTGCCAGGAGGGCGTAGGATTTAAATGTTATGGACGTAAAACCTTCGGAAGATACCGGAGTGATGGACGCCATTTTATTTTCTTGGGTGCCGGAATCTTCAAAAAATTCGAGGTAGGTGCCCTTGCCGGTCAGGGCGATTCCATTGAAATTAATTTCTCGGGGAGTGATCTCCAGGTCGAGTGCCATCCAGCCAGAGAAATCCTGCAGGAAGCCCTGAACTTCCTTGTGCTTTCCCGGAGGAAGTAGAAGCGCGGCTTTTTTCGGATTCAGAAAGATCACTGGTCTTTTAGCCGTGGCCGCCTTGGAGGCTTGTTGAAAATCCGGATCAGTTGCAAGAGGTTGCACAAGGCCTGACAAGGATTTCCTCACAAAAGAGGGGAGGTTGCTTATGATCAGGACATCATCTCTGGTCCCGGTGTAGGCCGTATCTCCTTCGATCACATACCTCTGGATGGATTGGCCTCCTATGGTTATCGTCTCTAGCTGTTTATTTCTGACCGAATCGAGAGAGATCGCTCCGGAATCTCTGGTTACGAAAGAATAGGCGATCTTCCCATTGCCGGTTCTGTAAAAGCTGAGGTAGCTCTGTGACTGGTGAGGAAATATATCGAGAATTCCCAATTCCTCGGAGACCGATTTTAAAAAGGGGTGGCTGAGATTAGTTCTTACGAGGTCGTTATTCCGGAGATTGCTGTAGAACAAATCCGGATCAGGAAGTTTAAGGACAACTGCGGCATCTGGAGCAAGAAATTCCTCGAGATTCCTTTCTTTAGATGTCTCCTCTGCACATCCCAGGATGAAGAGAAGAAGCATAAGGATCAAAAGTTGCTTCATAGCAGTATGAGGGCCTATAACGCCAGTTCGAGTTGCTCTGGCAGCAGCTTAAAGCTTTTACGGTGATATTTTGTAGGGCCGTATTTCTGAATGGCCTCGCGGTGTTCTGCGGTTGGGTAGCCCTTGTTCTTTCTCCAGTTATACATCGGGTACTCGTCGTGAATTCTTTTCATGAATTCATCCCGATGAGTCTTGGCCAAAATTGAGGCTGCCGCAATGTTGAGGTATTTCCCGTCCCCCTGAATAATGCACTCGTGCGGAATCTCTCTGAAACGCTTGAACCTGTTCCCGTCGACCAGAATGAATTCCGGGGTGGTATCAAGGGTCTCCAAACATTGATGCATGGCCATTATGGAGGCATTTAAAATATTGACGGAATCAATGACGTCCATGTAGATATGACGGACAGCATAACAGACGGCTTTCTTTTCGATGAGCTTTCTTAGCTCATCCCTTTCTTTGGATAGCAATTTCTTGGAATCATTGATGAGCCGGTTCCGAAAGGACTTCGGAAGTATGACTGCAGCTGCGGTTACTGGACCTGCCAAACAACCTCGGCCAGCCTCATCGGTACCGCATTCATACATAGATTTAGAATAGTTCTTCTTTAGCACCGGTTCTTAAATTACTCTTAATGTTCACAAAAGTAAGATCCTCTTTATAAAAGGGAAAGTATTCGGATTGCCTAAAGCTGAAAAGTTATCAACTGAAAGCGGTTCAAAAGAAACCGGGAACTGTTATAAATTATACCATTTTCAATTTTCTGTACATAAAAGTGGAAAAAGCAGTGAATTCTTTAATTCTCCCATCCCAGTTGCTCTTTTTTTCGCTGATCCCCTGATTTTGAAAGAAATTATTTATTCTAAATGTCAAAATATTAACAAGCAGGAAATTATTCGAGGTTTGTTTTATTAAGATTTTATTATCATTTTTGGCA
>CAMPKA010000015.1 GCA_946887075.1 uncultured Salinimicrobium sp.
TGGAGATTCCTTTTTGGCTTCAGGAGTTTCCTTTTTTGGTGCCGGAGTTTCCTTTGCTGCCTTTGGAGCTTCTTTAGCGGATCCGGTTTCCGGAGCCGGTTCGGTCGATTTTTTCCGACCTGCACGCCTTGTAGATTTCTTCTTCTCGGGCTTGTTCACATTGTAGATCTCATTGAAATCCACGAGTTCGATCAGCGCCATATCCGCATTGTCCCCGAGCCGGTTTCCAAGCTTGATGATCCTGGTATATCCTCCAGGACGCTCCCCGACTTTGGGAGCAACTTCCCGGAAAAGTTCAGAGATCGCTGCCTTATCCCGAAGTTTGCTAAACACAAGCCTCCTGTTGTGGGTAGTATCTTCCTTGGACTTTGTGATCACCGGTTCCACGAACTGCTTAAGGGCCTTTGCCTTGGCTACTGTCGTATTGATCCTCTTATGTTCGATAAGGGAACAGGCCATGTTGGCCAGCATCGCTTTGCGGTGTGCCGTCTGCCTTCCCAAATGGTTTATTTTCTTTCCGTGTCTCATTGTATCAGATGTTAGGGGGAGATCTGCGCCTTGTACTTCAGATACTCAGTCTCACCCATCGGGTATTTAGTCTTTATCTAATTTATATTTCGAAAGGTCCATTCCAAAGTTCAGACCTTTGTTGTTGACAAGCTCTTCAAGTTCGGTAAGCGACTTCTTTCCGAAATTGCGGAACTTCATCAGGTCGTTCTTGTTGTAGGACACGAGATCCCCTAATGTATCGACCTCAGCTGCCTTCAAGCAGTTCAACGCTCTTACAGAAAGATCCATATCGACCAGTTTGGTCTTGAGCAACTGTCGCATGTGTAGCGATTCCTCATCATAGGTCTCGGTTTGAGCGATCTCGTCAGCCTCAAGGGTAATCCTCTCATCAGAGAACAGCATGAAATGGTGGATAAGCGTTTTGGCCGCTTCGGTCAATGCATCCTTAGGATGAATGGATCCGTCAGTAGTGATCTCGAACACCAGTTTTTCATAATCCGTTTTCTGTTCCACCCGATAGTTCTCAATGCTGTACTTCACATTCTTGATCGGGGTATAGATCGAGTCGGTATAGATCGTTCCTAAGGGGGCATTTGCCTTCTTGTTCTCCTCTGCCGGTACATAACCTCTTCCCTTCTCCACGGTCACCTCCATACTGAGATTGACCTTTTTGTCCATATTGCAGATGACCAGGTCCGGATTGAGGATCTGAAATCCTGAGATGAACTTCTGAAAATGTCCAGCGGTCAATTGATCCTGACCTGACACAGAAATGGTAACGGCCTCATTGTCAATTTCATCGATCTGCCTCTTGAACCTGACCTGCTTGAGGTTGAGAATGATCTCGGTCACGTCTTCTACCACACCGGGTATCGTAGAGAACTCATGATCGACATCTTCGATCCTGACCGAAGTGATCGCGAATCCCTCGAGGGAAGATAAGAGTACTCTCCTTAAAGCGTTACCAACGGTCAATCCGTAACCTGGTTCCAAAGGACGAAATTCAAATTTCCCTTCGAAATCAGTGGAATCGATCATTATAACTTTATCGGGCTTCTGAAAATTTAATATTGCCATATTACGACTTCTGTGAATGATTACTTCGAATATAATTCGACGATGAATTGTTCATTGATGTTTTCGGGAATTTGCACCCGGCCCGGTACGGAAACAAAAGTTCCCTCCTTGGTCTCGCGATTAAAGGTGATCCACTCGTATACGCTGCTCGAATTCGAAAGGGACTCCTGGATAGCGGTAAGGGATTTGGATTTCTCCCTGACCCCTACGACATCACCTGCCTTAACCTGGTAGGAAGGGATGTTCACGATTTCGCCGTTCACGGTGATATGTCTGTGAGAGACGAGCTGCCGCGCCCCTCTCCTGGAAGGGGATATCCCCATCCGGTATACCACATTGTCCAGTCTGGACTCACACAATTGCAGCAATACCTCCCCGGTAATTCCCTGTGCCCTGGTGGCCTTTTCGAACATATTGCGGAACTGACGCTCCAGAATGCCATAGGTGTACTTGGCTTTCTGCTTTTCCATCAGCTGTACGGCATATTCAGATTTCTTTCCCCGGCGACGGTTGTTACCGTGCTGCCCCGGAGGGTAATTTCTCTTTTCGAAGGATTTGTCATCCCCGAAGATAGCTTCCCCGAATTTACGGGCGATTTTAGTCTTTGGACCAGTATATCTTGCCATTTAAATTGATTTTGAAAGAAAACGATCAGGAATTAAGGTCTCTTTCCTTCGCTGATCTCGCGTTTTCCCTGTTATACTTATTGATTAAACTCTTCGTCTTTTAGGAGGCCGACATCCGTTGTGCGGCAATGGGGTAACATCGATGATCTCGGTTACCTCGATTCCGGAATTGTGCAGGGAGCGGATTGCGGATTCCCTTCCGTTTCCAGGACCTTTCACATATACCTTCACCTTTCGGAGTCCCGCCTCATGAGCTACTTTTGACGCATCCTCAGCAGCGAGCTGAGCGGCATAAGGAGTGTTTTTCTTGGATCCCCTGAAGCCCATCTTTCCGGCAGAAGACCAGGAGATGACATCTCCTTTCTTGTTGGTAAGGGAGATGATGATGTTATTGAAGGAAGCTGTTACGTGTGCCTCTCCAACAGACTCAATATTTACCTTACGCTTCTTTTGCGTTGCTTTTGCTTTTGCCATCCTATTTATTATTTAGTCGCCTTCTTCTTGTTGGCAACTGTTTTTCGTCTTCCTTTTCTTGTTCTGGAGTTGTTCTTGGTCCGTTGCCCCCTAAGCGGAAGACCAGCCCTGTGCCGGATTCCCCGGTAACTCCCGATATCCATCAGTCGCTTGATGCTCAACTGGATCTCTGAACGCAACTCTCCTTCGATCTTGTAGGAACCGACGGCCTCCCGGATTCTTCCGATCTCGTCATCATTCCAGTCGGAGACCTTTTTCCCTTCTTCGACATCGGCCTCTTTAAGGATCTCCTGGGCCCGGCTCTTTCCGATCCCGAAAATATAGGTCAGAGCTATAACGCCTCGCTTTTGTTTTGGTATGTCAACACCTGCAATTCTAGCCATAACTACCCTTGTCTTTGTTTAAATTTTGGATTCTTCTTGTTAATCACGTACAATCTGCCTTTTCTACGCACAATCTTGCACTCGGCACTTCTTTTTTTAATTGATGCTCTAACCTTCATAGTTATTAGTATCTGTAAGTTATTCGAGCCTTAGATAGATCGTATGGGCTCATTTCTAGTTTAACTTTATCCCCGGGCAGAAGCTTGATGTAATGCATCCGCATCTTCCCTGAGATATGAGCAGTCACAACATGACCGTTTTCCAGTTCTACACGAAACATCGCGTTGGACAATGCCTCGATGATTGTTCCGTCCTGTTCTATTGCCGGTTGTTTCGCCATATTATGCTACTGCTTTTCTGTTTTTACCGGTTTTCATGAGTCCGTCATAGTGCCTGTTAAGCAAGTATGAATTCACCTGCTGCATGGTGTCGATCGCAACTCCCACCATAATCAGCAATGATGTACCGCCAAAGAACAGCGCCCATCCGGCCTGAACTCCCAGCAACGAAACGATGATCGCAGGAAACACTGCAATCAAGGCCAGGAATATGGAACCCGGAAGGGTGATCTGAGACATGATCCTGTCAAGGAATTCCGCAGTCTCTGTTCCGGGACGTATCCCCGGGATGAAACCACCGCTCCTTTTCAGATCATCTGCCATTTTATTTGTAGGTACGGTAATCGCGGTGTAAAAGTACGTAAAAATAATAATTAACAGCGCGAAGACCAGGTTGTACCAGAATCCGAAGATATCGTTGAAAGCGGCAGTCACTCCCTGGGCAGTCTCCGATTCTGAAAGACCTGCCACCGCTGCCGGAATGAACATGATCGCCTGAGCAAAAATGATCGGCATGACCCCGGAGGCGTTTAGCTTTAGGGGAATATACTGACGCGAACCAAAAACATTCTTTTCATACCCGCCTGAAGCGGTTCTCCTGGCGTATTGCACCGGAATCTGCCGTACGGCCATCACCAGCATAACGCTTGCCAGGATAATGGCAAACCAGATGACCAGTTCGATCAGAATCATGATCACCCCGCCGTTGGACTCGAACACCCTGGAGGCGAACTCCTGGATGAAGGCCTGGGGCAGCGTAGCAATGATCCCTACCATGATCAACAGGGAAATTCCGTTTCCGATCCCCTTGTCCGTGATCTTCTCTCCCAGCCACATCGCGAAGATCGTTCCCGTGGCAAGAATGATTACCGAGGAGGCCACGAAAGTCACTGTACTGTCTAGAAGGAATGCGCTCGGAGGGAGCGTTGCGAACAGGTTATAGATATAACCCGGTCCCTGGACCAGGGTAATGGCAATGGTCAGCCAGCGGGTAATCTGATTGATCCGTCTCCGGCCGCTCTCGCCTTCTTTCTGCAGTTTCTGCAGGTAAGGCACCGCTATCCCCATCAGCTGAACCACAATGGATGCAGAGATATAAGGCATAATCCCCAGTGCAAAAACTGAAGCATTGGAAAAAGCGCCTCCTGTAAAGGCATTGAGGAGCCCCAGAAGACCTCCGTCAGTCTGTGTGGAGAGGTTGGCGAGCTGGGAAGCATCGATTCCGGGAAGCACAACCTGCGCTCCGAACCGATAGACCAACAGCAATCCCAAGGTAACCAGGATCCTGTTCTTCAGCTCCTCAATCTTCCAGATATTCTTTAAAGTATTGACGAATTTCATCCTTATCTATTATAAAGTAACAGCTTCACCACCGGCCGCTTCAATAGCTTGCTTCGCTGAGGCAGTAAATTTATGAACAGATATTTTCAACTTTGCTTTTAATTCTCCCCTTCCCAATATCTTGACAAGTTCGTTTTTTCCGGCAAGTCCGTTTGCGACAAGAACATCCATGTCCACGGTGTCCTTGATCCGCCCGTCATCGACCAGTTTCTGGAGCGTATCCAGGTTGATTCCCTGGTATTCCTTTCTGTTGATGTTGGTAAACCCGAATTTTGGAACCCGTCTCTGAAGTGGCATCTGACCTCCTTCGAAACCGATCTTCCTGGAATATCCTGACCGCGACTTTGCCCCTTTATGACCACGGGTGGCAGTGCCGCCCTTTCCGGATCCTTCCCCACGGCCTACGCGCTTGCTGTTTCTCTGAACTGAACCTTTTGCAGGTTTTAAGTTACTTAAATCCATTTGCACTTATTATTTTGTCTCCTCAGTGGAAACCAGGTGTTTTACTTTGCTTACCATACCCAGGATGTTCGGTGAATTCTCATGTTCCACTACCTGGCCGATCTTGCGAAGGCCCAGGGCTTCCAAAGTACGTTTTTGGTTCTGGGTACGTTTGATCGCACTTTTGACCTGAGTTACTTTTATTTTTCCCATTTCCCTGTGAATTATCCTTTAAATACTTTTTCAAGTGAGATTCCTCTCTGCTTGGCCACAGTCTCGGCACTCCTCAGTTGCAGCAAAGCATCAAAAGTCGCCTTGACCACGTTGTGAGGGTTCGAGGAACCCTGGTTCTTTGAGAGGACATCATGCACTCCCACGGCCTCAAGGACGGAACGGATCGCACCACCTGCGATGACTCCCGTACCGGGAGCAGCCGGCAACAACATCACTCTGGCCCCTCCGTACTTACCTTTCTGTTCATGTGGAAGCGTCCCTTTATTAAGCGGGATACGCACCAGGTTCTTCTTGGCATCCTCTACCGCCTTGGAAATGGCGTCAGCGACCTCCTTGGATTTTCCCAGCCCATGGCCCACAACACCGTTTTCATCCCCTACAACCACAATGGCGGAAAAACCGAATGCCCTTCCTCCTTTGGTGACCTTGGTGACACGTTGTACGCCGACTAGCCGGTCCTTTAATTCGAGACCGCCTGGTTTAACAAGTTCTACGTTTTTATAATCCTGATACATATCTTCTAGAATTTAAGACCACCTTCCCGGGCGCCTTCTGCTAATGATTTAACTCTTCCGTGGTAAAGGTATCCTCCTCTGTCAAAGGCGATGTTCTGAATACCTGCTTTAAGCGCTTTTTCAGCAATGGCTTTTCCAACCAGTGCGGCCTGTTCCTGCTTGTTGGCTTCCTTGGAAGCAACATCCTTATCTCTTGAAGAAGCGGCAACGATTGTCGTTCCATCCACGTCATTCACAATCTGAGCATAGATCTCCTTATTGCTTCGGAACACAGACAATCTTGGACGGGTACCTGTACCCATCACATCCTTACGGATCCTCTTCCTGATTTTAGTTCTTCTGTCTTGCTTTGATACTGCCATGTCTAATCTTATTAAGCTGATTTACCTGCTTTTCTTCTTAACTGCTCTCCTCTGAACTTGATTCCTTTTCCTTTGTAAGGTTCAGGTGCACGGAAAGACCGGATTTTTGCAGCTACCTGGCCCACCAGCTGTTTGTCGAAGGAGGAAAGTTTGACAATCGGGTTCTTCCCCTTGTCAGAGACAGTCTCCACCTTAACTTCGGGTGGCAAATCTAGAACAATGTTATGAGAGTACCCAATGGCCAAATCGAGTTTCTGTCCCTGATTGGAGGCCCGATATCCGACTCCGACCAGTTCGAGTTCCTTGGTATATCCATTGGAGACCCCTTCGATCATATTGCTGATCAAAGCCCGGTAAAGACCGTGCTTTGCCTTTAGTTCCTTCTTATCCGAACTGCGCTCGAAAGTGATCACCTTATCCTCGATCTTCATTTCGATGTCCTTCACCTCCTGGGTCAGTTCTCCTAATTTTCCTTTTACGGTCACAATCCCGTCCTTGAGGTCTACTGTAACACCTTCAGGAATCGTGATTGGATTTTTACCTATTCTTGACATTTCTTTGCGTCTTTAAATATTAGTAAACGTAGCACAGTACTTCCCCTCCAACTTTCTCCTGCTGTGCCTGCTTGCCGGTCATCACTCCGTGAGAAGTGGAAACGATGGCAATTCCGAGACCGTTCAGGATTCGGGGCAGTTCATTGGCTCCGGCATATTTCCGAAGACCGGGTTTACTGATTCTCTGGATCTTCTTGATCACAGGCTCCTTGGTAAGCCTGTCATATTTCAGGGCGATTTTGATGGTTCCCTGAGCGGTGTTGTCCTCAAACTTATAGCTCAGGATATAACCCTGGTCAAATAGGATCTTGGTGATCTCCTTTTTGAGATTGGAAGCAGGGATCTCAACCACTCTATGGTGGGCAGCAACCGCGTTCCTAATTCTCGTCAAATAATCTGCAATAGGATCTGTATTCATTTATATTGATTTGCGGAAGTGGTTTTCGAGCCTGATGGGCTGAACCTTCCTCCAGTTCATGTTTATTTACCAGCTCGCCTTTTTCACCCCGGGGATCAGTCCCTGGTTGGCCATTTCTCTGAAGGTGACCCGGGAGATCCCGAATTGCCTCATATAACCTCTTGGCCGACCGGTTAGCTTGCATCGGTTGTGAAGCCTTACAGGAGAAGCATTCTTAGGCAGTTTCTGAAGTGCCTCAAAATCACCGGCCTCTTTGAGGGCCTTGCGTTTTGCAGCATACTTCTCTACCAGCTTTTGTCTCTTGACCTCACGGGCTTTCATTGATTCTTTAGCCATCTTTTATTGCTTTTTAAAGGGTAATCCCAGTTCGGTTAACAATGATTTCGCTTCCTTGTCCGTATTGGCTGTGGTCACGAAAGTGATATCCATTCCGTTGATCCTGTTCACCTTGTCAATGTCGATCTCAGGAAAAATGATCTGCTCGGTTACCCCCAGGTTATAATTTCCTCTTCCGTCAAACCCGGTCGCCCGGATCCCGTTGAAATCACGGACCCTGGGTAGCGCTGAAGTAATCAGGCGGTCCAGAAATTCATACATGCGCTCACCACGAAGGGTCACTTTCGCCCCTATAGGCATTCCCTTACGCAGTTTGAAAGAGGCAACGTCCTTTTTGGATATTGTCGCAACTGCCTTTTGTCCCGTGATCGCCGTGAGTTCATCCACCGCATGATCGATCAGCTTCTTATCCGCTACGGCCGCTCCGACACCGCGGCTCACCACGATCTTTTGCAATTTCGGGACCTCCATCACATTTGAATAGCTGAATTCCTCTGTCAGGGCAGGAATCACTCGTTCCCTATACTCCTGTTTAAGTCTTGGTACGTATCCCATAACTAAATTACTTCATTGGATTTTTTGGAAACCCGCACTTTCTTTCCGTCTTCGATCCTGTATCCCACCCTTGTGGCGTCCCCGTTCTTATCGATAAGGGACAGGTTTGAGATATGCACAGCAGCTTCCTTCTTCTTAATTCCGCCCTGTGGGTTGGCCGCGCTAGGCTTCTCATGTTTAGAGACCATATTGACCCCTTCCACAATGGCTTTATTCTTATCCAGGAGCACCTTTTGTACCGTTCCCTCCTGACCTTTATGGTCTCCGGCGGTCACGCGAACCTTGTCTCCTGTTTTTATCTTAAGCTTTCTCATTTTATTTCGTTATTACAGCACTTCCGGTGCCAATGATACGATCTTCATGAACTGCTTATCGCGAAGTTCACGCGCCACGGGACCAAATACCCGTGTTCCCCTCATCTCCCCGGTCGGGTTGAGCAGAACGCAGGCGTTATCATCAAACCTGATATAGGATCCGTCTGGCCGGCGTACTTCCTTTTTGGTACGAACAACAACTGCCGTTGAGACTGCACCTTTTTTCACGTTTCCGTTTGGGGTAGCCTCTTTAACGCTGACAACGATCTTGTCCCCGACAGAAGCGTATCTCCTGTTTGTACCGCCCAATACGCGAATCACCAAAACCTCTTTAGCTCCCGTATTGTCCGCAACTCTTAATCTAGACTCTTGTTGTACCATAATTACTTCGCTCTTTCAATTATTTCTACTAGTCTCCAGCACTTGGACTTACTGAGAGGTCGTGTTTCCATGATCCTTACCGTATCGCCGATATTGCAGTCATTGGTCTCGTCGTGTGCCACGTATTTTTTCGTCTTCAAAACGAATTTCCCATACATGGGATGCTTGACCTTCTTAGTTTCAGAAACCACGATGGATTTCATCATCTTGTTGCTGGTCACAACACCTATACGTTCTTTTCTTAAGTTTCTTTTTTCCATTTTCAGCAGAATAACACTTATTGTTGTTCTCTTTTTGTTAACTCCGTAGCGAGTCGCGCTATAGATCGTCTTACAGTCCGAAGCTGTATTGGGTTCTCTAATGGCGACACAGCATGAGCCATCTTCAGGTCAGAATAATTCTTCCTTGTTCTGCCAAGTTCCTCCTGTAATTCTGCTACAGACAATTCTTTGATTTCTGATTGTTTCATAACGTCTCTAATTATGCCTGATAATCTCGGGCCACGATGAACTTAGTTTTTACAGGGAGCTTTTGCGCCGCAAGACGAAGCGCCTCCTTGGCAACATCAAAAGGAACCCCTCCTATTTCAAAAAGGATCCTTCCGGGTTTCACCACTGCTGCCCAGTATTCCACGGCACCTTTCCCTTTACCCATCCGTACCTCAAGAGGTTTCTTGGTGATAGGCTTGTCCGGGAATATCTTGATCCAGAGAGATCCTTCCCGCTTCATGTAACGGGTAGCAGCAATACGCGCAGCTTCTATTTGTCTGGCAGTCACAAAATTGGAGTCAAGAGACTTGATCCCGAAGGTCCCGTTAGAAAGCCGGTGTCCCCTTTGGGAAACGCCTTTCATCCGCCCCTTCTGCATCTTGCGATATTTTGTTCTTTTAGGCTGTAACATTTTCTTTTACTTTAAAAAATTACTTTCTACGACGTGATTTTGGTGCACCACTTCGTCCGGCTCCGGTCTTCCCGCCCTGCTTTTTGGCCATGCCAACAAGGGGAGAAAGTTCTCTTTTACCATACACCTCGCCTTTCATGATCCACACTTTCACGCCAAGCCTACCATAAGTAGTATGGGCTTCGACAAGTGCAAAATCAATGTCGGCTCTAAAAGTAGACAATGGAATCCTGCCATCTTTATAGGATTCGGAACGGGCCATCTCAGCACCGTTCAACCGCCCGGAGATCTCAATTTTGATCCCTTCAGCGTTCATCCTCATTGCAGCCGCGATAGCCATTTTTATCGCCCTTCGGTAAGAGATCCGATTCTCTACCTGTCTGGCGACGCTGGAAGCGACTAAATGCGCATCCAGTTCTGGTCTTTTGATCTCAAAGATGTTGATCTGGACCTCCTTGTCTGTGATCTTCTTCAACTCCTCCTTAAGCTTGTCTACCTCCTGGCCACCTTTCCCGATGATAATTCCGGGACGGGCAGTGGTGATAGTAACGGTTACAAGCTTCAGAGTGCGCTCGATGATCACTCTTGATACACTCGCTTTAGACAAACGAGCATGGATATATTTTCTAACCTTATCGTCTTCGGCAAGCTTATCGCCATAGTCATTTCCACCATACCAGTTGGATTCCCATCCCCTGATGATCCCAAGACGATTCCCGATTGGATTTGTTTTCTGTCCCATACTCTTTGCTAGCTTTGTATATTATTGTTGTCTCCAAGCACGATAGTCACGTGGTTGGAACGTTTCCTGATTCTGTGCGCACGGCCCTGTGGTGCGGGACGTAGCCTTTTGAGCATGCTTCCACCATCAACCCTGATCTCCCTGATGAACAGCTCAGCATCCTCGATGCTGGCATCCTCATTCTTGGCCTGCCAGTTCGCAATGGCTGAAAGCAACAGTTTCTCCAGGCTCTTGGAGGCATCCTTGGTACTGAACTTAAGAATATGAAGCGCTCTTTCCACCTTCTCACCCCTTACAAGATCCGCCACAAGGCGCATTTTGCGGGGAGAAGTAGGGCAGTTATTCAGTTTGGCAAAAGCGACCTGCTTGTTAGCTTCTTTAGTCTGCTCTGCTCTTTCTCTTTTTCGAACTCCCATAGCTTCAATTATTTTTTACCTTTATTTTTAGCCCCGGCATGACCCCTGAAGGATCGTGTTGGAGAAAATTCACCTAGCTTATGACCCACCATGTTCTCAGTGATATAAACAGGGACAAACTGACGTCCGTTATGTACGGCGATGGTTTGCCCGACGAAGTCCGGAGTGATCATGGAAGCCCTTGACCAGGTCTTGATGACCGCTTTCTTTCCTGACGCATTGTTCTGAGCCAGTTTCTGCTCCAGTTTATAGTGAACGTAAGGTCCTTTTTTTAATGAACGTGCCATATCTGATTATTTCTTTCTACGTTCTACAATATATTTATTACTTGACTTGGTCTTGGACCGGGTCCTGAATCCTTTAGCAGGTATTCCCTTCCTCGATCTCGGGTGTCCTCCTGAAGCACGGCCTTCACCACCACCCATCGGGTGATCGACAGGGTTCATCACAACAGGTCGCGTCCTCGGCCTTCTACCGAGCCATCTGCTCCTACCGGCTTTACCGGAAACGAGTAACTGATGGTCACTGTTAGACACTGCACCAATGGTGGCAATACAGCTGGAAAGTATTCTTCGGATCTCCCCGGAAGGCAACTTGATCGTAGCGTATTTTCCCTCTCTTGCAACCAGCTGTGCAAATGCCCCGGCACTACGTGCCATTACAGCACCCTGACCCGGTCTTAGCTCGATGCAGGAAATAATCGTACCCAGGGGAATGCTTGCCAGGGGCATCGCATTTCCGATCTCCGGAGCCGCAGATTCCGCACTGGAAACCACATTTTGTCCAACCTGGAGCCCGTTCTGAGCAATAATATATCGCTTCTCACCATCCTGATAATTGACCAGGGCGATAAAAGCGGTCCTGTTCGGATCGTATTCTATCGAGGCAACAGTTGCAGGAATCCCGTGCTTGTCCCTCTTGAAATCGATAATCCTGTAGCGTTTCTTGTGACCACCCCCTACATAGCGCATGGTCATTTTTCCTTGACTGTTTCTACCACCTGACCTTTTTTTCGGTGCCAAAAGGCTTTTCTCCGGCTTATCAGTAGTAATCGCGTCAAATCCGTTTACTACTCTAAATCGCTGACCAGGTGTGATCGGTTTTAATTTTCTTACTGACATCTGTTAATCTTAGAGATTACTATATAGATCAATAGTTTCACCTTCCGCCACCTGTACAAGCGCTTTCTTATAGGCGCTGGTTTTACCAGTGACAACACCCGTTTTGGTGTAACGGGTTTTTCTGTCCGGGCGAACATTCATCGTGCGAACCTTAACAACTGAAACATTATAAGCAGACTCAACAGCGTCCTTTATCTCAATCTTATTTGCCTTATTGTCAACCACAAAAGCGTACCTGTTGTTCAGCTCGCTATCTCCCGTGGCCTTTTCTGTAATAATCGGTTTTATCAAGATGCTCATAACCTTATTTGCTTAAGTCTGTTTCAATTCCTTCCAGAGACCCTTCCAAAAACACAATATTGTTTGCATTTAGGATCTTGTAAGTGCTTAATTCTGAAGCTGTTACAACCTCAGAGGTCCTTAAATTGCGTGACGACAAATATACGGTTTTATTTGAGTCACCCAACACTATGAGGGATTTTTTGCCTCCAAGTCCCAGAGCGCTAAGAATTTCGATAAAACTCTTGGTCTTGGGGGTATCAAAAGAAAAATCCTCAACGACCATTACGGCGTTCTCGCTGGCCTTGATCGACAAGGCTGATCTTCTGGCCAGACGCTTCAGGTTCTTGTTCAGTTTGAAGGAATAATTCCTCGGTCTCGGACCGAATACCCTTCCTCCGCCTTTGAACACAGGAGACTTAATACTTCCCGCACGGGCTGTACCTGTTCCCTTCTGTTTTTTTATTTTCCTGGTGGAACCCGCAATCTCGGCACGCTCCTTGGCTTTGTGTGTCCCCTGACGCTGGTTGGCCAGGTATTGCTTCACATCCAGGTAAACTGCGTGGTTGTTGGGCTCTACGGCAAAAACAGCGTCAGAAAGTTTAGCCTTTCTCCCTGTCTCTTTTCCTTTTATATCTAAAACTGCTACTTCCATTACTTCTGAATGATTACATAAGAGTTCTTATGACCCGGAACGGCACCTTTTACAACTAAAAGATTCTTGTCTGCGACCACTTTCAAAACCCTCAGGTTTTCGACTTTTACTTTTTCTCCACCCATTCTTCCGGCCATACGCATTCCTTTGAATACTCTCGCAGGATATGACGCTGCACCGATAGAACCTGGAGCTCTCAGACGGTTATGCTGTCCGTGTGTGGACTGTCCGACCCCACCAAATCCGTGGCGCTTAACAACCCCCTGGAATCCCTTTCCTTTGGAGATCCCGGAAACATCGACGAATTCGCCTTCCACAAAATGCTCAACGGTGATCGTGTCACCTAATTTGTGCTCTCCTTCAAATCCCTTGAATTCAACGACTTTGCGCATAGGCGCAGCTCCGGCTTTTTTCGCATGCCCTGTGGCAGCTTTATTAGCGGTCTTTTTGTCATCGAAACCAAGTTGAAGAGCATCGTACCCGTCAACCTCACTGGTTCTGACTTGGGTAATCACGCATGGTCCCGCCTCGATAACGGTACACGGAATGTTCTTTCCGTTCTCGTCATAGATGCTGGTCATGCCAATCTTTTTTCCTATTAACCCAGACATAATTATTTATTAGTTATTTAATTGTTTCTGTTCTAAAAAATTCAGGATTGAAAAATACTTCCAATCCTGAATGTATTTTTCACCGTCTTTCCCTCGCCATCAGCTCAGGACATGTCGGCCCGGGCACTCCGGACCCCGTTTTATCACACCTTGATCTCCACCTCAACACCGCTGGGAAGTTCAAGCTTCATCAGGGCATCGATGGTCTTTGAAGACGAGCTGTAGATATCCAGCAGCCTCTTATAGGAGCTAAGCTGGAACTGCTCTCTCGACTTCTTATTCACGTGTGGTGACCGAAGCACAGTAAAGATCTTTTTATGCGTTGGTAATGGAATGGGACCCGTTACCACAGCACCCGTACTTTTTACGGTTTTAACGATCTTTTCGGCAGATTTGTCTACCAGGTTATGATCGTAGGATTTTAATTTTATTCTGATTTTTTGACTCATTTTCCTGATAATTAATCGTTAGCTCCTTTTGCTGCTTTGATCACGTCTTCTGAAACATTGGATGGAGTTTCAGCATAGTGAGAGAATTCCATAGTTGAGGTTGCACGACCTGAAGAAAGTGTCCTCAGGGTGGTAACATAGCCGAACATCTCAGAAAGCGGAACCTCCGCCTTTATCACCTTGGCTCCGGAACGATCCGACATATTGTTGACCTGTCCTCTTCTACGGTTAAGGTCCCCCACTATATCTCCCATGTTCTCCTCAGGAGTAACCACTTCCACTTTCATGATCGGTTCAAGGATCACTGCTCCGGCTTTTTTGGCAGCCGCCTTGTACCCAAGTTTGGCAGCAAGCTCGAAAGAAAGCTGATCCGAATCCACCGGATGGAAAGATCCGTCCAGCAGGTTGACCTTAAGGGTATCCATAGTGAACCCAGCAAGAGGTCCATTCTTCATCGCCTCTCTGAAGCCTTTCTCAACGGAAGGAATGAATTCCTTAGGAATACGCCCCCCTTTGATCTCGTCGACGAACTGAAGACCTGGTCCTTTGAAATCTTCATCGGCAGGTCCGAGTTTGAAGACGATGTCCGCGAACTTACCACGTCCACCGGTCTGTTTCTTATACACTTCCCGGTGATCAGTTGACCGGGTCACGGCCTCTTTGTATTCTACCTGTGGCTGACCCTGGTTCACTTCTACCTTGAACTCCCTCTTTAGACGGTCCACCAGGATTTCCAGGTGAAGTTCACCCATACCTGAAATGATCGTCTGTCCTGAGGCTTCATCGGTTTTGACCTGGAAGGTCGGATCCTCTTCGGCAAGTTTGGCAAGGGCCATCCCCATCTTATCTACATCGGCCTTGGTCTTGGGCTCTACGGAGATCCCGATTACAGGATCAGGGAATGACATGGATTCCAGCACGATCGGGTGCTTTTCCTCTGTCATGGTGTCCCCGGTTTTGATATCTTTAAATCCAACAGCTGCACCGATGTCTCCGGCTTCAATCCGGTCGATAGGCTGCTGTTTGTTTGCATGCATTTGATAAATCCTGGAAATACGTTCCTTTTTCCCGGACCGCGTATTCAGGATATAAGATCCTGCATCAAGGGTTCCGGAATATACCCTGAAGAAAGCCAGCCTTCCAACGAAGGGGTCAGTGGCGATCTTGAAGGCAAGGGCTGAAAACGGAGAATCCACAGAAGGTTTTCTGCTCTCTTCCTTGTCCGTGTCCGGATTGATCCCTTTAATCGCCTCGATATCAACAGGTGAAGGCAGGTAACGCATCACCGCGTCAAGCATGGCCTGCACGCCCTTATTCTTGAAAGAGGACCCGCACATCATCGGGATAATCGACATATCGATTGTCGCCGCTCTCAATGCCGCTATAATCTCATCCTCCGTGATGGAATTCTCATCCTCGAAGAATTTCTCCATCAGCGCCTCATCGTATTCTGCTACCGCCTCGACGAGTTCCGCCCTGTATTTGTTCACATCTTCTGTAAGTTCCTCCGGAATATCAATGGTCTCATAGGTCATCCCAAAATCCTCCTCGTTCCAGACGATGGCTTTTTTGGAAATCAGATCCACCACTCCTTTGAAATCGACTTCATCTCCGATAGGTACCTGAAGGGGAACAGGATTCCCACCGAGCATTTCCCTTACCTGGTTACACACATTGAAAAAATCCGCTCCCTGACGGTCCATCTTGTTGACGAATCCGAGTCGGGGAACCTTATATTTATCAGCCTGTCTCCATACCGTTTCGGATTGAGGCTCTACCCCATCCACGGCGCTGAACAAGGCAACCATTCCGTCCAATACACGAAGGGAACGCTCTACCTCCACGGTGAAATCCACGTGTCCGGGAGTATCGATAATGTTTACCGTATATTCCTGGTCCCGGTACATCCACTTGCAATGGGTAGCAGCAGAGGTGATCGTAATTCCACGCTCCTGCTCCTGCTCCATCCAGTCCATCGTGGCAGCACCATCGTGCACCTCTCCGATCTTGTGACTGATCCCGGTATAAAAAAGGATACGTTCAGTAGTAGTCGTTTTTCCGGCGTCAATATGTGCCGCAATTCCTATATTCCTGGTAAATTTTAAATCTCTTTGTGCCATTTCCTAGAATCTAAAGTGAGAGAATGCCTTGTTCGCCTCTGCCATTTTGTGGGTGTCCACTCTTTTCTTTACGGCTGCTCCTTCTTCCTTGGCGGCTGCCAGAATCTCTGCCGCGAGTCTCTGGGCCATGGATTTTTCATTTCGCTTCCTCGAATAGCTGATCAGCCACTTCATCGCAGTGGAGACCTTTCGGTCGGGCCGGATCTGCATCGGGATCTGGAAAGTTGCACCCCCTACCCTGCGGCTTCGCACTTCAACGTGAGGCATCACGTTGGAAAGCGCATCTTTCCACAGCTCAAGAGCGGTTTTCTCCTCATCCTGTTTCTTTTCTTCCACAATGGAGATGGCATCATAGAAAACTTTAAAGGCTACCGACTTCTTTCCGTCCCACATCATCATATTGACAAACCGTGTTACGAGCTGGTCATTGAACTTCGGGTCCGGTAAAAGTGGCCTTTTTTTCGCCTGTCTTTTTCTCATTTCTTCTTGTAATAAGTTAATTGATTCCTGTCCTGAAGGTCAGATTACTTCTTTGGTCTTTTTGCACCATACTTCGATCTGCGCTGGGTCCTTCCTTCGACACCTGCGGTGTCAAGGGCTCCTCGCACGATGTGGTACCTGACTCCCGGCAGGTCTTTAACTCGTCCGCCTCTGACCAATACTATCGAGTGCTCCTGGAGGTTGTGTCCTTCTCCCGGGATGTACGCGTTCACCTCTTTACCGTTGGTGAGCCTTACCCTGGCTACTTTTCTCATAGCAGAGTTCGGTTTCTTCGGAGTAGTGGTGTAAACACGCGTACAGACGCCACGGCGCTGAGGGCACGAATCCAGAGCAGCCGATTTACTCTTCTTGGTAATCGTGGCTCTTCCTTTTCGTACTAATTGTGAAATTGTTGGCATAATTTCTTTTACGCTAGTTATTGTTTTATAAAAGTCCTTTTTTCAAAAGGTCTGCAAAGGTAGAAATAAAAGCGAAGTATTCAAATCTTACTTCATTAATTTTCAGAACCCTTATTTGGCAAAAAAAACTAAATGAACAACCCCTTCTCTTTATTAACATAAAGGAACCTTAACAAGAAACTCCTGTCTTATATATTAAGGACAAAAAGTGTTCAAGTGGGATTTCATTCGGTCCCAGAACAGTTCCCAAAGCATCACAACACAACTGGCTGTAAAGTTAAAGCTTTGCTAAATTTCGCACTGAATGGATCTTTTCATTCCAGTTTTAGAAGAAAAAAGTTGGTGGGTTAACATTAAATTATCAAATTTGGCACTGGCTAATTCAAACAAATCATAAAAAATGAAAACAAAGTTAAGCGGATTACTTACGCTGTTACTGGCGTTTGTTGTGCAGATAACCTTTGCACAAGAACTACAGACGGTCACCGGAACAGTGACTGATGCAAGTGGGATGCCCCTCCCCGGGGTGAACGTGCTCGTTAAGGGCACTACAAGAGGGGTCATGACGGACTTCGACGGGAACTACTCGATCGAAGCCAGCAATGGAGAAGTGCTGGTATTCTCTTATGTGGGAATGGAAACCGTAGAGGTTGTATTCCAGAACTCTCCCATTATAGATGTCGTCCTTGAACCGGACGCCGCCCAGCTGGAAGAGGTGGTTATCACCGCCCTGGGAATCAGAAGGGAAGAGAAATCCCTTCCTTATGCTGCCCAGGTGGTGAACGCTGAGGAGCTGAATATTACTGAAGACACCAATATCAAATCTGCCCTGGCAGGTAAGGTAGCCGGTGTTGAAGTAAGCTCTCAGGCAGGATCAAAATTAGGTGAGGCTGGAAGCATCCGAATTCGGGGTGGTATTTCCTTGACCTCCGATGACGATCCTCTTTATGTGATCGACGGAATTCCTACCACCAATCCAAATGCAATCGACATGAGTACGATTGCCTCCCTGAACGTCCTTAAAGGTCCGAACGCCACCGCTTTATATGGTCAACGGGCTTCCAATGGGGTGATCCAGATCACAACAAAGAAAGGTACAGAATCCGATCGCCTTGGCCTAACACTGACCAGTTCAGTGGCCTTCGACAAGATTGGCGACATGATGGATTATCAGAACCTTTACGGACAGGGATATTCGGGATCAGCTGAATTCGGAACTTTTGACTTCGAAGCCGGATACAATTTCGCGGTTTTTGGAATTTCAGGAGGCCCTTACCCGGACTATATGCAGGTTTTTGACGGCAAGCGTTACTTCGACTTGAACGTCTATGCCGATGAGAGCTGGGGACCTAGATTCGATGGAGAACCCTATGTGCCATGGTATGCGATGTACCAGAACAGCCCTTATTTCGGGCAAACCGATACCTGGGAAGCACATCCGGACAACATCCGAAACTTCTTTGATACGGGTACGACTTTCAAAAACATTGTGTCATTATCAGGAGGTGGTGAGAACTACAGCGCAAGATTATCTTATACGAACCTGAAGCAGACTGGGGTCATTCCTCATTCTGACCTTGATCGTGACTATATCTCTACGGCTTTTGATTTTGATCTTTCTGACAACTTCACTGTCGGACTTACCGCAAATTACAGCGTAAGCGACGTAGCGGGGGACTTCGCGGATGATTACGGAAACCAGACCACCGGTTCCTTTAACTCCTGGTTCGCCCGAAACATCGACATGAGTAAACTCGAAGAGCTCCAGGGTCTAACCACAACTGAAGGTTATTTGGCCTCATGGAACAACTGGGGACTTGATGCCTGGGCTGCCGGAGAGGATATCGGTTTTCTGGATTTCAAAAAAGCGGCTTTCTGGTTCAACCCATATGACTGGTTGGCCCTTTATGAAAACACAGCCGAGACCACGACTCTACTTGGGGACGTACATGCTACCTATACCTTCCTTGATCACTTTGAAGCCACTTTTCAGGCATCCAGAAATGAACGAAAGTATAGGGACCACTGGGAAGTACCTTACCTGATTGAATTTTCGGCAGCTCCGGGCTTGTACAACGAATGGGTCAACTCCTTCGGAAACCGGTATGAGACCAGCACTGAGGACAACTATCAGGCACGGCTTCGTTACGAGCAGGATTTTGAAAACTTCGACCTCAGTGCATTCATTGGAGGAAACATCCGAAAAAATGCATATTCCATGTTCCAAAACGACATGTCTCAGTCCAATTCGGATAGTGGTGGTTTGATCCTTCCTGATGTTTTCACCTATGCAAACTCAAGGGAAGCGCTGACCGCTGACACCTACGAAAGCAGGAAGCAAGTAAACTCAATCTATGGTAACGCCACATTCGGTTATCGGGATATGCTTTATATCGATGGTTCAATCCGTAGGGACTGGAGTTCGGCACTTCCAGCCGACAATAACGGATATACCTATCCTTCGGTTGGTGCTACGTTCATCTTTACAGAACTGTTAGGAAGCAATGACATTCTCTCCTTCGGAAAGATCCGTGGAGGTTGGGCCCAGGTTGGGGATGACGTGGATGCGCTTGCCCTTAACCCGGATTATCCTCTTGGAGGAGACCTTTTCGGAGACAGAATTCTTCAGTATACGAGAAGCACGATTATCGATCCGGGGATTAAGCCTGCGATGAACACTTCGTATGAGTTCGGAGCAGATCTTAACTTCCTTAATAACAGGGTTGGTTTCCATGCCACCTATTACCATGAGACACGGAAAGATGAGATCATTCCGATCACCATCTCTTCCGCAACCGGATTCACAAGCTTCCTTACCAATGCCGGAGAATCCGAGCGGGAAGGGGTTGAGCTTTCTTTGGATGCAGATATCATCAAAACCGAGGACTTTACCTGGAATCTTCTGGCCAACTGGGCAACCAACACTTCTACTATTTTGAGCCTACCTGGTGATCTAACCGCCATTGTCGGAGCAGGAGAAGGAACCCTTCAGAACCAGGATACCTGGGATTTCATAAATGTGGTCCACAGACTTGGAGAAGAATGGGGTCAGCTTCGTGGCACAGGATTTGTATATGATGACGAAGGAAACCGAGTAGTTCGTGCAGATGGCACCTATGCTTATCAGACTGACCAGTACCTGGGATCCATCCTTCCTGATTTCACGGGAGGGTTAGTGAACACCTTTACCTATAAGAACCTTAGTCTTATGGCCTCCATCGACTTCCAGAAAGGCGGAAATTTCTTCTCCCTTTCTGAAATGTGGGGAGACTATTCAGGTCTGACAGCCAGAACAGCTGCAATCAATGACCGCGGGAACAATGTGCGTGATGCTGTGGATGACGGAGGAGGAGTACATGTTACCGGAGTGACTGCAGAGGGAGAGCCAGTGGATACTTATGTTCCTGCTATTACCTACTATGGTCAGTTCAATTCAAATGTTATCGCTGAGGAGTATGTCCATGATGCGAGTTACATCAAATTGAGAGATGTTGCCCTTACTTACACCTTGCCTGGAAGTTTGGTAAATGACTTCTTCTCATCTGCGAGCATAAGCCTGATCGGAAGGAACCTTCTGATGTTGGCTACCGCCGATGATAACATCCATGCATGGGATCCGTCAGAGCTCTCTCAGCCATGGGGTGAGGATGCTCAGCTGCCAAGCATTAGAAGCTATGGTATGAACATTAGTTTAACGTTTTAAATAAAAAAAATGAAAAAGTATAAAGCAATACTATTGGTGATGTTGACCGTATTGTCGCTCGGCTCCTGTGAGACCGTCGACTTCGGCGACACCAATGAGAATGTCAACGGGCCCTTGGAACTGAACACCGGGGCACTTTTAACTGCCGCTCAGGTACGGTTCACGGCCGGAATTGGATTCCGGGACTGGTTGGCAAATCCGCACCATTATGTGCAGTACCAGGCCCAACCAGTTTATCCGGATCCATCACGCTATGCGGAGACGCCCGTTGACTGGTCAGCGTATTACTCTCAGACCCTATCGAATTTACAAGCGATCATCGATATCTCTCAGAACGAAGAGGTGACTTCCACTCCGGCGTATCAGGCCAATGGTTCTGTTGCGAACCAAGTAGCTGTGGCCAGAATTATGAAGGTTCTTATCTTCAGAAGGCTCACTGACACCTATGGGGATATTCCATACTTCGAAGCTCTGAACCCAGAGATCCAGTCTCCAGCATATACGCCTCAGGCCGAGATCTATCAGGATTTTATCAAGGAGCTTAAGGAAGCCAGGGATCAGCTGAATCCTGCCCAAACCGGAGCCCAGGGAGATGTCATCTATAATGGCGATGTAGAGAAATGGCAAAAATTCGCCAACTCACTTCTGCTATCCATCACGCTTCAATTATCCGAGACAGAAATGGCTGATATGGCTGCAACTGAATTTGCTGCCGCCCTTGCCAATGAGCATGGGGTGATTGAAACTGTGGAAGATGAGGCGTGGTATATGCCACAGAACGTGAGTTCTCTAAACAACCCATGGACCGCCTTTAGACCTGCCGATTATAACATGGCAGAGTTCTTCCAGGACGCACTTCAGGGGGATTCGGAGCATTACTCCAATGATGTTTTTGATGAACGATTGACAATTTACTCCACTGATCCGGAAGCCCAGGGTCTGGAATATGGATTGGAAGAAGGTGAGGCTGAAGGAAGTCCTGCAAGGATCTCTCTTTATATTACAGCTCCTACGGCTCCTTTCCCCATCCTGACATCAGCCTATACCTACCTTAACAGGGCAGAAGCAGCTGAACTGGGATGGACTACTGAGGATTCTGCAGAGATGCTGACTCAGGGAATCGTTCAATCCTATAAATCGAAGACCCAAATGTTCGGTATGGGACCACATGTAGAGGAATCAGGTCTTGACCCCATCGACATCACTGGTGCGGCTGAGGAATTTGCAGCCTCAAGGCTCGCAGACGCAGCTGAGACTGGAATGCTCCAGGTCATCGGAGAAGAAAAATGGGCTGATCTGTTTCCACAAGGATTCCTGGCTTGGGCCGAGTGGAGAAGGACAGGATGGCCAATCTTGTTCCCTTCACCAAAACCGCTTAATGACGGGGGCATCCCGACAAGATACCTGTATCCTGTCAATGAGATCAACCTGAACAACGCGAATTACCAATCAGGTGTTGCCAATCTGACTCCAGCCGCAGACAAGAATACATCTCTTGTTTGGTGGGATCAGGAATAATTAGTACTGAGCGAAAAACTCAGAACCACTGAAGAAAAGCTGTCTCCTTTGAGGCAGCTTTTTTTATGGCCTCATGTGATCAGGCAAAAAGATACCTTTATCGTTTTTTGGGCAACGATTTCCGTAATTTTGCAGCATGGAAAAATCTGAAGACACCATATACGGCATAAGAGCAGTACTGGAAGCGATCAATACCGGAGAGAGCATCAATAAAGTATTTGTGCAGAAAGGTTTGACAGGGGCTCTCTCGCGAGAACTCCAGGATAGACTCAACAAAGGAGATTTCAACGTGTCCTATGTTCCGGTTGAGAAACTTGATCGATTGGTACAGGGAAACCATCAGGGCATTGTTGCCAGGATTTCGCCGGTAAAGTTCGCGGATCTGGAAGAAACCGTAGAGCGGATTCTGGAAAGAACCTCCACTCCCCTTTTTCTCCTGCTCGACCAGGTCGATGACGTCCGTAATTTCGGGGCCATCATCAGGACAGCAGCATGTTCCGGGGTGGATGCGATCATCGTTCCGAAAAAGGGCGGGGCACCCGTAACAGCTGACACTATCAAAACCTCGGCGGGAGCTGTCTTCAACATTCCGCTGATCAGAACTGACCATATCAAAGACGCGATCTATTACCTTCAGGGTTCCGGAATCAGGGTGATTGCGGCAACGGAAAAAACTGATCAGCTTCTTTATAGATCAGATTTGACCAAACCCCTGGGGCTGGTTCTTGGCAACGAAGGTAAAGGGATCTCTGATTCCGTCCTGAAGTTGGCGGATGAGAGGATCAAACTCCCCATGTTTGGCACTATCGGCTCCCTGAACGTTTCAGTAGCCTGTGGCGCGTTTCTTTATGAGGTGGTCAGACAACGTTTGCAGAAATAAGGTTTCCTAATCCTCTTTGTTCCGTTTGTAGTGATACACGATGTCGGGGTCCGTATTATCGGGATTCTCGATAAAATTTCCCTGCTCATCAAAATGTCGCATAAAGGGATCATCCTCCTCCCTGTAGCGCTCCTCCTCCCAACTGAACTTCGGAGCCCTCGCAATCTTCTTCCTGTAGATCAAGGAGAAGGCGAAACCGGTAATCAAACCGGCCAAATGCCCTTCCCAGGAAATAGTCGGATCAATTGGAGTGACGTACCACCACATTCCGCCATACAGGAAAACCACGATAAGGGAAAGGGCCACCAGTCTGTAATAGCGGGAAAAGATTCCCTTGAAAAACAGGAAGGAAACCAGGACATAAATGATCCCGCTTGCTCCGATGTGATAGGCAGGTCTCCCAATACCCCAGGTAATCAGGCCCGAGAAAAGGATGCCCAGGAACAGGATCTGCCAACTGATGCTCCTGTAGAAATAGAACAGAGACATCCCGAGAATGAACAGCGGAATAGAATTATTGAAAAGATGTTTGATATCGCTGTGAATGAAGGGCGAAAAAAGAATCCCCCGAAGCCCCTCCAAAGACATCGGATAGATTCCGTACTTGGTGAAATTCACCCCAAACCGGATTTCAATCCAGAAGACCACCCAGATCATCAGTACAAACAGGATCGGGTAACCCAGCACTCCCGGGGTAAACACAAACGGTTCCTTTTGGTCTCTCATCACAGGGATTCTGTCCTGGGCATTGCAAAAAATCGGCCAAGAAAGAAAATTTCCTTCCGGGAGGCTTTCCGACCAAGAATTCCTTAAAAATAAGAAAATTGATGCCACTACGTCAGTATTTTAAACCGGCTCCTTTCCCGCTGTCAGCCAATATCTCTATTTTTACATCATGAACGAACCACTCGCTGAACGATTGCGGCCCCAGAAACTCGAGGATTATCTCAGTCAGCAACACCTGGTAGGTCCTGAGGCACCACTTCGGAAACAAATCCAGAACGATTTTGTTCCCAGTATGATCTTTTGGGGTCCGCCGGGAGTTGGCAAGACTACATTAGCGCATATCATCGCCACAGCATCAAAACGCCCCTTCTACACGCTGAGCGCGGTCAACAGTGGCGTAAAGGAGGTACGTGATGTGATTGAACGGGCCCGGAAGAGCGAAGGACTGTTCACCACCCGGAATCCTGTCCTGTTCATCGATGAGATCCACAGATTTTCAAAATCACAGCAGGACTCCCTGTTAGGTGCAGTGGAAAAAGGTTGGATCACACTCATCGGGGCGACCACGGAAAATCCGAGTTTTGAGGTGATTCCGGCACTCCTCTCAAGATGCCAGGTATATGTCCTGAATCCATTCTCAAGGGAAGACCTTCTCGCCCTTCTCGACAGGGCCATTCGGGAAGACGAGATCATCAACAGGAAAAAGATAGATCTTGCTGAGCCGGATGCCCTGCTTCGATTGAGCGGGGGGGATGCCCGGAAACTTCTCAACATGTTCGAGCTCCTGGTCACCTCGGAGGAAGGTACCCAGGTCAGGATCACGGACGAAATGGTTCTGCAAAAGGTGCAGCAGAATACGGTACTTTACGATAAAACCGGAGAGCAGCATTATGATATCATCTCCGCCTTTATCAAATCGATCAGGGGAAGTGATCCCAATGCCGCAGTTTACTGGCTCGCCCGAATGATCGAGGGAGGTGAGGACGTCAAGTTTATCGCACGGCGACTCGTCATCCTGGCCAGCGAAGATATCGGGAATGCCAACCCTACTGCACTGATCATGGCCAATAACACTTTCCAGGCCGTTTCCGCCATAGGGCACCCGGAAGCCAGGATCATCCTCAGCCAATGTGCTATCTATTTAGCCACCTCCCCAAAATCGAACGCCTCCTACATGGCGATCAACAGAGCCCAGGAAATGGTGCGCAAAAAAGGGAATCTTCCTGTTCCGCTCGACATCCGGAATGCCCCGACAAAACTGATGAAAGACCTCGGTTACGGCGCGGAATATAAATATGCTCACGAACATGAAGGGAATTTTGCAGCCCAGGAATTTCTACCAGAAGAAATCTCCGGGACCACCTTCTTTGTGCCAGGGGAAAACCAGCGTGAGCAGGCCCAGCGGTCATTTCTCCAGGCGAGATGGAAAGAGAAGTACCGTTATTAAAGCAACTCGAAAACGAGCGTTTTCAACTCCCCGGTTTTGGGGTCCGGAAATTCCACCACAAGGCCGCCCGTTGCATTGAAGTAAGCCGTTCCCTGTCTGTCCTCTGATAAGAAGATATAGCTTTCTTTGTTCCCCGACTGCAGAAGCCTTGCGAATTTCTCTCCGGCTCCATCCTCCAGAATGTCAAATCCCGTTCCGGTTTTCTCCATTATAAAAATCTGCTCCCCCAGACGGTATCTGGGAAGCTCCTCCCTTCTGGCTTGGGTACCTTTATCCACATCAGGGGTGGGATTGGAGGCTACAGCCCCTGTCCCGCTGAGTATTTCCTCCCTTGCTGCGGCGACAGATTGAAAGGCTTCCCTCAGGGCTTCGTGATAACCGGTTTTAAATTCCTTTTCCCTACTGGACCCGGTCTTGGAAGTGAAAACCACCCTGCCCTGACAGTCTTCCAGCGTGACGAAAAGTCGGGATCTGAAAAGTCCGGATTTGTTGTGGACATTTACTTTGAGGACATCACAGGCATCGATTCCCTGTGGCAGAGGTTCCTTGTAAAGACTGCGGAAGCCATGCTTTTCTAGGAGGAAATTGGTCAGGGCGTTCAACTGGTATTTATTATCCTCTCCGAGGAACTCATAGGTATCCGGCACCAGCAAAATCGGCTCCGGCTGTTCCTGAGATCGTGAAACAGCAGCGGACATTATCAAAAGCATCAATAAAATTTTCTTCATCACCAACGAAATCTGCTGGCAAGAAACCTGCCAGCATTATAGTTCCAGGCAAGATAAGGATTAAATGACAAATCACCCGCAGCCGGTTCCAAAATGATCAGGCGGTTAAACACCACCGGGAAATTCCGCCGCTGCTGCACCACGCATTAGTCCAAAGATATCGTGAAATCGTTAAGGTCATAATGAAGTATGGTGTGACCCACATTGAAACACGCACTTCTCCTGCCATGGTCCACCTGAATTTCAAGCTGGTTTCCAGAGAAGCCAATCCCCATCTCCTCAAGTCGGTAAAACCGGGGATCGTCTATCCGGAGACAATCCTTCAGCCGATCATCCGCCTTCTGCTCCCTGTATTCCTTTAAAAGGTCGCGGTTCACCCTGGCTTCCAATCCATCTGCATCATTTTTTAAAAGTTCCGCGCCCGATATACGAACCCATTCTTTCCCACTGCGCTTAAAGAGTTCATAGGTGTACGAATACCTTCCTTTTCTATCAGCTCTTCCGGTCCGAATGCTCCTGTAATCCTTAAAATCGCAGATCCGAACAAGAATCGGATCATCCCATTCCGGCAATATCCTTTCGGTCTGAACACAGCTTACCTGGTTCTCTTCCCGGGAGGAACAAAGAAGCGGCCCCTCCTCAACCCGAAAAAAGGGAGACAGGAAAATCAGCAGCAGGTTCAGTAAAAATAATTTCATGTATTCTCAGAGGTTTGGCGGGGTTCACCGTGCAAGAATTTCCCCTAAAGGTATCAAAAATCTATTCCCGGTTGAAGATCATCTGCATTCCGAATTGAAGAGATGCGTTGTTGGCCCTGGCCAGGTTGACATAGTCCAGGAGGTTGTCCGCCGCAAGGTAGACGTTGAAATCATAGAGCCGGGCAGAGATCAGGAATCCGATATTCGAAAATGAAAAGGAATCGACGGTATAGGATATCTTGGTTCGAAAATTCTCTGAAAAGGTTTTGTCAAAGTAGATGGTCGTAGCGTAGTTCACCCCCCGCGGCCGTTTCATGGCGAAAACATGTGCCCCGAGATGGTTATAGTATCTCCGCCTCCCCATCGGTTTATGGCAGTTGCAGGGTTCCGTGTTTTCATGAAAACCGAAGTCCACGGAAGCGTTTACCTTGACAGGTCTCCAGGTGATATAGGAATTATGGAGCGTCTTGTCCTCTAAATTCCGGTCCAGGTGGTCCTCCCATTCATCCCAGTAATTGGGTTCTCTTTCTCCGGGCCCCGGAAAGATCAGTTCAATGCCGTCGGTGTAGTAATCGCCATAATACCGGTAACTCTCAACACTTTTGGTCTGATTGATAAAACCCATGTCGAGTATGCTACCGCTAATACGGTATTGCTCCTCGGGATACCAGGTGAATCCGGCATCGAAGCCGAGACCGAGGTTGCCTCCAAGGAATGCGCGTTTGCCCAATCGTCCCATGGTCCCTACTCCAGAGGGATTCTGGGCATCGAGCAGGTCCGCATAGCCTGAGGTGTTGATGAGCAGGTCGATGTTCCTGAGGTAATGCCGGTAAAGATTGGGCCCCTCAGGAGAGGGGACGGTTCGGAAGACCCCTCGGTTCTTAACACTGTGCGCGTTGAAAACACCGGAATAAAGTTTTGCCCTAAATCCGTAATTGAGGTTTTCGGAATAGTAGTTCGTAAAGCCGACATGAAACACGTTTAGAACGTCCGCTGTGAAGGCCACGTCGGAGAACAGGAAAGACCGGCCGATGTAATCGTTGTTCCCCTCATAGGCAAGCAAAGCTGGGTCCTTAGGGAAATATGCGAAAGCGTCCAATTCCTGATAGATTCCGGCAGTATAGTACCTTCGCCTGTTGTCCCGCCACCCTATGGAAAGGATCTCCAGCTGCTGATTGATCACAAAGAAATCATTCCGCGTCATCTTGTGGAGCCGCTCCCTGATCCGGTCATTGATCGAACCGGGAGTATCCTGAAAAATATCGTAAAGAGTCACCCCTGAGGAGCCTGCAGAAAGGTGGACCTGGGAAAGCAGGGGAAAACCGATGTGCATGTCGAAGGAAACCTCTGCGCCTGGATTGGACATAAGGCTTTGAGGCAGGTCATCAAATCCATACAGGAGCTGCTTGTTTTGTGCAACAGCCGTTACAGGAATTATCAGGATCAACAGCACCAATGTCCGCATCATTGAAATTCAAACTTAAAAACGCCGCGGGATTCCAGCCGGAGTTCTCCTCCTTCCACGTCGAATGGTTCCTGCATCTCTATGACCAGTCGCATCTGGATGGAATTCCGGACGGCCTGAATTCTGGAATCTCCTATGAATTCCGTGTAATTGATAATTTCCGGGGCTTCGGCCGATCCGGCTGGGACCGGGATCTGGAAACTGTACATGATCTCGTCAGAAGGCGACAGCAGCTGTACCGTCACAAGAAAAGAGCTGGTGAATGTGTTGAGGAACCTGAAGTGGAGGTCTGCCGAAACAAGGCTGGTCTGCACGTAATCATCATCGAGAAATTCCAGCCTCACATCGTCAGTCGCTCTGGGACGGCCAAATGCACCCGAGAATTCCTGCGTTGATAGATTGAAGAATACCAGATCTACTGCCGCTTCAGTGGGAAGCACCACCTCCTCCACCTGGTCCATGTCGATATCCTTGACACAGGAGCTCATCAATAAAAGGAGCATCAAAAGACCGGAATTCTGCAGCGTTCTCGAAAAAGCCATGGCGTGCCGTTAGCTATCTAAACGAAGCTACAGCTTTTTTATTTTTTAAGAAAATCCCACAATTGGCGCATCTGGGTTATCTGAGGGAAACCTTCATCGGCTATTTCTCCCTTGTAGTTCAGATAAACAGCCTGCATTCCCACCTGCTTCGCCCCCTGTATATCCGCTTCAAAATCATCACCGACCATCAAGGAATAATCTTTGGAGGCCCCCGCCTTTTCCAGGGCCAGTTCAAAGATTCTTCGATGCGGTTTCTTGCATCCCGCCTCCTCCGAGGTCGTTACAGTGTCGAAGTAGGAACGGATTCCTGAAGCCCTTAGCTTCTCGTGCTGTACCTCCTCAAAACCATTGGTGATGATATGCAGCCTGTAATGGGGTAAAAGGTGTTCCAGGGTTTCCAGCACTCCCTCGTAAAGATGATTGTGACGCGGGAGGTATCGGATGTACTCCTCTGCCAGGAGCTTGATCTTCTGTTCCGGAACGCAGTACCCGAGGTCCTCAAAAGTGTCCCTGAGTCTTCCCAGCCGGAGAGTCTCCTTGGTCACCTTATTCTCCCTGTAGCGCTTCCAGTAATTGAGGTTGAGCGGCATATAAACGCTGAGAAATTCCTGGAGCTCAAGCTGAACCCCGTGTAAATCAAAGATTGCTGTAAAAGCGAGCTCGGAATTCCTGTCAAAATCCCAGAGGGTATGATCGAGATCAAAAAAGATATCCCTGAACTTAATCGACTTCATGGAGGCTCTTTAAAATCCCAAGATTGCGCTTTGAATTGGCATATTCCGACAGGTCCTTATTCGTAAAAACATATACCATGGTTCCCTCCACAACCTTTACCTGGCGTTTGAGTTCCCGGACCTTATATTCCGCCTCAGTCTCCTTAAGATTATCCAGGGCTTTGGTACTGATACAGTAAGGATACAACAATAACGGAGTGGTGATCTCGAAATTGATGTCATAGAACAGGAACGGGGTGCAGGTTCCGGCCCTGAATCCCAGTGCATCCGGATATCCCATGGAATAATCAAACTGGAAATCCAGTTCCACCATGTTCATATAGGCGTCGGGTAGCATCAGGTTGTATTTTTTGTTCAGCCCGCTTCTGACCGGTCTTTTCAGAATGGATTCCAACCGGGTTTTTTCATCTTTGAGTATTTGCGCAGAGCGGATGGCATAATATCCGGGTTGGAGACCCACTTCTGCATAATCCGCCACTGATTTCATTAGGCTCTGGAATTCGAGCCTGTTATGGTTGGTATTCCGGTCATAGGTCGAGAAATCACTGACCTGAAACATAAACTTTATCGAAAGCCCGTGTTTCTTCAAAATCCGGATGAGCTTCCCATAGATGTCATAAGGATCCCTCCTGAACCGGAACATCACCTGAAACCTGTGCAGCACATATTTTGGACGAAAGCTGAAGATGTCCTTCAGGAGCCCGAGCAGGATACGGAGTATCCCCTTTTTGCGATAGCAATAAGCTTCGGTTACAGAAACCACACTTGTAGCCGTGTATTTCCGCTCCGGAAAATCGAAATCCGTGAAATGCCTCTTCAGCAGGTCCCTGAAACGCAGCGCCCAGATGTCTACCACGGGTACCTGAAGAAACCCATTATTCTGCGCCAGGCTCTCAGAAGCCCGAAATCTTCCCTGTTCATCCTTGACGTGCGGCAGGTACTCTTCATATCTGCTGAGCAGAAAAAACGCAGCCGCGAAAATATCGCAGGGAAGCGCACTTTCTTCTGAGACGGGAAAAAAACACGGCACTCCGTTCCAGTCCTGGATCTTTATCTCGAGATCGCTCACCCCCTGCTCCAGGAGGAGGTCGACATTCTGAATGAACAGTTCGTTGGCCAGACTGGCCTTCCCATAGGATATCTTCATCCCTTCATGGGCGACAAAATCCTCGATTCGGGAGGTAAATCGCACTGAAATTCCAAGGACCTGGACACAAATGAATTTGAAACTGTAGGTAATTCTGGGGGTAACTTTCTGTGTGTAAACTAATAGCATAAGCAGCTGGTTCTATAGGAGCCCTTCATCAGCGAAACTGAAAAATGATCTTTCGGTCACAATCACGTGATCGAGCACCTTGATGTCCAGGCTTTCCGCAGCGGTACAGAGCCGCTTTGTCAGGTTTCGATCGGCAACACTAGGATTGAGGTTCCCCGATGGATGGTTGTGGACCAGTATGATTGAAGTGGCACCCACGTATATCGCTTCCTTCATGGCAAGACGAATGTCGACAAGTGTCCCGGTAATTCCCCCTTTGCTCAGGGAGTGCAGCTTGATCACCTTGTTCGAATTATTCAGGTACAGGATCCAGAACTCCTCATGTGGAAGTTCACCAACCCTTGGCTGCATGATCTCGAAGACGGAGGAACTGGAAGTGATCTTCTCCCGCTCCGGACTGTCCTCGCAGCGTCTTCTCCTCCCGAGTTCCATCGCAGCCACAATGCTGATCGCCTTGGCTTCCCCGATTCCATTGTACCGTCGCAGCTGCTCCACGCTTAACTTTCCGAGTTGGTTAAGGCTCCTTTGTTCCGAAAGAATCCTTCTGCAAAGGTCCACTGCACTCTCCTTCCTGCTTCCGGAACCTATTAGTACCGCCAGAAGTTCCGCATCGCTAAGGGCTTCCTTCCCATTCTGAAGCAATCTTTCCCTGGGTCGGTCTTTTTCGATCCAGGTCTTAATCGGAAAGGAAGTGCGTCCCCCTTCTGCCATAACCTTTTTCTTTAAAAATACGAAAAAATCCCGGTGACCTGACGCAATTGTTTAACGATTGATCAGCTTCTTTACTTCTTCCATATCGAGTCCGCCATAGTTCCCGCTGCTCATTAGAAGCAGGACGCTGTTCCTGAGCTCCAGCCCTCCCAGGAACGCCCGGAAATCTGCGGGATCGGTAAAGATATGAAGATCTTCCCTCCCGAAGGCCCGAAAAACTTCCTCCCGTGTGATGGGGGGAAGTTTTTTCTGCGCTACGGTTTCCGGAGCAAAATAAACCGCAGCCACGTCTGCTTTTTCGAGGGCAAATGAATATTCTTTCAGGAATTCCCGGTTCAGACTACTGAAGGTATGAAGTTCGAGACAGGCAACAAGGCTCCTGTCGGGATATTGATTCTTTACAGCATTGGTCGTTGCGCTCACCTTTGATGGACTGTGGGCGAAATCTTTATAGATGACAGCATCGCCGGTTTCCGCCAGCTTCTCCAGCCGTTTGGAAGCACCTGCAAAGGAGGCAATGGCCTCGTAAAAATCCGCTTCATCAACACCCATATGTTGACAGATCCATTTCGCTCCGGCAAGATTCTGCAGGTTGTGAGCACCGAATACCTGGATGGGCATTTCCCCCTCCGGGGTCTGAAGCAGGGTTTGTCCGTTACTGATCTGGTGCGCTGCCGTCCGATAAGGATGACGTCGGATGGTGTTCTGGGTCTCCTCTGCGAGTTGCCTGACTATCGGATCCTCCTCATTATACACAAGTATACCTCCCTGAACTATAGAATCTATGAAAATCCGGAATTGCTCCACATAGGATTCAAAAGTGGGAAAGACATTCACATGGTCCCATGCGATACCGCTGATCAGGGCGATATTGGGTTTGTAGAGGTGAAATTTCGGTCTGCGGTCAACCGGGGAGGCCAGATATTCGTCCCCTTCTAGAACGATGAAATCATTGTCTTCCGAAAGACTGACCATGGTCTCGAACCCCCTAAGTTGTGCTCCCACCATATAATCCACATCCCTTTGATGGTATTTCATCACATGAAGCACCATTGAAGTTATCGTGGTCTTTCCATGGGAGCCGCCGATGACCACTCTTGTCTTATCCCTGGACTGCTCGTATAGGAATTGAGGATATGACCATACCCGAAGCCCCAGATCATTTGCCCTGAGAAGCTCAGGATTATCCGCTCGGGCATGCATTCCCAGAATCACCCCGTCCAGTTCTGGGTTAATCCGCTCGGGGTGCCACCCAAGTTCCTCCGGGAACAACCCCTTATTCCGTAGCCGGGAAGCGGAAGGCTCATAGATCATATCATCGCTTCCGCTAATCCTGTCTCCTCTTTCCTGTAATGCAATGGCCAGGTTGTGCATTGCGCTGCCGCCGATGGCTATGAAGTGTAACGTCATATAAAGTAATGTGAATTCAGCCCTAAAGATATTACTTTCCTCGGGGGATGAAGGCCTCCACGGTTGGGTTTCCCCCGGTCCGGTTTATCACTGTAGCAAAAGAAAAGCAGGAGGCTCTCCATTAATTCCCTGGGACCCAAAAAACTATATTGTCGTTTTAACTTTTTTTTTGTAATTTTTTTCCTTGAAACATTTTGTTATTGAAATTATTGTACATTTAGCGCACCCTACCCCGTTAAAATTGAGCCTTTCAGAGAGGCAATATTCCTGTACTTAACAGGAGTTTAAGCTTTTTTATCAAACTTAGCAGTTATCTTTGGAGCCTAAACAACAATGATTATTGATTTAAAATTTAACACTTGAGCCTATGCGAATTTTTACTCTGGGTAAAAGAGGAATAAACATCTTCCTTTTTACCCTTATTCTATTAACAGGCAGTTCCCCGCTCTTGGCGCAGGAAAATTGCCCTATCGTAAGTGACCCTGAACAGGAATTCTGTTACTTATCGACCGTTGCTGACCTATCGGCGGATCCAAATGGAACCACGCTGCGTTGGTATCGGTCGCAGACCGCAACCAATCCGATTCCTCCAGAAGAATTGCTGCAGGATGGTATGGTATACTACGCCGGAACCGAATCCCAAAGCTGTACCTCATCCAGAAGTACCGTAACGGCTACCGTAGTAGATGCAGGACCTCCCACCTCCAATTTTGGTGTCACCTTTCAGCCCTGCGAATATTCTGAAGGCGATACCAGTACGGTGCAGGACCTTATCGATCTACTGCAAGGGAATGAGGTGCAGATTTACGCCGAAGAATACGACGCTGTCGCACTCGACCCCAATGAGACCCTGGTTGCAGGTGAGAACTATTTCGCTGGTCAGCGTTCCAGTGCTACCTGTGAAACATCCAGCAGACTCGCCATCAGATATGATCCTATAGTGGCCCTTGCTCCGGATGCGGAACCTGTGCAGACCTTCTGCCAGGGCGCTACCGTTGCCGATTTACAGGCTCAGGGAACTTCTGAAGATACCCAGGGATTCAGATGGTATAGCACTGCAACTTCCAATCCTCCGCTCGATCCAAGCACAACGCTGATCGATGGAGAGACATACTACGCAACCCAGATCATCAACCGTACGAATTCTGCCCTGCCTCCTTGTGAGAGCATGGAAAGAGTCGAGGTAACCGTCGAGGTAAACCAGGGAGATGCGGGAGAACCTGCCACAGGAGTGCTCTGTGAGGCAGACGTCGACGAGATGTTTCCAAGTGTGGACGCCATCGAAGACTACCTGCTAAGCCTTCTTGACGAAGGCGTTAGTCAAACCGGTACTTTCAGTCCTACCGCCGAGCAGTTGGCCCAGCAGTATCAGAATGATACTGACGGAGTGGGAGATTTCACAACCACTTATACCCTGAGTGCAGAGGAGTGCGGAGGAAGCGTTCAGCTCACGATTTCTGTAATCGAAGAGGTCCCAGCTAACGCAGGGGACGACGTGACTCTGGAATTCAACGTCACAGATGAAGCCCAGAACCTGTATACCTTCTTAACAGCAGAAGCCAACACGGAAGGTGTTTTCGAAGGCTACCCTGATGGGATGTTCGATCCGGCAGCTGAAGGACCAGGAACTTATCAGGTTACCTATACCGTCGACGGTACCAGTGCTACCTGTGTGAGCGGAAGCGATTCAGCCGTGTTCAACATCACAGTAACAGACTGTGAAGCCAATGCAGGTGACGGGTTCTCAACCACCCTGTGTTCCTCAGAGGTCGAAAGCATGATGAATAATTCTGCAGAGGCTGCGGCCTTCCTCGATTCTCTTGTTCCGGATGACGTGGATCAGGATGGCACATTCGAGCCGACCTTAAATGAACTTTTTGCCCAGTGGCAGACAAATCCAATTGGAACTTTTACCACGACTTATACCGTCGGAGAAGGTGAGTGCACCGATTCAGCGGTCATTGAGATCACTGTGGTGGAAGGTACAGTAGGTAATGCAGGATCAGACAACACAAGAGCTATCTGTCTCTCCGTGGTAGACGAGACCTTCCCCAGCATCGATGAGATCCGAAAGTATCTCGAGGCCATGCTGAGCTCAGATGCAGATCGTGGAGGTACTTTTGATCCAACACCAGAAGAACTTGCAACTCAGTACCAGAATGCTGAAACCAAGACGGGAGAATACGCTACCACCTATACAGTAGGAGAAGGTCAGTGTACAGACACAGCTGAACTCACCGTTCTAATAACAGAAGATGTAGACGCGGGAACAGATGGTGCTGTAACCCTTCAGTCCGACGATGACCCGGTAAACCTCTTTGATTACCTGGGAGGATCCCCTGATGCAGGTGGAACCTGGACCCCTGGAGACGGGACTTTTGATCCAGCAACTGATCAGCCGGGAACTTTCACCTACACTGTAGGGACAACCGGATGCCAGGATAGCGCAACAGTAGTCGTCACTGTGGAAAACACCGATCCTACTGACCCTACCGAATGTGCAGGTACCCCGGGTCTTGGAGTTATCTGTCTTGAAGATGTGGAGCCGACTTTTGACAGCTTCGATGCCATTGAAAACTATCTTCTTGGCCTGTTGGATGCCGGAGTTCCCAGAACCGGAACTTTCAGCCCGACAGCAGAGGAACTTGCTGATATATACAACTCAGACGAAGACGGTCTTGGTGATTTTTCAACCACTTATACCCTAGATACTGATTCCTGTGAGGATTCAGTGGAGATCACAGTTCGTGTGGTGGAAACAGTCGATGCAGGAACTGACGGAAGCGTGACGCTTGATCCGGATGATGCCCCTGTAGATCTGTTCGACTACCTCGGAGGGAACCCTGATGCAGGGGGAACCTGGAGCCCGGGAGACGGAACTTTCGATCCTGCGACCGACCAGGAAGGAACTTTCACTTACACCGTTGGTAGCGAGAGCTGCCAGGACACTGCCACTGTAGTTGTCACTGTGGAAAACACCGATCCTACTGACCCTACCGAATGTGCAGGTACCCCGGGTCTTGGAGTTATCTGTCTTGAAGATGTGGAGCCGACTTTTGACAGCTTCGATGCCATTGAAAACTATCTTCTTGGCCTGTTGGATGCCGGAGTTCCCAGAACCGGAACTTTCAGCCCGACAGCAGAGGAACTTGCTGATATATACAACTCAGACGAAGACGGTCTTGGTGATTTTTCAACCACTTATACCCTAGATACTGATTCCTGTGAGGATTCAGTGGAGATCACAGTTCGTGTGGTGGAAACAGTCGATGCAGGAACTGACGGAAGCGTGACGCTTGATCCGGATGATGCCCCTGTAGATCTGTTCGACTACCTCGGAGGGGACCCTGATGCAGGGGGAACCTGGAGTCCGGGAGACGGAACCTTCGATCCTGCGACCGACCAGGAAGGAACTTTCACTTACACTGTCGGTAGCGAGAGCTGCAAGGACACTGCCACTGTTGTGGTAACCGTTGAGGATGATAGTACGGAACCTGAGGTATGTAACGCAGGAGATGATATCAGTCTGACCCTTTGTACTGCGGAGGTCAACCGGTATATAGAAAATCCCGACGAAGCGGCCGCTTTCTTTAGCACCCTAATCGACGAGGAGGCCGATACCAACGGAACTTTTGATCCTTCGCTGGACGAACTGCTTGCTCAGTGGTCAGCTGATCCGGTTGGAACCTTCACCACGACCTACACGGTCACCGGGGAGGAATGTGAGGACACTGCAACTATTGAGATCACTGTGCTGGAAGGAGATAATAATGCCGGAGGTGACAACGTGGGAGTCGTTTGTTCCACAGAAGTTGATGAAATGTTCCCAAGCGTAGACGAGATCAGAAAATATCTGCTATCTCTGTTAGACGCAGGAGTTTCCAGAACTGGAAGTTTCAGCCCAACTGCTTCACAGCTCGCAAACCAGTTTCAGAATGATGCTGACGGGCTTGGAGAATTCACCACCACCTATACAGTGGGTACATCCGGACCTTGTACGGATTCAGCGCTGATCACAGTAAATGTTGTGGCGCCAGAACCTGCAAATGCAGGGCCTGATATGACCATCACTTTGTGTACTACAGGAGAAGCGGTTGATCTTACGGATTTCCTTAGCGAAGAAGCTGATCTTGGAGGATCCTTTGAAGAACTCGAGAACAATATCTTCGACCCAGCTGAGGCGGGAGCCGGAAGTTTCGACTTCACCTATAGCGTGGATGCAACTACAAGTTGCGTAGAGGGAGAAGATTCAGCTGTATATACTGTCGTGGTTAGCGACGAGGTGAATGCAGGTGCGGATGCAAGCATTACGCTCTGTAATTCTGACGTCGCTTCCCTGACCCCTAATGGTGTGAGAAACCTTTACCTTGATATGCTTGAGGAAGGGGTTGCAACAGATGGGGTATTTAATCCTACGATCCAGGAGCTGATCGATCAATATAATCTGCAAAGCAACTTCGGGGACTTTACAACGGTTTACACCGTAGGTTCCGGAGAATGTACAGATGCTGTGGAGCTCACTGTTACCGTACTTGAGAACCCGGATGCCGGAACCAACGGCAGATTGGAACTTGAGGAAGGTGCAACAGAGACAGAAGACCTGTTTGCAGCCCTTGGAGGCACTCCTGATGAAGGTGGTGTCTGGACGGATGCTGACGGAAACGAGGTGGATGCGACTTTTGATCCAACTACCGAAGCCGAAGGTGTCTACACCTATACAGTCTCAAGTGAAAACGGTTGTTCTGACTCCGCCACTGTCACAGTGGTGATCGGAGAGCCGGTACCATGTCCCGAGATAACCGAACCAGAGCAGGAATTCTGCCTTGGTAGCGGAGCTACTGTAGCGGATCTTGCCCCAGCAGACGTACTTTGGTACGACTCTGCAGATGGGACTGAGCCGTTGGCAGAAGACACTGAACTTGTGGATGGAGGGGTATATTTCGCCGGAGATCCTGAAGGACAGTGTATCGAAAGAAGTTCTGTAACAGTGACCATTTCTGAAGTTCCCGTGAGTCCTTCAGTAACTGACTTCACGGATTGCGTCATAACCGGCGCAACTGTGGCAGATCTTGATATCGTCGGAGACGACGGGGCGGTATTCACCGTGTACTCAGATGAGACCTTGGAAACAGTAGTCGCTGAGGATGAGGTTCTGGTTAGCGGCGTGTACTATGTGACTCAATCCACTGCAGGTGGATGTGAATCAGAGGCCGCGGAACTGACGGTCACCCTGGACGACACTGACGCTCCAACGTTTACGGACGGAGGAAATGTCTTCTGTGAATTTGACGATGCAACACTTGCGGACTTAGAGGAAAGCGTGGTAGGAGATGGTGAAATCACCTGGTATGCTACTGCTACCGGAACTGAGCCACTCAGTACGGCTGAGATGCTGGAAAATAATGTGACCTACTATGCTGCGATCACTGGAGAATCCGGATGTGAAAGTTCTGAAAGGTTACCGGTAACGGTTACCCTGGAGGATTGTGAAGTAGTGATTCCAGAGGCTTTCTCACCAAACGGTGACGGTATCAACGACAGTTTCGTCATTGAGAACCTGGCTTCGGAATATCCGGATTTCAGACTGGAGATCTACAACCGATGGGGAGAGCCTGTTTATACAGGAAATGCCTCAACTCCGGAATGGAATGGGGTATCCACTGAAGGATCCTTTGGAAGCGGAGTAGTTCCTGCAGGAGTATATTTCTACATTCTGTACTACAACGACGGACAAACAGCACCTACTCAAGGTAGATTGTACTTAAGCAGATAATTTTGAAACATTCAAGAAATATGAGAAATTCATTCATAATAAAAATTTTCACCGTTGCCTGCATTGCCCTTTTTTCACTAAAGGGTAATGCGCAACAAGATCCGATGTACACCCAGTACATGTATAACATGAGCGTGATCAATCCCGCTTATGCCATAGATGATCTTGGAATGCTGAAAGTCGGCGGCCTGTACCGTAATCAATGGGCAGGAATGGAAGGGGCTCCGGAAACAGCAAATTTCTTTGCCCACACCGGATTTACCGAGCGTCTAGAAGCAGGGCTTTCCATCGTCCATGATGAGATAGGCGGCATTGTAAAGGAGAACAACCTTTACGCCGATGTGGCTTATGTGCTACCGGTTTCGGAAACTTCAAAATTGTCTTTTGGGGTAAAGGCCGGGGTCACTTTTTTCGATGCCGATCTGAGTCAGCTCAATACGACAGAGGCTGGTGATCCTGCGATGCAGAACATCAGCGAGGTCTTCCCTAATTTCGGGGTTGGCGCCTACTGGTTCGGAGAGAACTATTACCTTGGACTTTCGGCACCGAACATCTTTACTGCCAAGCACCTCGAGAATGAGACCGGACTTGCGAGATTGGGAGAAGAGAACATCCACTACTTCCTTACGGGAGGATATGTGTTCGAACTCAACCCGAACTTCAAACTGAAACCTGCCTTTATGGTAAGAGCAGTTGAAGGGGCTCCGCTTTCTGCGGATATCACCGCAAACGTCCTACTCTACAACAGGTTCGAAGCCGGGGTGGCCTACCGTTTTGACGAGACCGTAAGTGGTCTTGTCAATTTCCGGGTGACCCCAGAACTCAGAATCGGTTATGCCTACGATTACACTACAGGAAATCTTGGTGATTTCAACGACGGCACCCATGAAATCATGGTGTTGTTCGATCTTGATCTTCTCGGCCTGTCCAAAGGTTATAACGTTTCCCCAAGATTCTTCTAAAAACTCAGAAATATGAAAAAATACTATATCACATTTTTTACCGCACTAATCTGTTTCTCTGCAGTTCCCCAAAATGCAGAGATACGGAAGGCGAACCGATTATTCCTCCAGCGGGCCTATATGGAAGCCTCTGAGCAGTACCGCCTGGTGGCAGACAAGGATCAGGAGGTTCTCCAGAACCTTGGAGATTCTTACTTCTTTACCAACCGGATGGACAATGCGGAAGAAACCTACCGAACGCTCTTCCTCCGGTATGACAGCGAGAATATCGCGCCTGAATACGACCTGAGGATGGCCCACGCCCTTCGCGCTACAGGAAAACATGAGGAAGCCGATGAGTATCTGAGCCAGTATTTGGGAGAAGAAGTGGATTTCGAAGCATGGACCAAAAAGCTGGACACTACTGTGGCTTATGTCTACAACACCCAGCAGGTCATGCAGAATGCAGCGGCCTCTGATTTCGGGATCACCTTTATGGACGACAGTACTGTTGTCTTTGCTTCGACCAGGAACTCCTCCAGGCCGATCTATAGGTGGAATGAAAAACCCTATCTTGATCTTTACACAGCTCAGATAGCGGATGACGGAACCCTGAGCGATATCGAGCTTTTTGAAGGAGAGATCAACACGGATACCCATGAAAGCTCTGCTGCCTTTACCGAAGATGGTAATGTCATGTATTTTGACCGTACCAACTCCAGAAGGGTGAAGATCCCGGGATATGAGGTGCCTGTGGCAACCATCCGGATCTACCGAGCTGAGAAGGTAGACGGAGAATGGACCAACATAGAGGCCCTACCCTTCACCAGCGACCAGTATTCCACCGAGCATCCTACCCTGAGCGCAGACGGCAGTACATTGTACTTTGCCAGCGACATGCCAGGGTCTGTTGGCTCCTTTGATATCTACCGTGTGGCGATCAATGAAGACGGTACATTTGGAGAACCGGAAAACCTAGGTTCCGGTGTGAATACTAAGGACAGGGAGCAATTTCCTTTCATTTCTGAAGACGGGGTACTTTACTTCGCATCGAACGGAAGGATGGGATTTGGGAATCTCGATATCTACAGCAGTGAAGAGGAGAACGGAAGCTTTGGAACCGCCAAGAACCTTGGGAACTCCATCAACAGCGAGTTCGACGATTTCGCTTATGTACTGAAAGATGGAGAAGAGGAAGGATATTTCGCATCAAACAGGCGAGGATCTGACAACCTTTATATCTTCTCAAGGGAGGAATACACCCCGCCGATTGTTCCGATAGAGGTTAGGGAGACCAACCCTGAAACCGGAGCCCAGCAGCTAAGGGATGTAGGCAATATCTACTTTGAGTTTGATAAGTCTGAAATACTTCCTGAGGCAGAAGTGACCCTGAACAAAGTGGTTGCCATCATGAAAGAATATCCTGAACTCAAAATAGAAATCGGTTCCCATGCGGATGCAAGAGGGTCCGACAGCTATAACATGGATCTTTCAGAGCGGCGAGCTGCCTCTACCCTGGAGTACATCGTTTCCCAGGGAATCGATAGAAGCCGTCTGACCTCACAAGGTTATGGCGAATCCATGCCATTGAACGACTGTACAAAACCAAACATGTGTACAGAAGCGCAGTATGCGATCAACAGAAGAAGTGAATTCAAGATCATGAACTGATCTGACGCAGACTGACCAACCAATAAAGGCCCCTTCAACGGGGCCTTTTTTGTTGTATAGATGGAGACTGGCCTCGGCTTGGATGGTCCTGGAGAAGCCTTATAGGTCCCAAAGGTATGGCCACTATATTCAAGTGAACGCCAATGTGAGGCACTGTCGACGCCATCCTGGCCGTTACATTCCAAAAGCAATCGGGCTTATGGCCAGGGCAACTACTACGGTCATCGCTTTGGCGGATAGGCTTTAAAGGCTTTTTCCACCATTTCATGGAGTCTTTTTCTTCTTTGTTCGGGGGACGCATCAAGATCAAAAGGGGCTTCTACCACCGCCTGCCAGACAAGAGACTCATTGGTAGCATCAATAAGATCGAAGGTAAGGCGGAGCACCGTGGTCATTCCCCCGACAGGAATGCCCCCGCTCACCCCAACTCCAACGTTGCCCCCTCCACCGCCGATTCCGATGCCAAGGCGGCTGTCGCTCCGCTCCCTGAACGCTTCAGAATACACATTGAGCAGCAGACCGGCATCTTCAGACAACCGTAGCTCCTCACCGGCCACCACGTTTTCAATGGCAGCCAGCAGACGTGCTTCATCCAGCTGGTTCAGACCGGTGGCCATATCCTCATACAGGCGTAGGCTCTCGTATTTTTCAAAATTAACCTGCTGGTCGTAGTCGACCATTACCCTGGGGGTATTACAGGAATAAAAGAAGAGAATCAGAAGAAAACAGCCTGTAATTCGCATAAGAAGATGTTTTCCTCTAAATTAAAGAAAACTCCCCTGGGCATCAACAGATTAACAACAATTAACCCAGATCCTCATTGAGCATTTTCCAGAGACGATCCTTGAGTTCCGCCAGGCCTTCCCCGGCGACAGAAGAGATGAAAAGAAAAGGCTGGTCCAGTGTGGACTCCAGTTCCTCTCGCAATTCCGCCTTTAGCTCCTGATCAAGCATATCCGATTTAGAAATCGCGATAAGCCGTTTTTTATCTAGCATTTCGGGATTGTACCTCCGGAGTTCATCCACCAGAATATCATACTGCTGGCCGATATCGGGCGCGTCAGCCGGAATCAGGAAAAGCAGGGTGGAATTTCTTTCGATATGACGAAGGAACCGGTGCCCAATACCCCGGCCTTCAGCTGCACCCTCGATAATACCCGGAATATCTGCAACAACAAAACTCTTGTAGTCCCGATATTGTACGATTCCAAGATTGGGTTTCAGGGTGGTAAACTCATAATCTGCGATCTTGGGTTTTGCAGCGGTAATGACCGAGAGCAGGGTCGATTTTCCGGCATTCGGAAAACCTACGAGCCCGACATCCGCCAGGATCTTCAGTTCGAGAGTGATGTCCTTCTCCTCGCCCGGAATGCCTGGCTGAGCATATCTCGGGGTCTGGTTGGTGGCGGATTTAAAATGCCAGTTGCCCAATCCTCCCTTTCCGCCTTCTGCAATGATCTTTTCCTGCTGATCCTCCGTGATCTCAAAGAGGATCTCTTCTGTCTCCGTCTCCCGGATCACCGTCCCCAGCGGCACCTCTATATATACATCAGATCCGTCAGCGCCTGTGCTGCGCTGCTTGCCGCCATGTTCCCCATGGCCGGCTTTAATATGTCTTTTGAATTTAAGATGGAACAGCGTCCAGAGGTTTTTGTTTCCTCTGAGGATGACATGTCCTCCCCGGCCTCCGTCACCACCGTCAGGTCCCCCTTTGGCGATGTACTTCTCCCGGTGGAGGTGGGCAGAACCTTTTCCCCCGTTGCCCGAAGCAAGGTGGATCTTCACATAGTCTACAAAGTTCCCTTCCGTCATTTGCCTGAATACTAGTTCTGCGGCCCTTCGACCAGTTTGTCGATCACCTCCTTAAGTCTCTCTGTGATCTGAGAAATGCTTCCCACTCCGTCGATCCCGTAATATTTGTTCTCCTTGAGGTAGAACTGCTTCAAAATGGCAGTCTCCTCGTAATAGACCTTGATCCTGCGTCGGATTACTTCCTCATTGGCATCATCCGGCCTTCCGGAGGTTTTCCCACGCTCAAGAAGCCTTTGTACGAGCACCTCATCCTCCACCTCCAGGGCTATCATCGCGCTGACTTCAGTTCCATTTTCGTTCAGGAAGCCTTCCAAGGCTTCAGCTTGGGCCACGGTACGGGGAAAACCATCGAAGATAAAACCTTTACCGTCGAAGTCCTGTCTGACCTCGGCCTTAAGCATGTCTATCGTAACCTGATCTGGAACCAGCTGTCCCTTGTCCATGTAGGATTTTGCCAGTTTACCCAGTTCCGTCTCGTTTTTGATGTTATACCGGAATACATCTCCAGTGGAGATGTGTTTCAACTGGTAATATTCCTTTAGGATGGAAGCCTGTGTTCCCTTTCCTGCACCCGGAGGTCCAAAGAGCACGATGTTCGTCATTCTGCTTTCTTTAAGTTTATATACCTCGGTCAGATTTCTGCCCAACCCATTATAATCAAGTCCGAATCCCACAATAAAGTCATTCGGGATTTCCATTCCGACATAGTCGATGGCCAGGGATTTCCTATAGGCCTGGGGTTTATAGAATAGGCTGGCGATCCGGTAGTTCTTAACGCCCTCCTTTCTGAGAATGCTGTCAATACGTACCAGGGTGTTGCCCGTATCCACGATATCCTCGATCACAACGACTTCCCGCCCTTCCAGAGACTGGTTCAAACCAACGAGTTCCTCAACAGATCCAGTGGCCGAGGTACCTTGATAAGAGCTGAGTTTGACAAAGCTCACTTCACAATTCCCCCTGAAGCGTTTCACCAGCTCAGCTGCAAAAAGGAAAGCCCCGTTCAAGACCCCGAGGAAAACCGGGGTTCTGCCTTCGTAATCCCGATTCAGGCGCTCCGCCACCGATTCTATCGCTTCCGTGATCTGGGATTCCGATATAAAAGGGGTGAATTTCAGGTCGTGTAGTTGTACCAAAGTAGAAATATTTTGGGAAGCAAAGATACATATTCCAATCTACTCCGAAAGGCGGGGATGCGCATTTGTGCGCCAATGTTGCGGCATTTCAGAATTTTAAAATTAATTTTGTCAAAACCTTCGTATGACGAGTTACTTTTCTTCCAGTTTTACCCTGGGCATCCTCGGAGGAGGACAACTCGGTAAAATGCTGCTCCAGGAAACCCGTAAATATGATATCCAGACCCAGGTCCTCGACCCTGATCCCGAAGCCCCTGCCCGATTGGGCTGTAACCGCTTTGAGGTAGGATCTCTGGTGGATTATGAGACTGTGTTGAATTTCGGAAGGCAGGTGGACCTCCTCACTTTGGAGATCGAGAATGTCAATGTCCAGGCTCTGGAACAGCTCGAAAGGGAAGGTAAGAGGGTTTACCCCTCCTCCCAGACCCTAAAAAGAATCAGAAGCAAGTCCGTACAGAAGGCGTTTTTCGAACAACAAAACATCCCGACCTCTCCATTCAGGACCTATCCTTCTAAAGTGGAATTCCTTAAAGCTTTGGGGAGAGAAGAACAGCTGCCTGTGGTTTGGAAAAGTGCAGTTGGAGGTTATGACGGAAAAGGAGTCGAAGTGATCCGGAACCGGGAGGAGGGCGAGAGGGTTTCTGACGGGGAATGCATAGCAGAGGAGTTGGTTTCCTTTCAACGGGAACTCGCCGTAATGGTGGCAAGAAGTTCCTCCGGAGAAATCGCCACCTATCCTGTGGTGGAAATGGAGTTCCATCCCCAGGCGAATCAGGTAGAATATGTGCTTTGTCCCGCCCGAATCGGAGCCGAGGTTGCGCAAATGGCAAAAGAGGTTGCTATCCGGGTATCGAGAGCCTTTGAACATGTCGGTCTGCTGGCCGTGGAGATGTTCTGGACAGCGGATAACAGGATTCTGGTCAACGAGGTCGCCCCAAGACCCCATAACAGCGGTCATTATTCCATCGAAGCTGCCTTTACGAACCAGTTTGAGCAACACCTCAGGGCCATCCTCGGCCTCCCTCTGGGAAACACCAGCAACAAAGCGGGAGGGGTAATGGTCAATCTGGTAGGAGAAGAAGGTGCCTCTGGAGAAGTCGTCTATGAAAACATGGAGAAGATCCTGAAGCTGAAAGGGGTCACTCCTCATATCTATGGCAAAAGGCTGACGCGACCTTTCCGAAAAATGGGCCATGTTACCATTGTAAATGAAGACTTGAACGAAGCCCGAAGAATTGCGGAGGAGGTCAAAAAGACCATAAGGGTCAAAGCGGCTGTATCAAAGCATAAATCAAAAGAACAATGAGCAAGATAGGCGTAATTATGGGCAGTATCAGTGATATGCCCGTCATGCAGGAAGCGATTGACTTCCTAGAATCGATAGGATTGGAAGTCGAGGTGGACATTGTTTCGGCCCACCGGACCCCGGAAAAACTCTTTGAATATGGAAAACATGCCCATTCCCGGGGAATATCAGTGATCATTGCAGGAGCAGGAGGGGCAGCCCATCTTCCGGGCATGATTGCCTCCCTCTCCCCGCTTCCCGTGATCGGGGTCCCGGTAAAGTCGCGGAATTCCATTGACGGGTGGGACTCCGTGCTTTCCATCCTTCAAATGCCTTCTGGAGTGCCCGTGGCCACGGTTGCCCTTGACGGAGCTAAAAATGCGGGTATCCTTGCTGCCCAGATCCTGGGAAGTGCAGATCCGCAGATCAGGGAGAAGCTCATAGCTTACAAGGAATCGCTTAAGGAAAAAGTCTCGGAAGCGGCTGCCTCCTTAAAAAAGTGAAGCCACGCTTTCACGTGGCTTCCTAAGTAGCATTTCGTTGTTTCAATCGTACTTATTAACCATTCTAAATATTAATCAAAAACCTAAAAGCTACTTGAATCAATGCTTTATGTTCTGTTACCAAGATGTGAAGAAAGCAAATTTTGAGAAAACTTGCTAATATTTTCTAAACTTTTTGGTAAAAAACAAGGTTTTAGTCTATTAATCCCACGTCAAAATGATACACACCAATCCGCTTCTGGACAAATTCGATACCGCACCCTTCGATCGCATCAAAACAAGCCACTTCAGACCGGCCATTGAGGAGGCGATCCGGACCACCCGTATGCAGATTGAAAGAATTACGGACTCACCCGTCGCCCCATCCTTTAAGAATACGATTGAAGCCCTGGAATTTTCAGGGCTTGAACTCGAGCGCATTACCAGTATATTTTTCAACCTGAACTCCGCTGAGACCAATGATGAGCTGCAGAAACTTGCCCAGGAGATCTCGCCTGAACTCACAGACCTCAGGAGCGACATCATTCAGGATCCCGTCCTTTTTGCACGGGTAAAGCAGGTTTATGAAAAGCGGGGCGAGCTCTCCCTTTCAGTGGAACAGGCTACCCTTCTTGATAAAAAATTCCGGATGTTCACCCGCAATGGGGCGAACCTGTCCGAAGAAAAGAAACAGGAGTTGAGGGAGATCGATAAAGAACTGGCAAGGCTGAGTCTGGATTTCGGGGAAAAGGTCCTGGCGGAAACCAATGCCTATGAACTTCACCTGACCGAGGAGCAGGACCTGCAAGGATTGCCTTCCCATAGCATCGAGGCAGCAAGATCCCTGGCAAGAAAGAAAGGCAGGGAAGGCTGGATTTTCACGCTCCACATGCCCAGTTACCTGCCATTCATGAAGTATGCTTCCCAGAGACACCTGAGAAAAAAACTCGCCCTGGCCTACGGCTCCAGGTGCTTCCACAGCGATAAAAACGACAATCAGGAAAACGTCCTGAAGATCGCAACACTGAGATATCGGAAAGCAAACCTCCTCGGATACAGCACCTGGGCGGACTTTAAACTTGAGGAGCGAATGGCAGAGACCCCTCAGAAAGTTGAGGAATTTCTGGAGGAGTTACTGAGAAAGGCCAGGCCTGCGGCAGAGCGGGAATTTGCACAGCTCGAAGTGTTTGCCAAGGAAACCGATGGCATCGATCGACTTGAGAAATGGGATGCAGCTTATTACGGCGAAAAGCTCAGGCAGCAGTTGTTCGATATTGATGATGAGCAGCTCAAACCTTATTTCGAGCTTGATCAGGTTCTGGAAGGGGTGTTTTCAGTAGCCGGCAAACTTTACGGGCTCAAATTCGAAGCGCTCAAGGATGTTCCTGTGTACCACCGGGATGTACGGACCTATGGCGTAAAAGATGAGCATGACAGGGAAATCGCCCTTCTCTATACCGACTTTCATCCGCGGGAAGGCAAGCGCGGAGGGGCCTGGATGACCTCGTTCAAATCACAGTACCGTCTGAACGACACAGACGAACGCCCCCATGTTTCCATTGTGTGTAATTTCACACCCCCGACAGAGAATGAACCTTCGCTTCTGAGTTTCGAGGAGGTGACTACGCTGTTCCACGAATTTGGGCACGCCCTACATGGAATGCTGGCCGACACCACCTACCCTAGTCTCTCAGGAACCGGGGTTTATTGGGATTTCGTAGAGCTGCCGAGTCAGGTACTGGAGAACTGGTGTTATGAAGATGAGGCCCTGGAGCTCTTTGCCCGTCATTTCAGGACCGGGGAACGTATTCCGGGAGACTTTGTCCAAAAACTAAAGGCTTCGGCCACTTTCCTGGAAGGAATGGCCACCTTGAGGCAGCTGAGTTTCGGATTGCTGGATATGGGCTGGCACGGAACAGACCCAACCGGGGTGACTGATGTTAAGGAACATGAGGATAAAGCATTCGAGCCGACGAGGTTATACCCAGAGGTGAAGGATACCTGTATGAGCACCAGTTTTTCCCATATTTTCCAGGGAGGTTATGCTGCAGGCTATTATTCCTATAAATGGGCGGAAGTTCTGGATGCCGATGCCTTTGAGATGTTTCAGGAGAACGGAATCTTTAACAGAGAGGTTGCCCGGAAATTTCAGGAGACGGTTTTATCAAAAGGAGGCACAGAGCATCCGCTGACCCTTTACAGGAGGTTCCGGGGCAAGGATGCCACCACGGATGCCTTATTGCGCAGGGCAGGGCTTCTACAGTCGGAGTAAGGAACTTTTTGCTATTTTTGAGTATGACCAAGCCTGAGAAAGATGACAGCTCCTTCCCTTGATCCTGAGCACTGGGTGGACCGGTATGCCGATTACCTGTTCAACTATACGATCACCAGGGTCAACGACCGGGAAACAGCTAATGACATCATCTCAGAAACATTTCTGGCGGGCCTGCGCTCTATGAAGAACTATAAAGGCGAAGCCAGTGAAAGAACCTGGCTCATTGCCATCCTGAAACGGAAGATCATCGACCATTACCGCAGGTCGAATTCTGCCAAGGGAAGGGCTGAGGTAGCAATGGATCTTCCAGGTGATTCCGAAGAAGGAGACTGGCTCGAAGAAAGGGTGGCGGATATTTCCACCGCCAATGCTGAGGACAGACTGGAAAACGAGGAGCTTGGGTTCGCCATTCTGGAATGCCTCGAACAGCTCAATGAGAAGCAGGCTGCCATATTTAAAAAGAAAACGATCGAAGGCCTGGATACGGAAACGATTTGTAATGAATTCGGAATTACTGCGTCTAATCTCTGGGTGATCATCCATCGGGCCAGGACGGCTTTGGCCGAATGCCTTGAAAAAAACTGGTTTCAATCATGAATCTCAAGATCCTGCGAAGTATGAGTTGCGAAGAAGCCGCTGAGATCAGCACACGGAACGAATATCGGGAGAGCACCTGGCAAGAAAAACTTCAGCTCAGACTACATCTTTTTTTCTGCCGGGCATGTCATAAATATCACGACGATAACCGTAAGCTCAGCCATTTGCTCCGACGCGCCCGCCTCTCGTTTTGTTCCGAAAGGGAAAAGGAAATCCTGCGCCAGAAGATTGCGAACGGCTACCATGAACGAAGGCAATACAGAGACAGAAACCAGAGCAGCGGTATGGATTCCACCCAAAACGACGCATAATATCTCGACTGTTTTACCCGGGAGGCAAGTGTTCCTGTTGCCGTGACCGCAACTACAACCGCCACGGCCACAAGGGAAGCTAAGGAAGTGGAATGCTTCATAAGCTCCAGAATCAAAACGAGCAGCAGCAGCATTAAACCGACCATCCTGGTTCTGGAAACCCCGATTACCTGGGGCAGCGTCCTGAGGCCTTCCTCATCATACCTCATATCCCGGATCTCGAAGGGCAGGATGAGGGCAAGGACAAAAAAAAATTTCTGAAGCGATTCCAGCAGAACAGCCAGAGCTGGTATCGGATGAAGAAGGGCGGGGAAAACTCCAGTTACAATCGCCCATACCAGGGCGATTACCAAAATCTTCAGCCCTGGGATTCTTCTGAGATTCCGGTCCCCGTGAAAAACAGGAATGGCGTATAATAAGGTCATCAAAGCCATGAATGCGGACCATATCAGCACTTCCCGGGGAATAAAAAACAGGATGACGAACAGCAAAATCAAACTGACAAATGAAAAGATCTGGATTTGTCTAAGGCTACTAGTCAGGCTGCGGTGATGGAGTCCGGCAACAGCAGCATACTTTACAAAATTGTAACCGGTCACGGTTCCGAGAAAAATAAAAATCAGGAGGAGGGGATCCGGCCTCAGTCCGTAATGCAGGGTGGAAACCAGGCTGAGTGCAGCTACCGAAATCGCCACATGAATACTGCTGTTAATATAGAAATCGAAGAGCCATTTCATGGTTTGGAATCAGGAATTATCAAGCTCACCGGTCACTTTTTTATGCGATGAAATATCGGCCAATTCTTCCCGGGGAATTCCCTGAAAATTAGTCCCGAATTCCTTAATTTCGCGTTTTCAAAATCTTAATTGATGAACACATTTTCTTTTGCTTCAAGACATATCGGTCCCCGTAAGGATGATCTCCAGGAAATGCTAGAAACGATAGGGGTTGATTCCCTCGATCAGCTGATCTATGAAACGCTACCTGATGATATCCGGCTTAACAGGGAGCTCGAGCTACCCCAGGCAATGAGCGAACACCAATATCTCTCCCATATGACTGCCCTTGCAGCCAAAAATAAGGTTTTTAAAACTTTCATCGGGCTTGGATACCATCAATGCATCACTCCGGCAGTTATTCAACGTAATATTCTTGAGAACCCGGGCTGGTATACCGCCTATACGCCATATCAGGCCGAAATCGCCCAGGGAAGACTGGAGGCCCTCCTGAATTTCCAGACTGTCATCGCAGATCTGACGGGGATGGAATTAGCCAATGCTTCCCTCCTGGATGAATCCACTGCGGCAGCTGAGGCGATGTCCCTGCTTTACGAAGTCCGGGACCGGGATCAAAAGAAGAACGGGGTCAATAAATGCTTTATCTCCTCAGAAACACTTCCCCAAACCATTGATGTTCTTAAGACCCGGGCGGTACCTCTTGGCATAGAGCTCGTGATCGGAAATCATGAAGAATTCGATTTCTCCTCTGACTATTTCGGTGTATTCCTGCAGTACCCTGGAAAGTTCGGGCAGGTATATGATTATAGCGACTTCACTGGCCGGGCCCGAGAAGCTGGAATTAAAGTCGCGTTTGCCGCGGATCTGCTGAGCCTTGTACGCCTTCGCGCTCCGGGGGAATTCGGGGCAGACGTGGTGGTAGGGACTTCCCAGCGATTTGGAATACCCCTTGGCTACGGCGGGCCTCATGCAGCTTTTTTCGCCACCAGAGAGGAATATAAACGGAGCATCCCCGGTAGAATCATCGGCGTTACCCGGGATACCGACGGTAACGTAGCCTTAAGAATGGCCCTGCAGACCAGGGAGCAGCATATCAAGAGGGACAAAGCGACATCCAACATCTGTACCGCCCAGGTCCTTTTAGCCGTTATGGCGGGAATGTATGCGGTCTATCATGGGCCCAAAGGCTTATCCTTTATCGCTGATCGGGTGCATCGCACTGCTGTAAGCATAGTTGAAAAACTGGAGGAACTGGGATTCCGCCAGTTGAATGGGGCCTTCTTCGATACGCTCCATTTTAAGGCAGATTCCAATAAGATCCGAGAAATCGCTGAACGCCAGGAAGTCAATTTTCATTACCCTTCTGGGGATGAGGTCGTTGTTGCGGTGAATGAAGCGACCACCCCTGAGGATGTCAGCCTGATCGCGGCTATTTTCGCAGAAGCAGCGGGCCGGGATAGTCATCCTTCGACGGAACTTTCCAAGGCAAGCAGGATTCCTGATGCCCTGGAGCGAAAAACCAGCTTTCTGACCAACGAAGTGTTCAACTCCTATCATTCAGAGACAGAGCTGATGCGCTACATCAAGAAGCTCGAACGGAAAGATCTTTCCCTGACCCATTCGATGATATCCCTTGGCTCCTGTACAATGAAGCTCAACGCTGCTGCAGAAATGCTGCCGATCACCTATCCACAATGGGCGAACATCCATCCTTTTGCACCGGTTTCCCAGGCCGAAGGCTATCAGATAGTACTGAAAAGGCTGGAAGAGCACCTGACGGAGATAACCGGCTTCGCAGCAACTTCCCTGCAGCCCAATTCCGGTGCCCAGGGAGAATATGCGGGTCTCATGGTCATTCGTGCCTACCATGAGTCCCGTGGGGATTCTCACCGGAACATCTGCCTTATCCCCTCCTCTGCTCATGGTACAAATCCCGCTTCGGCGGTCATGGCCGGAATGAAGGTAATTGTTACCAAATCTACAGCAGGAGGAAACATCGATGTCGATGACCTACGGGAAAAGGCGATCAAGCATCGGGATCACCTTGCGGCTCTTATGGTCACCTATCCATCGACCCACGGGGTGTTTGAATCCTCCATTCGCGAGATCATAGGGATTATCCATGAAAACGGGGGACAGGTCTATATGGACGGAGCCAACATGAATGCCCAGGTCGGACTGACCAATCCGGGTATCATCGGTGCAGATGTGTGCCATTTGAACCTTCACAAGACCTTTGCAATACCTCACGGAGGAGGTGGCCCCGGAGTGGGGCCGATTTGTGTGGCCTCTCAGCTGGCGCCATTCCTCCCCGGGAACCCGGTCATTGAAACCGGGGGAGACCAGGGAATTGGAGCCATATCCTCAGCTCCCTGGGGATCTGCATTGGTATGTCTCATTTCATACGGCTATATCCGAATGCTGGGGGCCGAGGGATTGCGAAGGGCTACCGAATATGCCATCCTCAACGCAAATTACATCAAGGCACGGGTCGGGGAGCATTACAAGACCTTATACAGCGGAGAACGTGGAAGGGCTGCTCACGAAATGATCATGGATTGTCGGCCGTTTAAAGCCAAAGGAATAGAGGTTACCGATATTGCCAAACGACTTATTGACTACGGTTTCCACGCTCCGACAGTATCATTTCCGGTAGCCGGAACGCTTATGATCGAACCTACCGAGAGCGAAAGCAAGGCAGAACTGGATCGGTTCTGCGATGCCCTGATTTCAATTCGACAGGAAATCGACCAGGCAAGCGCGGGGGACCCGGACAATGTGCTGAAAAATGCACCACATACCCTTGCCATGCTTACCAGCGATAATTGGGAATTCCCATATAGCAGAAAAAAGGCGGCCTACCCGCTGGACTACCTTCAAGACAACAAATTCTGGCCTTCCATTCGCCGTGTTGATGAGGCCTTTGGGGACCGGAACCTCATCTGCACCTGCGCACCGCTTGAGGCTTATATGGAGGAATAAATAAGTGGACCGGGATCAGCCCGGTCCTTCTGCATTAGGTCAGATGATACCGGTAACCAGTCTTATCCAGGTTCCAGGGGGGGACAAAAATTTAGGTATTATTTCACATTTTGCTCCCCAGTCATTTCAACATTTAGTAATTTTGGTAATACACCCCCCAAAGGCATTGAAAATGAGCATTAAGATCACAGGTGTGGGAAGTTATATCCCCAGTAGGATCGAAAAGAATTCGGATTTTGGCCGACATGAGTTCCGGTATGAAGACGGATCCACATTCAGCCAGTCCAACTCCGTTATTATCGAAAAATTCAAGGCGATCACAGGGATTGCGGAGAGACGGTATATCCAAAAGGAACTCAATAATTCGGATATCGGATACCTGGCAGCAATTTTAGCTGTGGAGGACGCGAAAATAGACCCTGAAGAATTGGATTATATCATTGTCGCCCACAACTATGGAGATGTGCTGCACGGGGATTCTCAAAGCGATACGGTACCCAGCCTGGCCACGAGGATCAAGCACAAAATGCGGATCAAAAACTCACGATGTGTGGCTTATGACATTCTTTTCGGATGTCCCGGTTGGGTTGAGGCAATGATTCAGGCTACCGCCTTTATCAGGAGCGGAATGGCACGGAAATGTCTCGTTATTGGATCAGAAACGCTCTCAAGAGTAGTGGACCAACATGACAGGGATTCCATGATCTATTCGGATGGAGCCGGGGCTGCCATTGTCGAAGCTTCAGAAGAACCGGGGGGTATTCTCGCACATGAAAGCGCCACGCATTCCTTTGAAGAAGCTAATTTCATATACTTTGGAAGGTCGAACAACAGAGATCTGGACGATCCCCGCCGTTATATTAAAATGCATGGTCGCAAAATATACGAATTTGCCCTGAACCATGTTCCTGATGCCATGAAGAGCTGCCTGGATAAGAGCGGGAAAGGAATCGGAGAGGTCAGGAAGATCCTGATCCATCAGGCGAATGAGAAGATGGATGAGGCGATCATCAAGCGCTTTTATAAGCTGTATGGCCTGTCGGTTCCCCCTGGAATCATGCCGATGAGCATAGACAAACTGGGAAACAGTAGTGTGGCTACAGTACCCACTCTGCTCGATTTGATCCTGAAAGGGAAGATGCCCGGGCACGAACTTAAAACCGGTGATGTGGTTATATTCGCAAGTGTAGGCGCAGGGATGAACATCAACGCGATTGTTTACCAGTTCTAGATGTACGAAAATTCCTTTCCGAATAAGCGATATGCCGAAACGATAAAATTTCTGAAGAGGAATATTCCTCCTCCTGCACATCTCCTGGACCTCGGGGTCAGAAATCCCTTTTCAGAAATTATGGAGCAGCATGGGTACCAGGTATCGAATACGCAGGGAGAAGATCTCGATATCGATTTCAGGAATGTCCATGATTCCCCGGCTGAAGTGGTCACTGCCCTGGAGATTTTTGAGCATCTGCTTGCCCCTTTCAACATCCTCAGGGAAATAAAGGCGGAAAAGCTCATCGCCAGCGTTCCCTTGCGCCTCTGGTTTTCGCCCGCCTATCGCAGCCCAACGGACATACGGGATCGACACTTCCATGAATTTGAGCCCTGGCAGTTCGACTGGCTTTTGGAGCGTACAGGTTGGAAAATCAGGGACAGTCATAAATGGACAAATCCCGTTGCGAAAATCGGTTTTCGGCCGCTGCTTCGGGCCTTCACTCCAAGATATTACATTGTGTATGCCGAGCGGAAATAGCCCAGCTGCCCCGAAAATTGCAGTCATTATCCCTGCTCATGACGAACAGGCTTTTCTAGGCCGGTGTCTGGAATCCCTTACCCAGCAGACCCTCAAGCCGCAGAAACTGCTCATAGTGGATGATAATTCCTCCGATCTCACAACGTCCATTGCGCAACATTTTGCTGCCGAACATTCCTATATCAGTCTTCTCAGAGTGCGGTCCCATGAGCATCATCTCCCGGGGAGCAAAGTGGTATCGGCCTTTCTTAAAGGTCTGGAAAGCCTTGATGAAGACTGGGATATTTTGTGCAAGTTCGACGCAGATCTCCTTTTCCCTCCGGATTACCTGCAGCAGATAGCTGTGCATTTCCAGTCCGATCCGACAGTGGGGATGGCCGGGGGCTTCTGTTATATCCGTCAGGGCGATCAATGGAAACTCGAATCCCTGACCGGACCGGACCATATCCGGGGTGCCCTGAAGGCTTATCGGAAGCAATGCTACAGGGATATAGGGGGGCTGCGGCCTTCCATGGGCTGGGATACCGTGGATGAACTGCTCGCGCAGTACAGAGGATGGAAGGTTCACACTGATCCTGCTCTCCAGGTAAAGCACCTGAGACCAACAGGAGAGACCTACGGCAGAGCTTCGAAACTGAAGCAGGGAGAAGCATTCTATAAGATGAGATACGGATTGCTGATCACCCTGATCGCCTCCCTGAAGCTAGCCTGGAAAAAGGGAAAGCCGGGTCTGATCTTCGATTACTTCAGAGGTTACCTGGGAGCACGTGCGGCCAGGATGCCGTTTATTGTAAATGAAGCCGAAGGAGCCTTCATCCGGAAACTCCGGTATAAAAAAATGCTCGGAAAACTCTTCTGACGCTATTCCAGAGCAATCAACAGGGGTTCACCGGTTGCGCCACTGGGAAATGGAATCCCGAGTAGTGCCGCGATGGTAGGCGCTATGTCCACGATCTCAGACCGTTTCAGACTGTTCCCGCTTTTAATTCCCTTACCAAAAAAGATCAGGGGCGCATGGGTGTCGTAATTATTACCAGACCCATGGGTGGAACCGGTCGGAGAGTAGGAAATTACCCCAGGTTCCAGGACAAGGACCACATCCCCACTTCTTTTCTGATGAAACCCATTGTCCACCGCCGAAGCCATCTGTTCTGAATAGCTGGTTCCCATCAGGTCGTCCCTTTTGAAAGCCTTGTTGATCCTGTCGTACTGCAAGGCGAAATGGACGATCAGATCCTGTAGCTGTTCTCTGTCAAGAGATGCCTTTTCTACCCGCTCATAGCTGAGGAATACCTGATCGTTCGAAATGTTCTCGACGAGGTCCGAGTGACCGGTTTTGCTCTGAAGGAATGCATCCAGCTGGTCGGAGAAGGCACCGTAGTCGAAATATCCCGCCGGGATTCTTCTGGACTGCAGATAGGCGGGTACCTGTACGGCTCCGTGATCGGCAGTTAGGAAAAGCGTATAATTCCCCTGACCCACCTTTTCGTCAAGAGCATTAAGCAATCTCGCCAGTTCAGCATCAAGCCGCAGATAGGTGTCCTGCACCTCTTTGGAATTCACCCCGAAATTATGGCCGACGTAGTCAGTCGAGGAATAGCTCACGGTAAAAAAGTCGGTGATCTCATCCTGGCCCAGTGCTTCTCCCTCCAGCGCGGCAAGGGCAAAATCTGTTGTGAGGGAATTTCCAAAAGGGGTGGCCTTAATGATATCATAGCCCCCGTTCTTGTCGCTCAGCGCCTTAAGGTCATAAGGAAACTCAGCCGTCTCCTTTCCATTAAATCCCCCTTCAAAATCATTGAGGTCACTTCCGCTTTCGACATAAGAATTCAAAGGCTCCGTGGGTTCCCAAACCCGGAGATACTGGTCCGCTTTTCTCGAAGCATTAAAGTTTTTCACCCACTGCGGGAGCTCCTCCATGTAAAACGAACTCGTGATCCATTTTCCCTCATCTCGCCCATGAAACCAATATGCTGCATTGGCCGTATGCCCAGCTGGAAGGATAGCCCCGCGATCCTTTAGGGCTACTCCTATGGTTTTCCCCCTCATCTGCGTGTGCAGGCGGTTTTCGTCTGAAACCGTTGTGGTGATCATCCGGTGGGGTGACATCTGGCCCGCATCGGAATCTGTACCGACCGACTTCACTGAATTGTCTTCAACACAGTATACCATAGTCCCCGCGAATTTATCATACCAGTTGTTGGAAATGATCCCATGCGTCTGAGGAGTCGATCCGGTGTAGACGGAAGCGTGCCCCGGGCCTGTGTAGGTTGGGATATAATTAAAGTGATTATTTCTAAAATTGAATCCTTCCCTAACCAGACGTTTGAACCCTTCCTCTCCAAAACGATCCCAGAACCTGGTGAGATAATCGTACCGCATCTGATCGACCACCACCCCGACCACAAGTGCAGGTGTGGCCCGGAGATCCTTTTCGGGGTCGAATTTCTTAGTATGCGCTTCCTGGGCAGAAGCCGAAATGGTTGTAAAAGAAAAAAACAGGAGGAAAAGCAAGCTACGCATCTGAAGGATTTTTATATGAAAACCCAAAAATACAAATAATTGTAGGTTTTAAAGATTAAGTTAAGCCCCAATCCTATGCTTTAAAAAATTAGTATTTTAGCCCAAATTTCTGCAATGGCGTACCTGCAATCTATCGGCGAATATTTCTTGATGATGAAAGGGGTATTCGGCCGAATGACCAAGAGGTCGGTACTGATCAATCTGATCTTCAAGGAAATCGACGATCTGATAATCGGTTCCCTCGGTATCGTCTCCTTTATCTCCTTCTTTATTGGAGGTGTTGTAGCGATCCAGACCGCACTCAACCTGAACAACCCGCTAATCCCCAGAACCCTGATCGCATTTGCTGCACGGCAATCCGTGATCCTGGAGTTTGCTCCGACCTTTATATCGATAATTATGGCTGGGAAGGTAGGTTCCTATATCACCTCCAGTATCGGAAGTATGCGGGTTACCCAACAAATCGATGCCCTCGAGGTTATGGGAATAAATTCGCTCAACTACCTCGTCTTTCCAAAGATCATAGCGATGCTCACCTATCCTTTTGTCATTGCGATCTCCATGTTTCTTGGGATTCTGGGAGCTTATTTTGCCGGGGTTTTCGGTGGATTTGTATCCTCCCAGGATTTCATTACGGGACTGCAGGACGAATTCATCCCCTTCCACCTCGTATACGCATTTATCAAGACCTTTCTCTTCGCCCTGCTCCTGGCCACCATTCCCTCATATCATGGCTACTACATGAAGGGAGGGGCCCTTGAAGTCGGGCAGGCAAGCACCACCTCCTTCGTGTGGACCAGTGTGGCCATCATCGTCGTGAACTATATCGTAACCCAACTACTGCTGAGCTGATGATAGAAGTAAAGAACATCAAGAAAGCCTTTAACGGGGAAGAGATCCTGAAGGGAATCACCACGACTTTTCCCAAGGGGCAAACGAATCTGATCATAGGACAGTCGGGAGCCGGTAAAACCGTTTTCCTGAAGTGTCTGCTGGGCCTCTTTCGGCCGGATTCCGGAAAAATCATATTTGATGGGGCTCCTTACTCCTCCTTTGATGAGGAACAACAACGCGAACTCAGGCAGCAGATCGGAATGGTCTTTCAGGGGGGAGCCCTTTTCGATTCCATGACTGTGGAGGAGAACGTGATGTTTCCCCTGCGAATGTTCACCAGGCAACGGAGGTCGGTCATGTTGAAACGTGTGAGAGAGGTCCTTGACAGGGTGAACCTGGCAGAGGCACAGCACGGGAAATTTCCTGTAGAGATCAGCGGGGGTATGCAAAAGCGGGTTTCGATCGCACGAGCCATTGTCAACCAGCCGAAGTACCTATTCTGCGACGAGCCGAATTCGGGGCTGGACCCTCAGACCGCCACCGTCATCGACAACCTTATCCTTGAGATCACCAGGGAATCTGACATCACCACAGTTATCAATACGCATGACATGAACTCAGTCCTGGAAATCGGAGAAAAGATCATTTTTCTGCAAAATGGGAGACTGGAGTGGGAAGGCGATAAAGATGTCATCTTTAAAACAGAAAATGAAGCTGTGACAGAATTTGTCTATTCTTCAGATCTCTTCAGAAAAGTAAGGAAGGCGCAGCTACAGGGTCTTTAATGGCCTAACCCAGATCCTCCCCGAATTTTTCCTGTACCCTGGCCCGGATGGACTTGATTTCCTGCTCCTTTTCCTTCGGGACGATCAACAGGACCTCCTTCTCATCGACAACAATGTAATCCCGTAGCCCTTCCAGGACCACCACCTTGTCGGAAGTGGAGGTAACGATATTGCCACGGGAATCTTCGGCGAGGAGGCGCACGCCGACAGCAGCATTCTGTTGCTCATCCTTCTCGGATTCGCTATATAGGCTTCCCCAGGTTCCCAGGTCATTCCAGTCAAAGGAAGCCGGTATGACAAAGACCGTATCCTTTTCCCGTTCCAAGATTCCATAATCAATTGAGATGTTCTCTGCCAATGGGTATCTTTCATGGAGAAACTTCCGCTCTCCAGAGGTGTTCAGGAGTTCCTGATCCCGAACAAACAGCTCATACATCTCCGGTAGATTCTTTTGGAAGGCCCGGAGAATGAACCGGAGATTCCAGATGAAAATACCGGCATTCCAGAGATAGTTGCCTTCCCGGAGAAAATTTCTGGCAGTTTCATAGTTCGGCTTCTCTGTAAATTTTGCCACCGGTTTCAGGACACCGTGATGGCTGCGATCAAACTCGATATAACCGTATCCGGTATTGGGGAAGGTAGGTTCAATGCCCAGGGTGACGATCCTGTCGTTTTCACGGCAGAGATCAAAGGCCGGTTCAAGATCCGTGAGAAAGGCGGTTTCATCTTCAATCCAGTGATCGCTGGGGGCCATGATCATTACAGCCGCCGAATTGCGCTTCCGAATTTTTAAAGCCGCAAGCAACACGGCCGGGGCGGTGTTTCTCATGACAGGTTCCAGAACGACCTGCTCCTCTTTGACCTCCGGAAGCTGTTCCTTTACCAGCTCCTGATAGGTTTCATTGGTAAGGATATAGATGTTTTCTGAGGGGACCAGTTTCCCCAATCTTTTAAAGGTCGTCTGAAGCAGGCTCTCCCCTTTCCCAAGGAGATCTCGGAATTGTTTGGGTCGGGCCGCCGTGCTTACGGGCCAGAAGCGGGATCCTATTCCTCCTGCCATGATGAGGGCAAAATTGTTCTGGTTCATTTAGGTCCTTTTTAAGTCGCTGCTCTCAATAGTTCCACTTCTGCATTGGGCTGAAACAGGTATATCTTTCCGGTTTCAACCTCCACGCATTCATACCGCTTTACACGCCGTTGCCCCTTTCGGAAAATACGTCCGTTATAGATCCGGAAGATACTTCCGTAGGGCACCTCAAAAACATAATTCCGGTCGTTCTCCGGATCGAAGGATTTTAAAGCCACAGAGAGCTGCGCATCCGTATCGCTGCTCGCTCTCGGATTCCTGAAGTGGGATGCGATCAGAGGCAGAAGTTGCGAGGGAAATATTTCCGGACGAATAAAGGGAAGCATGATCTTCTGGAAGGTGAATTTCCATTCCCTGCCATGCGGTGCAATAGACCTTCCAAAATGCTCAAATGCTAGCAGGTGGGCGATCTCGTGTATCAGGGTGATCAGGAAGCGGTATTTGTTCAAATTCGCATTCACGGTGATTCGGTGACCGCCATCGGAAAGTCGGCGGTAGTCCCCATGCCTCGTTTTCCTTTCGTTCACGATTTTGAGATGTACCCCGTGGGCCTCAATGAGATCGAAAACCGGATCAACAGCATGAGAAGGCAAATATTTGGCTAGGACATGCTTCATCCGTCAGGGGGTACTGCTTGAGACTTGAAGAAATTTACCGTTGAACAACCTGTTTCCCTCAAGGGCGAACTGGACAATATAACGCGCCATTTCCTCCGGCTGCAGGGGAGCCTGATATCCCGGAAAAGCCTCCCGGAGCATCTCCGTCTGCACCGCCCCGAGCGCAAGTGCATTAAAAGAAGGGCCTGATTCCTTGTATTCCTCCGCCAGCAGCTCCGTCAGGGTAATGACCGCTCCCTTGCTTGAGCTGTAGGCGGAGAGACCGGGGAATTTGATGCTTCCCTGGACTCCCCCCATACTGCTGATCATCACGACATGGCCGCTTTTTTCCATGAAGGGCAGCACCGTCCTGGTAAGGCCTGCAAGGCCAAAAACATTGATCTCATATACACGTTTGAATTCTTCGGTGCTGATCTCCGCAAAGGGCTTGTTTACAATTGCCCCGGCATTGTGGATTAGAATATCGACTTTCCCCCAACGGTTCTTTACAAACTCCGAAACCCGCTCCAGGTCATCAACGGAGGTGATATCGAAACTCAGGCTGTGTACCTTCTCCATCTCCAGGTTCCGTACAGGCGAGGCATTGCGCGAAAGCGCGAGTACCTCGTGTCCCTGGTCAACCAGAATCTTTACGGTCTCCAACCCGATGCCCCGGCTTGTTCCGGTAATAAGGATCTTCTTGCTCATCGCAACACTATTTCAGGGTTTTCTGAATTGGCCATGGCGATCACTCCTGGGAGCAGTGCCTCAATCACCCGCTCCATATGGGTGACATCTATGTTTTCAAATTCATCATCCACATGATGATAATAGGAATAGTTGGTAAAATCAAAACTCGAAACGGTGTGTGCCGGGACCTGGAATTCTTCGAAGAACGGATAATTATCGCTCCTTCTGAAAAGATTATACTCCTCGGCCTGAGGAAGAAATCCAACTACCTGCTCCTCCGAATAGCTATTAAATTTCTCGGCGAGGTTGGACCGGTCATAGCCAGTGAGGTACACCTGGTAATCCTTGTCTCGCATCGGTGCCCCGATCATCTCGATATTGAACATCAAATATAGTTCCTGACCGTTTTCCCCAAAGGATCGGGCCAAGTCCTTCGCAAGTTCTGTTGAACCGACCAATCCCATCTCTTCAGCTGAAAACAATGCCAAGATCACGCTTCTTCTGAGGTCCCTTGTGGAAAGGAATTTCGCGATTTCCAGGACCGCAGTAGTCCCGCTCGCATTGTCATTTGCCCCGTTGGCAATCCCATCTCCGCCGACCTCCTCCCCGGTTCCAATATGGTCATAATGTGCCCCGATAAGGATCACCTCATCCTTTAGCTCAGGATCCGTTCCCTCCAGATAACCCACGACGTTATGGCCGGTCAGTCCCTTTACCTCAAAACTGTGCCGGTAGGTATCGAAATAGGGACGGATACCCGCACGTTCCAATTCAGCTATGATATAAGCTGCAGCACGTTCAATATTTTCCGATCCCGTCGGTCTACCCGCCAGGGCATCAGAAGATAGGAACTCCATCGTCCTGGCGATGTCTTTTTTCTCGACTTCCTGGAGGATCTCCTTCCTCAGATCAGGCTGGAGTACGGCCTTTTTACCATTGATGTGGCTAGCCCCACCACAGCCGATCAGGATCATCTCCATCAACAACAGAAGCAGATTGGGATAATATCTTGCCATGAGCCGAAGATAAAAAAAATCCCACGAGTGTGGGATCTTCTTAACCGATAAAGATGTAGCCTATGAAAGCATCGTCACCGGATTTTCAATATAGGTTCTTAGGGTCTGGAGAAATGCTGCTCCAGTTGCCCCATCCACCGTTCTGTGGTCACAGGCAAGGGTCAGTTTCATCGTGTTACCTACCACTATTTCTCCTCCACGTACTACAGGCTTTTCTACAATAGCCCCAACCGAAAGTATAGCTGAGTTCGGCTGATTGATGATACTCGTGAATTCGCTGATCCCAAACATTCCCAAATTGGAAACCGTAAAGGTACTTCCCTCCATTTCCTGGGGCTGAAGCTTTTTGTTTCTGGCCTTCCCAGCCAGGTCCTTCACTTGGGCCCCTATCTGGGTCAGGCTCATCTGGTCCGCGAACCGCAGTACAGGGACAACCAGCCCTTCCTCCACTGCCACAGCCACCCCGAGATGGATATGCTTTGCAGTCCTGGTAGTATCCCCCAACCACTGGGAATTCACCTGTGGGTGTTTTCTTAGAGCCATGGCACTCGCCTTGATGACCAGATCATTAAAGGAAACCTTCACATCTGGAATATCGTTGATCTTTTTCCTGGCCTCCATTGCGGTAGACATGTCTACCTCTATCGTCAAATAATAATGTGGAGCATTGAATTTGGATTCTGCAAGGCGTTTTGCGATGGTTTTCCGCATCTGGGAATTCTTGGCCTCAGCAAATTCTTCTTCCCCGGCCGGAACATAAGGCTGTACAGTGGGTGCTTTTGAAGCTCCTGACTCCGGCCTCCCTTCTGCTGCGGGTTTTGCGGAAGGTTCGAAATTTTCAATGTCTTTTTTCACGATCCGGTTGTTCTCTCCGGAGCCCTTCACTTCAGAAAGATCAATCCCGAGATCTTCAGCCATCTTTTTTGCCAAAGGAGAGGCAAAGATTCGCCCGCCATCCTGGCTTTTAACCGGAACTTCCTGTTTGTCCTTCTCCTCCTTTTGCACTTCCTTTTTCTCCGTTTTGGCTTTTTTGGCCGGGGCTGATCCGGAACCGATCCCAGAGACGTCTGTCCCCTCTGGTCCAATAATGGCGAGAAGGCTGTCCACGGGTGCGGACTCCCCTTCCGGGATTCCGATCTTGAGCAGTGTCCCAGAGTAAAAGGACTCGAATTCCATCGTTGCCTTGTCGGTCTCTATCTCTGCCAAAATATCCCCTTCCTCGACTTTGTCTCCTTCTTTTTTGAGCCAGGAGGCTACAGTTCCCTCCTCCATCGTATCGCTCAGTCTTGGCATATTGATGATCTCAACGCCTTCGGGAATTTCACCGGATCCCTCTGTTGAATCCCCGGTAGACTTCGCTTCCCCTGAAGCATCCTCAGATTCTTTTTCCTGTGTTTGATCAGGAGCGTCCGGGGCCTGTTTTTCGTCGAGTAGTCCGGAGATGTCCTCCCCTTCCTTGCCAACTATTGCCAACAAGGCGTCAACCGGTGCCGTTTCTCCCTCGGCCACTCCGATATGAAGCAAAGTCCCTTCATAGAAAGACTCGAACTCCATGGTGGCTTTATCGGTCTCGATTTCCGCAAGGATATCTCCCTCTTCTATCTTGTCGCCTTTTTGCTTAAGCCATTTGGATACCACTCCTTCTTCCATGGTATCGCTCAGGCGCGGCATTTTGATCACTTCTGCCATAATCAGTCTAATTTATGAGGTAAAAAAGGATAATCTTCCTGCTCATATACCACATCATACATGGTCTGAACTTCCGGGAAATCTGATTCCTCTGCAAATTTCTCACATTCCGCAACACGTTCCTTGACCTTTTTATCAATAGCCTTTATCTCCTTTTCGGTAGCGTATTTTTTCTCCAGGAGGATATCTCTGACCTGGGTGATCGGATCGATCTTCTGATATTCAGCGACCTCCTCCTTCGTCCGGTATTTCTGAGCATCGCTCATCGAGTGTCCACGGTAGCGATAGGTCTTGAGCTCCAGGAAGGTAGGCCCCTCTCCTTTACGGGCCCGGGAAATCGCCTCATCCAATGCTTCTGCTACTTTTTCGGGGTTCATCGCGTCAACCGGTCCGCAGGGCATATCGTAGCCCAGGCCTAACTTCCAGATTTCAGTGTTCTTTGCGGTCCTGGCCACGGAAGTTCCCATGGCGTATCCGTTGTTTTCGACACAGAAGACCACCGGCAGGTTCCAGTTAACCGCCATAGTGAAAGTTTCATGGAGGGAGCCTTGTCTGGCTGCACCATCTCCCAGGAAAGTGAGGGTAACAGCGTCCCTTTTAAAGTATTTATCCGCAAAGGCAAGACCTGCTCCAAGGGGAATTTGGCCTCCTACGATTCCATGACCGCCATAAAACCTGTGCTCCTTTGAAAAGATGTGCATGGACCCACCCATTCCCTGGGAAGTGCCGGTTTTCTTTCCGTAAAGTTCGGCCATAACCCTTTTGGGATCCACTCCCATTCCGATGGGTTGGACGTGATTCCTATAAGCTGTGATCATCTTGTCTTTGGAGAGATCCATCACATGCAGTGCTCCTGCCAGGATGGCTTCCTGCCCATTATAAAGGTGTAAAAAACCCCTGACTTTCTGCTGTATATAAACCTGGGCGAGTTTATCCTCAAACTTGCGCCAGAACAGCATATCCTCATACCACTTCAGGTAGGTGGCCTTCGTTATTTTCTTCATTAAAAGCTTTTTTATAGGCCAAGCACCGCTCGGGCCAAAAAGAGAAATACAAAAATACTATTTTCAGAGTGAACTGAAAATAGTTTCTTATCGAAAAAGCGGCATTTTAGGGATTATAGAAAGGAGTTGTCAAAAACCAGGGGAAGCAGATCAGATATCGATGCGGCTCGAACGATCTTTCCTTTCTCTCCCATGAAATAGATCTCGATGGGTTCACGTTGTTTGACCTCGTATTCCGCAATGGCCTGTCTACAGGAACCACATGGCGGGGTCGGAATATCCACAGCCCTGAGATCGGATCGGGAGGAGAGTGCCATTTTGAGCATCCGAACTCCGGGATACTGCGCACCTGCATAAAATATGGCGGTCCTTTCGGCACAGAGACCAGCAGGATAGGAAGCGTTTTCCTGATTGCTGCCTGTAATGATCTCTCCATTCTCAAGCAGGATGGCTGCTCCCACTCTAAATTTCGAATAAGGAGAGTAAGATTTTTCCCGGGCAGCATCGGCATGTGCCATCAGTTCCTGGACATCCTCCGTTAACTGGCCCAGGTCGTCGAAGACCTCCAGTTCCGCACTTATGGTGATTTTTTTCATTTGTTCTTAAACATGAAGGGGCTTGCCCCACTGTGGCAAAAGATCCCTGCCGAGGGAATTTCAGTAAACCTCAGAATAGGTGCCTCCAAAGTTGAAGGTCAGGCCGAATCTCAAGGTACCCTCCAGGGGACTGACCACTTCAGACATTGAGAAAAGATAGGATATATCGATGTTTACGACGGTATATTTGAACCCCGCCCCGAAAGAGATGAATTCCCTGCTTCCCTTGTCCGGGCTCTCATGAAAATATCCTGTTCTCAAAGCGAAGACATCGTCGTAGACATACTCGCCCCCTATTGCCCAGGTCACCTCTTTGAGTTCCTCACTGAATCCCCCTGGAGCATCCCCGAATGAAGTGAAAATTCCTTCTATGGCTCCGATGGAATTATACTCCCTGATGTCTTCCGTATCATCGATTTCTCCATTATCATTAAAATCCCGTGGGGTAGGCACCAGCAGTTTATTGAATTCAACGAAAGTGCCGATTTTGTTCGAGGCATCCAGGATGAAATCGAATCCTCCTCCTAACTTCAGATTCGTAGGAATAAAATTCTCCTGTCCTCCTTCGTCGTACTTGATCTTCGGTCCAATGTTTGAAACTGCCGCTCCTGCTCTCCACCGTCCGTCAAACCGGCTGTAATCCATTACCCCACCCTGATAAAATGCCGCAACGTCGACCCCGAAAGTACTTGCGGCGGTAGCATCAGGATCGACCGGTGCCAGCTTCAGGTCACTGCGCAGGTATCTTCCTGCAACAGCCATGGAAAAATGATCACTCAATCTTAATGCATAGGAAAGATCCAGCGTAAATTCATTCGGACTCAGGATCAGGGGTAGATCATCCGGCGCCTCACGCGCTTCTATATTCCCAAGACTGAAGTACTTAAAGCTTGCTGCAAAGGCACTTCTCTCATTCAGTCGGTTGTAATAATTGATGTTGCCCAGAAAAATGTCGCTGACCAATTCACTCAGGTATGGCGTATAGGTCACTCCAAAACCCTGTTCATTCTCGATAAAGGCGTATTTGGCCGGGTTCCATTGCTGGGAGAAAGCATCCGCAGAAGTAGCCACACCCTGATCTCCCATTCCTGCTGCCCGTGCGTCAGCTGCAATGAGCAGGAAAGGTACTGCAGTAGTTATCACACGATCCTGATCTTCCTGAGCAAAACTCTTTGCGTTCAGCAGCAAAACCGAACTCAAAATTAAGAGTGAAATTTTTTTCATAGAAAGCGCTTATTAAAAACAAATATACCTGAAATGCTTTACAAATGAACAGGTTCCTGTAATTTCTGTCCATTCTTCTATCATAACGTCAGAAAAGCCTCAAGCTTATAATCCCACTCAGATCCTGTTGACTACGCCTGTACAATCCATGCTCTCAAGCATTCAAAAAATAATTAATAACCTGAAAAACAGTTACTTGTATACAACAAAAAAAGATTTATTTTTGCGGCGAATGATCCGGATCGAAAAAGCCTGATTTTTCTGGCTTGAAAAAAGTTTTTATCCGATGAAATATTCTGCATATGAGGCCGTTATGGCTCCGCAGAATGGACGATAAGGGATTTTCATATTCCTGAAATAAACTTGAAAGTTCTACGTTAATTACTATATTGCAAAGCCAAAATAGCTACAAAAGAAATTGATTATATGAGAAATAATGTTGCTGTAAAAGCATTTTTCGCCTTCGCTCTTAGCCTTGGCATAATCAGCTGTAACAATTCACGGGATTACAAGGACAATTCCCGTGCTACAGGCTGGGACATTAATTCAAAGGAAGGCGGCTTTAGCTATAACGCCGATTATGATGAGCAGGAGGCAGGTCCGGGACTGATCTTTATCGAAGGAGGGACCTTTACTATGGGACGTGTTCAGGACGACGTGATGCACGACTGGAATAACAGTCCGACTCAGCAACATGTCCAGTCTTTCTATATGGACGAAACCGAAGTGACCAACCTGATGTACCTGGAGTACCTGGATTACCTCAAGCGGGTATATCCCCCTAGTGAAGAACGCTATCGCAGCATCTATGTCGGCGCCCTGCCTGATACCTTGGTTTGGAGGAACAGACTCGGTTATAACGAGACGATGACCAACAACTACCTGAGACATCCTGCCTATGCCAATTATCCCGTAGTAGGGGTTAGCTGGATTCAGGCGGTAGAATTCAGCGAATGGAGAACAGACCGGGTAAACGAACTGAGACTTGAAAATAAAGGATTTACTGCCGAAGGAGCCCGTTTTGCTGTAGAACCCGGGGAAACTTTCAGCACAGAAACCTATTTGAACGCCCCGACCAAGGTCTATGGCGGAAATGACAGCCTGACTCGTGGTGGAAACAAAGCCGACCGCTTTATGACCGAGGATTCCACGAATCTTTATGTACAGCGGAAACATGGTGTTTTGCTTCCGGAATATCGGCTGCCTACCGAAGCGGAATGGGAATACGCAGCCCTTGCTCTTGTCGGTATCAGAAGCTATAACGTCTATCGCGGAAGGAAGAAATATCCATGGGATGGTCAGTATACCCGATCCGGGGATCCCAAAGAAAGAGGGGATCAGATGGCAAACTTCAAACAGGGGGATGGAGACTATGGTGGAATTGCCGGATGGAGCGATGACGGAGCCGATATCACAGCAGAAGTTAAATCCTACCCTCCCAATGATTTCGGGCTTTATGATATGGCCGGCAATGTGGCCGAATGGGTGGCAGATGTTTACCGCCCCATTGTGGACGATGAATTCAATGATTTCAACTACTATCGGGGGAATGTATATACCAAACATGCCATCGGACCGGACGGGACGGTGGAGGTAGTCGGGGTGGACGATATTATATATGATACCCTGAGCAACGGAAAGGTTGTCGCGCGCAACCTGCCTGGGGAGATTGTCACCGTCCCTATCACAGAAGAAGACACCTACCTGAGAAGTAACTTTTCAGTAAGCGATAACCGGAACTTCAGGGATGGAGACCGGAGTTCCACCAGATACTATGAGCAAGTTGGGGAAGAGGTAGATCCCAGCCAACGAATGTATAATTCGCCGATCCACACCTCGAGTATCGATTCTGTGGGAGGGGTAGCTATGGAATATGACGCTACAACGGGACGTACTACCCTAGTGGACGATCAGGTTAGGGTATATAAGGGAGGCTCCTGGAGGGATCGCGCCTATTGGCTTGATCCGGCCCAAAGAAGATATTTCCCTCAGGATATGGCGACCGATTATATCGGCTTCAGGAATGCGATGTCCCGCGTAGGGTCTAAGTCACTTGACGAAAACAAAACTGCCGGAAACAACTAGTGTGAAAAAACAATTTTGAATCCAAAGCCCTAATATCCTTAGGGCTTTTCTTTTTATTCATGATGCAAATAGAAGGAATCCATCAGCTTTTTCTTAAGAGTTCGGGCATCTGCACGGACAGCCGAAAAATCACCAAAAATACGATCTTTCTTGCCCTAAAGGGGGAGAACTTCAACGGAAATGATTATGCCATGAAGGCACTGGAGGAAGGTGCTGCAGTGGCGATCATTGATGAAGGGGAATCCGAGGATAAGCGAGTGATCAAAGTAAGAGACAGCCTTCAGACGCTCCAGGACCTGGCCACGTTCCACAGAAAGTATCTCGGCATCCCGATCCTTGCCCTTACCGGGAGTAACGGGAAAACCACTACCAAAGAACTGATCGCCCAGGTCCTCTCCAGGAAGTTCATCGTGACCGCCACCAGGGGAAATCTAAACAACCACATCGGGGTCCCACTCACCTTGCTATCCATGACAAAGGAAACTGAATTGGGTATTGTGGAAATGGGAGCGAACCATCAGAGGGAAATCGACATGCTGTGCAAGATCGCTCAACCAGATTACGGTTACATCACCAATTTTGGAAAAGCCCACCTCGAAGGATTTGGAGGCCCTGAAGGCGTAATAGCAGGAAAAAAGGAACTTTATCTACATCTGAAGAAACGGAAAAAGTTCCTCTTCCTTAATCTGGACGACCCTTTACAGGCTGTGGAGCGGTCCTACCCCCTGCACTATTCGTTTGGGGAATCTGAAGCCGCCGATGTTAGGATCGACTATTTTCTTGAGGACTCCCACGCTGGCATTAATTTCAGGAATCTCCGGATCCGGAGCCGTTTGATCGGACGGTACAACGGGGCTAACATCGCTGCAGCCGCTTGCATCGGACATTATTTTGAGGTTGCCGATGATCATATCGGTGCCGCCATATCGCAATACGATCCCAAGGATAACCGCTCTCAGGTCATCAGGAAAGGGAGCAATACCCTCATTCTTGACGCCTATAATGCCAACCCGACCAGCATGGAGGCTGCTCTTGACAACTTTGCCTCAATGGCGGTTGGTCCCAAGGTCGCTTTTCTTGGGGATATGTTTGAACTCGGGATTTCCGCACGGGCTGAACATCAGGCACTCGTGGATCGCCTGGAAGAGCTTAATTTCGGCCAGGTTTATCTGATCGGGGAAAACTTCTTCAAAACCAAGGCTCCGGCAGGAATACATAAATTCGCTACTTTCGAAGATTTTAAAGCGCATTTCGATCCGACTGCAGTTCGTCATGCCCAGATCCTGATTAAAGGTTCACGTGGAATGGCAATGGAGCGAATAGTTGACCTGCTGATGTGAAGGAGGCAAAAAAAACCCGGAAGCTGATACCCCCGGGTCCTGTTCATTTTTGGTGGGTGATACTGGGTTCGAACCAGTGACCCCTACCTTGTCGAGGTAGTGCTCTGAACCAGCTGAGCTAATCACCCTGGAAAGGCATGAAACCTAAAAAGGCCTCCAATCGGAAGCCTTGGTGCCTGTGGGCAATGAGGGATTCGAACCCCCGACCCCCTCGGTGTAAACGAGGTGCTCT
>CAMPKA010000016.1 GCA_946887075.1 uncultured Salinimicrobium sp.
AGTGTGTATACGCCAAAAGCGTATCGAGGGTTCGAATCCCTTCCTCTCTGCTATTTGTTTTTATATGAATAAATATTTATATCTTTAAACCCGTTAACTAATTAATCAAGAAAAGTAATGAAAAGATTATTTTCAATTTTGGTAATCGCAACATTCATGCTGTCTGGTGCTGTGAATGTCAACGCAACAAACAACGTGAATGCCTTGCCAGCAACTATGGTGAATTTCGTACAGGAGGAAGACCAGGCTGCTGCGCAGGAGGTTGAAACTGAGGAAAGAGGTTTCCATCAGGAACTTAAAAGACGGTTTATCGAAGGGGGTCCCGGATTCATGGGGATCGTACTGCTGTGTCTGATCCTCGGACTGGCGATTGCTATTGAAAGAATCATCTATCTTAATATGGCTACCACAAACACCAGAAAACTGGCTCAGGATGTCGAAGATGCTCTGAACACTGGTGGAATCGAGGCGGCTAAGGAAGTTTGCCGCAATACTAGAGGTCCTGTGGCCTCCATTTACTATCAGGGGCTTGACAGGGCCGATGAAAGCACTGAGGCCGCAGAAAAAGCCGTTGTTGCTTACGGAGGTGTCCAGATGGGACAGCTGGAAAAGAACGTTTCCTGGTTGAGCCTGTTCATCGCGCTCGCGCCGATGCTTGGATTCCTTGGAACGGTAATCGGGATGATCATCGCCTTCGATAGGATCGAGGCTGCCGGTGATATGCAGCCATCTCTGGTTGCTGGAGGTATCAAGGTTGCACTTTTGACCACGGTATTTGGTCTTATTGTCGCCATGATCCTACAGGTATTCTACAACTACATCATCGCCAAGATCGATAGGATCGTCAATGATATGGAGGATGCTTCTATCACCCTTATTGACATGCTTGTAGCATACAAGAACAAGAGAAGAGTATAATCCAGAGAAAAAACTATCATGACATTACACAAAATCTTAAAATACCTGGCGATCGTGATCGGCGTCATTGCACTCATCATGTGGGGAAGAGTCGTGATGGCGGGAGACGAAGCTATTGAAACTTCCGCGAGCGTCCAGGCAAGCGTGGTGACTCCGTTCCTTATCGTTGCGTATGTCGTCATGGCTGTAATTATCCTGCTGGTACTGTTCTTTGTGCTCAAGGGATTGTTCTCGGGGAACATCAAAAGAACTTTGATATCAATTGGTGCTTTCCTGCTAATCGTGGTGGTCGCCTATCTGGTAACGGGTGGAGAAGAAGTGGTGATGAGCGATGGAACTGTCCTATCGGCAGATGCCGTTCACTGGGTCAGCGCAGGTCTCACCGTATTTTACATTTTGGCCACAATCGCAATATTGTTGATGCTTTTGTCCGGAATCAAAAAATTAATAAAGTAAAGCTATGCCTAGAAGAGCTGCACCAGAAGTCAATGCCGGTTCTATGGCCGATATTGCCTTCCTCTTATTGATCTTCTTCCTGGTAACCACTACCATTGAAACCGATAGCGGGATCAGCAGAAAATTGCCCCCGATGCAGGAAGAGGATGTGGAACCACCGATCATAAAGGAGAAGAATATTTTCGAAGTGATCGTCAACAGGAACAATGAGCTCCTGGTGGAGGATGAGCTTATGGAACTCGGGGATCTGAAAGAGGCAGCGATCGCCTTCCTTGATAATGGTGGCGGAGTAGGAGAGGAAGCCTGTAGTTATTGCCAGGGTGCCGGGGATCCTGCATCCTCCGATAATCCTATCAAAGCGGTCATCATGCTTGTGAATGACCGGCAGACCGAGTATGGTACCTACATCGCCGTGACCAACGAACTGGTTGCTGCGTATAATGAACTGCGTAATCGGGAGGCTCAACGGCTATATGGAAAGTCTTTTGATGAAATGGAGGCCGATTACAATGATGTGACCTATACCGGAGATAAGGAGCAGCTCAAAGAAAGGATAGAGCGAATTCGCGACATGTGGCCTCAAAAGCTCTCTGAAGCCGATCCAAAGTAACGGAAGTTAAATCAGAAAAAACAAAACTGAACAATGGCCAAATTCACAAAGAAAAAAAGTTCCGAGCTCCCTGCCATAAGCACTGCTTCCCTGCCGGATATCGTTTTCATGTTGCTTTTCTTCTTCATGGTGGCGACCGTGATGCGTGAAAATACGCTGATGGTAGAGAATAAACTTCCTTATGCAGACCAGGTTGAGAAACTTGAAAAGAAGGATTTGGTGATGTACATCTACGCAGGGAAACCGAGCGAGCGGTACAGGGGTACCTACGGTACCGAGGCCAGGATCCAGTTGAATGACAAGTTCGCAGACGTCAGTGAAATTCAGCAGTTCATTTATGCGGAAAGGGAGTCAAAGCGGGAGGAGCTTGTTCCTTTCCTGATCACTGCCCTGAAAGTCGATGAGGAGACCAATATGGGGCTCATCTCCGATATCAAGCAGGAACTGAGAAAAGCGGACGCACTGAAGATCAACTATACCACCAGGATAGGGGAGGCTTCTCAGAACATGGAATAAAAACAAAACATTACTTTTCTTAAAGATCCCTTTTCTTGATTTGAAAGGGGATTTTTTTTTGATGAACCTGGACATAGCCTATCTTTGGCCTGATGAGAAAACTCAGCTTCCTTTTTCTACTGGTTTTACTCCTCCCTCAGGGGATTATGGGGCAGGATACCAATATCATCCCGGAGGTAGCGGACAGCCTCTATCGGGAAGATCAGATCTACATCGGCTTCACCTATAACATGGTAAGCGGAAAACCTGATGACATCGCACCGTCTCAGTTTTCAGGCGGGTTCCATCTTGGATTTATCAGGGACTTCCCTTTGAACGAGCGTCGCAATGTGGCCCTCGGGATAGGGCTTGGATGGTCGATTGACACCTATGGTCAAAACCTGTTTATCGGGGATGGGGAACGGCCTGATAGATCTTACTTCCAACTTCTGGACCGGGCGCGTATCGATTATGACACGAATAGGTTTACCACCCAGACACTGGACCTTCCTATACAGATTAGGTGGCGGACTTCGACGCCCATCAGCTACAAGTTTTGGAGGGTCTATACAGGATTACGGCCTTCCTACATCTATTTTTTCAAATCGCGCTTTGCCCAGCAGGGGAATCTGATCAGAAATTCTGAAGTGCCCGAGCTACAGAGGTTTAATCTGGGGGCGGTTCTCATTTTTGGATATAATACCTTTAACTTTAATTTCTTCTACAGTCTCAATTCGCTCTTTGACGAATCGGCCATGGTCAACGGGGAGGCTTTGGAACTGCGAACCATCCAGGTGGGACTTACCTTTTTCTTACTCTAGCCAAATAACGCCTAAGACGAGCTGGGGCAGTATCCCTGTGATCAGGCCCATCAGGAGCTCAAGCCCGGTATGGGCGTCGTAGTACAACCTTGAGGAGCCAGTAAGCCCGGTGGCAATTACCAGGAAGCTTACGGTGTAGGTAAGATCCAGGTTGAAATGAATTCCCAGCAGGGCGATGAAAGTGGTAATCCCGCCCAGACCGATCATGTGCAGGCTGACCTTCTGCTTCAACAGGAGAAAAAGGAGTCCCAGAATTCCGGAAATGAGGATCCCGAAAAAGAAATAATACAGTTCCGGATAGTCGAAAGCATTGAACACGAACTTCAGGATGACCACGTTGAGGGCAGTGGTAAACAGGAGGGGAAGGACGCGCTCCTGGGGTAGCTCCAGAAAGATTGACCTTGCCCTGCCCAGGTTGCGAAGCATGAAATAAAAGACGATGGGGATGAAAATGGTCATGATGCACACCGCCAGAAGTTTGGCCTCCACCACTTGCCGTGGAAAGAACCGGGGAGTGACCAGAAAGTAAAACAGGGTACCGAGAAAAGGCATCCAGATCGGGTGGAACAAATAAGAGGACAGCCTGAAGAGGAGCGTCATCAGATTTCTTTTCGTAATCGAGCTACCGGGATATCCAGCTGTTCGCGGTATTTGGCCACGGTACGCCTGGCGATTGGATAACCTTTTTCCTTGAGGATCTTTGCCAGTTTATCATCTGTCAGGGGCTTTCTCTTGTTCTCGTCCTCTATGGTCAATTCCAGGATTTTTTTAATCTCGCGGGTGGAAACATCTTCGCCCTGGTCGTTTTTCATCGACTCGGAAAAGAAATCCTTGATCAGGAAAGTCCCATAAGGGGTATCGACGTACTTGGAATTCGCAACCCTGGAAACCGTAGAAACATCCATGTCGATCTCGTCAGCAATGTCCTTAAGGATCATGGGGCGCAGGTTCCTTTCATCTCCGGTCAAAAAATAATTCTTCTGATAGTTCATAATGGCGCTCATGGTGACATACAAGGTGGTCTGGCGTTGTTTGATGGCCTCGATAAACCACTTTGCGGCATCAAGCTTCTGTTTGATGAACATCACGGCGTCCTTCTGAGCCTTGGACTTTTCCTTGGAAGCTTTGTAGCCCTTCAGCATTTCACTGTAATCCTTGGAAACATGCATTTCTGGAGCATTCCTACCGTTTAGGCTCAGTTCCAGTTCTCCATCCACGATCTTTATAGTGAAATCCGGAATTACGTGTTCTACAATACGGGTGCTGCCGGAATAGGCGCCCCCAGGTTTGGGATTCAGGTGTTCGATGACCTCTATGGCCTCCCTCAGTTCGTCTTCCGTGATATCATGCTTGGAGAGCAGCTTTTGATAGTGCTTTTTGCTGAACTGGTCGAAAGACCGCTCCATGATATCCGCTGCGAGGCTAACCGCTTTGGTTGGTTCCTTCCGATTAAGCTGGATCAGGAGGCATTCCTGCAAGGATCGCGCTCCCACCCCTGCTGGATCCAATTCATGAACATACTTTAGGACCCGCTCCACCGTTTTTTCATCGGTATAAATATTTTGGGTAAAGGCGAGGTCATCGACAATATCCTGTGTAGCACGCCTGATATATCCACTTTCGTCAACACTGCCGACGAGAAACTCCGCGATTTGCTTTTCCTCCTCGTCAAGTCTCAAGGTACTCAGCTGAGTTTTCAGGTATTGAGTAAAAGAGACTCCTGATGCATAGGGCACCTGCTTGTCCTCATCATCTGCGCTATAATTATTGGACTGGAGGCGGTAGTTAGGGATCTCGTCATCACTTAAATATTCATCGACATCGATTTCAGCCTCTATGGATTCCGTTCCCGGATCCTCGTCCTGGAGATCCTCATTACGAAAATCTTCCTCGTACTCATCCCGTTCCTCCTTCCCTCCTTCCAGGGCAGGATTCTCCTCCATTTCCTGTTTCAGCCGCTGTTCAAAGGCTTGCGTTGGCAGCTGGATCAGCTTCATGAGCTGAATCTGCTGGGGCGATAGCTTTTGAGAAAGTTTTAGGTTTAACTGCTGTTTTAGCATAGGGTCCGGCCTTTTTATAAAAATAAAAAAAACAATCTACAAACCTTGACCGGGGCCGATCGATTTATGAGTTCTTTAATAAGAAATCCTGCTAGAATTCCGCGTTCTGCGGGGTTCTCGGAAAGGGGATCACATCGCGAATATTCGACATCCCGGTGACGAACTGAACCAGCCTTTCAAATCCCAGTCCGAAGCCGGAATGCACACATGTTCCGAACCTTCGGGTGTCGAGATACCACCATAGCTCACGCTGATCGATTCCCAGAGCTTCCATTTTGTTTTGCAGCACATGAAGCCTTTCTTCCCTCTGGGATCCTCCTACGATTTCCCCGATGCCCGGAAACAGAATGTCCATTGCCCTGACGGTCTTCTGATCCTCATTCAGGCGCATGTAAAAAGCCTTGATATCTGCGGGATAATCGAACAGGATGACCGGGCATTTGAAGTGCTTCTCCACGAGATATCGTTCGTGCTCGCTCTGCAGGTCAGCTCCCCATGTTTCGATCGGATACTGAAACTTCCTTTTCTTGTTTGGTTTGGAATTCCTGAGGATTTCTATCGCCTCGGAGTAGCTGACCCTTTTGAACTGGTTCTCGATGACGAACTGAAGCTTGTCGATCAGCAGCATCGGACTCCTTTCCGCCTCTGGTTTCGATTTGTCCTCCTCCTTCTGGCGCTCCTGAAGAAAGGCAATGTCCTCACCGGCGTTTTCAAGGACTTCTCTCAATACGAATTTGATGAAGTCCTCGGCAAGATCCATGTTCCCGTCAAGATCACAAAAAGCCATTTCAGGTTCGATCATCCAGAATTCTGCCAGATGTCTTGAAGTATTTGAGTTTTCCGCCCTAAAAGTGGGGCCAAAGGTATAGACCTGACCGAGCCCCATAGCATAAGCCTCAGCTTCGAGTTGTCCCGAAACGGTCAGATTGGTTTCCTTTCCAAAAAAGTCTTCGGTGAAATCGACCCCGCCATCCGCTTCCAGAGGGGGCTTGGTCGGATCAAGGGTGGTGACCCGGAACATCTCTCCTGCTCCTTCAGCATCACTCCCTGTGATAATAGGCGTATTGACGTAATGGAAGTTGTTTTTCTGGAAATAGCTGTGGACAGCAAAAGAAAGTTTGCTTCTTACCCGCATCACGGCCCCGAAGGTCTTGGTTCGGATCCGAAGATGTGCCTGTTCTCTCAGTTTTTCAAGGCTATGCCGCTTGGGGGAGAGAATGGTCAGTTTCACTTCTTCCGGATCTGCATCTCCAAGGATCTCCACTGATGTCACCTTGATTTCCACTCTTTGACCGCTTCCCAGGCTCTCTGTGAGGGTACCGCTAACCTTGACAGCAGCTCCGACCGTAATACGTTTTAAGAGCTCTTCCTTCATGCTCTCATAATCGACCACGCACTGGAGGTTCTCAATGGTGGATCCATCATTGAGGGCAATAAACCTGTTGCTCCTGAAGGAACGGACCCAGCCCTGAACCTGTACTTCCTGAAGAAACTCTGTGCTGTTGAGAATTTCGATGACCTTCCCTGTTATCATTGTCTTTTGAAATTAGAGATTGCAAAGATAGATTTTAAGCCTTAGCCGGGCAAGAAAATGGCACGCTCTGACAAGTCCCGTGGGTTCAGGTTAAAATCGTTTATTCTTCCTCATCCCGGTCCCCCTCCTGCGCCAGAATGTCGATCAGAGGTTCCTTAAGCACCTCTTCATTTGCGATCTCCTTGTGTAAGGAGAGCAGCAGGGCCGGAAGCAGTAGCAGGTTGGCCAGCATAGCGAATAATAAGGTCGCAGAAACCAGTCCACCCAAGGCGATTGTCCCTCCAAAGCTGCTGATCATAAAAATGGAAAACCCGAAAAAGAGCACGATAGAAGTATAAAACATACTGACTCCTGTCTCCCTCAGGGCTGCGTATACAGAGCGCTTTACCTTCCAGTTATTGGCCAAAAGTTCCTGCCTGTATTTTGCAAGGAAATGAATGGTGTCGTCAACTGATATCCCGAAGGCAATACTGAATACAAGAATAGTGGAAGGCTTGATGGGAATCCCGAGGAATCCCATCATACCTGCTGTCATCAGTAGTGGCAGCAGGTTTGGCACGAGAGAAACCAGGATCATCCGCCATGATCTGAACATCCAGGCCATCAGCAGGGCGATGAGGAAGACCGCCAGGCCGAGAGAGATCATCAGGTTCTTGATGAGGTATTTGGTACCCTGCTGGAAGATAAAAGCCTTTCCGGTCATTTTGACCTCGAACCGATCGTCGGGAAAGATTCGTGTTATTGCAGGCCACAGATCCTCCTCGATACTTTCCATCTTTTGGGTTCCGATGTCTTTCATGAAGGTCGTGACCCGCGCATAGCGCCCTGTGCTGTCGACATATGAACTCAGAATATCGGTCTGACCTGTCTCCAAACTGCGAAGGTATGGAAGGATAAAATGCTGTTCCTGCGAACTTGGAAGCTGATAGTATTCGGGATTTCCGTTGTAAAAAGCCTGTTTGGCGTATTTAATAAGGTTTACCACGGAGATCGGATCGGAAAAAACTGCTTCTGCCCCAATTATCTCGTGGAGCTGATCCATTCTCTTCAGGTTGGAAAGACTTTGAACTCCCCGCTCCCTTTTGGTGTCGATGACGAATTCCAGCGGCATAACCCCCTCAAATTCCCTTTCGAAGAATCGAATATCCTGGAAAAAAGCCGCATCGGTCGGCAGGTCTTCCAGAAGACTTCCCGATATCCTGATCTTATAGATTCCAATGATAGATATGATCAGCAGCAGTATTGAAAAAATGAAGATGCTGATCCGCCTTTGCTTCACCATTTGCTCCATCCAGGCAGTAAAACCACTGATCCAGCGTTTGTTGAGATGACGGAGGTGCTTTTCCCTCGGAATCCTCAGAAAGCTGTAGATGATGGGGATGATCAACAGACTCAGTATGAATATCGCCAATACATTGATCGAGGCAATCAGACCGAATTCTCTGAGGAGCTTGCTGTCGGTAAGAATGAAGGTGGCGAAACCAGAGGCCGTGGTAAGGTTGGTCAGCAAGGTGGCGTTCCCAACCCGGGTTATTACCCGCTGAAGACTTCTTGCCTGATTCCCATGTTTGCTGATCTCCTGTTGGTACTTATTGATCAGGAAGATACAGTTCGGAATCCCAATTACAATGATCAGGGGGGGAATGATTGCGGTAAGAATGGTGATTTCATAATTAAGAAGGCCCAGGAATCCAAAGGCCCACATCACACCGATGCTGACGGTTATCATCGAAATCACGGTCGCCCGGACAGACCTGAAAAAGAAAAAGAAAAGCAGGGAGGTAACCAGAAGGGCTGCACCTATAAACATGCCGATCTCATCGATGATATACTTGGAGTTGAGGGTCCTGATGTAGGGCATGCCAGAGACATGAACTTCCAGGCCGTGTTTTTCCTCGAATTCCTTTACTGCCGGAAGCAACTTCTGAAGAATAAACCGTTTTCGGACCGGGGAATTAATAATCTCTTTGTCCAGGTAAAGGGCCGTCTGAATATAATCTCCTGAAGGGCTGTAGACAAGTCCCCTGAAAAACGGAAGACTGTCGACAAGTGTCGTGCTGTATCTGTGCAGGGCTTCCCGGCCCGGACGTTCTTCCTCGATCAAGGGCAGGAATTCGAACCGAGCAGGCTGTTCCTGCTTGGTCAATACTTTCAGGTTCGACAGAGAAACCGTATGCGCTACTTCATCGTTTTGTTCCAACTTTCGCGAGATTGCCTTCCAGTCCTGGAAGACTTCGGGAGAGAAAAGTGCCGAATCCTTAATCGCCAACAGAACCAGATTTCCCTCTTCGCCGAACTTTTCTGTAAACTCCTGATACTCGAGATTGATCGGGTGCTGATCGGGCAACAGGTTGGCCTCGGTGTGAGAAAACCGCATTTTCGTCCACTGGAGCGCCAGAAGTACCGTACACACTGCTATAATGACCAGGATGAGGATCCGGTTTCTCAGGATCGTACGCGCTAGTGTGTTCCAAAAATGGAACCCTAGAAATCTAGACATGAATGTTAATTAAAGCCGCAAAGGTAGTAAAGAGAGGAAGCTTACAAAATGAAGAGGAACCCAGTAGAATTCGATCTGCTCCGGTCAGACGGTCATAATTTCCTTCTCTTTAACTGCAAGGATTTTATCGATTTTTTCTACGTAGGAGTCCGTGAGCTTCTGAACGTCAGCTTCAGCAGACTTTTTCTCATCTTCAGAGATATCCAGTCTCCTGATTTCCTGGTTCGCGTTTTTCCGGTCATTCCTGACTCCGATTTTTGCTTCCTCTGCTTCTGCTTTGGCCTGTTTGGCAAGTTCCTTTCTCCGCTCCTCCGTAAGCGGAGGAACATTGATGATCACGCTCTCCCCGTTGTTCATCGGATTGAACCCCAAATTCGCCAGCATGATGCCTTTCTCGATTGCAGGAATAAGGCTTTTTTCAAATGGTTGAATGGAAAGCGTACGGGCATCTGGCGTGTTGACATTGGCCACCTGATTCAATGGGGTCTGGGCTCCGTAATAATCCACCCTGACACTACCCAACATAGCGGGGCTGGCCTTTCCGGCTCGGATATTGACCAGTTGCTTCTCGAGATGAACGATGGCATTCTGCATGGCCTCACGGGCACTGTCTATGATGAATTCAATTTCGTCTTCCATTACAAATGATTTATTAGACCAATTATCTTATGCTCCTTTATAGATTTACCTTGGTACCCACATTTTCCCCAAGTACCACCTTTTCAAGATTTCCGGGTTTGTTCATGTCGAAAACGATGATCGGCAGCTTGTTTTCCTGACTTAAGGTGAAGGCGGTGGTATCCATGACCTTCAGTCCCTTGGTGATCACCTCTTCAAAGCTGATGAAATCAAACTTGGTTGCCTTTGCATCTACCTCAGGATCTGCGGTATAAATACCGTCGACCCTAGTCCCTTTCAAGATAACATCCGCATGAATCTCAATAGCGCGGAGCACTGCAGCAGAATCCGTAGTAAAATAAGGATTACCCGTACCGCCACCAAAGATCACCACCCTTCCCTTCTCCAGATGTCTCATCGCCTTCCTGCGGATGAAGGGTTCCGCTACTTCATTGATTTTTACAGCCGACTGGAGCCGTGTCTGGATTCCGGCATCCTCGAGAGCGCTCTGGAGGGCGAGACCATTGATTACGGTGGCCAACATTCCCATGTGGTCCCCGGTCACGCGGTCCATACCACGGCTGGCTCCTGCGACTCCTCTGAATATGTTTCCTCCGCCGATAACGATAGCGACCTCAACTCCTTTGTCGGTGACCCTTTTGATCTCCCTGGCATAATCAGCCAACCGCTCCGGATCGATTCCGTACTGGCGATTGCCCATTAAAGCTTCTCCTGAGAGTTTGAGTAAGATCCTTTTGTAGTGCATTGATGTGATTTGATGGGTTGTGCAAAACTAAGGAAATTATTTATTTGATTGGTGAACTATGGATGCATTTGCATGAGTTCTGATGGAACGGGAGTCGCGGTAATGGAAAACCTCAAAGAATTAGCACAAGCTTCCATCGGGTGAAATCTTTAAAACTTGACAAAATGATGCAAAACAAGGGGCAGACAAATTGATATTTCCGAAAACAAAAGAAAGGATCCCACTGTTCCGCAAAAGACCCTACAGAAACGTTTCAGGGAAATGGCCTTTGAATTTAGAAATCGATTAATAAGGGTATACTCAAAATTAAAACTCCTAAAACAGCTGAGCCCGGAATTTTCCGGGCTCAGCTTATGACAAAAAATGTAAGGCAAACCTATTTGTTTTTTGGACGTCAACCAAAAAGCAACGGTTTGTAACGCTGATTTAATATTTAACCAAGGGCAACCCTTTCAAAGGCCACCACCTGCAGGTTTGAATCTTCGGATTTGACATATTCTGCCACAGACATCTTATTGTCCTTGATGTATGCCTGGTTTACAAGGGTGTTGTCTTTAAAGAAACGTTTTATCTTCCCTTTGGCAATATTGTCCAGCATCTCCTCTGGCTTACCCTCTTCCCGGAGTTGATCCTTTGCGATCTCGATCTCCTTTTCGACTACGCTCTGATCCACCCCTTCTTCATTGAGCGCAACCGGGTTCATCGCGGCTGCCTGCATGGAAACATTTTTGGCGATCTCTTCGGCCTTGCCAGTCTTGGCAGACAAACCTGTCAGTACCGCGATTTTATTACCGGCATGAATATAGGATCCCACAAAAGGAGCTTCGAGCTTTCGGAAGTCTCCGATCTCGATCTTTTCTCCGATCACTCCGGTTTGTTCCGTAAGCTTCTCCTGAACAGTTATTCCTTTATAATCTTTGGCAAGAAGGGCCTCTTTTGAATCAACCTCCAGTCCCAGTTGTGCAAAATCCTGCGCCAGTTGGACAAAGGAGTCATTTTTGGCCACAAAATCGGTTTCACAGTTTAGCGATACGATGACCCCCCTGGTGTTGTCGGAATTCACAGTTGCGATTACGGCACCTTCAGCGGACTCTCGGTCCGCCCGGTTGGCCGCAACCTTTTGGCCTTTTTTCCTCAGGATCTCAATTGCGGAATCAAAATCTCCGTCGGCCTCGACAAGGGCTTTTTTACAATCCATCATCCCGGCACCGGTAGCCTTTCTCAGTTTATTTACTTCTGCGGCGGTTATCTTAGCCATAGTAACTTCTATTTTGGTTTTAAAAGGGATAAGCCGTTTAATTTCATTTTAAGTAAACTAAACGACTTATCATAAGTGATTTTTAGATTTTCTATTCTTCCTCGTCGTTTGAACGGGCCTTTTCCAGAGTTTCCTGCTTTGACTGGAGTCTTACCTCTTCCTTGGCTTCCTTCATGGCTTTCTTATCCTCGGGATCGGTTGAGGGTACCTCTGTGTCAAGCTTTTTCCTTGGCTTTGGGGTCCGTTTTACCGGCTTTTCCTCAGTACCTTCCTCACGGCCTTCTTTTCCGGACGCCTTTCTTTCTGAAAGTCCTTCAACAATGGAGTCCGCAACATAGGAAACAATCTTATCGATTGACTTAGAAGCATCGTCATTGGATGGAATAACATAATCCACATCTCTTGGATCTGAATTCGTATCCACCATGGCGAATATTGGAATGTTTAATTTTTGTGCCTCTTTGACTGCGATGTGTTCCCTAGTGATATCGACTACGAACAGCGCTCCGGGTAACCGGCTCATTTCAGAGATGGACCCAAGGTTCTTTTCAAGCTTCGCTCGGAGTCGGTCAACCTGTAGTCTTTCTTTTTTCGAGAGCGTGTTGAAAGTGCCGTCTTTTTTCATTCTGTCGATGGAAGCCATCTTCTTAACAGCCTTCCTGATGGTGATGAAATTGGTCAGCATCCCTCCAGGCCACCTTTCGGTGATATAAGGCATATTGGCTCTTTCCGCCTGCTCGGCAACGATCTCCTTAGCCTGTTTTTTGGTCGCTACGAAAAGAATTTTTCGACCGCTGGCTGCGATCTTGGAAAGCGCGTCTCCGGCTTCCTGCATCTTTGCAGCACTTTTGTATAGATTGATAATATGGATGCCATTACGCTCCATATAGATATACGGTGCCATGTTCGGGTTCCATCTCCTTGTCAGGTGTCCGAAATGCACCCCTGCCTCGAGCAGGTCTTTAACTTCTACTTTGTTTGCCATTTTTGTAATAGTTTACGTTCTGTTGAGATAGCAACGTCCAGGTGGCGAATATTTCCGGCCCTGAGCGTTTAGATGCTAAACTAACCTCCTCCCACTGCGTTTTGTCAGGAGCGAGTAACAACAAAAATTAATTTTAATGAACTTCTGGTACTTAGCACCAGTATTGAATTAACGTTTGGAGAACTGGAATTTCTTTCGGGCTTTCTTCTGGCCGAATTTCTTTCGCTCAACCATTCTCGGATCCCTTGTAAGAAGACCTTCGGGTTTCAGGGTCGCCCTGTTCTCAGCATCGAGTTCGACCATGGCTCTGGATAAGGCTAGCCTGATGGCTTCTGCCTGTCCAGTGATCCCTCCTCCATACACATTGACCTTGATGTCAAAGCTATCACCGTTTCCGGTCATGTTAAGGGGCTGGCTCACCTTGTACTGAAGCGTACCTGTTGAGAAATATTCCTTGACGTCTTTTTTGTTTACCGTGATGTTTCCGCTACCAGGAGAAACATAAACCCGGGCAACTGCGGTTTTTCTACGACCGATTTTGTGAATAACTTCCATTACTTAAGTTCGTTTAAGTTGATAGTCTTTGGTTTTTGAGCTTCCAGATCGTGCTGTGTGCCTGGAAATACTCTCAGGTTTCGGAACAGGTCCGCACCTAACTTGTTCTTTGGAAGCATTCCTTTAACCGCGTTCTCGATAAGTCTTTCCGGAGCCTTGCCGAAAAGTTCTGATGCGGTAAGGCTTCTTTGTCCCCCAGGATAGCCAGTATGGCGGATGTATTCTTTCGAATCCCATTTTTTTCCTGTCAAGTTGATCTTTTCTGCATTGATAACCACAACATTATCTCCGCAATCAACGTGTGGGGTGAAATTCGCCTTGAACTTTCCTCGTAGCAGTTTTGCCACTACTGAAGAAAGACGCCCTAGGGCTTGTCCTTCAGCATCCACCAGAACCCACTCTTTATTGACCGTGGCTTTGTTGGCGGAAACCGTTTTGTAGCTTAATGTGTCCACACTAATTAAATTTACTGATAATTAAACATTCCATTCCCTGCATAAAACAGGGGTGCAAATGTACAACTATAAAATTATATAACAAACGAGGGTTCATTAATTTGAGTCGGTAAAAGGAACTGATTTTCAGAGTTTTTCCCGATACAGGTTTTTTACACTGAGAAATGGGGAGTAGGAAAGGGTTCTCTGTATAAGCGTTTTATCGATGAAAGACACTTATACACGATAAACGGCAAATTTTGTGTCCTTTAGACTAAAAATTCCTGTTAAAGAAATGTTATTGTTATGTTATTACGCATTACTTTTGTCCGCTCTAAATCAAACTATTGCAATGAAAAAAATGATGATGTTTTTGGCCCTGGCCGGTTTCTCAGGGATTGGTCTTTCGAGTTGTTCCTCAGAGCCCGCGGAAGACGAACTGATGGTGTTGAATGCAACGGGAACCGAGCAGGTAAGCAGTGCGGACATTAGCTCCGGGGATCTTACTGGTACATGGAGAATTTATTCCATGAGCGCTGATGTAGCAGTTGATTTTGACAAGGATGGTGCTGGCAGTCAGGACATCCTTTCAGAGACAGGATGTTTCAGCAACATGTATTTCACCTTTAATCAGGACGGAAGCGTCCAGACCACTCAGGCCCGGCTGTATTTCGATACATCTGGAAATTTCACCTGCAATGAAAAGAACTATTCCGCCACCTATGAGGTAACGAACAATCAACTCAAGGTCTTCTTTTCCGTCGACGGGGTTTCCTATTCAGAAGTAAAGGACATTTCCCTCTCAGGGAACGGAATTGATGAATTCCTGCATGTTTCTCTTACCAAGGCCGAAACCAGCGCAGCCGTTTATGTTGCTCCCGATCCGGGAAACACGGTTGCCTCGGAAATTCAAAAGATAGATTTCGTGTATATTAAGGACTGACCTGGGCTGATCCTTAAATGTAGAACCTCACATTCCGAAAGGGATGTGAGGTTTTTTAATGCGCCTCTAGCCAGTCCTGTCCGAGACCGAGATCCACTTCCAGGGGGACCTCGAGAAGAAAAGCATTTTCCATCTCATGCCGAACGAGATCCTTCACGACATCAACCTCCTCATTGAGTACGTCGAAGACCAATTCATCATGAACCTGCAGCAACATCTTTGACTTCATATTCTCCTTCTTTAAACGGTTGTGTATGCGGATCATGGCCAGTTTGATAATATCAGCAGCACTTCCCTGGATAGGTGCATTCACCGCGTTACGTTCGGCGGCGCTTCGGACCATTGCGTTCTGAGAATTGATGTCCCGCAGATATCTCCTCCTCCCCAACACAGTTTGTACATATCCCTTCTCCCTTGCAAATTCAACCTGATCCCGGATAAAATCGCGGAGTTTCGGATAGGTCTGATAATAGGTTTCAATCAAGTCTTTGGATTCCGTTCTTGAAAGAGAAGTCTGGTTGCTCAATCCGAATGCGGAAACGCCGTATACGATTCCGAAATTTACCGTTTTGGCATTGCTCCTCTGCTCTCGGGTTACCGCTTCCAGCGGTACGCCGAATACACGGGCCGCCGTCGCTGTGTGGATATCACGTCCTTCCCTGAAGGCGTCTATCATATTCTCCTCTTTACTCAGGGCAGCGATGATCCGCAATTCGATTTGCGAATAATCCGCAGCCATCAGGATATGATGCTCATCCCTGGGTACAAACGCCTTTCGGACCTGCCGTCCCCGCTCCGTCCGTATGGGAATGTTCTGGAGATTCGGATTGTTGGAGCTCAACCTGCCTGTCGCAGCAACGGTCTGTACGTAGTCCGTATGGACCCGGCCCGTGTGCTTGTCAACCTGCAGCGGCAGGGCGTCGATATAAGTGTTTTTGAGTTTGACCAGTCCGCGGTAATCCAGCACCTGCTGGACGATCTCGTGATCCTGGGCCAGGGCTGAGAGGATTTCCTCTCCGGTGGAATATTGACCTGTCTTTGTTTTCTTTGGTTTCTCTACCAGCCGAAGTTTCTCAAATAATACCACGCCCAGCTGTTTTGGGGAGCCGATGTTGAATTCTTCCCCAGCCGCCGCATAGATCTGCTGTTCGAGTCCCACGATATCCCTGTCGAGTTCTTTTGAGAGCTCCTTAAGGAAATGCTTGTCCAGCTTAATCCCCTCCAACTCCATATCGGCCAATACCTTGACCAGGGGGATTTCCATATCCCTAAATAACTCTTCTGTCTGTGCTTCCCTAAGCTCCGGTTCAAAATGTTTTTTAAGTTGAAGGATAACGTCTGCATCCTCAACACAGAACTCCGTCTGTTCCTGCAACGGAATGTCGCGCATCGATTTTCTGTTCTTCCCCTTGCCCAGAAGTTCCTCAATGAATACAGGGGTATAGTTCAGATAGGTCTCAGAGAGAACGTCCAGGGAGTGTCGCATATCCGGGTTGATCAGATAATGTGCGATCATGGTATCAAACATAGGCCCGGAAAATTGGATTCTGTACTTGGCGAGAACCTTGAGATCGTTCTTTAGGTTCTGTCCGACTTTTTCGATCGTTTCGGACTCGAAGAATGGCCGCAGTCTTTCTAAAATTTCCTGCGCCTTATCCCGGGATTTCGGGAATGGTAGGTAAAAGCCCTTTCCCTGCTCCCAGCAAAAGGCAATGCCAATGATTTCCGCGGTATGGGGATTGATATCGCTACTGGTGATATCCAGGCAAACGCACTTTTGATCCATCAGGTTCTTTAAGAACAGTTCGAAACCCATACCTTCCGATACACTCTGATAGACATGAGGAACATCCTTGAGACTTTTTCTGCCCGACACCGCCTGCATCTTCTCAGGAGCCTCATTGCCAAAGAGAGAAAATTGTCCGGATCCTGCGGCCCTGGCCTGAGCTTCCGCTGTTACAGTGCCTGTGACCTGGGCGCTGGCAGTCATCTCCCCCGAAAAAAGTTTAAGAAACTGTTCTTTTAGACGTCGGAACTCAAGTTCCTCGAAAATTTCCTGCACCTTTTCGGAATCCGGCCTCGACAGTTCATAATCCTTTGCATCGAACTGGACATCACAATCGCACATAATGGCAGCGAGTTTTTTAGATAACAGGCCCTGCTCCCGGTGACTTTCAATCCGCTCCTTCATCTTTCCCTTTAGCTTATGGGTATTCGCAAGCAGATTTTCCATGCTTCCAAACTCCTTGAGGAATTTTTTGGCGGTCTTTTCCCCGACCCCGGGCAGCCCGGGAATGTTGTCAACCGCGTCACCCATCATACCAAGAAAATCAATCACCTGTTCCGGACGTTCGATCTCAAATCGCTTCAAGACTTCCGGGATTCCCCAGATCTCTATTCCGTTCCCCATTCTTGCAGGGCGATAGATGAAAATGTTCTCGGATACGAGCTGTGCGAAATCCTTATCCGGGGTGACCATAAACACCTTGTATCCTTCCTTTTCAGCCTGCCGTGCGAGCGTTCCTATAATGTCGTCCGCCTCACATCCTGGAAGCACCACAACTGGAATGTGCATGGCCTTAAGGATGTCCTGGATATAAGGAATGGCCTGTAAAATGGGCTCAGGGGTTGCATCCCGGTGCGCCTTGTAAGCCTCGAAGATCTCCGTTCTTGCCACACTGCCTTCCTTGTCAAAACAAACTGCCAAATGATCCGGTCTTTCCCTTCTGATCACGTCGAAAAGGGAATTCATAAAACCCATTATGGCCGAAGTGTCCTGTCCTTTTGAATTGACGATGGGGTTTTTGATGAAGGCATAGTATCCCCTGAATATCAGGGCATATGCGTCCAGAAGAAATAAGCGTTTCTGATCTGCCATGGTATTGGTGTTGCTGAATCCAAAACTACAAAGATAATGAGACAAAGAGGATAAAGCGTCCCCAAAATACCTCCTGTAAATTTTGGTCCTATTGTTGCTATTAGACTGGCAGATCGGTCATAAAAAAATGGGAAGCCACCGACTCCCAAAATACCTGTTTACCTCATGCGCTGGATTATCTTTATCCTGATATACCTTGTTCTGGATCTTTACGCCTACCAGGCTTTCCGGACACTCACCCGCCACACCTGGATATTCTGGGTGTTTTTTGTGCTTTCCCTGGGGGTTCTGGCTTTTCTCATGTACCAGTTTAATGCTCCCGAAAGCGGGAGGCTGTCCATCAACAGGAATTACGCCATAGGGCTTTTCCTGGTGCTCTTCGTTCCGAAGCTGTTCCTCTTCATCCTTTTGTTGGGTGAAGATGTGATCCGCGTCATGGCTGGACTTGTCCATAAGCTCCAGGGCCCAACGGAGCCCTACAGCCTCCCCTCAAGAAGGAAATTCATCAGCCAAATCGCGCTGGGAGTGGCAGCCATTCCATTTACCTCTCTGCTTTACGGGATGTATCGGGGCAGGTATGATTATCAGGTGGTAAAACATGTACTTCATTTTCCGGATTTGCCGGAGGCTTTTGATGGATACCGTATTACCCAGATAAGTGATATCCATAGCGGTAGTTTCGACAATGAGGAGAAGATCCGCTATGGGATCGACCTGATCAATTCCCAGGAAAGCGACGTCATCCTGTTTACCGGAGACCTGGTCAACAACACCGCCGATGAAATGAAGGATTGGAAAGATTTATTCAGTCAGCTGAGCGCCAGGGACGGAGTGTTTTCCATTCTGGGTAATCACGATTACGGCGATTACGCTTCCTGGAGTTCTCCCCAGGCCAAAGAGGCCAACCTCGACAGTCTAAAAACCACTCACGCGGAAATGGGTTGGAGGTTGCTGCTTAACGAGCATGTGTATCTTACCCAGCAGGATTCCAATATTGCCCTGGTGGGGGTGGAGAATTGGGGTAGGGGATTTAAACAGGCCGGGGATCTGGAGCAGGCTGCCTCTGGTATTCCATCCGGAACCTTTAAAGTCCTGCTTTCTCATGATCCTTCTCACTGGGAGGAACAGGTCCGCGAAAATGCGCGTAATTTCCAACTTACCCTCAGCGGTCATACTCATGGAATGCAGTTCGGGATTGAAATTCCCGGATGGTTCAGATGGAGCCCTGCCCAATATCGCTATAAGCACTGGGCTGGAATCTATTCCGAGAACGGACGGTTTCTTAATGTGAACAGAGGGTTCGGATTTCTGGCCTATCCGGGAAGAGTGGGCATCTGGCCTGAGATCACAGTAATAGAACTTCGCAGGGGAGATAGTCCCGCCTAATCGCTCTGAGTTATTAGGGAGTTTTCCTATCTTTAGTCTATGGGAACATTCGGATCATTGATCGACGCTCCGCAACCGGTGCTGCTTGTTTTTTACGTAACGGGAAAGGCACCCGATGATCAGGACCTGCTCCGGATTTCCAGGGAATCAGGACCAGAATCCCGGATCATCAAGATCGACGTTCGCAAAAATCCTGACTTGGCAGAGGCGCTGAGGATACGGGAATTTCCCACCTATATGATCTATAGAAACGGGGAGATGTGTTGGCGCAGTTTCGGTTTCCAGACCCCTGAGACGCTAGTAGGTTTTCTGAAAGCCTATTCCTGATCAAAGGCGGGCGAACCTATATCCCCGGTTTTGGAGCTCTTCCAGAATGCCGGGCAGTACCGCGGTGAGATTTTTCTTCGCTTTGAGGCTGTCGTGAAAAACCAGAATGCTGCCAGGAGTGGTACGGCCAAGCACCTCTCTTCGAATTTCCTCAGGTCCCAGGTTGGAGAGGTAGTCCCTGCTGAGCAAACTCCACATAACGATTCGAAATCCCCTTGCAGAAATGCTTTTGGCCTGACCAGGTGTCAGTTTGCCATAGGGAGGACGGAAGAGCTTCTTCCTGACCGGGTCAACGGCGATTTCCTCCAAGTGCCGCTGCGCCTCCATCACATCATCCAAGTACCTCGTATTTCCAGTCCGCCATCCGTTCAAATGGGTATGGGTATGGTTTCCGATGCTATGGGCCGACATACGGAGCTGCTGCATCACCTCAAAGTTGCGCAGGATATTTTCTCCGACGCAAAAGAAGGTTGCCTGGGCATTGAACTTTTCAAGTTCCTCAAGAACCCAGGGAGTAACTTCAGGAACGGGACCATCATCAAAGGTCAGGTACACCACTTTCTCCTCGGGCGACATCTTCCATACCCGCCGGGGGTGCAGGAAAGATCCGGTTGCACCAACCAAAACGGAAGTCAAAGCCTTCATTCCCCCGGACTCGTCTGGAGGCTTTCTGGTAGTTTCTGCTCCTGGGTATCCGGGACTTCACCAGGAGGTTCAGGTTCTGCGTAAAAATGGCTGAATAGCTCCAGGTAATCATTAAATTCCGCAGCCTCCTTTCTCGCAATTTCCTCTGAATCATTTCGGACCAGAAGGTCAACCAGGCTGCGGTATCTTTCGATTTCGGTTACGATTTCATTGCCCCAGGCCAATTGACGTTCCAGATCGAAGCTGCTGTAGTATCTCAGGTTCTCCTGGTATTTTTCGACCACCTCCTGCCAGAGCTGACGTGCTTTCTCTTCCTCTCCTACCTCGTAATAACCGGCGATAAACGGTTCGATCAGCGTGTAATAGTCAAAATAGTCTACCGGCATTTTTTCCATGGCAAGGTCGATGACGTTCTCCGCCTTCTCCAGGTCTCCCTGATCGATAAGAGCCTCGGTCAGGCGAGCCAGGTTGCTGCGGTAAGTGATCGCATTTTTGCGGGTCTCCGAATCATAATAGATATCGGGATCCCCAAAATTCCCCCAATACCAGTCCATCACGATTTCATACATCTTGTCTGCATTGATCCTGCCCATGTCAAATGGGTTTCTTGGGTTCACCGGGGTTCTGATGGGAACCAGTTTGTAAGCGATACCGTCCAACTGGAGGTAATCCTTCATCCAGAGGTAATCGGCATCTCCAAAGCTTCCTCCTGTGAAATAAATCGGCCGTTCCCAATTGTTGTTGGCAACGATGTCCAGCATTAGAAGCCTGTTCTTGTAGAGGATATCTCCTTCAATTTCGATAATGATTTCATCAACGATCTTTTCAGCGTCCTCTGGTTGAACGATGCCGTTTTCCAGAACGTTTTCCCTGTTAACAGGGAGCCGGAGGTATTTAGTAGGAAAGGTGCTGACACTCTGACCGCTCATCAGTTCCGCTTTTGTCCTGGGATCATCACTGGCGATCCAGCTCAGCCAGGCTTTGATATCCATGGTGTCCTGAGTGATGGGCTGGTACCAGACTGCGTCATTGGTCCCGTGGACATAATCCTCGTGCAGGAGCTGGCCAGGAACCGGTTCGCTCTCCCATGCCTGCCTCCTCATCTGATCGATATACCAGTCTGTGGCAAACAGGCTGGTATTCACGATACGCACATCCCTCCGGTATCCTTCAATCTGTTGGGCATACCAAAGTGCGAAAGTGTCATTATCCCCAATGGTGAACAGGATCGCATCCTCGTCCAGGCTGTCCAGGTACATCTTGGCCATGGCCAACGCACTGAAGCGCCCCGACCGGTCATGGTCGTTATAATTTTCTGAGGCGAGCAGAACAGGGACTGCAAGGAAACTGGCTATAATTACGACAGGCGCTGCGATTTTGGGTACCAGATATTTTTTAAGGCTATCGAAGAGGGCATAGGCCCCGAAACCTATCCACATGGCAAAGACATAGAAGGAGCCTACCAGGGCGTAATCCCTTTCCCTGGGCTCAAAAGGTCTTTCATTGAGGTAGATCTTCAATGCGATTCCCGTAAAGAGAAAGAATACCAGCAGGACCCAAAAGTTCTTTTTATCCCGCTTTAGCTGAAAGACCAGGCCAATCAGCCCTAAAATGAGTGGCAGAAAATAATAGGTGTTCCTTGCCCTGTTGTTCTTTATATCCTCCGGCAGGTTATCCTGGGGTCCCAGTCTCATCTCATCTATAAAATCGATTCCACTGAGCCAGTTCCCGTGTTGATCCGTGTATTTGCCCTGGATATCATCCTGCCTTCCCACAAAGTTCCACATGAAATATCGCCAGTACATGTATCCCAGCTGAAATTCAAAGAAATACCTCAGGTTAGAGGCGAAGGAAGGTTTTTCCACGGTCAGGTAATCCCTGTATTGCCGTAGGAAATTGTCGTACTGCTCATTGCTGATGCTGCCCTGGCGGTATCGCTGTTGAAAATCCGCAACGGCCTGGACCAGGGCGGGTTCTCCTTGATATTCCGGTTTAATCGTGAAATCCAAGGGTCCTGTAAAATCCATGTAATTCGCAGCATGTTCCGTACTCCACATCCGGGGGAGAATCGATTTATGAGCATCGTCGGTATTCTGTTTAGCGTTTCGGTAGTCATTCACGATGACGTACCTGCCAGCCTCCAGATCCATCTCGTATTTTGGCTTATCATCAAGATAAGGCTCATCCTCATCTAAACCGCTGTAGATCTCCGTGAACTGAGGACCATAGAACAAATGCGTTTCCGGATACTGTTCCCTGTTATAGTATGCCAGCAGCTCCCGCGCACTGCTCGGGTCATTTTCATTGATTACGGTATTGGCGTTTGCCCTGACGGGAAGCATGATCCAGCTGGAAAATCCAACGAAGACGAAGATGATGCAGAGCAGGAGCGTATTGAGTTGGTAATACTGTTTACGCCTGGTGTACTTGATCCCGTAAGCGAATGCTGCGATCAGGGCAAGGGCGGTAAAGATTGTTCCGGAATGGAAAGGCAGACCTAGGGTATTGACAAAAAAGACTTCGGTTGCCGCGAAAAGCTTGAGCGAATAGGGCAGGAGCAGCTTGAAGATGAACATCAGAACCGCAACCACCACCACATTGGCCAGAATGAAGTTTTTAACCGTGATTTTTGAAAAGTTCTTGAAGTAATAGAGGAATCCTATGGCGGGAATGGTGAGCAGACCCATGAAATGCACCCCGAAAGAAAGGCCGATAATAAAGGAGATAAGAATCACCCATCTGTTCCCCCGGGGAGCGAACATATCCCGCTCCCAAAGAAGGGCAAGATAGAAGAGAATGGACATGATGCAGGTGGCCATCGCATATACCTCCGCCTCTCCGGCATTGAACCAGAAACTATCTGTAAAGGCAAAAGCCATGGCGCCCACGAAAGCACTTCCCAATACGGCTATTCGCTGGGAAGTCTTCAATTCTTCCGCAGGTCCAGATATCTTCATGATCAGGATCACCAGGGACCAGAACATGAACAGGATGGTAAAGGCGCTTGAGAAAACCGACATCAAATTCACCATGTAGGCTACCTGGTCCGGCTCTGAAGCGAAAATGGAAAAAAAGGCGCCCATCATCTGATAAAGCGGAGCCCCCGGAGGATGCCCCACCTCTAGCTTGGAGGAAGTTGCAATATACTCCCCAGCATCCCAAAAACTCACCGTGGGTTCGACCGTAAGCCAGTAAATAGCAAGTGCAATAAAGAACGCGACCCAGCCGAGGATTTTGTTCCACCTCGAGAAGTTGAGATCTGTCATAGAAAGGAATTTGATTGCGAATTTAAGAAATTGTTGATATAACGTCCGACAATCCTGATTATTTCCTAATTCTGGAGGCCTCTAGAAGGCAGAGACCAGCACAAAGAATTGCGAAAAATATTTTGCACAAGACAAACTTTGTTCTAAATTTGCATCCGCGTTTGAGCAATGGCCTATGGTGTAACTGGCAACACGTCTGGTTTTGGTCCAGAAGAGTCTAGGTTCGAGCCCTAGTAGGCCAACAAAAAAATCCCGCAGCAAAAGCCGGGATTTTTTTTTGCCGAATTCCGAGAAAAAGAAGTGCCCCCAATAAGTTTCTAACTTTTTGGGGGCACTCCCGTTGAGGCTTTATTTTCTTGACCTTTTGATTTATGCTTTATGCGACCTGAGACAGGTGGTAATAGTTCAGGGCATTCTGGTAAAAATTCAGACTTCTTTTATCCGTTTTTACACACGAGGTCAGAAATCTGTCAAGGTCCTGGCACTCAAAATTGATCGTCGTGTACTGAAAATCAGAAATGGGGATTTCAGCATGTACGATGGATTTTTCATAATCGATTTCCACCTTTCGGGCTCCGAAGTACATTTTGACTATTCCTTTATGAAGGGAACTGTATAGGGCATTTGCTCCTTCTTCACCACAGGTGGTATGAACAAAATTCTTAAATTCTTCTATGAGTTGTGTAGGTTGAAGTGTAGTCATAAGGTCAATATTTAGGATTAGTCAGATATTATTTTCAAGGGCTAATTTAACCCACGCCTTGTTAAAAAAGTTGTAAGGAAATACTGATTAGCACAGAATTAACAGCAGGTGACCTTGTTTGTGAAAAAATTAGGAGAAAACGTCTGACACGGGGATAAAGGATTTAACAACAGTAGCGGCTGCACGGAAGTACCTGCTTTACTGATGGCCCCGTACCAGCTGTACGAGTTCATGTTTTGGCACTACTCCCGACTGCCTCCATAGCTGCTGTCCATTTTTAAACAGGATCAGGGTAGGAACTCCCTGAACCTGATATTTCTGAGCCAGGGCCTGGTTCTTATCCACGTCGATTTTGACGATTCGGACCGCTTCTCCCAACTCCGCTTTTGCCTCCTCAAGGATAGGAGCCAGGGTTTTGCAAGGACCGCACCAGTCAGCAAAAAAATCCACGAGCACAGGACTTTCCCCTTTGATAATTTCGCTGAAGCTACTTTTCATGACACGGATGTTGTGAGGTTATAAAGATACCAAAAAATCAAATAACAGCTCCTAGGGGCGTGTCGTTTTGCTGCGGTTTGCTCCCTCCCGACCTTCTCAATGGGAAAGCCTGACACATTATTAGGGGATAGGGTTTAGAAAAGAGCGCTGTAAATGCTACTTTTGCAGGCCTAAGGCTTCTGTTTTGAGGCCATCAATCCGACGAGATGAGTGACGACATCCTAAAAAAACTGCATGACAAGTATACTTCCCTTGGGGAGAAACCAGAGACTTACCTGGAAGGCCTATATCATGCTCGGCCGGTAACCTACTGGGACTATATTCAGGTGGATACGCTCCTTTCCCTTCAGAACCCGAGAACCGATTTCAAAGATGAAGAGATCTTCATCATGTACCATCAGATTGTGGAGCTGATGCTGAAACTCGTACTCCATGAAGTGAAGCAAATCGTAGATGAGCACGAAGTTACCGAGGAATTTCTAATTGAGAAGGTCACCAGGGTAAACCGGTACACCTCCATGTTGATCACCTCTTATGATGTGATGAGGTCGGGCATGAACTATGAGGACTACAATGCCTTCAGGACAGCCCTTGCCCCGGCCAGTGGATTTCAGAGTGCCCAGTTCAGGTTCATTGAGATCTATTGCACCCGTCTGGAGAACCTGGTGAATCAAAAAGGAAAGGATCGGTTGCCTGAGCATCCTTCAGTGGAGGATTTGTTCAGTAATGTCTACTGGAAAGATGCGGGTCACGACAGGAAAATAGATACCAAAACCCTGACCCTGAGGTTATTCGAAGAAAAATACCTGGAGGAGTTCATCAGCACAGCCAAGAAGGTTCGGGGAAGAACGGTAGAGGATAAGCTATTAGCCTTGGATCATCCTTCTGATGCCCTGGTCACCAAGATCAAGGAGTTCGACAGGATATATAATGTGGAATGGCCTCTGATGCATCTGAAAACCGCCGAACATTATCTGGATCGTAAAGGAGAGAACAAGGCGGCGACCGGGGGCTCCCCCTGGAAGAAATACCTGCATCCCAAATATCAGCAGCGCAAGTTTTTTCCGTCTTTCTGGACCCAGGAAGAAATCGATACCTGGGGCACCTGAGGCGCCTATTCCTGCCACGCCGACCTTTCTATGTTGCGAAAGCTGATTTTCATCAGTTTTTGAACCCGGACCCTTTTTTTTGAATATCGCCATGCGATGACACCCGTCATACTGTCCGGAAACCAATATCATGACATTTGTATCGATAAATCAGAACAAATACCAATGATCATGAAAAATTTTAAACAATCTAAAGCTGTTGCCCTCTACCTGCTCGGGCTGGTCCTTTCAGGAGTTACTATGGTTTCTTGTGAAAAAGCTGTAGCCGCCAAAGAAGATCCAGAGCTGATCAAAGTTTATGGAGAAAGCGATGCTGAACTGACAGCACCCCCGTTGGTACCCAGACCCGTTGGAAAACGAGCAGCTACCAAACTGATCGTAGACATGGAGGTGGTAGAAAAGGAAATGGAGATGAGCGATGGGGTTAGTTATGTCTACTGGACTTTCGACGGGACCGTTCCCGGAAGTTTCATTCGGACTCGCGTTGGTGACGAGGTGGAATTCCATTTGAAGAACCATCCATCGAATAAGCTACCTCACAATATTGACCTGCACGCGGTAACCGGCCCTGGAGGAGGTGCCGAATCCTCCTTTATAGCTCCTGGTCATGAAGCAGTTTTCACTTTTAAAACTATGAATCCAGGGCTTTATGTATACCACTGTGCTACTGCGCCTGTCGGAATGCATATCGCTAACGGGATGTACGGACTGATTCTGGTGGAGCCGGAAGGAGGACTTGCACCGGTAGACCGGGAGTATTATATCATGCAGGGCGATTTCTACACCGAGGGTGAGAACGGGGAAAGAGGGCTCCAAGCCTTCAGTATGGACAAGGCTGTAGACGAGGATGCTGATTACGTGCTCTTCAATGGAAAAGTCGGAGCCTTGACAGGGGAGAAAGCCCTCACTGCCAAGGTGGGGGAAACCGTGCGGCTGTTTGTCGGCAACGGTGGCCCTAATCTGGTATCCTCCTTCCATGTTATCGGCGAAATCTTTGATAAAGTGTATGTAGAGGGTGGCGCAATGGTGAATGAAAATGTGCAGACTACACTGATCCCGGCCGGTGGGGCGGCGATAGTGGAGTTCAAGGTTGAGATTCCCGGAGAACTGGTTCTAGTTGACCACTCTATTTTCAGGGCATTTAATAAAGGGGCAATAGGAATCCTTGAAGTGGAGGGAAGGGAAAATTCCAGGATCTTCGGAGGAAAGATAGACGAGAAAGTATACAATCCGGCTCCCCTTATCTCCGAAAATACCACGATGGAAGCCAACGGCGCTGTTGCTGAGTTTTCTTTTGAAGAAAAGATGGAACAGGGAAAGGCCATATACAGCAGGACCTGTTTGGCGTGCCACCAGGCAACCGGAAGCGGGATACCCAACGCTTTTCCTCCTCTGGCCTCTTCGGATTATCTCAATGCTGACGTTCACAGGGCGATCGAGGTGGTGAAATTTGGATTGAATGGTAAGATCGAGGTGAATGGAAACATCTATAACAGCGCCATGCCCAAACAAAACCTCACAGATGAGGAGATTGCGAGCGTACTGACCTATGTTTACAATAACTGGAATAACAAAAAGGCCGAAGTTACCACTGAAATGGTAAAAAAGGCCAAGTAAATTAAAAGCGATGGCAGGATTTTTAAAATTGGTTACTGGTTGTGTTCTGATGATGGTCTCCTGGTCGGTTTTTTCCCAGGAGACCTCTATGGCCAGGGTGGAAGGAGGTTCCTTCCTTCCGCTTTACGGGACCTCTACCGAAGTGACTATCGAAAGTTTCATGATGGACAGATATCCCGTGACCAACGCGCAATTTGCAGCTTTTCTTGAGGGGAGCCCCCAGTGGAAAAGGTCAAGGGTGAAAAGGCTTTTTGCAGATTCTAACTACCTCAGATCGTGGGCAGGGGACTTGGATCCCGGACCCGCAAATGATCCCGATGCCCCTGTGACCAATGTTTCGTGGTACGCAGCGAAGGAATTTTGCGAATGCCAGGGCAAGCGCCTTCCGAAAGTAGAGGAATGGGAATATGCAGCTATGGCCAGTGAGGAATTACCTGATGCCAGAGCTGATAAAGATTTTAACAGCTATATTTTGAGCTGGTACGAAACCCCGACCACCTATGATAACCAGGTCGGCAAAACCTTCAGGAACTACTGGGGAATCTACGACCTCCACGGCCTTGTGTGGGAATGGACTCTGGACTACAACTCGGTTCTTATTTCCGGAGAATCCCGAAAGGATGCTGTAGGAGACAACAGCCTGTTCTGCGGAGCAGCTGCAGTAAGCGCCACGGATTTGATGAATTATGCGGCCTTTATGAGATATGCTTTCAGAGGGAGTATTAAAGCCAGTTATGCCATTGAAAATCTCGGATTCCGCTGTGTCGGCCAAATTGATGAACAAAAAAACATGTTATGAAAAAAGGACTCATTTTTCTGTTAGGATTGGCAGTGTTGCTTTCCTGTAACGAAAAAAAGGCAGAACCCCAGGCCCCACCGGAAATCCCCGCCCAGGCAATCCGGCAGGAAATTCCTGAACTATCCATTTACAACCTGCCGGCCACCTGGACCACCCAGGACAATGAGCAGATCGAACTCCGGGATTTAGAGGGAAAAGTGCTGGCCATGGTCATGATCTATACCTCCTGCAAGGCTGCCTGTCCCAGACTGGTGGCTGATATGCGGAATCTGGAGAATCAGGTTCCCGAATCCTTACTGGATGACATTCAGTTCGTCATGGTGAGCATTGACCCCGATACGGATACCCCGGCGAGGCTAAAGCAATTTGCGCATGAGAATAAAATGGAGGAGGACCATTGGCTTTTTTTAAGAGGAACACAGGAGGATACCCGGGAATTTGCGGCGGTGCTGGCAGTGAGTTACAAGAGGATATCTCCGATGGACTTCTCTCATTCGAACATTATCAGCATTTTCGATGAGACAGGCGTCCTGGTCCATCAACAGGAAGGCCTGGGTGTTGACAACACGGAAACCATAACGGCTATAAAAGAGGAACTGAAGGATTAATTCAGGGGAGGCAATTTATGGAAAGCCGGCGGAAAGACCGGCTTTCTGTATTTAAGGGAATTTGCCGGGATCCGGTTTCCAGCTTCTTTGGTTCTTCCATAGCATGAGCCCCAGAGCCAGGGGCATCAGAGCGCTGACCAGGGCCAGGAGGAGGAAGTAATCTGAAAGGAATGGAATACCAAGCCAAATGGCCACTCCCTTATAAAAAATCAGAAGCTCTGACAAAATGAATCCAGTCAAATACAACCAGAAGAGTTTGGGAGGCACCAGGAGAAGCTCCGCTCTATTCAAAAAAACCAATAGCGAGATACTGACCACGCCAAGGAAAGTCCAGTGAAGATACCCGATGATGAAATCCGGGTAGCGGAATCCAAGATCTGCAAAAAAAGGAATGGCTGAAAGGACCTGAAGCAGGATTTTTCCCCACAGCAGAAGGAAAGCCATCCGTAGCAACTGTCTCTGAAATGGAGAAAAAACGGTCCAAACTGATCTCTTCACGATGCTGGAGAATTCCAGAAACCCCATCAGCTGAAAAATCGCGCCAAGCGCTCCGAGAACGTAGAAAACCCAATGTGGTTCAAGCCAGAGCGCGGAGAGGAACAAAGAGAGCACAATTCCCACGTTTGTCAGGTAAAAGAAGCGGCTCAGGCTTCCGCGATCCTTCAGGGGACCGTTCTTTTCAAGAAAGTAGAACAGGATGCCGCACAGGGCTAGGATAAACCAGGCGTTGTACTGGAAGTGGAGGTAGAAATAAATCGATAACTTATACCAGATTGAGGTCTTACCAAGGGTAGCCATCACCCCGCCAACAGCCCAGGGTCCGACGCTGGAGATTAGCATGTACCAAAGTGCGGCTCTGATACATTTGAAGGAAAACGTTTGTTTGTTAACTGCATCCACGTTCTTAAAAAAGTACCAGGCTGTAATGTAGGAGGAAAACAGGAAAAGGGTCGAAAAGATGATGGACCAGAGCGCATAGCCGGTAAAGGGAAAGGTGCAGAGCATTCCGATCAGGGTGATCTGGGTAAACTGAAAGATCCTTTTATACAAGATTGTTTTGGTTCCGGGGGGGATGTACAGCCTGTAGATCAGCGTAATCAGCGCAAGATACACCCATCCCAGGAGAGCTATGTGGGAATGAGCATGGACGACATAGCGGAAATTTGCACCGATGGGAGTGACGAAGAAAAGGCGGAGAAAAACCCCGAGGAATGCAGCAATACAGAAATAAAGAAATGCAGTTCGGGTATGCCGCCTTAAGTTTATCATAGATCTAAATTAGAAAATCCTTCTGTCACAGGAAATGCTTCAGTGCAGGACCAGGAGGGGGAGCTGGTTCATCATTGGGATCTGAAAGGTCTTGTTCTTATGCAGAAACTGCTGGCACAGCCTTAGGTTCCGCGCCGCAAGCACGATGAGATCAATATTTCGCTGATCGAATACGAGGCCATTGAGATCCTGCCCATCCGGATTATCCCAGGTCAGCGACACCGGTACTTTTGGTGAAAAATAGTCCTTAAGCATATTCCTGTTGAGCAATTGCTCCGGAGTTGGTTCGGAAGAATTGTCGAACAGTTCCAGAATGTTGACACTTGTCCGGGAGAGTGAACTCAGGCTGTTGAGCAAGTGGAGGAGTCTGCTGTCAAATCTGACCTTATAGTCGGTAGGAAACAGGAGTTCCTTATATTCCCTGTAAACGGCCTTTTCGGAAATTGCCAGTACAGGACATTTTACCTTCATCATGACGTCAGAGGTGTTTTTCCCAATGATTCCCCAGCTGCTGTTGGTCTGCCCCTTGGTGCCCATCAGAATGAGGTCGATGTTTTTTTCCTGGACCTTATCCCGGACAGCCTGAATCAGGAAATCGGCTTTAAAGCAGGCATGAAAATGATGATCTGGATTCTTCCTAACCGTATGAAGCCACTCAAGTAGCCCTTCAAATTTTTTCTGCACTTCGGGGGAAGCCGCCAGATAGGAGGTCTGCAGTCTTCCGGAAGGGGCTTCTATGACGTGAAGCAAGTAGAAGTTGCACCGGGTATTCTTGAAGAATTCCATCGCATATACAGCAGCGTTCCTGGCATTCTCAGAAAAATCAGTTGGCAAGAGGACATTCATCATCACGGATTCATTTGTCCTGCAAATCTCGGGTAAGAGCTTTCCGGAAAAAATGATCAAAATCAGAAAATGCGCTTTTGGGATCAGGCAATCCGCTTCAGTGCCTCGATATCCAGCAATTTGATGTTGCGTCCCTCAATCTCGATAAGCCCTTCCTTTTTAAATTCTGAAAGGGTACGGATCAGGGTTTCCGGGGCCATTCCAGCAACACTTGCCAGGTCACTTCTCGAAATCCGGATACTCTGGGTGGGAAAGCGCCGGATCTTCTGGGAAAAGAGCAGAATGGTCTTAGCGGTCTTTTTACGTACGGAGCCATAGGCCATCTCCAGGAGCTGTTCCTTGATTCCCGCAATGCTGTCCCCCATGATGTCGATGAGTTCCAGGGCAACCTGGCTGTTTTTTACCAGGATCTCCCTTAACTCCTCTTTGGAAATGGCATAGATGCGGGTGTCTTCCATGGCTGTGGCATATTCCTCGTATGCCTGGGGGCGATGAAAGGAAACGTTGCCAAAGAAATCCCCTTGTTTGTACAGAGAAGTGATAAGTTCTTTCCCGTAGTCATCGATACGATGCGTCTTGACCACGCCTCTGTCAACCAGAAAGAAATAATTTCCCTGCCTTCCCTGCTCATAAATGGTCTCTCCGGTTTTGAAGGTGCGAGCGTCATGTTTTCTGACCTCCTCCTTCAATGCCTCCACGCTTTCGATCTGGCCCTCCGGCTCCATTAAAGGCTTCGGCTCCTTTCGGCTCTGTAAGATAGACACCTTGGCGAGTCTGCTTTCAATGGCTCCGATAAGTTCTTCTTCCTCGAAGGGTTTGGTCAGGTAATCATCCGCCCCCAGGTCCATACCTCTCCTGATGTCCTTGTGCTCGGTCTTGGCGGAAAGAAAGATAAAGGGGATCTGGGCTGTTGCTTGATGCTTCCCCAGGGTCTGAAGCACGGAATACCCGTCCATTTCCGGCATCATGATGTCACAGACCACAATATCTGGAAGGTCCTTTTGGGCAGCTTCTACCCCGCTGCGGCCATTGGCAGCGGTGATCACTTCATATCCGGCCAATTCCAGCAATTCTGCTGTGTTTTCTCTGACTACTGTGTCGTCTTCTATAAAGAGTACCTTCTTCATAAGTATTTTTTAACGTCTGTCCATGGGCACCTCCACAGTGAAGGTGGTTCCCTGATTTTCCTGGCTTTCAAATGCAATACTGCCCCCCAGATTTTCCAAATGGACCTTAGCGATGTTCAGCCCAATACCTGTGCCCTGAGTAAGCAGCGCGTTTTCTGCCCTGAAATACCGCTCGAAAATGTGCTTCTGATCCTTTTGCGGGATTCCCATCCCCTGATCCTTTACAGTAAAGGCTATTTTCTCCCCAGTGACCTGGATATCAAAAGTGATCAGGCTATCTTCAGGGGAATACTTTATCGCATTGCTCAGAAGATTGGAAAGTACCAGCTCGAGAATTTTTTCATCCTGGTGTAACATGATGCCTTCCGTATTCTCAGGATACCGGATGTTCTGTCCGCTCTTCAGCGTCACATTGGCATTATAAATCACCTCATTGATCAGTTTGGACAGGCTGAAGGTAGAAAATTTGTACCTGACCTTTCCGCTTTCCAGACGCTCGATGGAAAGAAAATCATTGAGAATGTTGTCCAGGTAGTGCACCTTGCTCTTGATCGTGTTCAGGTGTTTCTCCCGTTTTTCTTGTTGTTCCTCCAGCTTGTATTTGCCGGCAAGGACCACTGAGGTCAGGATCCCGCTCAGGGGCGTCTTGAATTCATGGGATACCAGGGAAAGGAATTTGGTCTTAAGATCACTGAGTTCCTTCTCCTTCTGAAGTGCCGCCTTGATTCGGTTTTCCGCTTCCTTACGCCTTTTGATCTCCATCTCGAGGCTCCGGTTGAGCTTCTGAAGTTTTTGAACGCTTTCTTCCAGTTCCTTTGTCCGCTGCCGGATTTTATCCTCAAGTTCGTTATTGAGCTCCGTGATCTGGCGCTGGGCCTCCTTCCTGACGGAGATATCGATTACCAGGGACATCACGTATCTTTCTCCCCCGATTGAGAAGGGGTTTAGTCCAGCTTCAACCGGGAATTCCTTTCCGTCCTTTTTGATCCCATAGAGGTCCCGGCCATGCCCCATCTGCCGCTTTTCACTCTCATGCATAAAATTTTCAAAATGATGGGTGTGGGATTTTCTGTACTGCTGCGGGAGTAAGACGTTCAGCGGTTTACCGACTAGTTCGCCCTTGGCATAACCGAACATGCTGTCTGCTGCAAGATTGCTGCTGACAATCTTCTGGTTGGCATCTACTACGATAATCCCCTCTGAGGCAGCCTCAAAGAGAACATTGAACACATTCTCATCCTTTTCAAACATAGAAGGTGGTTTGGGTACCGGAGTGGGGTCGAAACCCCGTGGTCCGCGGATTTTCCAAAGTTAGAAAAAAGACCCAACTTCTGGAACTGCGGCCTGGGCCAATAGAAAAGGATCTGGCCAACATGTCACCAGATCCTTTCGCGTACCGCATCAGCACTTCATTCCATCAATTCTACGTTGCGGTTACGCGGGTTCAATTGCCTTCTTCTTCTGCTGAGGACACGAAATCCTTGTCCGCGGGAAGCAATCTGTTGGCAAGTCGGGTAACCGTCATAGCTATGAGAACGGCGGTAATGACAAACAACAGGAATTTAGCCATAAGGCTATTCTCAAGAACATCGCTATAGAAAGTGAGAATTATCTCAATTGCCAAAAAGGCCAGTTGAAAACTTGCTTTTAACACCATAACCGCTTCTGAATGTGCGATAAAGATACACCACAGAATGATGGTTTTCAGCGCCTGACAAAGGTTTCACCTAAATTTAACGCCTGTCATTTCAAAGGTTAATAACTTTAGGTTAAGATTTCCTAAACCTCCTTCTCCATCCTGAAAGTGATTATCGGCGTGGTGGAGTGATTGACCAGATCTTCACTGATACTGCCGTTGAGAAAATGGGCGAGTCCCCTCCTTCCATGCGTAGCCACCCCGATGACATCCGCGTGGTGGGATTTCGCGAAGTGCAGAATGCCTTCCTCAACGGAGTTATCATTATAGACGTGGAATTCATAATTGGTGAAATCCAGCCCTTCCACGTATTTTTCAAGGAATTCATCCACCTGCCTTGAGGTGATGAATTCATGGGCAGTATTGATGTACAACAGGTGTAGTCTGGCATCTTCAAGACGTGCGAAGTCGATCACCTTTTGCAGCGTTTTCCGGTTGTGAGAATCAAGGTTTGTAGCAAATACGATGTTCTTGATCTGGAAGTTCTCATGTTCCTTTTTGATGACCAGAACAGGTATCTCTGAGGTGCGCACCACCTTTTCCGTATTGGACCCTACAAACATCTCTCTGAATCCAGTCGCCCCTTTGGAACCCATTACGATAAAATCGCAGCCATGTTTCCTGCTGGTTTCCATGATCCCGTCGAAGGCCCTGTGAAAATCGACCGTATCAAAGACCTCTATCCCGTTCAGGTATGGTCTGGAAGTGATTTCCGAAAACCTTTTTTTGGCGAGTTTCATAAAATAGATCGCTTCCGGAAGATCATTGCTGCGGGTTTCCCCGACGGGATTGACCATGTCGACCGGCAGCTCGATCATATGTAAGAGGTAGATCTGTGCGTCGTGTTTCCGGGCGAGCTGAGCCGCCACTTTTAGCGCATTTTCAGCCTCGGTGGAGAAATCTGTGGGCACGAGTATTTTTTTCATAAAAGGTTTTGGTTTTTAACTGGTTCCGGAACTAAAATTACAAATATTTTTTCGTCGGGAAACTTGTTTTCGTTGTACAAAAAGTTTATTATATTTGCACCGTTGAATAGAGAAATGAACAACGAGGGGACAGAAAGTCCCCTCTTTTTATAGCTGGAGCCGGCAATGTTAAGAGAGCGCGTAGAAAATTTACTGCGAGAGGCGTTTGAAGAAAATAATTCTTTATTTTTAGTAGAGCTGAATATCAGCCCGTCAAACCAGATATCAGTGGTCATTGACGGGGATAAGGGGGTGACGGTAAACGACTGCATCGCCATCAGCCGGAAGATCGAACACAATCTCGACAGGGACACCGAGGATTTTTCACTTGATGTCGCCTCTGCAGGAGTTTCTTCTCCTCTTGAGCTGCCACGACAGTTTCGGAAAAACGTTGGCAGGAAACTTGCCGTCAAGACCAAAGATGGTAAAACATTAGAGGGAGACTTGGTTCGTTTCGAAGACAACATCCTGACCCTGAAATGGAAGGCGAGGGAACCCAAACCTGTCGGGAAGGGAAAAACAACTGTGGTAAAGGAAGCTGTGATACCTTTGGAAGAGGTAGGAGAGGCCAAAGTGATGATAACATTTTAACAGACATAGATATGGAAAATATCGCGTTGATAGAATCATTTTCGGAATTTAAGGACGACAAGTCGATTGACAAACCGACTTTGATGGCGATTCTTGAAGATGTATTGAGGAATGCCCTTAAGAAGAAATACGGGGAAGATGATAATTTTGACATCATCGTCAACCCGGACAAGGGAGACCTTGAGATCTGGAGGAACCGGGTTGTGGTTGCTGACGGGGAAGTAGAAGATCCGAACCAGGAGATATCCTTAACAGAGGCAAGGAAAATTGAACCTGACTTTGAAGTCGGGGAGGATGTCTCTGAAGAAGTGAAACTGATTGATTTGGGCCGTCGGTCAATTCTGTCATTGCGTCAGAACCTGATTTCCAAGGTCCACGAACATGATAACACGAATATCTATAAACACTTCAAGGAACTAGAGGGAGAAATCTATACGGCTGAGGTGCACCATATCCGTCACCGGGCCATTATTCTTCTTGACGATGAAGGTAACGAGATCATTCTGCCCAAGGACCGCCAGATCCCAAGCGATTTTTTCAGGAAGGGCGAGAATGTGAGAGGAATTATCGAAAGCGTGGAGCTCAAGGGGAACAAACCGGCTATTATCATGTCCCGTACTTCTCCATTATTCCTGGAGAAGCTGTTTGAACAGGAGATTCCGGAGGTATTTGACGGCCTGATTACCGTGAAGAAAGTGGTGAGGATCCCCGGAGAAAAAGCCAAGGTAGCTGTTGATTCCTATGATGACAGGATAGATCCGGTTGGCGCTTGTGTCGGAATGAAAGGCTCCAGGATCCATAGTATCGTAAGAGAGCTCGGGAACGAGAACATCGATGTGATCAATTTCACCAATAATACGCAACTCCTGATTACCCGGGCACTGAGCCCGGCGAAGATCACCTCGCTTAAGATAGACGAGGAGACCAAGCGGGCTGAAGTGATGCTTAAGCCAGAGGAAGTATCCAAGGCCATCGGCCGTGGAGGGCATAACATCCGTCTTGCGGGTCAATTGACGGGATACGAGATCGATGTCTTCAGAGAGGGAGTCGAGGAAGATGTGGAACTCAGAGAATTTGCTGACGAGATTGAGGACTGGGTAATTGAGGAATTCGCCAAGATCGGATTGGATACGGCAAAAAGTATCCTGGAGCAGGATGTAGATGACCTGGTGAAAAGAACAGATCTTGAGGAAGAGACGATTCGGGAGGTGATGAAGATCCTCAGGGAGGAATTCGAAGAGGAGAATAAGTAAGAATAGAGAGTAATTTAGAGGCAATTTATGGCTGAAGCAAAAACAATGCGACTAAACAAGGTATTGCGCGAATTCAACATTTCGCTGGACCGTGCTGTGGAATATCTGAGTTCACAGGGCCACGAAATAGAAGCACGCCCTACCACCAAAATATCGGGGGAGATCTATCAGGTCCTTTCGGATGAGTTTCAGACGGACAAGAGCAAGAAGGTAGAGGCCAAGGAAGTGGGCGAAGAAAAGCGCAAGGAGAAGGAGAGCCTGAGACTGGAAAGGGAAAAGGAACTCGAGGAAAAGCGCAAACAGGAGGACCGCCAGGAGGTGATCCGGGCCAAGTCCAATCTCGAGGGCCCGAAGCAGGTGGGAAAAATAGACCTGGACAAGCCAAAAGCCTCACGAGAGGAAAAAACAGAAGAACCCAAAGCAGAGGAGCCCAAAGTGCCTGAACAGCCACAGGCCGAGACTCCGAAAGCCGAGGAGAAGGCTCCTGAGCCAAAAGAACAAGCTCCTGCCGAGCCCAAAGCAGAAGAACCTGCTCCCGGGAAAACCGTGGAGCAAGCCCCTAAGGAAGGGGAATCCTCGACCATGGAGACCAAATATCAGAAGCTCAGTGGACCCAACTTCACCGGGGAAAAGATCGATCTGTCCCAGTTCAAAAAACCGGAAAAGAAAAAAGAGGATAAGCGAGCAGAGGACGATAAGGATAAACGCAAGAAACGCCGCCGCAGAATCAGCAAAGATGTGAAAGGGGCCGGGGCAAACGGTGGAGCCGGAAAGGCACGGGGCAAACGATCAAGACCTGTCGCCAAGGAAGAACCCAGCGAGGAAGAAGTACAGAAGCAAGTCCGGGAGACCCTGGAGAAACTACAGGGAAAATCGGGTAAAGGCCGTGGTGCCAAGTACAGAAGAAGCAAGAGAGATACCCATCGCCAGCGAACAGAGGAAGCCCAGCTCGAAGAGAGCAATAAGGTGCTCAAGGTGACAGAGTTCGTCACTGTCAGTGAGGTCGCCAGTATGATGGATGTCCCTGTGACAAAGATTATCTCTGCCTGTATGTCACTGGGAATGATGGTTACGATGAACCAACGTCTCGACGCAGAGACCCTCTCCATTGTGGCGGATGAGTTCGGCTATGAAGTTGAATTCGTGACTGCAGATATAGAGGAATCCACAGAACCTGTGGCAGAGAATCCTGAAGATCTTAAACCCAGGGCGCCGATAGTTACTGTAATGGGTCACGTCGATCACGGGAAAACCTCCCTGCTGGACTACATCCGGAAGGAAAATGTCATTGCCGGGGAAAGCGGAGGAATCACCCAGCACATCGGCGCATATGGGGTGGAACTAGAGAACGGGCAAAAGATTACTTTCTTGGACACCCCGGGTCACGAAGCCTTTACGGCGATGCGGGCAAGGGGAGCGCAGGTGACGGATCTCGCGATCATCGTCATCGCGGCAGATGATGACGTTATGCCTCAGACGAAGGAGGCGATTTCTCATGCCCAGGCGGCTGGTGTCCCAATTGTGTTTGCTATTAATAAATCTGATCTTCCGACTGCCAATCCTGAGAAGATCAAGGAGAAGCTGGCGGGAATGAATCTCCTCGTCGAGGACTGGGGTGGAAAGATCCAATCCCAGGATATCTCGGCAAAAACCGGGATGGGGGTAAAGGAACTGCTTGAAAAGGTGCTGCTTGAAGCAGAAATACTCGAGCTGAAATCCAACCCGGATAAGGTGGCCACCGGAACAGTAGTTGAAGCTTATCTGGACAAGGGACGAGGATATGTCTCTACCATTCTTGTACAGTCAGGAACCCTGAGCATAGGAGATTACGTACTGGCTGGTCGCCACAGCGGAAAGGTCAAGGCGATGCAGGATGAGCGCGGGAAAGATGTGAAGCAGGCTGGTCCTGCCACCCCGGTTTCCATACTTGGACTTGATGGAGCTCCACAGGCTGGAGACAAGTTCAAAGTCATGCTGGACGAAAGAGAAGCCAGGGATATCGCAGCGAAAAGAACGCAGCTGCAGCGGGAACAATCAGTCAGAACGCAGCGCCACATCACCCTTGATGAAATTGGTCGAAGGATTGCCCTGGGGGACTTTAAAGAACTCAACATTATCCTTAAAGGGGATGTGGATGGTTCGGTTGAGGCGCTTACAGACAGTTTTCAGAAACTCTCCACCGAGGAGATACAGGTCAATATCATTCATAAAGGAGTCGGGGCCATTACGGAAAGCGATGTGCTCCTGGCCTCTGCATCGGATGCCATCATCATCGGATTTAACGTCAGACCTGCAGGGAATGCCCGACAGGTGGCAGAAAAGGAGGAAATCGATATCAGAACCTACTCCATTATCTATGATGCTATCAATGACCTGAAGGATGCTATGGAAGGGATGCTTTCTCCAGTGATGAAGGAGGAAATCACAGGTAATGCTGAGATCCGGGAAATCTTTAAGGTATCCAAGGTGGGTACTATTGCGGGATGTATGGTTACAGACGGTAAGATCTATAGAAATTCCCAAATCCGGCTTATCCGAGACGGGGTGGTTGTGTTTACCGGGGTTCTTGCTTCCCTCAAACGATTCAAGGATGATGTGAAGGAGGTTTCCAAAGGATATGACTGTGGTCTCCAGATCAAGAATTACAACGACATCAAAGAAGGAGATGTGGTTGAGGCCTTCCAGGAAGTTGCGGTGAAGAAAAAGCTGAAGTAGGTTTCGGAAGGAAAACAACAAAAAGAGGGACGAATTTTCGTCCCTCTTTTTGTTATATGTTTCTGCAGGCCTACTTCCGATCCGGCCAGAGCCTGAAAGCAGCGGGATAGGCTTCCTTGAGCTTCAGCAGTACCTGGTCCGCTTCGAGGCTACTCCGGAAACTTCCGACCCACACCTTATAGTTGGGGGTTTCGTAAACTATGGTGGAGGGTAGTTCAGGATATCTGCTCCTGAACTCCTGGATGATTTCACTGGCTTTCGCATTGTCTCCTGAAAAGAGTTGTATCCGGTACCGGTCGTCTAATCTTCCATCTTCCGTCATCTCGCTTTTCTTTTCCAAAAGCTGCGGGATCAACTCGTTTTGTTCGATCGTAACGCGGCCCTCCTGAGCATGCGCTTGAAAACCGAAAAAAAGACCTGCTGCGGCCGTGATCCAAAGGCTTCTCTTTTTGTTCATTTTGATGCTAGTTTTCTGTTTGACAAAGGTATGTTATATTAGGATAAACAAGGGCTCGATCCTTATTTAGAACCTTTATAAATTGTTTCACATTTCCTTAGAATCGACTTTAAGTATTACTTTTGTGCGTAAAATTTTCGGTACCTGTTTATAAAGAAATTACGCTCCTTTTATTGCATAAAAACTGTACCAAAAGACGTTAATTTAGCTACAAATATGAAAAAGGTGAACCACCGCCATTCAGTCTTCCGTGTACTTCTTCTGAGTATATCCCTGTTTCTCTTTACCTTAAATACCACCGTTTTTGCCCAAGATACCGCCCCCGCTGAGGCCGAACCAGCCCAGGAGGAGCCGACTGCGGAACCAGTGGCCGCTGAGGGTGATCCGGCTGCCGGAAAGGAGATTTTCAATACGCTTTGTGCGGTGTGTCACAAACTGGACAGCAAATCCATCGGTCCGCCGCTCAGGGATGTGACGGAACGCAGAGATCGGGAATGGTTGCATAAATGGATTTCAAACAGCCAGGCGCTGATCGCAGCCGGGGACGAAGTGGCAGTGGAAATCTACAACGAATATGGGCAGACGGCCATGCCCCCTTTTCCGCAATTGTCGGATTCGGATATTGAAAATGTTCTCGCATACGTGAGCCAACCCAAAGCCGAGCCACAGGCCGCTGCGGGAACTACTGCCGCTGCCGGGGAGAGCACCGCTTCAGGCGGAGGGGTTTCCACGGACATCATCCTGGGAATTCTCGTCTTCGTCTTACTGATGCTCCTGGTGGTTCTTTACCTGGTGAACAAGACGCTGCGCAGGTTTGCTACGATGAGCGGGGTTGAACTGCCGGTCAGGCCAAAGAGAAAACCGATCTGGAAATCATTTGTAGAGAATCAGTTCCTGCTTGTGCTCAGCGCAATTCTACTGCTGTTGGTCGGCGCCTATTTTGTCTACGGGTACCTGATGCAGGTGGGAGTGGATCAGGCTTACAAGCCGATTCAACCGATCCATTTTTCACACCGCATCCATGCCGGTGAGAACCAGATCGAATGTAAATTTTGTCATTCCTCTGCGAGGGTTTCCCAGACCTCGGGCATACCTTCACTAAACGTCTGTATGAACTGTCATAAGAGCATAAGCGAGGTGGCTCCTGAAACGGCCAGCGAAGAGTATTCCAAGGAATTCTATGACGGGGAAATTGAGAAGCTGTACGATGCCGTCGGATGGAATGTTGCCGAACAAGCCTATACAGGGGAAACCGAGCCTGTGAAATGGGTGAGGATACACAATCTACCCGATTTTGCCTATTTCAACCATGCCCAACACGTGGAGGTCGGGGGAATCGCCTGCCAGACCTGTCACGGACCGGTAGAGGAGATGGAAATCATGTACCAGAACGCCCCACTTACCATGGGCTGGTGTGTGAACTGTCACCGTGAGACCAATGTTAGAACGGAAGGCAATGAATACTACGAGAAGATCCACGCGGAACTCTCACAGAAATATGGCGTTGAAGAGCTGACTGTTGCCCAGATGGGAGGTACAGAGTGTATTAAATGTCACTACTAATCAGTTAAAGAAGAAAATGAGCAATATGTCATCAAAGAGAAGATACTGGCAAAGTTTCGAGGAACTGAAGGAGTCAAGCCCTGTCGTGGAGGCTACCCAGAAGGAATTTGCGGAGGAAATTCCAATTGACGACTTCCTGGGGGATAAAGAATCCCTTTCGAGTTCCAAAACATCTCGTCGGGACTTTCTGAAATTCATGGGCTTCAGTACAGCTGCGGCTTCCCTTGCTGCCTGTGAAGGGCCGGTGATGAAATCCATTCCTTACGTCGTACAACCGGATAGAATCGTACCGGGACTTGCCAATTATTACGCCACCACAATGGCGGATGGCTATGATTTTTCGGGTGTATTGGTAAAGGTCAGGGAGGGCAGACCGATCAAGATAGAGCGCAACACAATGGCGATAACTGGGACCAATGCCCGAGTGCAGGCTTCCGTTCTATCGCTTTATGATAACAAGAGGGTACAGCGGCCCATGATCGACGGCCAGGCTGTGACCTGGGGCCAATTCGATAAGGAGGCTCGTGCAAAACTGGATGGTGTCAACGGAGAAATTGTGCTCCTGACCCAGACCTTTGCCAGTCCGTCCACAAGTAGAGTGATCAAGGATTTTTCCGCTAAATACGGAAATGTCCGACACGTGGTCTATGATACCATCTCTGAGGATGCGGCGCTGGATGCCTTTGAACAGAAATACGGAATCCGGGCGCTACCGCAGTACGATTTTTCCAAAGCCGGAGTCATCGTCTCAGTGGGTGCGGATTTCTTGGGAGACTGGGCAGGAGGTGGTCATGATGCTGGTTACGCCCTGAGTCGAATTCCGGAGAATGGATCAATGTCCCGTCACATCCAGTTTGAATCCAATTTCACCATGACCGGAGCCAAGGCTGATAAAAGGGTGCCCCTGAGCCTTTCGGAGCAAAGGCAGGTAATGGCCGCGCTCTACAGCCGCGTGACAGGCAACGCTTCAGGAGGACAACTCCCCGCCCGGCTGGAAGAGGCCGTTGCCAAGGCAGCGAATCAGCTAAAGCGGGCAGGAAGAAAAGGTGTGCTTGTTACGGGAATCCCGGATGCCAATGCGCAAACCCTTGCCCTTGCCGTTAATGAATCGCTCGGTAGTGAGGTCATGAATGCCCGCGATCCCAGAATGCTCAGACAAGGGAATTCGGCAGCTGTAAAACAACTTGTTCAGGACATGAATGCAGGAAGGGTGGGAGCCCTACTCATAGCAGGGGTCAACCCGGCCTATAGTTTGCCCTTCGCACCGGAGTTTCTTGAAGGATTAAAAAAGGTGGATCTCAGAATCGCCTTTAGCATGAAATTAGATGAAACTGCAAAACTGTGCAATTTTGTCGCCGCCACCCCACATTACCTTGAAAGCTGGGGGGATGTTCAGTTTACCCAAACGCGTTTTGGTCTGATGCAGCCGACAATCCGGCCCTTATTTGATACGAGTCAGTTCCAGGACATTCTCCTGAGATGGTCGGATAACAATACCACCTTCCATGATTACATACAGGAAACCTGGAGCGGAACGCTCGACAAGGATGGGTGGGTCCAGGCACTTCACGATGGCGCTTTTGAATCTCAGGCTCCCGTACAGGGGGACTTGGCAGCCATGGCTGAGGAACCAGCCCCGGCCGGAAGCATTGAAGGGGAGGCCCTTCGGAACCTCGAAGGGGTGCAGGGTAAAGGAATGGAACTGGAGCTTTACGCTTCTACCTCGATGGGTTCCGGGAATCAGGCGAATAACCCTTGGCTTCTTGAAATGCCCGATCCAATTACCCGAGTCACCTGGGACAATTACCTGAAGATCTCGAAATTTGATGCCGAGGCCATGGGTCTTGAAAATGAGTACGTTTCGAACGGTGCCCTGAACGGGGATTATGTCAACCTCAGGGTAGGGGATACTGTGCTTGAAAAAGTTCCCGTTTACATTCAGCCCGGACAGGCCAGAGGAGTGGTTTCCCTGGCACTGGGATACGGCCGGAAGGAGGCGATCCAGAAGGAGATGCAGGTCGGGGTGAACGCATTCCCGCTCTATAAAGACTTCAGGAGCTTCCAACCCGTCACCATAGAGAAAGCATCAGGGGAACATGAATTCGCCTGTACACAGCTGCAGAATACCTTGGCCGGGCGTGATAATATCATCCGGGAGACCACCCTTTCCATTTACAAGACCAAAGAAAAGGAAGTATGGAATCCGTTCCCGGAAGTTTCCTATAACCACAGCCCCATTCCCGTCAGCGATGACAATGCGGATATTTGGGAACCGTTTGACAGCTCTATCGGGCATCATTTCAACATGTCGATCGATCTGAACGCTTGTACAGGATGTGGCGCATGTGTGATCGCCTGCCAGGCGGAAAACAATGTCCCGGTGGTAGGGAAAGAAGAGGTAAGGAAGTTCAGGGATATGCACTGGCTCCGGATCGACCGGTATTACTCCTCAGAAGACACCTTTAAAGAGGATCACGAGGCTCTGGATAATCTGGGAACTTTTGAGACCTACGATGATGTGGAGACCGCTTCGGCGGAAAACCCGCAGGCGATCTTCCAGCCGATGTTATGCCAACATTGTAACCATGCCCCCTGTGAAACAGTTTGTCCGGTTGCGGCAACGATGCATAGCCGCGAAGGCCATAACCAGATGGTTTATAACAGATGTGTGGGAACCCGTTACTGTGCCAACAACTGTCCTTATAAGGTAAGGAGATTCAACTGGTTCCTCTATGCAAGGAATGACGAATTCGATTACCACATGAACAGCGACCTTGGCCGTATGGTTCTGAATCCGGATGTTACGGTGAGATCTCGCGGCGTGATGGAAAAATGTACTTTCTGTATCCAGAGGACACAGCGAACTAAGATGGATGCCAAGCTTGAAGGTAGATCCATCAAGGACGGAGAATTCAATACTGCGTGTTCCCTCGCCTGTGATAAAGGAGCCATTGTTTTCGGGGATATCAATAATGAAGAGTCCCGAATTCTCGAATTGGCCAATAATGACAGGATGTTCCATGCCCTGGGAGAAATGGGTACACGACCAAATGTGTTGTATCAGGTGGCTGTGACCAACGATACCGAGGATTAAAACTTGTAGAAAAAAATCAGAATCAATCATTAGCATATGTCGTCACATTACGAAGCACCAATAAGAGAGCCTTTAATCATCGGCGAGAAAACCTATAAGGACATCAGTGCCGATGTGGGTGCTCCCATCTTCGGGAGGGCCAACAGGTCCTGGTGGATAGTTTTTCTGATCGCTCTTGCAGCGTTTCTCTGGGGTCTGGGCTGTATCATCTATACGGTGTCTACGGGGATCGGAGTCTGGGGTCTTAATAAGACCATCGGATGGGCATGGGATATTACCAATTTTGTCTGGTGGGTAGGGATCGGCCATGCGGGTACCCTGATTTCGGCCGTCCTTCTGCTTTTCAGACAAAAATGGAGAATGGCCATCAACAGATCTGCGGAAGCGATGACGATATTTGCTGTCGTTCAGGCGGGGCTTTTCCCGATCATACATATGGGGCGACCCTGGCTGGCATACTGGGTACTCCCGATTCCGAACCAGTTCGGATCCCTTTGGGTGAACTTCAACTCCCCATTGTTATGGGACGTCTTCGCGATCTCGACTTATCTCTCTGTGTCTCTGGTATTCTGGTGGACGGGTCTGCTTCCGGATTTTGCGATGTTAAGGGATAAGGCCACAAGACCATTCCAGCAAAGGATTTATGGGATCCTGAGCTTCGGATGGAGCGGCAGGGTAAAGGACTGGCAGCGCTTTGAGGAAGTGTCTCTTGTTCTGGCAGGTCTTGCGACCCCGCTGGTACTTTCGGTCCATACCATCGTATCCTTTGACTTTGCCACGTCCCTTGTTCCGGGATGGCATAGTACGATTTTCCCGCCATATTTCGTAGCCGGGGCGATCTTCTCAGGTTTTGCAATGGTGCAGACCCTGCTGATCATTATGCGGAAAGTGTCTCACCTGGAGAACTATATCACGCTCCTGCATATTGAATACATGAATAAGGTCATCCTGTTGACCGGTGGGATCGTTTCGGTGGCCTACATCACAGAATTTTTTATCGGTTGGTACTCCGGGATGGACGCTGAAAACTACACCTATATGTCCTTTGGGGCAGCAACAGGACCTTACTGGTGGGCATTCTGGGCCTTGATCATCTGTAACTTCATCGTTCCGCTTTCCCTATGGGTGAAAAAGCTTCGCCGTAATATCATGTGGACCTTTTTTGTGGCCCTGGTGATCAATATCGGGATGTGGTTCGAAAGATTTGATATCATCGTCATTAACCTTAGTAAAGGGCGTACTCCTTCGTCCTGGACCCTGTTTTCACCGACCTTTGTGGATATCGGGGTCTTTATAGGGACTATAGGATTTTTCTTTGTGCTGTTCCTTCTTTATGCGAGAACATTTCCGGTGATCGCCCAGGCCGAGGTCAAAACAATCCTGAAGTCCTCGGGAGAAATGCACAAGAGACTCAGGGAGGAGCATCATCTGAAAACGGACCGGTATATACCCGATCCCTCCGTGGAGGAGCCTGCAGCCAATCTTTCTGCGAATGCCGATAATGACCTGGAGGAAGAGGAAACCACTGAGCATGAACCCACTGTCCACACTGAAGGTCTGACCAATTCGGAGATCGACAGGGAGCGGCTGGATGACATGCTTCATGAGATCGGCGTGTTTGATCCTGCTACTCAGGCAGCCGACGATCTTCAGAAACTGAAAGGGGTGGGTCCGGTAATGGAGCAGAAACTGCATCAGGTCGGAATCTATACCTATGAGCAGGTGAGCCGTTTGCGTGAGGAACATATCCGTTTGCTCAGCGGAATCATTGATAACTTCCCTACAGCTGAGAATCGAGGGAACTGGAATGAGCAGGCAGAAATACTTAAAAACAAATAAAATGGCGAGAAAGGTATTACATGCTATCTATAATGATGATGATTTGCTGCTCCAGGCGGTAAAGCAAATCAGGGAGTCGCGGTATCATATCATTGACGTCTATACGCCTTTCCCGATCCACGGGCTGGACAAATTGCTCGGAATGGCACCCACCAGACTGGCCATCATGTCCTTCCTTTATGGGCTTCTTGGGCTTACCGTGGCCTGTACGATGATGTGGTTCATCATGATCGAAGACTGGCCGCTGAACATCGGTGGGAAACCTTCTTTTTCTTTCGTTCAGAACATGCCGACTTTCGTCCCGATCATGTTTGAGCTAACCGTGTTTTTTGCTGCTCACCTGATGGTTTTTACCTTCTATATGAGAAGCAGGATATGGCCATTCAAACGTGCTGAAAATCCGGATGTCAGGACCACGGATGATCATTTTTTAGTTGAAGTGGCGGTAGGGGATCATGATACAGACCACCTTAGTCGGTTTCTGTACGACACGGGTGCTTCTGAAATTAAATTAATCGATAACAAATAAACCTAATGAAAAGTTTATTTAGCAAGTTCTTAATCTTCATCATCGGTCTGAGCGCGATCTCCTGTCAGGAGGAGTCGGAGCCCAATTACCAGTATATGCCGGACATGTACTTTGAGGTGAGCTACGAACCGTATGGAGCTTACGATGTCTTTGTCAATCAGCAGGAAGCGAAACTCCCGGTTGACGGGACGGTACCGAGGGGATGGAGACCCTATCCTTATGAAAATTCTCCTGAGGGATATGCGGCGGCCAAAGCGCAACTGGAGAATCCACTGCCATATACTGAAGAGATAGTCAACGAAGGAGAAGCTTTGTTCACGATCTACTGCGCCGTATGTCATGGTGACCAGGGGAACGGAAAGGGAATACTGGTCGAACGGGAAAAAATTCTCGGAATTCCGAGCTACGATGATGTAGGAAGAGCGATCACTGAGGGAAGTGTATATCATGTGATCTACTACGGGTTGAACAATATGGGATCCTACGCGTCCCAGACCTCCATCGAGGAAAGGTGGAAGATCGTACACTATGTCATGACCCTGAAGAATGAGTTGGAAGGCGGAAGTGCGATCCCTTTTGAGACCGCATCAGGAAACGCAAATGAGGATAACCTGATACCTGCCATCAATGCCCAGGACACTACTCAGGTGAAGGAAGAGGAGACCGGGGAAGAGAGCATGAGTTTAATTCAAGAATAACAGTATTATATTAGCCAGTATGTACACGCTATCCAGTAAATTAAAGTTCATTTCGATTATTTTCATGGTACTGGGGATTCTCGGGTTAGCCTATGGATTTCTAGCCGCACCTTCCACAGTGGAGGAGGTCCAGGAAATATTGGCTGCCGAGGCCGGGCATGGAGCTCATTCAGAGAGCGCTACAGCAGGAGATGAAGGTCTTCCAGATCATGGAATAACCGAAAAACGTCTTGAAGCAGGACCGGGTCATGGAATTTCCGAGGAAGAAGCGGGGCAGCATGATGTCGCCCATCTTGAACATGTACTTCATCAGTTACAGTCAAGACCCTGGGCCGCAGTATTTGTAGCCGGGTTCTTTTTCTTTATGATCGCCTTGGGAGCCCTGGTGTTCCACGCCATTCAGTACGTGGCTCAGGCCGGATGGTCTCCTGTGCTCTACCGGGTATTTGAAGGGATCACAGCTTATGTGCTGCCTGGCTCAATTATCGTTGTCCTGATCGTGTTACTGGCCGGTACGCACTTTTTCCCATGGATGGACGAAGATATCGTTGCTCATGATGAAGTCCTTCAGGGAAAATCAGGGTACCTGAACCTCCCGTTCTTTATCATCAGAGCCCTGATCTATCTTTTAGGCTGGAATCTTTACCGCTATTTCGCCAGAAGGAACTCCCTTCGACAGGCCGAGGTTTCCGGTTATGCGCCGTATAAGAAAAATTTCAGGATATCGGTTTATTTCCTGTTGTTCTTTATCGTGACGGAATCGATGATGGCCTGGGATTGGTTCATGTCCCTGAGCCCGCACTGGTACAGTACCCTCTTTGCCTGGTACGTCTTTGCGAGCATGTTCGTTTCAGCGATTACGGTGATTGCTCTGGTTACCATTTATCTTCGGGGAAAGGGATATCTGCCCTTTGTCAATGACAGCCATCTACATGACCTGGCCAAGTATATCTTCGCCTTCAGTATCTTCTGGACTTATCTGTGGTTCGGGCAATTCATGCTGATCTGGTACGCCAACATTCCTGAAGAAGTGGTTTACTTCACTATGAGAATTGAAGAATACAATCTGTTGTTTTTCGGGATGCTGGTTCTTAATTTTGTCTTCCCTATCCTGATGCTGATGAATACCACCTTCAAAAGAGTACCTTTTTTCGTGGTTCTGACCTGTTTAGTGGTGCTTATCGGACACTATATTGACATATTTCTGTTGGTCGTTCCTTCTACCATAGGGCCGTACTGGGCGTTCGGGATACCTGAGATCGCAGGCATTCTGTTCTTCCTCGGACTTTTTGTCTTTGTAGTGGGAAAAGGACTTGGCAAGGTCTCCCTGTACCCCAAAGGAGATCCGTTCCTTGTTGAAAGCGAAAATTATCATTATTAGAAACAGTAGTTAAAGAAGATATATTAAGATGACCGTATTTTTAATCATTATAGTAGTAGCACTTTTCGCTATCACCCTTTGGCAGCTGTCCAGAATATTTGTCCTGTCAAGGAGTACGGAGCCACTGGATAATAATCAGGTGGCGAGCGACAAGGATAATCGTACCCAGGGAAATTTGATGCTGGCATTTGGTATCGCCTTCTATCTGTTCATGTTGTATAACTTCTGGAATTTCACTGACCGGGCACTTCCTGCAGCTTCCTCGGCTCATGGGGCGGAATACGACAATCTCCTTTTGATTACCATGGCCCTGATCATGTTCGTTCAGGTGATCACTCAAGGGCTGCTGCACTTTTTCGCTTTCAGATATAAGGGTAAGCAGGGCAGGAAGGCACTGTTCTTTGCTGATAACGACAAGCTCGAATTCGTCTGGACGATCATTCCTGTGATCGTATTGGCCGGACTGATTATCTACGGTCTTTTTACATGGACTGATATCATGGATGTCGCAGAGGAAGAGGATCCTATTGTAATAGAGCTCTATGCGCAGCAATTTAGATGGACCGCCCGGTATGCAGGACAGGACAATGTGCTCGGAAAAGCCAATGTGCGCTTTATAGAGGGTCCGAATACCCTCGGAGTGGATGAAACAGACGCTTATGCCTATGATGATGTCGTGGTCACTGAACTACATCTTCCGGTGGATCGTCCGGTGCTTTTCAAGATGCGTTCCCAGGACGTGCTGCATTCGGCGTATTTTCCTCATTTCAGGGCTCAGATGAATGTGGTACCGGGAATGATCACCCAATTTTCCTTTACTCCGACAGTGACGACTGATGAGATCCAGGAGACGGAATACATGAGGGATAAGATCGCAAGGATCCAGGAGATCAGACGGGAAGAAAACAAGAGACGTGCAGTGGCAGGAGAAGAAGCCCTTCCTCCTTACGAGCAATTCGAATATTTCCTCTTGTGTAACAAGATATGTGGAGTAGCCCATTACAATATGCAGATGAAAGTCGTAGTGGAGAGCCAGCAGGAGTTTCAGGACTGGATGGCACAACAGGAGAGATTTGGAGAGACCATTCAACCAGAGGAAAGCTCGCCCGAACCGGCAGCGGTTTCAGATGGTGCGGATGTAGCGCAGGTTCAACAATAATAAAGTTAAGATTAAAAAAATATGTCAGCAGTAGGACACGAACAGTTCGATGAACACGCTCATGATGAACATCATGGAGGTAATTTCTTTACGCGGTACATCTTTAGCATGGACCACAAGATCATTGCGAAGCAGTATCTCTTTACCGCACTTTTTATGGGGATTATCGGGATCGCCATGTCCGTCTTCTTTAGGATGCAGCTTGCGTGGCCGGCGGAATCCTTCAAGATATTCGAAATTTTTCTTGGAAAATGGGCTCCCGACGGCATCATGAGCCCGGAAATTTATCTGGCACTTGTCACCATTCACGGAACCATCATGGTCTTTTTCGTACTCACCCAGGGACTTAGTGGTACTTTCAGCAATCTCCTGATCCCACTGCAGATCGGGGCCAGGGATATGGCTTCCGGATTTATGAACATGCTGTCATACTGGCTGTTCTTCCTTTCCTCGGTCATCATGCTCGCCTCCCTTTTTGTGGAAACAGGTCCGGCCTCAGCAGGATGGACGATATATCCTCCTCTTAGTGCGCTTCCTGCGGCAATCGGAGGATCAGGTCTTGGGATGACGCTTTGGCTGGTTTCGATGGCCATCTTTATCGCCTCTTCTCTTTTGGGTTCCCTGAACTACATCGTGACTGTGATCAACCTGAGGACCAAAGGGATGTCGATGACCCGACTTCCCCTGACGGTATGGGCTCTTTTTGTCACTGCCATTATCGGGGTGGTCTCCTTTCCGGTGTTGTTTGCAGCGGCTCTGATGCTCATTATGGATAGAAGCTTTGGAACCTCCTTTTTCCTCAGTGACATCTTTTTGAAAGGAGAGGTGCTTCATTACCAGGGGGGTTCTCCAATACTTTTCGAACACCTGTTCTGGTTCCTAGGGCATCCGGAGGTGTACATCGTTATTCTTCCGGCCATGGGAATGGCTTCTGAGATTCTATCGACCAACTCACGGAAACCTATTTTCGGGTATCGCGCGATGATCGCCTCCATTCTCGGTATCGCATTTCTCTCCACCATTGTGTGGGGACACCACATGTTCGTTTCCGGGATGAATCCGTTCCTGGGATCGGTCTTTACCTTTACAACCCTGCTCATTGCCATTCCTTCAGCAGTAAAAGCCTTTAACTGGATCACCACGATCTGGAAAGGAAATTTACAGATGAATCCGTCGATGCTGTTTTCCATTGGATTTGTATCGACCTTTATCACGGGAGGACTGACGGGAATAGTTCTGGGAGACAGTACGCTGGATATCAACGTGCACGACACCTATTTTGTTGTGGCGCATTTCCACCTGGTCATGGGTATCTCCGCCCTCTACGGGATGTTCGCCGGAATCTATCACTGGTTTCCCAAGATGTTTGGGAAAATGATGAATAAGAACCTGGGTTATGTCCACTTCTGGATCACGATCATCGGAGCCTACGGGGTATTTTTCCCCATGCACTTTATAGGAATGGCCGGATTGCCGCGACGTTACTACGACAACACCGCTTTTCCCTACTTTGATGATCTTGCGGACATCAACGTCCTGATCACGGTATTTGCCATAATTACCGCGCTGGTACAACTCGTGTTCCTTTATAATTTTATCCATTCGATCTTTTTCGGGAAACGGGCGACTGCCAATCCATGGAATTCCAATACGCTGGAATGGACTACACCGATCGACCCGATCCATGGAAACTGGCCTGGTCCTCTTCCCGTTGTCTACCGCTGGCCTTACGATTACAGCAAGACCAATGAAGCCGGCAAATATGTCATAGCGGGGCAGGATTTCGCTCCCCAGACAGTGCCCCTTCAGGAGGACGAGGAGGAATTGAATCATTAGGATCTGAATTTCCGATTATATCGAAAGCCTTTTCTCCGGAAGAGGCTTTTCTTTTACCTTTGTGGAATTCAACCCTCTCAATATGAACGAGTACCTAGATCCCAGCGGCGCGCATTTTTCTCCTGAAGAAGTAGATATCGAAAGGGCTTTAAGACCCTTACGATTCGATGATTTTGCAGGCCAGGATCAGGTGCTCGAGAATCTAAAGGTCTTTGTGGAAGCTGCAAATCAGCGCGGAGAAGCCCTGGACCATACGCTCTTCCACGGACCTCCCGGACTGGGCAAAACCACCCTGGCCCATATCCTGGCAAATGAACTGGAAGTGAATATCAAGGTCACTTCCGGACCCGTCCTCGACAAACCCGGTGATCTTGCGGGGCTCCTGACCAACCTCGAGGAACGGGACGTCCTGTTTATAGATGAGATACATCGCCTCAGTGCGGTGGTGGAGGAATACCTCTATTCCGCAATGGAGGACTACCGGATCGATATCATGATCGAGTCCGGTCCGAACGCCAGAAGCGTTCAGATTAACCTGAACCCCTTTACATTAATCGGGGCCACTACGCGAAGCGGTCTGCTGACCGCTCCAATGAGAGCGAGGTTCGGGATTTCTAGCCGGCTTGAATATTACTCTACAGAACTTCTTGCAGACATTGTGCAAAGAAGTGCCCATATCCTCAAGGTGCCTATGAGCATGGAAGCCGCTATTGAGATCGCTGGAAGAAGTCGAGGGACCCCCAGAATAGCTAATGCCCTTCTGCGAAGGGTCAGGGATTTTGCTCAGATCAAAGGAAACGGGAAAATAGATATCGAAATTGCCAGGTTCGGACTCAAGGCCCTGAACGTCGATGCGCATGGACTAGATGAAATGGACAACAAGATCCTGACGACGATCATCGATAAATTCAAAGGAGGTCCTGTAGGAATTACGACTTTAGCCACAGCGGTCAGCGAAAGTGCGGAAACCCTGGAGGAGGTTTATGAGCCCTTTTTGATCCAGCAGGGATTCATCCAGCGCACCCCGCGTGGGAGGGAGGTGACGGAGGCGGCTTACCGACATTTGGGGAGGACCAGGAACTCTGCTCAGGGGGGCTTGTTCGACTGAATAAAATCGATTTAATGAACAGGACCAGTGGCATTCCCAAGGTTTCCCGGTTGAGGTTCTATACCCGGGCAAGGGAAATTCTCAGAAATCCCCTCCCGTTTCATCACGACAATTTTGAGCGGTGCGGGGATACCTTTACCATGGACACCGGATTGGGCAGGAGGATCATTTTTTCCAGGGATGCTGCCTTTGCTCAGTACGTGCTCCAGAAAAACCATCGCAATTATACCAAGTCCGCCATTCAGCAGCAGGATATGGCTAAATATCTGGGTAATGGATTGCTCACCTCGGAAGGGGAGGCATGGAGAGGCCAGCGTAAACTGATCCAGCCGGCTTTTCACCGGAAAAGTCTGGATCTCGTCCTGAAAAAGATTCATGACGCTATCCTTACCGAGCTCCAAAGGATTCCCGCCAACCGGTCGGTAGATATTTTTCCCGTGATGAGTGACCTTGCCTTTCAAAGCGTGGTGAAGGCGCTCTTCAGCGGCGCCGTGGACCAGGATGAGATAGACCGGCTGCAGTTTTTTACTCAGGAGGCCCAGGCTATGCTGGTCCGAGAGCTTCGACAGCCTTATCTCGGCTGGTGGTTCAAATGGCGGGGAATGATCACCAAACATCTCGATCTGGCAAGGGAGGCCAAGAAAATCCTTCTAAAGGTAATCCGTGACCGAAGGCAAGCGGAGAGAAATCCGGGAGATCTTTTGGATATGCTTCTAGAGGCAAGATACGATGATGGTAGCCATATGCATGAGCAACAGCTTTTGGATGAGATCCTGATCCTGTTTACAGCGGGCCATGAGACCGCATCGAATGCGCTGACCTTCACCTGTCAGCTTTTAGCCAGACATCCGGCAGCACAGGAAAAAATCGCCTCAGAGGCCAGGGCGGCCAAGGAAACTGGCGGAGACCCCATGGAAATCATCAGAGGTTGCACCTATACGGAGCTCGTAATCCTGGAGGCCATGCGATTATTTCCCCCCGTCTATTTTATCGACCGGGTGAACAAGACTGATGATGCTTTTGAAGGCAAGTCATTTCCTGCCGGTTCAACCCTCCTGTTTTCGCTCTTTGAGATTCACAGGCATCCCGGTTTCTGGAGAGATCCGACATTATTTCAGCCGGAGCGGTTCAACCGTAGCACGAATTCGCATTACTTTCCCTTTGGGGCAGGTCCTCGCAAATGTATTGGCAGCAATTTTGCAATGTATGAGATGGTGCTCTGCATTTCAGAGCTGATCTCGAGGTTCAGGATTTTACCGGAGAACAGCCTGATCGAGATGCAGCCTTTGATCACCTTGAAACCCAAGAATGCGATCCTGAAATTCGAAGAAAGATGACTTCCTCCAATCCAGCCAGATATACCGCCCTGATCAAAGCCGAAGCAAAACGCCTTGGCTTTCTCTCCTGTGGAATCTCCAAGGCTGCCTATCTTGAAGAGGAGGCGCCCAGGCTCGAGGAGTATCTTAGGGAGAATCGGCAGGGAGAGATGACCTACTTGGAAAATCATTTTGACAAGCGCCTGGATCCCACGTTGCTGGTTCCCGGTTCCAAAAGCGTTATCTCCCTGCTGCTTAATTACTACCCCAATACCAGCCAAAACGAGGATTCCTATAAGATCAGTAAATATGCCTATGGTATGGATTACCATTTCGTGATCAAGGATAAACTCCGCGAACTACTGCGGTATATTCAGGAGGAAATAGGAGAAGTAGACGGCAGAGCATTCGTGGATTCCGCACCTGTAATGGACAAGGCATGGGCGGCAAAGAGCGGCCTGGGCTGGGTGGGGAAAAACAGTCTGCTGCTTTCCAAAAGAAAAGGATCTTTCTTTTTTGTTGCGGAACTGATCGTAGATCTGGACCTGGAGTATGACAGCCCCACTACGGATCACTGCGGAACATGTACGGCCTGCATAGATGCCTGTCCTACTCAAGCCATAATCGAGCCTTACAAAGTGGATGGCAGCAAGTGTATTTCCTATTTTACCATTGAACTCAAAGAGGAAATTCCAGCTGGTTTTAAAGGGCGATTTGATGACTGGATATTCGGCTGTGATATCTGCCAGGATATTTGTCCCTGGAATCGTTTCTCCAAAGGCCATTCGGAACCCCTTTTGGAACCTCATGAAGAATTCAGCGAAATGACCCGGAAGGACTGGGAGGAAATCACCGAAGAAACCTTTAGCAAGATCTTTCGGAAATCCGCGGTGAAAAGGACCAAGTACAAAGGACTGACCAGGAATATCAGGTTTTTAAAGGAATGAGCGTTCCAGTTTCGGAATTAGCTCTTTTTCCAGGTACGTTTAAGGCAAAGTTCCACTTTGTATCTTTACAGGTATGAATGATCTCATCCACATCAGCCGTAACGACTTAATCATGAGACCGCGGTGGCTATTGATCCCCGCCTTTCTGCTAACCATGATCGCTCCAGGGATCGCCCAGGAGAGAGCGTTCGTTTTTGATGTGGATTCCGCCCTTGAGCAGCTCCTACGCACAGCAGACACCGATGGCGATAAAAAGATAACCATAGCCGATAAACCCCGGCAGGGGTTCCGGATTACCGGGCGCAGTGGGGATTCACTGGTTATCCGGCGTATTTATCACCTGTCAAATCTGCTTCAGGAACTCGCCCAGGCGCAAATGGGTGGAAGGGATAGCCTGAATATTTCTGTAGAGCGGATTAAAGAACCTCCGTCGGAGCGGATCTCCAGGAGGATCAGAACCGTATTCTGGAATGATCTTACACGTGCTATCGACGAGGAAGGACTCGCCGAGATCCTGCGGGACCCGAAGGCTTCTCCGGGAAATCAGCGCCTCTACATCGCTCCGTCGGATACTGCGGGAATAAAATACTACCGGCAGCTGGAGAAAGACCTGTCGGGATTCCAGGTGGTGCTATTGCCCGATAACATTACCCCCGAATATGTCCAATCGATCAATGATCAGCCGGGACTTTTAGCCCTTAAGACTGACAATGGAAAAGCCGTTCCTTTTGTGGTCCCCGGCGGGAGGTTCAATGAAATGTACGGATGGGACAGCTACTTTATCAGTTTGGGACTTCTCCTCGATAACAGGGATTCCCTTGCCAGGGCGATGGTAGACAACCTGGTGTACCAGGTTAATCACTACGGAAAGATCCTCAATGCCAACCGGTCCTATTATCTGACCAGAAGTCAGCCCCCATTCCTTTCTTCCCTGGTCAGGAAGGTCTATGAGGCTATGGAACAAAAGGATTCCCTCTGGCTCAGAACGTCCCTCGGGGCTGCAATCCGGGAGTATGAGCAGGTATGGATGGAGGAAGGGGAGCGCCTGACTCCAATAGGACTAAACCGCTATCTTGGCCAGGGGATTGGTATTCCGCCAGAGACCGAACCCGGTCATTTCGAGGAGATACTCCTGGAATTCGCCCAGAAGCATAAGATGTCCCTGGAGGAGTTTACCGAGGGATACAAGACCGGTGAGATTAGAGATGAGGCCCTAGACGAATATTTCCGTCATGACAGAACCATGCGGGAAAGTGGACATGATACCACCTGGAGACTTGTAGGGAAAGCCACAGAACTCGTTCCTGTAGGTCTCAATGCGCTTCTGTATAAATATGAAACGGACTTCGCCTATCTCATCAGGCGATACTTTGACGGGGTTTTCAGGAGTCCCTCGGGACGGACTTATACCGATGACTTCTGGAGGGGAAAAGCCAGTACCCGTAAAGATCTTATGAAAAAATACCTCTGGGATCCGGAAGCGGGTGGATATTTTGATTATGATCTTACAACGGAAAACCGCACAAGTTATCTTTCTGCGACAAATTTCTATCCGCTCTGGGCGGGAATTCCCACAGCTCAGCAAGCGCAAAGAATGGTCAAGAGCCTGGAGGAGGATCTGGTGGCAAAAGGAGGAATCCTGGCCAGTTCGCTCGCTTCTACAGAGGCTTCCGCCAAAAAAGGGATACAGCGACAGTGGGATTATCCTTATGGATGGGCTCCCCATCAGATGCTGCTCTGGGAGGGCCTTTTGCAATATGGATTCGAACCTTTGGCGCATGAACTGATCTATCGCTGGCTCTGGATGATTACCAGGAATGCTGTCGATTACAATGGTACCGTGCCGGAGAAGTTTGATGTCGTGAAGGCCACCCACAAGGTGTACGCGGAGTACGGGAATGTCGGAACTGAGTTCGCATATATCACAACCTCTGGTTTTGGATGGATGAACGCGTCCTACCAACTCGGTTTGGAACTCCTTCCTGAACAATATCGCGATGAACTCGACGACCTTGTACCTCCGGATCAGCTGTTCCCGTAAATTCCCTCCTGGGTCTCCTGTCATATTCCGGAATCCTTTAACTTTGCAGGTCCTTAAATGGGAAATCTATGAGCAATGAAAGAAAACGAAGGGAAGCTCTTGTCTATCACGCCAAACCCTTTCCGGGGAAGATTCAGGTAGTTCCGACCAAGAAATATTCTACCCAACGCGACCTCTCCCTTGCCTATTCTCCCGGGGTTGCCGCCCCTTGTCTGGAGATCCATAAGAACATCGAAAAGGTTTACAAATATACGACCAAGGGGAATCTGGTCGCCGTGATTTCGAACGGTACGGCCGTACTGGGACTTGGGGATATTGGCCCGGAGGCCTCTAAACCGGTCATGGAGGGGAAAGGATTGCTTTTTAAGATTTTCTCAGATATCGACGTTTTCGACATCGAGATCGGAACCAAGGATGTGGATGCCTTTGTGGAAACGGTAAAGAACATCGCACCGACCTTCGGGGGAATCAACCTGGAAGATATCGCGGCTCCTGAGGCTTTTGAGATCGAGCGGCGCCTAAAGGAGGAACTCGATATTCCCGTAATGCATGATGACCAGCATGGAACTGCGATCATTTCTTCTGCTGCCTTGCTCAATGCCCTGGAACTGGCGGGTAAGAAGATTCAGAAGGTGAAGGTGGTCATCTCCGGCGCAGGTTCAGCTGCCATTGCCTGTGCCAACCTGTTCATAGCCCTGGGGGTAAAAGTCAGCAATATTGTGATGTTTGACATTAACGGTGTCCTTCATCATGGAAGGGAAGATCTTTCAGACTTACAGAAAAAATTTGCTGTTGAGAAGCGGTATGAGAACCTCGGAGAGGCTATGGAGGGTGCTGATGTCTTTCTTGGCTTATCTGTTGGGAATATCGTCTCCCCGGACATGCTCAAAAAAATGGCCAAACGACCCATTGTATTTGCCATGGCCAATCCCAATCCGGAGATCGATTACGAATTGGCCTGTGCCACAAGGAAAGATATCATTATGGCCACCGGCAGGAGCGACCATCCAAACCAGGTGAACAATGTATTGGGTTTTCCGTTCATCTTCAGGGGAGCGCTGGATGTGAGGGCGACCAAAATCAATGAGGAGATGAAAATGGCGGCGGTTAAGGCGCTTGCAGAACTTGCGAAGGAACCGGTGCCCGAACAGGTCAATATCGCTTATGGCGAAACCAAGCTGACCTTTGGCCGTGATTATATTATTCCCAAACCATTTGATCCGAGACTCGTTGCCGTAGTCCCTCCGGCGGTTGCCCGCGCGGCTATGGAAACAGGGGTAGCGAAAAACCCGATCCAGGATTGGGACCGTTACGTAGGGGATTTGCTGGAACGCATGGGGAATGATAACAAAATTACCCGTTTGCTGATGAATCGGGCCAAGATGGAACCCAAGAGAGTGATCTTCGCAGAGGCGGATCACCTGGACGTATTGAAAGCTGCACAGATCGCACACGACGAGGGAATTGCGGAACCGATCCTCCTGGGAAGGCGGGACGTGATCTCCGAACTGATGGCAGAAATAGATTTTTCGTTTAAGGACGTCAAGATTATCGACACTAAATCTGACGAGGAACAGGAAAGACGAAGCCGTTATGCTGAGGTGTACTGGAAAGCCAGGTTGCGAAAAGGGGTGACGCGCTACGATGCGGAGCTTCTGATGCGCCAAAGGAACTACTTCGCAGCCATGATGGTCAATGAGGGAGATGCGGACGCGCTGATTTCTGGATACTCCCGTTCCTATCCTACCGTGCTGAAACCCATGCTCGAGCTCATTGGAACGGCTAAAGGGGTAAACCGGGTGGCTGCGACAAATCTGATGAATACCTCCCGGGGCCCCATCTTCATCAGCGATACTTCTGTCAACATCGATCCTTCAGCCAAGGAACTTGCAAAAATTGCCCAAATGACCGCACGGACGGTAAGGTTGTTTGGAATGGAACCTGTGATCGCAATGATCTCTTACGGGAATTTCGGATCCTCGCGAAATGAAAGGGCAGCCAAGGTACGGGAAGCCGTGACTTTTCTTCACAGAACCTATCCCGACCTTGTTGTGGATGGTGAAATGCAAACGGATTTTGCGCTCAATAAGGAAATGCTCCAGAAGAAGTTTCCCTTTTCAAAAATCGCTGGCAAAAAGGTCAATACCCTTATTTTCCCAAACTTGGATTCAGGCAACAGCACCTATAAGCTGATCAAGGAGCTGAACAAGACGGAATCCGTAGGTCCGATCCTGATGGGTATGAACAAGCCCGTGCACGTGCTTCAGCTCGGTGCAAGTGTGGAGGAAATTGTCAACATGACCGCCGTGGCGGTAGTCGATGCCCAGGAAAAGGAGAAAAAGGCACGCCGTCAGTCGGTCTAGCTGATCAGGATTTTCGACCCCAGTTCAGGGAGACCCGGTATTGTTCCCCTAGGCTAAATTTTACTACATTTGGTTCCGTACATATTTTGACCAGATGATTTACAGTATTGAAGGCCGCCTTGTCGAAAAAAATCCCACTAATGTGGTTATCGATTGCCGAGGGGTTGGCTACTTTATCCATATCTCCCTGAACACCTATTCACTACTTCCCGATTCGGAGCATCTCAGACTGTATACACATTTTCAGGTCAAGGAAGATTCTCAAACCCTGTTTGGGTTCTGGGAGCGATCGGAAAGGGAGATATTCCGGTTACTGATCTCTGTGTCGGGAGTTGGCGCAGGAACCGCCAGGACGATGTTATCCTCGCTTGAACCAGCTCAGATTCGGGAGGCAATTGCAAGTGGGGACGTAGCTGTGATTCAGGGAGTAAAGGGAATCGGGGCTAAAACGGCACAGCGGGTAATTGTAGACCTCAAGGACAAGATGTCCGCCATGCCTTTCGAAGGTGAAGTTTCAGTGCAACAGAGCAATACGAGCAGGGAAGAAGCGTTATCAGCATTAGAGACCTTGGGCTATACCCGTAAACTATCGGAGAAGGTAGTCGACAGGCTGGTAAAACAAGAACCGGGTGCTTCGGCGGAATCTCTTATAAAACAGGCACTTAAAAATCTTTAATTCTCTTGGGGCAGAGCTACAACTCCCAGTTTTCGCTGTCAAAATACCTCGTGCTGAGTTGCGCCCTGTTTTTTGCTGCCCAGGTTTTCGGCCAGGATCCCCAGGAGCAGGATACCACAAAGACCGGCTATTCCCTCGGAAGAATAGCGCTACCAGATCCCTCCAGCATTATTTATTCCTACACATATGATCCTATTCTGGACCGCTATATCTATACGAGAAAACTGGGGGATTTTGATCTCTCTGCACCCCTGATCCTGACTCCTGAGGAATACCAGGAACTCGTGATCCAGGAGGAGATGAAGGAATACTTTCAGGATAAGATAGATGCCCTCTCGGGAAGAAAGAAAGGAGCGGCTGAAGATCAGCGGGATTTGCTACCGGGCTTCTATGTAGACTCCGATTTTTTCCAGAATATCTTTGGAGGCGGGGATATAGAGCTCATTCCCCAGGGGTCGGTGGCCCTGGATCTGGGGCTGTTGTATTCCAGGAGGGATAACCCAGCCTTTTCTCCCCGGAACCGAAGCACCTTTACCTTTGATTTTGACCAACGTATCCAGCTCAGCCTTCTGGGGCACATTGGAGAGCGCTTGACAGTGACCGCGAATTACGATACGGAATCCACCTTTGATTTTCAAAACCAGCTCAAGTTGGAATACACGCCCACCGAGGATGATATCATACAGAAAATCGAAGTGGGGAATATCAGTATGCCGCTGAACTCAGCTTTGATCCAGGGCGCCCAGAGCTTGTTTGGATTAAAGACGCAGCTTCAATTTGGCCGAACAACCATAACCGGGGTTTTTTCGGAACAGAAATCCGAACGCAATACCGTGAACGTGGAGGGAGGTGCCACTGTTCAGCAATTTGAGAAATTCGCCATAGAATATGATGCCAACCGGCATTATTTCCTGGCCCATTATTTCAGGGATCACTATGATGAGGCTCTGGCTAACTATCCCTTTATCAATTCCAATGTTGAAATAACACGTGTGGAAGTCTGGGTAACCAACAGGAGTAACAATCCGCAGTACATTACGGATTCAAGGAACATCGTCGCCATCCAGGACCTCGGAGAATCTCCGGTTCCGGGAAATATCGGGCTCGAGAATCCTCCGGCAGGATTTTTCAACAGCCCCTCGGGTGCCTATGCGGACAATGAAAACAACGACCTTAATCCCTTTGGGATTTCAGGGCCAGGGGAATCCCTGCTTACTCCGGCCATCCGGGATATTTCCACAGTGGAAGCCGGGTTTGGAGGACTGCCGGTAGCAGAAGGGCGGGATTACGTAAAACTGGAGAATGCAAGGCAGCTGGAGCCTTCGGAGTATACCGTCAACCGAAGGCTCGGATATATCACACTCGACCAGCGGCTGGCAAGCGATGAGATTCTTGGCGTTGCATTTCAGTACACCGTAGGCGGGAAGGTATACCAGGTAGGGGAGTTTGCCAGCGACGGGAACAGCAGCCCGTCTCAGGGCCAGAATTCTGCTGTGGCTCAGAACCTTGTGGTGAAGATGCTGAAAAGCACCGTTACCAATGTGGAGGAGCCGGTGTGGGATCTGATGATGAAGAATATTTACAACCTGGAGACTTTTGATCTAGAGCGGGAGGATTTCCGTATGAATATCGTTTATCGGGATCCAGAACCACTGAATTACATCACAGGGGTAGAAGGAGTGCCACTTCCCGAAGATGTGGAGGAAACACCCCTGCTCAGGGTTTTCAACCTGGACAATCTGAATACAACCGGGGACCCTATCGTCGGGGGAGACGGATTCTTTGATTTCGTTCCAGGCATCACGATAGATCCGGAGAGCGGCAGCATTATTTTCACTTCTGTTGAGCCGTTTGGAGAATATCTCTTTAACCAGCTTGATCCCACCCCAGATTCCGGGCCTGAGATCTATGAAATCCCCGAAACTTACAATCCCAATCAGGAGAAATATGTATTCTGGGCCCTCTATGAAACTACCAAAACCCAGGCGGAGCAGCTGCAGGCGGAAAAGAACAAGTTTGAGCTTCGGGGGAGGTACAGGTCCTCCAATGTGGAGGGTATTCCTATCGGAGCTTTCAATGTTCCTCAGGGTTCGGTGACTGTCACTGCCGGGGGAAGGGTGCTTCAGGAAGGAGTGGATTATGTGGTGAATTATCAGTTTGGAAGGGTTCAGATTTTGGACGAGGCCCTTTTGGCGTCCAACATCCCCATCCAGATCTCCACGGAGAACAATGCCTTGTTCGGTCAACAGACCAAAAGATTTACGGGAATTCATGTGGAACATCTTTTTTCGGACAACCTGCTCATCGGTGCGACTTACCTGAATCTCAATGAGCGGCCTTTGACCCAGAAATCCACTTACAGCGCGGAACCGATCAACAATTCCATTTTTGGGCTTAATCTTAACTATTCTACCGACCTTCCTTTTCTTACACGGTGGGTGAACAAGCTTCCAAACATCGATACCGACGTAGTGTCAAACCTTTCCCTCAGGGGTGAAGTGGCCTATCTTCAGCCCGGGGCGCCAAAAGGAAATGAGTTCGACGGCAAGGCCACCACCTACGTGGATGATTTTGAGGGTGCCCAGACCTCTCTTTCTGTGGATAATCCTTTAGGCTGGGAGCTTTCCAGTGTTCCCCTGGAATTCGGGGGGGACCTGGCCAATGGCAGCATTGAGACGGGGTACCGCAGGGCCAAGCTCGCCTGGTACAGTATCGATCCTGTGTTCTATGGGAGTAGCAGACCCGCAGGAATTACAGACTCAGATCTTACGAGCTATGCCACAAGAAGGGTCTTTTTGGATGAGATCTTTCCCAATGTTGATGTCGTTCAGGGCCAGTCTCAGGTATTGTACACCATGGATCTGGCTTATTACCCAGGCATCCGCGGACCCTACAACTACAATCCTGCTGCGGCGGGAAGCAACCAGTTACCAGACCCGGGGGACAACTTTGGAGGGATAACCCGGGAACTCGATGCGACCAATTTTGAACAAAGCAATGTGGAATACATCGAATTCTGGTTAATGGATCCTTTTATCTATCCGGAGAACAACCAGAACAACGGAGGCACCCTTGTTTTTAACCTCGGGAATATATCTGAAGATGTCCTTAAAGATGGGAGGAAACAATATGAAAACGGGCTGCCACCTGACGGGGGCACGGAGAACACCATTCCAACGGTATTTGGAAAAGTTCCCGCCAACCAGAGCCTAATCTACGCCTTTAATACGGAGGGACAACAAAGGATCAACCAGGATATCGGGTATGATGGTCTCTCCGATACCCAGGAGGCAGGGGAATTCAATTCCTTTGCGAATCTGGCCGATCCAGCGGAGGACAACTATACTTATTTTCTAGAAGGTTCCGGGGGCATTCTGGAACGCTATTTCGACTATAATGGCATAGAGGGCAACTCCCCCCCAGAGGTTTCCCAGACGGATCGCGGAAATACGACCCTTCCCACGGTCGAGGATATCAACCGGGATAATACCATGAATACCGTTAACAGTTATTTCGAATACGAGGTGAACCTGTTTCCGGGAATGAACATCGACAATTCTGAGTACATCACTGATGTGAAGCAATTCACGACCACTCTGGAGAATGGACAGGAACTGCCCGTACGATGGCTGCAGTTTAAGGTGCCGATATATGAGCCAACTGAAGCAAAAGGAGGGATTGCAGATTTCAGGTCGATCAGGTTCATGAGGATGTATCTTACCGACTTTGAAGAGCCCACAGTTCTGCGTTTTGGAACCCTTGATCTTGTTCGGGGAGATTACCGCAGGTATACCCAATCCTTGGATCCCGATGGATCCGACCCGGATACGGAGGATACCTCCTTTGAGGTTGCTGCAGTCAGCATAGAGGAAAACGAAAACCGGCTTCCGATACCCTATGTCCTTCCTCCAGGGGTGGAACGGGAAGAATTGCTGAATAACAATACCAGAATCCGGCAAAACGAACAGTCGCTGTCCCTCAGGGTATGTGGATTGGATCCGCAGGACGCCCGAGGAGTCTATAAGAATTTTCAGCTCGACATGCGACAGTACAAAAACCTGCAGATGTTCATTCATGCTGAATCCCTACTGGATCGGCAGGAGCTCAGCGATGGGCAGCTGGTCGCCATTGTGAGACTGGGCACTGATTTCACCGATAATTTTTACCAGATCGAAATCCCCCTGAAACCGACGGAGTTCGGGGCGGGATCCGCTACAGAGATCTGGCCTGAACCGAACAGGTTGAATTTGCCTCTGCAGCTTCTCCAGGAGATCAAGGCCACTGTCATTGGGGATCCAACCTACACCAATACAGAACTTCAATTCTTCACGGAAGAGGGTATTCCGGTCAATGCAGAAGATCCTTATGAACTGGGCAGGCTGAGAATAGGAATCAAAGGAAATCCTAGTTTCGGTAACGTCCGGATGCTCATGTTGGGGGTGAAAAATGGTCTTCCCGAAACCTCCTCCAGAGACCTGTGCGGAGAGGTCTGGTTTAATGAGCTCAGGCTTTCCGACCTCAGAAACGAAGGGGGATGGGCTGCCATTGTGAATATGGATGCCAATCTTGCTGATTTTGCGAACGTCTCGGCCACCGGTCGCAGAAGCACCGTCGGATTCGGGTCGCTGGAGCAGGGACCAAACCAAAGGAGCCGTGAGGATATGCAGCAATATGACCTGTTGACCAATGTCAACATGGGACAGCTGTTACCACGGGACTGGGGGGTGCGTATTCCCCTTAGCTACAGTATCGGGGAGGAGCTGATCACCCCCAAATACGACCCGGAATATCTTGATCTGGAACTCGAGACGGTTCTGGAGAACGCAGCGACTCCCGCAATCAGAGAGGACCTGAGGGAAAGAGCCGAAAATTACACCAAAAGGCAGAGCATCAATATCATCGGATTGAGGAAGGAACGCACCGGGGAAAACAAACCAATGCCTTATGATATCGAAAATATCACCTTGTCCGGGAGCTACAATCAGGTGGATCACCGGGATTTTGAAATAGAGGAGGCTTTTGATCAGAATGTGCGGGTGGGGGCCACCTATGAATATACCTTTGCTCCGGTAACCATAACTCCGCTTGATGATATTGCGGTCATAGACAGCACGGAATACCTGGCTCTTCTTCGGGATTTTAATTTCAATCTGCTACCTTCGAATATCACCGCAAGCTCTACGATTTTCCGGCAGTATAATGAGCAGACCTTTCGGCAGATCAACCTACCGGAAGGCTTCCTTAATGGAATTCCGACAGTGTACCAGCGAAATTTCCTGTTTGACTGGCAGTATACCCTCAATTACAACTTCAGCGAAAGCCTGCGTCTGAACTTCAATTCCTCGACCAACCGGACGGTACAGAACTATCTTAGTGAAGAGAATATTCCCGACAGGACGACCGGAATTTGGGATGGATTCTTCAACACGGGAATTCCAAACCAGCATTTTCAATCCCTGCAGGTGAACTACGACCTTCCCTTCGCAAAGGTTCCTGTCCTGGATTTTATCAGTGCCACCTATTCCTATACCGGGAACTTTCAGTGGGAGCGGGGATCGGAAATCGACCAGATGCTCGAGGGAATCCCTGACCTGGGAAATAGCATCCAGAATTCCAACACACATCAGGTGAATGCCAATCTCGACATGCAGACCTTCTATGACCATCTGGGCCTTGAAGCGAGGGGAAAAGGGGAACAGAGTATCGAGGAAAGAAGCCGTCAGGTCCCAACCCTTGATCCGGATACCGGAGAGACTCGCCGGGACCAGGACAACGGCCGATTGGGGGCGGTGGACCGAACCTATAATACCCTGTTGGGAATACTTACGGGGATCAAAAGCATCCAGATCAATTATCAGGAGAATAACGGGAAATTCCTTCCGGGTTACACCAACGGGATCGGTTTTCTCGGAACCCTTGATCCGACTTTCGGATTCACCCTGGGAAGCCAGGAGGAGATCCGGTATCTCGCCGCCCGAAAAGGTTGGTTGACCCTATACCAGGACTTCAATGAGCAATATACCGAGGTGGAGAGCGAACAGCTCGGGATCAATGCGAGCATATCTTTAATCCCGGACCTGACCATTGAAGTAAGCGCCGGCAGGATGTACTCTGAAACGTTCTCTGAAAATTACCGGGTATCCGACGGGCAGTATTTCTCCCTGACCCCCATGACTTTTGGCAATTTTAATATCTCGACGATTCTTTTGGGGAGCGCCTTCTCTTCCAATTCCCTGGAGGCTTCCGCTGCTTTTCAGGAGTTCAGGGAAAACCGACTTGTCGTCGCCCGAAGGCTGGCAAGGACCAGGGGAGTTGATCCTGGCGATGTTGACCAGTTCGGATTTCCCCAAGGTTTTGGAAGGACTCATCCTGAAGTGTTGCTGCCTGCTTTTCTTTCGGCTTACACAGGGACCGAAGCGGCAGGGATCTCCCTTGGAGCTTTTCGTGATTTTCCGCTCCCAAACTGGAAGCTCAAATACACCGGGTTTATGAGGATCCCGTGGTTTCAGGATCACTTTAAGCGCTTTTCACTGAACCATGGATATAGCGCAGGCTATACAATCAACCAGTTTCAGACGAACCTGGATTATGATCCTGCAGATCCTTTCGAAATTGATCAGACAGGAAATTTTAGGAGCAGGATGATCTTCTCAAACATCAACCTGACAGAGCAATTCAATCCGCTGATCCGGGTGGACCTTGAGATGACAAATTCCATTAAGGTATTGGCAGACATCAAGAAGGACCGCGCACTCTCCTTGAGTTTTGATAATAACCTGCTGACCGAGATCAGAGGGAATCAGTATACTTTGGGGCTGGGATACCGGATCAGGGACCTGAAAATCGACACCAAGATCGGCGGAAGGCAAAGGATATTGAGCAGTGACCTCAATTTCAAGGCGGATGTGTCCTACCGACACAACGAGACCGTCATCAGATATCTCGACCTGGATAACAATCAGGTGACGGCAGGCCAGGATATCTGGGCGATCAGCTTTACGGCTGACTATGCCTTGTCTAAGAATCTGACGGCCCTTATTTACTATGACCACAGTTTTTCGGAATATGCAATCTCGACCTCTTTCCCGCAAACAACTATCCGCTCTGGACTCACTCTCCGGTACAACTTTGGAAATTAGAAGAAGCTGTTTGACCAATAGAATTAAAAAATTAACTTTGCTCCTCTAAACAAGCTATTCCATGAAAGTTCCTAAAGATTTAAAATACACCAACGATCACGAGTGGGTCAGGGTTGAAGGAGACATTGCCGTTGTGGGCATCACCGATTTTGCTCAGGGTGAGCTAGGGGATATCGTTTACGTCGAGGTTGAAACCGTAGATGAGACCCTGGACAGGGAGGAGGTCTTCGGAACGGTCGAGGCCGTCAAAACCGTATCGGACCTTTTTGCCCCGCTTTCAGGTGAGATCATTGAATTCAATCAGAATCTGGAGGATGAACCGGAAAAGGTGAATTCAGATCCTTACGGGGACGGATGGATGATCAAGATCAGGTTCAGCGATCCTTCTGAACTCGAAGATCTTCTAAGTGCGGATGAATATCTTGAGGTTATTGAGGGTTAAATCCCTCCTTTTGTTTCCTGCATTAGTCTATACCGGGGCCATTGTACAACTTTCCCTGGTCAATCTGGCCGAAACGCCGGTAAGCAATCTGGGGCTCAGCGACAAGATCCTTCATGGAGCAGCCTATTATGGTCTGGGAATGCTGTGGATGCTTTACACGGTCTACGGGCATGGTTTTAGACATTTTAGTAGAAAAATGTTAATTGTTTCTGTCTCCTCAGTATCTTTTGGCATTTTTATTGAGGTTCTACAAGATACTTTGACGAGTTATAGGCAATGGGATGTTTTGGATATCATTGCGAATAGCGTGGGCGTCATAGCGGCCTGGATCACGATCCGGATCATGAAAAAATGTCTAATCAGGTTAAAAGCTAAGATTAATTTAAATTTCATTAAAAAATAATTATTTTAGCAGACCTATAATCAACTCCGTATTATGAAACCCAAAAAGAACCCGAAAGCTGATCTCTCCCGGAGGAGTATTCTGTTCTTCCAGATTGGTCTTATTCTGGTACTCCTGATCACCTGGAGGGCTATCGAATGGAAGACCTATGAGAAGGACGACATTGACACCGGACTTGTTGTTATGGATGCTCTTGAAGAGGAAGAGGTCCCAATCACAGAGCTGAACACCCCGCCACCCCC
>CAMPKA010000017.1 GCA_946887075.1 uncultured Salinimicrobium sp.
TTTCCTGGACATAAAAAACCCCCAAATAATGTCTAACTATTTGGGGGCACTTCATAAATTTCCGGCTTTTTCCTTTTAGATTATTTGGCTATTTCTTCCTGATTCCTAAAGACCAGGGCTCCGTCGAATGAGTCGAGCAGTATGATGCTGTCGGTATGAATCCGACCGGAGAGGATCTCCTTTGACAGCTTGTTCAGGACCTCACGTTGAATGGTCCGTTTGACCGGTCTGGCTCCGTATTGTGGATCAAAGCCTTTTTCGGCAATATCTGCTATCGCATCTTCAGTGGCATCCAGGGTGATTCCCTGTTTGGCGAGCATTCTGGTCACCCCTTTAAGCTGAAGTCCTACGATTTCCCGTATATCCTTTTTTGTCAGTGGGGTGAACATGACGATATCATCGATTCGGTTGATGAATTCGGGCCTCACGCTCTGCCGGAGCAATCCCAGTACCTCCTCCTTTGCAGCTTCCATGGCGGAGTCCGCATCCTTGAGCGTCTCAAACTTCTCCTGGATGAGGTGGGATCCTATATTGGAGGTCATGATGATGATGGAATGCCTGAAATCAGCCAGGCGCCCCTTGTTATCTGTAAGCCGGCCTTCATCGAGCACCTGCAGGAGGATGTTGGAGGTATCCGGATGTGCTTTTTCAATTTCATCAAGGAGGACTACGGAGTAGGGTTTTCTTCTGACGGCTTCAGTCAACTGGCCACCCTCCTCATAACCGATATATCCCGGAGGGGCTCCCACAAGGCGGCTAACCGCATGACGTTCCTGGTATTCACTCATGTCTATTCGCGTCATCGCGCTTTCATCATCGAACAGATAATCAGCCAGTGCTTTGGCAAGTTCTGTCTTACCCACCCCAGTTGTTCCCAGGAATAGAAAAGTTCCTATGGGTTTTTTCTGATCCTGAAGCCCGGCCCTGCTTCTTCTCACAGCATCGCTAACCGCCTCGATCGCCTCATCCTGTCCGACGACCCGACGATGAAGTTCATCCTCGAGATGAAGCAGCTTCTCACGTTCGCTCTGCAGCATTTTGGTTACAGGGATCCCGGTCCAACGGGAAACCACCTCCGCGATATCCTCATTGGTCACTTCCTCCTTGATCAGCGAATGAGCCTTCTGATTTTCCTCCAGCTGCTTTTGAAGCTCGGAAAGCCGCTCCTGCTCCTCTTTGATCTTGCCATAGCGCAGCTCTGCTACCTTCCCGTAATTACCTTCTCTCTCAGCTCTTTCAGCCTCCAATTTATATTCCTCAATATTGGATTTGGCGGTCTGGATATTGTCGACCACATCCTTCTCGTTTTTCCAGCGGGCATGGAGCTCATTGCGTTCATCTTTATAATTGGCAAGATCCGCTCTTAGTGCCTTCACCTTGTTCTCATCCTTTTCCCTTTTTATCGCCTCCATCTCGATTTCAAGCTGCATGATTTTCCTGTCCAACACATCCAGTTCCTCCGGTTTTGAATTGATCTCCATCCTGAGCCTCGACGCAGCCTCATCCATCAGGTCTATGGCCTTATCCGGAAGAAATCGGTTCGTGATATACCGTTGGGAAAGTTCGACCGCGGAAATGATGGCCTCGTCCTTGATCCGAACCTTATGGTGTGTTTCATATTTTTCCTTGATTCCCCTTAGTATGGAGATGGCGCTCTCCGTATCTGGTTCCTCGACCATCACTTTCTGGAAACGCCGCTCAAGGGCTTTGTCCTTTTCGAAATACTTCTGGTATTCATCGAGGGTGGTGGCGCCGATGGCTCGAAGTTCTCCTCTGGCAAGGGCCGGTTTAAGAATGTTGGCGGCGTCCATGGCACCTTGCCCGCCTCCGGCTCCCACGAGGGTATGGATCTCATCGATGAACAGTACGATGTTCCCTTCACTGCCCGTAACCTCCTTGATCACTGCTTTTAATCGTTCCTCAAATTCCCCTTTGTACTTGGCTCCAGCGATTAGAGCACCCATGTCCAAGGAATAGATCTGTTTTTCCTTGAGGTTCTCTGGAACATCCCCGGCAATAATCCGGTGGGCGAGACCTTCGGCAATAGCGGTTTTACCCACTCCCGGTTCCCCCACAAGCATCGGGTTGTTTTTGGTTCTGCGGGAAAGGATCTGTAGGACCCGACGGATCTCTTCGTCTCTTCCGATCACCGGATCCAATTTTCCTTCTTCTGCAAGTCTGTTCAGGTGATTGGCGTACTTGTTCAGAGAATTATAAGTTTCTTCGGCGCTCTGGGAGGTCACCTTGGAGCCCTTCCGTAATTCCTCAATGGCAGCCTTCAGGCCTTTCTCCGTTGCCCCCTGGTCCTTGAGGATCTGGGAAACCTTTCCCGGGGCAGAGAAAATAGCCAGGATAATGTGCTCGATCGACACAAACTCATCTCCCATTTTCTTGGCCACCGAGCTGGCCTCGTTCAACGTGCGGCCGGCTTCTCTGGACAACATGATATCTCCGCCACTGACTTTGGGAAAACTCTGCAGGGTCTTGTCGAGAATCTGCTGGAATAAAACATTGTTGATGTTGAGCTTTTTCAGTAGGTAGGGCGTAACGTTTTCATCTACAAGGGTAATGGCCTTAAAGATATGTTCGTTCTCAATTTGCTGATGCCCCATCTCCTGAGCCAATTGCTGCGCCTGTTGAATGGCTTCCTGGCTCTTTATAGTGAAGTTATTCAGATTCATTTTCTATTTTTTTCTTTTGGTTTTCCAATTTATGTACCATTTCCGCTGAAGGACATTATGTCCTGTTTTCTTCCGTTTAACCTGCCAAATCCGGTAGATAAACCACTACCTATCAGTGGATTCAGACAAATTGACTCGGTGCCTCCTCGGAACCCGCACCTCCCCAAAAGCAGTCGCTGTAAAACCTGATATCCGATAAGTACTACCAGAGTGAAGTCTGAATGTGGAGATCGGATTTCCCTTTCTGGAAGAGAAGCCCTAATTTTGGTAAAAAAGACAGCTATGGGTTTATTCGATAAAATATTCAAAAGCGAAAGAGAGGTTGTAAAAAAGGAAATTGTAGCGGTGCCCTGGCATCCGCTGGAGCACATGGAACAACTCTCCGAGATCGAGCAAAAATCTCACCAGGTACCCGTGGTCATATTCAAGCATTCGACCCGTTGCGGCATCAGCCGGATGGTGTTGGGTAACCTGGAAAAGGATTTTGATCTTCCTAAGGATGGTGACTATCAGCTGTATTTCCTTGACCTCCTTAAAAATCGGGAAATCTCGGCTGAGATACAATCCCGCTTCGGGGTGGTTCATGAAAGCCCGCAACTCCTGGTTATCCGAAATGGAAAATGCATCTACCACCGATCCCATCATGGAATAGATTTTCAGGAACTGAAGCAAAATCTTTAGGTGTAGGACAATCCCAAAAACGAGTTAAACCTTCTTTAAACGGAAGATACAATCGGGTATATTCCTTATATTTAGTGTATTAACCCTAAAAATCCGACATTATGGAAAGGAGAAGAGAAGATCAGGATCAGCGAAAGCATGAAGAGGAGACCAGAAGATCCAGAATGGAAATGAGCGGAGACCGGGACAAGCAACGAAAAGAGGATGCAGAGCGGGAGGAAGCCATGAGAAAGGATCGTAATCGGGAAGACAGAGAAAGCAGGAACGACAACAGGTAACTCATTCCCTGCCCGTCCGCTTCAGTACCACTACAGCGGGCGGGTACCCCCCGTACTGATGGTCAGAAAAGGTTTACTTTTTCTTGGGTTCAAAAACAGGTAAGAGTTTCGTAGTGACCTCTCCGAACCCGATGCGGTATGGTCCTTCACAGAAACCTCTCATCACCACAGTGTCATTATCTTCGATAAACTTGCGCTGGGATCCGTCGTTTAGTTTTAATGGTTTTTCCCCTTTCCACGATAGTTCCAGCATAGAACCGTAGGAATCCGGAGTTGGACCGGAAATGGTCCCTGATCCCATCATGTCTCCTGAAAGCACCGGACATCCGTTAATGGTATGATGGGCCAGTTGCTGACTCATATTCCAGTACATATACTTGAAATTGGACCTTGAGATGAGGTTTTCGGCGCCACCCTCGGGCTTGAGGTAAACCTCAAGATTGATATCGAAACTTTTCTTACCGTTGCTTTGTAGATAGGGAAGGAGTTGTTTCTCAGGTTCCGGACTTTCCACCCTGAAAGGTTCAAGTGCATCCAGGGTCACAATCCAGGGTGAAATGGAGGATGCGAAATTTTTAGCCAGGAAAGGACCGAGGGGGACATATTCCCAGGTCTGGATGTCCCGGGCACTCCAGTCATTAAACAACACGAGGCCAAAGATGTAATCCTCCGCCTCATCGATCGGGATCGGTTCTCCAAGATGATTGGCGTCAGTAGTGATAAACGCCATTTCCAGTTCGAAATCCACCTTTTGGGACGGACCGAAAACAGGAACATCAGAATCTTTGGGTTTTGTTTGCCCCTTTGGCCGGTGGACCGGAATTCCACTGGGAATTATCGAAGAGCTTCTGCCGTGATACCCTACGGGAATATGAAGCCAGTTCGGTAAGAGGGCATTATCCGGATCCCGAAACATACTGCCTACATTGGTGGCGTGTTCCTTGCTGGAATAGAAGTCGGTATAGTCCCCCACCAACACAGGCATCTGCATCTCTATCTCGTCCAGGTCAAAAAGGACAACCTTTCTATGGCCGTCGTTATCCCTGAGTTGTGGAGAATCGGCATCGAATATTTCCGCGATCCTGTTTCGGACGAGTCTCCACGTCTTCTTACCGTCAGAAATGAAATCGTTAAGGGTGTCTTGCAGGAAAATATCGTCGGTAAGTGGTATTCCATTGAAATAACCCAGTTGATGCAGGGCTCCAAGATCGATAGCAGTATCTCCAATCCGAGTTCCTATAGTAATCACATCGTCCCTTGTCAGAAAAACTCCAAAGGGAATGTTCTGAATAGGAAAATCAGAATTTTCCGGAACTTTCAGCCAGGTTTTTCGGTTAGGATCATTAGCTGTAATCGACATGGTTTATGTTGGTATTTTGTTAAAATCTACTGGACCAAATATATTATTTTCCCTTCAAGAACCGAATGTATTTACTACTTTTGAGGAATATTTAACGCAAAAAAAAAGGTATGCAAAGAGACCCCCAAATATTCGATTTGATAGCGGCTGAAAGGAGCAGACAAACCGAAGGTCTGGAACTGATTGCAAGCGAGAATTTTGTAAGTGACCAGGTTCTGGAAGCTGCGGGTTCTGTGCTGACAAATAAATATGCAGAGGGTTACCCTGGAAAAAGATATTACGGGGGATGTGAAGTGGTGGACCAGGTGGAGAATTTGGCTATTGAGCGGTTGAAGGAATTGTTCGGGGCTGCTTATGCCAATGTGCAACCACATTCCGGGTCCCAGGCCAACACTGCGGTTTTCCAGGCCTGTCTGAAGCCGGGGGAAAAATTCCTGGGTTTTGATCTCTCTCATGGAGGCCATCTGACCCATGGTTCTCCTGTGAATTTTTCAGGAAGATTATACCAGCCGGTTTTCTATGGGGTAGACAAGGAGACCGGACTGATCGACTATGATGAAGTGGAGCGAATAGCAGAAAGGGAAAAACCCAAAATGATCATTGCAGGTGCCTCGGCCTACTCCAGGGAAATTGACTATAAGCGTTTCCGGGAAATTGCCGACAGGACCGGAGCCATTCTGTTTGCTGATATTGCCCATCCTGCCGGGTTGATCGCAAAAGGATTGCTTTCAGATCCCATTCCCCATTGTCATGTCGTATCCTCGACCACCCATAAAACGTTAAGAGGGCCCAGAGGAGGTATCATCATGATGGGTGAGGATTTTGACAACCCTTTTGGTGACAAACTCAAAAACGGGAATCTGAAGAAGATGTCGACAATTCTGAACAGCGCAGTATTTCCGGGAAATCAGGGGGGGCCACTGGAGCATATCATCGCTGCCAAGGCCGTTTCTTTCCTGGAGGCGTTATCGGATGATTTCCTTCATTATACCGTACAGGTAAAGAAGAATGCTGCTGCAATGGCTGAAGCCTTCGTGCAGAGGGATTATCAGGTTATTTCCGGCGGGACTGACAATCATATGATGCTGATCGATCTTCGGAACAAAGAGGTTTCTGGGAAGGAAGCTGAAGAAAGCCTTGGCAAAGCCGGAATCACCGTTAACAAGAACATGGTTCCCTTCGATGACAAATCCCCTTTCGTCACTTCAGGCATTCGAATAGGAACCCCTGCTGTGACAACAAGGGGGCTGAAAGAAAAGGAGATGGATCAGATAGTGGATCTTATCGATCGTGTGATCAGTAACACCGACAACGACAAACTTCTCGCGGGAATCGAGCAGGAGGTAAAGGAAATGATGAGCAAAAGGCCTCTGTTTCAGGCATAGGCACTCTAGGGGTCAATCAAACTTTTTTGTGGAAAATCTGACGCAAATCCCTGGTGATCCGGGTCGGTTTTTTATGCTCTGAATCCAACAGACACCAGATGGATTTTGAGCTGACCAAAAGCTCGCCTGTTGCTTCATTTCTGATGTTGACGTAGCGTTCAGAGGTCACATGTGTCACTTCTCCGACATAGGTCTCCACCACAATAGGGTCATTGAGAAAGGCCTGTTTTTTATAATCGATTTCATGCCTGACCAGAACCCAGAGGAATTTCTTTTTTAGCTGGGGAGTGGCCCGGAGTTCCCAGTGCTCCTTGGCGATGTTCTGGACCCACTGAACATACTGAACATTGTTTACATGATGCTGTTCATCCAGGTCCTGAAGACCGACCTGAAGATGCTTGGTGAAAATTTCTGCAGGTTCTACCATTTATTCAGGAATTATTCTGACCTCAAAGAGGGTATCCCAGTCCTTTCCTGTCACATACAGCTTCTGAGTCTGGGGATCATAGGCGATCCCGTTGAGCACGTCATTCACCGGGTCGAGTTCCTCGACATTGCCCAATTCTTCCCTGAGCCCCTGGAAATTGATTACCCCTTCTACGGCGCCATTTTCAGGATTTATTATGGCTACTCCGTCCTTTTGATAAGTGTTGGCGTATAATCTACCCGATACCCATTCCAGCTCGTTGAGCTGAGTGGCAATCGTCCTGTTCGTTACGGTTTGTATGAAAGATTGCTCTGCCAGTTCTTCAGGATCGAGGATCCAGATCTTTTCAGTGCCGTCGCTTTTATATAACCTTTGGCCATCATTGGCCAGCCCCCACCCTTCCTTGCTCTGGCCGTAGGCGAATTCCCCTATTTTTTCGAAATCCTCCAGGTCATAGATAAATCCGATATCCTCTTTCCAGGTGAGCTGATATATCTTTCCATCCAGGATGGTTATCCCTTCAGCAAAGTAAGTGGCGGGAATGTCTATTTTCTTGAGCACTTCGCCGGATTGCAGATCCACTTTTCGCAGAGAGGAACTACCATAATGACCGGTGCTTTCATATAGGATGCCCTGATGAAACTCCAAACCCTGGGTATAGGCATCGGTGGCATGTGGAAATCTTCCGGTTATCTCATAGGCATAGGTGACTGGGGCTTTATCGTTATACAACACGATTTCACTGGAAACTTCTTCATAATCTTTACCGGTATAGATCCTGGCCGATAAATTCCATTTTCCGAGCTTTTCGTACTGAAAGCTGTATCTCAGGTCTTCCTTGGGGAGGGTCTTTTGTAAGCGCTGCTCTCCCAGATAGTAAACAATGGAATCTACGGCAGGTCCTGCTCCTGTTAGCTGCGCCTGAATTTCCTCCCCCAGATGGAACTCTTTCTTTTCCCCGATGATAGATAAGGTATAGTCCAATCCATCCTCTGCCGGATCCTCCCCGCAGGAGAGGACCATTCCACATAATAACAAGACGATCAGGAGGCTAACTTTGCTCATGTTTTTTCTACTGGGTTGTTTCGAACAAATTTAAATATTTCAGCGCAGAACCGGGTTGTAAAAAGAAGGAAAGGTTGTATATTTGCCCCGGCAAGTCCCACACAACCAGCTCCTGCTGAATCCCCCAGGGCGGGAACGCAGCAAGGGTAAGCGGTCGTAGCGGTGTGATGTGGGTCGCTTGCCATTTTTTGTTTCCTCTGGTCATTAATTGTTGCATCTTTGCTGGATGGAAAAAAATGCATCTCCTAAGGTCGTTTTAATAACTGGGGCATCTTCCGGAATAGGGGAGGCTGTTGCAGAATTTCTTCATTCCAAGAACTACAGGGTGTACGGGACCAGCAGGAAACCCCGAAAGAAGGAATCGCTTTTCGAGATCCTGACCCTAGATGTAACCAAACCTGATACCATACATGATGCCATCGCGTCCATTATTTCCAAAGAAGGCCGTTTAGATGTTCTGGTGAACAACGCAGGGATAGGCATAACAGGTCCCATCGAGGAGACTCCTGATGAGGAAATCAAAAAGGCTTTTGACACCAATTTTTTCGGTCCTCTTAATGTCATCAAAGCGGTCCTCCCGCAAATGCGGAAGCAAAGGAGCGGACTGATTATCAACGTAACATCTATCGCAGGTTATATGGGTCTTCCGTTTCGCGGCATTTATTGTGCTTCCAAAGGAGCCCTTGAACTTACCACGGAAGCCTTTCGTATGGAACTAAAGGAATTCAATATCAAGATGACCAACGTGGCACCGGGGGATTTTGCGACCAATATCGCTGCCGGGAGATATCATGTCCCAGTAGCGGATGAATCTCCTTACCAAAAGCGTTACGGAACTACGCTCCGGCTGATGAACCAGCACGTGGATGAGGGACAGGACCCGCTGGTGATGGCAAGGGCGATCCACCGCATCCTGCAGGAGAGGGATCCGAAAATTCATTACCGGGTAGGGGACCGGCTCCAGAGGTTTTCTGTGGCTCTGAAAAGAATCCTTCCCGATAAAGTCTATGAGAGACTGCTTCTTAACCACTATAATTTGTAATTTTGCAGAACCAAAAGCATCCGGAAACATAAACCTCCAAAACCATAACACACTCATGAAATTTTTTATTGATACCGCAAACCTAGACCAGATTAAAGAAGCCCAGGAATTGGGCGTCCTTGACGGCGTAACGACCAATCCCTCCTTAATGGCTAAGGAAGGTATCACAGGCAAGGATAACATCATAGCGCACTACAAGAAGATCTGCGAAATTGTGGAAGGAGATGTCAGTGCGGAGGTGATCGCGACGGATTTTCAGGGCATTGTTCGCGAGGGAGAGGAGCTTGCCAAACTCCATGATCAGATCATTGTAAAGGTGCCCATGATCGGGGAAGGAGTGAAGGCGATAAAGTACTTCAGCGATAAAGGAATCAAGACGAATTGTACGCTGGTCTTTTCTGCCGGACAGGCGCTGCTTGCCGCCAAAGCAGGAGCCACCTACGTTTCTCCCTTTATCGGTCGACTGGATGATATTTCAACCGATGGGCTGAATCTTATTTCGGAAATCCGGCTGATTTATGATAATTACGGATTTCAGACCCAGATCCTGGCAGCCTCGGTTCGCCATACCATGCATGTCATCGATTGTGCCAAGATAGGAGCTGATGTCATGACCGGTCCTTTGTCTGCAATAAAAGGATTGCTAAATCACCCCCTGACCGATATTGGACTGGAGAAATTCCTGGCCGACCATCAGAAGGGAAATTGATCCAGGCCAGAAACCCCCATAAATGACTCCTCATTTTGAGGAGTTTTTTTTGCTCTCATTTTTCCTCCCGGTAATACCATTGATCGAGTATCTCCTCTGTTGGTCCATCTTTTTACCGGTTGGCAAGGAATTCGGATATCTTGAAAACAGTTAACTATTGTTTCATTAAAATTACCAATATGAAATCAACTTTACTGTTTACCCTGTTTACTGCACTGATCCTGCCATTGGCGGTTATTTCTCAGGAAGTACAAGAGACTTCTCAGGATAAAGTTCTCAGAGCGGAAATTCAAGAAAATTTTAAAGGTATAGGGGAAGCGATGGCTGCTGGTGATCCCGAGCTTGTTGCAACTCATTGGACGGAGGACGCCCTGATCAAATTTCCAGGACAAAAACCGCTATGGGGCAGAGACGCTATTGCCAGGGAGCATCAAAAGATGCTGGACATGGGAATCGTGGTCAAGCCGAAAACTCTTGAGGTAGAACGTTTGGGAAAAATGGCTTACGAGATAGGGGAGTACGAGGTTCTGGATCTCGATGGCAACATTCTCGATTCAGGAACCTACGCCAGTATTTGGAAAAAAGTAGATGGGGAATGGAAAATCTACCGGGACGTTATCAGCAGTAACGGATCCGCAAAATAAAAGAACTTTTCAGCTCGGGATACGTTTGGGCAATGCGGCTACCGGTTCAGAAATTCCAGAACATCATCTTCGAACTCCGGGGCGTAAAGAAATGAATCCCCAATAACCAAAGTTCCGTCTGGATCGACAAATAACAGTTTGTCGAGGTAGTGTATCAGAATGTGTTTTTTGATCCTGCTGCTCTCGAGCTGGAATTCCTTTGATTTCTTATAGCCGTATTTCTCGACAGCCATCTGCCAGGAGGAGGTTTCATCCAGGTCCAGATTGACTCCTATGAAGTCTATCTCAGGATACTTTTTTCTCAAGTTGTTGATCTCCCGGTGCTTGGCCTCATGTTCGTCGGAGTATATCGACCATAAAAAGATGATCGTGTGTCTGTCGATGACGTTTCCCATTGTTGTTTCTTCACCCTCCAGGTTTATAAGCCGAACATTCTGTAGCTGCATTCCGGGTAGGAAAGCAAGCTGCACTGTACCGAGCTGGCGCAGTTCTTCAAAAGCCTCTTTGGGAAAATCGTACTTCTGGATGAGCTCCAGAATTTCGACGAGGTCTTCCCGGGTGTTAGACATGATCATTCCAGAGACTCCCAGCTGATACAGAAAATGATGTTCAAGTGCCGGTAATTCCAGGAGTTCCGCAGCCTTTCGAATTCTTGTTTTGATGTTTTCCGCTTCTGCAAGATCAAAACAGTTGACCTTATCGAGTCCGCTTTGGGCGCACCAGTCCAGGGAAAAGTTGATCAGATAGTTCTCGATGAAACGCAGATAGCCCGGGCTACAGATCATGGTCTGATCGTTAAAATTCACCGCCTCCCGATAGTCATGAAATTCCTCTGGAATCTCCTTGCTCAGGGATCTGTAGTACTTGTTGATCAGGTAGGTATAACGTTCCCGTAGATCATACATCTCATAGTCGATGGTCTTGGTTGCAAGCTCCACGAATTTCTCGGAAAATTCGAACTTCTCATTGAGATGATCCAGCCTTTCCAGGCGAACCTGCCTGATAGAGTCCGTCTTTTCAAGGAAATCCACAGGCTCTATGTCATAGAATGACAGCAGGAGGCTCGAATTGCTCTCATCCAGAACGAACATCTCAGAAAGTAAGTTGTTCTTATCACTGCCGGACCCGCTGAAATGCAGGGACTCATCGAAGGCCAGGGTATTGGCACGGAGCAGGATGCTATCCCCCTGTTCGATATATACGTTCTGTGTTTCTGGGGGATGCTTAAAAGTATACAGTCCGTTTTCGGCGCTGTCGATTCTGATCATGAACCGGTGCTCGTCATCGAGTAATGCAGAATCGATGACTTCTCCATGTAAACTCAGAATGAGGTAGTCAGAAGTGGGATTGAGAATCTGGCCGCCCAGGAAGGCACCTGTCCCTTTTTGTTCGTCAGCATCTTCACAGCTCCAGGTCATCGCGAATGGGACCAGGAACAAACTGATGAGCATGCGATATAACGCCGGGTATTTGGCTGCTTTTTTCAATGTTCCGGGGAGCAAAAATTAACGGGAAAGCAAAATTAGCTGCTGCCATCGACAGATCTGTTAATCTGCCGTTAAATAGAATTTTAAAAAAGTTAATCTTTCAGGGAATGCGGTTAAAAAACTATTTTTGCAGAAATTTTGAAAAGGCCTTTATGTTATCAGTTTCGAACCTTTCGGTTCAATTTGGAAAAAGAGTACTGTTTGATGAGGTAAATACTACCTTCACTCAGGGAAATTGTTATGGAATTATCGGGGCGAATGGTGCCGGCAAGTCTACTTTCCTGAAGATTCTGAGTGGAAAATCGGAACCTACCTCAGGTCATGTAAGTCTGGAACCCGGCAAAAGAATGTCGGTCCTGGAACAGGACCATAATCTTTATGATGATTATCCCGTTCTCGAAACCGTAATCATGGGTAACCAACCCCTATATCGGATCAAGAAGGAGATGGATGAAATCTATGCTAAGGAGAACTTCAGTGATGCAGACGGAGAGAGAGTAGGGGTACTGCAGGTTGAATTTGAGGAAATGAATGGCTGGAATGCGGAGAGCGAAGCGGCAGCGTTGCTTTCTAACCTTGGGATTAAAGAGGAAGAGCATTACACACTGATGAAGGACCTTGACAATAAGTTGAAGGTTAGAGTTCTGCTTGCTCAGGCGCTGTTCGGAAATCCCGATGTGCTCATCATGGATGAACCGACCAATGACCTGGATTATGAAACCATCACCTGGCTGGAAAACTTCCTGGCGAACTATGATAACACAGTGATTGTCGTCTCTCACGACCGCCATTTCTTAGACGCGGTCTGTACCCATATTTCGGATATCGACTTCGGAAAGATCAACCATTACAGCGGAAACTACACCTTCTGGTACGAATCCTCTCAACTGGCAGCTCGTCAGAGGGCACAACAGAACAAGAAGGCTGAAGAGAAAAAGAAGGAACTCCAGGAGTTTATCCAGCGCTTCAGTGCAAACGTGGCTAAATCCAAACAGGCCACCTCCAGAAAGAAGATGATAGAGAAGCTTAACATCGACGAGATCAAGCCTTCCAGCAGGAGGTATCCTGCGATCATTTTCGAGAGGGAAAGAGAGGCCGGGGACCAGATATTGAATATTGAGAAGCTCGGGGCTTCGCTTGAAGGGCAGGTTCTTTTTCAGGATGTGAACATCAACCTGGCCAGAGGAGATAAGGCGATTATTTATTCCAGGGATTCCCGGGCCACCACTGCCTTCTATGAGATCCTGAACGGGAAAGAAAAACCGCTGGAGGGGAAATTCAGCTGGGGGGTCACTACGACACAATCCTATCTTCCGCTGGATAATTCAGCGTATTTTGACAATGATCTTACTCTTGTGGACTGGCTCCGGCAGTGGGCCAAGACGGATGAGGAACGGGAAGAGGTCTATATCAGGGGATTCCTTGGTAAAATGATCTTCAGCGGAGAAGAGGCTCTGAAAACGGCAAGGGTGCTGTCCGGCGGGGAAAAAGTCCGTTGCATGCTCAGCAGAATGATGATGATCAGAGCCAATGTATTGATGCTGGATGAACCGACAAACCATCTTGACCTGGAATCCATCACGGCTTTCAATAATTCCCTTAAGAATTTCAAAGGAACAGTCCTGCTGACTACCCATGATCACGAATTCGCACAGACAGTTGGAAACCGCGTTATCGAACTCACCCCATCCGGAGCCATCGACCGTTACCTCACTTTTGACGAATACATGGGGGACAAAAAGATAAAGGAACAGCGGGAAAAAATGTATCAGGCCCAGTAAAGGGATCAGGCTTCAGCAGTTTTAAAAAACCTGTAGAGATCCCATCCTCCGAGCAGTACAAAGGCTATGGCGACAATAACTCTGAAAGTGGAATAACTCGCCCCGTTAAAAAAGGAGAACAGGCGGTACCCCCCGTAGCCAATGAAAACGAGACCCAGAAAAAGATTGAGATAATTTCTTGGGCGGGATTTCATCAGTTCTACTATTCTTCAGGAAAGGTTTCCCGGACGATCTTACGTGCTTTTTCGTAATAGGCCGATGGGGTGAATAATAAAACCTGCCCCGGAAGACCTCCTCCAAAGCCCGCCCGGAGTCCAGCTTCAAAATCATTCCGGACTCGGCTGGGAATGCCCTGCTCCTCCATTAATGTCTGGAGATGCTGAACATTGACTTCAGAACCGGTATATACCCTTTTATATTCTTCTTCTGATTCCACGGAGAGGCATTTAGAAATTTAAATTTAAGAAGAGGATTTGGACCTCGACAGCATTTTAGTTCCAGTTTAACATATTCTCAGCCATTGAAAAACTTGCTGTTCCAGATTGCGGAACTTACGTTCTTTCCCAGGCTTATCCCATAGAAAAATACGAGTCCGACCATGGCTTTAAAGCAGTATAGGAAAATGATGAAAAACTCAGAGGTTTCTCTAAAGGTGTTGAAAAAGACTTCCCGAATGGCAAAAGCCATAAAGAAACTGGTGATAAAGCTGAAAATAAGAACGTTCTCGAGGTTCCTCAGAGGCCACATCAAAAATTTTCTCATCGGATGGATGTCTCTCCCCCACTTGTGAATCAGGTAGTAATAATCATTCCCGATCGGAGCGAAAAGCATCGGGTCATCAGCATTCTCCAATCTGAAAAATTCAGCAGGTCCCACGATCCGGAAATCCTGAAGCACCGTCTGATGCCGTTTTTCCAGGTCCTTAATCCGGAGGATGGCTTCATTGGGTAGTTCTTGGCTGTAACGGAACGCGGGAAGGAATCTGAGACGGTACCTGATGCAAAGCGATTTTATCTGGGATAGATGAAATACGTTGTTGTATTCCAGTAGATCCGGATCGAAACTGTTGGAAAAGGATTCATCCTCAGATGGTTTCGACAGACGAGTCCGGATATCCCGTTCCTTTGCCTGTTCGGATCTGAGAATCCGCATTACTTCGGCCAAAACAATGTCCGGATCAGCGTTTTTTTTTCTGATGGTTACAAGTTCTTTCTGAAGATCTTTCCGTGGGAGCATCATAACAGCCCAAATTAGCAACAGTGCTAAAAATACATCACCTCGCCGAGAAAAGAAACGGGAACGGGGATAATTAACCTTCTTTAATGTTAATTTTAAGAAGTGCCGGTTAAAGAATTGGTAAAGCAAAACCCTTGCAGAAGGGTTCATTGAATAATTTTTATCTTGCCAAAAACTTTTCTTTTATGAGATCCATTACGAATATTGCGGCGATGAGCCTGGTGTTGAGTATTCTTATGATGAGTTGTGGCCCACGGGTGAAGACCAATAAAACCACCGCCCGGGACCTCGATAGTTTCTCCAGCTACGCTTTTCTGCCCAACCAGGACACTATCAGGACTACCAGTTATGACAACACTTATGTGAACGAAATTGTCATTAGTGAAATTCGTGAAAACATGCAGCAGTTGGATTACCGTCTTGACCAGAATCAACCTGATCTACTGGTTTATTACCATCTGATGCTGGATGAGGAGATCGCAGTCAATGCGAATCCCGTATACACCAATTACAGTTATTACCGTCCCGGGTATTATGTCGGGCCTTACTACAGGAACTACCTCTATAATAACTATTTTACAATACCCCGCATCATTGGAACCAGAGTGGAGCAGATTCCCTATCGGGAAGGGACATTGGTCATCGATATCATCGACAGGAGGACCAATGAAATTCTATGGAGAGGAGCCTCTGAGGATGTGATCACACCGAATAACCTTGAGGAGGAACTTCGGGAATACGTCAATGCAATATTCGAGGAATTTCCGAAATAGTTCCCAGCGGTATTACTAGCGCAATTCAGCCCCCAGGTCGGATTCAAAGGCTTTCCGCAATCTCGCCATAATCCTGTCGATCTGTTGGTCGGTCAGGGTTTTGTCGGGGTCGTGAAGTATAAAACTAAGGGCATAACTTTTTTTGGAATCCGGCAATTTTTCCCCCTCGTAAACATCAAATAGATCCACTTTCTTCAGAAGTTTTCTTTCTGTTCGGAAGGCCAGATCATAGAATTGCTGAAAAGAAACCCCTCGGTCCACCAAAAGGGCAAAATCGCGCCTTACTTCCTGGAACTTGGAAATTTCCTTCACTTTGTAACGGGATTTACCGGAAATCCTGGTAAGTTCGTTCCAGAACATGTCGGCGAACAGAACCTCCTGTTCAAGATCGAACCGCTTAAGGATTTTTCTGTTCACCACGCCGAGTTCGGCTACACAGACCTCCCCGTAGAGGAAGCGAATTCCTTCGGAAAAAATTCCATGCTGTACTGGAGCTGTATCTATAGGAAAAATTCCCAGCCTATCAAGTACGGCCTGTACCACCCCTTTCAGAAAGAAGAAATCACTTTTGGCGCTGGGATAATTCCAGAATTCCTTATTTCGGTTTCCAGTGACAAGGAGGGCAAGGTGCGCCTGTTCCCGGAATTCCTGATCTGCGTTTTCATAGGTTTTTCCAAATTCGAAGAATTTGAGATCACTGCGCTTCCTATTGATATTGTACCGCAGGGATTCCAAACCGGAGAAGAGCATGGATTGCCTGAGGACCGAGAGGTCCTGACTCAGAGGATTGAGCATCTTAACCGAATTTTCCGGATTGAGATCCGGATCCAGCTCGCCATATGCCGGGGAGGTGAGCGAGTTGGCCATCGATTCATAAAATCCCTGCCCGATAAGCTGACCCGCGATCAGGTTCTGCAGCCGATAATCCGCGAACCGACTTGAGGTACTAACGGAGGCTGCAAGTTTCTCACCCACCTTAATATTGTTATAACCATATACCCGTAGGACCTCCTCAATCACATCGGCTTCTCTCCTGACATCCACCCTGTACGGTGGAATATTGAGCCCCATCCCGATTTCGGTGATGTTGGTCACTTTAATCTCCAGGGAGGCAAGTATGGATTTTACCGTTTCCTGGGAAAGATTTTGTCCTACAAGGGTATTGATCTTATCAAAACTGAGAAATACTGGAAAATCTTCGATCTTTTTTGGATAATAATCCTCGATGTCACTGGTAACATTTCCTCCGGCTATCTCCTGAATCAGGAGAACGGCACGTTTGAGGGCGTAATCGGTGATATTGGGATCAATCCCTCTTTCATACCTGAAGGAAGCATCCGTGGCCAAGCCATGACGTTTGGCCGTTTTCCTGACTGTCACCGGATCAAAATAGGCACTTTCAATGAACAACCTGGAGGTTTTGGAATTAACCCCGCTTCCCGCTCCTCCGAACACCCCGGCTATTGCCAGAGGTTTCTCAAGGTCACAGATCATCAGATCCTCTCCGTCCAGAATCCTTTCAATGTTGTCAAGGGTGATAAACTTGGTCCCGTCCTTGAGTCGTTTCACATGAATTTCTCCCCCGGCGATTTGGTCCGCATCAAAAGCATGAAGGGGTTGCCCGAGATCATGCATTACAAAATTGGTAACGTCCACGACGTTGTTCTTGGGAGCTATACCTATAGCCTTGAGTCTATTCTGCAGCCATTTCGGAGATTCCTTTATCGTGACCCCTGTAAGAGTCACACCACAATATCTCGGTACGAGATTGTTGTCCTGAATTTTGACCGGAATTCTGAAATTACGGCTACTTACATGGAAATTGCTGACAGAGGGGGTAAGGAGTTCCATTTGTTCTCCTCTTTGCTGTATTCCGGCCTTCAGGTCCCTGGCCACGCCCCAGTGACTCATCGCATCAGCACGGTTGGGTGTCAATCCGATTTCAAAGACATGGTCATTCTCGATCTCAAAGAGATCTGCAGCGGGGGTCCCGGTTTTTATATCGGAAGACAACACCATTATCCCTTCGTGGTTTTTCCCCAGGCCGAGTTCATCCTCAGCGCAGATCATGCCTTCACTGACCTCTCCGCGGATCTTGCTCTTTCGGATTACGAAAGGAAGGCCCTGGGCATCATAAAGAGAAGTCCCTACTGTAGCTACGGGAACTTTCTGACCCTTGTCAACATTAGGCGCACCACAAACGATTTGAACCGGGTCATTTTTTCCAAGGTCTACCCTGGTGATTTTAAGCCGGTCCGCATTGGGATGTGGATAACAATCCAGGACCTCTCCCACAACGATTCCTTCCAGTCCTCCCGCGATACTTTGAAAAGGAACAATTCCTTCGACTTCTAATCCAAGATCAGTCAGCAGTTCACCTGTTTCCTCTGGGGTTTGGGTAATCTTAATGAATTGACGGAGCCAGTTGTAAGAAATCTTCATCGGATAGATTTTGCAGCTGCAAAGATAGTATTCGCGATGGTTTTGACATAATAAAAAAGAATTCTGTCCTGTGGCCAGCGAAGGATCTGCTAGAGGGTCCGTAATGGTCGACAGAGCCCTGGAGCCAAAGAAAAAAGGCTGCACACAGGCAGCCTCGTAAACTTTCTTTCCTCAAGGTTAGAGGCAGACATCCGCTTTGACGATGATCCAGAATTTGCCATCCTGATTGGCATCTCCCAGATTTCCGGTCTTACCGAATTGTCCTGGTGCACCTTCTGTGGGTTTTTCATCAGAGATATAAAGATGGGTAATCTCGATATTCTGAGCATAATCCAGACTTACCACCCCTTCAAATACGGAGACAGTCATGTCTCCAAGATCTTTCCCTTTGTCGAGATCGTTTTGGGCGGCACCGTTATACAGGTCAAAGATTTGGGAAGATCCGTCCTGGGTGGCATCGAATTCATGAGCCCAGCCCCATTTGGCTTCCGTGTCGATCTGATTGAGGGGGGTGTTTCCCCACATGTACGTTCCTTCGCACTCCGCTTCACAAGGGGTGCAGTAAAAGGTTTCGGACCAGGGACTTTTCCCGAGACCATCCTTTCCTCCTTCATTTTTAGCCCGTACCCTGAAAGCATAGACCTGACCACAGGTTACGACAGGAGTACAGCCTGTCACTTCTGACACCAGGGTCTCAAGGTATAGACTGTAGGACGCTCCCGGATCAAGATCGTATGCATTGTTATTGTTCGAGGGAAATCCGAATTCACAGGATTCGTCGTACCATACCACCTGATCTGTGGTGCTGCTTGCCAGTTGCCACTGTATGTCAAATCCGCCACTGGCTCCGGTTGCTCCTGCAGTGATTATCAGTTCCATTGAGGTTTCCGATGAGGCTCCACACGTGAGGGTCGGGACATCCAGGGGTGTTTTCCCATTTTCCTGGGGCTGACTGGAGATGGTCGCGTTCAATAAATCGACCTGTTCTGTTCCTGTAGGTTCAGGGCTGCAGGCAGCAAAAAACAAGGCGCTGCTCAGCACAAACATCATTTTTTTCATTTTTGGTATATTTGGTTAGTTACTACCAATTACGCCAAAAAGTTATGCATCCAACAATTTCGAAGACGAAATTCGATCAAATTGGCAAAAAGATCGATGTTCGAAGCTCAGCTGATATAATTCCAGATCTTCTTATGGCGTAATAGACGGGAATAAACATGTTTCACCACTTTATTTTGAGGCGCAACAAGATCCGGATCCTCTTTGAGAATCTTCTGGGCGTAAGCACGGGCGAGTTTCAGGATATCATTGTCCCGTACGATATCGGCTATTTTCAGGTTCAGAACACCGCTCTGTTGTGTCCCCATCAGATCGCCAGGGCCGCGGAGTTTGAGGTCCACTTCTGCAATTTCGAATCCGTCACTGGTTCGGACCATGGTTTCGAGGCGTGTTCGGCTTTCAGAGGAGAGCTTCTGGCCGGTCATCAGAATGCAATAGCTCTGGTCAGCTCCCCGGCCAACCCGGCCCCGAAGCTGATGTAGTTGAGACAGCCCGAACCGTTCGGCACTCTCGATGATCATAACGGACGCATTAGGAACATTGACACCGACCTCAATGACAGTGGTAGCCACCATGATCTGGGTTTCGCCCCGGACGAACCGATCCATTTCATAATCCTTATCCCCCGGTTTCATCTGTCCATGGACAATCGAGATCTGGAACTCCGGAATTGGAAATTCCCGGACAATACTTTCATAACCATCCATCAGGTCCTTGTAATCCATCTTTTCAGATTCCTGAATGAGGGGATACACGATATAGATCTGTCTTCCCTTTTTGATCTCCTCCCTGATAAATCTAAAGACCTTAAGCCTATTGTTGTCATACCGATGGACGGTTTTGATCTGTTTTCTTCCTGGAGGGAGTTCATCGATGAGGGAAATATCCAGATCTCCATACAGGCTCATGGCAAGGGTGCGGGGAATCGGAGTGGCAGTCATTACCAGGATATGGGGTGGAAGCTCATTTTTCTTCCAGAGTTTCGCCCGCTGTGCGACACCGAATCTGTGTTGTTCATCTATGATGGCAAAACCGAGGTTCCGAAACTGAACTTTTTCCTCCAGAAGGGCATGGGTTCCGATAAGAAGGTGAATTTCACCTTTTTCCAATGCATCGTGAAGCTGACGCCGTTCAGAGGCCTTTGTGGACCCGGTTAACAGCGAAACCTGGATCCCTAGGCCTTTGACGAGTTCCGATATCCCGGTGAAGTGCTGCTGGGCGAGGATCTCAGTGGGGGCCATCAGGCAGGCCTGAAAACCATTATCGACAGCCAGGAGGATACTCATCAAGGCCACAATTGTCTTGCCGGAGCCAACATCCCCCTGTAGCAGACGATTCATCTGGGCTCCGCTTCCCAGATCATACCTGATTTCCCGGATGACCTTTTTTTGGGCTCCTGTCAGGTCAAAAGGCAGGTGCTTCTCATAGAAAGTAGTGAATTTTTTTCCCACTGCATCAAACACATATCCCTTGATCTTTTTCTTGTGGGTCATGTTTTTCTTTAGCAGTTGAACCTGGATATAGAAGAGTTCTTCGAATTTCAGGCGGAATTGCGCCCGGGCCAGCAATTCCTGGTTTTGCGGGAAATGGGCATGGCGTAAGGCTTCGCCCTTCGGCAACAGGGATAATTCCTCTATTATGGCCGCTGGAATAGGATCAAAAAACCGATCCTTCACCTCCCCGATCAGCTGCTGAAGGCTTCTGCTAATAACTCTGTTGGTAATGCCTGCCTTACTCAGTCCTTCCGTGGAGGGGTAAACGGGCTGCATAAGGGGCCGGAAGCCTTTTTTATAAGCCTCTGCAGGTTCCATCTCGGGATGTACCATACTGAACATCCCATTGTACCAGGTGAGCCTTCCGAATACGACATAGGTGGTATTCAATTTGAGCTGTTCCCTGATCCATTTGTGCCCCCGGAACCAGATGAGCTCCATTTTTCCGCTGGAGTCTACAAAATCGGCAACCAGGCGTTTCCCCCGTTTTTGCTCCACTGTCCTGAGATGGACAATCTTCCCTACGATCTGGACCTCTGCAGAATTCCGCTCCAGCTGTCCGATCTTATAAAACCGGGTCCGGTCCAGGTAGCGGTTCGGGAAAAAGTTTAAGAGGTCACCATAGGTACAGATGCCTGTCTCCTTACGCAGGGTTTCTGCGCGATTAGGACCTATACCTTTCAAAAAGGCAACTGAGGTATCAAGGATGTTGGGATCCATAGAAGCAAAGGTAAATATCGAAAAAAAATACAAGCAGGACAACCTGAGGATCCAGATCCTGAGGTGAGATTAAATCAATCGGCCTCCCCACCTCCGCCCGGTTTATCCGTTCTGAGCATGGCCCGACTCCTTGCATTGGGAGCTTTAAACCGGGAACCGTATATTTGATCGATGAAAAACTTCTTTACCATGCTGATCCTGGGATGTTCCTGCCACCTGTTCAGTCAGGATCAGCCAGCGGTCAATTTTGAGCATTTGAAGGCAGAGATAACCATTTTACCCGATCAGCAAGAGGTGAGGGGCGATCTGAAACTGCGATTCGATGTTTTGAAAAGCACGGATTCGGTCTATATCGATGCTAAGGATATCCAATTCTCTGAAGTGCTCCTTAATGACGAGCCGGTGACTTTTTCTAATTCGGGCACCAGGCTTTGGCTTATTTCCGATTTCACTCCTTCTGAGGACCAGGAGTTGCACCTGGAATATTCTGCCCGTCCCGAAAAAGCGATGTATTTCATTCCGCTGAATCCCCATGGAACCGAACAGGAATATCAGGTTTGGACGCAGGGTCAGGGGAAGGAGACATCCCACTGGCTTCCCAGTTTTGATGATCCACAGGAAAAAGTCGAGTTCGACCTCTCCATCCGGTACAAACCGGGAAGAAGCGTTATCGCAAATGGGGTTTTAAAAGATAAGGAACGGCTCTCAGATAGCCTTCTTCAATGGAATTATGAAATGCAGGCCCCGATGAGCAGCTATCTGCTGGCGATTGTGGCAGGGCAATTTGATTCTGTCCCAGAAAATTCCGGGAATGTACCCTTGTTGCACTACTACCCCGTCGGAAAGCGAAATCTTGTGGAGCCCACTTACCGGTATACCAGAGCGATCATGGATTATTTGGAAGCCACTATCGGGGTACCTTTCCCCTGGCAGATCTATAAACAGGTTCCGGTAAGGGAATTTTTATATGCCGGAATGGAGAACACCGGGACCACGGTTTTTTCTGACGCGCTTCTGGTCGATTCCATCGGCTTCAATGACCGGAATTATGTTAACGTCAATGCTCACGAGATGGCTCATCAATGGTTTGGCAATCTGGTTACGGCAAAGAGCCCTGAACACCATTGGCTCCAGGAAGGTCTTTCCACATATTATGCGCTCCTGGCAGAAAGAGAAATCTTCGGCAAGGACTATTTCTACTGGAAATTGTTCCAAACCGCCGAAGAGTTGAAGCAAGCCAGTGATTCAGGTGAGGGTGAGGCTCTGGTTTCTTCTGGGGCAAGTTCATTGACCTATTACCAGAAAGGAGCCTGGGCGTTGCATGTGCTCTCGGAGACAATCGGGGAGAAAACCTTTCATAAAGCCGTAGCCAGCTACTTGAGAAGGAACCGGTTTTCTACTGCCACAACTTCGGATCTTATTCAGGAAATGGAGCGTGCCAGCGGGAAGAACCTTGATGAATTTGTGGAAAACTGGCTTGTTCAGTCGGCTTTTCAGGGAACCCAGGCCCTTGAATATCTCAGGCGTTCTTCCTTTATCCAGGAATACCTGAAGGTGGCAGCCTTAAGATCAATACCTATTGAAGATAAGCAAAAACAACTATCCGAAGCCCTCGATTTTCCAGTGAATGATTATATCGGCCAAGAAGCCGTGCATCAGCTTGCCCAGGAACCTCCCGCGACGGTGATCGACCTTTATCGCAAAGCTTTTGAGACCCATAATCTGTATGTGCGCCAGGCAATAGCCCTCAGCCTCACAGACATTCCAGTCGGACTTCGACCCTCGTTTGAAACCCTTTTGGAGGATTCCTCTTATGTGACCCAGGAAAGCGCATTCTACCACCTTTGGAGAAATTTTCCTTCCCATCGGAAGGCGTATTTCAAGAAAATGAAAGGCAGGGAAGGTTTTCAGGATAAGAACATCGAGACCCTGTGGCTTGCACTCAAGATCGCAACTCCGGAAACGGCGCCGGAAGCAAGAAGGGATTATCTGTCCAAACTTCGGGAGTATACCGCACCACATCACAGGTATCAGCTCAGGCAGAACGCATTTAGGTATCTGTTTCAGCTTGGAGCATTTGATCAGGAAAGCAGGAATAACCTTGAGGAGGCAACGAAGCATCATGTTTCGAGATTCCGGAATTTTGCCAGGGAAATTCTTGAAATGCTAACCAAGCAGAAGGAACAGGCCGACGCTGAGCGTCCTTAATCACCAGAGCTGCTTCACCTCTTTTTTGATGTACGCCAGTCCGGTCTCGCTGGGGGCTTGCTGGTCCATAAGGGAGTTCAGAATATGCTGTCGCAGTGACTGGGCATCCGTCAGGTCTTCCCGGGAAGCGGTTTTTCGAATGTTGTTTATCGTCGCGTTTTTAGATGCCTTAATGACGTTCCAGCACTCCTCCGAGAGATAGATCTGCTGCGCCAGGTTATGCTCGAATTCCTGCTCGATTGTCCTTATTACAAGACTTGCATAATCCGCCTTGGAATCGCCTCGCGGTTTTACCCGGACAAGCAGATTTCCCGGAGCAATTCGTTCCAGGAACAAGGCCATCCTTTCATAGGCCTGCAGTCTGACCGGGAAGGCATGTTTCTGGTTTTCCTTATGCAGAAGATATCTTCTGCGCTGCTCCTCGTTGCGGGTGTGGAAGCTGAAGAAATAAAATGCAATGATGGCTACAACGACAGCTGGTAAAAGATAAAACAACAGCTGAATGATCTGGTCTTCTTCCATTTTTGTCTACTGATCTGAAACGGAGGTATCTTCGGTTTCGACTTCCTTCACATCGGTTTTTTCTCCCTTTCGGTACGTTGCCCCTAAGTTAGGACATCCTTGCAAAGTAGCAACGGATTCAAACGGAACTTTTGTTTTGTTATACGTAAAGGTCTCGGCCAGAGTCTTGGCGATGAATCGGTCGCCGAGATTGATCTCCACATCATCCATAGTGAACTGACAGGGGTGCTCATAGCCGCAGGCATGGGTAATTTCGAGGAGCTCCTTTTTAAAATTGGCGAAATAGAAATTCACCCGTTCCGCCTTGTCCTTGACGTTAATCCCGGCTTGCAGCCATTTATTCTGTGTGGCAACACCTGTAGGGCAGGTATTGGTGTGACAGGCCTGAGCCTGGATGCAACCGATACTCAGCATCGCCTCCCTGGCGACGCAGATCACATCTACTCCCATTGCGAATGCCATGGCAGCCTTTGCAGGGAATCCGAGTTTCCCACTGCCGATAAAGACTGTTCGATCAGTCAGGTCGTAGGACTGGAACAGCTTATAGATATCCGTAAATCCGTAGATCCAGGGCAGTGCCACATGATCTGCGAAACTTGGGGGAGCAGCTCCTGTTCCCCCTTCTCCTCCATCAATACTCAGAAAATCGGGACCCCTGTCGGAATCCCTCATGATCTGTGCAAGCTCCTTCCATTCCTGCTGCTTTCCAATGGCTGCTTTGATACCCACCGGAAGTCCGGTATGTTCCGCAACATCTTCTATGAAATCAACCATTTCCTGCATATTGCCGAAAGTGCTGTGCGAGGGAGGTGAAAGGACATCTTTTCCGAGTGGAACGTGACGGATCTCCGAAATTTCCCGGGTTATCTTTGATGCTGGAAGCACGCCACCTTTTCCAGGTTTTGCACCCTGGGATAACTTGATCTCGATTGCCCTGATCTCCGGAAAATCCTCACAAAGCTTTACCAGTTTTTCCATGGAAAAGCTCCCGTCGGGGTTTCTCACTCCAAAGTATCCGGTTCCGATCTGGAAAATCACATCGGCTCCCTTCTGGTGGTAAGGGGACAATCCGCCTTCTCCGGTATTGTGAAAAGCATAGGCTTTTTTGCACCCCCGGTTCAGGGATTCAATAGCTTTGGCTGACAGGGATCCAAAGCTCATAGCGGAGACATTGATTACGGAAGCGGGACGGTATGGTCTTCGCCGCTTGTGATGAAGGCCCATTACTTTGGCACAGGCGACAAAGTTGGGATTCTTCCTATTGGGATGGTTTTCTGGAAGTTTGAAAGGGATTACAGCATTATTGATGAATATATAATTGACCTCATAGATATCCTGGTCAGTGCCAAAACCTTCATAATTGTTCTCGTTCTTCGAGGAGGCATACACCCAACCCCTTTCTATACGGTTGAAAGGCCGCTCCTCTCGGTTTCCTGCCACGATGTACTGCCGGAGTTCCGGTCCGATGCTTTCCAGCATATACCGGAAGTGTCCCACCAGGGGAAAATTGTGAAGAATGGTATGTTTTTTATTGATGAAGACGTCATGAATAATGATCAGAACAACGACTATCAGGAGCCAACCCCACCAGGGAATTTCCCCCAGGAACTGAATTACTTCTTCCATAGAAAAACGCTTTTAGGAAAAGATACCTTAAAAACGACCTTAGACAAAATTTTTTCCATTAAAGAATTCTAAAAGCAGGCTGCCCTGGGAGAACTAGCCTCGAGAAAGAATCCGGATAACGTTCTGAATTATGAGGCATTTTGGTTATTTTCACGGCATTAAAAAGAAAAGGATTTGGAATCGTATTTAACTGGTTTGAATGAGGCTCAGCTTGCTCCGGTATTGCAGAAGGAGGGGCCGATGATCGTCATCGCCGGCGCGGGTTCAGGTAAGACACGGGTTCTGACATACAGGATTGCTCACCTGATGAGTCAGGGAGTGGATCCCTTCAATATCCTGGCGCTGACCTTTACCAACAAAGCTGCCCGGGAGATGAAATCCAGGATTGCAGGAATGGTAGGTAACAGTGAGGCTAAAAATCTCTGGATGGGCACCTTCCATTCCATCTTTGCCAAAATGCTGCGGATTGAGGCGGACAAACTGGGATACCCCCACAACTTTACGATCTATGACACCCAGGATTCCCAACGGCTGATCGCGGCCATTATTAAAGAAATGGGACTGGATAAGGATGTATATAAGTACAAGCAGATCTATTCCAGGATATCCTCTTTTAAGAATAGCCTGATCACGGTCCGGGCTTATTTCCAGGACCCGGAGTTGCAGGAAGCCGATGCCATGTCCAAGAAACCCCGAATGGGGGAGATCTATAAAAACTACGTCGACCGCTGCTTCAAGGCAGGGGCCATGGACTTCGACGATCTCTTGTTAAAGACCAACGAACTGCTGAACAGGTTTCCCGATGTTCTTCATAAATATCAGAACAGATTCCGATATATTCTGGTAGATGAGTATCAGGATACCAATCATTCCCAATACTTGATTGTCAAGGCACTGTCAGACAGATTTCAGAATATTTGCGTGGTAGGTGACGACGCTCAGAGCATATATGCCTTCCGAGGAGCCAATATCAATAACATCCTGAACTTTCAGCGGGATTATGATGAGGTAAAAACCTACAGACTGGAACAGAATTATCGTTCCACAAAAAATATTGTGGAGGCTGCGAATTCAATTATAGAAAAGAACAAGACCCGTCTTGAGAAGGTCGTCTGGACCGCCAACGATGAAGGGTCGAAGATTGTGGTAAACCGCCTGATTAACGACGGCGAAGAAGGCAGGTTTGTCGCGAGCTCCATTTTTGAGAATAAAATGGAAAAGCAGCTTAGGAACAGGGATTTCGCCATCCTCTACAGGACCAATGCCCAGAGCCGGGCTATGGAAGACGCCCTGAGGAAGAAAGATATCCCGTATCGGATCTATGGGGGCTTGTCCTTCTACCAGAGAAAGGAGATCAAAGACGTATTGGCCTACCTGCGGCTCATCCTGAATCCGAAGGATGAGGAGGCACTAAAACGGGTCATCAATTATCCTGCGCGGGGAATCGGGCAGACGACCATCGACCGGTTGAGCATTGCAGCCAACGAGTTCAAAAGGTCGCTCTTCGAAGTAATTGAAAATCTTGATCATCTCGACCTGAAGATCACCAGGGGGACAAGAAACAAACTGGAGAACTTTGCGAATATGATCCGGAGTTTCCAGATTCTCAACCAGAAATCAGATGCCTTTACTGTGGCGGAAACCGTAGCAAGAAAAACCGGCCTGCTGCAAGAGCTAAAAAAGGATGGAACCCCGGAAGGCATTGCCCGGATCGAGAATATAGAGGAACTTTTGAACGGAATCCGGGATTTCGTGGAAGGTCAGAAGGAATTATCTGACTCAACTGGTTCTCTTTCAGAATTTCTCGAAGAGGTCGCCCTGGCAACCGATATGGACAACGACAAGGGAGACGAGGATCGGGTAGCACTGATGACCATTCATCTCGCAAAAGGTCTTGAATTCCCCTATGTTTATATCGTTGGGATGGAGGAGGATCTTTTCCCCTCTGCCATGAGCATGAATTCCAGAAGCGAGATAGAAGAAGAGAGAAGGCTCTTTTATGTAGCTTTGACACGGGCGGAACAACAAGCCTATCTCACCTATACCCAATCCCGATACCGGTGGGGGAAATTGGTTGATGCGGAACCCAGTCGCTTTATAGAAGAGATTGATGCCGCTTACCTGGACTTTATGATACCCCAGGACGATTATAAATACAGACCGCTTATAGACGCGGACATCTTTGGAGAGGTGGATAAAAGCAAATTCCGACAGCAGAAGCCGGTCAATGGCACTCCGCCGCCATCTCACAAACCCACTGAGGAGCAGTTGAGAAAACTAAGAAAATTGAAACCGGCGGGTGGGGAGGCAGAAGCGCCGGATAACACCCAGTCCGTTCAGCTAAAGGCCGGGGATGAAGTGGAACATATGAGATTTGGAAGGGGGAAGGTGTTGAGTGTAGAAGGCATCGGAAGGGACAAGAAAGCGGAAATCGACTTTCAATCAGACGGAATCAAGAAACTGCTTTTAAAATTCGCCAAGCTTAAACTTTTATCTTAACGGCCACGTACTCTGATTTTTGAAATGCCGGTTTTGGATGATGTTCTTTTTTCGTAAATTTTAGACTAAAATAAACCGACCATGGCAGAATTGATCAGAATCTATGACGAGAATCCCAATCCACGGGAAATCAATAAAATTGTAAAAGCCCTGAGAGATGGGGCTTTGATCATTTACCCTACTGACACGGTCTATGGATTGGGCTGTGATATCACCAACACCTCCGCTTTGGAACGGATAGCCCAGGTAAGAGGGGTTAAGCTGGAGAAAGCCAATTTCTCCTTTATTTGTCATGATCTCAGTAATCTCTCGGACTACGTCCGCCAGATCGATACTCAGACCTTCAAAATCCTGAAGCGCTGCCTGCCGGGACCCTATACTTTCATATTGCCGGGCAACAACAACCTGCCGAACGTGTTCAAAAAGAAGAAGACAGTCGGAATCAGGATTCCTGATAACAATATCTGTAGAAGTCTTGTAAAAGAACTAGGCAATCCCATTGTTTCCACTTCCATAAGGGATGACGATGAGGTGGTGGAATACACCACGGATCCTGAGCTTATTTTTGAAAAGTGGGAGAAAAAGGTGGATTTTGTGATCGATGGGGGTTACGGGGACAACATTCCATCTACGGTAATTGATCTGACCACTGCTGAACCTGAGGTGATCAGGGAGGGTAAGGGAAGTGTGGAGATACTTTAGCCAAGAATTCGCGGGAGTGCCATCAGAAACTGCAGATGAACCTCCTCTGCTGAGAGGATGTGCCCTTTCCGCTGCATCTCCTGAGTGAGAAGATAACCTGCGTACGCGGCTTTCTGCCTCTGAGCAGGAGTTCCGTGATGGTATTCGAAGTCAAAGGAACAGTCCCCGGCCTGGTAAAATACCTCTAGGAAATCATTGACCCGTTTCCAGTTATAAGTTGCCCCTCGTTTGTGAGTAAGGTAATAAGCAGCAAAGAAATCAGCTTCGAGTTCAAGGAGACGTGCTTTTTCAGGTTCTGTTTCAAAAGCGTCTTCAGAATACCAGGAGTCAAAAAAGTTAATCTGGATCTGATGCGCCCATTCATGAGCCAGGATGGACGTCCACACGACCTCCTGATCGATTCCGGTTCCCGAAAACAGGGCTACAAGTCCGTCACCCAATACAATAAGGTCCTTTGTCGTGGCGAATGCATCGATGGCGAAGAAAGGGGATTCCGGCAATTGTGTAGAAAGCTGGTTCACCTGAAGATAGAACTCCACCTGTTCATATAGTTCTTCTTTGGATGCCACATCTGCTTTCAGCCTCCATAATATTTCCACCAGGGCCTCCGGATCATTCAAGGTATGGGTGTGTTGCCCATGGATCCGGATTTCCCCGGGCATATCCCAGAATTGTTCCAGATCCCTTTTTACCTTCTGAATCAGATGGGTATATTCCCCTTCTCCTCCGAAATATTCACCACCTATTCCAAAAACGGCAGCAAAGTAGTTCAGGTTCTGGTAGAGTTCAAGATGGTCGACCGCAAGCTGGTCAGTTGCCAAAAGGGTAAGTTCCTTCCATAACAGATCCGAAAATTCCGTTGCTCCACATTCCGCGTTTTCAAGAGGCGCGAGGACGACTTCTTTTAAATTCCGACCCGGTGATCCGGCCTGTGCTGGCAGGGCTGAGCGGCTGTTCCCTCTGGTTTGAAAATTCTCAGAAAACAGTGATGGGTCCCTGGGTTCCTCGAACTCCTCCTGCTGACAGGAAAGGATCAGGGAGCTAAGCACACAACATATAGCAATCTTGAAGCAGGTTTTTTTCACAGCAGTAAATTTGAGGGGGGAAAAGGTAAGATAGCCAAATGCCGTGAAAGAGAATGATAAAGATGTTATAATTAAAACCTAAAAAGCCCGGCATATCTGCCAGGCTTTCAGGTAATTATATAAATTATAATATTATTTTGCTTCCTCGAGCCCTTCTTCAATTAGTCCGAAGAACTGGTCGAGTTTTGGTAGGATCACAATTCTTGTCCTTCTGTTTTTCGCACGACCTTCCGCGGTCTCATTTGTGGCAACAGGGACATAATAGCTTCTACCGGCAGCTGTCATTCTCTGCGGTTCTACACCGAATTCTTCCTGAAGCACTCTCACAACAGAGGTCGCTCGTTTTACAGAAAGGTCCCAGTTATCCTGGAGTACGGCGTTTCTTATCGGCTGATCATCGGTATGACCTTCGACCATAAATTCGATTTCCGGTCTGCTCTTGACAACTTGTGCCACCTTTCCAAGCACTTCCATGGCGCGTGGTGAGATGTTATACTTTCCGCTGTCGAACAGGAGCTTATCAGAAATCGACACGTAAACCACTCCTTTTTCTACGTTGATTTGGATATCCTCGTCGTTAAGGTTACCCAGTGCCCCTTTAAGGCTGGTAACGAGCGCAAGGGTAACGGAATCCTTCTTATTGATGGCATCCTGCATACGCTGGATCTTCAGGTCTTTCTCTTTGATGCTTTCCAGGGAACGTTCAAGGTTTTCAGCTTCCTTCTTGGAAAGTGTAGCAAGATCTCCCACATTGTTAAGCAAGGCTGAATTCTGATTGCTTAACTGGTTGATCTGCGCGTTCAGTCTGTCCTTGTCCTCAAGACAGGCATTGAGCTTAACCGTGGCAGTGTTCAACTGGTCCTGGGTTTCTTGTTGCAAAGCCTCAAGCTCAGCGTATTTCTTCTTCGAAACGCAGGAAGATAGAAGTAGGGCCGCCATAGCCGTCAAAAGCATGATTTTCTTCATAGTTCTTAATTGTGGTGTTAAAATTGACTTTTCAAAAATACAAAAACTGGGTTCTCTGCGAAATAAAACTTCATTTATTATAGAGGTATTTTTAGAGTTTGCTGAAGATCTTCTTCTTTTTGAGGAAGTAAAGCTGGAGAATACTTGTCCGGTGGTAATAATCTTTTCGCTTCACAATTGTTCCTCTCCGTCGGTACATCAGGCTAAAATTTCCATAAAAGCTGAAATGCGCCCTTATTACGGCAAGGCAGTGTTCAGGCTTCCCATCCGCCAGGAATTTCAGTCCCGCAAGGCCATCCAGAAACAGCCTGGAGGCGATGATCAGCCAGAGCCTTTCCGACGGAAGGTTCTTTACCAGGGTGTACAGGTTGTTTCGGAAATTCAGGAAGGTCTTTTGCGGGGATTGATGTTCAAGGGTGCCTCCTCCGAGATGGTATACTGTGGAAAAACCCGATGTCATGACGAGGAGTTTCAAATTGAAGAATCTCCAGCAGAGGTCTATTTCTTCCTGGTGTGCAAAAAAATCCTCATCAAATCCTCCTGCCTTTTCGAAGGCTTCCCTTCGAAGGCCCAGGCAGGCCCCGCTTGCCCAGAACACCTCTGAACTCTGATCATATTGTCCGTGGTCCTGCTCCAGGGTCTCGAAAATTCTTCCCTTGCAATAGGGATAGCCGAACTGGTCCAGGAATCCTCCGGCAGCCCCAGCATATTCGAAGAGATGTTTCCTTTTGTAATCCATGATTTTCGGCTGGACCGCTGCCACTTTCGAATTCTTTCTGAATTCCTCCTCCAGGGGCGCAAGCCATCCGGGGGTAACCGCAACATCCGAGTTGAGTAATATCAGGATGTCCTCCTTTAAATTCCGCAGCGCGTCATTGTATCCCTTGGCGAAACCTCCATTTATCCTGTTCTGAATGATCTTTATCCGGGGATACTGGTATTGCAGGAAAGCAACCGAATCATCGGTCGAGGCATTATCTGCAACATAAATTTCTGCCTCCGCAGAGCATTCAACCACCGAAGGAAGGAATTGCTCCAGAAGCTTTCTCCCGTTCCAGTTCAGGATGACAACTGCTGTTTTCACGGGGCCAAATTAAAGGAAAATAGAGAAGATAGGAAGGAAAAAATCTCCTGGAAGTGAGATCAGGTCAATCCCAGGCTGGGAGATCCCGAAGAAATATGTATTCTTTTTTTTGATAATCCATCTGACAGAAAAAATGGTCGATCCCGTTGGTTACCATCAGGAAGCGCGCCTGGAAAGCGAGATTATAACGCGCGATCTGGTCGAAAGTGTCCTGGGTGATTGGAACATGGGGAGCCTTACATTCCACAAGAAGATGGACCTTTCCCTGTGGGGTAAAGGCCACGATATCGTAACGCTTGGTGAGGTCGTGCAGGATGAGTTTCTTCTCAACGTTGAGCAGGCTCTTAGGAAAACCTTTTTCCGATAACAGGAATTGTACGACATGCTGCCGGACCCATTCTTCCGGGGTCAGATGAACAAATTTTTTTCTAAGGTCGTCAAAAACGGCTATTTTATTTTGTCTATTTTTGAACCTGAACGGATACCTGGGGAAATTCAACGGACGCATGATCAAAAATACCCATTTTTGCGATAACCTTCTTTGCCATAAATTCAAGGCACAACGATGACTGAAGCTCAACAAATAATTGCCAGCATTCGGAAAGGGAAGGTCAGTCCGATTTTCTTTCTCTCAGGGGAAGAACCCTACTTCATCGACAGCATTTCCGATTTCATTGAACAGAACCTTCTTCGCGAGGAAGAGAAAGGTTTCAACCAGATGATCATGTATGGCCGGGATGCCACGGTAGAGGAAATCATTGCCAACGCCAAAAGGTTTCCGATGATGGCCGACCATCAGGTGATCATCGTAAAAGAAGCCCAGGAACTTTCCAGAAGCATCGAAAATCTGACCCCTTATGCTGAAAATCCACAACCGACCACAGTTCTGGTCATCTGTTATAAATACAAGAAATTAGACAAGCGAAAGAAATTGTATAAGGCATTGCAGCAGCAGGGCGTGGTCTATGAGAACAAAAAATTATATGAAAGTCAGGTTTCAGAGTGGATCCGGAAGGAGATGCAGGAACGAAATCTCAAATGTGCGCCCAAAGCTGCTCAGATGCTGGTGGAATTCCTAGGAAATGACCTGGGCAGAATAGACAATGAGATCAGGAAGTTGCAGGTGGTCTGTCCCGAGGGATCCACGATCGGACCCGAGGTCATAGAAGAGAATATCGGGATCAGTAAGGAATTCAACAATTTTGAACTCTGTAATGCCATCGGGGGGAGGGAAAGCTATCGTGCTCACAGAATTGTGCAGTATTTCTCCCAAAATCCCAAGGACAATCCACTTGTGGTTACGATTTCCCTGTTGTTCAATTTCTTCATTCGTGTCCAGCAATATCATATACTAAAGGATAAAAGCAAAGCAAACGCGGCAAGAGCTTTAAAGGTCAGTCCCTACTTCGTCGGAGACTATATAACGGCTGCCAGAAATTTCCCCCTTAAGAAGGTCAGTCAGATTATCTCTTTTCTGAGAGAAGCTGACGTCCGGGGAAAAGGGGTGGGTGCCGCCAACGTTCATCAGGGAGATTTATTAAAGGAACTCCTGGTAAAAATCATGGCATAGATGGCTACTTTTAACACCTGGATCAGCGCAGCAAGATTACGTACTTTGCCTCTATCGGTCTCAGGAATATTGGTGGGGACCTCAATTGCCGTAGCGCAGGGAGAGTTCCATGCCGTGATTTTTGCCCTGGCTCTTGCCACCACTTTGGGCCTGCAGATCCTGTCCAATTTCGCAAATGACTACGGGGATTTCGTCAAGGGCACCGATAATGAGGAAAGAGTTGGTCCTGTCCGTTCCCTCCAGAGCGGATTGATAACCAGGGAGGAAATGTACTCCGCAGTGGTAGCCACAGCGGTTGTCACCTTCCTGTTCGCGGCTGCCCTGATATTTGTCGCCTTCGGGGGAAAGAACAACTTTTTCCTCGTGCTCTTTTTGCTGTTGGCTATAGCTGCCATAGCTGCAGCTGTCAAGTATACAGTTGGAACCACCGCCTACGGGTACAAAGGGCTCGGGGATCTCTTTGTTTTCATTTTTTTCGGCCTGGTAGGGGTGTTCGGCTCTTACTTTTTGTATGCCCTTGAATGGGAATGGGAAGTCCTGTTACCTTCCATTACGATCGGGCTGCTCAGTACAGGGGTACTCAATATCAACAATATGCGGGATCTTGTACCGGACAGCCGGGCCGGCAAAAGGACCTTGGCCGTAAAACTCGGTTTTGATCGTGCCAGGGGGTACCACTATTTTCTCATTCTGGCATCCCTTTTTTCCCTGTTGTTGTATTCGGCTCTCACCTTCAAGGAATTGAATGATCTGCTTTATCTGCCAGGCCTTGTTCCCCTTATGCTTCATCTGAATCGCGTAATGAACAATGAGCAGCCCTCGCTTCTCGATCCTGAACTCAAGAAACTAGCCTTGAATACTTTCTTGCTGGCCTTCCTCTTTGCGCTGGGACAGGTACTATAAAAGCGATAAGGGAGCGCTGATGCAACAAGAATCTTTTCTTAACTTGTTACTCAAAACGATACCATATGAAAATAACCTACTACGGCCATAGTTGTTTCGGAATTGAGATCAACAGAATTCATCTCCTGATTGACCCCTTCATCTCCGGCAATGAGAAAACAAAAGACCTGGTAAAGCTGGATCAGTTGCAGGCGGATTATATCCTGCTGACCCATGCCCACCAGGATCATACCCTGGATGCCAAAAAAATAGCAGAACGGACCGGAGCGGTTATCATCAGTAATTACGAGATCACCAGCTATTACGAGAAAAAGGGTTTGGAGGTGCATCCTATGAACCACGGCGGATCCTGGAATTTTGAATTTGGGGACCTGAAGTATGTCAATGCCGTTCATACCAGTTCTTTTGCCGATGGAACCTTCGGAGGGCAGCCGGGAGGGTTTGTAATCGAGGGGGAGCATAAAAACATCTATATAGCAGGGGATACTGCCCTGACCATGGACATGAAGCTGATCCCAATGAGGACCAGATTGGACCTGGCTATTCTACCTATCGGGGATAACTTCACTATGGGTGTGGAGGACGCTATCATAGCCAGTGACTTTCTTCAGTGCGAAAAAATACTCGGGTGCCATTTTGATACCTTCGAGCTCATCGAGATCGATCACGAGGAAGCGAAAAGAAGCTTTTATCAGAAAGGAAAAGATCTGATGTTGCTGAACATCGGGGAAAGCATAGAACTCTGACCATGCAGGCATCTTCCCTAAGATACGACCTGGAATTTTTACAGCCCAGTGGAACTTCACGTGGCATCATGACCTCTAAGGAGACCTGGTTTTTAAAATTACAGGAGGCCGGTCGGGTAGGAGTGGGAGAATGCGGAATCCTGAGATCCTTAAGCTATGACGACAGGCCGGACTATGCCGAAAAACTCCAATGGGTTTGTCGGAATATCGATATGGGAGAATCAGCTTTAAGAGATGCCCTGGTGGAATTCCCAAGTATCCAGGCGGGAGTGGAAATGGCCTTCAGGTCCATAGAAGCCAAGACCCCTTTTCAGCTGTTTCCCTCCGCTTTTACCAGGGGCGAGGCAGGTATTCCTATCAATGGATTGGTGTGGATGGGAGAAAAGCGATTTATGAAGGAGCAGATCGAGGCAAAGATTGACCAGGGGTTTTCCTGCATCAAACTTAAGATAGGGGCAATCGACTTCGAGGACGAAGTGGAATTGCTGCGGCTGATCAGAAAGGAATTTTCCCGGGAAGACATCGAAATAAGAGTGGATGCAAACGGGGCATTCCCTGCTGAAGAGGCTATCGAAAAACTGGAGCGCCTCAGCCGGTACAGAATCCATAGCATTGAACAACCCATTAAGGCCGGACAACCAGAGGCAATGGCCAGGGTTTGTAAAGAAAGTCCCATCCCTGTGGCGTTGGATGAGGAACTGATCGGAGTCCTGGATGTAACGAAAAAGAGAGAACTGCTACAAACAATTGGACCGGCCTATATCATTTTAAAGCCAAGTTTGATCGGAGGGTACGAGGGGACTAACGAGTGGATAGAAAAAGCGGAGGATCAGGGAATCGGCTGGTGGATCACCAGTGCGCTTGAGAGTAATATCGGACTTAGTGGCATTGCACAATATACCTTCAACCTGGGTTCGGAAATGTTCCAGGGCTTGGGAACCGGCGGTCTTTATGGGAACAACATTCCTTCCCCCCTCTATGTCAGGGAAGGTAAATTGTGGTATGGACCAGAAAATCAGTGGAATTTTAATCTAAAAGGATAACATGTTTATAAGTCAGGCCTATAAGGCAAAACACGAATGGTGGCGGTATGTGGTCGGGGTGATGCTTGTGGTTATCGCCGCAGTTATTGGCCAGATCCCGTTTACAGCGGCTCTCTTTCTTGAAGGGGGAGTAGAAATTTTAAGTATGACCGAGGCGGAGATGCTCCGGGTCCTCGACTCGAATTGGTCTTTTTTCCTACTGCTGTTATCCTTTGCCGTGGGACTGGCAGGTCTGTTGCTCGTCATTCGGTTTCTACATGCCCAACCTATTCGAGAGGCCACAACGGCAAGAAAAAAAGTGGACTGGGGCCGCTTTTTTTTCGGCTTTGGACTGATTGCCGTATTTACAATAGTGACGACCTTGATCGATTACAACATGAATCCTCAGGATTTTGTTTGGAATTTTCAGATGGTTCCATTCCTGGTAATGGCCCTTATTGCCGTGGTGATGGTGCCGCTTCAAACCAGCTTTGAGGAGTACCTTTTTCGGGGCTACCTCATGCAGGGTATAGGTGTTCTGGCGGGAAACAAATGGGTGCCATTGCTGGTTACCTCGGTGGTTTTTGGAAGTCTTCATATTTGGAATCCGGAGGTTGATAAAATGGGACCGGTGATCATGGTATATTACATCGGTACAGGACTTCTCCTTGGTATCATGACCTTGATGGACGACGGCCTGGAACTTGCCCTTGGTTTTCACGCGGGTAATAATCTTGTCGGTGCCATGTTGGTTACTGCTGACTGGACGGCTTTCCAGACCAATTCGATTTTAAAGGACGTCTCTGATCCACAGGCAGGATTTGATGTGGTGATTCCTGTGATTGTGGTATATCCCATATTCCTTTTTCTGATGGCCAGGATGTATAACTGGGAGAACTGGAAGGAAAAATTGTTTGGAAGGATTTCCCCACCAGCCCAGTCGAATTTCGAGCAGGAAATTTAATTTTTGCCCTTAATGTCATAACTTTAGGCGTAGAAAGGAGCAATTTTCACTATGTCTAAAGCATTCAACTTACCGGAAACCCATCCTGATTTCAGGTTCAACAAAGTCTACTATAATAACGAAGATCTTGCTGCGGTTGCCTATAATCTGATCAAGGAAGGGGAACCTTATGAGGGCCAGGCCGGGAATTTTTTACTGGACTGGTTAAATGAGAAGGATTATATTGAGGTAAAGACTTCTGGTTCTACCGGGCCCCCTAAGAAAATCCGGATTAAGAAGGAGTTCATGATCAACAGCGCAAGAGCCACCGGAAGGTTTTTCGATCTTCCGGCCGGGACCACTGCTCTGCATTGTCTTCCCGTAAACTTTATTGCTGGGAAGATGATGCTCGTTCGAGCCATGATGCTGGGATGGCATCTGGATCTCGAAATCCCCAAAGCCAATCCGCTGGACCGGATCTTTAAGATCTATGATTTCTGTGCTATGACTCCTTTTCAGCTCGACAATTCCTTAAGCCGGCTCCATTTGATCAGGAAATTGATCGTGGGGGGAGGATCCGTATCGGTGAACCTGAGAGACCTCGTCCAGGGCATAGGAACCCAGGTTTTCGAAACCTATGGAATGACAGAGACCGTATCCCACATTGCGGCTCGACATATCAATTCCAAGGATAATCAACAGGCCCCGCTTCCCTTTACCACCCTTCCCCATGTTTCGGTCTCAACGGATGAAAGGAGCTGCCTGGTGATCGACGCACCGCACTTTGCAGAAGATACCCTTGTAACCAATGATGTTGTGGAGCTTCTATCTGAGAAATCCTTTATATGGAAGGGCAGAATAGACAATGTGATCAATTCAGGTGGAATAAAGATCTATCCGGAAGAAGTGGAGGCAAAACTCGAACCTATCATAGCCCACAGGTTCTTTATCAGTTCCCTTCCAGATCCTGCTCTAGGGGAGATGCTTGTCCTGATGGTAGAGAGCGAATTCTCCGAAGTTTCCCTGAACAATCTGGAACGGGAAATTAAGGCCTGCCATAAGCTTGGACCTTATGAGGTTCCTAAGAAGATCTTTTTTGTTGAGAAATTCGAAGAAACCGCAAATGGCAAGATCCACAGGGCCAATACCCTCCGAAGCAGAGTAGGGTAGAGAAATTTAAGCGGGTTAATCCTTTTCAGACCCGTTTAATAACGCTGTTCGGATATAAAACTCCTCTGAATTTACTTTGAATTCAGCAGGGGAGGTCTCCTCCAGTTCTTTCCAATGAGTCTCGGGATAAAGGCGTGTCTCCTTACCCCTGATGATGACATCGACAGGCATTGCAAATTCCGGAACCTCCGCTTTCCATCTGTAGTGGAGATCTTCCTCCTCCTTTTTTATCTGCAAAAGCGGAAGGGAGGCGTGCCGAAGATACTGGTCGAATACCGGTTTCAAATCGATCGGGGTTGCCGCGTCGAAAAAGGCCTCCGTGCTATCAGTGGAAATGATATCATGCCGGAAGGTCAGGGCGTAATCCTTCAAGGTCTTCCACCAAAGTTCGTCATTATCATAGAGGCTTCTGATCATATTGAGAAGATTGGCCCCTTTGTAGTACATATCCCCGGAGCCTTCCTGGTTGACTCCATACGGTCCTATGATCGGGCTCTGATTTCCTATATTGCTCCGAATTCCCTGTAGATAGTCCAGGGCCTGTTGTTTTCCCCATCGACATTCGATATACACGGCTTCGGAATAAGTGGTGAAGCCTTCATGGATCCACATGTCAGCTATGTCTTGTGCCGTTATACTGTTGCCGAACCATTCGTGTCCCGATTCATGGATGATAATGAAGTCCCACTTCAGACCGATGCCCGTACCGCTCAAATCTCGGCCGAGGTAACCCATCCTGTACCGGTTCCCGTATGCCACTGCGCTTTGATGTTCCATGCCGAGGTAAGGGGTCTCGATGAGTTTGAAGCCGTCTTCCTCAAAAGGATAAGGGCCAAATTTATCATAGAAGCACTCCATCATGATCTTTACCTCCTGAAATTGTTGCTTGGCCTTCTCCAGATTGTACGGGAGAACATAATAATCCAGATCCAAATCCCGGAATTGATCGCTGAAATGGACATAGTTTCCGATGTTGACCACGATATTGTAGTTGTTGATAGGATTGCTGACCTTCCAGCTCCACCTGGTGTACCCCTCATCAAGAACCTCCTTTCCCTGGAATCTGCCATTGGAGACGTTCATCAACCCGTTGGGAACCTCAACCTCTATAAGCGCCTCTTCAGGTTCATCGCTCTGGTGGTCCTTATTAGGATACCAGAGGCTCGCTCCTGTCCCCTGGACAGCTACCGCTATCCAAGGATTACCCTCCTGGTCGGTCTCAAAGACAAAGCCCCCATCCCAGGGAGCATTCTCAGCTATGGTAGGATGACCAGAGTAAAAGAACTGAATCGAATCCGTTTTTCCACCAGAAACCGGATCCAGCTCGATAAAAACAGCATGGTGCCGGCGGTTGTAGGCCAGGGATTTTCCATTCTGGAGGATCGAATCTATTTTCATATTTTCGAATAGATCAACCTGCATTACAGGAAGATCTTCGTTTGCTCTGAAGGTGATCGTGTTAGAACCGAAGAGATACCGGCTTTCCGGCACCACCCTGATATTCAGGTGATATTTCAGGACGTCATAATTTCTTTCCGGCCGAAGCGATCCCCGCAGCGTATCAGCTTCGGTGAATTTTTCCTTGTGGTTAAGGACCTGTCCCTGGCAAAACAGGCTTGCAAGTCCGGCCACCATAAAGATCAGCAGCTTATTGGTCAACATATCTAAACAGAATATTTTCAGGTTTGAAGTACCCCCATATTGAATTCCTTTTCAACCGGGGCATGATTGGCGGCAGCGATTCCTGTGGATATCCATTTTCTTGTCTCCATGGGATCTATCACTGCATCTGTCCAAAGCCGGGCAGCTGCATAGTAAGGAGAGGTTTGTCTGTCATACCGCGATTTGATCTGCTCAAAGACTTCTTTCTCCTTCTCCGCATCCACGGCCTGACCCTTTTTTTCCATTGCGGCCGTTTCGATCTGGGCAAGAACTTTCGCCGCCTGGGTTCCACCCATAACCGCCAGTTCTGCACTCGGCCAGGAAAGGATAAGCCTTGGATCATAGGCTTTTCCGCACATGGCATAGTTTCCCGCTCCATAGGAGTTCCCGATAATTACCGTGAATTTCGGCACCACGGAATTACTCACCGCATTGACCATCTTAGCCCCATCCTTGATGATCCCACCGTGTTCACTTTTGCTTCCCACCATAAATCCGGTGACATCCTGGAGGAAAACCAAAGGAATTCTTTTCTGGTTGCAGTTAGCGATAAAACGGGTGGCTTTATCAGCTGAGTCCGAATAGATTACGCCTCCGAACTGCATCTCCTTTTTAGCCGTCTTGACGATTTTTCTCTGGTTGGCCACTATTCCAACCGCCCAGCCATCGATCCGTGCATATGCCGTGATGATGGTCTGCCCGTAACCCTCCTTGTACTCCTGGAACTCAGAGTCGTCGACCAGACGGGCGATAATCTCCCGCATGTCATATTGCTCATGCCGCATCTTGGGCAGAATTCCGTAGATCTCTTCAGGATTCTTTTTCGGCATGGCAGGTGTTTTCCGGTTAAAACCAGCTTTTTCGAAGTCACCGACTTTGTCCATCAGGTCCCGGATGATATCCAGAGCGTGTTTATCGTCCCGGGCCTTGTAGTCCGTCACGCCGCTAATCTCACTGTGGGTGGATGCTCCGCCGAGCGTTTCATTGTCGATACTCTCCCCGATGGCTGCTTTTACAAGGTAACTCCCTGCAAGGAAAATACTTCCGGTTTTTTCCACGATCAGCGCTTCATCGCTCATTATGGGCAAATAGGCCCCTCCGGCAACGCAACTGCCCATCACAGCGGCGATCTGAGTAATTCCCATACTGCTCATGACGGCATTATTTCTGAAGATCCGGCCGAAATGTTCCTTATCGGGAAAGATCTCATCCTGCATGGGAAGGTATACTCCGGCGGAATCAACCAGGTATATGATCGGCAGCCTGTTCTCTATGGCGATCTCCTGGGCCCGAAGATTTTTTTTGGCCGTAATTGGGAACCATGCGCCTGCTTTTACCGTGGCGTCATTGGCCACGATAATTGCCAGTTTCCCCGCCACCTTTCCAATTTTGACCACTACACCTCCGCTGGGACACCCCCCGTGGTCGGTATACATACCCTCGCCGGCCAGGGCACCGATTTCTATGGCATCCGAGCTTTCATCCAGCAACTGGTCTATTCTTTCCCGGGCAGTCATCTTGCCCTTTGCGTGGTGTTTTTGAATGCGCTTTTCTCCCCCGCCCTGTTTTATCCTTTTGAGCGTGCTCCGGAGATTGGAAACCAGGAGTTTGTTGTGGTCTTCGTTTTTGTTGAATTCAATATCCATGGATTGGAATAGGTGGTTTAATTCTTCTGTAGCGGAAATCCCTCCCGTTGAGGTGTCGCTAAAATACGAAAATCTAATTATTATTATTCTTTAACGAGCCACTAAAAAAGACGATATTTGTTATTGTCAGGGGGCTGTCGATCGATATTTCGACGCCGGATCCTCCAGATTGTAATATCGTTGTAACAATGGGAATGAATAAAAATTCAATCTGCGCCTGGGCCTCATTTTGTACGCTCCTTATCGGAATCGCCCTGGTTCTTTTGGGCGTGCTGAGGTATAGGGAGTACGCCATCGGATTCTCCACCGTAGGGATAGGCTTCTTTGTGATGTCCTGGGCCTTTAATGCCCTGAAAGGAAGGGTGTGATTTCAGCTAAATTACTCATCTTTGTGCAGCGGAATGGAATGCGGGAACTCCCGTAATAAAAGACAACAATTATGGCAGACGATAAAAAGGTGATCTTTTCCATGTCGGGAGTCACCAAAACCTACCAGGGAGCCAATACCCCGGTTTTGAAAAACATCTATCTCAGTTTTTTCTATGGAGCCAAGATTGGAATCCTCGGGTTGAACGGCTCCGGGAAATCGACCCTCCTGAAGATCATCGCCGGAGTTGAGAAGAACTATCAGGGCGATGTGGTCTTTGCCCCTGGCTACTCAGTAGGTTACCTGGAGCAGGAACCCAAACTTGATGACCAGAAGACGGTGATGGAGGTGGTGAAGGAAGGTGCTTCGGAGACGGTGGCCATCCTGGAGGAATACAACAAGATAAATGAAATGTTTGCACTTCCCGAAGTATATGAGGATCCGGAGAAGATGCAAAAACTGATGGACAAGCAGGCGTCCCTTCAGGATCAGATAGATGCCAGTAATGCATGGGAGCTAGATACGAAACTGGAGATAGCTATGGATGCGCTGCGGACCCCGGACCCCGATATGAAAATAGGAGTACTGTCGGGAGGGGAAAGACGGCGGGTTGCGCTATGCAGATTATTATTACAGGAACCCGATGTTCTTTTGCTCGATGAACCTACCAACCATTTAGATGCGGAATCCGTACATTGGTTGGAACAACACCTTCAACAGTATAAAGGAACGGTAATCGCTGTTACCCACGACCGATATTTCCTGGATAACGTAGCAGGCTGGATTCTGGAACTCGACAGGGGAGAGGGCATCCCATGGAAGGGAAACTATTCTTCCTGGCTGGAGCAGAAGGCCAAGCGACTTGCACAGGAGCAAAAACAGGCCAGCAAACGACAGAAAACTCTGGAGCGGGAACTCGAATGGTCGCGAATGGCCCCTAAAGGAAGGCAGGCAAAACAGAAAGCGAGGCTTAACAATTATGATAAACTCCTGAGCCAGGATCAGAAGCAGATGGATGAACAACTGGAGATCTATATTCCCAACGGTCCGCGACTTGGAACCAACGTGATCGAGGCCAGGAATGTGAGCAAAGCTTATGGGGAGAAACTTCTGTATGACGACCTTAACTTTAAGTTACCTCAGGCAGGAATCGTGGGAATTATCGGTCCCAACGGAGCAGGAAAGACCACCATCTTCCGAATGATCATGGGAGAGGAAAAACCCGATAAAGGAAGTTTCGAGGTAGGGGAGACTGTCAAGATTGCCTATGTGGATCAGAGCCACGCCAATATAGATCCAGAGAAATCCATTTGGCAGAACTTCAGCGATGAACAGGAACTGGTAATGATGGGAGGTAGGCAGGTCAATTCCAGAGCCTATCTCAGCCGCTTTAATTTCAGTGGCAGCGAGCAGAACAAGAAGGTCAGTAAGCTCTCAGGAGGGGAGCGCAACCGGCTTCACCTTGCGATGACCCTGAAAGAAGAAGGAAATGTACTGCTTCTCGATGAGCCGACCAACGATCTGGACGTAAATACACTAAGGGCACTGGAAGAAGGTTTGGATAGCTTTGCTGGATGCGCGGTAATCATCTCCCACGATAGATGGTTCCTCGACAGGGTCTGTACCCATATTCTCGCGTTTGAAGGAAATTCAGAAGTGTACTTCTTCGAGGGTAGCTTCTCTGAATATGAGGAGAACAAGAAAAAGAGGCTGGGGGACATCACGCCACGCAGGATCAAATATAAAAAGCTGGTGAGATAAGGATCTTACTCTTTGTTACTATCAGGATACCAGTCCAACATGGCCACTTCGATTTCCGGTCTGGCCTCTTTGACCATTTCTTTGAAACGCTGAACGTCTGACATCCCGTTCTGGCCTCTGAAATGGTAGGGCACCACGATTTTGGGCTGAAATTCAATGACAGCATCAGCAGCAGCTTCTACAGGCATGGTATAGGGAAGATTCATCGGGATCAATGCGATATCGATATCCTTCAGATTTCTCATTTCCGGGATGTCCTCTGTATCCCCTGCAATATACAGTCGTTTTCCATCCATCTCCAGGACATAGCCGTTCCCGCGACCTTTCTGGTGAAACTGTCGGGCATCCTCCCGCAAATTATACATCGGAATAGCCTCAATAGAGAAATTGTCTTGCTCCATTTTCTCCATATTGTCGAGCACGATTACCTTAAGACCCAGGGAGTCGGGTATTTCTGCTTCAACGGCCTGGGGGGCTATAATGGGAATTGAATCCAGGGAGAGCTCCTCGAGGGTGGCTACGCTTAAATGATCGCCATGAATATCGGTGATCAGGACGAAATCCGGAGAAGGCATTCCGGCAAAGGCCTTGGCCCCTCCTACGGGGTCTACATAGATGTTGCTGCCTTTCCAGTTGATCAAGGCTGTTGCGTGGGAAATAGGTCGGACTCTGATGTCGGGATCCAATTGACCCTGAAGGGGGTCTTGTTCCGGGGCTTCGGTTTCCTTGGTTATCTCTGTATTTCCAGATTCTTCAGCCATGCTGGCTTTTTTTTCATCCTGGCAGCCGAAGAAAAGGATGCAGATTGACAAATAAAATACAGTTCTTCTCATTGTTTTGGGAATTTAACCTCCAATTTAGTTAAATTCTACTTCACCAGCCAACGGATTGTCAAAAATCAACACAAGTCGAGTTCCATCTTAATATCTCCCCGACTATAGGGATTTCCCTCACCTATTGCGATTTCCCGAAACCCGAACTTCTGGTAGATATAGATCGCATTCTCCAGTTTGCGGTTGGAATAAATGATCAGTTTTTCCCATCCCTTTGCGCGAGCAAACGAGAGCGTGTGCTCCATCAGCTTCTGGCCGACTTTCTTTCCCCGGTGATCGGGTGCTACTGCCATTTTGGTCAATTCATAAACTCCCGGTGCCATCGGCATCAGCGCGACAGTACCTATGATCGATCCGGCTTCCTGAGCGAAGAAGATGGTACCTCCGGGATCGATGATATGTTTAACAGGATCTCCCAGAACCTCCTGGTCGTGCGGCTCTACCCAAAAGTAATGCTCCAACCATTCCAGGTTAAGATCCCGAAATGCAGGAGCCAGCTCGGGTTTGAAATTTATGATCTTCATAAAGGAATTTTTTGACCTCGGTTAAAGATAAATTCGCAGACCAGGTAAGACAGGGCCTTTCCGGTCCTGAACGTCTCGGAAGCTATGGCCTCACAAACGTGGAAATAGTTACAGTTTGATTCCCCGGACGCTTTGCGGATCATAACCAGGATTTCCCGAAGTTCAAATCCGATCGGTGAGGATGCGCTGCTCGGAAACTGAACGATGGCGTCGCAATCAAGCTCGAGCCCGAAGGGTTCTTCCTTGACAAAATCAATGGCGTTATTGAACTTTTCCGCAAGGTTGGCATGCCCAAGCTCCTCAAAATTGAAAAGCCGGATGCTGCTATCGAGAAAAGCATCTTCAAAGATATAGGATGGGGTGAAATTCCGGTGAAGCCCGAAAACCGCGTACCGGTTGAGAAAGCCACGATCTAGGGCATAGCTGAACCCATTCCCGCTGTGTCTGTAATCCCGGTGTCTTAAATCTGTATGCGCATCAATATTAAGGGCGTTTACAGGCTTTCCGATGGCCTCTGAGAGCGCAGCGAGATTACCAAGGCAATTATTATGTCCACCTCCGATGATCACCGGGGTCTTGCCGGCTTTGAGAATAGTTGACACTGTGGTGGTCACCTTTTGATCTATCCGTGATACCAGGTCTCCGAGCTTTTGTGCATAATTGGGATCTGTGGCGTCAAGAAGATCCGCTTTGTCCATTTCAGATCTGGTATCGATCTCACCGATAAGCAGGATATCCTGCGGATTGCAGAAGCTGTTGTCCTGAAGGTTGAGGAACACGGAAAGAAAAGCTCCCCAGGCAGTGGCGGTGCCTTGATTGCCGTAATTTGCCCGTACCCCGATGTCTTCGGGGATGCCCAGGAGCACAAATCGCTCCGGCCGATCCGGGAGCTCATCCAGGCCTTTCACAAGTCCTATGGCTTCCCCCACCCTTGATTCGCCGGTCCGGACCCTGAGATAGTCTCCAATGGATTTCTGTGAATAGATCTTTACTGGAACCATTTAAATTTGTTTGCCATTTATAAAGACTGCAGCGATATGATTTGCGCCGAAGGAATAGGGAAGAAAACCATAGGATGAAATCCTTTCTGTCAGGATAAGGTTAGCAGCTTTTCCTTTCGTGATACTGCCATGGGTATCGTTCAGATCCATGGCATATGCTGCATTGATGGTTGCAGCATTGATGGCCTCTTCTGGGTTCATCTTCATTTTGATACACGCCAGGGAAACAACGAAATTCATGTTGCCACTGGGGGTGCTTCCCGGGTTGTAATCTGAAGCCAGAGCCAGGGGCAGGCCGCTCTTTAGGAGTTCTCTTGCTGGTGTATACGGGATTCCTAAAAAAAAGGAGCAGGAGGGAAGTGCGACAGCCATGGTTGCACTTTCCCGGAGAGCGGATATATCTTCAGAATCCAAACATTCCAGGTGATCTACCGATCGTGCTTTGTTCCTGACCGCAACAGGGATACCCCCGATGGAGTTGAACTGGTTCACGTGGATCTTGGCAGGTAAACCGTACTCCAGCCCGGCCTGGATCATCCTTTCCGTGTCACGAACATTGAAATAGCCCTTTTCACAAAAGATATCCACATAATCTGCGAGTTTTTCTTCGGCCACCCCGGGAAGTATTTCAGAAATGATGTGATTCAGATAGGCTTCTGAACTCCCGTGGTACTCCGGGGGAACTGCATGAGCTCCCAAAAAAGTCGCTTTTATCGGCAGATCATAATTTTGCCTGAGTCTGCGTATTACCCGAAGCATCTTGAGTTCGGCTTGCTTGGTGAGACCGTAGCCGGATTTTATTTCAATTGCTGTGGTCCCCATACGAATTACTTCCTCCAGCCGTTGTGAAGATTCGTGATATAGCTGATCCTCCGAAGTCTCCTGGAGCTTTTTTGCAGAATTTAGGATACCTCCTCCTTTTGCCGCGATCTCTTCATAGGAGAGGCCGTTGATCCGGTCGATGAATTCCTGCTCCCGATTTCCGGCATAGACCAAATGGGTGTGGGAATCGATCCAACCAGGAAGCAGGATCCTACCGGAAGCATCTATGGTTTCCACCCCTGGCAGGATCGGGAGGTGTTTCATCATCCCGAAATCGGAAATCTTTCCGTCCTCCACCAGGAGCCAGGCATCTTGGATGACCGGAAGCTCCTTCATCTCATCCCCTTTTAAGAAACCCGTTTGCTCCTCCCGGACCTGGACGAGTTGCCGGATATTGGTAAAGAGTAGCTTCATTTTCCAAAGATAGAAAAGTGCCCTGAAATCTGAGGAAACCCACTGCAGAAAAGCGGTTTTCAGGAGTACGATCTTTTCGTATCTTTAGGAGGCAAAAAATCTGACCCATGATCAATAAAAAACCAGGGGTAAATACGATCTGTACCCATACTGGCGAACTGGAGGATGAACGGTATAAAGGCGCTGTCTCCCCTTTATATATGTCGACTTCTTATGCCTTTGAAGATGTCGAGGAAACGCGGTATCCGCGATATTTCAATACACCGAACCAGGTGGCCCTTGCCAAAAAGATCGCTGCATTGGAACACGGGGACCGGGCCCTGGTTTTTGGAAGTGGGATGGCCGCTATTACCGCTTCTCTACTGGCTTTCGTACAGCAAGGGGAACACGTGGTGTTTCAGAAATCCCTGTATGGAGGGACGAGCAATCTGATCACAGAAGAATTCAGCAGGTTTGGAATTGAGTATTCCTTTGCCGCCGATCTTTCCCCTGCTGCCTTTGAAGCTGAAATCCGGGATAACACGCGGGTCATTTATGTGGAGACTCCTTCGAATCCACTTCTGCATCTGATCGATCTGGAGGAAATCACCAGATTGGCCCGGAGCAGAGGGTTAGTCAGTATGATAGACAATACCTTTGCTTCTCCGGTCAATCAGAATCCCATCGACTTCGGGATTGATGTCGTTATTCATTCAGCAACCAAATACATGGGGGGACACAGCGATATTCTTGCAGGCGCTGTGGTGGCATCAGAGGAACATATGGAGCGCATTTTCAACCTCGCCCGTAAATTTGGTGGGAACCTGAGCGATTATACAGTTTGGTTGCTCGAACGGAGCATCAAAACGATGGGATTGCGAGTCAGAGCACAAAACCAGAATGCAATGGCGGTGGCCTCATTTCTGGATGGGAATCCCCTGGTGGATAGGGTTTTCTATCCTGGACTCGAGAGCCATCCGGACCACGAGCTGGCCACGCGTCAGATGAGTGGATTCGGAGGAATGATGTCTTTTGAGCTTAAAGGGCTGGATGCCAAAATTTTTCTGAAATATCTTAATCTGATCAAGCCTTCGGGAAGCCTGGCCGGAGTTGAATCAACGATTGTTTCCCCAACCCAAACCTCCCATGCGCTCTTGACGGCAGAGGAAAGGGCGGATCTGGGAATTAATGATGGTCTGCTCAGGTTATCGATAGGTATTGAAGAGGCCGAAGACATCATTGCAGATATTGAGCAAGCTCTGGAAGAGACCAGGAAAGATCAGCTGGATGTGCGGCTTTAACCTTAACCAAAAAAATACATGAAATTAGATATACTCGCAGTGGGTTCGCATCCGGATGATGTGGAACTTGGCTGTTCCGGCACTTTGGCCAAAGAAATCGCACGCGGTAAAAAGGTTGGTATTCTGGATCTCACTAAAGGGGAACTGGGAACACGGGGAACCGCCGAGATTCGAAAAGAAGAGGCGGCAGCTGCTGCAGAGATTTTGGGGGCCTCCTTGCGATTAAATCTCGAATTCAGTGACGGCTTCTTTACCAACAATGCATCCCATCAACTCGAGATAATCAAGATCCTACGGAAATACCGCCCGGAAATCGTCTTGTGTAATGCAGTGGAGGATCGGCATATTGACCATGGAAAAGGCGCCCAGCTCGTATCGGATTCCTGCTTTTTAAGCGGGTTGAGAAAGATCGAGACCATTTATAAGGGGAATCCGCAGCAGGCATGGCGGCCACGTCAGGTTCTGCATTATATCCAGTGGAAGAATCTGGAACCGGATGTAGTTGTGGATATCAGCGGTTTCATCGACAAAAAAATGGAGGCGGTAAAAGCTTTCAAATCTCAGTTCTATGATGCTGGGAGCAAGGAACCTCAGACCCCTATTTCAACTGGGAATTTTCTCGATAGTATTACCTACCGCGCGCGGGACCTTGGCAGGCTCTGCGGTGTGGAATATGGAGAAGGCTTTACAAGCAGTCGCCATGTGACGGTTGACTCCCTGTTTGACCTGATTTAAAAAAGCTTTTTTTCTTTTGGAAAATCAAGGATTATATTACATTTGCCTCCGATTAAACGGTGGTTGTAGCTCAGCTGGTTAGAGCGCTGGATTGTGGTTCCAGAGGTCGCCGGTTCGAACCCGGTCTTCCACCCAAAGAAGCTTTCTGAAATTCAGGAGGCTTTTTTTTTGCTGGCGATTAAATAAAAAAACCCGGGGTTACAACCCCGGGTAAAGAGAAATCAGGAAGAAAATCCTTATTCAGAATCCTCCTCTGTCAGGGTAGGATTATCTACGAATGGACGCTTATCCCTGTTAGCCACTTCCCATGCTGTCAGGAAGATCAATTTTGCTCTCTTTGAAAGCAGGTCATATTCGATTTTGTCCGGAGTATCCGTAGGTTTATGATAATCCTCGTGGGCCCCGTTAAAATAGAATATGATCGGGATGTCATGTTTAGCGAAATTGTAGTGGTCACTTCGGTAGTAAAAGCGGTTCGGATCATCTGGTTCGTTGTAGGTATAATCCAGGTTCATATCAAGATATTTGTCATTTACTGCCTCGCTCAGTTCGTGCAATTCCGTACTGAGACGATCACTTCCGATCAGGTAAACATAGTCGCCTGCGTCCTCCATGCCTTCTCCAATCCTGCCAATCATGTCGATGTTGAGATTGGTCACAGTTTGTTCAAGTGGAAACACGGGATTTTCGGTATAATACCTTGATCCTACCAGTCCCTTCTCTTCTCCAGTTACGTTCAAAAAGAGAATGGTGCGTTTGGGTCGGTATCCATCCTCGACGGCTTCCATAAAAGCTTCGGCAATCTCCAGAATGGCCACAGTACCCGAACCATCATCGTCAGCTCCATTGTAAATATTGCCTTCTTCATCAATGCCTACATGATCATAATGGGAGGAAATAACCAGCACCTCTTCAGGAATGGTACTCCCTTCAATGTAGGCCAGTACATTTTCCGTATCCTTGATGTCTCCGCTGCGAAAAGCGCTGGAAGGCACCTCCTGGTAGTAATCATCTTCTCCCAGTGGAGAAGGGATGTCCAGGTCCTGGTATTCCTCCTTAAGATAGGCTGCCGCCTTTTTCTGACCAGGTTCTCCCGTTTCCCTTCCTTCGAATTCATCCCCCGCAAAGACAAAGAGATGATCCTTGAGCTCTTCTGGTGTTATGGAATTAGCATAGACCATAGGATTGACCTCTTCAATAGGCTTGGGCTGTTGTGCTCCACATGCAGAGAGACATATGGCCAGTGAGAATAATGCAGTTTTCTTCATATTTCGTTTTATTGGTTCTTCTTCGGCCAAGATAGCAGTTTTTCAACGAATTCGAAAGCGGGAGAAGGTCTGGGGTAGCGGGAAGAATGGTTTCATCAGATCGCCAAATTTGTGTAACTTTAAAAGTGCTGCAGACACCAAGGCTATGAAGAAAAACAAACCCGTTTCAGAGATCATGACCAGGGAACTGATCTGCCTGGAACTCGCCGATACCTTGACCAGAGCGGAAGCCCTGTTTAAAAAGAACAGAATAGGCCATCTTCCCGTTTTGAAAGAAGGTAATGTGGTCGGTATTCTGAGTCTCCACGATCTGCTTCGGATCGCCACGGCAGACAGTGTGGGAGAGAATGAAGAGGAGATCGAGACCACCGTGTATGATATGTTCACCATAGAACAGGTAATGACCAAAAAAGTAGTTTGTGTAAACCCAGAAACGCCGATTTCCGAGGTAGCGGGACTTTTCCTCAGGCATAGTTTCCATTCCCTTCCGGTTGTGGAGGAATACCAGCTCGTTGGAATTGTCACCACCACTGATGTAATACGTTTTTTTCTGGAGCACGACTAGTTACATTTTAGAAAACCCCTAGCTTATGATCAGAAATCTATTGATGTTTTCCCTGATTCTGCTGACTTCATGTAAACACTACCCCGCCGATCCTGAAAATTCCTTTACGGAGGCCAAACAGAAAGGATTAAAGGTAGGGATCATTCATAATCCGCCTTTTTCTGTCTACAAGGGTCCAGGAGACTTTGATGGCACGGAGCTGGAAATGATTAGAAAATTTGCGCGTCAGGAGCACATGCCGCTACTCCTGGAATTCGGTTCTGAAAGCGATCTTATTCAAAAACTGGAGCACTATGACCTTCACGTCGTCATTGGGGGATTTACGGGAAAAACCATCTGGAAAAAAAAGGCAGGCCTGACGGCCCCTTATGACCAGAAACACGTATTCCTGATCCCAAAAGGGGAGAACCGATTGCTTGCCCACCTGGAATCTTTCATCTTCTCAAAAAAGCCTAAGAAATGAAGAGCATCCATCACTTTGAACTGCCCCCGAACCTGAGAAAGGTGTTGAAGAAGACCAAAAAGCTGGAATGGATCACGCTGATCTACCTGCTTTCTGTCGCCGTGATCATGTATCTCTCCCTGGGATCTTCTCAGGCGATGAAGACAGCCTGGCTTGAAGATGTCCTGAGCCTGATCCCGTCCCTCGCTTTTCTTATCACCACAAAAGTGAATGACAGGAGTGCCAACGAGAATTATCCCTATGGCTACCATCGCGTCTTTTCCATTTCGTTCCTGGCTGGAGCAGTGGCGGTTTTCGGAATGGGAGTGTTCCTGATATATGACTCAGGTCTCGCCCTGATAAATTCTCATCATCCCACCATCGGGTTCAGGACCGTGTTTGGTTATAGGATCTGGATGGGCTGGATCATGATTGTTGCCTTGCTCTATAGCGCCGTCCCCGCTATGATTCTGGGCGCTAAAAAACTGCCTCTGGCAGTCAAGCTCCACAATAAGGTGCTCTACACAGACGCCAGTGCCCAAAAAGCGGATTATATGACAGCTCTTGCTGCAATAGTGGGCATTATACTGGTCGGTTTTGGGCTGTGGTGGGCTGATGCTGTTGCTGCTTTGTTTATCTCGGTTTCCGTGGTCAAAGACGGGGTAATGCATTTGAGGGAGGCAGCCACAGATCTGATGGACCGCTATCCTCAGAAGATCAAGGAAAACCAGCCGGACGAGGTGATCAGGGAGGTGGAAACTACCGCGGGTCAGTGGTCCTGGGTTAAAGATGTTGCTGTGCGGTTCCGGGAATCCGGGCAGGTATACTTCGGAGAAATTGCCGTGGTGCCTCAGAAAGGCTATACCATGGAGGATCTCGAAGAGGGTTATAAGGAAATCAGAAAAATCAACTGGAGGCTATTTGATTTTACCATTGCACCTGTACAGGAACTACCTCCCTGGGGAAAAAAAAAGTGAGAACGGCAATGTAGGGGGTCCCGTTCTCACTTGAAAAGCCCTTAGGCTCCAAGCTGACAATATAAAGAATATCAGCAGGGCGGAGCGCACTGCCGATTACCTTTAACCCATTTTTAACAGCGGGTCCTTCCCGATCTTCTAAGGAGTTATGATGAAACAAAAGCTGAAAGAAAATCTACTTGCGATCCTATCCCGGATTGAACTGGGATTTTCCAGGTCAAAATTTGAGGTTAAGGACAGGCTGAATTTGCTGGAGCCGATCAAAATTATGCCTTATTACGGGTTTGGGAACCGTCATTACGTCTATCTTAAAGGACGTGTTCTGGAACAGGAAAAGGTGAGGGAAAAACAGGACCAGGGATCGGATTGGGAGCATCTCAAGGACACTTACAAAAGATTTGAATCAGATGAGATACCAGGCATTTTAATCCAGGGCAGTTTCGCAGGTCAACAGAAACAAATCCGCACCGACCATGAGGGTTTTTTCGAATTCGAGTTCAGGTTCGAATCCCCGGTGGATTTCGAGAAAAGCGGTAAAAAGGTAGAACTGGAATTATTGGAGACTAAAACCGATAAGGATAAGACCAAGGCCGAAGGGGAAATTTTTGTTCCTGATAAGGATACCGAGTTCGGAATATTGTCTGATATAGACGATACAGTGCTGGTGTCAAAGATCACCCATTTTCTGGCAAGGCTTAAGCTTTCTCTTTTGGACGATGCCTCTGAACGAAGTCCTTTCCCCGGAATTGCTGCTTTCTTGCGTGCGCTCCAAAAAGGAAGTGATAACAAAAAGAGCAATCCGTTGTTCTTCGTCTCAGGAAGCGAATGGAATCTGTACGATTTGTTGATCAATTTTTTCCGGTATCATGATATCCCGGAAGGGCCTCTGCTCTTAAAAGATAAAGGGCTGCAACAAAAAGAACTGCGCATTGACACCAAGGGAAGCCCACACAAGATCGAGCGGATCCGACATGTTCTTGATACTTTCCCTTTTCTCAAATTCATCTGTATCGGGGACAGTGGAGAACAAGACCCTGAGACCTACCTGGATATTCTTGAGGAGTATCCTGACCAGATTCTGGCTATTTACATCCGGGACGTTTCAGAGCAAGACCGAGACCGGGAGGTAAACGAAATCAAAAAAAAGGTAAATGAAAAGGGAGTGGAAATGCTACTGGTGGAGGATACGGTCACCGCGGCTAAACATGCCCTAGGAGCAAACTGGATCAATCAGAGTCAGCTTCAGGAAATCGCAAGGGAGTGCGAAAAAGACAGAGGAAAGACATAAATATACTCAGTTCTTGCTTCTGCTCATATAAATATTCATGAAGAGATGATGAGCCATATTTCGTGCTCTGTTCTTTGCGAGATTAGCCCGCTCTCCCTCGAATAGTTCATCGATTGTACTGAACCACATATTGAGCCACTCCCCGAAATGCCGTTGCTCTATCGCATGGTTGAAGGAATCATCAACCTTCTTGTGGGCCAACATCGGATTTCCTCTGAACTTGCTGACCATGAAAAGATTTGTTTCCCAGAAGTCCGTCAGTTTTTCCAGGTGTTCTGGCCAATCCTGGATCATTTCATTGAAGAAGTTCCCGATTTCAGGATTTTTTCTTACCCTTCCATAAAATGTGGTAACCAGGAGGGAAACATCCTCCCGGTTCTGAATATCTGTTTTCATAGTATCTAATATCGGATCCAGACATTGAGGACCAGTAGCACTGTGCTGACCAGCAAACTTACAATAAGTGCGTTAAAAACAAATCTTTTTTTCATCTGGGCAAGTACGGAAGCGTTGTATCCCATACAGACTACCACGACCAAAAAAAGTTGGGTCATTTGGATGAAGTCATGGCCGTTCATCAAAATGAGCATGGCGGCAGCTGATCCCAAACAACTGGAGAGAATTATGGCCACCGTGGAATACCCCAGGAAAAGCTCCTCAAAATCCTTGTATAACAGTTCGTAGATTCTCATGATGTTATGTTTTAATGATGAGACAAAACTAAACCTGGAGGCGCGTACAAAATATGACTGGGATCATGAATCGGCAGATTGATCAGGGGGGACGACAGGATTGGGTGCCGGAAGACCACGTGTGAAAAAAAAAATCTGTCCGGTAAAGGGAAACCTTACCGGACAGATGATGTAAAGGAATTATTTTCAGGTCTGTTTTTCCTACGGAAGTTTTTTCCTGCTGTCTAAGGAAAATACGAACCAAACAAAAGCCACCAGACCAATAGCAAAGATCGTATCCCCGATCACCCGCAGCCATCTCAGGGTATCCATTCCTGGCTGTTGCATGAACTCAGCTGACCGGGCGTACCACATCCCTTCATTAACGCTCGCTATGGTCTGGAGCAGACCGATGGGCAATACGCTGAGCAGGACCATAAGTAACAGACCCACATTGATAGACCAGAATGAGAATTTCAACAGGTTATCATTCCAGATCTGTACCCGATACATACTTCTGAGTACAAATAACATCAAACCGATTCCAAGCATACCGTAGACCCCAAACAAGGCGGTATGGGCATGCACTGCAGTGGTATTGAGCCCCTGCATGAAGTACAGTGCAATGGGCGGATTGATGATGAACCCAAAAATTCCTGCCCCGAGGAAGTTCCAGAAAGCAACTGCCACCAGGCAGTATATGGGCCATTTATAATCCCTGATCCATTTTGAAGTACGGCTCAGACGGTAATTCTCATAGGCCTCTATACCGATCAGGACCAGAGGAACTACTTCCAATGCACTGAAGGTAGCTCCGATAGCCATTACTGCCGTTGGAGTTCCGCTGAAATACAGGTGATGGAAGGTTCCGAGTATTCCTCCTGAGAGAAAGATTACCGTAGCCAACAGGACATTCAAAGTGGCTGTTTTAGTTCGAAGCAGCCCCAGGCGTACAAAGAGAAAGGCACCAACAACTGTGGCAAAGACCTCAAAAAAACCTTCCACCCAAAGATGGACCACCCACCATCGCCAGTATTCCGCGATTGCGAGGTTGGTTTGCCTACCCCACATTAGACCAGCTGCATAGAATAATGCAATGGCAGCTGAAGATACCAGGAACATCAATAAAAGATTGCGCTCTGAGGTTTTGCTTTTCAGTACAGGGAGCAGCGGACGTACCATCAGGGCGAGCCAGAGGAACAATCCGATCAGCAGGAAAATTTGCCAAAATCGGCCGAGGTCCACATATTCGTATCCCTGATGACCGAACCAGAAATTTTCCTCCAGCCCCAGCTTTTGCATCACGCCCATCCATTGTCCAGCCATGGAACCAAGCACTATGATTAACAGACAGATAAAAAGAAAATTGACCCCTGCCCGCTGAAATCGCGGGTCTTTTCCTGAAACCGCGGGAGCTATATAGAGTCCGGTGGCAAGCCAGGCTGTGGCGATCCACAGAATTCCGAGCTGAACATGCCAGGTGCGGGAGATGGAATACGGGAGTATCTTTGCCAGATCCAGGCCGTAAAAGGCGTCTCCTTCTACCCCGTAATGGGCAGTAATGACACCAAAAGTCACTTGTACCAGAATAAGCAGGCTAACCACCCAAAGGTATTTCTTGACCGCAATCATAGAAGGCGTAATGGTCTGGCGCATCAAAGGATCTTCTATCGGCACTTCGGGATGTTCCTCCGCCTTCATTCTGGCATGGTAGAATACCATGATCCCGATTCCAAAGAGAAGCAGGACAATACTGAACCCGGTCCAGATGATGAGGTCTCCGGTAGGCTTGTTTCCAACGAGGTCTTCTGGAGGCCAGTTGTGCGTATAGGTAACCTCACTGTCCGGCCTTTCGGTCACTGTAGCCCAGGTGGCCCAAAAGAAAAAGGCGCTCATCTGTCGCATTCTAGCCTCATCCTTGATGGCATTCTTCGGGATGGCATAATGCGCCCTTAATTCATCGAGCTCAGGATTTTCCATGAACAACCCCTTGTAATAGTGATGCAACTGCTCAATCGCTTTTGCGCGCAAAGGACTTATTGTAATGATTCCTGTGTCAGGATCATAAGTGTTTCTGCGTAACTCTTGCTGCAGACGTCTTTCAAGAGCCGCCTGTTGCTCACTTGTCATGGAGTCGTAGGGCTTCTTATGGTCCTGCTGGGCCCAGTGGTCCAGCAGGTAAAGGGATTCGCGGTGAAGCCAATCTGCTGTCCAGTCCGGAGCAGTGTACGCACCATGTCCCCATACAGAACCCACTTCCTGTCCTCCCATGCTTTGCCAGACGTTTTGTCCATCTTTGATGTCCTGGCCATCAAAGATGACTCTGCCATCAGAAGTAACGACCTTCTCCGGTAGAGGAGGGGCCTGTTGGTAAATTTCAAAGCCGTAGTATCCGAGCACTGCAAAGGAAATCGAAGTAACCAGGAGAAAGGCGATCCAAAGTTTTCTTTCTTTATTCATAAAGTAAAATGGTTGGAAACTAAATATTGATTATCATGAAGAAGACCATAAACCGTTGTTGGTCCGGATCTATCTTTCCAATTGTTTTTGCAGAACCAGGGCTTTCGGAAATAGAATGTTATTCTCAAGATGGACGTGATGGTGAAGATCTTCTTCGAATTCCTGAAGTTTAGCGTAAAATGCGCGGTAAGTATTGCATGCACCGGACGGAGGTGTATAACCGTCGCTTAGTTGGAATATTTGTCTGAAAATTTCTCCAGCATCCTCATGTTCCGCTTCCATCATCCTGATCGGATTGTCAATGTTTCCAAAATGCGCTGCAGGAGCAGGCAATCCTTCCTTCTGGCATTTGACAAGCTTCTTGATGAATGGGAACAGGATAAGTTCCTCCTTTTTCATATGTGCACTTAACTCGCCAGAAACTTTGCGGACAAGATCTTTAATGTGTAGTAATTCTAAGTAGTGATGGCCATGCACTTTGGCAACCCGCTCTGCATACTGGAGCAGCAGGGGGATGTTTTCTTCTGTGTATGCATGATGAACATGGATAATGTGATCGGTCAGAAAATCCAGCGACCATTGATCATATTGGTTTCTTCTGGTGGACCCGTTGCCAACAGCAAACAGATCCTCCAATAGTTGCTCCTCATTAACACCTCCCTTTTCACAGGCTTTGCGGATGCTCACGCCCCCACCACAGCAGAAATCAATCCCATATTTTTTAAATACATGCGCAGTGTGTATGTTTTCAGTAACCCATTGCGCAACCGTTTTTGGTTGTATTTGTTCCATTGTAAATTTATTTTGGTTCACGTAGCGCAAATTTCGGCAGTTAGGGATCGGGATAATATGAGGAAAATCATATTGGACAAGATTCCTCCTCGGGAGCTACAACAAAGAGGAAGGAACCTTCTCCGTTATAGCAAACAGAATATAGAAAATAAGGTTGCAAATCGAACTGAAGCGCGTTATCTTGTTAAATAACTCCGATACATATCTGCCTTGATACAACGGGTAGGGATGTTGGAACAATAAACCGATCATGTTAGGAATCCTACTTGCGAAAAAAGGGAAGACCAAAACCATAAAGGTTTTACTGGTAGCTTCAGTACTATTGATGGGAATAGGTCTGGCCGTGCTTTTGTAACCCGCTGAGGCAGCTGGTTCAGGGGCTTCTATCTTCGAAGCCCCTGTGTTTGTATGTCCTTACCTCTTCCTGCCAGGACCATTCCTGCGCAGGTGTCCTGGTAATGAAGGTTATTCATATTTCAGTTCTGAATAGGCTGCCGTACCATGTTCATGAACGTCCAGGCCTTCGATCTCCTCCTGTTCCGTAACTCTCAGCTTTTTATTCTGCTTCAGAAAATAGAATATTGCGAACGAAGTGGAAACCGCAAAAATTCCAACTGTACCCACTCCGATGAGCTGAACAAGCAGCTGTTTAAGACCTGCCAGACTTCCAAAAATGCCTACCGCAAGGGTACCCCAGATTCCACAGGTGAGATGAACCGAAACTGCACCAACAGGATCGTCAAGTTTGACTTTTTCCAGGAAGGCTACTGACAGAACTATAAGTATTCCTGAAATCGCTCCGATTAAAAAGGAATCCCACACGCCCATAACATCTGCGGAGGCGGTAATCCCTACCAGACCTCCGAGGATCCCATTGAGCACCATGGATAAGTCGTAAGCTCGATAACGAATTCTGGTGAATAGAAAGGAACTTAATCCTCCGGCTGCAGCGGAGATGCAGGTCGTTACCAGAACCAAAGAGGTGGCACCGGGATCAGCCGAGAGAACCGACCCACCGTTAAATCCGAACCACCCGAACCATAGCAATAAGGCGCCAACTGTAGAAAGCGGAATACTGTGACCTGGGATGACTCTTATTTCTCCCTCTCCGAATTTCCCTATGCGCGGGCCCAATAGGATTATTCCGATCAGAGCTGCCCAACCTCCTACCGAATGCACCAAAGTGGATCCAGCGAAGTCGTAAAAGCCCAGATCATTCAGAAATCCGCCTCCCCATTTCCACATGCCCGTGATGGGATATACAAGGCCGACATAAAGAACAGAAAACGCGATGAAGCCCGTCAGCTTTATTCTTTCGGCCACTGCCCCCGACACTATGGTAGCAGCAGTGGCTGCGAACATGGCCTGGAAGAGAAAATCTGTATAAAATGTGTATCTCCCTCCTGAATAGTCAGAGGTTAAACCTCCGTCAGGAAGCGGAATCCCGAAACCTGAAAACCCGAAAATCCCTCCAGCAAATCCCTCTCCCGGATACATCAGGCTAAAACCGACAAGAGTATAGGTCAGGATCCCAATGATGATGACCATGATATTCTTAAAAAGAATATTGATGGTATTTTTTGAGCGGGTAAGCCCTATTTCCAAAAGGGAAAAACCCAGATGCATGATAAAGACAAGAATGATGCATAACATCATCCATACATTATTGATTACGAAGTTGAGATTCTCCATGATTAACTGAGGGATTTAGTTCCTGTTTCTTTTGTCCTTATCCTGTAGGCCTGATCGATGGAGGAGATGAAAATTTTGCCGTCTCCTACTCTACCAGTATGTGCAGCTTGTAACAATACCTCCACAGTTTCTTCTACCTTCTCTTCAGAAACGATGATAGACAGCATACGTCGCGGAATTTCCGAGGTACTATATGCTACCCCACGATAGACTTGCCCGTGGCTCTCGTTTCCGACTCCTGTGGCATCCCAGTAGGTAAAAAAGGTAACCTTGATTTCATGAAGCGCTTGTTTAACTTCCTGAAATTTCTCGCTTCGAATGATCGCTTCTATTTTCTTCATTTTTGGGGGGTTTAAAGGTTCAAAGATAGTATTTTTTCAATTGACACCCCCTAAATATGGGGGTAGAGTGGTATTTTTCTAGATATTTAAAAAACCAGCCCTATTTTTTAGGGGGTTGTATTTATAGTGATGTAAATTTTACGAAATGTGTATGGACTTCTACAGCCAAGAAGTAATAGATCCAGGAAATGACGCCACCGTCAGGGATTACACGGTGGGGTAAAGGCTATCAATAATTGTGGAGTCTCTAAGTGGTTTTATGAAATTGATGAGAATTCCTGTTATAGGGGAATCTTACTATTATTCCTACTCTATGATTCCTGCCACAGGGAGTCAATAATTGAACAAAAGAAAATCAAAAATAAAAAGTACAACATGGGTAGAGGAGTTGGAGCAAGACTAAAGCTATTCGACTTTAGTGGTGAACTGATATTTCAAGGAAAGAAATCTGCGAAAAATGGGATTGATGTTCTGATTTGGAGCATGGCCGATATAGATTAAAGTTTTATCTTGGAAAGGACAAGAATGAAAAACATCACATTATATTTAATTAAAATTTTTGCAATGAGGATAGTCCGGTTATTTACTCTTTTATTTACCCTTGGTTGTAGTAGTGATACGAGGGAAATTCAAAGCGACTCATTAACTGGAACTTGGCAACTGATTTCAGTCTATGAAAGCAGTGGGGGAGCCACTCCTACTTGGCAGCCGATTGAAGATGGTTTTACTTTGTCCTTTCAAAGAAATAATGTATTTGTTTCGAGCAAATTTGAATGCGATGGCTTGTATGAGATAAATCCCAACCAAACCCTCACAATAAACTTTGACTGTGAGACTAGTCAGATGAAAGGGGAATTAGACTATCGTTTCGTTGAGGAGCATCTAATTTTGACACCAAATCCTAACACCTGCATTGAAGGATGTGACCAAAAGTTCAAAAAAATTGCGGAGTAAAATCATGTAATCAAAAACCGGAAAAAGTATAAGAGTTTTGATTTGATCAAGTAGTAGGTCTATGGTACATGAATATCAATGTACGTAAATTCCGATTCCGAAGAAACAGGCCAACTATTCAGAGGATCATCCTACACCAAATCCATGTCTTTTTTGGGTAGAATTTTTAAATCAGAACATTAAAGGCAATTTCTTCCTGATATACGGGGAATATAATCCCTGAAAAACCTAATATTTGGGGAATACAATCCCTAAATATGATTAACAGAGTTCTAGAAGAAACAGCTTCAGTCTGATGTGGTATCAGGGTTTTCTTTTCAGTTTGTGTTGAATCCCCAGTAATTCCTTTTTGGAGTGTTGCCGAATTTACAGGAGCATGCTTTAAATCGGTAAGATTAATTCTGGTCACTGAAGGATTCAGATTCTTTATATTTTCCTCGGCATTGCTACTCAAGTTTTTGGGGTTGAAATCTAAATGCGCTTGTTAAGTGAAGGAGTTTGTAGTCTTTTGTTGTTGAAATCACGGCTCAAGGTTGAGAGGAAGGAATCTACTTCAGTTTTATCAATGCGTCCTTTTTCAGCATAAGATTTAGACTGAATTACCAAATATTCCCCCTCATAGGTTAAAACCACCAAATCTATTCCAGTGTCCCTACCTTCAAAATCTGTTTTGCCAAGATATTTGTAGCACATCCAAAAATATTTAAGCGAACTATAATTCGTGGGGGTCCATTTGCAGGAAGGACTGAATTAATTTTTCGAACCTATAACCTTTATCCCTCAGAAAAAGAATTATGGCGGTAGGTGGTAAGAACATTATGGAAGCTCCAAAAATTAAAATTGATTTAATTAGATTATCAAACTTTTTTAGGAGTACATCAAAATTAGAGTCGAATAGATAGTGTCAAAGAGGGCGTTAGAATTAAGGAACTTTGAACTAGCAGCAAATTAGACAAAAGCAACTAATTAGTCATTTACTCAGGGATGCCGTTCTTTTTAAAACAAGCTTTTCTTCCATTTCGATTTCCCTGAAATAGCCCTCCAACTTTTTTATATTTACAGTATCATGAAAACCAACTTATGAAGAAGATATTAGGATCTCCCAAAACCGTAAGGGAGTTATTTACTGGTGTAAAATATAAAATTCATTATTACCAGAGAGAGTATCAGTGGGGCCGAAAACAAATTGAAGAACTAGTTGAAGATTTGACGGGTGAATTTCTTCAGTATTGGTCAGAGGATCATGGCCGTTCCGAAGTTGAAAGATATGGGCATTATTTCATGGGTTCTGTTGTGCTAACAGAAGATGAAAATGCCATTATTGATGGGCAGCAACGTCTCACTTCCTTAAGCCTCTTACTACTTTATATTACTAAGAATCTTGAAGATGAGAACGACAAAGCGGAAGTGCTTAATCTCATTTATTCCCAGAAATATGGCAAGACTACTTTTAATATTGATGTCGATGACCGAGCTGAATGTCTGCAAGCGATTGTAGAAGGTAAGAACTTTGAAATAGATGGTCATCCAGAGAGTGTTCAGAATATCTGGAAACGATACGAGGATATTTCGGAATTAATGATTGATACTGTTCCTGCAGAAGCTTTGCCATTTTTTAAGGATTGGGTCATCGACAATGTGCAATTCATCAAAATAGTGGCCCAGACAGAGCAGGATGCACATAAAATTTTTGTTTCAATGAACGACAGGGGGCTCAGTCTAACTGCTACTGAGATGTTGAAGGGATATCTTTTGTCCGAAATAGCAGATGATGCACAGCGGGAGAAAGCCAATGACCTTTGGAAGAATAAAATTCTCGAACTGAAGGCCTTAGGCAAAGAGCAGGAAAGTGATTTTATTAAAACATGGCTGAGGGCAAGATTTGCAGAAACCATAAGAGAACGTAAGAAAAATGCTCTTCCAGGCGATTTTGACATCATTGGTACAGCCTTTCATAAATGGGTTAGAGAGAAATCGACTTCAATGGGGCTTGTAAAATCCAGAGACTTTGAAATTTTCCTGCTTGAGGAATTCGTTCTATTTGCCAACTCCTACAAAAAAATTATCCATTATTCAGAAACGCTTTCATCTGGATTTGAGTACATATTCTATAACGCCAATAGAAATTTCACCCTACAACCTTTACTGCTTCTAGCCGCCATTAATAAAAATGATACTAAAGACGAAATTGACAGGAAATTTCGAGTGGTTTCTTGCTTCCTTGACCAATACATTTCCATCCGAATTTTTAACTATAAAACCATAGATTACTCGGCCATGACATATACAATGTTCATGATGGCCAAAAGGTTGAGAAATAGATCAGCAGAGGAATTGGCGGAACTTCTTATTCAAGAAGTAAAAGAAATGGAATTTAGTCTTGATGGTATTGATGGTTTTGCTCTCAATGGTTGGACCAAAAGATATATGCTACATCAGCTCGCAAGGCTCACTCATTTTGTAGAAAAAGAAAGTGGCAGGGATACCAGATTCGACACATACGTAGATAGGAAAATAAAATATCCCTATGACATAGAGCATATTTGGAGTGATCATTATGAGGAGCATTTGGATGAGTTCGAAAGTGATGAAGAATTTCAGCGCACTCGTAACTTATTCGGAGACCTGCTAATTCTTCCCCTGGACATCAATCGAAGTTTAAACGATGATGATTACTGTAAGAAAAAGGAAAAATACTTCGGCCAGAACCTTTTGGCCGCTTCCCTGAATGAGCTCTCCTATAAGAACAACCCAAATTTTCTAAGATTTTTTCAGAAATACGAACTGAAATTTCTCCCTAAACCTCATTTCAAAAAAGAGACCATTCAAAGCAGACAGGAGTTGTATAAAAGTATTGCCAAAGTTGTTTGGGACGTAAATAAGATTAAAGACCAACTAAGCAGATAAAGATGAAGGTAAATTTAAAAGAATTTATTCATCCTGAGATGGATATTTTATTTGTCGCTCTTAACGCCCCCGTAAATTCTAATTACAACGGTCATTGGTTTTCCTGCAATTTATCTTTCTGGAACTTATTGTACAGGTCAGGCATTATCACCGATCCTATAACTAATAAACTGGAGGGAGATGAAAAGGTCTTTGGAGATACGTCTATAAACTATTCCAACTGGAAAATTGGAGTCACCGATTTAATTACGGATGTTGTGGAGACGGACAGTTTGAATGTTGATCCAAAGGCAGAAAATGTAGGCCGAATAACGAAAATCCTAGAAACAAATAAAGTTAATAAGCTTTGCTTGATGCACAGTAAGGTTGGAGAGGCGTTTAGACGATTTTCAGATATTTCCTTTAATAATAACCGATATGGAAAAATAGGAAAGTTTAACGAAACAGATATTTATGAAGTTCCATTTCATAATGCATCTTTGCCAAACAAAGATGTTTATTAATATTTGATTAAAATTAAATTATTACTTCATGACTAAAGAAGGAATAACTAATACAGCAGTCCATCGATATATTTAGCGTGGGCGTAATTTAATTATTGAGATTTACTTTTTCTTTGAGTGCAGAAACAGCTATAGAAGAGTATTTTTCAATTTCATCTTCTTCAATAATATTCAACACAGACAGAGAGTCTAATAATTTAACTGAATGTTCATACTCCTTGAACAAGTTTCTGTCTTTCGGTCGACCAACCAAAAAATCGAAATTAAAATTTCTTTTTTTGACTTGTTCTTCAAGATCCACCACCAGACCATAATTTCTGTAGGCTTTTTCAGAGATGAACCTTGGTTCTTTAAGGTCAAAATTTAATGGTTTAACCAAATTAAAATTCCCATTTTTCCAGGCATAATTAAATGTAAATTCAACTCCTGTTTGGTTTTTTATTTTATAATTTTTTCTGAACAACTGGGGGTCTAAATTTTCACCAAGGCTATTCTTAATATTATTATAGAACCTTTGTCCCAGTAGATTATCTTTACTTTTTTTGGTTTCCTCTTCCTCTAAGAGATATGTTTCAGTCAGATATAGGACGACGTCCTCATTACTTCTGTTGTGCTGAAAGGCTTCTTTACCCTCAGAAAACTGAAGGGAACTTTCATCTTGGGGAAATATGTGGCTGCTAATAAAAGAATCGAATTGATCCAGAGCTTCCAACTCCAAAAAATGATCGAAAACATTTTGAAGGTTATGAACTCTTCTATTTATTAAATTTAAATAGTTCTTTATAATTTTTTCTGAGAAAAAGGGGTAGACAGATCTTATCCTAGATAACTTTTTATTATAGATAAAATCAAATCGTTTGTTATGCTGAAAAAATACAAAAACAGCAATATTCAGACTTTCACCTAAGACGGCTGAATGTCTGTACTTCAAAATGCTATAACTGTACTTCCTTTCTATCAAGCTACTCGTTCTAATAATTTCTTTTGGATATAATGGCTGTTCACTTTGCACCAATTAAGATAAGCAAAAATAGTATTTTTTTCTCCACAGTTTATCCCATATTTATCAAAAGCTTCATAAAGATCATCAAGGAATGAGAAATCCAGAAACCTAAGATTTTCTACAAATTCATCAAATAAATGTGCCTTGTTTTTCCTTCTGCTCTTCAAATTTCGATAAAAAATATGCAGATGAAATTGATAGCTGTTAAATACTTGCTTGTAATCTATGTTATCTGGCATCAGGGAATTAAAGAAGGTTAATCCCTGTTCATGGTCTATTAAGAGAAGTTCCTCATCATTTACTAATAAATTCGGCTTATTTCTCCTCCCTCCACGATCGACATTTACTATCATGTTGTCGAATGCGAAAACATTCTCTATATCATACTGATTCAAGATGCTACTTTTTAAGTCGGCATAAAGAACCCAACCTTCCATAAATTCAGAACAAAATTTGTACCCAATATGGAATCGACCAAACATTTGCGGACTATAATGTTCTCTTAAGATTTCATGATCCAGGTCAATAACTGCGTACTCGGGGGTAGTCAAATTAAATTCTCTTGCTAACTCATTTATTAATATTTCTTTTCCTACCACATAATGATTCACTGAAAAATCATGACTGTAAAGTTTCACTACATACTGCGAAACCCTCCCTTTTTCATCTTCAGCCTCTACTAGAAGAGGCTTTGTGCTTCCCCCTTTTTCTAAAACACGGATAACACCAGTAAGACGTAATTCTTTGACCAATTCATTTTCTTTAATTAGGACCAATATAGTAAAAACCATAAAACACGAGGAAATCTCCTATTCTGTGAATTTCTATTTTCCTTGGTATAATGAGTAAAGAAGTTAGTTGTAAAATAAAAAAAAACTATATTTAATTTCCCTACCTGTATATTACCCTTCTTAATTCTTTCTTATGTACGCGCGCAAGAATATCTTAGTAATAACTACTGATTCACCTGCCGGAGCAGCCATTGAACGTCATTTAGAACCTATTACTGCTCATGTCGTAGCAGGAACAAATATGTTCAGCGATATTTTCGCAGGAATGTCTGATATTTTCGGGGGGAGATCCGGAACCTATAAAAAGCAACTGAATTCTATCTATTCAGAAGCAATAGAAAGGTTAAAATCTGAGGCTATCCAAATCGGAGCAGATGCCATTGTAGGGCTTAAGATTGATATTGATGAGGTTTCTGGAGGTGGAAAATCTATGTTTATGATTACAGCCATAGGTACTGCAGTTGTCCTCTCTCAAGAAAAGTCTAAGCCTGAAACTACGGATAAAGCGGGACTTGTTTCTAATAATCAGATAGAAACCTTGCATAAGCTTAAGAAGGTCCAAAAAAAAGCTGACAATGAGTTAGAAAAATTCACTTTCGAAGAGTGGGAGTTTATTATATCTGAAAGAGTTTCTAAAGCCTTCCCAGGTATGATTAAACGATTAGACTACATTTTAGAGAACAGCCGTAGTTACACAGAATCCGACGTTACGAAATACTTCGGTAGAATTAAGGAGTTTTTGTTGAATTTACCAGAAGCTAAGGCTATTTCCTTGCTTTATGATGTCTTAAACAACCCAAGTCATGAGGAAAAAGTTTATGATTTTGCACTTAAATTTATAAAAGAAAATGAGTTGGTTGATCTGCATAAAACAGCGGAGATTCTTGCTCATGATGAATTCGAGGTGCGAAAAAGAGGTGTTAAGATTTCAACTTATAAAAAGCGCTTTTACACCCCTGAAGACTTGGAATTACTCGCAAAGATTTCTGATGTTATAGATAGTAGTTTTGACCTTCGAGGGGAAAAGACGACGGTCAAGCAACTTCTCAGAAGTAAGGAAAAAGAGGCGTGGAAGTGCGAATGCGGGAAGGTAAATGATATCACAATAGCTCACTGTGAAAAATGCCTAAAGGACATCTATGGCTTCACCTCGTCTGATGTAAAGCCTGCGGCTGCAAAGACTCTCCTGAATAACAAGATAATCCTAATAAAGGAGCTATTTGAAAATGATCATTCACAATATTAGCAATGGATAGGTTTTCTTGAGTAAAGGATCGTTGGGAAAGAAAGTAGAAAGAATCAAAACAACGTTATAAATGAACCCTTATCTGCAAATAGCAAGAGAACATCTTACTACTGAGGAGCTTGAA
>CAMPKA010000018.1 GCA_946887075.1 uncultured Salinimicrobium sp.
ATTATTAATAATTAGAAATTTGTTTAACCGTCCAACTTTTGGGGTTCAGTCCATTCTAGCAGCTTTTTTGCTTCCCGGCCTCATCGGCAGGTCGGGTTCAATGACAAATTATTTTGCTACTTTTAGAAAGGAAAAACACAACAATGAGAAAGTGCCTTTTATTCTTTGTCGTTCTGGCAATAGGTTGCAAAGACAACAATCCTTCGGATCCTGAAGTTCAGAATACCGAGGACACCACCCTGGCTGAGGAGGCCGTAGCCTTCCTGGAGGAGGAGCCGGTTAAAATGACGCTCGAGCGGGCCAATACCCTGGCGGAGCTTCCCCTGGGCTGTATCAATGTCGAATATCCCAATAAGCTGAATCAGACGCTGGGCTCGCCAGAGGACATAGCGGAACCCAAGGAACTTCATCCCGCATTTTATGGGTGTTTTGATTGGCACTCTTCGGTTCATGGGCATTGGGCCCTTGTCAACCTGCTTAAGAATTTTCCAGGTCTGGAAAAGGAGGCAGCCATCAGGTCTAAACTCCAGGAGTCTCTCTCCCGGGAGCATATTCTGAAGGAGGTGGAATATTTCAGGAAAGAGGAGGAGGATTCCTTTGAAAGAACTTACGGCTGGGCATGGCTCTTAAAACTCGCCGCAGAACTGCACACCTGGGAGGACCCCCTTGCCCGGGAACTCGAAAAGAACTTGCAGCCCCTGACGGACCTGATCTCAGCGCGTTTTATGGAATTCCTGCCCAAACTCCGATATCCAATACGGGTAGGGGAACACACCAACACAGCTTTCGCTCTGTCCCTGGCTCACGACTATGCCAAGGTTACCGGAAGCGAGGAACTGCTCAACCTGATTGAGAAACGAGCGATGGATTTCTACCTCAATGATGACAATTGCCCTCTGTCCTGGGAGCCCAGTGGTTTTGATTTTCTGTCACCATGCCTGTCAGAGGTCGACATCATGAGAAAGGTGCTTCCGGAAAATGCCTTTAAGCTCTGGATGCAGGATTTTTTACCGCAGTTGAAAAAGCCGGAATTTACCATGGAGGTTGCTGAGGTTTCGGACCGGAGCGATGGAAAACTGGTGCATCTGGATGGGTTGAATTTCAGCAGGGCATGGGTTCTGCATGGCCTGGCAAATCAGTATCCCAAGGACTACGGACATCTCAGGGCTCTGGCTGAGGAACATATCGCCTACTCTTTTCCCAATCTGGTAGGAGACACCTATGAAGGGGGACATTGGCTGGGGACCTTTGCCCTTTATGCGCTCCAGGAAAAAAATCCGGATAAATGAAGCCATGGCTGAGGAACGTCGGTCCCGGAGTCCTCGTCTCTGCAGCCTTTATTGGTCCTGGTACCGTAACCGTTTGTAGTGTAGCTGGTGCTTCCTATTCCTATGCGCTTCTCTGGGCCCTCCTGCTCTCCATCGTGTTCTGTATCGGGCTCCAGGAAATGGCTGCGCGTCTTGGGGTGGTCACGCAGGATGGTCTGAGTGAGGCCATTCGCAAGGAGATCGGGCATCCCGTGCTTAAATTTCTTTCGCTGTTGCTGATTTTCGCCGCAATCGTCCTGGGCAATGCCGCGTATGAAGCTGGCAATATCTCAGGGGCCGTGATGGGGGTAAGGTCCTTTCTTCCTGCTATTGCTATTTCCGGTTTGCCTAAAAACCTGGATTTATGGAGTCTGGTGATCGGAGGTTGCAGTTTTCTGCTCCTTTCCCTGGGAAGTTATAAAACCCTGGAAAAAGGCTTTATTTTTCTGGTGGCCCTGATGAGCCTGTCATTTCTGGGTGCCGCCGTTGTGACTCAGCCGGATCCCATCGGTATTCTCAAAGGACTTTTCATCCCGGCTAAAGCATCTGCAGGCTTGCTTTCGGTCATGGCTATCATCGGGACTACAGTTGTCCCGTATAACCTGTTTCTCCACGCTTCGCTGGTCAGCCAGAAATGGAATGCTTCTTCCCTGGGAATCGCCAGAAAGGAGCTGGTGTGGGCAATTGCACTGGGGGGGCTGGTATCCATGGCGATCATGGTAACAGCTGCTGCCTCTGGAGTTGGAGAAATAAGTTCAGCCACGGATTTGGCCGTGGGTCTTAAACCCTTATTCGGGGCCCAGGCAACGGTGTTCTTAGGCGTGGGGTTATTTGCGGCCGGAATCACTTCCTCCATTACGGCTCCCCTGGCTGCTGCTTATGTTGTAAGCGGTTGCCTGGGATGGAAAAAAGACTTAACTTCTATCAAGTTTAAAATGGTGTGGGGCAGCGTACTGCTCATGGGGGTGATTTTTTCCTCTCTGGGAAGACGGCCCCTCGAGATCATTCAGTTCGCACAGATCGCCAACGGGATCCTCCTGCCGATTGTGGCCGTGTTCCTGTTTTGGATCGTTAATCGCCCAGGACTGATGGGCAAATACCGAAACAACCTGTGGCAGAACCTTTTTGGGATTGTCATCATCGGAGTCAGCCTGTTTCTGGGACTTAAATCGATTTATAATGTATTCGAAAACTGAACAAAACAGAATCCACATCAATTGTGATCTTGGGGAAGGTAGTGAAGGGGAGGAGCTCCTGATGCCGTTTATTTCAGCCTGCAATATCGCCTGTGGCGGCCATGCCGGAACTTTGGAAACCATGCAGCATACGGTGGATCTTGCCCTGAAACATCATGTGGAGATCGGAGCACACCCTTCTTACCCTGACAAAACCCACTTTGGAAGGATATCCCTGGACCTGCCCGCCAAGGAACTCAGACGCACTGTAGTTGCGCAGATTCTCAGCCTGAAGCAATTGGCCGAGGCTGAGGGAGGAAAACTTTCCCACGTCAAACTACATGGTGCGCTTTATCATGATGCCAACCAAAAGGAGGAAATCGCCAGGACGATAATGGATGCCCTGGAGGAATTCGATTATGAATTTGCGCTTTTTGCTCCAGAACACGCCGTGATTTCCCATCTGGCCGCCGGAAAAATCCCGCTGGTCTTTGAGGCTTTTGGAGACAGGAGATACAAATCGGAATCGGAATTGGTTCCCAGGAAGGAGCAGGGGGCACTTATCTTGGATAAGGGGCAGGTGCTCGATCAGCTTCTGGAGATATTCCTGAAACACCGCGTGAAGACCATCGACGGAAATTGGGTCAGCTGTAATGCTTCCACCTACTGCCTTCATGGGGATACGCCCGACGCGGCAAAAATCCTTGAATATCTACAGGAGGAACTTCGCCAGCGTCATATAGAAATTTCCCGATCTTGAGGGACAATGTGGTGGATATAACACCCATGGGCGAACGCGCAATTCTCGTCAGATTTTCTGGGGGAATTCGACCTGATCTGCTCAATACTGTGTTGGAAGCCAGGAAACGTCTCCTGGAAAATATTGTTGAAGTAAAAGTTCATGTCATTACCACATATGATTCATTAGCAGTAATTTATCCTACTAGAATAGAAAAAATCTATGAAGAGGTTTTGCAAGTAGAATACCTCCTGGAAGATCTTGGACCCGCGCCTTTGAAAGGCAACAGGGAATACCGCATTCCGGTTTGTTATCACCAGAAATTCGCTCTGGATCTCATACAGCTCTCCGTGGAAAAGGACCTCGAGCCTCGGACGATTGTCGACCTCCACACCGCAGGTCTTTATACAGTTTATTTCCTGGGATTCCTTCCCGGCTTCCCTTATCTGGGAGGATTGGATGAACGGCTTCATACGCCCCGAAGAAATTCCCCCCGTTCCCAGGTGATGAAGGGAGCAGTGGGAATTGGTGGAGAACAGACAGGGATCTATCCCGAGGAAAGTCCTGGTGGGTGGCATATAATTGGTAATTGCCCGATACGCTTGTTTGATCCCGGCAGAAACCCTCCGTGTCAGATCCAGGCAGGAGACCGTCTCAGGTTTTACGAGATCAGTCTTGAGGAACACCGCGGGATTCTTGAGGCCAGCAAAACGGGAACTTATCAGCTTGAAAGGATATGACAGCAGAGATTCTCGTCAGACACCCGGGAATGCACGCTACGGTCCAGGACAGGGGACGGTTCGGCTTCGGCCATTATGGCGTACCCTTCAGCGGTCCTATGGATACCTATGCAGCTTCCCTTGCCAATGGACTGTTGGCGAATGATCCTGAGGACGCCGTACTGGAGATCGCCCTGATGGGACCGGAACTGGAATTTTCGGGACCTACCTCAATGGTTTTATGCGGAGCTGATCTGGGCGGTAAGATCAATGGAAAACCGATCGGAAACAACAGGGTGTATGGTATCCGGGAAGGGGATGTTCTGTCCTTTGGAAAATGGACCTCAGGTTGCCGGGCATACCTTGCCCTCAGGAGAGGTTTTCAATGTCCGATAATGCTCGGAAGCAGGAGTTGGTACGGTTCTGTCACCGGGGTTTCCCGGCTCGAGAAGGGAATGAGACTTCCCTATTCTGCACATGAGGAGCCGTTGCAAAGGACTGCTTCCGTCAGGGAGAAACCCTATCTCCAGGCTTCCATTCTGGAAGCTTTTCCAGGTCCCGAATATAACCGGCTTGATCCTGAGCAGGAAAAAATTCTGGCAGAACGCAGTTTTAGCCTGGATCCAGACAGCAACAGAATGGGTATAAAGCTCCTCGAGCCGATTCCAGGGGAGGTGGCCCCTATACTTACCGGGCCGGTCCTTCCAGGTACGGTGCAGCTGACCCCTTCCGGGAGGCTGATCGTCCTGATGAGAGATGCGCAGGTCACAGGCGGATACCCGAGGATCCTCCAGCTGAACGAAAGAGGAATTAACATCCTGGCCCAGAAGATCCCCGGAGAAAAGATTTCCTTCCTGCGGCAAACTCTCTAAAATAAAAAAAGAATGCCGGTCCTCCGGTCGTTTCTCCCCTACTAAGAAACGAGCATCAGGACGGCATTCCTTGAGACAAGCTAAACATTTTGAATCAGTTCATGGTATTTTAGAAGGGAATTTGTGGGGCAATTGCTAAAATTTTGTTGAAAAACATTAAAAATGCAGGGGGAAACAAGCGTTTGGGACTGAGGTATTTCCAAAGCAACAGGGAAAGCGATATCTTCGCCAAAAAGATTGAAGTGATAGATTCCGCCAGAATTGAGCTCCGCAACCTGAGCATCAGTGACTATAATGAACTCAAGATCTCCATGATAGAGAGCTATGAGGCAATGCCTGATGAATACTGGAGCGAGAATGAGATCAAAGTCCTTATCGACAAGTTCCCTGAAGGGCAGCTCTGCATTGTGATAGATGAAAAGATCGCAGGATGCGCCCTCTCGATCATCGTCGATTACGATAAGTTCGATGACAACCATACCTATGAAAAGATCATCGGGGGGGAGAACTTCTCCACCCACACCAGGAATGGGGATGTCCTCTATGGAATAGATGTGTTCATTCATCCCGAGTACCGCGGGATGCGGCTGGGTCGGAGGCTTTATGAGGCAAGGAAGGAGCTTTGCGAGCAGCTCAACCTGAAATCCATCATATTCGGGGGAAGGATCCCCAGCTATGCCGAATATGCGGAGGAACTTACCCCGAAGCAGTATATTGAGAAGGTCAAGCTCAAGGAGATCCATGATCCGGTGCTGTCATTCCAGTTATCGAACGACTTCCATGTCAAAAAAGTGATCAAGGGATATTTACCAGGAGATCATGAGAGCAAGGAATTCGCGACCCTGATGGAATGGAACAACATCTACTACACCAAACCGGATAAGCTGACCAGGCCGCAGAAAACTGTGGTACGACTTGGGCTGGTCCAGTGGCAGATGCGGTTGTTTCGTGATTTTGACGCCCTGGTGTCCCAGCTCGAGTTCTTTGTTGATGCCGTGAGCGATTACCAAAGTGATTTTATTCTTTTTCCAGAGCTTTTCAATGCTCCCTTGATGGCGGAATACAACCACCTGAACGAAGCTGAAGCGATCCGGTCCCTTGCATCCTATACGGAAAGACTTCTGGAAACTTTCGTCGATTTTGCCATTACCTACAACATCAATATCATCACAGGCAGCATGCCCCAGATCATCGGAGAACATATGTATAATGTTGGATATCTCTGCAGGCGAGATGGCAGTTATGAACGCTATGAAAAACTGCACATCACCCCGGCGGAGGGTTCCGCCTGGGGAATGAAAGGGGGATCCAAATTGCAGACCATGGATACAGACTGTGGGAAAATAGGGGTGCTGATCTGTTACGATGTTGAGTTTCCGGAAGCTTCACGCTTACTGGCCGAACAAGGCATGAATATCCTTTTTGTACCCTTTATGACGGACACCCAGAACGGCTACTCCCGGGTCCGTCTATGTGCCCAGAGCAGGGCAATAGAAAACGAATGCTATGTGGCGATCGCGGGATCGGTCGGAAACCTTCCCAAGGTGAACAATATGGATATCCAGTACGCACAGAGCGCGGTTTTCACGCCCTCGGATTTCGCCTTTCCTGTAAATGGGATCAAGGCGGAGGCCACCCCCAATACAGAGAGTACGCTCCTGGTGGATGTGGATCTGGACCTGCTCAAGGAGCTTCACAACTTCGGAAGTGTCCGTAATCTCAAGGACAGAAGAAAAGACCTGTATTCCCTGAAATTCAAAAGCAGGAAGGACCATGGCGCCTGAGGAAAGTGTCAGCTGAATCAGTCCCTGACTAATCCGGCAGCGGCTTGCCATAACGGATCTTCGGGGACCGGGGCGCTCAAAGTCAGCACCCTTTTCTGAACGGGGTGCTGGAGGACCAGCTTCCTGGCATGCAGACTGATACTTCCGTCTATGTTGCTTCTGTCATATCCGTACTTGAGGTCTCCCCTGATCGGACAGCCTATAGCTGAAAGCTGGCTTCTGATCTGATGATGCCTCCCGGTGTGCAGGTCGACCTCCAGCAGTACATACCGATCCAGTCTGGAGATGATTCGGTACTCCAGCACCGCTTTTTTGGAATCCGGGACCTCTTTTATATGGGCATAGGATTTGTTCTGCTTGGGATTTCGCTTCATGTAATGGATCAAAATACCCTGTTGATCTGGTGGGGCAGTCCTGACGATCGCCCAGTAACTTTTTTTAGCCTCCTTCTCTTTAAACAGCCTATTCAGACGGGGCAGCGCTTTGGAAGTTCTTGCAAAAATGACGACGCCTGAAGTCGGCCGGTCCAGTCGGTGTACCACCCCCAGGTATACATTACCGGGTTTTTCATATTTGACCCGGATATATTCCCTGACTACGTCGCTCAGGGGAGTATCTCCGGTGCGATCCCCCTGCACAATATCCCCGGGCCTTTTGTTAATGGCGATGAGGTGGTTATCCTCATAAAGGACCTGCAGGTTTTCAGGAGTGGAGAGAATCTTGTTCGGCAAAGTGATTCGTGACTTTAATACTGTTCCTGGTCGGAGGGAAAATTCCTGTTCTTTACATCATCCCTGTAGCTTTGGAAGGCCTGGGTCATCTGGGCATGCAGATCGAGGTATCTTCTCAGGAAGCGGGGATGGAATTCCTTGGTCATTCCGAGCATGTCATGTACTACCAGTACCTGGCCGTCCACGCCGTTTCCGGCGCCAATTCCGATAACCGGGATCGTCAGACTTTCCGCTACCTCCTTTGCCAGTTTTGCGGGCACTTTCTCCAGGACAAGGGCAAAACAACCGGCCTTTTCCAACATCAGGGCGTCGGACTTCAGTTTCTCTGCTTCCGCTTCTTCCTTTGCCCGCACGGTGTAGGTCCCGAATTTGTATATGGACTGCGGGGTGAGCCCTAAATGGCCCATAACCGGTATACCGGCATTCAGGATTCGCTTTACTGAGTCCTTGACCTCTTTTCCGCCTTCCAGTTTTACTGCGTGCCCACCGCTTTCCTTCATAATCCTGATTGCGGAACGCAAGGCCTCTTTGGGATCGCTTTGATAGCTTCCAAAAGGAAGATCCACCACCACCAGTGCTCGCTCCACACCTCTGACCACACTTGCGGCATGGTAAATCATCTGGTCCAGAGTGATGGGAAGGGTGGTTTCATGACCGGCCATAACATTACTTGCAGAATCGCCGACCAGAATCACATCTATCCCTGCCCCGTCGACGATACTGGCCATGGAAAAATCATAGGCGGTAAGCATCGAAATCTTTTCCCCTTCGGCTTTCATCTCCACGAGGGACTTCGTCGTAATCCGCCTGTATTCCTTTTTTGCAATTGACATCTGGTCGGTTTTAGTTGAAGTAAAAGTACTAAATTAGATCTAAAACTTATTGACATGAAGTACGTCCTGCTTTCCATCCTATTCCTAATTCCCTTGAGCAGTTTTTCCCAGTCTTCTGAAGAAAAAGAACAGGTAAGAAAAACCGTGGAAGCCTTTTTTGAAGGATTTCATAACCGGGATTCAGTGCAGATGAGGTCTGTTTTCCATCCCGAGGCTGTGGTACAGACTATCGGAAAGAACCGGTCCGGAGAGACCACCCTTAAATCGGAAGAACTGGGAAAGGTTATCCAGAGCATCGCTTCTATTCCAGACACCCTTGATTTTAAGGAGGTTCTACACGCTTTCCATATCCAGATCGATGGTGAGATGGCCAATGTCTGGACGCCGTATTCTTTCTATATCAACGGAAATCTTAGCCATTGCGGGGTCAATAATTTTCAGCTGGTGAACCTGAACCAGGAGTGGAAAGTGGTTTACCTGGTAGACACCCGGAGGCGAGAGGGCTGTCAGGATCCTGACCAGAAAGGAAATTGAGTTCTACTTCCTTAGACCGTTTAAAGGGGAGCGCTGCAAAACAGGAAATCCAAAATATTCTCGCCATTTTTTGTGATAACCCCTTCTCCTTTAGCCCGATAAAGGCTTCCTAACAATACGGAGAGGTTTGATCAATTCTTCATAAGCTTCTCGGGGATAATCACCCCGTGAGATCAAAGGATACCGCAGTCGGTAAAAAGAAGGTACTCAACTGTATCAAATCGATACAACGCGTGTATCAGAATCGAACAGGGTATTATAGATCCCGATTAATAAACAATTGAAAATCAAAAATTTATAGACTGGCACCAACTTTGGCAAAAGAAACTAAAGGGGGTCGCCACGGTGCTGGCCACAGCCTGTTCATCAGAAGTCATATGTTGTAATCATGATAAGGAACTACTTGAAAATCGCGCTGCGGACACTCTGGAAAAACAAACTTTTTTCCATGGTGACGATACTGGGTTTGTCCTTGAGTATGGCAGTCGGGATTATCCTTTTTACAGGCATAAAAGCCACTTATGATACAGACCATTTCCATCCAGAGGTAAACCAGATCGTACGGATACTCACGCAGGAAATCGATGAGGGGGGACAAAATAAATGGGCAACAGCCCCATTGCCATTGGCACCCCAATTGGAAAGTCTCGCGTTTGTAGATAAAACGGTAAAAGTGCGCCTGGCCGGAAAGCACAACCTGCAAACCAACAGAGGGGATGTGCCTATCGACATTAAATTTTCAGAGCCTTCTTTTTTTGATGTTTTTGGCTTTAATCTGTTGTCCGGTAATCCGCAGAGTCTTACCCATAATCCCACCAGCGTTTTTTTATCTGAAAGTGCTGCAAAAAAGATCTTTGGCAACGGCGAGGCTTTGGGCCAAACAGTCCGGTTTGAAAATCTCGGTTCTTATACCGTTGGTGGAATTATTCAGGACCCGCCATTGGAAACACATCTTCCCATTGAGGCAATGCTTTCCATCAATTCTGCTGAAATCCTTGAAAAGAAAGGAGCAATCAGTGATATTTCGCAAAACTGGGAGCATTTCAAGAGTTCGGCCATTTATGCCCGTTTAAAATCTGAAGATAATGTCAGGCACCTCAACATTACTCTGCAAAACTATGATCGGAAGCTCGAAAAAAGCGAACTCAGTTTTTTGGCACAACCCATAGAAGACATTACCCCCGGACACAATGACATTGTAAATGATCCCAATTCCGGGGTGGGCTGGACGGGCATAAAAACGCAGCTGTTTTTAATTCTGTCCTTAACTCTTTTATCCGCTTTCAACTATATCAGTTTAGCCCTGGCGCGAGCCTTCTCTCGAGCCCAGGAGGTAGGTATTCGCAAAACGGTTGGTGCAACGAGAGGGCAGATTATGGGTCAGTTTTTAATGGAAGCCACCCTGGTTTCCATATTGGCTTTGTTGTTTACAGTCCCATGCGTTAGCTTTTTAATGCAACATATACCGGAAATGGACATGACCTTTTCCTGGGATATCCAACTTATGCTCGGTTTGTTTACCTATGCGGTGATCACAGGCTTGGTCGCCGGGGCCCTTCCGTCTTGGCTGTTATCAGCCTTTCAGCCCATACAGGTTTTGCGGAAAATGAAAAATATCAGACTTTTTCAGAGCGTCTCTTTTTATAAAATCCTGGTTGTAGTTCAGTTTTCCGTTGCTACTATGCTTATGATATTTTTTGTCATCCTGGTCGACTACGAAAGAAAGAACAATGCCATTATTAACTCAGTGGTGACTCCCAATGTCCTGACCCTCGATCTGAAAGGGGAAAAATTTGGTAATCTTCAAAACGAAATTAGCCATTTAAGCCAGGTGGAAACGGTTTTGGCAACTAACTGGTACTATGAACCTTTTAAAATGGGCAACACTTCAGTACAATTCAAGGATAAAACGCTGGGGATAAATTATGTCAGTATCGATCCGAAAACGATCGAAACAGAAGGCATCAGCTTAAAATACGGGCAAAATTTTCCTGAAAAAATGCCCGAAAATATGGAGCAATATGTTTTGATGAACGAAGCTGCCGCAAAGTTGATGGCGCCCGAGCCGGAGATGTTAGTGGGCCAGAATTTGGTACTGGACTCCACCTACGTACAAATCATCGGTATTATGCCCGATCAAATTTTCGACGAACCGATCCCTTTGATCTATCGCTATCTTCCAAATGAAATAGCCACCCTGATCATAAAGACAGCGCCCAATGCAGAAGTGGCAGTGACCAAAACCATTCAAGCCTTATGGCAAAGTCACTTTCCTGAGAAAACGGCAAATATCCAGATGTTGCAAGACCGGTATTCCGGAGAGGGCAGTAGAGAGCGGATAGGTTTTTTCGGGTTCTTTGCACTTGTAGTCATGATCATTGCTGCTTTGGGCATTTTAGGCATAGCCAGTTACTCCGTAGAAACACGGACCAAGGAATTGGGCATAAGAAAAGTATTGGGAGCCACAAATGTGAAATTGGTCCGAATAATAACTCAGAATTTCGGAGTTCTTATCCTGATTGCTGGACTGATTGGAATTCCGGCAGGCTTGTTTTGTGGAAATCTATTAAGACAAGAAATGGGCCGTCATGTTGATTTGAACATCACCAATACAGCCATAGGATTCGGATTGGTTGCCATTGTCGGGCTACTGACTGTCCTTTCCCAAACCCTTCGTGCCGGGAAAATTAAACCTGTAAAAGTCTTAAAAGCCGAGTAAAACAGGATAATATCCTTCGTTTCCAGAGCTTCCAGGATAACAATCCGTTAATGTCCGATGGAACAACAATCGGTTCCAGCTATAATCTTATCTTGGAGAAGTGGGACCTCCCTACCTGGTCCATACTAGCAGTCACTAAGGTTTACCCGGACGGCCAGACCTCCCTCAGAGGTTTCCTTGTACTTGGAACTCATATCCCTGGCAGTGTCCCACATGGTTTCAATAACCTTGTCCAGGGAAACTTTAGCGTGTATCGCGTCAGCGTCAAGGGCCATTTCTGCCGCATTGATTGCCTTTATAGCGCCCATGGAATTTCTTTCAATACAAGGAATCTGAACAAGTCCTGCAATCGGATCACAGGTCAGTCCCAGGTGGTGTTCCATGGCAATTTCACTGGCCATCAGCACCTGTTCCGGAGTGCCTCCCATCACCTCAGTAAGCGCCCCTGCTGCCATAGAGGAGGAAACGCCAATCTCCGCCTGACACCCACCCATAGCTGCAGAAATGGTAGCTCCTTTTTTAAACAGGCTGCCGATCTCACCAGCCACCAAAAGAAATTGCTTTATTTTTTCAAAACCGGCTTCATGATTTTCAATGCAGAGGTAATACATCAATACAGCCGGGATGACCCCTGCACTTCCATTGGTGGGTGCGGTGACCACTCTGCCAAGAGAGGCATTGACTTCATTAACTCCCAGGGCAAAACAGCTGACCCATTTCAGGATAGACCGAAACTTCACTTCTGTGTTTCTGATGGTGGTAATCCATTGGTCAGGGGAATCGTACCTGAGATCGCCGATCAGTTTCTTATGCGAATCATAGGCGCGTCGACGGACGCTGAGCCCTCCCGGAAGAGTCCCTTCGGTATGGCACCCGAGATACATCGATTCCAGCATAACCCCCCAAATACTCCGCAGGCCCTGATCGATCTCCTCTTCATTTCGTAAGGTCTTTTCATTCTCGTAGACGATCTCTGAAATCTTTTTGTTCTCCTGCTGGCAGTATTTTATCAAATCGGTTCCTTTGACAATAGGGAAGGGGAACTCTTTGAATTTTGCAAGTTTTCGTTTGGCAAGCTTGCGTTCTTCCTTGACCACAAATCCTCCACCTATGGAATAGAAGGTGGCATGGGTGCTTTTCCCTGACGTAAGCCTGGCCGTGAATTTAATCCCATTGGGATGAAACGGCAGGAACTTTTTGTTGAAAACTATGTCTTTATCCAGGTCGAAGTCTATCGTTCTCTCCTGGTTTAAGGAGAGTCTCTTAAAAGTTCTGACTGTATTGATTTCAGGATCGATCTGTTCAACAGGTACACTGACCGGATCAAATCCAAGCAGGCCCAGGACCGAGGCAAGATCTGTAGCATGACCCTTACCCGTGAGGGATAAGGATCCGTACAGGTCGACCCGGATGGCCTCGACCTGTTCAAACCGGCCGGATTCCTTGAGTTCAGAAATCCACCTCTCCGCTGCACGCCATGGTCCCAGCGTATGGGAACTCGAAGGACCCACCCCTATTTTGAGCATGTCGAAAACACTGATACTTTCCATCCCGCCTGAAATTGCCGCGCAAAGGTAACAAAGAAAACGGAAAAAAAATGTCCTACCAAGCCAATGCTACAGGGGAAAAGATGGAGCAAAATGACAACCTGTCATATTCATTCCGCTGGCACAATGATTGACTTTAAGAGGGTGACCAGAAAAAAAAGAAACAATCAATAACAACAACCTATAGATTATGAGTAAAATAATTGGAATCGACTTAGGTACTACCAACTCCTGCGTTGCCGTAATGGAAGGTAATGAACCGACGGTAATACCTAATGCCGAAGGAAAAAGAACTACTCCTTCTGTCATCGCTTTCGTTGAAGGGGGTGAGATCAAAGTAGGAGATCCTGCAAAACGTCAGGCCGTGACAAACCCGCAGAAGACCATTTCCTCGATCAAGAGGTTTATGGGGAACAAGTACTCTGAAAGCGAAAAAGAAGCCAAAAGAGTTCCTTACAAGGTAGTCAAAGGCGACAATGATACCCCGCGGGTTGAGATCGAGGGAAGAAAGTACACCCCTCAGGAACTCTCTGCCATGATTCTTCAGAAAATGAAGAAAACCGCCGAGGATTATCTCGGGCAGGATGTGAACGAAGCCGTGATTACCGTACCTGCGTACTTCAATGACTCCCAGCGGCAGGCAACCAAAGAAGCCGGAGAGATTGCAGGGCTTAAAGTGAGAAGGATCATCAACGAACCGACTGCTGCCGCCCTGGCCTACGGACTGGACAAAAAAGCACACGATCAGAAGATTGCAGTATATGACCTGGGAGGGGGAACCTTTGATATTTCCATCCTGGAACTCGGAGACGGCGTATTTGAAGTACTGTCGACTAACGGGGACACGCACCTCGGAGGGGATGACTTCGATGAGGTGATCATTGACCATCTTGCCGATACCTTCCGGAAAGCCGAGGATATCGATCTGAGAAAGGATCCGATGGCGCTACAGCGTCTCAAAGAGGCTGCTGAAAAGGCCAAGATCGAGCTCTCGTCCTCTACCCAGACCGAAATCAATCTTCCGTATATCACCGCTACTGCCAGTGGTCCCAAACACCTGGTAGAAACCCTGACAAGGTCAAAATTTGAGCAACTTGCTGATAATCTTGTCAAGCGGTCCATGGATCCGGTGCAAAAAGCACTCAGCGATGCCGGATTGTCCAAGAGCGATATCGATGAGGTAATCCTTGTTGGAGGATCGACCCGGATCCCTAAGATCCAGGAGGAGGTTGAGAAATTCTTTGGGAAAAAACCTTCCAAAGGGGTCAACCCGGATGAGGTGGTAGCCATCGGTGCAGCCATTCAGGGAGGAGTATTAACCGGAGACGTAAAAGACGTTTTACTTCTTGATGTCACTCCGCTGTCGCTTGGTATTGAGACTATGGGAGGGGTGATGACCAAACTTATAGAGTCCAACACGACCATTCCGACCAAGAAGTCGCAGGTTTTCTCCACTGCTGCTGACAACCAGCCTTCAGTTGAGATCCATGTTCTTCAGGGGGAAAGGCCCATGGCAGCAGATAATAAAACGATAGGTAGGTTCCACCTTGATGGAATACCACCTGCGCCAAGAGGAACTCCACAGATCGAAGTAACCTTTGACATTGATGCCAATGGTATTATCAAGGTAAGTGCTACCGATAAGGCAACTGGAAAATCCCAGGATATCAGAATCGAAGCTTCTTCAGGTCTGACTGAGGAGGAAATCCAAAAGATGAAGCGTGAGGCTGAGGCAAACGCCGAAACTGATAAAAAGGCCAAGGAAAAAGTGGATAAGCTTAACGAAGCTGATGCGATGATTTTCCAGACTGAGAAGCAGCTCAAGGAATTCGGAGATAAGCTTTCGGATGAGAAGAAAAAGCCGATTGAAGACGCACTCGCGGATCTGAAGAAAGCCTACGAGACCAAGGAAGTGGAAACTATTCAGCCCGCATTGGATAAAATCAATGAGGCGTGGAAAGTGGCTTCCGAGGAAATGTACAAGGCTCAGGCCGAACAATCCGGTCAGGCCGGAGGACCTCAGGGAGGAGCCGGGGCCCAGGGCGGTCAGCCAGGTGCAGACAACAACTCGGGTAAGGGAGATGATGTAGAAGACGTGGACTTCGAAGAAGTCAAGTAAGCCAGATTCCCCTTAAACTAAACGGAAGAAGCCGTTTCGATGTTTAAATCGGAACGGCTTTCTTTATGTGCTGTGGTTGGCGTAGCACGGGATGGCACAGGTCTGAAGAAAAATGGGAAGTCCCTTGCGGAAATTTTATACTTCCCTTCCTACCGGGGTTGCTGATAGTACCAGGGCAGAAACACCGTCATATGCAGCTGTTTTGTAAATTTACGTGCAAAATACAAGTATGGATAAGCAGGAAATGCTGGATTATGCCAGGAAAGTGTGCCGCAATACCCTGATGGAAACCCTGGAAATAGAATTCACCGATGCCGGGGAGGATTATCTGGTGGCCAGAATGCCGGTAACCCCCAGGGTTCATCAACCGGACGGGATTCTTCACGGGGGGGCAACGGTTGCTCTGGCGGAAAGCGTCGGAAGTTTTGCGAGTTTCCTTTTTCAGGACACCCGGAATTTTTCCGTCCGGGGTATTGAGATTTCTGCCAATCATGTCAGGAGTATTGCCGCCGGTTATGTTTATGCTACCGCACGGTACCTGCACAAGGGGAGGACCACCCAGCTCTGGGACATCAGGATTACCGACCAGGAGGATAACCTGATCTCGGTTGTAAAACTGACCACCATTGCCCTTCCAAGAAAACGGCAATAACCATGGCTTTTTTTGAGGAACTTCAGCAGCACTTGGACCTGGAAATGCCGATGGTGGTTTATAGAAAACCCGGCCGGACAGTTCTCTCCGCGTTACTACAACAGGATCAATGCCTTTATTCGGCTCCTGAACTGGATGAGTCCGGCTTTATTTTTTCAAGGTTCGAGCCGGCAGAAGGACATATCCTGATTCCGGAAAAGCATGCGGTTAGAAAGTCCCGGGATTACCATCAGCCTTCTTTTTCTTCCCCGGTATCTTCAGGCTCAGAGGATCCTCAGACCACGCATAGGGCCCGACAAAACCATCTCAGGCTGGTAAAAAAAGCCTTAAAGGCCATCGATTCGGGAGTGCTTGAAAAGGTGGTAGTATCCAGACAGGAGGAAATTCCCCTGAAAAACCAGCAACCCCTGATCCTCTTCCAGGATCTGTTGAGAAGGTATCCCGAGGCCATGGTGTACCTGTGGTATCATCCCGTCACCGGAACCTGGCTGGGGGCGACCCCCGAAAGCCTCCTGGAAATCTCCGGAAACAGGTTCAGCACCATGGCCCTGGCCGGGACACAGGTTTTCCAGGAAGGAGCGCCAAATTCCTGGGGGGAAAAGGAATCTATGGAACAGCAAATGGTGACCGATGAGATCCTCGAAGCGATTCGCCCTTTTATTAGGGGAATCCAGCTCTCCGACGTGGAATCCGTCAAAGCGGGTAATCTGCTGCACCTGCGCACTTCTATCACTGGCAAGCACAGTCAGGGAAGTTTACGGGACCTGATTCGGTCTCTGCATCCCACTCCCGCCGTGTGCGGTCTACCACGTCAAAAGGCCATGGAATTTATTCTGAACAATGAAGGGTATGACCGTCAATACTATACGGGCTTCCTTGGAGAAATCAACCTGAGACAATCGGTTTCCCGTTCCCGCAACACGAGGAACGTGGAAGAAATGGCATATCGTCGTGTCAGAAAGGAGACCGATCTCTATGTCAACCTCAGGTGCATGAAAATGGATACTGGAAAGGCTACCCTATTTATAGGGGGAGGCATAACGGACAAGTCTGATCCCCGCTCTGAATGGGAGGAGACCATCCGGAAAGCAGAAACAATGAAAGCAGTACTTTCTTCCTAAATCTGCCATGGAAACCGTATTTTTGGGATCAGTTCACCAGTATCGGTTGAGAGGCCAAAACTATTTTACAATTGAAATATCCTAAAATTCCGGTAGCCAGATCGATAGTGGCACTTTGTGAAGCCAAAGGAATACACCATGTGGTGATTTCCCCCGGGTCACGAAACGCCCCGCTGACCAATGGCTTTGCCTATAACAGAACCATTCGAACCTATAGTGTCGTGGACGAGAGGTCTGCGGCTTTCGTCGCAATTGGAATGGCCCAGCGCTTAAATCAACCTGTGGCAGTCGTGTGTACATCTGGATCTGCATTGCTAAATTATTATCCGGCGGTTGCAGAGGCATTCTACAGCGATATACCCCTGATTATTATCTCCGCTGACCGACCGGCAGAACGGATCGACATCGGGGACGGACAGACCATCAGGCAAAAAAATATCTTTGAGAACCACATCCTGTATTCTGCAAACCTTTATTCGGAGGTGGTCCTGCAGGAGGAGACGCGGGATAAAAGACTTATGCAGAAGCAGTTCGAGGCACAAAGACGCAATGAACGGGAGGTGAACCTCGCCCTGAACAGCGCTATTGAACAAAAAGGACCGGTACATATCAATGTTCCCCTCTATGAACCCCTCTATGAGCTGACAGAAGATCCTGGGAACAAACCCCTGGAAATTCTTCCTGAGGTGGTCGAAAGAATATACAGTTCCACCCAGTTAGCCCCTTATGCGGAGCTATGGAATTCCGCTTCCCGGAAAATGGTCATCGTCGGGGTGGCCCAGCCCGGGGCCGTGGAGCAGCGGTTTCTGGAGGAGCTCGCAGCCGATCCTTCCGTGATAATTTTTACAGAGACCACTTCCAATATCCAGCATCCGGAACTGTTTACCAGGATCGATACCATGATAGGTCCGCTGGAAAACCACCAGGACAGAGAAGCCCTTTTCCAGGCGCTACAGCCTGAGATCCTTCTGACTTTCGGAGGGATGATCATTTCAAAAAAGATCAAGGCATTCCTGAGAAGATATAATCCCGGCCACCACTGGCATGTGGATCCCAAAAAGGCTTATAATACCTTCTTCTCCCTTGATAAACACTTCGAGACTCCTGTCAACGCATTTTTCAGGAATTTTCTTCCCCTTACCCACAGCAATGACAGTACCTACGGGAATTTCTGGAAAAAAATCCGGATCCAGAGGCAGCAGCGGCATGACCGGTATATGAATGAGATCCCCTATTCCGATCTAAAGGTGATGCAAACCATCGTCCCCTTTGTTCCTGAGGATCATGTACTTCATTTAGGGAACAGCGCCATTGTCCGCTATGCACAGCTTTTCAAATGGAAAAGGAGCCTGAAGATCTTCTGTAACAGGGGCACGAGTGGTATTGACGGAACAACCTCGACTGCAGTGGGTGCCTCGATAGTTTCACCGGATCCGGTCCTGGTGATCCTCGGGGATCTGAGTTTTTTCTATGACAGCAATGCATTATGGAACGGATATCTTCCGGATAGCTTCCGAATCATCGTCCTCAATAACAGGGGAGGGGGGATTTTTCGAATCTTGCCCGGAAATAAGGATTCTGAGGTATTCGATGAATATTTTGAAACTGTGCATGAACTCTCGGCCAAACCGATTTGCGAACTTCATGGGCTCGAGTATTCCAGCGCTGCGAGTACGGAGGAGATTACGGAGGTCCTTCAGGGGTTCTTCCAGCCTTCGGAAAAGCCGCGACTCCTGGAGATCTTTACCCCCAGAAAGGTCAACGACCAGGTGTTGCTGGAATACTTCAACTTCGTGAAATAGATTAACTATATTTGAAGGAACAGATATCCATTATGCTTACTATCGGAGAATATCACAATTTGAAAATTGATCGGGACACCGATCCCGGCCTGTTCCTGGTCAACGAGGAAGGGGAAGAGGTGCTCCTGCCAAACAAGTACAAACCTGAGCATTTCGAGCTCGGCGACAGCCTGGAAGTTTTTGTATACCTGGATCATAAGGAGCGTCCGGTGGCCACAACGCTCCGGCCTTTTGTAAAACTGGATGAATTCGGGTATCTGGAATGTGTGGCGGTAAGTGAGATCGGAGCTTTTATGGACTGGGGATTGGAGAAGCACCTCCTGGTCCCTTATAAGGAGCAGGCTGTAAAGATGCGGGAAGGGGAACGATACCTGATCTTCTGCTATCTTGACGAGCTGACCGGAAGACTGGTGGGATCCAGTAAAATCAATGCCTTTCTGGATAACCGGACGCTGACTGTCGAACCCTTTGAGGAGGTTGAGGTGATCATCAGTAATCCTACACAGATGGGATGGAACGTGGTGGTCAACCAGATCCATCAGGGACTTCTTTACAAGGATGAAGTCTTTCAGGAGCTTCACGAAGGGGACCGGTTGAAAGCCTGGGTCAAAAAAACCCGCCCGGACGGAAAAATCGATGTTATTCTTCAACGGCCGGGTTATAGGAGCATTGAGCCCAATGCCCAGGAGATCCTGACCCAGCTGGAATTGCGCGGAGGGTTCATTAAACTCACAGATAAGTCCCCGCCGCAGATCATAGAAAAGGAACTCAAGATGAGCAAGAAGAGCTTTAAGAGAGCCCTGGGTAGCCTTTACAAGCAACGTAGGGTAGAGCTCAAGGAAGATGGGATCGCCCTTCGCAAAGATTGAAATAGAACCTCTCAGAATTAAAACCCAACAGAATGAGTATCCCGCGATACAAAACGGTAAAGGAATATCAGGACATCACCTATCAAAAATGTGACGGGGTGGCGAGGATCGCCTTTAACAGGCCTGAGGTCCGGAATGCATTCCGGCCGCGTACCACCAGTGAACTTTATGATGCTTTTTACAATGCTCAGGAGGATACTTCCATCGGCGTGGTGCTGTTGTCCGCAGAAGGGCCCTCGCCGAAGGATGGTGTCTATAGTTTCTGCAGTGGAGGAGATCAAAAGGCCCGGGGACACCAGGGATATGTAGGAGAAGATGGCATGCATCGTCTTAACATCCTGGAGGTCCAAAGGTTGATCCGCTTTATGCCTAAAGTGGTGATTGCCGTTGTTCCCGGATGGGCAGTAGGGGGTGGACATAGCCTTCACGTGGTCTGCGACCTGACCCTGGCCAGTAAGGAACATGCGATCTTCAAACAGACTGATGCGGATGTGACCAGCTTTGACGGAGGCTATGGTTCAGCATATCTTGCCAAAATGGTAGGGCAGAAAAAGGCACGGGAGATTTTTTTCCTCGGCCGTAATTATTCTGCCCAGGAGGCTTATGAAATGGGAATGGTCAATGCTGTTATTCCTCATGATGAACTGGAAGAAACCGCTTTCGGATGGGCCCAGGAAATCCTCGCGAAAAGTCCGACCTCCATTAAGATGCTGAAATTCGCTATGAATCTGACTGACGATGGCATGGTCGGACAACAAGTCTTCGCAGGAGAAGCTACGCGTCTTGCCTATATGACGGATGAGGCCAAGGAAGGAAGAAACGCTTTTCTCGAGAAGAGAAAACCAAACTTCGAAAAGAAATGGATCCCATAAACCCGGATGGTTTCCACAATTTTGAAGTGGATGTGAGTGCGCTTCCGCGATTCGAGGAGGTGGAATACTCCGCGCTTTCTTCCCGCTATTTGATCAAGCTACAGATCATCAGTCTGCTGTCCGGGCTTTTTTTCCTTGCCGCAGCCGGGATAGCCTACTTTTTAGTTCCGGACATTCGCACCTATATCTGGTATTTCTGGATCCTTCTGGTGATCCTTCTTTTTTTTTCCTGGTTTCGAAATTTCAAGTACATGGAAAAAAGCGGGTATGCGCTTCGGGAAAGGGATATCATTTTCAAAAGGGGATATCTTCACGAAAGAACCACAGTTATACCCTTCAACCGAATTCAGCATGTAACCCTGGAGCGAAGTTTTCTGGACAAGATCCTCAGTCTGGCAACCCTAAAGGTTTTTACGGCTGGGGGATCCGGAAGTGACATCAGCATCCCGGGTATCTCCCCTGGAGGTGCCGCTGCTCTTAAAAAAGCCCTGTCGGAAAGGATTCTCGGCCATGTCTGAGGTGAATTTCTCCAGGCCTCAACGACAGTCCCTGGTCGGACTGGGTTTGATCTTTACCAGGTCCCTGTATGCGATTTTAAGAAATTTCTGGTTTATCGCCTTTTACTTTCTGGTGGGAAAGGTGGATCAGTATATGCTGTTCTGGATGGGTGTAGCGGTTTTTTTCATCCTTTTGTTATGTCTGGGCTACAGTATTATGTCCTACCTGAAGTTCGTCTTCTATATCGATCAGGACAACCGGGAATTCGTGCTGCGGAAAGGTGTCTTCTCAACCGACGTCGTGACCATCCCGTTTCAAAAGATCCAGCAGGTAAATTTCAAAAGGAGTATTCTGCAGCGGATCGCCGGGGTATACAGTGTGGTGATTGACACTGCAGGCAGCCAGGAGGAGGAGGTGGAGATAAGGGCGCTTTCCTTTGAACGGGCGAATGCCCTGGCTGACAGGCTCAGTAATTTCAAAGAGATGGAGCAAGGTGAGGGAGCTGAGGAAAAGCTTTCCAGACAGGAGGAAACTCCGCCACTCCAGTGGCATTATAAGGTTCCTTTTATCGTCTTGCTGAAACTGGGAATCACCTCGAATTACCTTCGTGGCGTGGGGGTGATCGTAGCGTTCTATGTCAGTATCCGGGAGCAACTGAGTATCAGTCCAGAGCTACCTCCCGAACTTCTGGATTCCCAATTTGTGTTGATGTTCGGGAAGATCGGGTTAATTCTCCTGCTGGTCATGCTGAGCATTCTCATAACAGTAGGAGAGACCCTAATCCGGTATTACGGATTGGACCTTCAGAAAAGGGAGGATCAGCTCCAGGTGGAGATGGGGCTTCGCAACAATACCCGGGTCAGTATCAGCTCAAGAAGGGTCCAGTTGTTAAAGATTTACTCCAACGTGATTCAAAGAAAAATCGATCTTTATCGTACCCGGATCTCCCTGGCCAGCAGCCAGGATGACCGTAAGAAAAGCCAGATTAGAATGGCAGGACTATCCGGGGAAGTCATAGAAAAGCTCCAGGAGTTCAGTTTTGGCAGAACCGTTCAGGAGGAATTCAGCATGCGCCCCAGCAAGGTCCTTTTATACAGGAACCTGGGCCGGAGCATGATTCCGGCGATCCTGGTCCTGACGATGTACCTCGTCGGAGATCCGGTATTTTCCTTCTACTGGCTGGCTTTAGGCATTCTCGTTTATGTCCTGACAATCGTGCTTTATCTGGTTCTTTGGTTCGCCAGTCAGCGATTGGGTGTTTCAGGGGATTTCCTGATCAGGCATTCTGGCGTATGGACGAAAAGAACGGAGATCGTCGAGATTTTCAGGCTACAGTCGGTTTCCATCGAAACCCCCTTGTGGTACAGAAAAAAGGGTTTGGTAAATCTGACCGTGCATTCAGCAGGTGGGGATATCACCTTTAAACTGCTCCAACAGAGGCAGGTCCGTCCCCTGATGAATTATGTGCTCTACAGGATCGAAAGCACAGAAAAGCCGTGGATGTGATTTCTTCTTTTACAATGCGGGAAAGCCCTCTGGATCACTCTCATTCATGATCTGATAGACCTTTTCAAAGATATCCTCGGCCGATGGTTTGGAGAAATAATCCCCATCGGAGCCGTATGGAGGCCGGTGTTCCCGTGCACAAAGGGTTTGGGGTTTGCTGTCGAGGTACTTCCAGCCATCCTGCTCTTCCAGGACCTTCTGAAGTATATACGCAGAGGCCCCTCCAGGAACATCCTCATCGATTACAAGAAGGCGATTTGTTCTGGCCAGGCTTTGGCTGATTTCATGGTTCCGGTCGAAGGGGAGCAGAGACTGTACGTCGATGACTTCTGCTTCGATGCCGACTTCCATAAGCTCCCTTGCTGCCTGCTCAACCAGCCGCAGGGTGGAGCCATAAGAAACCAGGGTGATATCCTTGCCGGGTTTGAGAACCTCTACCACACCGATAGGAGTGCGAAAAGTCCCCAGGTTGCTCGGAAGCTTTTCCTTTAGTCTATACCCGTTAAGGGATTCAATGACCAGGGCGGGTTCGTCGCTCAGCATCAGCGTATTGTAAAAACCTGCTGCCTGGGTCATGTTCCTGGGCACCAGAATGTGGATGCCCCTGAGCAGGTGGAGAATCCCTCCCATAGGAGATCCGCTGTGCCAAATCCCCTCCAGGCGATGCCCGCGGGTTCTGACTATCACCGGGGCCTTTTGCTTTCCCCGGGTCCGATACTGCAGCGTCGCGAGGTCATCGCTCATGATCTGCAGGCAGTATAACAGGTAATCCAGGTACTGGATCTCAGCAATCGGTCTCAAGCCTCGCATGGCCATTCCAATTCCCTGTCCCAATATGGTGGCTTCCCTGATCCCGGTGTCCGCTATCCGCAGGGGACCGTATTTTTCCTGAAGTCCTTCCAGCCCCTGGTTGACATCCCCGATTTCCCCGGTGTCCTCTCCGAAGATCAGTGCTTCGGGAAACCTGGAAAAAATTTGGTCAAAATTATCCCGGAGAATAATGCGGCCATCGACTTCTTCTGCATTCTCCGGATATTTGGGCTTGATTTCTGAAATATTGAGCGCGTTCTGCTCAGAAGTGCTGTAAAGATGACTGCTGTAGTCATCCTGGGTCTCCTGGATATATCCCCTGACCCAGTTCTTCAGTTGCTCTTTTTCCGCAGTATTCTCCTTTACCAGATACCGCAGCACCTTGCGCGCGGTTACCAGGAGGTCTTTTTTAAGCGGTTCCCGGATTCGTCCCAGGTCTGCTATAAGGGGCTGGATAAAAGTGGTCGAAGCACTTTTTTTGGCCGCGGCTTTCAGCATGGCCATCACCTTTTGCTGCTCCTCACGTATGGGAGCAATGTGGGCCTCCCAGGCCGCTTTTTTCCCTTCTCTTACCTGCCTTTTGATTTCCATTTCCAGGGCTTCGAGCTCCTCCTCTGTGGCAATATTTCCGTCGATCATCCACTCCCGCATCTTTCGGTTACAATCGAATTCCTTTTCCCATTCCAGTCTTTCCGCGTCCTTATACCGCTCATGGGATCCCGAGGTGGAATGGCCCTGGGGCTGTGTCAATTGCTGGACGTGTATCAGGATCGGTATATGTTCTTCCCTGGCGAGCCGGCTCGCGTTTTCATAAGTTTCGATAAGAGCGGGATAGTCCCATCCGTTGACGGTGAATATTTCATACCCGTCCTGCTGTCCAGGGTCTCTCTGAAAACCCTTCAGTACTTCTGAGATACTCTCTTTGGTTGTCTGATGCCGCGCATGAACCGAAATGCCGTATTCGTCGTCCCAGACATTCATGACCATCGGGACCTGCAGGACCCCCGCAGCATTTATGGTCTCCCAGAACATGCCTTCACTGGTGCTCGCATTTCCAATGGTACCCCAGGCGATTTCGTCTCCGTTGTCAGAGAAGTTTTCTCCTTCAAGACCCGCGACATTGCGATAGATTTTCGATGCCTGGGCCAATCCGAGGAGCCGGGGCATCTGACTTGCAGTTGGGGAAATATCAGCACTGGAATTCTTTTGCCTGGTGAGGTTCTTCCAGGTGCCGTCTTCCTCCAGGCTGTGGGTTGCAAAATGACCTCCCATCTGACGGCCGGCGGACATGGGTTCCTTGTCGATGTCCGTGGTGGCGTAGAGACCGGCGAAAAATTGCTGGATACTCAGGCAGCCGATAGCCATCATGAAGGTCTGGTCCCTGTAATAGCCGGATCTGAAATCTCCATTGCGGAAGACCTTTGCCCAAGCGATCTGAGGGACCTCTTTTCCATCACCGAAGATCCCGAATTTCGCCTTGCCGGTGAGGACTTCCCTCCGGCCGAGCAGACTGCACTCCCTGCTGGTAACGGCCAGCTTGTAATCCTCAAGCACCATGGCTTTAAAATCATCAAAGGAAATTGCGTTCTTAGAGGAAGATTCCGTCTGCATCATGTGGATCTATTGCTTCAAGCAAATGTAGAAAAAACAATCTTCAATTACAATTCGGGATTTAAAGGTTATAGTAACATATTCTTAATTAAAGAGCGTTATATTTGATTTTTTTCAAAACATTCGCTTTTAATTAAGAATTCCTAAAAACGGCTCGTGCTGGATCAGAACCATTCCCGTGAAAAAATAGCGATCAGGGTCTGGAAATCCAGGGATGCAATAAACCGCATTTTTTGGTCATATTGGCCACCGTTGAATTCCCATCCTTCACTGGAATACACTGGAAAGAAAAGCTCGAAATAATTTTGGACGATACTGAGACGGATCCCCGAGTCGTAAAGAAACTTAGCGGATTCGTTTTTATTCTTGATCAGACCCACATCCCCGTAGGCAAAGATCCATTTCCACAAGGTGGTGCTCCCGTTCATGGTGGTGATCCACTGGTTGGCGAATTTCGGTTCCAGCAGGGATTTGAACCCCCCTTCTGCCATGATGATCTGTTGACTGAACAGCCCTGAGGTCTCACTCCTTCCGTAGTAGTTATAGTCGTAAAGGTAATCCGTCGGTCGGTCCAGAGCGAAACTGAAATAATCCGATTGGGGGAGGTCGTTATAAATAAAACTCCCGCCAAAAAACCTGAGGTTGATCTGTCTGTCGTTTTTCAGGAGCCGGCGATATTCAAGGGTCACGGAGGCCTTGCTGAATTGTTGGGCCAGTTGGAAATCAACGCTGCCGGAATAATGTCTCACCAGGCCCGGATTCCGATAGGCATAGTTGATATTGAAAACGCTGTAGTCGGGTACCTCCAGTTCAATTTCAGGGTGCTGATCCCGCTGTACATTGACATTTCTTACCAGCAGGCTTTCCTTTCTGCTGTTTCTCAGAAGGGAACTTCGGAAGGCCAGAGACAGGAAGGGGGTAAACCGCTCATAGAACAGCCCATACCCATAGGAGAATCTGCTGCCACTGATTCCGTAGTTGATCGCGTAGAGATTGTCGTCATCAAGGAAGATCTGGTGGGAGAGTCCTCCGCTTCCCACCAGCGTACGGCTATTGAGTCCATACAAGGGCGCAAGAGAGAATTCAAAATTGCGATCGAGCAACGTTTTATTATAGATCCTGGCCCCCAGGGCAAGACCATCGTATAGGTTATACTGAAATTCAGGCATGAAGAAAAGCTGGTAATATCTCGGATCCTCCACATCCTTCAGCAGCCTGAACTGGAAGGGTTTGTCCATGAATCCGCTCACGGTCATATAGTTATTCCGCTGATTGATCTCGGGTACCAGGGACTCATGATTTACAGCAACCTTTTCAATTCCTTTTGCAGGGATCGTGATGTTGTCTTCCTTGGTAATCTGGGGTATCCATTGCTTGTATACGATATCCCCGTCATGCAAGCCGTAAATCGGTACTGGCATGTGATTTTCTGTCCGGTTCCTCAGGGTCACCACAAGGGAATCATCTTTTTTCCTCACACGGGTTATCGTGAAGTCGATCTTTTCGTTGGTTCCGACAAATTCTTCAAAGAACCAGGTGATATCCTTGGTCGCATTTGCCTCCAGAATACTGCGGAAATCCCCGGCGCTTACAGGTTGGAGCTTGTACCGGGAGAAGAAGGCCTGCATGGACCTTGAGACTGTGGAATCCTGAAGGAAGCTGTCGAGATACTGGAAACCTACTCCTGCCTTGTATGGGTTGGCGATATTCTTGTTAAACTGGATAAGGAGGTCCTTTGGTGTGCTTAGTGGCTGGTCCAGATGCTTCCGGGCCATATAGAGGTACAGAAGGGGATACTGGTCGTTGAAATCCAGTTCAGCCGCATGAAACCACCGGATCCCGAATACCTCACTCAGGTTCCCCAGAATCTTCAGATCCGGATAGAATCGCTCGATGTATTCCATCATCAGATAGGTCTGCATTCCATCGTAGATCCAGGTGTCTTCCCTGGGGTTGAGCAGCAGGGAATTCCTGAGGTAGTTTTCGGTAATCGTTTTGAGCTGCTCCAGGTCATAGGTGAAGCCATCCGGAAAGGGTCGGATAAACTTGGGAAGCTGGTTCAGTCCATAAACAGGATTCGCCGCATAATTCTGGCGGGATGAAAGCAGTTTGTCGTGAGGATAAGGGCCGAGTTTTTCCTGAAGAAATTCAATGATCCTGGTGATCATCACGGATTTGAGGACCGGAGATATCCCATCCCCGGAGATGTTTGACAGCACGTGAAGGCTATCTACCTGATAATCCTCAAAGACGATGGTAGGGGTAAGGTAGATTTCCGTTTCCAGCCGATCCTCTCCCATGAGCCTGTATACCCGCAGACTGTCCGGTGTTACTTCCATTCCTGAAGGATAGGAGGAAATCAGGGCCAGGTGCGCGGGCAGTATGAATGCTAGGTCCAGGTCGAGCTTCGGGATATAAAGGTCATCCATGTTCTTATGGCTGTAGACTTGCCATCCATCGCGGTAAACAGCCGGAGAGATGAACCAGTATCTCAGTTGGTACTCTCCATTGTTGCTGTAACCGAAACGGGTGAACTCTTCACTAGGAATCTTGATGCTGTAATTCAGGTTGATCCGCAGCGAATCTCCCGGAGCGAGCCTTTGCTCCAGGGGTACCAGGAGTAAGTCCGGATGTCCTTCCGGCCGCGTCCACTCCAAAAGACCAAAATCAGCCGAGGTGACGGAATTTATCGTAGTACCCCCTCTTCGTTCCTCTCTGGCGAAATGAAAATCACGGTCATAATCTTCAAAAAAACGCCGGGCAAGGGGAGTGGTCGTGCTGGAAAAGGCATTTGCCCAGTCATTGAGGTAGATTTCTCCGAGGGTATCCTCGCTGGTATTGTGGTAATGAAGCTCCTGCTGAATATAAAGCGTCTTCAGCGAGTCATTCAGGGTGATTTTAGCCTTGATTTTTTGCTGACCATAAACAGGTAAGCCCGCTGAAATACAGAATGTTGCGAGGAGGAGTTTCTGAAACAAAGTAAGTTGTCGTAATTTTTTTTCCAGGCTGCCAATATATTGTTTTAGGCGCACTTTCCTTCTCTCTTTAGAATAATTTAGCAGTGCGGACTCCTGCCCCTGAAAAGCCTGAATACCATGGGATCAGAAATTTGGGCTGAGGTTGTATTCTTCGTAGAATTTGTCCAGGATCTCAATCACTTCCTCTGCCGTATCGACCACCTGGACAATATCGATATCCCCAACGCTGATGTTTTGAAAATTGTCCAGGAGTGTTTTCTGGACCCAGTCGATAAGGCCGCTCCAGAAATCCCGTCCTACAAGGATGATCGGGAACTTATCGATCTTATTGGTCTGGATAAGGGTGATGGCCTCAAACAATTCATCAAGGGTGCCGAAGCCACCCGGCAGGACGACAAAGCCTTGTGAATACTTCACAAACATCACCTTCCGGACAAAGAAGTAATCAAAATTGATGTTTTTGTCACTGTCGATATAAGGATTGTCGTGTTGTTCGAATGGCAGGTGGATGTTCAGCCCTACAGAGGTGCCCCCTGCAAGGTGAGCCCCTTTGTTTCCGGCTTCCATTACTCCAGGTCCGCCTCCGGTAATTATTCCGTAACCATGCTCTACAATTTTCTGGGCAACCTCCTCGGTCAGCTTGTAATATTTGCTTTCCGGTTTGGTCCGGGCAGAGCCGAATATCGAAACACAGGGCCCTATTTGACTTAATTTTTCATATCCGTTGACAAATTCCCCCATGATCTTAAAGATGGCCCAGGAGTCATTGGTTTTGATTTCATTCCAGCTTTTGTTCCTCGCTTCGGTTCTCATAATAGTTTTTGGATTGTCGCTAATTTAGCTCTTTTTGAAGAAAGGCGGCCGTATAGCTTTTCTTACTTTTCACAAGTTCCTCAGGCGTTCCGGTGGCAATCACCCTTCCTCCTCCTTTTCCGCCTTCAGGCCCGATATCGATGATGTGGTCGGCCAGTTTGATCACATCCATGTTGTGTTCGATGATCAGGACGGTATTTCCTCTGTTCACGAGCCGGTTGAGCACTTCCAGGAGGACACGGATATCCTCGAAATGAAGGCCGGTAGTGGGCTCATCCAGTATGTAGAAGGTATTTCCGGTATCGCGTTTGGAGAGCTCGGCAGCCAGCTTGATCCGCTGGGCCTCGCCTCCTGAGAGGGTGGTGCTTTGTTGGCCAAGGGTGATATACCCAAGCCCCACATCCTTTATGGTCTTGAGCTTGCGGTAAATCTTCGGAATGTTTTCGAAAAAAAGCGTAGCCTCATTGATGGTCATTTCCAGCACATCAGAGATCGATTTTCCCTTGTACCGGATTTCCAGGGTTTCACGATTGAAGCGTTTTCCCTGGCAGGTCTCACACTCGACGTACACATCTGGCAGAAAGTTCATTTCGATTACCCTCAGGCCTCCGCCCTTACAAGTTTCGCATCGTCCTCCTTTGACATTGAAGCTAAAGCGCCCCGGTTTGTACCCCCTGATCATCGCCTCAGGTGTGTTGGAGAACAGGTTCCTGATCTCTGAAAAGACTCCGGTATAGGTAGCGGGATTGGAACGGGGGGTTCTCCCGATGGGGGTCTGGTTGATATCAATCACCTTATCGATGTGCTCGAGACCTTTGATGGATTTGTAGGGTTGCGGTTTTTTGACCCCATTGAAATAATGCGCATTCATGATGGGGTAAAGCGTTTCATTGATCAGGGTAGATTTCCCGCTTCCGGACACTCCTGTAACGGCTATCATTTTGCCCAATGGGAAACTCACCGATACGTTTTTGAGATTGTTTCCTGTAGCTCCCTTTAGTTCTATACGCTTTCCGTTTCCCTTCCGGCGGGTATCGGGAATTTCGATTTTCATATCCCCGCTGAGATACCTTGCAGTTATCGTCTGGTGTGCTTTGAGCTCGGAGGGGGAACCCTGGCTGATGATCTCCCCGCCGTGTCGTCCTGCCTCCGGGCCGATGTCGATCACGTGGTCGGCTCTCTGGATCATATCCTTATCATGTTCCACAACGATCACAGAATTTCCGAGGTCCCGGAGGGAGATCAGGGAACGGATCAGTTTCTCGTTGTCCCGCTGATGAAGCCCGATGCTGGGTTCATCGAGGATATACAGCACCCCTACGAGTTGAGAGCCGATCTGTGTGGCCAGGCGGATTCGCTGGGATTCCCCTCCTGAAAGCGTTTTGGATCCCCGGTTAAGAGCGAGGTAGTCCAGTCCGACATCGACCAGAAACTGAAGGCGAACCCTGATTTCCTTGATTACTTCGGAGGCAATCGCCCTCTGTCGCTCGGATAACCGGGACTCCAGGTTTTCAAACCAATTTGCCAGATCCGAAATATCCTTTTCTGAGAGTTCGGCAATATTTTGCCCGTCCATTTTGAAGAAGAGGGATTCCTTTTTGATTCTGGTTCCCTCACATTCGGGACAGATCACTTTTTCCATATACTCCTTGGCCCATCTTCGCAGGGAGGTGGAATCGTTCTTATGATAGGTCTCCGCGATAAAGTTGGCGATTCCCTCAAAGTCAATCTTGTACTCCCGGTTTACTCCAAGAGTTTTGGACTCCCGGGTAAACTTTTCTTTGCCTCCATAGAGAATCATCTCTAGGGCATCGGCTGGAATGTTCGAAATGGGATCGCTCAGACTGAATTCGAATCTTTCCGCGATTAACTGCAACTGCTGAAAGATCCAGTTCTTCTTCTGGGGACCGTGTGGTGCCAGACCTCCGTTCTTGATGCTTTTAGAAGGATCCGGAATGATCTTCTGGTGGCTGACGCGATAGAGGGACCCAATCCCATTACAGGTGGGACAGGCCCCTTTGGGCGAATTGAAGGAGAAATTATTGGGTTCCGGGTTGGGATAGGAGATCCCAGTCGTTGGACACATCAGATTCCGGCTAAAGTAGCGGATCTCATCAAGATCCGGATCGTGTACGATCAGGACATCGTCCCCGTGGTGCATGGCGGTTTTGATGCTCTCTGACAATCTTTGCCGGCCCGCTTCCTCCTGACTAACCTGGAGTCGGTCCACCACGATTTCAATATCGTGGATCTTGTACCGGTCCAGCTTCAACCCTTTGGTGATTTCCCGAACTTCTCCGTCGACCCGAACCTTTAGAAATCCCATTTTCGCGATTTGTTCGAAGAGTTCCCGGTAATGCCCTTTCCTGGACCGGATGACCGGAGCCAGAATATTGATCCTTCTGTTCCCGAAATGCGAAAGGATCAGCGAGGTGATCTGCTCATCGCTGTAACTGACCATCTTTTCCCCTGTGTTATAGCTGTAGGCATCGCTGGCCCTGGCATAGAGCAGCCGGAGAAAATCATATATCTCTGTAATGGTGCCCACCGTACTTCTGGGGCTTTTGCTGGTGGTTTTCTGTTCGATGGCGATCACTGGGGAAAGGCCGTCAATCTTGTCGACATCAGGCCGTTCAAGACCACCGAGGAATTGCCTGGCGTAGGCAGAAAAAGTTTCTATGTATCGACGCTGCCCTTCCGCATAAAGGGTGTCGAAAGCCAGGGAGGATTTCCCTGAGCCGGAAAGACCGGTAATCACTACAAGTTTTTCCCTGGGAATGCTGATGTCAATATTCTTGAGATTATGGACCCGCGCCCCAAAAACCTCAATTTTTTCCTCCGTATAATCCATAGCAAAGATCAAGGCGGCAAAGGTACTCAAACCACTGAAATCCTAAAAATTTCCTCGAATGTAGAAAAGGGATAAAGTCTTCCTACAGAACATAAAATTTTTCTGTCAAAACCATTCTTAAAACGGTTACTCAAGGATTAAAATTTTGATAAATAAAGAGAATTTAATAGAAATTCAGCGTATTTAACTCCTTAGTTGTCAGAAGAATAGGACAAAGATTTAGGATTACTTTTGAAAAAGAAAAAATATCTTTACTTCTGAAAATGAAGGAAATCCCCCGCAAATTTTCCTTCGGAACGAGCTGAAGTTCCAAAAATAAAATCATCAAGAAAAGCCTGAATACATGGAAAATAAATTACTACTACTTCTGATCTCGAAAAATACGGATCTTACAGTTAGACTTGAAGCACAGGCGGAAGGAATTTTCGATACCCGTTGCGTTTCCAATGTACACGCAGGATTTTCGACCGCTCTTGAAATTTTACCGGATGCCATCCTGGTGGATTATGCATCCACCGGCCTGGAAGCCCTTCGAAATATTGAGAAATTCAGGTCCTGCCACTTCCTCAAAAAATCCGCCGTTTTTCTTCTTGGCGACAAGGAAAACGAGAAGATCCTCAATAAGAACTTCAAGGATGTGGTGGACGGTATCCTGTCTGACGAGAATTCCAGTAAGTCAATCGTGGAGAAATTAGAGGAGGCTGTTTTGCATAGGAAAGGACAGCGAAATTATTGGAAGGATTCCTTTATGGGACTTTTTAACCTGCTCTCCTATCCCGTGCTCCTGTTACAGGACCAGGAGATCATCTGTGTGAACGATGCCTTTAAAAGAGATTTTTTCATTACAGGAAACGAAAACCTGCATCTATGCGACCTGGTCCATGAACAAAACCGTAGCCGGGTAGAGGCGGTTTTGAGGAAATTTACCCGGGGAAAGCACATCAAGGCCAGTACCACAACCAACTTGTTGATGAATGACAGGTCCAAAGAAGCCAAAATTACCTTCTCCAAGCTCGACCGGTCCCTCCCGGGACAGGTGATCATGATGATCAATTTTACCGGAAGAGAACTTCCTATCAATAAGGAAATAGGATCGCCGCAGCCGGAAAAGGACAACCTGGCTTCAGAACCCTCGGCGAATAAAGAAAATTACTTTACGCGCCGTGAGAAGGAGATCATCACCCTGCTGTGTAAGGGGTACAAGACCAGGGAGATTTCAGAGGCTTTATGCATATCATCCAAGACGATTGAGAAGCACAGGGCCAACATTACCCGAAGAACCCACTCAGGAACAATCCTCGAGAGTATCGTATATGCGTTGAACAATAAAATCATTGAGGTATGAAAGGAAAAATGGGGGTTTTTACCCATACCGAGGATACAGGATAATTCCTACATTTTTACAAGCTTTTTTAACCATTCTAAATATTAATCAAAAACCTTTTTCTATGAAAAACTTTAAAAACTATTTGGCGTACCTCGCGATGTGTGCGCTTTTGCTGACTTCCTGTAGTAAGGAGGAAAGCGTTGTAGCCGGAGATGAGACAGCCAGTCTTTCTTTCGGTGCTATTGTTCAGGACCTGGTAAATAAATCAAGTTCCCGGCAGTCGGACCTTGCAGACTTTCCTGAATGTTCTGATGCCGTTGCAGACCACGTTGCCGTTGTTTTGACCACCGATACTGGTGCAGAAATCCTGGGTACCATGGCGGATCCCTTTGAGATTGATCTTGTCGATGGACAGGTATTTACAGAGGAGATCCCACAACTTGAATTGGAACCAGGGACTTACATCCTGCAGCATTTCTCTGTTTATGATGCCTCCGATGATCTGATCTGGTTGGCTCCGCGGGGAGGTGATCTTGCCCAGTTCGTGGACACAACATTACCGCTGACCATCAATCTTGGGGCAGGGGTGAAGAAGTATGTTGATGTTTCCGTGTTATGTTACGATGACAGGGATGTCAATGAGTACGGTTATCTGTTCTTCGAATTCAATACCACAAAGGCTTTTGAGTTCTGCTTCTTTGCGAACTACTGTCCTCCAAATGGTCGTCACTATCCAGCCAGGTACTCCGTGGACATAACTGTTGATGGTGTCCTGTTATACAACGATGTGATCAACGTTACCGGAATCAACGATCAGGACGACGCTTATGCTGAACCACTCTGTTTTGCCTTACCGGATATCGAAGAATTCGGGGATGATGAGGACTATATCAGCTATACGGTTACCTTGCTTGACTGGTCCGGACTTTATGATGCCGCACCTGCGACTATAACAGGTACCCTGAGCAGAAATGATATCATGGCCAACTTCGACGGTGAGAACAATGTCGATTACGAGCATCTCAGATTCGGTTGTGGACAAACCCCACCTCCAGGAGATGACGATGACGATGATGACGGCGTGCCAAACGATGAAGATGTGTGTCCAGGATTTGATGACAAGCAGGATGCTGACGACGACGGAATCCCTGACGGATGTGACAACTGTCCACAGACCGACAATGAGAATCAGATGGATTCAGATGAAGATGGTGTAGGTGACGTTTGTGACAACTGTCCACAGACCGATAATGAAAACCAGATGGATTCTGACGGAGATGGTATTGGAGACGCTTGTGACCCTTGTCCACAGGTAGCACACGGAGATGATAGTGATGGGGACTGTATCCCAGATGATGATGATGACTGTCCAAACGATCCAGAAAACGAGTGTGAGATCACCTGTGAGACTTCATTTATGAGAGGAGATTTCGATTTCCTTACTGAGGGAGATTTCGGAAACGACCGTTGGGGTTGGGCTGAAGAATTCACCAACGAAGGAGACGGGGATTATACCTATGAGATCTATGCTGCGGCTGGTCAAAACGACATCACCAAGGGGGACCTGATCGGTTATGTCTATCTGACTGCTGACGGAGACGACTTCACTTTAGTTGTCGATTACAATGATGATGTAGAGGTCAATGATCTTCATGTCTATATCGGAAATGCCCCGCTGTCAACCAATGCTCCTGGTCAGTTTGACAACCAGGATGACAGCATGACCTATGAGTGGACTGATGCTGATGGAAACTTCTGGTTTGCGGTGCATTCAGAATCATGTTATGACGCCGAGGATTATGACTAGGTAACAATGAACTGCCCGGCGGGGAATCCTCCCCGGGCAGTTTCTTTAACCGAAGAAATTCTAAAAAAAATTAACCATTCTCAATATTTACTAATCAAAACCTTTATGTTATGAAACAATTTTCGCACTACTGGTGTTTTATCGCGCTCTTTGCGATGCTTTTTACTTCCTGTAGTAAAGAGGACAACACATTAATGAATGATGACTCTGAAAAAGCTACGCTTTCTTTCGGAGCAGTACTGGAAGACCTGGCCAGCAAGTCGACTGCAAAACAGTCCGAGTCCGAGGCTCCTGACTTGCCTGAATGTTCGGATGCCGATCCGGCTTATGTTGAGATCGTGTTATCCAGAGACGGAGCAGCTGTTGTAGGATCAACTGAGGATCCGTTCAGGATTGATCTAGTCGACGGACAGATTTTTACAGAAGAAGTTCCTGAGCTCGAACTGGAACCAGACACCTATACGCTTGACCATTTCATGGTATTCAGCGCCGGGGGAGATCTGCTCTGGGTTGCTCCTAAAGGAGGAGTATTGGCCGATTTTCTTGATATCACATTACCGATCACCATCGAACTTGGAGCGGGAGTCAAAAAATACGTAGATGTGCCCGTTCTGTGTTATGACAACCGGGATGTCCGTGAGTATGGATACTTATTCTTTGACTTCGACACTTCAGAAGCCATCGAGTTCTGTATTTTCGGAAACTACTGTCCACCTGACGGCAGACACTATCCTGCCAGATTCAGTGTAGATGTATGGACCTGGGAAGATGGCCAGAGAGGAGATCAGCTTCATAATGATATCACCAATACTGTGGCTCTGAACCAGTACGGAGATTACGCGGGTACCCCCGTTTGTGTGCCACTTCCGGATCTTGCAGGACAGGATGAATACTATTTTGAAGTCACTCTGTTGAATTCTGATGCCTATCCAGGTACCATAACTGAAAGAATCGTCCGAAGAGGTGTGATCACTGATGATGAGGTAAGAAACTTCTTTGACGGTGAAAACAACCTGGATTACTATCACTTCAGAGAAGGAGAAGGATGTGAAGACCAGGATAACCCTCCAATCTTCGAAGACCCTGAAGAGGATGCTGAGATGTACAAGGCATGTCTGTATCCGGAAGGAGGAACCACAGCAGTGGGATTCGCTTACTTCAAGGTACAAGGGGATGATCTTCAGGCAACCGTTCTCGCTTCCAATCTGGAAGCCAACAAGCAACATCTGCAGCACATTCACGCCAACGCAGATTGTGACAATGCCGGAGCTCCCATACTTTCACTCAATAATGAAGATGGAAGCTGGCCCGTGGCCACCGGAGAATTCGGGGATATAGTTTATCACCGAACCTTTACCGGGGTGAACGACCAGGTGGCTCCGCTTGAAGAAAGAACAGTGAACATCCATGGTCTGACCATAGACGGCACTTACAACGCGGGCTACGTGGTAGCATGTGGAGAAATAAATAAGCTTTTGGAATAAAAAACTGAAGACCGGTTGGTGAACTTTTTCACCAGCTGGTCTTCTTTCCAATTAACCATTCTAAATATTAATCAAAAACCACTTATTATGAGAAATTTTAAAATTTACCTGAGCTTTTTAGCAGCATTGGCGCTGCTTTTCACCTCGTGTAGCAAGGACGAGAATCCTGTAGCAAATGATTCCGACAAGGCCACCCTTAGTTTTGGTGCTATCCTTGAGGATCTAGCCAGTAAGTCCTCTGGGAAGCAGTCTGATCTCAGCGATATGCCTGACTGTACTGACGGAGTAGCAGACTACGTGGCAGTACATCTAACCACTCAGGCAGGTGCTGACATTCTTGGTTCCGCAGCTGATCCTTTTGAGATTGATCTGGTCGATGGTCAGGTTTTTACAGAGGAGATTCCTGAGCTGGAATTGGAGCCTGGTACCTATGTATTGCAACACTTTTCAGTGTATACAGAGGGAGGTGACCTGCTATGGCTGGCTCCCAAAGGAGGAGAGTTAGCTGACTATGTCGAAAACCCACTTCCCCTGACCATTAATCTTGGTGCGGGAGTGAAAAAATATGTCGATGTGGACGTGCTCTGTTATGACAACAGGGATGTCAATGCGTATGGCTATTTGTTCTTCGAGCTTGACATGAACCGCGCTTTTGAATTCTGTTTCTTCGCGAACTACTGTAACGGTGATGGCATCCATTATCCTGCGAGATACTCTGTAGACATTTCCATCGATGGTGAGACACTTTATTCCGGAGTGATCAACACCACAGGAGTGAACGAGTGGGGAGATCTTTACGCAGAACCATTATGTTTTGCTCTGCCCGATATCGCTGATTATGCTGATGATGAGGAGTATATTGACTTCACCCTTACCTTGTTAGACTGGGAAGCTGAAGGAGCTTACGGAGATGTGGCACAGGAAACCATTACCGGTAGTCTGAGCAGAAACGAGATCCTAGCCAATCATGTATCCGGAACCGATGAGGTAGAATACGAGCACTTCAGGTTCGGATGTGGTGATGATGACGGAGGAGAAACTCCTACAGATTCTGACGGAGATACCATTCCTGATACTACAGATAATTGTGACAATGTCGCAAATCAGAATCAAGCTGATTTCGATGAAGACGGAATGGGTAATGCCTGTGATCCTGATGATGATAATGACGGAACTCCCGATACTCAGGATCCCTGTGATTTCGATGCGGAAGACACCTGTGATGATCAGGCTAGTTGTACCATAGACAGCGCAGGTTCAGGATGTACACAACTGACGCTTACTGACTGGACTGTTTCGACTTCCGGCCTCGGTATAGGCGAACTTCCCTTCATACCTCTTGTGATGGGTGAAGATGCGGTAGGGTCCATAGAGTTTGACTTTAATGAAGGCGTTTTAACTGCTCATTTTGATCTTAATGAAGGCTATACCCTTACCGATGCAAAAATTGTTCTGGACGAGGTGTATGCAGAGCAGAACGATCCTTTTTCAGCACCATTCCCCGTGTGTATCTCTGATATCTCTGAGAATGAGTATACGCTGTCCTGGGATTTCACCGCATTGGGTATAAGCGCAGACGAAACTACGCTGTTCCCGCTTGTGGTTGATTTTACTGCCAATGTTTGTGCATCAGCTCAATAAGCTGAAGTAAGTTTGTTCCATTGAGCGAAGGCTGTCTCCCAGAGGCAGCCTTCGCCTTTTACAGGGGTTAGCGGCAGGGTAGGAGCCGGCCCATAGCCGGGTCTGGCAAAGCTTTGTCCCTGTATCCTCTAATCCGCTTCTGCCCATCAATCCTCACCTTCTGATTGGGAGGAACTGTCCGCATTTCCCGCTGGTTCTTCTAGCCCTCCCATTCAATTTCCTGAAAAGGATCAAATCCCTTGGATTACCTGATTTCAGTCAAGGTGCTGTCCTCAGGAACCACACCTTGCCCTTATCCATGCATTAGAGAGGCAACTTCCAATTCTTCCGATGTCGAATGGTTGAAACAGTTTTTTGGAGAGATTCTTCGCTAACGTGGCTAAGGGTGCTTTCACTTCTTTCGGTCAGGAAAAAGAGCTCTATTTTTTCTGTAATCGAATTCCTACAATTAAGCTTTAACTTCCTCTTTTGTTATAACAGCCTTAAATTCAAAGTGTTAAAGTTTGCATAATTTGTGCTAAAGAAAATATAATTTCTACATTTGTCCCGATACGTATCTATCCCAAACCTGCATTTGAACCATTAATTATTGTATAAGAACCAGACAGTACTAATGCTCAAAAACCCGACCCGCCAGGCAGGCCAGTTTCAATTAAAGTTAAAAAAATTGTGAAATTCCTGCTTTGGCACAGTTATTCCAAGAGTATGAGCAGAAGAAAGAAATTTAAGAAGTTTTTGTGATTTTCGAAACTTTTGTTTAACTCAAAACCCTAACGTTATCAAAAATAATAGCAACACAAACGAGCAAGTATTTCCCCAAAGTACTTCCTTTCAAAATTTCCAAAAAAACCTACTTATGAAGAGATTTAAAATAGCTTACCTGATACCAGCTTTACTGGTGTTTATATCCTGTAGCAAGGATCCCGTGGAGGAGTACGAAGGTACGACTCAAATAGAAACAGAAGAAATAGTGGCCTCCGGTGATGTATTGACCGAAGCGGCAAACATGAGCGCCCCTGGCAACGTAACGGAGGTATATTTTGCTGGAAATAAGATCCCGGTGGAGCAGTTCGATGGAAACTATGTCTATCAGGGAGACATCCTTTTATCTCCGGACATGATCAGCCATCAGCCTGTAAAACTTGTTTTTGAAAAGGGAGAAACTCCACCAGCGACGAAGAGCGTGGGAAGAACTTCCGGGAGATGGCCGAACAATACAGTGTACTATGCTATCGAAAGCGGTCTTGACAACAAAAGCCGCGTGTATGATGCCATCGCCCACTGGGAAGCTAAGACAAACCTGGATTTCGTTGAAAGATCCTCACAGTCCAACTATATTTACTTCGTGACCGGCTCGGGATGTTCCTCCTATGTGGGAATGATCGGAGGTCGTCAGAATGTTACGCTTTCGAGCAGCTGTTCTACAGGAAATACCATCCATGAAATCGGTCACGCGATCGGACTATGGCATGAGCAAAGCCGGGTGGACAGGGAGAGCTATATCACGATCAACTACGATAACATCGAAAGTGGTAGAGAGCACAATTTCTACACCTACGAATACCAAGGCTTTGATGGTAAGGAATTTACCAGCTCGCTTGACTTCAATTCCATCATGATGTACGGTTCCTATTCCTTCTCTGCAAACGGAAGGCCTACCATCGTAAAAAAGGATGGAAGCACCTATAATATTCAGCGAACAGCGCTTTCATCTGGAGATGTGATCGGTGTGAACAATATGTATCCTTATTCCTCGGGAGGTACGAGCACCACTCAGGTGACCTATGTTGACGGTCAGTATTACACCATCGCAGGTGTGACCGTTCTGAGATTCTTCGGTAAATGGTATTACAGAGGAAAATGGGGTACTCTTGAAGTGGAACTGATCGACGGTAACTGGTTCTACGTTTAAGAAATATCAAAACTCTGAAATGGCTCAAGAGTTGACCCGGCGTAACTGCCGGGTTTTTTTATGGCCGATCTTTACAGGAGCTGTGGCAGGTGTGGAATTATTCCCCAATATTTTCCGCAGTGCTGTGGGTATATTCCACAGTAGCGTTTCAGGGCTCCACTCGATGGGCCCGCTTTCTTTCCGCCGATACGGAGGAGAGTAAAATCTTATACTTTCATTGCAGAATGTTCATCCTTTTGGCATGACCTCTCACAAAACTGTACCAAATTCTGGTTTTTTAGCAGCCGAATTGGCTCTGAAGAACTAAAAGCCTTCGATTTTGGCAATGCAGAACTGTTGAAGTTCCGGAAAGAACTCCCGGAAGTCCTTTTCAAAGGAGGTGTAATGCTCCCGCAGATCCGCTCCGGCCCGATCCATTCCCACTCTGTTTTTGGTCCTTTGATTCATCTGGTACAGGATTCTCTTGATGCCGTCATGACTGGAGTAGCTCAGCAACCAGTTCTCCTGAATCATGTAAGGCATGAAACGTTGCACCGGGGCTGGAAGCCTGGAAAAGTTCCGCTGGAGTAAAATGTAGAATTCCGAGATAAAATCCTCAAGAGGGATTCCGGAATAGTCATCCCAATTCGCAGCCAGGAAATGGTCGTAGAAAATATCGACCAGCACGCCGCTGTAATGACTATAATTCTTAAAAAGGCGGGCGGTACTGCGCCTGACAGTCGAATGACTGTCTGTATAGGAATCGATGGCCCGGTGAAGCAGGATACCATTGCGTATCCCCTCGGGATAATTGAGATACTTCCTTCCTTTTATCGAATCGGCGATAAAATTGCCGATGATAAGATCCTCGTCTTGTCCAGACAGGAATATGTGGGCGAGGAAGTTCATATGAGCTAATTTAAACAATCCCCTGAAGAATTCGGTTTCATATTTGTTCCAGGCCGTAGTATATTTGCGCCTCGTTTCTGAAAGCCCTCCAGGGCTTTTACAATCATTCTAAAACTGAGATTTATGACCCTGATAAAGTCGATTTCCGGAATTCGCGGTACTATAGGAGGAATACCTGGTGACAACCTTACCCCAATTGATGCAGTCAAATTTGCCGCAGCTTACGGCAGCTGGTTGAAAAAGCGCCATGGTGTGGCTAATCCCAAGGTGGTGGTGGGTCGTGACGCCCGTATCTCCGGACAAATGATTCAACAGCTGGTGGCCAGTACGCTGACAGGCTTGGGAATAGACATCGTCGACCTGGGGCTCTCGACTACCCCTACAGTTGAGGTCGCTGTCCCCATGGAACAGGCCCAGGGAGGCATTATTCTCACGGCGAGCCATAACCCGAAGCAATGGAATGCCCTGAAACTGCTCAACGAGAAGGGGGAATTCCTCAGCGGTAGCGATGGAACAGAAATTTTACAACTGGCGGACCAAGGACACTTCAATTTTGCTGAAGTGGATGAACTGGGTTCGGTGGTCAATCGGGAAGACTATATTGACAAACACATCGATCTGATCCTGGATCTTCCTCTGGTGAATGCTGAAAAGATAGCCACCGCAGGTTTCAAGGTGGTAGTGGATGCTGTGAATTCCACAGGGGGAATTGCGGTCCCAAACCTACTTAAAAAGCTGGGGGTGGAGGTTGTAGAACTTTATTGTGAACCCACAGGCCAATTTCCCCATAATCCGGAACCTTTAAAGGAACATCTTGGAGCCATCTCCTCCATGGTTCAGGAGGTAGAGGCGGATTTGGGTATCGTAGTGGATCCCGATGTGGACCGGCTCGCTTTTATCGATGAGCGCGGGGAGATGTTTGGAGAGGAATACACCCTGGTGGCATGTGCAGATTATGTGCTCAGGAAGACTACCGGGAACACGGTCAGTAATCTGTCATCCTCGCGGGCGCTAAGGGATATTACCCGAAAACATGGCGGGACCTACAGTCCAAGTGCGGTGGGAGAGGTCAATGTTGTTGAGATGATGAAAGCCACAGATGCAGTGATCGGTGGGGAGGGCAACGGGGGAATTATTTATCCCGATTTGCATTATGGACGTGACAGTCTGGTAGGGATCGCCCTTTTTCTGACCTATCTCGCTGAGCAAAACATCAGTGTCTCAGAATTGCGGGCTAGTTTTCCGTCTTATTTTATGAGCAAAAAGAAAATTGCGCTCACCCCGGAGCTGGATGTGGATGCGATCCTGAAAAAGGTACAGGAAAAATACAGTGCAGAGGAGGTCTCCACCGTAGACGGGGTCAAAATAGACTTTGAGAGGCATTGGGTGCACTTGCGTAAGTCCAATACCGAGCCCATTATCAGGATCTACACCGAGGCAGAATCCCAGGAAAGGGCGGATCAGGTCGCCAATGACATGATTCGTGAGATCGAGGCAATTGCTAATCTTTGATCACGGGAGACCCTTTGGGGATCGGTGTATTGCGGTGTTTCCAACGTTTATGCGTCCAGAGGTAAAATTCGGGCTTGGCGCGGATCTGCGCTTCCAGTTCCTGAAAGTACCGTTTCGTAATTGCATATTCCGGTTCCCCGGAGGGCTCGTATGACAGCGGCTTAAAGGTAGCCCTATAGTGTCCCCGCTTTACTTTCTCGACGTGAAGATATACCACGGCCATGTCCAGGTCCTTTCCCAGTTTCTCTACTCCCATAAATACTGGAACCCGAATGCCCATAAAATTTCCCCAGGTTCTTTTCTTCCCGAGTCGGGGGGATTGATCTGCCACCATGGCGTAGATGCCGCGAATTCCCTTTTTTTCATTTTGAGCGATGGTTTCCACTGCTCTCGAGCTCCTGATGAGAACGCCGTCGTACCGGCCTCTGATATCCCTTGCCAGTTGATCGAAATACCGGTTATTGATCTTTTTATATATTCCGAAGCCACGGTAGTCAATATCGTATAGCTGCAGGACGTTCATCCACTCATAGGAAGCATAATGACCGCAGGCAAGCAGAATGCTTTTGTCCATCGCTCTGATCTTATGGATCTCCTCCAGATTGGTAGGAACGAATCTTTTCTTAAGCTCAGCATCAGGAATGGTAATGCTCTTGATCATTTCGAGGAACATATCCACCATGTGCCGATAAAATCTGCGGGTGATGATCCCGATCTCCTTCTCCTGTTTTTCAGGAAAAACCAGCCTCAGGTTTTCCTTAACGGTTTTTCTCCGATAGCCCACGACATAGAAGGTGATCAAAAAGACCAGATCGGATAACAGGTAGAACAGTCGAAAGGGAAGAATAGAGATCAGCCATAGAAATGGATAGACCAGCAAGAAAACCAGGCGCTGCATGAGAATTGTTTGCGCAAATATATGGTATATTTGAAACTAAACAGAACCGCATCTATGGGAGATTTACACCTGTTGACCATCCTGATCATCGCTGCCAATGTATTGGTGTCGTTCAAAGGATTCAGGGATCACAGCTTTTTTGAAAAATTCAAATTCAATTCCGGAGCGATCAGAAGGGGAGAGTACCTCCGGATTCTATCATCAGGCTTCCTTCACGTGGATAACAGCCATCTGTTCCTGAACATGCTGACCCTGTATTTCTTTTCCGGAGTGGTAATTTCCACAATGGGAAGTATCAGTTTTGCCCTTATTTACACGGCAAGCCTTCTGGTAGGAAATCTGCTGTCCTATTACTTCCACAAAGACGAACCGGAATACAACGCAGTAGGGGCCAGTGGGGCGGTCAGCGGAATTATTTATGCAGCCATTCTGCTCTATCCGGACATGGATCTCTATCTCTTTCTGATCCCGGTCCCCATTCCCGCATATGTATTCGGGATTGGATATATGTTGTATTCGATCTACGGAATGAAAAGAAGGCTGGGAAATATCGGCCATGACGCCCATTTCGGAGGTGCTGTCGGAGGTTATGTGCTTACCCTTCTTCTGGCGCCCTGGATCCTTTTTTCCCACGTTCTGATGGTCATCCTCCTGGCGATCCCAATCCTTCTCCTTCTGATTCTGCAGAAGACTGGCAGGATTTAAGCTGGCACTGAAATTGCAAACTACCTAAAAACCGAAATTATGAAAAAGCTTTTCTTTTTAGCCGCAGTTTTAATTGTTTCAAATGCTTTTGCACAGCAGGAGCAGCCCCTTTCCCTGGTGAATGTGACCGGAGAAGGCATTGTTAAGATCGTTCCCGACAAGGTGGTCATAAACGCCAGGGTGGAGCATACGGGGAAATCCGCCACCGAGGTAAAGGCCCAGAACGATCAGGTGGTCAGCAGGATTCTGGAGTACCTGGAATCGGAAGGAATTCCACCTGAGAACTTTCAAACGGAATACATCCGGTTGAACAAAGACTACAACTACAACACCAAAGAAAGTTTCTATTCTGCCAATCAGGCGATCAGCATTCTTCTGGAAGATCTTGAGAGGTATGAGGAGATCATGAGCGGTCTTCTCTCCAATGGACTCAACCGGATCGATGGAATCGAATTCCAGACCTCCCAAAAAGAGGCCCTCGAGGCAGAAGCCCGGGTAGAGGCGGTTCAGAATGCCAAAGAAAAGGCTCAGGAATATGCAGGAGCATTAGATCAGGAGATCGGTGAGGCTCACATGATCAATGAGATCGAGACCGGGGGCGGTCCTGTTCCATTATATCGGATGGCTGATATGGCTGAGAGTAGCCAGGCCAAGACCATAGCACCCGGAGAGATGGAAGTCCGGGTCAGGGTTCAGGTATCCTTTTTCCTCAAGTAGCAGGGACCATATCCATAAAAAAACCCGGAAGATCTCCTCTCCGGGTTTTTTTCTATAATTTATTTTCCTATTACTGCTGGCCTTCTAGCAGTTCTCCAACCTTTTTTCCCAATTCATCACCCCGGAGGTTTTTGGCGACTATCCTGCCTTCAGCATCCAGAAGAAAAGCTGCCGGGATAGCCCTCACTCCGTACTCCGCTGCAATCGGGTCCTGCCAGAACATCAGGTTCGAAACGTGATGCCACTGCCCCAGGTCATCCTCCTGGATTGCCTCCAGCCATTTATCCTTTTGTCCGGGACGGTCCAGGGAAACCTGAACGATATTGAAACCCTTATCATGATATTTATTGTAGGTTTCGACAATATTGGGATTTTCAACCCTGCAGGGTTTACACCAGGAGGCCCAGAAATCCACGAGCGTTACCTCCCCAAGAGCATCCTTAAGGGCCAGTTGCGCTCCTTCCGGAGTTGGGGCCGTAAATTCAGGGGCCATACTTCCGACATCTGTCCTGCCCAGTTTCTCAAGATTCTCCTGAATGGTTTTCGCAAGGGAGGTCGTCTGTAATTCCGGAGACAGACCTTCATACAGTTCCCTAAGCTCAGCCGTACTGTACATTTGGGTGTTGATCATGTCCTGAAGTACCATTAGGGAGACGATGGAATTCGGGTTTTCCTCCACCAGTTTCTTCTTATCGGCCATATCGGCGTCAATGATCTCCTGCTGGGTAACCTGGAGCGTTCCTAGAAGCGCAGTGTCCTGGGTAGTGAAAGCCTGCTGCATGGCCATTCGGTTATCACTCATTCTTTTGTTGGTACTCCGGATTTTGCCGAGATAGTTGTACAGAACCTCATTGTCTTTCCCACCTGTGACCTGGGTGGCATAAAGGCTATCTCCATAGATCTCAAAGGAGATGGGGGTGTTGTCCGCGATGTAAAGTACATTTCCACGGGCTCCTTCCACTGTTAAGAAGCTGATGGTAGGTTGCTCCACTTCAGGAAGATCCAGTTCGAATTTGCCCTCCTTAACCACGGCAGTATCCACCGGTACGGTCTGGGTATTGGTTTCGTTGAGTCGAGACACTACGATTTCCCGGCCGTCAGGGACATTCTTCACTGTTCCTGAAATGACATATCCCTCTTCCTGAGCTTCCTCACATCCTGTAAAAGCAGCCAAAAGCGCTATGATCAAATATTTTCGCATATCGTTTAAATTTTAGGCAAAAATAACCAACCTGTTTCAGACTGACAGGCTTTAGCGATAAATAAATGTTAAGATGGAAGAATGGCACAGCCTTGGCGCTGACTAAATAGTAATTTAATACCATGAAGCAACAGAAGGAGTTTCCTCTTGATATCAGGATCAGTTTTCATAAGATCATTTCGGAATACCGACACCAGCTGGAAAGGGAAACCAGTCATATTTCCAGGGAGTACATCCAGAAAATGCTGGATTATATTTCGTCCTTCCCTGCCCTTACTGAAGGCATTCAACAGGCTGAAGACCTTGTAAAATATAAAGATCCCATACGAATCCTGATGAAAGATCTTTTCCCTGAGATCCTCTCCCACAACCAGATCAAGGCAGTTTCGATCCCTTTCCACAATATAATTTTCAATTCTACAGAAAAATTCCGGCGTATTCTTTCTGAGGCAGGGGAGGATTTTTCGCTGTCCATGCGCAATCTCAATGAGGACCTGGATTATATCTTCGGGTGCATCATCATCCTGAATAAGTATCATGGCTATGATATCGATTTTTCACGGCCGCTTTACTACGATATTCCGGATGAAGATGGGATCTCCCGCCACTACAGGATTGATCTGAATTCCGATTTCATGGAGATAGAACCTACCGCCGAAGCGGTCGAGATTACGGAAGAAGACGTTGATATCCTGATTCAGAACATCGAGGATATTGAGATCTGGAAGAAAAAATTCCCACCCAAGAGCTATCTCTTCAAGGGCTTTACAATAATCACCCTGACCGATGTCACCGTCGATGATGCCATTTCAGACCTTAAGACAACGCTGCTACAGCAGAATTCTTCAGGGAAGGAGGAGATCGAAAAATTCCGGGAGATATTTAAATCGATCTACAAGATAAATGATCTGGATGTAGGATTTTCCATGTTCAATGAGCAGGAAGGAATATTCGAAAGAATCGGAAACTTCGATGCGCCGAGTTTTCTACTCGGAAAAAAGAAGCGGATTCCGGCTACGGAGGCTCTGGATGAGGAATTTTTTGAGGTTCTGTTTAGGAAGCAGCATAACCTGGGAATTCCCAGTGTGGAGGACCTGGTAAAAAACGATTCAGGTGGAATGCTCGCTCAGAATCTTTTCAAGAAAGGAGCTAAGAGTGCTATTCTGGCCCCAATCGCTCAAAACGGGAATTTTCTGGGTCTGCTGGAACTCGTGTCCTTCAAAAAGAACCAGCTGAACAGCGTCAATGCCACCAAGCTTGAAGATATCCTTCCCTTTATTGTGACTGCTGTGGAAAGGAGCCGTTCAGAATTTGAGAACAGGATAAAAGCGGTCATTCAGAGTGAGTGTACTTCCATCCATCCGAGCGTTCTATGGGTATTTGAGAAAGAGGCTAAAAAATTCATTCGGGATCTGGATGAGGATGGTCTGGCCTCCTTTAAGGACATTATCTTTGAAAACGTCCATCCGCTGTATGGAGAAATCGATATCATCGCCTCCTCCGAAACCAGGAATCAGGCTATTCAGAAAGACCTTCTCGATCAGCTGAGCCTGATCGAGGATATAGTGAAGCGGGCTCAGGAGGTTGAAAGGCTTGATATCTATAAACAGGTGTTATTCCGGATTGAGGAATTCAGGGAGGAGCTCTCGGACAGCCTTAATGCCTCCAGTGAACAGAAGGTGTACAATTTGCTTCAGAGGGAGATCAATCCCGTCCTGGAGCATATTGGACGGCAGAATTCCGAGCTCAGAACCCTGCTTAAAAGCTACAGGAGAAAGATCAATTCCGGTACAGGCATCATTTACAATCATCGCAAAAACTACGATGAGGCAGTTCAGCAGATCAACCGCACCATGGCCCGGTATCTGGATCGGAAACAGCTCGATGCACAAAAGATCTACCCGCACTATTTTGAACGCTATAAAACAGATGGAGTAGAACACAACATGTATATCGGGGCTTCTTTGGTCAATGACAAGATCAAACCCTTTGATGAGGTTTACCTGTACAATTTGCGCCTTTGGCAGCTCAGCACCATGTGCGAAATGGAGAACAGGTTCTACCAGATACAGGAGAACAATCCCCTGAAGCTGCAGGCCGCCTCGCTCATTCTGGTGTATAATACCACCCTCTCAATCCGGTACAGGATGGATGAGAAACAGTTTGATGTGGATGGCACCTATAACGCGCGCTATGAGATCATCAAGAAAAGGATCGACAAAGCCTGCGTGAAGAATTCAGATGAGCGGGTAACCCAGAAGGGAAAAATCTCGATAATATACTCAGGAAGCACTGAGGAAAGGGAGTACCTGAGGTATGTCAAATACCTGCAGGCAAAAAAATATCTGGGTGAGGAAGTCGAACTCCTGGAGCTTGAGGATGTTCAAGGTGTCATAGGGCTCAAGGCCATCAGGGTCGAGGTGCTATACCACCTACAGGACGAAGCTTCCCCGGAGCAGGTGATCACCTACGATGATCTGGTACGGGAATTAGAGTAGATAATAGGTTACGATAAAACTCACTGCAGCAAGGATGATCCCAGTCATAAAGATGTTGTAGGTAATTCTGAGCAACCTGTATTTGCGGTTCAGGACCCCTCCCAGGAGATACAGATCCTTGGACAGGGAATCATAGACGTAGTCATGGTCGTTTATAATCTCGTGCATGGCCCACCGGAACTGGTCATATGGCATCCTGTGAAAATTGCCGAAGAACAGCACATTTACCTCTTTGTTTTTGACCTGTTCCTTGGTGAATTCACCACTTGTGATGTCCGGTCTGGTCGACATGATGGCCCCTATGATGGAGGCTACACTGAAGATGACCAGGATCAGCGTAGGAATCATGATGGTGGTATCAGTCCTGCCGGGATCTGTAAGGTTTGGGATGAGATTTGCGATCATCAGCGAGACAATAATGGCATTGACCGAGAGCAGAATGTTCGCTTTGGCATCTGCAATATCGCTGAGCTTGAGGTGGTTTCTCATCGTCACCCTGAATAGGGTCTGAATACCCCTGTCCGGGCTCTGGTCCTTATACTTGATCTTTAACCTTGCCTTGGTTTCCTCCTTGACCAGTTTCTCTTTCTCCTTCTTTTCCTTTTTTAGAAGGGAAAGCAGATTGTCATTTTTTTTCTCACTCCAGTTCTCAATGGCATAATCCGTATAGAAGCGATGTCTTTTAGTGAACAGTTCAATGTTCTGTTCGACCCATTCCCGGGGTTCATAATTCTTGATATGCTGCAGACGCAGCTCCTGTCTTAGAAATTCACTGGCTTCGTCAAAATATTTCTTCGCCAGATGGGAGGTGTCGGCATCCTTGAGGATCATCTCTGGAAGGTCCTTGGGTTCGACCTCCATTCTTGTGGCCCTGATGCACCTGGCCACGTCTTCGATCAATCCGGCATCGGCATTATTCTCCTCCAGCCATTTCGTGGCAATTGAAACGCTCTCCTCCTCATGACCTTTATATTTCTTGGTATACCCTGTATCATGAAGCCAGGCGGCAAGCAGTACAGCCTCTTCCTGTTTAACACTCTTTTGAGATTTTTCAATTATTTCTTTACTACTTTTAACTACCCGCTGGGTGTGCTGGTAGTTGTGATAGAGAAAGGTATTCGGGAGTTTTTCTTTGAATAATTCTAGAACGAAATCGGCTGTTTTCTCGATGAGAGGTGTCATTAAATCCAGGTTGGTTTAAATACCAAAATACGAAAAAAAACCCCCAATAAATTTGTATGAAAAAAAATAACATATTTCTAACACTGCTTATTTTTCTAATACTCACGGCCTGTTCCTCAACCAACGGTTCCCTTTATCGAGACGGGCAACCCACCTCAAATTTTGGTTATCCTTCGGACAAGAAAATCGCCAAATCATTTTACCTTCTGGGGGACGGCGGGTACGCATTACCAGGAGGTACCTCGGAGGGACTCCTGGCTTTCAAGACCTACCTGGACTCTGTGAAACAATACGGCAACTATACGATCTTCCTTGGGGACAATATATATCCGGACGGGATGGAGGAGGAGGGGAATCCTGGTCGCGAAACCGGAGAATACCGGATAGACGCACAACTCGATGCTGTTGAAAACTATGATGGGAAGGTCATCTTTATACCCGGGAACCATGACTGGTATAATGAGGGTGTCGCCGGGCTGAAGCGGGAACAGGAATATATCGAAACCCAGCTGGAGGATGAGAATATCTTTTACCCGGAACCAGGATGTCCCTTTGTCAGTATGGAGATATCGGACAAGATTCAGCTCTTGATTTTGGATTCTCAGTGGTACCTTACCAATTGGGACAATCATCCCACCATCAATGACAATTGCGAGATCAAAACCCGGGAGGCGCTGTTCCTGGAAGTAGAAAGTGAGCTCAAGAAGAACCAGAACAAGATGGTTGTTTTTGCCCTTCATCACCCCCTTTATACCAATGGGGTTCATGGTGGATCCTATGATTTTAACCAACACCTGTATCCCAGTCAGAAAAAAATCCCCGTACCCATTCTGGGTTCCCTGGTAATGCTGGTAAGGACCAGCGGAGGGATCTCTATCCAGGATACTCAGAATGAGCGTTACAAGGAACTGGTGAATAGGCTGGAGACGATTTCCAAAAGATGGGGCAGTGTGATCTTTGTCTCAGGACATGAACATAGTCTCCAGTACAATGTCAGTGACGGCGTAAAGCAGATCGTTTCCGGGTCTGGTTCCAAGGCCTCTTATGTCAATCTCAGCCGGACCGGCCTGTTTGCTCATGAAGGACAGGGATTTGCTGTGCTTGATATCTTTGAGGATGGTTCGACCTGGGCCAGTTTCTACGGTGCAGAAAGCCAGAAACCCAAGTTGTTGTACCAGACCGAGGTCTATCCGGCTCCAGAACCCTATAATACCGATACACTGCCGGACCAGTTTCCGGAGTACGTTTACGAATCGGTATATGAGCCGCGGGACACCCTGAAATCCGAATTATATGAAAGCGTGTGGGGGGACCGGTACCGTGATCTCTATGGTACTGAAATAAAGGCAAAGGTCGTCGACCTCGACACGCTATACGGCGGCCTTGAAGTGATCAGAACGGGCGGGGGACATCAGACGCGATCCCTCCGACTAAAGGATAGCCTGGGAAGGGATTACAACCTGCGGGCCATTAAGAAGAGCGCCGTCCAGTTCCTGCAAACCGTGGCTTTCAAGAATGCCTCAGTCGAATCGGAATTCGAAAATACCCTCGCTGAGGATGTCATTGAAGATTTTTATACTTCGGCCCACCCCTACGGATTTATGGTGATCCCGAAACTTTCCGAGGCTGCGGGAATCTACCACACCAATCCGGAACTTTATTATGTTCCCAAACAGGAAGCCCTGGGACCCTACAACAGGGAATATGGTGATGAGCTCTACATGATTGTGGAGCGTCCGGAAGAAGGGTGGATCGGTTATGAAACCTTCGGCTCCCCGGATCACGATGTGGAGAGTACTTCAGGGGTTTTTGAGCGACTGAGAAGAGATGAAAAATATAAGTTGGATGAAGCGGCCTACATCCGGGCCCGGCTTTTTGATATGCTAGTCGGGGACTGGGACAGGCATCAGGACCAGTGGCGTTGGTCGGAATTTGAGGATGAGGAAGGTAACCATATTTTCCGGCCAATTCCACGGGACAGGGATCAGGTCTTTTCAAATTTCGACGGGGCCTTTTTGTCGACGCTAAGGGGCCTAACGGGATTTGCGAATCAGTTCGCGGAGTACGGTCCCGATATCGATAATGTGGAATGGTTCAATGCAGCAGCACTGGGGCTGGACAGAAGTCTGATCCAGAATAAGGGTCAGGAGGAATGGATCAGGCAGGCAGAGTACCTTCAGGAGCATATTACCGATGAGGCCATACAGGAGGCATTTAATGCGCTACCAGAAGAAACCCGAGGGGAATCCTCAGAAAGGATCAAGAACTATCTGAAAGCGAGACTGGAAAATCTCGATGAGATCGCAAAAAGATATTACCAGGTATTGGCGCGAACTTCTGTTGTCACCGGGACTGACAAGGACGACCATATCATGGTCGAAAGACTACCTGAAGGACTGACCAAAGTGACCGTATACAGGATCAAAGACGGGGAAAAGGCGGAGGTGGTTAATTCCCGGGTATATGATCCAAACTTTACCAATGAAATCTGGGTGTACGGCCTGGATGATGACGACATATTCGAAGTGGTTGGAGAAGGTGATGATCCCATTCTGACCAGGCTTATCGGGGGGCAGAATAACGATATCTACCGGGTCCGAAAAGGAAAACGGGTGAAGATCTACGACTATGTATCCAAACCCAATACCATCGAGATCAATAATGGTGCGAATCTGGAACTCACCGACGACTACGAGGTCAATATCTTTGATAAAGACAGAAAGGTATATACCGTTTCCAGCATTCTGCCGTCATTGGGATACAATCCCGACGACGGATTCAAACTTGGAGTAGCCGGAACCTATACCACGTATGGATTCAGGAGAAATCCCTTCACCGCCAGGCATAGCCTCAGAGCCGGCTACTATTTTGCGACCCAGGGCTATGATCTGGAGTATGCGGGGGAATTCGCCAATATGTGGGGGAATTACAATCTTGCCGTCGGGGCTCATTTTACGAGCCCCAATTTTACGAGGAACTTCTTTGGTTACGGCAATGACAGTAGTAACCCGGAAGATGCCCTGGGAAGAGACTATAACCGGATCCGGATTAGCAGGATAGGAGCAGAAGCAGGTTTTGTAAGAGAAAGCCCCTTTGGGAGTTTTTTCAGATACATGGCTTCCTTCGAAGGGGTCCAGGTGGAGCCGACTCCCGACCGCTTCATTACGGAGGGATTTGCCACAGGACCAGGATTCTTTGAACGGAAGTATTTCTTCGGTCTGGAGGGCCTCTATAGGTATGAGAGCTACGATGACGTGCTCAATCCCGCCAATGGAATGCGGTTCCAGCTCAGGGTAGGAGGAAAGATGGAAACCAAGGAGGCTGACAACGTTTTTGGCTACATTGAACCGTACCTGGGCTTCTTCAGGTCCATTTCAAGAAACAACAAATGGGTGCTTAATCCACGAATACAGGCACAGATCAACTTAGGGGATGACTTCCAGTTTTACCAGGCCGCCACCCTTGGGGGGAACACCGGTCTTCGGGGATATCGCCTCGAAAGGTTCGCAGGAGAGAGTTCGCTGGCAACCGGTGCGGATCTTCGCTATAGCCTGGATCAGTTCAGGACACAATTTCTCCCCCTGCAGATCGGATTCTTTGGTGGCTACGATATCGGAAGGGTATGGATAGATGGAGAGGACAGTGGCGACTGGCACAACAGTATTGGGGGTGGCTTCTGGGTCACTGCTGCTCAGGCTTTGACAGGAAAGGTGAATCTCTTCACCGGGGGAGAAGGAATACGGTTCAGCTTTAGTCTTGGCCTTAATTTCTAATGAAAAAAGTCCCGGCACTGTCGGGACTTTTTTATAGATGATTTAACGTCAGGTCGTTACACCGGCTTATGCTGTTCCGAAGTTTTCATCTTCCAGGCATCCAACATCCAGCTCGTTTTTTCGAGTTCCCGGATATATGCCCCCACCAGGTCAATGGTTCCTTCATCTCCACCTTTCTCAGCCACTTCGGCTACTTTTCTCATCTGCTTTAAAAGAATTCCGTGATCCTTGAGGAGATTTTTGATCATTTCCGAATCGGAGATATCGGAAGGCGATTCCTCGAGATTCGAGGTCTTGAGATATTCAGACAGATTGCTGGTAGGCTGGAAACGGAGCGTTAAAATTCGCTCGGCGATCTCGTCTACCTTGAGCTTTGCATCGTCGTATAACTCCTCGAACTTCTCGTGAAGGTCAAAGAAATTTTTACCGATCACATTCCAGTGGTAATTCCTGAGTTTTTGGTAGTATAAATGATAATCTGCCAGAAGAACGTTGAGTTCCTTTACTGTGGCAGCCGTCTTTTTTTCATCTAGTCCTAGATAGCTCATGTTATCGTTTTTAATTTTTAGTTGATCAAAAATAGTATAGTCTGGTTCCAAAACTTGGGAAACTAAAGAAGTTTAGGATGATTTTAGCTAATCTGAAATAGGTCGGTTCCTTTTCAGATCCAGCTTTTCCATCAGGTCATCTGAGATTTGTCCCGACGTGTAATTGTACCCGTCGATCAGAATTCCCTTTCTCCCCGAAGAAGTGCTGATTGCATACAAGGTTGCCTCGTCGTCCGGATTGGAAATTCCTTCAAAACGGTAGACCTCGTCTACCACAAAATCTGCATCTAAAAATGCCGTTCTTTCGGCTCCTTTAAGTGTGTCGTCAAGCAGATTGAAATCCTCTTCATATCCGTCCTCTATCTGAAGCATGTTGATGGTTTCGGATAATGTACCTCGTTGTTTCATTTGGGCTTTTTTGGTTTTATCCTTTTAATTTACGCCGGAGCCCCCGGGCCTGCAAACCAACTATAGCCTTTAGTAAAAGTTTAACTACCCCTACCTATTCCGATCCTTTTTCCCCCATTTGAACAGCCCAAGAGGAAACACCAGAAAGATAAACAAATACCAGCCTGTGATCAGGCCGATGATAGTGATAAGCGCTGCTAAAGCATAAAACCAGTAACTGGAGGGGAATTTCATAGAATTGGGTAATTTATAGGAGAATTTAGTCAAAATAGCAGAAGATAACAAAGCCAGACAAGCTTAAATTTGAGACCCTTTTATACATTTGTAATTAACCTATATTCCAACCCCTCAGATGAAGACGAGAATCACCTTGAAAGAACTTGCGAAACTGCTCAATGTTTCCGTCTCAACCGTTTCCAAAGCCCTTAACGATAGTCCAGAGATCAGTCCCCGGACGATAGAGCGCGTAAAGGAGCTGGCCGCCCTGCATAAGTACCGCCCGAACCCGACTGCGGTCAATCTGAAAAGCAGTAAGAGTGGTACGGTAGGGGTGATCATCCCGAATATTTCCAATACTTTCTTTGCCAATGTCCTCATGGGGATTGAGGCTGAAGCTCAGCGCCAGGGTCTGCAGGTAGTGACCTACATTTCCAACGAATCGCTGGACCGGGAGAAACAGATCGCTGAAATGTTGACATCAGGGTATGTTGATGGCGTTCTCATTGCAGTTGCGGAAGAGACTCAGAGAAAAAAGGATTTCAGTCACCTGGAGAACATCCTGCAGTACGGGATCCCTATGGTGCAATACGACAGGATCGATATAGATCTGCCCACCGATAAAGTTGGTATAGATGACCATAAGGTTTTCTATGAAGCTACCAAGTTCCTGCAGGGCATCGGGAAAAACCGGATCGGGATCACCACATCCATTCATCATATGGGAGTTGGAAAAATGCGTATCAGCGGCTACCAGGATGCTCTTAAGCCAAACCAGGAAATTCTGCTTGCCAATTCCGCCAATATGGAGAGTCTGAAGGAAAAAACGATCAGACTTCTTACCGAAGATAAGATAGATGCCGTGTTATGTAGCGATTTCCACAGCACGATGATGACCTACAGGCTAGCCTTTGAGAACGGAATCCGAATCCCGGCGGATCTCAACCTGATCGGATTCATCGGAGGAGACCTCGCAAAATATCTCACCCCTTCACTGAGTTATGTCGATCAGTATCCGGAGGAAATCGGGGGTTCTGCAATGGAACTTCTCGTAGACCGCATCAGCGGAAAAAGCAAAAAAGGTACGGTCAAAAAAATCGTAGAAACCTCGCTGATCCACCTGGAATCGACTGCAAGGGTGGGGGCAGATCATCTTTAAGACTAAATTAGTAAATACCTCCCCCGGAAATTTTATCTTTGGCACGTTAAAAAAATTCCTAAAGAATCATTAATGCAAGATAATTCCTTCCGATCACTCGGATCTGCCAAGGTATTGGTTACCGGAGGAGCGGGTTTCATCGGCTCCAATCTATGTGAAAAACTACTGGAGTTGGGTGCCGCCGTAATATGCCTGGACAACTTTTCCACTGGTAAAAGAGAAAACCTGTCAGCTTTTGAGGATCATGATCGTTTTACACTCTTTGAAGGGGACATCCGGAATCTGGACGATTGCAAAGAGGCGGTTGCCGGGGTAGACTTTGTTCTTCATCAGGCCGCATTGGGTTCAGTTCCACGCTCTATTAATGATCCCATTACCAGTAATGAGGTCAATGTTACAGGTTTTCTCAACATGCTTGTTGCCTCCAAGGACGCAGGAGTAAAGAGATTTGTCTATGCTGCGAGTTCATCAACCTATGGAGATTCAGAATCGCTTCCCAAGGTAGAGGACAAAATAGGAAAGCCCCTTTCCCCCTATGCGATCACCAAGTATGTCAATGAATTATATGCCGATATTTTTCATCAAACCTATGGAATCGATACGATAGGATTGCGCTATTTCAATGTGTTCGGCAGAAGACAGGATCCTAATGGAGCTTACGCTGCCGTTATTCCTAAATTTGTGATGCAGTTCATGAAGCACGAAAGCCCGGTAATCAATGGAGATGGTACCTATTCCCGGGATTTTACCTACATTGACAATGTGGTGCAGATGAACCTTCGCTGTCTGGCTACAGAGAACAAGGAGGCATTAAACCAGGTATACAATACTGCAGTCGGAGACAGAACCAATCTTAAAGAACTAACAGCCTTATTGAAGCAATATCTTTCCAAATACGATCCTGCCATTTCTGAGGTCAAAGTCAAACATGGCCCCAACAGGGCAGGGGACATACCCCATTCCCTGGCATCAGTCGAAAAGGCAAGGGAACTGCTAGGATATCAGCCTACCCATACCATAGAGGATGGCTTACAACAGGCAGTCGAATGGTACTGGCACAATCTATAAATCAGTCATGGAAAATAAAAGAATAGCAGTAATAGGTCTTGGATATGTGGGGCTTCCCCTGGCCAGGCTTTTTGCTACCAAGTATCCCGTTGTGGGTTTCGATATCAATAAAAAACGGGTAGCGGAACTCCGCCAGGGAAAGGACAATACCCTGGAGGTGGAGGACGATGTTCTCCAAAGCGTCCTGAAGTCGGAAAGCGACAGCCGAAATGGGCTGTACTGCTCTGCGGAAATTCAGGACATCAGGGACTGTAATTACTATATCATTACGGTTCCAACGCCTGTGGACAAAAATAACAGACCCGACCTGACTCCGCTGTACAAAAGCAGCGAGACAGTGGGGAAAGTCCTGAAGAAGGGGGATATTGTCATCTATGAATCCACCGTCTATCCAGGAGTGACAGAAGAGGAATGTGTGCCTGTGCTGGAGCGCACCAGTGGCCTGGTCTTCAACAAGGATTTCTATGTAGGGTATTCTCCCGAAAGGATCAATCCTGGAGACAAGGAACACACGGTAGAAAAAATCTTAAAAGTAACAGCAGGTTCCACACCTGAAACCGGGAAGCAGGTGGATGAGCTTTATGCATCAGTGATAACAGCAGGGACGCATCTGGCTCCCACCATAAAAGTCGCTGAAGCTGCGAAGGTTATTGAAAATTCCCAGAGAGACATCAATATTGCCTTTGTCAATGAACTGGCTAAGATCTTCAACATGATGAATATCGATACCCAGGACGTTCTGGAAGCTGCGGGAACAAAATGGAACTTTCTACCCTTTAAACCCGGACTGGTAGGAGGACACTGTATCGGGGTGGACCCTTATTATCTCGCTCAGAAGGCGCAGGAAATCGGATATCACCCTGAGATCATCCTTGCAGGAAGGAGAATGAACGACAGCATGGGACAGTATGTGGCCTCTGAAGTGGTTAAACTCATGTTGCAGAATGATCAGAAGGTCAAAGGGGCTAACATTCTGGTACTCGGTATAACCTTTAAAGAAAACTGTCCGGATGTACGGAATACCAAAGTGGTCGATGTCATCAGGAATCTTAAGGAATATGGCACGAATGTCACAGTATATGATCCCCTGGCTGATCCTGAAGAAGTGCACCATGAATACGGGCTGGATACCACCAGGGAACTTCCCTCCGGAAAATTTGAGGCAGTAGTGTTGACCGTTGCCCACCAGGAATTTCTAAATCTGGATCTTGATTCGCTGAAAAATGGCCAGACCGTGATCTATGACGTAAAGGGCGTACTTGGGGAGCGGTCCCACAAAAAACTTTGATAACACTAGCAGCCAGACTGCAATGGAATGAGTAAACTATGAAAATTCAAAATATTTGCTGCATCGGAGCCGGATACGTCGGAGGGCCCACCATGGCTGTCATCGCGCAGAAATGCCCCAGTGTAAAGGTCACCGTTGTGGACATCAATGAGAAAAGGATCAACCAATGGAATGACCCCGATGTGGAGAAGATACCGGTATATGAACCGGGATTATCCGAAATCGTAAAGGAAGCCAGGGGAAGGAACCTTTTTTTCTCCACTGATGTAGATAAAGCCATCGATGAGGCAGATATGATCTTTATATCCGTCAACACGCCCACAAAGACCTACGGTATCGGAAAAGGAATGGCTGCGGATCTGAGATGGATCGAGTTATGCGCCAGACAAATAGCCGAAGTCGCAAAGAACGACAAGATCGTTATTGAAAAATCCACCTTACCTGTGCGAACGGCCGCTGCCCTTCGGGACATTCTTGACAGTGTCGGAAATGGTGTCAAATACCAGATCCTTTCCAATCCAGAGTTCTTGGCAGAAGGGACGGCAGTCTCGGACCTAAGAAATCCGGACCGGGTCCTAATCGGAGGAGATATTGAGACGGAAGAGGGAAGGGAAGCCATGGACGCACTGGTGAATATTTATGCTTCATGGGTGCCAAGGGAGAAGATCCTGACCACCAATGTATGGTCGTCGGAATTGTCGAAACTGACCGCAAACGCCTTTCTTGCCCAACGGGTCTCTTCCATAAATGCGATTTCGGAATTATGCGAAAAAACAGGTGCGGATGTCAATGAGGTAGCCAAGGCTGTAGGGATGGACAGTAGAGTGGGCCCAAAATTCCTAAAGGCTTCCGTAGGTTTCGGAGGTTCCTGTTTTCAGAAGGATATCCTCAACCTGGTCTACATCGCCAGGACCTTTGGGCTTCAGGAGGTTGCGGATTATTGGGAGCAGGTGATCAAGATGAATGATCACCAGAAGGAAAGGTTTGCGGCCAATATGGTCAGGAAAATGTACAATACCGTGGCGGGTAAAAAAATAGCAATGCTGGGCTGGGCCTTCAAAAAGGATACCAATGATACCCGGGAATCTGCCGCGATTTATGTCGCCGATTATCTGCTCAACGAACAGGCCGAGATTGTTGTTTATGATCCAAAGGTGACAGAAGAACAGATATATTCTGACCTGGAATACCTGGGCAGCAGGAGCGGGGATGCCAACAGGCAAGCCGTGACCGTAGTGGATTCTGCCATGGAAGCCTGCGAGGATGCCCATGCGATTGCGGTGATGACAGAATGGGATGAATTTAAAGAATTGGACTGGAAAAGGATTTACGACCAGATGCTCAAACCTGCTTTTCTCTTTGATGGACGGCGGTTGCTGGAGCCCAAAACAAAAAGAGAGATCGGTTTCGAATTTTACGCGATAGGAAATTAAGGAAGGGCGTTCCTTAGCTGAAAAATCGTCTAATCTTTCCTAAATAGGTTCCCCGTTTTCCAAATTTTTGTTGAAGGGTTCTTTCGTAATTAGAAGCGTTCCCATATTTGGGTCTTCTCCTGGCGGAAAGGTTGTCTTGATCCAAAATACGCTTCAAGAAATCCTGAAACCTGCTCTGCCTCAGGTGCTGGGGCAATTCATTATGTCGGAATGGGGGTTGATTCAGGATGGAAAGATAAAGTTCTGGATCAGTGTCAATTTGGATTATTTTCTCGACTACCTGATCCAAACTGGAGAAATCGTGGCAGTTGATGAAAGCCTCCGGGTTGAAATCACGGCTGATTTCCGGATTTCCCCAGTAAATGGGAATAGTTCCGGTAATAAAAGCATGCATGATCTTTTCTGTGGTATAACCTGGAGAAGATGAGTTTTCGAATGCTATGCTAAACTTGCATTTCCTCTGAAAATCCAATTTCGAATACATCCAGTCGTCTTTGAATCTGTCGCCTATTAATTCCCTGGAATTTTTTAGATGTCTTCCAGGAGACTGAACGGTTTTGTAGCGGGAAAGAAGATGGAAAAACCTGTCTCGGATAGGATCTGCTTCGGAGTTGGAGTAGATGAAATTGCAGAAGTATGCTTTGTGATCAAGATCTTCTGGTCCAAAGGATTTGGGTCTCACCAATTCCTCCAATTGATCTTCCATCAATGCAAAGTTTGGATATCTGAGATAACGATCACCAAAATCGAAAAAATGAAATCCGATGGCATAATCACAAAGATTAAAGTCCGGGACCAGATTTTCTCCTGTGTAAAATATCCTGACACAATCCGGATACTGAAGAAAATCCTGTCCGTAACATGAGAAAACGAGATATTCGGGGTCTTTCGAGTCGATCTCCAGGTCAAAAGACTGAGACAGAAGATTTGTCAGGTAATTATTATAAGGATCAAAGCCCCGATAAAAATCGGTATACCAAATTTTGATCTTCTTTTTCATGAAGTAGGCTGTGAATTTAACCAAAACTACTTATTTCCTCAATGTCCAGGGTTGCTTTGCCAGCATTTATTCCAGTCGGGAGAATTTTTGATACTTTCGTAAAATGGTTCCACTAGTAAAACACGAGGGCGGGAAAACTTCATGTCTTTAAAGAAAAAAGCCGTAGTAGGACTCGTCTGGACTTACACTCAGCAGTTCGGCAATCAGATCATTGGCTTTATCGTCTCCCTGGTTCTGGCCAGGGTCCTTCTTCCAGAGGAATTCGGATTAGTGGGAATGGTTGCAGTAGTCATTGCGATTGCCAACGCCTTAGTCGAGGGTGGTCTTACAAAATCTTTGATCAGGTGCACGAATTGTGACGACCGGGATTTTTCTACAGTCTTTTTTTTCAATCTCGGAGCGAGCCTTTTAATTTATCTGGGAATATTTTTCATAGCCCCTCTGGTTGCCGATTTTTACGATAGGGAGATATTGACACCGATTATTCGGATTTATAGTCTTACGGTCATAACTGGGTCTCTGTCTGCTGTACAACTGGCCCGGCTGACCCGCAATATGAATTTTAAAAAACAGGCTTTTATAGCGATTCCCGCATCTGTTGCGGGGGGAGCGGTCGGAATATGGATGGCATATCATCAATATGGGGTGTGGAGCCTTGTTTGGAGCAGTATTATTACATCGCTACTTAGTACAATACTTTTCTGGTTCTCTTCCTCCTGGCGTCCCACGCTGACTTTCGATAGATCCAGGTTCAAAAAACATTTTAATTACGGTTATAAATTAACCCTTTCGGATCTGTTGAACCGACTCTTCAATAACCTGTACTTAATTGTCATCGGAAAATACTTTTCCGCTGCACAGGTAGGATTTTACACCCGCGCCGAGACGATGAAACAGCTGCCGGTAAATAATATTACAAATGCCCTGAACAAGGTGACATTCCCTCTTTTTGTTTCGGTACAGGATGATCTGGAAAGACTTAGGAGCATTTATAAGAGATTGATGCTGATGGTGGTATTCATAGTAACTCCAGTACTTGTTTTATTGGGCGTTCTTGCTGAGCCCACTTTTATTTTTCTCTTTACTGAGAAGTGGTTACCTGCGGTACCTTATTTCCAGATACTGTGTGTGACGGGAATTCTTTACCCTCTTCATTCCTATAACCTCACCATTCTCAATGTAAAAGGAAGAAGCGATTTATTTCTGAAGTTGGAGGTTATCAAAAAAATATTGATCATCCTCGCTGTTCTGATAACTTTACCTTTCGGGATTATTGCTTTACTGTATGGTCAGGTGATCGTTTCGATCATTGCTTTTTTTATTAATGCCCATTTCACCAATGAGTTCATAACCTATTCTGGTTGGCGACAGTTAAAAGACATTATTCCCATTTTCTTAATTTCCATCGTATCTGGAGCTGCTGTAATCTCGGTTGATTTTTACCTTGAGAGCAATTTCTCTAATTTCAGCAGGTTATTGACCGGGGCATGTTTGGGTTCAATTGTGTACCTTTTCCTCGCTTATTTATTCAACTTTAGTAGCCTTTCTCAAGTATTTGAACTTATTCGCCGGAAATGATAAATGTAACGAAGACTTTTTTACCTCCTTTGCAGGATTACCAGAAGTATCTCCAAGAAATCTGGTCCAGTAATCAGGTTGCAAACGGAGGGCAATTATGGTTTCAACTGCAAGCGAAGCTGAAAGACTATTTGGGCTCTCCGGATTTAATTTTAACTACCAACGGTACCTTGCCCCTGCAAATCGCGCTTAAATGCCTTGCAGGTAAGGGGGAAGTCATTACTACTCCCTTTAGTTATGTTGCCACTACGGCTGCCATTGTTTGGGAAAACTGTACTCCGGTTTTCGTCGATATACATCCAGAATTTTGGACTATAGATGAAACTAAGATCGAAGCAGCCATTACAGAAAGAACCACAGCTATTTTAGCCACTCATGTATTCGGGAACCCCTGTGAGGTGGAAGAAATCGCACGCATTGCCGATAAATACAATCTTAAAGTTATATATGATGCTGCACACTGCTTTGGGGTGAAGTACAAAGGGAAATCCATCTTCCATTATGGCCATGTCAGTACCTGTAGCTTTCATGCTACTAAAATATTCCATACCGGGGAAGGTGGTGCTATGTTTTGCAAAGACCCGGGCCTTTTTGAACAACTTTTCTACAGTCATAATTTCGGTCACAGTAGTGCGACTTCTTTTTCTGGATTAGGAATAAATGCCAAGATGAGCGAATTACAGGCTGGGATGGGTCTTGCTGTTTTGCCATACATCGATGAACTTATCCAAAAAAGAAGGATACTTTTTGAAGTTTATATGGACAGCCTTAAAGGTTCAGCAGTATCCCTTATAAAACTTCGTGAGGAGACATTATGGAATTTCGGATATTTTCCTGTTTTGTTTGATTCCCAATCCAAATTGCTTCAAGTCCAAAACCACCTCCAACAAAATTCTGTTATTCCAAGGAGATACTTCTATCCCGCCTTAAATGCATTGGATTTTGTTAGGGGAGGTAATTTCCCCATAGCAGAGAATGTGTCAGACCGTATTTTATGTTTACCACTCCACCATGACCTCGACCGTGAAACAGTGAGAAGAATCTGTTCCCTGATCAAAAGTGTGTTCTCGAAATGATGATTATTATTCAAAATTTCTTCCGTTGATCACAGTTTTAAAAAAGGTTTACTTATTAATTGTAAGTCCACCTGTTTCAGTTTTAGACAGGGCCAATTCTCTCGATTCCATATGAAGAAGTTGCTTTACGTTTTTTTAGCTTCAGCTGTATTTTTCTTTCACTTTGGAATTTTCTACGGACTAGACTTTTCAGACAGTTTTTATCATCTCAATCAGGCGATAAATCCTGTTGGTGGGAACTATCTGTATCCCTTTTTGTTAAGTTCTATGATTTTAAACAAGATTGTTGAGATAGTAGGTCAGGAAGTCATTTACCTCCGATTGATCAACTCCACTTTCCTGTTCCTCTCTTTTTTACTGCCCTTTTTCCTGGTTGGCAATCTGAAGATATCCAGGAGAAAAGGCTTCATATTTATCTGCTGTTTGATTCTCTTTGCGCCTTTTAATGTAAATATTCTGGGTTACGACACTCTGAGTATCCTAATCTTATCCTTGATCTTTTCGATATCAGTTTTATATATATCTTATCAAAGATGGTACATTGTTATAGCTCTTGCCCTACTTTGTTCAATGGCGATATTGATAAGGCTTCCGAATCTTCTTGTTATTCCTATTTTATGCCTGTTTCTCTTTTTTGTTAATCGCAAGACCCTAAGGACCTCCACCCGATTATTAGTATCGACTACTTTTGGGGTAGTAACACTTTTGGCGGTTTTACTTAGTCTTTACAGTTATTATGGGGATTCTAATTCTTTCCAAAAGGCTTCAGCAAACACTAATTCCCACTTTTTAAGCGAACTTGTAGCGAATTATATCAGAGATGGGATTTCAGTCTTCTTTTATACGGCGTTTATTTTATTGGTTTATTATCTCTTTACCGTACTTGGAAAAAGAACTTCGAAAGTCATAGCCCTATTCGCGGTTATTGTAATTTTTCTAATCTTCATTGGAATTTTTATCACCCCTTCTAAGTATTCCATTGATTATGCCTTTTTTATTCTTGCAGTCGCTTTGGCATTTACAGCAATATCCTTGTACCACAACTGGAATTCTTCCAAAGATCGGCTAGTACTGATACTTTATTTACTCTTTTTGTTTATAAATCCATTTGGGTCTAATACAGGATTGCTGAAAGGATATTCATTGTTCGTTCTTTTTCCCTTCGTCTATGGTTTTGTGAGATATAAATCAGGAAAATTCTGGACCACAATTTTATTTCTCTTGGTGCCATTGGCTATCATCACCAAAATCTATGGGATCTATGAAGATAAAAACATCTTTTTCCTCAATACAATCCCCAATCACGAACTGCTAAGCCCTATCCGAACCAATAAGGACAGGGCAGATTATCTGAATTATATTGATCGTAGAATTGATGATTATAGGCAAAAGGGCTATAATGTCTTAATCTATGGGGACAAGAGCCACATATTCCATTACCTGTATCCCGAAACATCGGTCGGTGTGGCCTCATTTTTTCAGCCCGTAGAAGATATTACCTTTCTTCCCCAGATTTTAGATAGTGTTTCCTCTGGTCAGAAATCTGTAATCTTTTTGGTACCTTCGTATCCGGAAAAAAATAGAGCGGAGATGGTAAGTCTCCTGGAAAGGGAGCTTCTAAAAAAGGGATTCGTCCGGGAGCCAAACAATTCAGCTATCATTTTACAAGACACAAGGAGAGAAGCAAAGAACATCGAATAATCAAATTTCACAGTTCTTTGGGATTCTTTGTCTAACCTTTTTCTTCAAAGCTGCCTATATTTGCCGGCTTAGGATCAAACAGTAACCGTTTTGCAATACAATTTATCCAAAGCTATTGAAGCTGCTCTTGCGGGAGGAGAAGCTATTATGTCAGTGTATAGTGGCCCCGATTTTCAAGTGGAGCTAAAGGAAGATAATTCTCCTCTGACCTTGGCAGACAAGAAAGCCCATGAGGTCATACAGAAAATTCTTTCCGAATTTGATATTCCGATCATCAGTGAGGAGAGTAAGCTGCTGGATCATCAGACAAGAAAGAAATGGGAGGAATGTTGGATTGTGGATCCTTTGGATGGGACCAAAGAGTTCATCAAAAGGAACGGTGAATTTACGGTGAATATTGCGCTTATTCGGAAAGGGAAACCCATGTTAGGTGTTATTTTTGCTCCGGCATTAAATCTGTTGTATTTTGCGCTGGTGTCTGAAAAAAAAGCATACAAAGTGTCAACTACATCAATAAGAATGAAGGTAGCGGACGTCTTTAACGCTGCGAAGGAGATTTCTCCTATGCCAGCTCAGGAACTCATCCATGTAGCTGGAAGCAGATCCCATATGAATGAGGATACTTTAAATTTTATTGAGGATCTGAAAAAACGATATGATAAAGAGGTTAGGGTAATATCCAAAGGGAGTTCATTAAAATTTTGTCTGGTGGCAGAAGGGATGGCTCAGTTCTATCCCCGGTTCGCTCCTACAATGGAGTGGGATACTGCTGCAGGTCAGGCAATTTGTGAAGCGGTTGGAGTTCAATGCCGTTCACGCAGTACAGGTGATCCAATTTCTTATAACAGGAAGAATTTACTAAATGATCATTTTCTAGTTTCCAATGAAGGATAAGTCGTACAAAAGGCATATTGCCAAGGCGGTAACCTGGAGGGTGGTTGGAAC
>CAMPKA010000019.1 GCA_946887075.1 uncultured Salinimicrobium sp.
CCCCCCCCCCTCTCCCCCCCCCGCCCCCCCCCCACAAAAACCCCGCATAATTCGTCGGCAGCGTAATATGTTTATAAGAGAAAGTTACAAATATAATCCATATATTTCGAACAAACAAAATAATTGTTTTTTTTAATGAAATATAGTGAATTTGAGGATATCATGTCAGCTGCTAGAATGAACCGGTATCTAGTTGCTTGCAACCAGGATACTCGAAAAGCAATGACCTTATATCGATTAAACTTAAAATTATCTCAAGAATTATTTACGGTAATAAGCTGTTTTGAAATTACAATTCGAAATTCCATAGATAAAAAGCTTACTACAACTCTAGGAGGCCATTGGTTACGAGATGCTGCATCTGCGGGAGGCATTTTTGCTAATAAAAGATGCAGGATAACTCGTGATGCCATTACTGCTGCAGTTAATACATTAAATCATTCTTATACACACGATAAATTAGTTGCAGAACTTGGCTTTGGTTTTTGGAGATATATGTTCGCACAACAACAGTATAATGCAACAGGTAGGTGCTTATTATCCATATTCCCAGCCAAACCGACAAGTTCACCTGCAATTCAATATAACAACACATATGTTTTTAATCAGTTAGCACAGATCAATAAAATTCGGAACAGAATTGCTCATCACGAACCTACATGTTTTCAGCCACGAAATCCAATAAAAGAAACCACCTATGCAAGACAACGATACGGATTAATTCTCCAATTATTTCAATGGATGAACATTGATGAGGGCGCTTTACTATATGGGTTAGATCACATAAATTCAGTCTGTAGAAAAATTGATATCCTTTAGAGAATGTAATATAAAATGAAAAACCGCCTCATTTTTATAAATGAGACGGCCTCGCTTTATTGAGCAATATTGACGGGTCTTACTCTCCCTGTACTTGTGCTGCTTCCATTTCGGCGATTTTTGCCTTCATCTCCTCAGCTTTCTCGGTTTGGTTGAGCTGATAATAGATATTCATCATGGTCTTGGCTGCTTCCACATTGTTCGGATCGGCCTCGATCACCTTTTGCAGATAAGGCAAGGCCTGTCGATAAAGCTCCAGTCTCTTTTCAGAAAGTTCGTTGTACTTCTTGGTATCTTCGGGGCTCATTCCGAGCTTGTTCATTTGCTGTACCAGGGGCTCCTCCTGAGAAAGGATCACATAGGCAATATTGATCCGCGCATTGTTCATTTCAGGATCAAGTTCAAGTGCCTTTTCATAGTATTCGATGGCCTGTTCAATATCTCCGAGTTCGGCTGAACTGACCCCGAGGTTATAATACACCGTGGCATTCTCAGGGCTTTTCTCAACCACCTGCTCCATTATTTCACGGTACTTTTCAAGATCTCCCATTCTGTAGTACATATCTGCCTCAGCCTGCAGGAGCCCAAGATCATCCGGATTTTCCTGCTTGGCAGCTTCCATGGCTGCTATCGCCTTGTCGTCCTCTCCTTTCTCGATATAGATCAGGGCGATGTTCTTGGCTATTTCTCCTTTTTTCGAAGGGGTTACCTCCTGTTTGGGATCGGTGTAATCTCCGGATTTGATAAATAGCTCCTGTTGTTCTTTGGAAGCCATTTGCTCTACCTCTCCGCTGGCCTTGTTGACAGCTGTATACACTGTTTCTTTTCCACTAAAGCCCAATTCCCGGAGCTTTTCGTAATACTCCAGAGCGGTATCGTAGTCTTTTGCATTTACAGCATTCGACGCAGCAAAATAAAGGTAAAGGGTATCCCTCTCGTTAAGTCCGTATGCTGTTGCAAGCTTCTCAGCCGCTGCCGCATATTGCTCTGCATTCTGGTCCTTGATCGCTGCATTAACCAGGGCGTTACTAACTGTGGTAATTCCTTGCTTTGCTTCCTCATGACCGAGTTCCGTCGCTTTTTCAAAAGCCTCCGCTGCCGCAAGAAGATCGGCCTCAGGAACGTTTTCACCATTTCCGACAAGGGCGTATCCTTTATATAGGTAGAATTCGGCCTTCTCCTCCTGATCCGCTCCGGAAAGCTGTGGCTCCGCCTCCTCAAGATAGGCCATCGCTTCTTTATACTGGCCATCCTCAATTGCCTTTCCGGCACGTCTTATTTCCTTTTTCTGGGCGAATGCCGCAACCGTAAACATAGCAAGCACGCCCGTTAAAATTCTTGTTCTCATCTTTTTCTGGGTTTGTGGTTTTTATTTGTCAGTATCATTCTCAATTGTTGTGCCATCTTCGTTCTCCCCGCTCGTATCAAGGCTTCCGTCCACGCCGTCAGGGTTTTGGTGTTCTGCCACATCTTCCACATCTTCCTCCTCGTTCATCACTTTTGCCACAGCCGCAATGGAATCCTCACCTTTAAGATTGATCAGTTTAACCCCCTGGGTCGCCCTGCCCATTACCCGCAGATCAGCCACCGACATCCTGATGGCCAGACCACTTTTGTTGATGATCATCAGGTCGTCCAGATCCGTAACGTTTTTGATCGCTACAAGGTTTCCTGTTTTCTTGGTGATGGAGATCGTCTTGACACCCTTTCCGCCACGGTTGGTGATCCGGTATATAGGTTCCCCGTCTTCCGGATCGTCTATATAGGTCCTCTTTCCGTAGCCATTCTCGGAAACGACCAGAACCGTTTCGACCTTTGGGTCCTGAATGGCGATCATTCCAACCACTTCGTCATCAGCCCCGGCCAGGGTGATTCCCCTTACACCTGAAGCATTCCGACCCATGGGTCGCGTCTTGCTCTCTTCAAAGCGGATGGCTTTCCCGCTCTTGAGGGCGAGCATGACCTGGCTTTCCCCGGTCGTAAGCCGTGCCTCGAGCAGCTCGTCTCCTTCCCGGATGGTGATCGCATTGATCCCGTTGGTTCGGGGACGGGAGTATTGCTCCAGGGACGTTTTCTTGACCTGGCCCTTTTTGGTTGCCATGATCACATAATGACTGTTGATATAATCCTCATCCTTCAGATCCTGGGTACAGATAAAGGCTTTCAGTTTGTCATCCGGCTCCAGATTGATCAGATTCTGGATCGCCCGACCCTTTGAAGTTTTACTTCCTTCCGGTATCTCAAACACCCTCATCCAGAAGCATTTACCTTTTTCCGTAAAGAACAGCATATACTGGTGATTCGTTCCGATGAAGAGATTCTCGAGGAAATCTTCGTTTCGCGTAGTGGAGCCCTTCTGCCCGACACCGCCCCTGTTCTGGGTCTTATATTCCGTCAGGGAGGTTCGTTTGATATAACCCGCATGAGAGATCGTAATGACCACCTGCTCGTCTGGAATCATATCCTCCATACTCAGGTCACCTCCTGAATACTCGATCGTGGAGCGACGGGCATCACCGTACTTCTCCTTGACCTCGAGCATTTCATCCTTGATCACCTGCATTCTTCTCTCCTTCCTGGCCAGAATATCCTTCAGGTCTTCTATCGTCTTCAGCAATTCATCGTATTCTGCCCGAAGCTTATCCTGCTCCAGACCTGTAAGCTGTCTCAACCGCATTTCAACGATAGCCTTGGCCTGGACCTCAGAGAGTTCGAACCGCTCCATAAGCTTTTCCCTAGCCTCGTCAGCGTTGCTGGATGCACGGATCAGGGCGATGACTTCGTCGATATTGTCCGAAGCGATAATCAATCCTTCCAGGATATGGGCCCGCTCTTCAGCCTTTCGAAGTTCATACTCGGTTCTTCTGACCACAACTTCGTGACGATGCTCCACGAAATAATGGATCATGTCCTTGAGGTTGAGCATCTGCGGACGTCCGTTCACCAGGGCGATATTATTGACACTGAAGGAGCTCTGAAGCGCCGTATGCTTGTACAGCGTGTTGAGTACGATATTGGGAATCGCATCACGTTTCAGGATGTATACAATGCGCATTCCGCTCCTGTCTGACTCATCCCTGATCAGGGAGATCCCTTCTATTTTTTTGTCGTTGATCAGATCGGCGGTTTTCTTGATCATTTCCGCCTTGTTGATCTGGTACGGAATCTCGGTTACGATGATGGCCTCTTTTCCATTGACCTCTTCCGTATGGGCCTTAGCCCTAAGTACGATCCGGCCACGGCCAGTCTTGAAGGCCTCTCTTACTCCGTCATAACCATATATGATCCCGCCCGTAGGGAAATCGGGAGCCTTGACGTGCTCTATCAGTTCATCGACCTCCACCTCTGGATTGTCGATAAAGGTCACCACCCCGTCCACGACCTCCGCCAGGTTATGAGGTGGCATGTTGGTCGCCATCCCGACGGCGATTCCGCTGGCTCCATTGACCAGAAGATTCGGAATCCGCGTAGGAAGTACCTTGGGTTCATGAAGCGTATCGTCGAAATTGAGCTGGGTATCTACGGTCTCCTTGTCTATGTCTGCTAGCATGTCCTCGCTGATCTTGCGCATCCTTGCTTCCGTATAACGCATCGCTGCAGGACTGTCCCCGTCGATGGAACCAAAATTTCCCTGGCCATCGACCAGCATATACCGAAGGCTCCATTCCTGGGCCATCCGTACCATGGTGTCATATACCGAGGAGTCTCCATGGGGGTGGAATTTACCAAGCACCTCCCCTACGATACGGGCGGATTTCTTGTGTGCCCTGTTAGAGAGCACCCCGAGTTCATACATTCCGTAAAGCACCCTGCGATGTACTGGTTTCAGCCCATCACGGACGTCTGGCAGCGCACGTGACACAATGACCGACATTGAATAATCAATGTAGGCAGACTTCATTTCATCTTCAATGTTGATAGGAATTAATTTCTCTCCTTCAGCCATAAATTCATCTTTAATGATACTAAAAATTAACGAGCTAATTTACGTATTTTGGCCCAGTTGGCAGGCATTGGGAGGGTCCTTTTCCAGTATTTTATTAACAAATTTTTAGTTTCTGATGGTTAATAAGTTCATTACATTCTCCTTTGGATTTCGGAACCAATTTCGTCAATTAGCTACAAGACCTAATCGGGTATGGTTTTTGAATCCTAACCTGGTATATAATCTAGAGAGAAAGGATAAAAAATGGATGATAATTTTTCACCAAGAGTAAAAGATGTTATAGCCTACAGTAAGGAAGAAGCCTTGCGACTGGGCCATGACTTTATTGGAACAGAACACCTGATGTTAGGCTTGCTTCGAGACGGGGACGGAAAGGCCATCAATATACTTAATGCCTTAGAGATAGATCTGAACCACCTGAGAAGGAAAGTGGAGATCCTCAGTCCGGCTAATCCGAATCCAGCCAAAGAATCCAACGAAAAGAAAAACCTGCATCTAACGCGCCAGGCAGAGCGTGCGCTGAAGACCACTTTTCTGGAGGCCAAGCTCTTCCAGAGTTCTTCGATCAATACCGCTCACCTGCTGTTGTGTATTCTCAGGAACGAGAATGACCCGACCACCAAGCTGCTCAACAAGCTGAAGGTGGATTATGACGGGGTAAAGGACCAGTTCAAATATATGATCACCAACGAGGATGATTATCTGGAATCCCCATCGGCAGAGTCCTTCTCTGATGAGGATTCGGCTTCGGATGACGCCGGAAAGAGCAATCCCTTCACCGGAAGTGCAGGAAAGTCGTCGAAGAAATCAAAGACCCCTGTCCTTGACAACTTCGGAAGGGACCTTACTGCCCTGGCGGAACTTGATAAGCTCGATCCTGTCGTAGGCAGGGAAAAGGAGATCGAACGGGTGTCGCAGATCCTGAGCCGAAGGAAAAAGAACAACCCCCTGCTGATCGGGGAACCCGGAGTAGGAAAATCTGCCATAGCCGAAGGCCTTGCACTGCGGATCGTAAAACGCAAGGTATCCCGGATCCTGTTTGACAAGCGCGTGGTCACGCTTGACCTCGCCAGCCTGGTGGCAGGCACTAAATACCGAGGTCAGTTTGAAGAGCGGATGAAGGCCGTGATGAATGAGCTCGAAAAGAACGATGACATTATTTTGTTCATCGATGAGATCCATACCATAGTGGGAGCCGGAGGTGCAACAGGCAGCCTGGATGCCAGCAACATGTTCAAACCCGCCCTGGCAAGAGGAGAGATCCAATGTATCGGTGCAACTACTCTGGATGAATACCGACAGTACATCGAAAAGGACGGGGCTTTGGAAAGGCGTTTCCAGAAAGTGATCGTGGAACCTACCACGGTTGAGGAAACCATGCAGATCCTGAACAACATCAAGGACAAATATGAAGAACATCATAATGTGGTGTATACAGATGAGGCTGTGGAGGCCTGTGTCAAACTCACCAATAGGTATATGACCGACCGGTTCCTTCCGGACAAGGCCATAGATGCCCTGGATGAGGCCGGGTCCCGGGTGCACATCACGAACATCGATGTTCCCAAGCAGATTCTAGAGCTCGAACGTAAGCTGGAGGAGGTCAGAGACCTGAAGAACACTGTGGTAAAGAAACAGAAGTATGAAGAGGCGGCCAAGCTGAGGGACGACGAAAAGAATATCGAGAAGGAACTTGCAAAGGCCCAGGCCAAATGGGAAGAGGAGTCAAAAATGCACCGTGAGACGGTCACGGAGGATAACGTGGCTGACGTGGTTTCGATGATGACCGGAATTCCGGTGAACAGGATTGCCCAGACCGAGATCAATAAACTGGCCCTGCTTCCTGAACTGATCAAAGGAAAAGTGATCGGACAGGATGAAGCAGTAGGAAAGGTTGTTAAAGCCATTCAACGAAACCGGGCCGGGCTTAAGGATCCGAACAAACCGATCGGTTCCTTTATCTTCCTTGGACAGACCGGGGTAGGTAAAACCCAGCTCGCCAAGATCCTCTCACGGGAATTGTTCGACAATGAAGATGCCCTGATCCGGATCGATATGAGCGAATACATGGAGAAGTTCGCGGTCAGTAGACTGATCGGAGCACCTCCAGGCTATGTCGGTTATGAGGAAGGGGGACAGCTGACGGAGAAAGTCAGAAGAAAACCTTATGCAGTGATTCTGCTGGATGAGGTGGAAAAGGCCCATCCGGATGTTTTCAACATGCTCCTTCAGGTTCTCGATGACGGATATCTTACCGATAGTCTTGGAAGAAAAATAGACTTCAGGAATACCATTATCATCATGACCTCCAATATCGGGGCTCGAAAACTCAAGGATTTTGGTCAGGGGGTCGGTTTCGGAACCGCCGCCAAGAAATCCCAGGTTGATGAAAATGCCCGTAGCGTGATCGAAAATGCATTGAAAAAGGCTTTCGCTCCCGAATTCCTGAACAGGGTTGATGACGTGGTGATCTTCAATCCGCTTGAACAGGAGGATATTCACAAGATCATCGAAATCGAACTCGACAAGCTGTTCGGAAGAATAGGTTCTCTGGGATATGACCTGAAGCTCAGCAAAAAGGCCAAGGATTTCATTGCAGAGAAGGGATTCGACAAACAGTATGGCGCACGTCCGCTTAACCGGGCGATCCAGAAATATATCGAGGATGCCCTGGCAGAGGAAATCATTACCTCCCATATTTCTGAAGGAGACAAGATCTTTATGGATCTGGACGAAAAGAAAAATGAACTGACCATCAAGGTCGAGAAAACCAAGAAGGAGACAAATTCCTGATCGGAAGACCTCCTCTGATAAAAGACCCCGGACTTCCCGGGGTTTTTCCTTTCTATCTGGACTGGTGGCGGGCCTGCAGGATTTCGATAACGTCCTGGAGTTGGTAACCCTTTGCCCTCAGCAAAATAAGATAATGGAATAAGAGATCCGCTCCTTCGTTCAGGAAGCGGTCCCGGTCGTCGTCCTTGGCCTCGATGACCATTTCCACCGCCTCTTCCCCTACTTTTTGTGCAATGGCATTGATGCCACCTCTGAACAGTGAGGCTACATAACTTTTACTGTCCATATCTTCCTGCCTCGATGCAACGATCCCTTCCAGGGTCTTGAGAAAGCCTGTGGAGGATTCATTGGTTTCTTCCCAGCAGGTGTCGGAACCCGTGTGACAAACCGGTCCCTCCGGTCGGGCCTTGACCAGTAGGGCATCCTGGTCGCAATCCGTTCTAAGCTCCACCAGGTTCAGGAAATTGCCGCTTTCCTCCCCTTTGGTCCATAATCTTTGTTTGCTCCTGCTAAAGAAGGTAACCCGCCGGGTGCTCATCGTTTTTTCCACGGCTTCCCTGCTCATGTATCCGAGCATGAGCACCTTTTCTGTACTGGAATCCTGCACAATTGCCGGAACCAGGCCATCCTGATATTTTTCGAAATCTATTTTCATCTTTTTTCTGTTTTATAGCCGGATCTCCAATCCTCTGGAATGGAGGTCTGCTTTTAATTCTTTGATCTCCAGCTCTCCAAAATGAAAAATACTGGCAGCCAGGGCAGCATCGGCGCGGCCCAAAGTGAAAGCGTCGTGGAAATGAGCTGAATTTCCTGCTCCCCCTGAAGCGATTACTGGTATATTGACCCGTGTACTCAATTCCCTCAGGGCGTCGTTGGCGAAGCCGGCCTTTGTGCCGTCGTGGTCCATTGAGGTAAAGAGGATTTCCCCTGCCCCTCGTCTTTCGACCTCTTCCGCCCATTGAAATAATTCCAGGTCCGTAGGTCGCTTTCCTCCCATGGTATGCACCATCCAGCTGTCCCCGATTTTTTTGGCGTCGATGGCAACCACGATACATTGGCTCCCGAACCTGGCGGCAAGGTCATTTAGGAGCTGTGGATTTCTGACAGCAGCGGAGTTTACCGCTACCTTGTCCGCTCCATTGTGGAGCAGAAGACTCACATCCTCCACGGAACTGATACCGCCTCCCACCGTAAAGGGAATATTAATCCTGGCCGCTACCTTTAGCACGAGTTCCGCCAGAGTCCTTCTCTTTTCCTCCGTGGCAGTAATATCCAGAAAAACGAGTTCATCGGCACCTTCGGCTGAATAGACCGCAGCCAGTTCTACAGGATCACCCGCATCCCGGAGGTCGATAAAGTTGATTCCTTTTACCGTCCGGCCGTTTTTGATGTCCAGACAAGAAATTATCCTTTTGGTGAGCATATCTAGTCCTTCTTGATTATAAAATGCGCTAATTCTTTAAGACTTATCCTGCCTTCATAGATGGCTTTGCCCAGAATGGCACCCTCACAGCCGGTTTCCCGGAGCTTAAGAAGGTCCTGTAAAGAGGCTACCCCTCCCGAAGCTATGAGACTGATTTCAGAAAATCGTTTCAGGATCTTTTCATACAATCCTGTTGAAGGGCCCTGAAGCATCCCATCCTTTCCGACATCTGTACAGATCACATACCGCGTACCTCTGGAGACATACTCCCCGATAAAATCCAGCAGATCTCTTCCTGAATCCTCAGTCCATCCGTTTATGGCAACCTTCTCATCTCTGGCATCCGCGCCAAGAATGATCTTTTCAGAACCAAAACGTTCCAGCCAGGAAAAGAAGAGATCGGGTTGATCAACTGCGATACTTCCTCCAGTAACCTGCCGGGCTCCACTTCCCATAGCGATTTCCAGGTCCTTTTCCGTTCTCAGCCCTCCTCCGAAGTCGATACTGAGGCTGGTATGTGCCGCTATCCTTTCCAGGATTTTGTAATTGATGATCCGCTTTGCCTTTGCCCCATCCAGGTCCACCAGGTGTAAATGGCGGATGCCGTGGTCTTCAAAGGCCTTGGCCACTTCCAACGGATTTTCATTGTATACCACTTTGGTGTTATAATCTCCCTGCGAAAGCCGGACGCATTTTCCCGCTATGATATCGATGGCCGGAATGATTCTCATCTGGTTTATCCTTAGGTTAATCTTAAAAAATTCTGGAGAATACGCTCTCCCGCCGAACTGCTTTTTTCCGGGTGGAATTGTACGCCGTAGAAATTAGCCTTTCCCAGAGCAGCGGAATAATTTATCCCGTAATCACAGCTGGCAATCGTTTCCTTACAGACCGGGGCATAATAGCTGTGAACCAGATAGAGGTAGGCAGCCTCTTCTACTCCTTCGAACAGCGGTCCCTTCAGGTTCCGGATCCGGTTCCACCCGATGTGGGGAACCTTCAGGCGATCTGAAAACCGGGTAACGTCCGTATCAAAAATTCCCAGTCCCTGGACTTCTCCTTCTTCTGACCGACGGCACATCAGCTGCATGCCCAGACAAATGCCCAGGACGGGCTGCTGTAGCTCTGGAATCAATTTGTCCAGCCCGGTGCTCAAGAGTTTTTTCATGGCAGAGCCTGCTTCCCCCACCCCCGGAAAAATAACCTTATCGGCGGTCACGATCCGCTCCGGATCAGCGGTGAGCATCCCGGAATACCCCAGCCGTTCCAGGGCAAAGCGGATGCTCTGAATATTTCCTGCTCCGTAGTCTATAATGGCAATTCTCATCTAGAGGCTTCCTTTGGTCGTTGGCAGAATCATTTTCTCCGGATCCCTTTTTACCGCCATTTTCATCGCTTTGGCAAAGGCCTTAAAGATCGCCTCAATTTTATGGTGTTCATTGGTCCCTTCAGCCTTGATATTCAGGTTTGCTCCTGCTCCGTCCGTAAAGGACTTAAAGAAATGATAGAACATTTCCGTGGGCATGGCCCCTATCATTTCTCGGTTGAACTCCGCTTCCCAGACCAGCCAATTCCTTCCCCCGAAATCCAGAGCCACCTGTGCCAGGCTGTCATCCATCGGTAAGGTAAACCCATAGCGCTCAATCCCAAGCTTGTCACCTAGGGCTTTGCGGACGACCTCCCCCAGAACGATAGCGGTATCCTCGATGGTGTGGTGTTCATCTACCTCGAGATCCCCCTGTACTGTCACTTCCAGGTCGATCTGGCCGTGCCTCCCGATTTGGTCGAGCATATGGTCAAAAAAAGCAATGCCGGTATGGATATCAGTTCTTCCGGTCCCGTCAAGATCCAGGCTGATGCGGATATCGGTCTCCCGGGTGGTCCTGTGAATCTCAGCCTTTCTCGACTGAAGCCTCAGACGAGTGTAGATGTCCTTCCAGCTAAAGGTCTTCAGGACAATCGAAGGCTCCAGCTCTTCATATTTCGCGGAGATTTCACCTGCACCCAGGCTTTCGTTGCCGGAGATCAGGATTCCGCTGGCACCAAGGTTCCTGGCCAGTTCCATGTCGGTGAGACGATCCCCGATGACAAAGGAATTCTCAAGGTCATGGTCCTGCAGGTATTCCGTCAGCAGGCCTGTCCCCGGTTTCCGGGTTGGGGCCTTTTCCTCAGGAAAAGTCTTATCGATGATCACCTTTGAAAAATGTATGCCTTCGTTCTCAAGGACTTTCATGATAAAATCCTGGACAGGCCAGAATTGTTCCTCTGGAAAAGAGGAGGTTCCAAGACCATCCTGGTTGGTAACCATGACCAGTTCATAGTCCAGTTCTCTTGCGATCTTTCCCAGGTAATACAAGACCTCGGGATAGAATTCCAGCTTGGAAAAGCTGTCGAGCTGTTGATCCGAAGGTTCGAGAACCAGGGTTCCGTCGCGGTCTATAAAGAGGATCTTTTTCATAATTGCTTCAGCGTTTGAATCAGTAGTTCATTTTCAGTTGGCGTTCCAATGGTTATACGTAGCGTACTGCCACAGAGCGGTTGGCTACTTCTGTTGCGCACCACAAAACCGGCCTTTAGAAGCTGGTCATATCGCAGGGAGGCATCGTCCATGCGGACCAGCAGGAAATTCGCATCCGAGGGAAATACCTCCTTAACATAGCTCAATTGTTCCAGGTCACGAGACATTTTTTCGCGTTCCTCCAGGATTATCGTTATTTCTTGCCCGGGATCCCTGGTCCGGAGGTTGGTAAGGGCGGTGTCCTGGCTAAGCTGGTTGATATTATACGGCGGCTTGATCCGGTTGAGGATTGCGATGATTTCCGTTGACCCGTAACAGATGCCCAGCCGGAGTGCGGCCATTGCATAGGCCTTGGAAAGGGTCTGAGTAACCACCAGGTTTGGGAACTCCGCTAACCTTCTGACCCATCCCGGATCACTGGAAAAGTCGATATAAGCCTCATCGATGACCACCAGGCCGTCGAATTGACCAAGTAGGGACTCTACAAGTTCCGGGTTAAAAAGATTTCCGGTAGGGTTGTTTGGGGAACAGAGCAGAAGGAGCTTCGTGTTCTGGTCCGACCTGGCCAGAATCTGAGGCACATCTGGTTGAAAATCATCAGTAAGCAATACCTGCCGGTTTTCAATATCGTTCAGGTCGGCCAGTACCTTGTACATTCCGTATGTTGGGGGAAGTGTGATCACATTGTCCAATCCGGGGCGGCAAAAGGCCCTGAAAAGAAGATCGAGTACTTCATCGCTTCCGTTACCCAGCAGTATCCTGGTCTCTGGAACTTCCCGCTGCTCAGACAGAAATTGTTTTAGTTCCCGCTGTCGCGGATCGGGATACCTGCTGAGTTCCCCCGAAAAGGGGTTCTCATTGGCATCCAAAAAGACCAGTCCCTGCTTGGTGCCGGTGAATTCATCACGGGCAGAGGAATAGGCTGAGATCGCCGCTACATTGGGGCGGACAAGCCTGGAAATGCAGAATTTCTGTGTCATTGTCTCTCTCTTTTTAACTTTTCCAGCCGCAGGCTCACCGCCCTTTTGTGGGCATGCAGCCCTTCGGCCTCGGCCATTTGTTCAATGGCGGGTCCTATGTTCCTGATTCCCTGCTCGGTGATCTGCTGAAAGGTGATGGTCTTGGTGAAGCTCTCCAGGCTGATTCCGCTGTATTGGCGGGCGTAACCATTGGTAGGAAGCGTATGGTTGGTGCCTGAGGCATAATCTCCCGCGCTTTCGGGGGCATAATTTCCGATAAATACGGAACCAGCGCTCCCAATTCCCCGGATAAAGAAATCCGGTTCCTGTGTGGATATTATGCAGTGCTCAGGCGCATATTGGTTGGTAAAATCCAAGGCATCGGATGGGGAATCGATGTCGAGGAACAAGGCATGATCAAGGGCGGACCGGGCGATCTCCTTGCGCGGAAGGCTGTCAAGCTGAGAGGCTATTTCCCGCTTTACCTCCGAACTTAATCCTCTGGAAAGCGAGATCAGCACTACCTGGCTGTCCGCTCCATGTTCCGCCTGGGACAGCAGGTCCGAGGCGATAAACACCGGATCTGCAGAATCGTCTGCGATAACCAGTAATTCCGAAGGCCCTGCAGGCATATCAATGGCCATTCCATATTCGGTTGCGACCTGTTTGGCGGCGGTCACATACTGATTGCCCGGGCCGAATATCTTGTAGACGCCGCTGATTTGTTGTGTGCCAAAGGTCATTGCCGCTATGGCCTGGATCCCGCCCACTTTATAGATCCGGGTGATCCCGCAAAGCTGGGCGCAGTAAAGGATGGCAGGATCAATGTTACCCTCCCGATCCGGGGGAGTACAAACAATCACTTCTTTGCATCCCGCTATATTCGCAGGGATTCCGAGCATGAGCACCGTTGAGAACAGAGGAGCCGACCCCCCGGGAATATAAAGCCCTACCTTTTCAATCGGCCGTCTTTCTTTCCAGCACAAGACCCCGGGAGCGGTTTCGATTGCTTCCTCCGGACCTGCGGGTTGGTGAAATCGCGTTATATTTTTTACGGCGAGATCGATAGCGGCTCTCAGTTGGGGCTCGATGGCTGCTGCTGCGCCTGAAATTTCATCCTGTCCGACCTGTACATTTTGCGGAGCGATTCCATCGAATTTCCGGGTATATTTGGCTACGGCGCGGTCTCCGGAAGTTTCCACCTCAGAGAAGATTTCCTGCACCAGCCCTCTTAGTTCCTTTTGGCTGCTGACCGGGCGCCTGGTCAGGCTGCACCATTGGTCTCGCCCGGGATTGTCAAGGGTTCTCATCACAGTAACATTTTTTCGATCGGAGCTATGAGGATTCCCTCGGCTCCATTTTCTTTTAGCTGATCGATCACTTCCCAGAACCGCTCTTCAGAAATAACGGTATGCAGGGAGCTCCATCCTGCTTCGGCAAGGGGCAGAACGGTCGGGCTGCGCATCCCCGGAAGCAGCCGCACCACTGCATCGAGTTTCTCATTCGGAACGTTCATCAGGATATATTTGGACTTCCTGGCCCTGAGTACCGCCTGAATGCGGAATCTCACCTTTTCCAGGATCTGGCTGCGCTCCACATCGATCTTTGGGGAAACGGCCAACACAGCCTCGCTCTTAAGCAGGACCTCGACCTCCCGAAGATTGTTTCGGAAGAGCGTGTTTCCACTGGAGACGATATCACAAATTGCATCCGCCAGTCCGATGTTCGGTGCAATCTCCACCGAACCATTGATGATATGCAGATCAGCTGTCAGATTCCGCTCCGCAAGAAAGGCGTTCAGGGTATTCGGATATGAAGTGGCGATCCTTTTTCCTGCCAGGCTCTCTATTCCTGAATAGGATGCAGCCTTGGGAACGGCCAGGGATACCCGGCAGCGCGAGAAGCCCAGTTTTTCTGCTATGTCGATGTCCTGCCCCTTCTCTATCAGAACGTTTTCCCCGATGATGGCGATGTCCACGACCCCGTCCCTGAGGTACTGCGGGATGTCCCCGTTCCTGAGGTAGAATACCTCCAGGGGGAAACTACCCGAGACTGCTTTGAGCTGCTCCTTTCCGTTTTCGACGGAAATTCCTGCTTCCTTTAGAAGCCTGAGGGAATCTTCATGAAGCCGTCCGGACTTCTGGACCGCGATTCTAATTCTTTTCATGGTTGTTTTAAATTAAGAATGAGCAGTCAGATACCGGAATAAAAAAACCCGTCTGAGCTGCTCAAACGGGTTTAGAAATATGTTTTTTACGCATATCAGTCTCACCTCGCCTGAGCGAACCAATGAGAATGATGATGATGTAACTGATTTTTCATATGATGGTTCAAAAATAAGACTTTAATTCAAAACTCCAAGAAAAAATTTTTAGAGCTGGCCGAAATATTTCCTGAGGAACCATTCCGCCCCTAGAAAAAGGATGATCAGAAAAAGCAACAGGGGCCATTCTATAAGGGGCGTTGTGATTTCTTTGCTCTTCTGCACAGGCATGAATTCCTTCCGCTTCAACAGGACCTCCTTCAGACCATCCACCTGCCCTGGGAAATACAATTTTCCTTCATGGGCAATCCTGCTGAGTTTCTCGGGATTCGAGCGGAGAAACTGTTTCTCGATCTCAAAGGAAAGGATCTGAAAAGTTCCCGATTTCGAAATTCCCTCTTCTTCGGCTTCAATGGTAAAGTGATAAGTACCGGGCTGCAGTCCGGAAAGGTTGACCTCATACCTGTTCTCCCGAAGCATCAGTGGGAAAGTCCGCTTTTGGTCCGGAACAGGTCCGGAAAGCTCGAGCAGCACTTCTGCGCCGGGATCAAACTTGTAGTTTCTGTCAAAAACCCGGGCCGCTAGTACCATGTCCTCCCCCGTCTCCATGGTGCTTTCATAGGAAAGACTTAGTCTTTCCCGCTGATTTCCGGAGGAAAGATACTGGATCAGGTCTCCCACAAAAGAATCAAACGGATCAAAAGAATCCTGTTGAAGATAGCTCTGACTCCGCCATTGCCATATTCCCGTCCCGAATAAAAATGCCTTCTTTGCTCCGGTGCCGTTGTCTAGGGCCAAAAGAGGTCTTTGTGTCTCTATTCCCTGCACATCACCATACAGCAGCACTTCCGCCTGTGGACTGCCGGAGATCTCTCCAAAAGCACCTATTAAAGGGGGAAGTGCGTTAAAATTCAGGTCTGAAGGCTGGTAAGGCCCGAAACCGGGATTGAGGCGGGCAAAAAACTCCTCCGTCTGCCCGTATCCCTCCTGTCTGAAAGGAATTCCTGAGGCATTCAGGAAATCCCAGTCTGTTTCGGGTCCCGTAATCATCCAGTAATTCCTCCCCTGCTTTTCAAGTTCCTCGAGCAGCGTCTGAAATGCCCGGTTCGGCTGGTAAAGGATGACCAGGTCAAAATCATTCTGGTCCTGGAGGTCCTCCACGGGAAGCAGTACTACCTCCTGTTGCCTGTTGGAACTGATCGCCTTTTTCAGGGCGCCCAGGTCTGGATGCAATATGGAGTAGGCGATGGCTATTGAGGTTCTCTGGTCGATCACCTCTACAACAAACTGCCGAACATTGTTTGCTGTGTTTCGCTCCCCTTCGAGCGGAATCAACTTCGCCTGGTAGGTTTTCAGGCCTACCGAGGTTGAGGGAATCTCCACCCGTACGATATTGGCCTGCTGGTCGTCCGGAAAGGAAACAGGTCTGGAAATCAGCGTTCTTCCTTCGGAACTGATCTGAAGATAGCTATCCGCTGCACCTTTTCCTGAATAATTGAGCAGTAGCTCCACGGGAAAGCGATTGTCCAGAAAGGAGTACTTGTTGACATTGACCTGGGAGATGACCAGGTCGCGATACCTGGCTGTATCTCCAATTACTACGGGATATACGGGCTGTCCCAGCTCCTGGGCAGCATAGAAATAATCCTGACCAACGGTCTGGTTTCCATCGCTGAGCAGAACAACAGGAAAACGGCCGGATCTATATCCCTGATCAAGTGTCCGGAACACCTGGGCAATGTTGGTCTGGCTCTCCTTGAAATCCAAGGAGTCGCCGGGGGAAACTGACCCTCCGAAAGGGATTATCTGAAGGTCAAACCGCTCCCGGAGCTCCGGGTCCTCCCTGAACTGCGCAAGCACTTCTGTGATAGAAGCTTCCTCTCCAAGATAGGAGATCGAGGCGGAATTATCCACCGCCAGGACCAGGTCCTGTTTTTCGACAAAATATTCGGTTCTGCTGACCTTGGGGTTGATCAGTAACAGCAGGAGCAGGAAAAGACTGAAAAACCGGAGGGAACCAAGGATCCATTTCCTGGAGGCCGGAAGCCTCCGTTTAAAAAAATAGAGGAAATAAACAACGGCCGCAGCTACCAGGGCGGCTAGGATAAGATATAAGATATTGGCCGTCGACATTCAGAAAGTCATGTATTTCAGTGGAGGGCTTTCCCGGCTTCAGCCAAAGAGCGGTCCGGCTTAGGTCAGCATTCCCCCGTCAACCTGGAGGACCTGACCGGTCACATAGGCGCTAAGATCGCTGGCCAGGAAGACACAGGCATTGGCGATGTCAACAGGAGAACCTCCTCGTTTCAGGGGTATGGATTCCCGCCATCCCTGTACTACTTTTTCATCGAGTTTGCCCGTCATTTCGGTCTCGATGAATCCCGGAGCGACCACATTGGTCCGGATATTTCTGGAGCCCAGTTCCAGGGCCATTGACTTAGAGAATCCGATCATTCCGGCTTTGGACGCCGCATAATTAGCCTGTCCGGCATTTCCCTTGACCCCGACGACACTGCTCATATTGATGATACTGCCACTGCGCTGCTTGAGCATGGTCCGCTGGACTGCCTTGGTCATATTGAAGACCGATTTCAGGTTGACCTCGATCACCTTGTCAAAATCCTCCTCACTCATACGCATCAGCAGGTTGTCCCGGGTAATTCCAGCATTGTTCACCAGGATATCAATACTTCCGAACTCAGAAACCACCTCCTTGACCAGCTCTTCAGCCTGCTGAAAATCGGCCGCATCGGATTTGTATCCCCTGGCCTTCACTCCCGATTCCTGGAGTTCCCGCTCCAACTGGCCGGCAGCTTCCGCAGAGGAGCTATAGGTAAAGGCCACATTAGCGCCGTGTTGTGCAAATACTTCAGCGATTCCCTTTCCGATTCCCCGACTGGCGCCGGTAATAATCGCGTTCTTTCCCTCTAGTAGTTTCATGTTCCTTTCCTGGATTTATGGATTGGTTGCTATTTTTTTCTGATCAGGACAGCACTTCCCTGACCTTTTTACCTATCTCAGCAGGGGAATCAACTACGTATATACCGGATTCCCGCATAATCTTTTTCTTGGCCTCAGCGGTGTCCTCGCTACCTCCCACAATGGCACCAGCATGTCCCATGGTCCTTCCTTTCGGGGCGGTTTCCCCAGCGATAAAACCAACCACTGGTTTTCTGTTTCCGTTCTCCTTGATCCATTTTGCTGCATCAGCCTCCAGTTGTCCACCAATCTCGCCGATCATCACGATACATTCCGTTTCGTCATCGTTCATCAGGAGCTCAACAGCATCTTTGGTTGTGGTTCCGATAATGGGATCTCCCCCGATTCCAATCGCGGTGGTGATCCCGAGACCCTGCTTGACAACCTGATCTGCGGCCTCATAGGTAAGTGTTCCCGATTTGGAGACGATTCCTACGGTTCCCTTTTTGAAAACAAAGCCTGGCATGATGCCCACCTTGGCCTCCTCCGGGGTGATCACGCCCGGGCAATTCGGACCGATCAAACGGCAGTTTTTGTCCCTGATATAGTCAGCAGCCTTGATCATATCTGCGACAGGAATTCCCTCAGTGATCGTTATGATCACCCGGATCCCGGCATCAGCTGCTTCCATGATGGCGTCAGCCGCAAAAGCGGGAGGAACAAAAATAATGGAGACATTTGCGCCGGTTTTCTTCACCGCATCCTCCACCGTATTGAATACCGGTTTGTCCAGGTGCTTCTGTCCCCCTTTACCCGGGGTCACTCCTCCGACCACGTTTGTTCCGTATTCGATCATCTGGCCGGTGTGAAAAGTGCCTTCACTTCCTGTAAATCCCTGGACGATTATTTTTGAATCCTTATTTACTAAAACGCTCATAGTTGTTTTTTGAATTTTCCGATTACAAAATTAGGTTTTTAAAAAGAATCCTGCAGGCTTTTATGCATTATTTGGAAGAAAGGAGTCGAGACTCTCTGGGCTGTCATCCGCCTGCTGGCTGATCTGGTGCCCCTTGTAAAGTTTGCCATCCCTCACCTGCCAGATCGCAATGAAGTGGGCCATAGGGACTTCCTCGTCCGGATTCTCAATGGTCCTGACATAATAGGTAAATCTGATGGTCACCATATCACCGTCAGCCAGTAGATGACTTATCTCGGGTCTCAGGGATTCAAAGGATGAGGAAAGCACCCTGGCCAGTTCTGAAATCTCCTCGAAACCGAGCTTTTTAAAGCCGGCACTGCTGTTCCAGTACAAAGCCACGTCCGAATCCAGGAGCTCTTCAACCTTCCTGGATTCGCCGTTCAGACTTCCGGAATAAAACTGTTCAACTGGGGTCTTTACATCAGGCTTCATGTTCCGCTGTTTAAATTTTCCATTAATTTAGGCAATCGTCGCAAGAGTGCCAACTCCTTTAGTTTAGCTCTTGTTTCCATTGCAGGGTTACCTGAGTAGACAGTGTTCTCCCTGGTGGATTTGGTTATCCCGGCCTGCCCCATCATTACGCCTCCGCGTCTAACAATGATCCCGCTGCGCATGCCCACCTGGCCCCACACCGTGACGTCATCTTCTATGACCACGCACCCGGCGATTCCGACCTGCGATGCGATCAGGCAGTTTCTGCCGATCACGGTATCGTGGCCGACCTGGATCAGGTTGTCCAATTTGGTTCCTTCACCTATCCGGGTATCCCCTGAAACACCTTTGTCAATGGTGCAGTTGGCACCGATATCCACCCGATCCTCAACCACTACCCTGCCTCCGGAAATCAATTTGTCATAACCTTCGGGGCGCTTTTTATAGTAGAAGGCATCACCTCCGAGAACGGATCCGGAATGAATGGTGACCTCGTCCCCGATGATCGTATTGTCATAAAGGCTGACATTGCTGTGAATCCTGCAGTTTTTGCCAATCCGGACATTGTTCCCGATAAACACATTGGGTTGTATAACGGTGTTCTCTCCAATGCTTGCTGAGGGAGCAAGGGAAGCCATGGCCTTCTCAAACGGCCTGAAGAATTCGGTCAGGTTGTTGAAATCCCTGAAAGGATCATCAGAAACAAGCAGGGCTTTCCCCGGGGGGACATCAACTTCTTTATTGATCAGAATAACGGTGGCGGCAGATTCCAGCGCCTTATCGTAATATTTGGGATGATCCACAAAAACGATATCCCCCGGGGTGACAACATGGATCTCGTTCATGCCCGTCACCGGAAAATCTTCCGGCCCGACGTGCCGCGCCGAAATGATGGAGGCTATCTGCTTCAGGGTATAAGGTTGCGGGAATTTCATAATTGCTCAGTGCCTGACCCGGCTTTAATCCTTGATTCTTTCCTTATAGGTCCCTTTCTCGGTTTCAATTCTGATCTTATCACCTTCATTGATGAAAAGCGGGACGTTAACTTCTGCTCCGGTTTCCACGGTAGCGGGCTTGGTCGCATTGGTGGCGGTGTTCCCCTTCACCCCTGGTTCCGTATGGGTGACTTCCAGAACAACACTTGCCGGCATCTCCACAGAAAGCGGCATCTGATCCTCGGTATTGATCAGCACCGTGACGACCTCGCCTTCTTTGAGGAGTTTGGGTGCATCAAGTGCGTTCTCAGAAAGCCTGATCTGGGTGTAATCTTCGGTGTTCATGAAATGGTAGAACTCTCCGTCGTTATAGAGAAACTGAAATTTATGCGTCTCTACGCGCACATCCTCAATTTTGTGGCCCGCGGAAAAGGTGTTGTCGATGACTTTCCCGGTGGTGACGCTTTTGAGTTTGGTCCTGACAAAGGCGGGTCCTTTTCCAGGTTTCACGTGCAGGAATTCGATGATCTTAAAGATGTCGTGGTTGTATCTGATACACAGGCCATTCCTGATGTCGCTTGTACTTGCCATTATGGTGTTTTATTAATTTGAACTAAAATATCCTTTCATGATCCCGCGCTGGGAATTTTTGATGAATTCTAAAATGTCATCCCTTTCCGGGGTGGCTTCCATCTCGGCCTCGATAATGGCCACAGCCTGCGAATTGTTGTAATTTTTCTGATACAGGATGCGGTATATATCCTGGATCTCACGGATCTTTTCGGTGGAAAATCCCCTGCGTCTCAAGCCGATGGAATTCACCCCGACGTAGGATAATGGCTCCCGCCCAGCTTTGACAAACGGGGGTACGTCCTTCCTGACCAGGGAACCTCCCGTTACAAAAGCGTGGCTTCCGATACTGCAGAACTGCTGAATGGCGGCCATCCCGGCCAGGACCACGTGATCCCCGACGTTGATATGCCCGGCCAGGGTACTGTTATTTGAAAAAATGCAGTTATCCCCTACCACGCAGTCGTGGGCAACGTGGCAGTATGCCATGATCCAGCAATTACTGCCGATCTTGGTCTTCATCCTGTCGAGGGTTCCCCTGTTGATGGTAACGCATTCCCGGATGGTCGTGTTGTCTCCTATTTCTGTGAGCGTATCCTCATCGTTGAACTTCTTGTCCTGGGGAATGGCAGAAATCACGGCACCTGGAAAGATGTTGCAGTTCCTTCCGATCCGTGCGCCCTCCATGATGGTGACATTTGATCCGATCCAGGTGCCCTCCCCGATTACGACATTGCGATGAATAGTCGTAAAGGGTTCGATCACCACGTTCTTGGCGATCTTTGCCTCGGGATGGACATATGCTAAGGGTTGATTCATAGTTGTTACTTTTGTTTTACGATCTGTGCCATAAGCACAGCTTCAGTGACCAGCTTTCCGTTGACATAGGCATAACCCTGCATCTGACAGATTCCCCTGCGGATGGGAGCAAGCAGGTCGAGCCTGAATATCAGCGTGTCACCAGGCACCACCTGTCTTTTGAATTTCACATTATCGATCTTCATAAAGAAGGTGAGGTAGTTTTCAGGATCAGGTACGGATTTAAGGGCGAGAATACCCCCGGTCTGTGCCATGGCCTCTACCTGAAGAACGCCCGGCATCACCGGTTTCCCAGGGAAATGGCCCACAAAGAACGGCTCGTTCATCGTGACATTCTTAACTCCGACCACGGTGCTTTCCGTAAGTTCGATAATCTTGTCCACCAGAACGAAAGGCGGACGGTGAGGCAGGATGTTCATGATTTCATTGACATCCATCAGAGGCTCCTGCCCGAGATCATACTTCGGAACGTTGTTGCGTTTTTCCTGCTTAATGATCTTTGAAAGTTTTTTGGCAAACTCGGTATTGACCTTATGGCCGGGTTTGTTGGCGATGACCTTCCCTTTGATCTTGGTTCCTACAAGGGCGAGATCCCCGATGACATCAAGGAGTTTGTGCCGGGCGGCCTCGTTGGGGTAATGCAGCGTCAGGTTATCCAGGATTCCATTGGGTTTTACTGAGATCTGATCCTTTTTAAAGGCATCCCTGAGCTTTTCCATGGTTTCGGGGCTGAGTTCCTTATCTACATAGACTATGGCGTTGTTGAGATCCCCTCCCTTGATCAAGCCTCTTTCGAGCAGGGTTTCGATCTCGTGAAGGAAACTGAAGGTTCTGGCATCAGCGATCTCCTCCTTAAAATCGGAGATCTTCTGAAGGGAAGCATTCTGAGTCCCAAGGACCTTAGTCCCGAAATCCACCATAGTGGTTACCTGATATTCCTCCGCGGGCATGACAAGGATCTCGCTTCCGGAATCTTCATCGGTATAGGTGATGACCTCGCTGACCACATATTCATCCCGCTCCTCGTCCTGCTCCTCGATTCCCGCCTTCTCCAGGGCTTCGACAAAAAACTTTGAAGAACCATCCATGATCGGGGGCTCAGAGGCGTCGATCTCCAGGTAAAGGTTATCAAGGTCAAGCCCTACGCAGGCCGCCAGAACATGTTCAGAGGTATGAACTGCCACCCCGTCCTTCTCCAGATTCGTTCCCCTTTGGGTGCTTTGCACGTAGGCAATGTCGGCTTCAATGACAGGCTCCCCTTCCAGATCCTTTCGAATAAAACAAAAACCGGTATTGACAGGTGCCGGTTTAAAAGTGAGGGTGACTTTCTTACCCGTGTGAAGTCCCACTCCCTGTAAGGACACTTCCTTACCAATGGTGCGTTGTTTAGCCATTCTCGTTTATTTTTTTTTCCAGTTGGGTTATTCTTTCCTCCAGTCTGGGGAAATTTCTGAAATGCACGTATGCTTTATTAAAATCATTGTAGCCGAAGGCCGGAGAACCCTGAATGACTTCTCCGTCCTTGATATTCCTTCCAATCCCCGATTGGGCCTGGATCTTCACTCCATTTCCGATTTGGATATGGCCGGCGATTCCTACCTGTCCGCCGATCAGGCAATTCTTTCCGATCTTGGTGGAACCTGCCACTCCGGTTTGTGCTGCGATGGCAGTATTCTCCCCGATTTCCACATTATGGGCGATCTGGATCTGATTGTCGAGTTTGGCTCCCTTCCGGATGATGGTCGATCCCAGGGTTGCCCGGTCCACCGTAGTCCCCGCACCGATATCCACATGATCCTCCAGCACGACGTTCCCGATCTGGGGCACCTTTGAGTAAACGCCGTCCTCCCCTGGAGAGAATCCAAAACCATCTGCACCGAGAATGGCCCCGCCGTGGATCACGCAGTGGTTTCCGATGACCGTTTCTGAATATATTTTTGCACCCGGATAGATCAACACATGATCTCCTATTTTTACATTATCCCCGATATAAACATTAGGAAAGATCTTTACCGAGGTCCCGATCGATACGTTCTCTCCAATAAAGGAAAAGGCTCCAAGATAGATATCCTCCTTATAACTGGCGCTGTCTGCTATGTGACTGGGTTGTTCAATCCCGGTCTTGCTGATCTTTACCTGGTTGTAGTATTCCAGCAACTTTGAAAAAGAGGCATAGGGATCCCTGACTTTAATCAGGGTTGTTGAAAGGGCTTCCTCCGCAACAAACTTGTCACTGACGATGGTGATGGAAGCCTTTGTGGAATAAATATATGAGGTGTACTTTGGATTGGCCAGAAAAGTGATCGCCCCGGGCTCCCCTTCCTCAATTTTTGCCAGTCGGTGGACCTGAACTTCTGGATCTCCCTCCACTTTCCCCTCGAGGATTCCCGCTATTTGTGCTGCTGTGAACTTCATTTTCTGTGACAAAATAGAGCCTTTTATCTTTAGTGTCGGGAGAAATCTGTTGGATTTTCTTCTTCTGGAAATCCGCGCTGGCAGTTGCCATGATCTGTGCACTGCACTCGCTCCGTCCTTATGCCCGTGAAATCTTCAGTCTTCGGGTTATTCATTCAGGCAAAAGTAAAAAAAATGCGCTAATGTTTGGTTTTGGGCTGACACATATAATATTTGGTCACGGGCCGTGAGAGTGTGGCAAGATTAAAATGATCGGAAGCATTCACTACATCGGTGATCTTTCCGTTCTTATAGAGGATCCTGATGCTGTCGTCCTCTGCATTGTAGGCGGTATTGGTCAGCTCCCCGTCGAATACAAAATAACGGGCTTCTGCCTCTGAGATATCATACCGCTCCATGAGCTTCGTTCTCTGCCGAAAAAGGCGTTCCTCCTTAAATGGCCGGGGCTCCACCTTTACCTTCAGCAGATCCCTGTTGATGATCATTTGACATAGGTTGCTCAGGACGAAATCGGGGTGATGGGTCCATTCCTTCATCGCGGCGACGATATCGAAATCATCCAGACGAGAAAACTGGAGAAGCGTATTCCTGTTAAAGGTGTCGGCAGTAATCTGGCTTTGGAGAAAGAAATTGAGCGCGGAGGTTGAGGCAAGGGAAGCTCCTTTGCTGACCAGTTCCTTGGCACGTTGCAAAACCCGGATGAGCAGCTGTTCTGCCACCACTCCGGTTTTATGAAGATAAACCTGCCAGTACATGAGCCTCCTGGCCAGAAGAAATTTTTCTACGGAATAGATCCCTTTTTCCTCCACCACCAGCTCTTCCTCTACCACGGCCAGCATGCTGATCAGCCTTTCACTGTTGATGTTTCCTTCCGCTACCCCGGTATAGAAGCTATCCCTTTTGAGGTAATCGAGCCGGTCCATGTCGAGCTGGCTGGATATGAGTTCGCACAGAAATTTCCGTTTGTGCTGACCGGTGAAGATTTCAATGGCCAGTGTTAATCTTTGGTTAAACTCCTCGTTCAGGGCTTCCATAAAAGCCAGAGAGATCTTTTCGTGCGAGATGCCTTCTACAATACTGTGCTCCATCGCATGAGAGAAGGGACCGTGGCCGATGTCGTGAAGCAGGATGGCGATCTGCAGCGCCTCTTCCTCTTCCTGGCTGAGGCTTACGCCTTTAAGGCGCAGGACCCGGATCGCCTTCTGCATCAGGTGCATGCATCCCAGGGCATGGTGGAATCGGGTGTGATGGGCACCTGGGTAGACCAAATAAGACAGTCCCATTTGAGAAATTCGCCTCAGTCGCTGAAAGTATTCATGCTCAATGATGTCAAAGATCAGTTCATTGGGAATGGTAATAAATCCGTAAATTGGATCGTTCAAGATCTTGAGTTTGTTTCTATAGATCAAATCGGGATTTTCATAAGTTAATTAAGCAAAGATACACAATGAATGAGATCAAAATACTGTGGGTGGATGATGAGATCGACCTGTTGAAACCCCATATCCTTTTCCTGGAAAGTAAGAATTATAAGGTATATACCTGTCAGAGTGGAACCGAGGCCCTGGAGGAGATAGAAAAGGAGAATTTCGATATTGTATTCCTCGACGAGAACATGCCAGGGCTCACAGGCCTGGAGACGCTAGCGGGAATCAAAGAAAAGCAGGCTCATGTGCCCGTGGTGATGATCACCAAGAGCGAGGAGGAATATATCATGGAAGAAGCAATCGGATCGAAGATCGCCGATTACCTGATCAAGCCGGTTAATCCGAACCAGATCCTGCTCAGCATCAAGAAGAATCTGGATCACTCCCGCCTGGTTTCGGAAAAAACCACTTCCAGCTATCAGCAGGAATTCAGGAAGATCGCCATGGAAATGGCCAGCATCAATTCCTTTGAGGGTTGGGCGGAGCTCTATCAGAAGCTGATCTATTGGGAACTCGAACTCGAACATATCGAGGATTCGGGGATGTTCGAGATCCTGGAGTCCCAGAAGACCGAAGCGAATTCCCAGTTCTGCAAGTTCATCGACAAGAACTATAAGGAATGGTTTAAAAAAGATGCCGATGCTCCGGTGATGTCTCACACGCTGTTCCGGGAGCGGGTGCTTCCCCAGATTGGCAAGGATCAGCCGACCCTCCTGGTGGTTATTGACAACATGCGGTATGACCAGTGGAAGGCCTTTGAGCCGGTGGTCAACAATTACTATAAGAAAGAGCTCGAGGTTCCTTTTTACAGCATCCTTCCCACCGCTACCCAGTACGCGCGTAATGCCATTTTTTCGGGCCTGATGCCCAGTGAAATGGAGAAATTACATCCGGATCTCTGGAAGAATGATACGGACGAAGGAGGAAAGAATTTGCATGAAGCGGAATTTCTCCAACATCAGCTCAAGAGGTTGGGGGTTTCCATCAAACATGAGTACCACAAGATCAGCAGCCTGAAATCTGGAAAGAAACTGGTGGAGAATTTCAGGAGCCAGAAGGACAATGACCTGACGGTGGTCGTCTATAACTTCGTCGATATGTTGTCGCACTCCAAAACGGAGATGGAGGTGATCAAGGAACTGGCCAGCACCAACAAGTCCTACCGGTCCCTTACCCATAGCTGGTTCCGAAATTCTCCCCTGCTGGAGATCATTCAGCAGGCCCAGAATCTTGGGTTCAAACTGATCATTACCACGGATCACGGTACCATCAATGTAAAAAATCCTTCCAAGGTGATCGGGGATAAGGAAACAAGCCTCAATCTCCGGTACAAAACCGGGAAAAGTCTCACCTACGAGGCCAAAGATGTGTTGGCTGCTCCCAATCCCAAGGAATTGCATCTACCCACGATCAATATGAGCAGCTCCTTTATTTTCGCCAAGGGAGACCTGTTCTTTGCCTACCCGAACAACTATAACCACTATGTGAGCTATTTCCGGAACACCTTTCAACACGGAGGGGTATCGCTTGAGGAAATGATCATACCCTTCACAGTCTTATTGCCTAGATAACAAATATTTAACTATCTTTACATCCCAATCTACTACACATCATATGGAAGTGACCTACCTTCTATCTGAAATCGAGCCCGTAGCTCACGAGGTTTTAAAAGAAACCCGGAGCCAGACCATCTTGTTTTATGGTGAGATGGGGGCCGGTAAGACCACTCTCATAAAAGAGCTCCTTAAGGCTCTAGGTGCCGTAGATACTGGGTCCAGCCCGACTTTTTCCCTTGTCAATGTTTATGAAACTCCAAAAGGAACAGTAAATCATTTCGATTTTTACAGAATCGAAGATGAAACTGAGGCCCTGGACATCGGATTCGAGGAATATCTCGAAAGCGATACCTGGAATTTTATCGAATGGCCAGAAAAAGTGGAGAATTTGCTGGATGAAAGCTATCAAAAAGTGGAAATAACTATAGTAAATAAGGAGAAGAGAACGTTAAAGTTTTGTTAATTTAGGCTGGATTCTGCGCGTGGAATTTTGGAGCCTCATGTGAGAAATTTCTTTCAAATTTCAGCATTTGGTCCGGATATTCTATACGTAAAAAGCAACTGGCCGAATAATGAATTATTTTAACTAATTTAATCGAAATTAACTAAATTAATAATCTGGAGAAATTTCTTTCAAAAAGGCGTCAAAAGTACTAATAATTCATTAATTATTAGAGATTTAGTTTTTTATAGGTTTGGCTTAACAAATCGAAACAATCAAACCTTAAAAATCTATAGTCATGAAAATTAAAGCTATCCTTTTCGCCGTTTCAATCTTTGGAGCCACTTTCTTTGTAACTTCAACTACTGAAAACGATAATAAAAATGAGATCCAAAAGCAAGCTGTCGACAAAAGACTCCTCAAAATTCCTAGTGCTGGGTAGTGTCATAGCTATTCTTATAGCTTTCTCACCATATTTATTTTATATGTATGAAATTTTCCCAAACGGGCCCGTTTGGGAAAATTCTTTTTTTACCTACGAGAGTAAGTACTACCAGAGTGTAAACGTCGCGGTTTGGACCTACCTGGGAAAGATTACTCCACTATTCCTGCTTCTGATCTGGTTCTTCACCTGTAAACACTGGTGGTACCATTCCATCCTGATTCCGATCGTCATGTATGCCTATCAGATCATTGTTACTTTTCATGACGATGTGTACCTGGAGAGCGCATACCTTCTGGATACCAATGGACTCATTTACCTGGCCCCCTTCTTTATCATTATCCTTTCCCTGGTCTACCTGATCCGGATCAAGATCTTCGATCGCATCTATGGACTGGATTTGAGCGAACTGGAACGCGAAAACATATCTCCCTTCTCCCCTTTCTCAGACAAGGAGTATGACGAGATCAAGGCTTTCAGGGAAGGACAGGATACCCCGGATCAAGACGAGCGATTAGAAGACTACTACGTTAAGCTCTAATTGTTGTTTTTCTTGCCAAAAAAGTCGTAATTTATTTCTGATTTGGAAAAATTATGACCGAACAAGTTTCGCCCTTTACAAAAGAACAACTCCTTCCTCAGGAGGAAACCCTGGAAGTATACAAACACAAGGGCCAGCTTTTCATCGGTCTGCCCAAGGAAAATGCCCATAACGAGAAACGGATCTGCCTCACCCCTGATGCCGTAGCCGCAATTACCGCTCATGGCCATCGGGTCCTGGTGGAGTCGGGTGCAGGATCTGGGGCTAAATTCAGCGACAAGGACTATTCCGAAGCCGGAGCTGAGATCACTACCAACACCAAAAAAGTCTTTTCATGTCCGATGATCCTGAAGGTAGAACCCCCTACCCTGGCGGAACTAGAGATCATCAACCCGCAGTCCACGGTCATTTCTGCCCTGCAGCTCAAGACTCAGAAAAAATCCTATTTTCAAAAACTTGCCTCCAAAAGGATCACCGCCCTGGCTTTCGAGTTCATACGAGATGAGGACGGCACTTATCCTGCGGTGCGGGCGCTTAGCGAAATAGCTGGTACGGCGTCCGTTCTGATCGCCTCTGAGATCATGAGCAACAATCCTGCAGGAAACGGGTTGATGTTTGGGAACATCAGCGGAGTTCCGCCGATCGAAGTGGTTATTCTCGGCGCGGGAGCCGTCGGAGAATTCGCGGCAAGATCGGCTTTGGGTCTGGGAGCAAATGTCAAGGTCTTTGACAATTCGCTGACCAGGCTACGCAGAATTCAGGCGCACCTGAGCCGCCCCCTTCACACCTCGACCCTTCAGCCTAAGAACCTGCTGAAAGCCCTTAAGAGATGTGACGTCGTCATAGGTGCCGTCAGGGGGAAAAACCGCGCCCCGATCGTGGTGACGGAAAGCATGGTGCAGCATATGAAAAAAGGGGCCGTGATCATCGATGTGAGCATCGATATGGGCGGCTGCTTTGAAAGCAGCGAGGTGACCTCCCATGAAAAACCGACTTTCGTCAAGCATGGAGTTGTCCATTATTGCGTGCCCAATATCCCGTCCAGATACGCGCGTTCCTCTTCCCTGACCATCAGCAATATCTTCACGCCGTATCTGTTACATATAGCAGAACAGGGAGGATTGGAAAATACGCTCAGGTTTGACCGGGGTCTGCGAAATGGTTTGTACTTTTACCACGGGATTCTGACCAACAAATCCATTGCGGATTGGTTTGATCTGTCCTACAGGGACATCAACCTGCTTATCTTCTAAGATTTTATGAAATTCATACATAGACTGGGATACTTCATGGGAGGCTTTGCGGTCGGCCTGGTTATCCTTGCCGTATTTCTCAACGGAAAAAGAACCTCCTGCGCCTATTTTCCAGATGCCAGGGTCATGCGCGATATCAGGATAAAAGAACGCATATATGCACCCCGGGCCCTTGAGGAACTTCATCGGGCCAACCTGGACACCTCCCTGGTGACAGAGATCCTGCATTCGGGGGACATAGATTTTGGCCGCAGTAACACCGACAGGGAACCCTGCAACCTTTACCTGGTGACCGGAGAGGTCAGGGAGCAGAATCTGGAACTGCTGTTTGAAAATTGCGATTCTATAGCCACCCTCCGGAAGGTGTGGGTAAAATAGCACATATTAAACTCCAGTTGGACTAGAGCTCAGCATCATTTCCAGAAACGCCACCAGCCATGTTTGGGAGGGGGCATTTCTCCAAGGAAGGCAGCAATCATGATTCCGGGCTGGATTGTGGCGGTGATCAGAAAATGGGCGACAATAACAGGTAAAAGACTTCGGTCGCCGATTATAAAGATGATTCCCAGCAGGAGCCCCAGGCTCCCTGTGGCCATCATGGCTCCCAAACCCACATAGAATTTCCCGGTAACGATTCCCAACAATCCGTGAGCGATCCCGAAGATTAAACCTGAGGCTAAAACCTGGACAACAGCCCCGCCACCAGCCTTTAACACCCCGTCCATGACCAAACGACGGAAGAAAGCCTCCTCTACGATGGCGGCTGCTATGGCAATAACCACCGCCAGGAGTTTAAACCAGGTAATAGAGCAACAGTAGGTCTGAACAAGGGGGTTATTGAAAACAGTAAATCCGGAATATCCCACTGCAACGACCATGGCAAGAATCCAGGCCAGTGGCGTTCCCGCAGGACCAGAAACAAATCCCAGATCCTGTAAAAAATCGGGTGGATCTCCCATAAAGAATTGCATAACCGGAATCCAGAGGATTATTCCGGCAATCAAAAGAAATACTAAAGCCTTTCCTTCCGCCTTGCTGATATTTCTGTTATCCTCGATCAAGAGAAGGATTTTATTATTTCCATGGTCATGGACAGGTGCCCCGGAACGGGTTGATCTGAGGCTTCAGATTTCAGGTATGGAAATCTGTGTCTCTAAAGGATCTGAGCAGCGTGATCTTTGGTCTTTACTTTGGTGATCACATCGGTGATGGTACCCTCCCCGTCTATGACAAAGGTAGTCCGATGGATGCCATCGAATTTTCTTCCCATGAATTTCTTGGGACCCCAGACCCCGAAGGCGTTGATTACCCTTTTGTCCTCATCTGCAAGAAGTGGAAAAGGAAGTTCTTTCTTGCTCTGGAAATTCTTCTGTCTTTTCGGGGAATCTGCACTTACCCCGAGAATCTCGTATCCCTGCTCCTGAAAGCGACTCCAGTTATCCCGCAGGTTGCAGGCTTCCGCAGTGCACCCCGGTGTGCTCGCTTTGGGATAGAAGAAAATGACGAGTTTCTTTCCTTTGTAGTCCGAAAGCCTGTGCAGGTTGCCATCCTGATCCTTAGCTTCGAATTCCGGCGCCTTGTCTCCTGGTTTCAATGTTGTCATAATCCTTACTTTTGTCTCTCAAATGTAAGATAAAAATGACGAAGCAGGAAAAAGTACAGTTCGCCATTGATAAGCTCCAGGAGTTATACCCTTCAGCCCCGATCCCTCTGGATCACCGGGACCCGTACACCTTGCTGATCGCAGTGCTGCTCTCGGCCCAAAGTACAGATGTGAAAGTAAACCAGATTACGCCTTTGCTCTTCTCCCGGGCGGATAACCCGCAGGCAATGGCCAGGCTTTCCGTGGAGGAGATCCGGGAGATTATCAAGCCCGTTGGCCTCTCCCCTATGAAGGCAAAGGGAATACACGGATTATCCAGGATCCTGATCGAAAAATATAACGGGCAGGTGCCGGCCGATATGGATGCTCTTGAAGAATTACCGGCAGTAGGGCACAAAACGGCAAGTGTGGTCATGGCCCAGGCTTTTAATGTTCCGGCCTTTCCTGTGGATACCCATATTCACAGGCTGATGTACCGCTGGAATTTCTCCAATGGAAAGAATGTGGTCCAGACCGAAAAAGATGCCAAAAGACTTTTTCCAAGAGCGCTCTGGAATACGCTTCATCTCCAGATCATCTGGTATGGTAGAGAGTATTCCCCGGCCCGGGGATGGGACCTGGAGAAGGATGTGATCACCAGGACCATAGGGCGGAAATCAGTGCTCGAGGAATATCATAAAAAAAGACCCGGGGCCAGCGGGTCTCGAAAAAAGATCAATAAGCAGATCAATTGATAAAACTTTCGAATTTGATGCTTTGGTAGGTGTTTACCCGCAGGGCTCTGGAATAATTCAACAGAAAATCCACGGTTTCCTTCTTAGGGGACATCGTTTTCAGTTTTTGGGGTGATTTCTCGGAGTAAAATTTTGCCATTATCAGTTGTTTTGAATATACATTAACAACGAAGCAAAATTTTGTTTATTGCATTAGTTGGTCAAAACTAATTTATGCTTCTCAATCACTTTTCTTAAGTTGATCAGCGCATAGCGCATTCTCCCCAGAGCGGTATTGATGCTCACCCCTGTACGTTCGGAGATTTCTTTAAAGCTCATGTCTTTGTAGATCCGCATCACCAGGACTTCTAACTGATCTTCAGGCAGCTCTTTAATCAGCTCCTTCACATCGGCTTCTATCTGGTCTTTGATGATCTGCTTTTCCACGTTGAGTCCGGAGTCACATAGCACCGAGAATATGTTGAAGTCCCCGCTGTTCTCGAACTTGGGCATCCGTTTGCTTTTTCTGAAGTGGTCGATGACGAGATTATGGGAGATCCGCATTACCCAGGGAAGAAATTTTCCTTCCTCGTTGTATTTTCCCCTTTTAAGGGTCTTGATCACTTTGATGAAGGTATCCTGGAAAATGTCTTCCGCGACATCTTTGTCAAAGACCTTAGAAAAGATAAAGGAGTAGATTCGTTGTTTGTGTCGGTTGATCAGGATGGAAAGTGCGTGTTCATTACCTTCCATATAGCTTTTTACAAGAAAAGCATCGTTTGCCTCAAAATTATCCATAAGAGTTACTTTTTCCAGGCTGTTGGGGTAGGCCTGCAGGTTAGATTACAAGTTCAAAGTAACTTTATGGTATAGGCGATCTGGGTTTTAGTCTACAATAGCAAATATAACAGGAAATTTTTTACATAACCAAATAAAAGGTTAATGTTTTAACATTCTAAGAATCAGATACCTGCATTATTACTCGGGGAGACTGCCGGAACAGGGAGTTTAAGTATCTTTGCATTTTCAATGAAATACCTGAATATGACTGTAGATATTTCGAGCGTTGATCCCAGGAAAAACATCATCATAAAAGGAGCCGGACTTCACAATCTTAAAAATCTCAATGCTGTCATTCCCAGGAACAAGCTGGTTGTGCTGACAGGACTTTCAGGCTCCGGAAAGTCCTCTCTGGCTTTTGATACACTCTACGCCGAAGGGCAGCGACGTTATGTGGAAAGTCTTTCTTCCTATGCGCGCCAGTTCCTCGGTCGCCTGAACAAGCCTCAGGTGGAATCCATCAGAGGAATTGCCCCGGCCATAGCCATTGAACAAAAAGTAAATTCCACCAATCCCCGATCGACCGTCGGTACCACAACCGAGATCTATGACTATCTGAAACTTCTGTATGCGCGGATCGGAAAGACCTATTCCCCCGTTTCCGGGCAGGAAGTAAAAAAGGATACCGTTACTGATGTTGTGGATGATATCAGGAAGGCGGAGGAGGGTACCAGAATGTTATTGCTTGCCCCGGTCCACGTGGAAGGTAGTCGAACCCCCGAAGAGAAACTGAAGGTCCTGCTTCAACAGGGATATAGCCGTATCAAGTACGGCGGCAGCGTAAGGCGGATCGATGAGGAGGATCTTTCAGGAATCCAGGAAGAGGGCCTTTTCCTTGTGGTGGACCGGATCGTGAAGAAGGAGGATGAGGATTTTTACAACAGGCTCGCAGACGCTGTTCAGACCGCTTTCTTCGAAGGCAAGGGAGAAGTTTTTGTAGAAAATCTGCAGGATAAGTCCATCCGGGAGTATAACAACAGGTTTGAGCTGGACGGGATGACCTTCCTGGAGCCAAACGTTCATCTGTTCAGTTTCAATAACCCTTATGGTGCCTGTCCCAAGTGCGAGGGATATGGAGATGTGATCGGCATTGATGAGGATCTGGTGGTACCCAATACTGCACTTTCGATCTATGAGAATGCCATATTTCCCTGGCGCGGGGAAAGCATGAGTTGGTACCGGGATCAACTGGTCAATAACAGCCATAAGTTCGATTTTCCGATTCATAAACCTTACTTTGAGCTAAGCCAGGAACAAAAGGATCTTGTCTGGAATGGGAACCAGTACTTCGAAGGACTAAACCAGTTCTTTGCATTCCTGGAATCCAAGGCATATAAAATACAGAACAGGGTCATGCTGTCGCGGTACCGCGGAAAAACCCGATGTCCTGTTTGTAAAGGCAAAAGGCTTCGTCCTGAAGCTGGCTATGTAATGGTGGGAGGTGCCACCATAATGGAACTGGTGGAAAAACCGATCTCAGATCTGATACCCTTTTTCCGTGACCTTAGCCTTTCTAAAAGCGATACAGAGATCTCCAAAAGGTTGCTGACCGAGATCAGGAACCGACTTGATTTTCTCTCGAAAGTGGGCTTGAATTATCTGACCCTGAACCGCAGATCCAACACGCTCTCCGGAGGAGAATCCCAACGGATCAATCTCGCGACCTCTCTTGGGAGCAGCCTGGTAGGTTCGATGTATATCCTGGATGAACCCTCCATTGGCCTGCATCCAAGGGATACCCAAAAACTGATTGGGGTACTGGAGTCCCTGCGGAACCTCGGAAATACGGTGATTGTGGTAGAGCATGACGAGGATATCATGAAAGCCGCAGATGAGATTATAGATATTGGCCCTGAGGCCGGCACCCATGGTGGAGAGGTTGTGGCTACCGGGAATTTCATGGAAATTCTCGCTTCAGATTCTCTTACCGCCAGGTACCTGAATGGCTCCCTGGAGATTCCTGTACCCGCCACCAGACGCAGCTATAAGAAATATGTAACGGTGATCGGAGCCAGGGAGAACAACCTTCGTAATATCGATGTGCGTTTTCCACTTGGGGTATTCACTGCCATTACTGGCCTGTCCGGAAGCGGAAAGAGCACCCTGGTCAGAAAGATCCTCTACCCTGCCCTATGCAGGGAGGTCGGCGGATATGGTGAAAAAGCAGGTCATTTCTCAAAACTTGAAGGAGAGTTCAGCCATATCAAATCCGTGGAATTCGTCGATCAGAATCCCATCGGTCGCTCCTCTAGATCGAATCCCGTGACCTATATCAAAGCATATGATGATATTCGTAACCTGTTTTCCAATCAGAAGCTCAGCGAGATCAGGAACCTGAAGCCGAAACATTTTTCCTTCAATGTGGACGGAGGCCGTTGCGACACCTGCAAAGGCGAAGGAGAGGTCACCATTGAGATGCAGTTCATGGCGGATGTTCATCTGGTCTGCGAGACCTGCAACGGAAAACGCTTCAAGAAGGAGATCCTCGAAGTCCGGTTCGGGGACAAGAATATCGATGATGTCCTGAACATGACCATTGATGACGCCGTAGGGTTCTTCGAGCAGCATGGAGAGAAAAAGATCACAGCCAAACTGAAACCCCTTCAGGAGGTCGGGCTGGGTTACGTCCAATTGGGACAGAGCTCCTCCACGCTTTCCGGAGGGGAAGCCCAGCGAATCAAACTCGCTTCTTTCCTGGTGAAGGGACAGACCCGGGATAAGGCGCTGTTCATATTTGATGAACCGACTACCGGGCTCCATTTCCATGATATCAAAAAACTTTTGGCCTCCTTTAATGCACTGCTGCGGAATGGACATTCAATCATTGTGATCGAACATAACATGGACCTGGTAAAATGTGCAGACTACGTGATCGATCTGGGACCGGAAGGCGGCGAGGCCGGTGGAAATCTGGTAGCTTTTGGTACACCTGAGGAAGTTGCTGTGCACCAGGACTCCTACACAGCTCCCTTTCTTCGGGAGAAGCTGAATATTTAACAAATCCCGAAAGCCTATTTCTGATCTTGGCACAGCCTTTGTATCTTACTGAATGATTGCAAGTTTTAAGTTTGACATAATTTGAATTGTGATTAATAATTTTTTGGTTGGTTAGTTTGGAGATCCCGCTACGCATCTTGCTGGCGGGTTCTTCTTTTTATGGCACGTCTTTTGGATTATATAGAGTAGGCTGAATGACCAGCCCTGTTAATACACCTAAGATGAAAAAATGCTATATACTTATCGCCATTCTTCTCCTGCCTGCCGCACTGATGGCCGGTATCGAAAGGAACCGGGGGTATGGCGAAACCTTTATTTTCTATGAAGGAGGCGTCGAATTCGCGATCTTTCCCGATGGACAATTCGATTTTTTCTTCAGTCCCCGATACGACTCCTACCAAAGCTTCAGGATTAATCCCAGAAGCGACTTCAGCTTCAATATGGGCCGTAACTATGACCGCTACGTCCAGTATGATGACTATGGAGCAGTGATCCAGATTGCCCATGTTCCGGTATTCTATGATCACTATGGGCGCATCATCCAGGCCGGGAGCGTTCCGATCGACTATAATTTCTTTGGACAGGTAGAACGGATCGGGAACCTGATCCTTCATTATGATCAGTTCCAAAGACTTGTAGGATACTCCGGTTTTATCAATGTCCGGAATGCCCGCTATATTCCGAGGCCATGGCACCAGTATTACACCCGTCCCCATGCCCATTCCGCCATCGTCTTCCATCAGCCATACAGGCAGTACTACTACGTGGACCGAATGGATTATGACCGGTATGTACACCACTACAACAGCTACGACGGAGACTTCAGAAGGAGTTATTTCCGACCTGGGGAAAAGATAATTTCCTATCACCGTGGAAGAAGAACAGCCTCCGAGACGGAGATACGTTCAGAACGGAGAACTTCATCTGAACCGGAATTCTCCAATATTCGGAGTAATCAAAATACGAGACGAAGTTCCGGGGCAGATTACCGGAATGACCAATGGGGACAGCAGGATGAATCCAGAACCCGAAACGTCCGAAGGGAACGAACCGATTCCAACAGAAGCAGGGACAGCCATCAGGACATCTTTCGGGATTCCAGGCCGGTCACCCCTACCCCCAGCTTTCCGCAGACACAGGCAGGGAGAGGCGAAGACAGGTCGGTCAGGACCAGCGGAGATTCCGTAAGGCAACCACAGGCGGTTTCTTCGAGATCCAGAAGTTCCCGCGGAAGGGAATAGGAAGATTTTTTTTGGTTGGTTAGTGTCAGAACTCCTGGTTCCGTTTGGGCCAGGAGTTCTTATTACCAGAGAGTCTGGAAAATTTTCCTGAGCCTTTCATTGATGTCTTCCGACAGCCCAAGCCTATAAATCAGGGTCAGGTAAACCAGGGAAAGCAGTCCAGATTTCAAAATGATACTGATCACAGGATGAAAAGCGAAATCCCAAAAGTAGAACAGCACCCCCAGGAGAACTATCAGGGCCAGCCCGCTGAAAGTGCTCCGGGAAAAGGGATGGATCCGGAATTTCCGAAAAACCACCACCAATTTGGTGGTGTTGTAGCAGGCAAAAGCAGCAAAGGTGGCCAGGGCAGCTCCAAAGAGTTCCAGCCTTGGAATAAGCAGGATATTCAGCGTAAAGGCGAGTCCGGCCAGCAGAACCCCGATCCCGAGCACCAGGCGATAGTAATCCGAATTGAAAAGGATGGCGTTGTTGTTGCCCAGGAGATTGTCGTACAGCTTCACCAGGCTGATCAGGACGATGATCAGGGGACTGATGCTATAGACCTCGGGAATAAGCTGATAAATCTGCCTGATGTTCGTGATGATCAAAAGGAAGATCAGCCCACTGACCAGTAGGAGCGTCAGAGAACTTTTGCGGTAAAGGTCTTTCAGGCCCTGCTTGTCTTTCTGGTTGAGAAGCGTAGCGGTCATCGGATACGTGATCTGATGCATCGCCCGGGAGGGAACTGCTATCACCGAGGAAATATAGATCGCGATCCCGTATACCGCTACCATTTCAATCGGTAGATAACGTTCGATCATTACCTTGTCGAGATCGAGCAGGACCATCGCCACGGATCCTGCGACCAGGATCAGGACCGAGTACTTGAGTATCTCCGAAGTCTTTGCAGGCAGGGAGAAGTGCAAGGTTGGAAACCTTAACCTGAAAGCATACCATTTCATCAGCAGCATACGGATCAGAAATAATCCGCCCAGTGCATAGATGAACCCCTGTATCGCCAGGACGTCCAGATAGACCAGCAACAGAAGACAGGATATCCCCAACCTGTGAAAAACCTCCTTCATGAAATTTCCAAAGACGGTGTGCAGGTGGATCTTGGCCCAGGAGAAGAAAATCTCGAAGTAAGCTGTGGCCACCGCGATAAGGAAGATCAACCAGACATAGGGCTGGACCAGCTCATTGCCATCAGAAAAGTAGTCGAGGATCAGGTCATAGGCGAAAAATCCCAGCCCCCCGAGAATCGCAGAAATTCCCAGGGGCAGAAACAGGATCATGGTGAGCAGCTTATCCCGCTCCTCCTCCTGGCTGTACGCAGTGTAGAACTTAACCAGCGTATTATGTACTCCGAAAGCCATCAGAGGCCAGATCAGGTTAGCCGCTGAAAGCAAGAACCCCACCAGCCCGTAATACTCAGGAGTGAGGAAATGGGTATAGAGAAACAAGGTATTGATGGCACCAATCCCGAAACCCGCATAGGTGGTGGAAAGATTCTTGGCGGACTGGCTGAAGATGACTCCCATTATTCGTATTTGAGGATAACTTCCGACAAGCGGCCGGTCAGGCTTTTGCGGCTATATTTTTCAAGGCCGACGGGATGGGACTGTAGGATACCTTCCTGGAACTCCTGGTATTTCTTAAGAAGAAAGGATTTTATGGCCTCCTTCTCGTGATATGCAAAAAAGGTTCCCGTGTGGGTTTCCTCGAGGATGGTGCGAAAATCCGCTCCCTCCGGACCGATTCCGAGGATCGGCCGACCGCTGGCCATGTACTCGAACAGCTTTCCGGGAATGATTCCCCGGGTTTCCTCCCTGTTGATCTCGATAAGCAGAAGCAATGCAGCCTTCCTCTGTAACCTTAGAGCCTCCTCGTGCGAGACATAATTCCGGATTTCCAGATTTGCCTCCAGTCCGGAGCTCCGGATCGAATTGATCACCGAATCCCCAATGGCTCCAGTCAATTCGAGCCTTAAATCCCGCCTAAATCCGCTCACCTCTTCACCCAGCTCCCCCAGGGCTGCCCATAGATTTTCCGGGTTTCTCCCTGAAAGGAGGGATCCGATATGAGCCAGGGAAAAATGCTTTGGGGAGAAGGTGTTCCTGGCCAAAGGACCATCATAGCCATTGGTGATCACCTCCACCGGCCTCTGGGTTTTCTGGCGAAATTCCGCTGCCGTACTGAAACTGGTGGTCAGCAGGAGATCTGCCGTACTCAGAACTTTTTCTTCCAGACTTTCATGTTTTCTTCTCGACCCTGGCAGCAGTTTAAGCTTATCATGGTAGCTGATCCGGGTCCAGGGATCCCTGAAGTCCGCGATCCATCTTACCCCGGTGGCCTCCTTTAATTTCATCCCGATCAGGTGCATCGAGTGAGGGGGACCGGTGGTAATGATCGTATCGATCGATTCCCTCTGAAGCAGCGCGGTGAGATAATTCGCTGAGGGTTTGATCCAGAACTTGCGGGCGTCGGGAATAAACAGGTTCCCCCGGATAAACAGCAAAATTTTCTGAACAAGATTCTGGGTCTGCGCTTCAGGAATGATCCCGGAACTGATACGGCTGGTGTGATGCTTCGAAAAGATCCTGGCCAGCCCGTAAGGCTCCAGTATTTTTTTCCGGATGACCCTGATGTGCTCGGGAACCTCTGCTACCAGGGAAGGATCCTGGAGCGGATAATGGGCATTGGAGGGCACATAGACTATAGGCTGGATCCCGAAAGAAGGAAGGTACTTGATGAAGTTCAGCCACCGCTGTACTCCCGGTCCCCCTGCCGGAGGCCAATAATAGGAGATGACGAGCACTTTCTTCATGAATCGCGGATTAATGCCTTGGAGGCGCTACTGCTTTTTCTTGACCAATCGGAATATTCCGCCTGCCATGAGCAGAAGAAGCAGGATGGAACTCACCAGGGCTATCCTGCTTCCGGTCTGGACTACCTGCGGTTCAAAACGGAAGGTCACCCTATGCTCCCCGGCAGGAAGCATCATGGCCCTCAATACGTAATCTGCCCGGAAGAAAGGAGCCGCCTCCCCATCAATATATGCCTTCCATCCATGGGGGTAATAAATTTCTGAAAAGACTGCCAGTCGATCCTGTGTTGCATGATACCGGTATTGCAGTTCATTAGGCTGGTAGGATACCAGTTCAATATCTGCGGAGGGATCTGGTGGAAAGTCCGTATCAGATAGCAGATCACGGAAGGCATCGTCGACCACCGCGGTGTTCCTTGTATTGATATCCCCCAGAGCAATAATGGCCTCATTGGCATTCTCGACCAGCCTGACCTCCCGCACAAACCAGGCATTTCCGTTGGCCTCGGGGTTCGGTTGGGCCACCAGTTCCCCATCCTCTGTCGGTATAATGAAATACCTGGTGTTCAGCATGTTCAGAACCTGCAGGTTGTTCTTTGAAAGATAGAAGTCGAACAGGTCCTGCATCCGTCCGGGTTTGGCAGCGTGGTATCCCCCTATTGAATTATGGAAGAAGGAAGTTCTGGCCGTGTTGAAGGGATTCGCGGAAAGGTCGAAAACCCTGTAATGGCCCTTATCCTTCATGATCTCCAGATCTGCAGAATTGGGCTGAAAAGGATTGTTGACCACCGTGGAGCTCACGAAATCCTCACTATTGACATATCTCTTGTCGATAACCAGGAGATCGAAAAGGATGAGCAGCCCCAGGACAAGCAGAACGCTCCCTCTTCTGAGTTTCTTTTCAAGATATAGCCAAAGCACCCCGGCTGTCAGTATAATCAGCACCAGGGATCTGATGGTGTCCGAAGTGAAAATTTCCTTTCGGTCTTCCTTGAGCGCATTGACAAGTTCGATTCCTATCTGCCGGATCATCATCCCATCATTGGGTCCGGAGAACTGGAACAGGGCTGATTTGAACAACAGGAACAGCAGGGAAATTCCCCCTGTAATCATTAAAGCCCATTTCAGGGCATGCTGCTTCTCCTCCTGAGGCCGGTCTGCGAAGAGGAACCTGGACAGCCCAACGGTAGCCAGAAGCGGTATGCACAGCTCCAGGATGACCTGGATGGAAGAAACCGCCCGGAACTTGTTGTAAAGCGGGACCACATCGATAAAAAAACGGGTCAGGACCTCAAAATTTTTCCCCCAGGAGAGCATTAGGGCCAACAGGGTTCCTCCGACGATCCACCACTTGAGCCTTCCCCTTACCAGATAAAGAGCCAGGACAAAGAGAAAAATTACCGTAGCCCCGATGTAAGCCGGCGCTCCGACGAAGGGTTGTTCCCCCCAATAGGTCGGCGCTGAGTCCACGAACTGCTGCGCCTGTATCGGGGAGGCTCCCATTCGGATTAGGGCCTGGTAAGTGTGGGAATCTGTTCCAAGTGATTCTCCGCTTGAACCTCCCATAAATCTGGGGATAAGCAGGTTGAAACTTTCAAGGATACCGTAGCTGTATTCCGTAATATAATCGTACTCCAGTCCTTCCTCGGGTGCAGGCGTACCATCCGGAGAAATCGTTAGGCCCGTGTCCCCACGGGTACTGAATTCCGCGTACTGCTGGGTTGCCATAAGATTGGTGGCATTGGTCCCAATGGCCAGGACGACAGCGAGGATCATGATTCCCAGGGCTGTGGAAAAACGCCGCAGCTCCTTTTTTCTGATCGCTTCGTATAGATATACGGCTCCCAGGATCAGGACCAGCAGGAGCAGGTAATAGGTCATCTGGAAATGGTTGGCGCTGATCTCCAGGGCCATTCCCAGAGATAGCAGGATAAAACCTGGGATATACCTGCTCCTGAAACAGAGCAGAATTCCACCCAGGACCCAGGGCATGTAAGCGATGGCATGAGCCTTGGCATTATGCCCTACCCCGAGAATTATGATCAGGTAAGTCGAAAATCCGAAAGCGATTGCTCCCAGGGCAGCAAGTCGGTAATCCACCCTGAGAACCAGAAGCAGGATATAGAATCCGACCAGGTAGAGAAACAGATAATCGGCGGGACGTGGAAGAAATCTTAGCAGCCGGTCCAGCTCCTTGACGTAATTATGCGGGTAATTCGCCCCAAGCTGGTAGGTCGGCATCCCTCCAAAGGCAGCGTCTGTCCAGTAGGGCTCCTCTCCGGTCTCTTCCCGGAACTCATTCTGTTCCCGAGCCATTCCGATGTATTGTGCTATATCGCTCTGAAAGATTTCCTTCCCCTGGAGAACGGGGTAGAAATAGGCCAGTGACAGGAGAATAAAACCGAGAATTACAAAAAGGTGGGGGTAGATTTTTCTAAGGAAGCTCATGAAGGCTGGCGTTTAGAACCGGAAATTAATCAATTTCTTCATAATCGATGTATTCTCCGACGTCCTTCCCGGATTTGCGCCTGGTCTTCGGCTTCTTTTCCAAGGTTACCTCCCCTTCCCTCTTCCTGTTGGCCGAGGCATTAAAACCGGTGAATTTTCTCTCGAACTTCCTTCCGATACGCTTCAGAATATACCGGAGCAACATCGGCCCGAACCACCGCAAAAGCACTTTAAAGCCGAAGTAAATCAAAAGCACTACGAGGACAACTTCAAGTACTTCTATAAAAGGGGAATCCTGCATTACTGGAGTTTTGGTAAAATTACTATTCCAGGCAAAGAAAACCATAAAGCTGGGAAAAAAAATGAGAAAATAGCTATATTTGATTTGAACCAACCGCCCCGTCTATGACGCGTTTCAGCAAAGTTTTTATCCTGATCTTTTTAGGTACTTTCACCTCCTATTCCCAGTATACCGAGACCATCAATTCGAATCGGCCTGGCAATTCTCAGGGTGCATTTTCAGTGGGAAGAGGTGTTCTTCAATTCGAGGCAGGAGCCAAACTGGGAGAGGATAAGCACAGCCTGCTCAAAACAGAGGCTGAATTGTGGGGCATAGATTACATGCTGCGCTACGGGTTCTATTTTGAGCAGCTGGAGATCAATATTCAGGGAACTTTCCTGGACCGAACGACAAGCTATCTCATCGGGGCCAACACAGAATCTTTCCACTTGCGCAACTTTGAGTCCAATGCCATAGGGATCAAATACCTCTTCTACGATCCACATAAAGAAGGGGTCGGTAGGGAGGTCAGCCTCTATAGCTGGAAAGCAAACCAAAAATTTGACTGGTCAGTCCTGATCCCGGCTGTTTCCCTGTATGCGGGTGCGAACTTTTCGTTTGGAGACAATCCCTACCTTCTGGAGGAACAGGCGCCGTTTTCCCCTCGCGTGGCCCTGATCACTCAGAACAACTGGGGCCCGTGGGTCCTGGTGATGAATTTCATTGGGGACCGGCTGGTGGATTCCTCCCCCACCTATTCCGGAATCGTTACCCTTACACATTCTGTTACGCCTCGCTTCGCACTGTTTGGGGAAATCCAGGTCCTGATGAGCCGCATTTACAGCGATGAACTGCTTCGGGGCGGGATGGCATATCTTTTTCATAAGAATTTTCAGGCGGATATCTCCGGGCTGATCAATTTCAAGGACACTCCCTCGAGATGGCAGGTAGCGGCTGGACTCTCTTACCGGTTCGACTGGCATACGCAGGACGAATTTCTTGAAGATGAAACTCCCCTTTAAAAGCTGATCATGATTGATTTTAGCGGCACCTACACGGATCATTACCAGCTCACAATGAGCCAGGTGTACTTCCAGAAAGGCCAGACCGACAAAACGGCCGTATTCGATTATTTCTTTCGCAAACTGCCTTTCGAGGGGGGCTTCGCGATTTTCGCCGGGTTGTCCAACCTGATCAGGATCCTGGAGGAACTCAGGTTCAGGGAGGAGGATATCGCCTTTCTCAGAGGGCAAAAACTGGATCCGTCCTTCCTGGAATACCTGAAGGATTTCAAATTCAGCGGTGAAATCTTCAGCGTCAGGGAAGGCGAGGTTGTCTTTCCCGGGGCTCCTGTGGTCAGGATAGAAGCCCCCATCATCGAGGCGCAACTGATCGAAACGCTACTTCTGAACCTGTTGAACTTCCAAACCCTTATCGCCACCAAAGCAGCTCGTATGAACCTGCAGGCCGGTGGGAAACAGCTTATCGACTTCGGGTTGAGACGTGCTCAGGGTGCCGGAGGATACCATGCCAGCCGCGCGGCTATCATCGGGGGATTTGCTGCCACCAGCAATACCCGCGCCGGAATGGATTTCGGATTTCCGGTTTCGGGAACCATGGCCCATTCCTATATCCAGAGCTTCGATGACGAACTCAGCGCTTTCCGGGCCTTTGCGGAAACGCATCCTGATAATACCATTCTGCTTGTCGATACCTATGATACCCTTAAAAGCGGAATCCCCAATACAATTACCGTGGCAAAGGAAATGGAGAAAAAAGGCCATCGGCTGAAGGGAATCCGGCTCGACAGCGGAGACCTGGCTTACCTCTCCCGCAGATCCAGGGAGATGCTCGACGCTGAGGGTCTGGATTATGTCAAGATCTCCGTTTCAAATCAGCTGGACGAGTATTTGATCAAGAGTCTCCTGGATCAGGATGCGCCCATTGATATTTTTGGAGTGGGAACCAGCCTGGTCACGGGCAAACCCGATGCAGCCCTTGACGGGGTGTATAAAATGGCTTATTTTGACAGGAAACCCAGGATTAAGTTGTCTGAAACCATAGCCAAAGTCACCCTGCCTCACAAAAAACAGGTCTTCCGTCTTCTGGACTCCCAGGGGAGATTTGCAGGAGGGGATGTGGTGAGTATGGTCGGCGAGAAAGATCCGGGAATGATGTACCACCCTTATGATCCGCTGAAATTTATCTCCGTTTCCGAAGCGAAAAAAGAACCTTTGCTCAGGCAGGTCTTCACAAAAGGAAAAAGATCAGAAGAGGAGCAGACGCTCTCCGATATCGCTGCGTTCAGCAAAAGTCGGCTTGAACTACTGCCCCAGGAGTACAAACGCTTCTTCAATCCGCATATCTATAAGGTGGGGATCAGTGAGGATCTCAAAAGGGAAAGGGACCGGCTGATCGAAGAGCACAAAATAAAGAAACTATGAAAACACTTATTCTGGTGGATCCCCAGATCGACTTTATGCCCGGTGGGGCGCTCGCAGTACCCGATGGGGACCGGATCATACCGGTGATCAACAGGATTATCTCAGGATTTGAGTTGGTCGTGGCGACCCAGGACTGGCACCCGGCCGTTCACAAGAGTTTTGCCGTTAATCATCCCGGAAAAAAAGAATTTGAAATCATCAACCTTGATGGGCTGGAACAGAAGCTCTGGCCGCCTCACTGCATCCAGGGGACCCGTGGTGCTGAATTTCATCCTGACCTCCAGCTCAATTCCGTGGAGGCGATTTTCAGAAAAGGGATGGAGGAGCATATCGACAGCTACAGCGGATTCTACGACAATGGACATCGGAAAAGCACTGGCCTTTCAGGGTATCTCAGGGAAAAGGGTGCCCGGGAGCTGTACTTTTCAGGTCTGGCAGCCGACATCTGCGTCTATTTTACCTTGCTTGATGCACTCAGGGAAGGTTTTTCTGCTAACCTGATAGAGGATGCTGCTGTGCCTCTTGATCCGCAGGAATTTCCAAACATAAAGAGGGAAATCCTAAGCCGTGGAGGAAGGCTTATCCAATCCGCAGAGCTGTAGATCTATGTTCCCCTTTTTCTGGTGAACCACCATACGGCGGCTTGCAGGAGTCCAGTCAAAGCGGCACCCACAAAGAGGTTAGGAAGAGACGCAAAAAGAGCGGTAACAAAAGGGTCATTTGCCCGGGCGACCTGCTCATAGACCGACTGCATCCGCGATATCAGATATCCCATCCCTATGAATCCCAGCGCCAACTGGAGATAGGTAAGGTAGAACAACAGGTCTCTCCTCCGGGTCCACTTGTCATAGACTGCCAGGCCGGCGAACAAGAGCCATATTATCCAGATGCTTATCAGGTATTGCAAGATCCGGGATTGCACCAGAAATACCGCTTCCTGGCCTTCAATAGCCTCTGCGGCCAATATGAACCGGATTACCGGATACGGAATCCCAAGCAACATGAAGAGCCAAAGGATTTTCTGTCTTTTCATCATGAGCCGATTTCCTATATAAGGTAGTGAAAATCCGGATAAAGCATCGGGAATTTCGATTCGGAGCGGCAAAAAAAAACCGCTGATTTTAGATCAGCGGAATTTAGTCGTCTTTTTTTTATAGCCTATTTGGCGATATTGACCGCCCGGGTTTCCCGGATTACAGTCACCTTCACCTGGCCGGGATAGGTCATATCCGTCTGGATCTTCTGAGAGATCTCAAAGGAAAGATTCGAGGCTTTTTCATCACTGACCTTCTCACTTTCTACAATCACCCTCAATTCACGGCCCGCCTGTATCGCATAGGCTTTTTTAACTCCTCCGAATCCAAAGGCAATATCCTCAAGGTCTTTCAGTCTCTGAATATAAGAATCCAAGACCTGTCTCCTGGCTCCTGGCCTGGCTCCGCTTATGGCATCACAAACCTGGACTATCGGCGAGAGCAGCGAATTCATTTCGATCTCGTCATGGTGTGCCCCTATGGCATTACAGACATCGGGCTTTTCTCCGTATTTCTCGGCCCACTGCATTCCCAGGATGGCGTGAGGGACCTCTGTTTCAGAATCCGGGACCTTTCCGATGTCATGAAGCAAACCTGCCCTTTTGGCGAGTTTCGGGTTCAATCCGAGTTCCGCAGCCATTACTCCACAAAGTTTGGCAACCTCACGGGAATGCTGCAGCAGGTTCTGTCCGTATGAAGAGCGGTATTTCATCCTTCCGACGATCCGGATGAGTTCCGGATGAAGTCCATGAATCCCCAGGTCTATAACGGTCCGCTTCCCTACTTCCACGATCTCCTCCTCGATCTGTTTCGTGGTTTTTTTGACCACTTCTTCAATTCGCGCCGGATGAATCCTTCCATCGGTCACGAGTTTATGAAGGGAGAGGCGGGCGACCTCTCTTCTGACGGAGTCAAAACAGGAAAGAATGATGGCCTCAGGGGTATCGTCAACGATGATCTCGACTCCAGTAGCAGCCTCAATGGCACGAATATTACGGCCCTCGCGGCCGATGATCCGTCCTTTGACATCATCGCTCTCCAGGTTGAATACGGATACGCAGTTGTCGATAGCCTCTTCTGTTCCTATTCTCTGGATGGTGTTGATAATGATCTTCTTAGCCTCCTGCTGAGCTGTGAGTTTAGCCTCTTCTATGGTATCCTGAACAAGAGCCATAGCATCGGTCCTGGCAGATTCTTTCAGAGATTCCACCAACTGCGATTTAGCCTCTTCTGCTGAAAGGCCGGATATGACTTCCAGCTGCTGTACCTTGCTGTTGTGGAGCTTTTCTACCTCCTCCTGCTTCCTTTCGAGCATCTCGTTCCGACGGGTGTAGTCCGCAATCTTTTCCTCGAGATCTTTGTTCAGGTTCTTATTCTTTGCGAGTTCACTTGATACCTGGGATTCCTTATCCCGGATCCGCTTTTCAGCATCATTGATCTTTTTGTCCCTGGAGAGGATGACTTTCTCATGCTCGGCCTTAAGCTCGATGAATTTTTCCTTTGCCTGCAGGATCTTGTCTTTCTTGATCCCTTCAGCTTCCTGTTTGGCCTCCTTTAGAATTGACGCTGCAGATTTCTTGGCCCGTTGTATGATCTTCGACGCATTCTTCCGTTCGAGGTATTTGGCGATACCCAGACCTACGAGAGCACCAACGACCAGAGCAATAATAACCGCTACTATAAGTGTTTCCATTGATTGTATTTATATATAAAAAAAGCCTGTATTAGTTGTGGCTTTGTATAAACTCTTTAAATCAAGTTTAGGGCTAACAAGCTGATCAAGTATCCGCTCAAAGACGGCTCGCTTTTACAACTTAAACTCACCCTTTTTAAAGAATTGGTGTTGAGTTTATCAAAAAAAATTAACTAATACAGGCAGTAACCTTTATTTCAAAATTCAAAGAACATGTGCTACACCAGCTGTTTGTCCAGAAGGTCATTCAACGCTTTCAGCTTTTCCTCCGCCATTTTTATGCCGCTGTCGCTTTGGATGGTTTTCTGCTCGGTCTGGGCTGCAAACTGAAGCGCACACATGGCAAGAACATCCTGCTTATCCCTCACGGCATAATTCTGCTCAAACTGTTTGATCATCGCTTCGATTTTCTTCGCAGCCCTTCTCAGGCCTTCCTCCTGCTCAGCATGAACAGTCATCGGATAAACCCGATCTGCAATAGAAACTTTGATCTTTAGCTGGTTTGACATCTACTCCTTATTCAGAAAGTTGAACAATACACTGGTCAATCTCTCTAATCAAGCTGTTAATCTTAAGCTTGGTTTCTCTTTTATATTCATTACTGCCGAGCAGCGCGTTGGCGGCTTTGAGGGTCTGGATGTTCTTATCTGAAACTTCCAGGCTGTTCTGCAATTCTTGCTTCTCAGCTTTCAGAACTGTTAATTGCTCTTGGAGGATCTGCTGTTTTTCTTCTAGCTTTTTAAAGTTGTGAAGTAATTTTGCGATCCTAATTTCAAGATTATCAACTATTTCTGTTAAATCACTCATTAAAGCTCATCCTGCTGCTTACCCTCACAAAGTTAACATACCTTCACAAATATCCCAATAATTAACGTGCTATTTTGAAAGCCAGGCTTAAAAAAAATAAGGTCCTCATAAATAGGAGTTTATTTTTGGTCATAGGCTTTGTATATTTAAGCGCTATTAAAAAGAAACCCCTAAGTCATGAAGCTGACCTGCGCCGCAATCCTGTTTATTATCCATACGGCCGCTTTTGCCCAGGCCGAGATACCAGTCGATTATTTCCAGGATCCCCTTGAGGTACCCCTTGCGCTTTCGGGGACCTTCGGAGAGCTCAGATCCAACCATTTTCACAGCGGATTGGACATCAAGACGCAACAGAGAGAGGGACTACCCATTCTGGCCGCTGCAGACGGGTACGTGAGTCGGATCAATATTTCGCATTACGGATATGGAAAAGCTGTTTATATTCAGCATCCCAATGGATATACGACCGTTTACGGTCACCTCAAGGAATTGTCTCCGGAGATCAAAAAGTATGTCAGGGAGCGACAATATAACAATGAGAGCTATGAAATCGAACTTTTCCCAGAGGCAGACGATCTCCCCGTTGACCAGGGAGAACTGGTTGCCCTCAGCGGAAATACCGGGGGAAGTGGAGGTCCTCACTTGCATTTCGAGATCAGAGATGGGCTCCAGCGCCCGATGAATCCGCTTATGTTCGGAATTAAACTCGAAGATACGAGGGCCCCACTGGTCAAGGGGCTTTATGTTTATCCATTGGGTGAGGATGCACATGCCAACGGAAAAATATCCCGGCAGCGTCTGGAGCTTATCCCTCAGGGAGATGGCTCCTACAGGACCCCTCAGGTGACGGCTTGTGGAAAGATCGGGTTTGGGGTGATAACCGTGGACCAACTCAATGCGGCACCTAACCAGAACGGGGTTTTTAGGATTGAGGCGAGCCTTAATGGAGACAAGGTTTTCCAGGCCAATTTCGAAAAATTTGCTTTTTCAGAAACCAGGCATCTCAATCAGCTGATCGACTATGAATTCTATGCGAGGAACAGATCCAGAATTCAAAAGCTCTTTGTGGAGCCTTCTAATCCGTTGAGCATATACTCAGGCCTGATCCGCGATGGTTATCTCCATATTCAGGACAGCATAACCTATAGTTATCTTATCCGTGTCTCTGATTATGAGGGAAACCAGCGCGTGGTCGAGATCCCAATAAGAGGAAAGCAGATGATAGACCTTCCGGAAGAGGAAGACAACAGTACTCCCTATTTTGTGACCGCTAACGCACCCGTTCATTTTGAGCAGAACGGAATCAGCATCGATATCCCCGCAGGCACTTTTTATCAGGACGCCTATCTCGATATTGAGTTTGAAAAGGACAAGGTGAAGGTACATGAGGATGTCATTCCCCTTCACAGCAGTATGGATATCACTTTTGACGTTTCAGAATATCCCGAGGAGCAAGTAGATAAGATGTTTGTCGCCAGCCTAAATAAATGGGGAACCTCCTCCTATTCCGGTGCAGACCTCAAGGGGGACAAACTGAGTACCAGCACCCGGAGTCTCGGGACCTACACGCTCGACAGGGATGACACCCCTCCCACTGTGGTACCTGTCAATTTCAGGGACGGCCAGTGGATTTCCAATAATGAAACACTTAAGGTCAGGATTTCCGACAACCTCTCAGGAATCAAAAAGTTCAGGGCAACGGTCAACGGTGAGTGGATCCTGATGGAGTACGAGTACAAGGATAATATGCTTACGCATTACTTCTCTGACGGGGCAGTCACCGAAACAGAAAATGATTTTAAACTGGTGGTAGAGGACAATGTTGGAAACACCACTGTTTATGAGGCTACGTTTTTCAGAAAGGAGTAATCCAGATGTTGCATAAAGATTTCTTTTAATAAGCCTGTTCTAGAAAAGACCTAAAAATGATCTTCGGGTGAAATCAAAGGAAGATTTTCCTATTTGGAAAGGCTGACCTGAACTTTAGGAAAGCAATAATTGTAAAAATCAAAGAATGTCCTTTACAAGATGGAACATATGATTTTTCAGAAAATCCTGTATTTCCTTTTCTTTATCTCTCCTGTTTGCATAACCGAAGAGCTTTGTGTAATTGATTGCGTAGTTGCTAAGGGAGTTCTGATAAATTTGGATTAGTTCCGGACCTTTTGAATAATAGAACAACTTTTGCTCTGCAAATAGATCTACAAGAATTTTCTCCAGTAGGGGTGTAAAGGGTTTGACCTTTTGATCTGTCCTTCTTTCTATTGGTGAACGCGTAATGAGATTTTTAATTACCACAGGAGAGTTACTCTCTGCGACGTAAAATTCAATCACCTTTTCATCCGGTTTTAAAAAAATGTCCTGTTTTGATGAACTTTTTAAATAGAAAAACAAGGATTGTGTAAATTCCTTCTCTATTTCGACTATTATTGTGGATTTACTGATCTGGTGCTGAGAGAATTCATTTAGCCAGTCCGTTTCCCATACGCCATATTTTACGTAACCAAACTTAAGCTGAATCTTCTTGGTGAGGCTCATAAGCTCTTTAGACATCGGGGGCCTAAATAATGGTTTATTTGATATAGTGTAGAAACCTGTTTTCAAAGGTTGAATGATGTTTTTGTCTTTAAGGTCATAGATCCTCCACCCGAAGGTTCCTTCTTTCAGGTTCGGATCAAAATATCTGTAGAATTCCAAGAGGTCCTCCCGCGTAAAACATTCACCTTGAAATTCTTCAATGAGTTTCTTCTCAATAAATTTTCCCATCTAAGTTCAAATTTTACCAAATATAGCCTTTTCTGGTAATTTTTTGAAAATAAAATATTGCCAATTTTATTAAAAAGTGGCAAAATTTGGGAACCGTAAAATTTTCAGAAAACTGATTGGAATGAGTTCTACGACCAAATTGATCTCTAGAAACCGATATAATCTTTATTCAATGTACCTGCCCTTCTGCTTACCCGACAAATTCTTTGAGGACTTTGATCACGTAGTCTACTTCCTCCTTGGTATTATAATGGGAAAAAGAGAAGCGGAGGGAAGGTTTTTGCAAGTCCTCCTCCTCAAGAAAAGCACTCAGGACATGGGAACCTTTGTCTGTACCGCTCTGGCACGCACTTCCTTTGGAGCAGGCAATGCCATTGAGGTCCAACTGGAAGAGAAGTAACATCGCTTTTTCCTTGGAAACTGGGAGGCAGACATTGATCAAGGTATAGGTGCTGTGCTCAAAGTCATCGCAATCTCCATTAAACTTACACCCGGGCACTTCAGCCTTTAGTCTTTCGATGAAATATCTTTTCAGGGAAGTGATGAACTTCCGCTCTTCCCCCAGATTCTTATAGGAAAGCTTAAGCGCCTCTTCAAGTCCGACGATATTGTGGACTGCTTCAGTCCCAGCTCGAAATCCCCTTTCCTGTTCTCCGCCGAAGATCAGGGGTTGAAGGCCACTGTTCTTTCTGATATAGGCAAAGCCGACACCTTTAGGGCCATGGAATTTGTGTGCACTGACCGCTGTGAAATCTACAGGGATCCTGGAAAGATCAATTTCATAGTGGCCTATGGATTGTACCATATCTGAATGGAAAAGGGCTTTATGGTCGCTACACAATTGTCCTACCCGCTCGATGTCCAGGAGATTTCCTACTTCGTTATTGACATGCATTAAACTGACCAGGGTCTTTTCCTCTCCTGAACCCAGCAGTTCCTCAAGATGATCCATGTTTATCCGACCACAGGAATCGAGTGAAACATATAACAGCTCCACTCCATGCACCTCTTGCAGCTTGTTTAAGGTGTACAGTACAGCATGATGTTCGATTCTGGAGGTGATTACCCTTTTGACGCCCAGATCCCGAACCGCAGAGTTCAATACGAGATTGTCTGCTTCGGTACCTCCAGAGGTGAAAATGATTTCAGAAGGAGCCACTTTAAGTATTGATGCGACTGTTTTCCTCGCCTGTTCGATCAGCGTCTTTGCAGACCGGCCAAAGGCATGTGTGGAAGAGGGATTACCGTAGGTATCTTTCATAACCTCGGTCATCCGGGCAACCACCTCCTCCCGGATTCGGGTGGTGGCGGCATTGTCGAAGTACACTTTTTCCATGGGAAACAAATTTAAAGTATTTTAAATAATTAGCGTGAACCAGCCGTTTAAATTCAGGATTCCTTTAATTTTGTTCCAAACGCGGTTTATGAAAAGATTTTTCAGCCTTTTAGTGCTCACTTCCCTCCTGGCTTCATGTGATGACGGAGACCTGATTGTCACGGATTTTAATTTTGAGGATCAGGAACTGGAGCATTGCGGCGATCTCGAATCTCACGTTCTCTTCAACATCAACAACGAACAGGTTCATGAAGCCATTGCCTTTCGTTTTGACCTGAAGATCACAGAGCCTGATTTTCTTTCGGAAGAGGAAGGGCAAATCAGCATTCCGCTAAACAATTCCAATCAGATCATATACCGCGTATTCGACGGAGAGGTTGACCAGGACTACTTCTGCAGTGACATACCCCCGGTCGAACCCGGGGTGTCCAAAGAGTTCCGCAGTACTACGGGTGGAGAAGTTATCCTTACTACCACTCTTGCCAACACGACAGACCACGATAGTGACGGAGTGACCTCACAACAGGAATCCATGGAAACGGAAAGGGATACAGACCAGGACGGAATTCCGGATTACCTGGACATTGATGATGATGCGGACAATGTCCTGACCCGGGTGGAAATCGAGGTGGAAGCCACCACTTCTGTAAATGGTTTTCCGGATTCAGATGGCGATGGCACTGCCGATTATCTCGACGCAGATGACGACAATGACCAGGTAATCACCAGATATGAGGACTGGAACGGAAATCAGAATCCCGCTGATGATCAGAATGATGAGGGAATTCCTCATTATCTGAATCCAGAAATCGTAGATGATTTTCCCATCGATACTTTCAGGACCAATGAGATCACCAAGAGTTACCGTTATCTCCTGACCGTCGAAAACCTGACCCTGGTCAACCAGGGAGGGGATGGAGAACAGATCAGATTACAGGACTATGTACTTGGCTTCTACGATTCGCCTGCTCTGAGGGAAGTAATCGAACCAGGGCTTGACGGAGAAGAACCAGAGGAGAACCCGGAGGGAGATCAGTAGTTCTGCAGGATGTAAGTTTCTGTAGCACCCATTCCATATTTCTGAAAGTCGGCGTCATAGAATTTAATGTTCTCGTACCTGCTGAAAAGCGTTTCAAGTTCCGCCTTCAGGACCCCTTCTCCCACTCCGTGGATAAAAACCACCCTTTGTATTCTTTTACTGATCGCAAACTCAAGCTGCCGTCTTGCAGTGTCCAGCTGCAAGTTGAGAATCTGGAAATTATCCATTCGGGCACTTGAGGAAACCAGTTTATGGATATGGAGATCCACCTCAAGGGGTGGCGCCTGTCGATCTTTTCTTCGGACCTTTTCCCGGGGCCGTTTTCGCGAGGCTTCTTGCTGCTTCTGATGAATTACCTCGGATATTCCTTCTGCACCTTCCGGAATGATGTTCTCGATATTCTCGATTAACACAACCTCTTCCTCCCTGAAATTCAGAATAAAACCTTCCGTGGTTTCAATCTTTACTTCACCATCATTTACGGCGATTACCCTTCCTTCCAAATCCTCGTCGATGACTCCTATTCGATCCCCAGGTCTGAATTTCATTCCTCCTTTTTATCGTTATGATGCTCCTCTTCTTCAAGATGATCATCCTTGGTGTCAACCCAGAAACGGGTGGCGCGATACAGGCCAAACATCAGCAGGATGATGCCTGCGACCCGGATATAAACATTCTGCTTTTCACCTGCGATTTCCATCATTAACATAGCCCCTCCGACAATGATGAGGAATGAGTTGAGTAACTGAGAATTTCTTTTTATCATCTCTGGTTGGTTTAATGATCCCGGATTAACCATGCAGGCAACTGGCCACAAATTTCGGCAAAATTTTGTGGACTGCTTCTTTCACCATGGCATTATTTGACCTGCATCTTTCGTGTTACCACGGATTTCGTGTTTCCGTGATGGTATTTCTTGTTATCTTGGTACTGCAATCTGGAGCTTATCATGGAAGAATTTATGCTGCCCTGTCTCAACAAACAGCTCTTCGGGCTGGACTGCATGGGTTGCGGAGCCCAGCGGGCGCTCCTCCTGGTCTTTCAGGGGCACTTCACAGCTGCTTTCAGGATGTATCCTGCGATATATCCCATTTTCCTACTCCTGATTTTCCTATTTGTTAATCTTTTTATTAAATTCCGGAGGGATTGGCTGATAAAAGCAGGTTTGATCATTATCACCGGTGTTGTTATCGTCGGATCATACCTGTATAAGATCAGCTTCCTGTTCAACTAACCAAACCAACCATTATGGAAAGACAAACGCTTCCCAATTCCACGCTGATTCTTGTTTTCGGAATCCTTTCGATTGTAACCTGCTGCTGCTATGGGGTACTCGGGCTGATCTTCGGGATCGTGGCCCTGGTGTTAGCAAAAAAAGCAAAACAGATCTATCTCGCGGATCCGGAAATTTACTCTGGGTATAGTAACGTGAAAACGGGTAGGATTCTGGCTATCATCGGTATCGTGCTCTCCGGGCTGTATCTTATCCTCAATATCGCCTTCATCGCCTATTACGGATTTGAGGGTATAGAGGAAATGCAACAGGAGATCCTTAGGGAATACGGCCAGGGAATAGAAGCCTAAGCAGGAGGGTGAAGAATAGAGGCTGCTGCTGAAGCGGCCCCTATTCCTTTCTATTTGTTATCCTGCCTGACTCTCGAATTCTGAGAGGGTCCCTGTAATGATTTCCACACAAGCTTCCAACTGCTGCTGGTTCATCACCAGCGGGGGAGCGAATCGGATAATATTTCCATGGGTCGGTTTGGCAAGAAGTCCATTGTCTTTCAGTCTCAGACAGATATCCCAGGCGGTTGAACTCTCTTCTGTGTCATTGATCACAATGGCATTCAGAAGACCCTTCCCTCTTACGAGCTTCACGATCCCGGAATTCCTGATATAGTCGTCCATCAGCCTTCGGAACAGATTCCCAAGCTTTTCGGCGTTTCCCGCCAGGTCTTCATCCCGGATGACATCCAGGGCAGCCATCGCGACAGCGCAGGCAATCGGGTTACCACCAAAGGTAGATCCATGCTGTCCCGGTTTGATTACATCCATCACCTCATTATCTGCCAGGACTGCGGATACAGGGTATACCCCTCCAGATATGGCTTTCCCCAGGATCAGAATATCTGGTTTCACCTCTTCATGGTCCACAGCAAGCAATTTACCGGTGCGGCCAATCCCCGTTTGCACTTCATCGGCGATAAACAGGACCCCGTGTTTTTTGCAAAGTTCCCTCGTCCTGGACAGGAATCCTTCAGCCGGCACATATACTCCTGCTTCTCCCTGAATAGGCTCCACCAGAAAACCAGCTATATCCTGATTCTCATCCAGCACTTTTTCCAGTGCATCAGGATCATTGTAGGGGATCTTGATAAAACCGGGAGTATAGGGACCGAAATTCCGTCTGGCCTCCTCGTCGTTAGAGAAGGAAATGATTGTGGTGGTCCTGCCATGAAAATTGTTTTCACATACCACGATTTTGGCCTCAGTCTCTTTTACGCCTTTCTTCTCGTATGCCCATTTTCTGGCGAGTTTAATCGCGGTTTCGACCGCTTCTGCTCCGGTATTCATCGGAAGGAGCTTATCAAAACCAAAATAAGAAGTGGCGTACTTTTCGTACTGTCCCAGGATATCATTGTGGAAGGCCCTCGAGGTAAGGGTTAATTTTCGGGCCTGTTCTGTCATCGCACCTACAATCCTCGGGTGGCAGTGGCCTTGGTTCAGCGCGGAATACGCCGACAGGAAGTCATAATATTTCTTTCCTTCGACATCCCAGACGAATACCCCTTCCCCTCTTTCCAGGACAACCGGTAGCGGATGATAGTTATGAGCCCCGTACTGATCTTCCAGTGCTATCGCTTCTTTGGATGATACTTTTTCTAAAACCGACATGTCTTTACAAATTTTAATTATTGACAAAGAAATTCCTGCTTTTAGAAAACCCAGAAGCCAGGTTTTCAGGAGAGAAATCATCCTTTTTCGGGAGGCTGCAAATTACTAAATGTTCTCCGATTTTTTGAAGCCCCAGCCACTTTAATTCCTTGCAATTGTCCTATTTTTGCGGCATGGCAGGAAGAAAACGGCAAAAGGAATTCAAAGAACTGGAAGTCATCGATGCAGGTGCTAAGGGAAAAAGCGTCGCCAAGGCACCAGACGGAAAAGTCATTTTTCTACGCAATGCGGTTCCAGGTGACATTGTAGACATTAGGACCACCAGAAAGAAGAAATCTTTCTATGAGGGTATAGCCACCAGATTTCATTCTTACTCTGAAAAAAGAGTTGATCCTCCCTGTATTCATTTCGGGGTCTGTGGTGGATGTAAGTGGCAGCATATGGGGTATGAACACCAGCTCTACTACAAACAGAAGGAGGTCACCAATAACCTCACCCGCCTCGGGAAAATCGAACTTCCTGAACCGGAACCGATCCTTGGGAGTAAGGCCATCTATTTTTACAGAAACAAGATGGAATACTCCTTCAGTGACAGTAGATGGCTGACCGAGGACGAGATCAACAGTGAAACGGAGATCAAGGATCGCAACGCCCTTGGTTTCCATATCCCTGGAATGTGGGACAAGATCCTGAATATAACGGAATGCCACCTCCAGAGGGTTCCCAGCAATGGGATCAGGAACAGTATTCGGTCCTTTGCCACGGACAATGACATCAGCTTCTTCAATCCGCGCGAACAAAAGGGCGTGCTTCGTACGCTAATGATTCGCACCTCCTCCACAGGGGAGATCATGGTCTTACTGCAGTTTTTTGAGGATGACGCCAGTAAGCGGAACCTGCTCCTCAATTTCATAGCTGAGGAGTTCCCGGAAATCACCTCGTTGCTTTATGTGATCAACGCTAAAGGCAACGATACGATATATGATCAGGAGGTAATTTGTTTTAAAGGCCGGGACCACATCTTTGAAGAAATGGAGGGGCTCAGGTTCAAGATCAATGCAAAATCCTTTTACCAGACCAATTCGGAGCAGGCTTACGAGTTGTATAAGACCACCCGGGAATTTGCCGGTCTTACCGGCGATGAGATTGTCTACGACCTCTATACAGGAACCGGGACCATTGCACAATTCGTGGCAGCCGGAGCAAAAAAGGTGATCGGGGTTGAAGCTGTACCCGAGGCCATCGAAGATGCCAGGGAAAATGCAAGGAACAACGGTATTACCAATACGGAGTTCTACGCAGGCGATATGAAGAAAGTTTTCACCCCGGACTTCATCGCCCAGCATGGTCATCCCGACGTGATCATTACGGATCCTCCCCGGGACGGGATGCATAAGGATGTGGTTGCCCAAATTATTGGTATATTGCCCAGACGAATTGTCTATGTGAGTTGCAACTCAGCCACTCAGGCCAGGGACCTGGGGCTCCTTAAGGACCATTACAAGGTATCGCGGTCACAGGCCGTCGACATGTTTCCTCAGACCTTTCACGTCGAGAATGTTGTCTGCTTAGAGAGAAGATAGATGAGATATTTTAGATCTTTATTCCTGTTGAGTTTATTCCCGATCTTTTCGGGTTGCCAGAAGGACGACATCTGTCCTGCGGGAAGTGAGACTACTCCCCGCCTGGTGATCGAATTCTATGATACGGAAGATCCCACCACGCTTAAAGCTGTAGAAGACCTGGTCATCATTGCCGAAGGTATGGAGGATCCCTACCTGGGGCCCGCTATTACCAATTCAGTTGAAATTCCCCTGAGAACAACAGAAGGAACCACCACCTACAGTTTTATTTCAAATTCAGGAACAGCAGAGGAGAACGAAGATGTAGTCACCTTCTCCTATAATCCCGCTCCGGAATACCTGAACCGGGCCTGTGGGTATAAAATCAATTTCAACAATCTTGTGGTCAGTATTCATCCCGATGAAGATAACTGGTTACAGTCCGCGATCCTCCTGGAGCAAAACATCGAAAATGAAGCAGCAGCACATCTTACCTTTACTCATTAGCCTTCTGTTTCCTCTGGTCTGTGCGGCACAGGATACTATTGTGCCTGAGGAAACTGCCGTAAGGGAAACTTATGGCCTCCGTGTGGGAATCGATCTTGTCAGGCCGGTAAGGAGTTTGCTGGAGGATGAATACCGGGGGTTTCAGGTCAAGGGGGACTACAGACTGTACGAGAATGTCTATCTGGCCGGAGAGTTTGGAAATGAACGGAACCTGATGGCCCAGGATAACGTCACCGCTACCGCTAGGGGAAGCTATCTCAAGATCGGGGCCAACTACAATGTCTATGAAAACTGGCAGGGAATGCAGAACCTGATATACGTCGGACTGCGCTACGGCCTGGCCTCCTTTTCTACAGAATTGCAGGAATATGCCATTTACACGACCAGCACTTACTTCGGACCGGATATCCGAACTGAGGACCAGGTGTTTGAAAATCTCACCGCAAGCTGGATCGAAATGCAGCTCGGGCTAAAAGTGGAGGTTCTGAACAATGTTTATCTCGGCGGAAACGTCCAGCTTAAGCGACGCATCACCCAGACGCGACCAACAAATTTCGACAACCTCTATATACCTGGCTTCAACAGGACCTACGACGGGAGTACATTCGGAGTGGGTTACGGATACTCCATCTCATACCTGATCCCGATCTTCCGGAAATGATCACTCCTGAACTTCCTGCTTTTTAGCCTTCCTGCTGCCTTCGTAAATCTGGAACTTAAGCAGCCGGGACTCAAGAGAACCATTATACAGCTTGATCTTTCTCGAGGGTCTGAGCCCAACATGTTTGATCGCCTCCAGATTGGAGGTGATAAACCAGGCGTCGGTACCGGGATAATGTTGCTTTAGGGTATTTCCTATGGATTTATAAAATTCCGGCATATCGATGCTGAGACGCTCCCCATAGGGGGGATTGAAGACCATATGCAGATGTCGGTCTCTTTCCTTTTCCGATTTGAAGAAGTCCTCCTGCCTGACAGAGATAAATTCCGATAATCCCGAGTTCTCGATATTATCTGTGGCCTTTCGTACTGCAGAAGGTGCCTTGTCGAAGCCCGTCAGCGTAAAATGAAATTCCCGCACCTTTCTGAGGACCGATTCCCTGATCTTGGCAAAAAGCGCTTCATCCCAGTCCTTCCAGCTTTGAAATCCGAATCGCTCCCGGTTCAGGTTCGGGGGAATGTTACAGGCAATCATGGCCGCCTCTATTAGGATAGTTCCGCTTCCGCACATGGGATCCAGAAAGTCACACTGGCCATCCCACCCGGAGTGAAGCAACATTCCGGCGGCCAGAACTTCATTGATCGGGGCAATGTTCGTAGCACTTTTGTATCCCCGTTTATGAAGCGACTGTCCTGAGCTGTCCAGGGAAATGGTGCACTGGTCCCTTTCGATATGCACGTTGACTCGCAGATCCGGTTCCTCAAGATCAATATTGGGGCGGTTCCCCGTTTTATCCCGGAATCTGTCGACGATGGCATCTTTTGTCTTCAGGGCCACGTACTTCGAATGCTTGAATTTTTCAGAAAAGACGGTCGCATCGATGGCCAGGGTGCCATTGGTTTCCAGAAAATCCTCCCAGGCCATCCTGTTTACCTGGCGATACAGCTGCTCTTCTGAAAAGACTTTGAAGGTCTCAACGGGTTTGAGAATCTTGATTGCGGTTCTCAGGGAGAGATTGGCTTTGTACATAAATCCGGTATCGCCCCAGAAAGTGACAGAACGTACACCTTCCTTGACGTCTATGGCTCCCATATTCCGCAGTTCCCTGGCCAGTAGCGGTTCGAAACCGAACAGCGTTTTGGCCAGCATTTTAAAATTATTTCCCATTTCTGATCTTCAGTAAAAGACAAAAATACGTTAATTTTGAGGATATGGAATTGGCAGAGACAAAGTGGTATTCTTCGTGGTTCGACACGCCGTATTACCACATCCTATACAAAGAAAGAGGGAAGGAAGAGGCTCAGGATTTTATGAAACACCTGGTTCAGTTTCTCCAGCTGCCAGAAGGATCGAGCATTCTCGATCTCGCCTGCGGAAAAGGAAGGCATTCCGTTTTTCTCAATCAACTGGGATATCGGGTAACAGGCGTGGATCTTTCAGAAAACAGCATCAGGTTTGCGCAGCAGTTTGAAAATGAAGATCTCCAATTCTTCACCCACTGTATGTGTAGTCCCGTTGGCATGAAGTTCGATGCGGTTTTCAATCTTTTTACAAGCCTTGGTTATTTTGAAAATGAGAAGGAAAACCTTCAGTCTATTTGTGCTATTAAAGAGGAATTAAAACCCGGCGGCTTCGGCGTGATCGACTTTATGAATGTCAGGAAAGTGGTGGAAAACCTTATACCTTCTGAGGTAAAAACTGTGAAGGACATCAACTTTCACATTACCAGAAGCCTTACCAATGGGCATATTCTAAAGGATATCGCCTTTGAAGATGAGGGTAAGGAATATACCTATACAGAAAAAGTAAAGGCACTGACACTGGATTGCTTTGAGACATACTTCACAAAGGCGGGTCTGGAGCTACAACATGTATTCGGGAACTATGAACTTGAACCTTATGATGAGGAAACCTCGGACAGGCTTATCCTAATCGTAAAATAGATGGTATTTGTACTCCCCATACTGGCCGTTGTAATAGGTTACCTTTTGTCTCTTTTTATAAAACCCGCTTCCTCTACTGGTTTCCAGCTTCTGCTCTCCTTTAGCGGGGCTTTTCTGTTGAGCATAACGGTCCTTGAACTCCTGCCAGAGGTCTATACTTCGGGGGAAGAACATGTAGGGATCTTCATCATGCTTGGGCTCCTGATCCAGATATTTTTGGAATACCTTTCCAAAGGTGTAGAGCACGGGCATATGCACCATCATGAAGAAAAAGCAAAATTCCCTTTGCTGCTCCTGGCAGGACTTTCCCTGCATGCCTTACTTGAAGGTTTTCCGCTCAGGACCACTGAGGATCTCCTCCACGGGGTGGTAATACATAAGATCCCGGTGGCAGCAATCCTTTCCGCTTTCCTGCTGCATTCCAACCTGGGAAAAGGCAAAGTAGTGCTCTTTCTGGGATTTTTTGCATTGATGACGCCGGCTGGAAGCTGGATACAATCCAGTTTCACTTGGCTGGAAGAATATTCAGCATACATTCACGCCACCGTTATTGGGATCTTTCTGCACGTTTCGACGACTATACTATTCGAAGCCTCGAAGAATCACAGCTTCAATGCATCTAAATTGACAGCCATTATTTCTGCCATCCTACTCGCCTTTTTTCTCTGACATGTATAGCAGGGAAGAATCCAAAAAGATAAGAGAAGCGTTCTGGACTGGCTTTGGAAAGCATTATCCGCGAAAATGGCTGCTTTACAACACACGAATCAAAGGTCTATCGCTCAGATTTTCTTTTACCAGAAAGGCTGCTGCAGTTTCCTTGGATCTGGAATGCAACGATGAGTTGATGCGAGATTATTACTGGGAGAAACTGGTAAGCCTTAGGAATATCCTCCTGGAGGAGTATCTTCCCGGGGCTGTTTATGAGCCTCATTATACCCTGGAAAATGCCAAGGTCATTTCCCGGATTTACATAGAAAAGGCAGGGGTCAATATCCATAATCAAAAGGACTGGGCCGGTGTACAGCAATGGCTTTATGAGCATATGGAAAAGCTGGAAGGTTTCTTTAAGACCTATAGGGATTTCATAGAAAGCTAAAAAGGCTTCCGGATTACCGAAAGCCTTTTTAACCTTGGGGTCTTCAAAAACATTATAGTCCCAGAAGGCCGCCTAGAGAAAGGTCAAGAGATGTTGTGGATTCAGATGTAACTTCAATACCGTCTAGTTCAGCTCCGGTACTGGTTTGTACATCCAACTCTCCAGCGAGTTCCAGGTCTCCGTCACTATCCTCATCCTTCATAGAAACAAAGTGCAATTCATATGCCCCCTCTTCCAGGAAGTTCAGGGAAAATGATCCGTTGGAACTGCTGACCAGGTCACTGCTCACCGCATTGGAGAACCGGATACCATTTGAATTTTCTTCCATTTCGGATTCTTCGAAAGTTCCTTCCTCATAAGCGAGAACCACGACTTTGGATTCTGCTTCCAGGTTGGAAACTGTTCCTTCGATGGCACCGGTATTAAGTACATTGACAACCCTGACATTGTTCTCGATAGTACCTTCCCCAACAAAAGAGGCATCTCCTTCGTCATTAGCCTTGATCGTCTTCCTCAGATCAAAGTCAATTACCAGGGAATTGTCCTCAGTAGGAAGAATCTCCGCCTGATCGCTGAGATTAATCTCGGTAGTTCCTGTTGCTAAAACCATTTTTTCTCCAGAGGTCGTCACCACATAAGATCCCGGACCTGATCCGGAGGCGTCCGCAGCATGGTCAAGAACAAGGCTTATGGAAGAGGTCGTTCCTGCTTCAAGGTCTACATTTCCGAGCAGTTTGGTACTTCCGTCGGTCAGGTCGCTTACCTTGATTGTGGACTTCTCAAATCCTTCTACTGCAATACCATTAACCTTTACTTCGGCTACGGTGATAAAGACTGCCTCCACATTGGGATTATCCACAGGGGCATCCGTGAGCAATACCTGAGTTTCATAGGTTTCGCCTGTAGGTTCTCCCGGATCCTCGTCATCTGTCGAGCAGGAAATCATCGTGCTGATAAAAAGTGAGAATAAAAAGAATTTCGATTTACTGGTTAAGTTCATAAGAATGTTTTTTAACGCCCATAGGGGGCGACGTTATACATGCCTTAAAAAACGAATCCTCATCGGTAGTATTACCTTTTTTGGAATCCTTTAACACCGTCTTAACAATACATTAATTCAACCAAATCCCAGGAAAATTGCTGGTTTTCCGGTAAGGCTTTGAGTGCTAGACAGCAATGGGTTTCTGCCTGCGCAATGGCAGTAATAATGAAAAATCAATCACAGGAATCAAGTTAGGCTCCGGTAGTAGACAAAGGAATGACGAAATGGCATTCTGTGTTTTTTTCTGGTCCGGGATTTTTTCAAGAAGAGGGGTTCTCAAGGAAAGGAAGGAGATGGAAAATGCCGGATATGAGCTAAGCTGGTTTTCTCAGTACGGCAGGGAATCGGAATCAGATTTTTGGCCATAAAAAAACCCCTCATCGTTAGATGAAGGGTTCTCAAAAGAAAGGCGGC
>CAMPKA010000020.1 GCA_946887075.1 uncultured Salinimicrobium sp.
AGTGGTATACTTTTCAACTGAAATCCTGGTAAAGTTTTCACCGAAATAAACAAGCTACAGGAAAGACAAGAGCCAACAAGCTCATTCCCGCAATAACGTTGTTTGTTGTTTCATAGTTTTCAATGCGGTTGTCGGTGGATTCATTTTTGACAAGCCTCCGCAATTCTCTGTTAGCTCCCAAAATTTTTATAGAATAAAATAAAAAGTACATCAAATAAAGAATAATGATCCAATACGGATCCTGAGCATCAGAGGCTTCAAACATTTTAAGCTTCTCAGTATTATTCATCCGATAGGTTGGAAACATAATGGTGAACATAAATGCGGGAAGGATCAGGTGAGGCCAAATTGTCAGGTTTTTTTTCAGCACCGACTTGTAGTAAAACAAAATGAGAGGAAGATAGAGAAAGAGAAAAGGAGAACCCCAGAACAGAAATTGAGGAAAAAGATATAGCAGAACACTGTTTCGAAGCAATTGCTCATTTAGCAGGATCACTACACAAAGCATCAGCAGGGTAAGCCACAGTAAGGACGAAGATTTCTTTACAATTTTAAGCTTCTGCGCTATGAATAATCCTGCAATTAAAGCATTAATAATTCCACTAAATAGGAATAAGGAAGACCAGTCGAACCAGGTTTCAGCAGCAACCATTTAACAAGTAGATTCTGAGTTTAAGATTTCTCCAACTTCCCCTGAATTATAGATTGAAAAAACCGTGGAAAAGATAAAGACATTTTCCCAACCTTTTATACAACACAATATTCATCTAGTTTGAATCCTCATGTAAAAAGAATTTGATGCTGTAAAGACGTGTCATTTTCAGAATCAGCTAAGGCCTTACAAATTTCTTCCAAAGGTAGTTCAATACTTCAGGTCAAAAATCTTATGAACTGGATTATGTGGTGAGGCAATGGACAATAATGTGGTGTACAGAAGTTTTGGGTTGACTTGCCCTCTTCACGGAAATCTGCCGCAAATATCCACCTGTTTATAAGGCCTCCCAATGGTTTTGCCGCAAATTCACGAAAAAAATTTCGATAAAGGTCAAAATCATTGAAAAACAAAGGGGGAGAATCAATACAACATCGCTCTGCGTGTTGTCCTCTTGCTATTCTCCACCCTTCTATTTGATTTCCCTCTTAGGTATGAAAAATTACCAAATCATATCTTGTATTTGAAAGAAAAGAAATGTGAGGAATCACTTCTACAAGTTGGGTTTGACATCTATTTTTAGATGTCTCCATTTGTCCGGAAAATAGGGCGTCTTAAAATAATGGTGAGCTAAATCTTTAAGGAAATGATACCCGGCCTTGTCAGTACGATATTCATATATAAATTCATACTTCCTCTTTTCGACCTTTTCCTTAAATTCTTTAAAGGTCAATTCGTCCATTAAATCTTTGGTGAACCTGGTTTCCACTTGATAACCATCTTTTACAGAGATTGAAAAGAGTTGTTCCTCCAGGTCATCATCTTTATTTTCTATAAGATGTTTTGAGATTGAATTTTTTCCATGATGAGGAATAAAAAGCCCTAATGTAATGTCGTGCTTTTCAACGAAGTTTTTTAAATAGTTGTAATCTTCCTCCAGATCTAAACGTACTACAAATTCAAGAAGCACAGCCAAGAGTGGAGAAGTTGAGTCGGAATAATAAACCGGTTTAGTACCTGTTACAGTAAACTTAATAACACTGCGTATATTGTTATTAGCATCTGGCAGTATACCTGATTTTTCCTTTCTAAAGAGAATAGTAGCAAGAACGCTTTTTAGGTACGCTTTCGCTGAATCAAAATCTCCTGTTTGAATAAAAAGGTTCAGGACATTTACTATTACAATGGAGTGGATATCAAGCAAAGGTCGTTTAGACACAGAATTAAATTGAATAATATTGAATAAACCATCTTTAGCATCAATTAGATCGTAATCTTTAAAAAATGATTTTTCCATTTCAATAAGAATTAGAAAATAAGCTAGATAATCGAATGTTCTTTGAGTATAACCTATTTGTTCATACCTACCACCCTTCTCTGAGTAAAGTCCATCAACAGATTGCGAAATAGATAATGTTCTATCGAAATACTCTCTTAGGATTTCATAAAAGAAGAGCAATATCTGATTGAAATATTTTAGAACCTTTTTGTCCTGCTCCAGATTATTTTTTAAAATCCAGTACCAGTAACGTAAGAGTAAGTGGGTCAGGTAACGTTTAGCGATATCCAAATTATTATATTCTCTTGATTCAGTATAAATTATAAAGGAAATAAGCTTTAATGACTCAAATAACAATTGCCATTTCCTTGCAATTTTGCTTTTATAGCCCTTCCACTCATTTTTATCAAATAGAGAATCAATAAGTTTGATAAAATCTTGGGAGACACCATCAGAAGTGTCTAAATTGATTAATACTCTATTAAACAATTTAGTGGTAGAAGGATCAGTAAGAAGGTAGGCACCGAAAAGATGTTTGGAAAACATAGCAGTTAATCGAGCAATATCCCACCTTTCAAAAACAGTTTTTTCAACAGTTTTATTAATTGTTACTAAAAAATTCTCAAAGGTCGTTTGCAATCCTCCATCTATAACTCCATTATGCACTATTACCACTTTTAAAGGTAAATTTTCGAATTCCGGATATGCTGAAACAAATGGAGTGTACACCGCTTCAGTAATGGACTCTTGAATTCCATCTTTCCCGTAGAAGTTCCTAGTAGTTATGTTTCGATCCGCACCGCCCTTAAGTTCAAAATAAAATCGCTTTTTAATATCATCATCATCGATTCCCACTGCAACAAGATCCTTCCCATATTCTTGTAGTCCCAAATATTCTGTGGGTTTAGATAGAATTTCGTAACCCATACTTTCTAACAACAAAGGGAAAATTCGATTTAACTCATCTTTTTCAGTCAAAGATTCAAGATAATCTTTAACTATTAATTGTTTAATATTCATCGCTTATCATAACTGTTTAAGATATATTCTTGAAGATCGGGATTCTTAAACAACCTAGCATCAAGTGTGAATTGTGATTCTATTTTACCTAAAGGAATTACTTCATTTTCAAGTTCCTGTTTCCAACTATTGCCTCTAACTATTATTGTCGTCTTCCCAACAGCTGCTAGAATACCTTTGGGATTTTCATTTATATCTTGCATCAATTTGGCCCTATTCTCATGTTCGAGATTATAATATAAATCCATTAAATCCCGTTCATTTTCATAAGGGTCTAGATCCTTAATAGCTTCCTTTGCCGTAACAATAGCTTCGTACTTTTCTAAAGTTTCCTTTAATGGTTGTACAAATAACTCGTCTTCTTTAGAGTCATCTAAAAAGCTCTCAATATTATTTAAAAGTGATCCATGGTATGCATCATATATTAATTCGGAAAGTTTCCTCTGTAAAAATTTTACTACTTCGGGATGAATTGAATGTCTCAAAGGCAATAAAATTGGAAGTAATCTCTCGAACGAATGCGGAAATAGAGTTATAGCTTCAATCGCCCGAGCCTGTTCCTGTTTTGTTTTTAATTTCAACAGATCAACTTGAAGTGCTCCAAAATTGCCTGTCATAAGAATCTCTACCGGAAGCATTCCTAATTTTTCCTCTGGATTAAAAAGATCTAAAATTATTTTTTCTGTTTCTGAAGTACTTTTGTTCCAGAAGTGATAAATAGGTTCAATGAACTTACTTATAGAACCCCGTTGCCATCTTGTCCTGTAGTTCATAATGATCAAATCAAACAGGTACTTTGGATCATTCAAGTGATAAAAAAAGGTATTAATAATTGAGAAATCCAATGTTTTTTCTAAATACCTGTGAAGCATCTGATATTTTTCTGCCTCGTATGGTTTTAAATTGTGAACTATCGACCGAAATGCAACTTTAACGGAGTCCTTTTCTTCTAACTCCAGATATTCGTTTAGAACTTCAAAACACTTCTTTCTTAATGATTCTTCGACTTCAGGATTCATGATAAGTCCGCAAAGTACCTGCGTCTTACTTCCAATATGATCTGAAGAGTTATCATTACTGACTAGATCAAAAACTAAATTATTTTGTGTCTCTGTGAGGTTTTTAAGCAAGTTTAAAATGTAGTAACTCTGTTGTGGTTGATCTTCCTTTAATTGAATAGCCTTTTCAAACACTCCGTCCATTCCTTCTTTATGAAGTCCCACAAGAAGGTGAGCTATAAAAAAGGAATTATCAGTGACACTGGACTTCAAAGCAAGGGTTAAGAGATCCTCTGCCAAGGAATAATTCTTCCTTGGTAAATGCCGGGCAAATTCGCTAACATAATAATGATCACTGGAGGAGATGGTTTTTTGGCATATTTCCCATATATCCTTAGGCAGCAAATTTGAATACGGCAGGAAATCAAAAAGATGCTGTTCGAATAAAAATAATTCATTTTCCCTCTCCTTATTAAATTCATTAAGGTAAAAGCTTTTTACATTAAAACCTCCCGAGCTTAAATGGTATAAAAGATAGCTCTGGAGTCCTTTAATTATATCTTCATAGGCATTAATGACATTTTTCTCTATCCCGTTTTCCTCTTTTAATTTTTCCTGAAATTCTTCAATGAAACTAAAGGCTTCTACAATAGTTCCCGGTACCTTTCTCTCGAGTTTTGTTTCAGCCCAGCTGAGCAGTGCTGAATTAAATTCAATGGATTCGGGATTCAATTGTACTGTGTCGAGGTCATCTTCATTTAATAAGATCACACCTTTTTCCAAAAGTTGTGAGGTATTGTCAAACGAAGTTTTGGGGAATTGAACTTGTTGTGTTCGAATGCACTCTCGAATCAATTCGTCAAATCCATCATTCTCCATAATTCTTTTTTAAAAGTGGGTTAATTAATTTTCCGAATGTAACGTAGAGACGGGTATTCTGCAATTTAAATCAAGTAGGTTTAACTGCAAATGAAGATTTCTGTTACTAAACTCGTGTTCGATATGAATTCTGTACTTATTCTGTACTAGCTTAAAAAGAAAAAGGCTTCACATTCTGTGAAGCCTTGTCTTTGCTAGTAGCGGGAACTGGACTCGAACCAGTGACCTTCGGGTTATGAGCCCGACGAGCTACCTACTGCTCTATCCCGCGATGTTGAATGCAAATATACAGTCAAAATTTTTCTGCACAAAATAAATGTGGATTAATATTCAACCAGAGAAATTGCAAGAAAATGGAACTTCAAAATTCGCTTTAATGTTAGTGATCGAGAAGGTGAACCTCAAATTCCCTGAGTTCATGAAGTTGGAAAACCGCGTGAATTTCCAAAGGATTGCAACATACTTCACAGTCTTCCACGAACCTCTGTTCCTCAACCGATGGATCCAAAAGTATAGAAATCTCTTCCCAGCAATAGGGGCACTGGAAGAAATGCTCAAGCATAATCTGAATGCTTTTCGAGTTCAAGTTGAATTTCTTCCCATTCCGTCATCAGCCGTGCCAGTTCCTTTTTCTTCTGCTCATATATTTTTAGAAAATCCGCCTGTTCCATCGCCTTGTCGTAATTCGATGCGAGTTCCAGATCGGCATCCTTTATTTCTTTTTCTAATTGCGAAATTTGGGATTCGATGTTGCTCAACTTGTTGTTCAGCGATTTCGTTTTTTTCTGGTTCCGGAAAGTGTTCTTCTTTTCCTTTGGACTCACCTTCTCTACATCGCGCTTTTCCACTTCCCGCATATCGTGGAGTTTACGCTGCTCAAGGTAAAAGTCGATATCACCAAGATACTCTTTGATCCTGTGATCCTTAAATTCATATACCTTGTTGGTCAGCCCCTGCAGAAAATCCCGGTCGTGCGAGACTAAAATTAAGGTTCCCTGAAATGCTGATAATGCCTCCTTAAGAACATTCTTCGATTTGATGTCAAGGTGATTCGTGGGCTCATCCATTACTAGCACGTTGAAGGGTTGCAACAGCATTTTTGCAAGCGCAAGACGGTTCCGCTCCCCGCCTGAAAGCACCCGGACATATTTCTCCACTTCATCTCCTCTGAAAAGAAAAGATCCCAGGATATCCCGGACCTTTGCTCTGTTGGTTTCATTGGCAGCGTCTATCATAGTGTCCAGCACGGTTTTAGAACCATCCAGATACTCGGCTTGATTCTGAGCGAAATAACCCAATTGGACATTATGTCCTAACTTGAGTTTCCCCTGAAAATCAAGTTCCCCGACCAGGATTTTGGCCAGCGTTGATTTCCCCTGCCCGTTCTGACCGACAAATGCGGTCTTTGAATCGCGTTCGATAAGAAGATCAATATCTTTCAGAACGTTTTTATTCCCGTAGCTCTTGGTAATCCCTTCCGCTTCCACCACGACCTTTCCTGGTACAACCGAAACCGGGAATTTCAGTTTCATAACTGCATTATCATCCTCATCCACCTCGATCCGATCGATCTTGTCCAGCTTTTTGATCAGAGATTGAGCCATGCTGGCCTTCGAGGCCTTCGCCCGGAATTTCTCTATCAGTTTCTCGGTCTGTTGGATCTGCTTTTCCTGGTTTTTCTGTGAAGCCAGCTGCTGCTCCCGAAATTCCTTCCGAAGCTCCAGGTAGGCGGTGTATGGCTTATTAAAGTCATAGATCTTCCCGAGTGATATTTCGATGGTCCGGTTGGTTACATTGTCGAGGAACATACGGTCGTGCGAAACGATTACTACTGCACCTGGGTAGGAGTTAAGAAAAGACTCCAACCAGATGATCGATTCGATATCGAGGTGGTTGGTCGGCTCATCCAGGAGCAGGATATCGTTCTGCTGGAGAAGGAGCTTGGCCAATTCTATCCTCATACGCCATCCTCCCGAAAAGGTATCAGTGGCTTTATCAAAATCTGCTCTCTTAAACCCAAGCCCCTGAAGAATCCTTTCGGTATCACCCTGATAATTATAACCTCCGTGGATCTCGTACTGGTGCTGAACATCACTCAGATCTACCATGAGCTGATGGTAGCCTTCACTCTCATAATCGGTTCTCTCAACCAGTTGCCGGTTAATCTCCTCCAGCCTTTTCTCAAGTTGTTGTATTTCCTCGAAAGCCTTGTAAGCCTCCTGTAAGACAGTCCTCCCCTCTTCGAAATCAATATCCTGTCTCAGGAATCCGATCTTCAGGTTCTTATCTGCTGCTATCTGCCCGGTATCCGGCTCCAGATCTCCGGCAAGGATTTTAAGCATGGTGGACTTTCCTGCGCCATTTTTGCCAATCAGGCCTACCCGGTCCCCACCCCCCAGTCGGAAGGTGATTTCCTCAAATAAAAATTCTCCTCCAAAGGAGACGGATAAATTATGAATATTCAACATGTGGCCTCTGATTATTTCTGCAAATATGCCTATTTTTATGTCTCTAAAAAAAGATACCTTGGCTTTCCTGAAAAGCACTAAACTCTACAGCATTTTCACAGGCACCTGTCCTGTTTGCCACAAAGGAAAAATGTATAAGGAATCCAATCCTTATAAGATCTCCCGGCTTTTCGATATGCATGAACGCTGTTCCAATTGTCATACCAAATTCAAAATCGAACCCTCCTTCTTTTTTGGGGCGATGTACGTCAGTTACGGGGTAGGGATCATCTTTGCTGCCATCGCGTTTGCCCTTGCTCACCTCCTCTTTGGTGCCGGGCTGCTGATGAGTTTTGTTGCCATTGTGGTGACGCTGTTTGTTTTTATGCCTGTTATTATAAGGTGGAGCCGGAATATCTGGATCAATTTCTTTTTCGATTATGATCCGAAAAGGGCATCAGATCATTCCCTGTAATATTTTTTGATGAATCTTTCCAGGGCGATTTCCGGATCTAGGGGATCCCCATTCTCAATGTGATCTAGGAGTTGCCGAGAGATGTAAGGGGACATGAGGATGCCCCGGCTTCCAAGTCCGTTAAGACAGTAGAGATTCTCATGCGCCGGATGACGCCCTGTAACCGGCCGTCGGTCGGGAGTCACAGGTCGGATCCCTGCCAGCTGATCCACAAGCTCGAAATCGGCTGTCAGAAATTTGCGAAGCTTTAAAAGGAGTTCCTCCCTGGCTTGCGATGTGGGACCATTAACCTTGTCATGATGCGAATAGCTGGCTCCAACGGCATAATTGTCATCCTTTACTGGTATCAGGAAAATGCCTGCCTTGACAGCAGTAGTAAGGTGCAATCCTGGGGCTTTGATGATGAGATATTCCCCCTTATTCCCGGTTACAGGTAAAAAGTTGAAAAATGGATTTGAGCGAATGCCCATACCCTCACAGAATACCAGCCGCCTTCCCTCAAGATCCCCATATCTGATCCCTTGGTCTGTAAATTCCACTTCGGAGTGGGAGAGGGATCCTGTACGGAATCTACCCTTTGCCTTTAAGTACTTCATGTATGTCTCAAGGAACAAAACAGAATTTAATCGGGAGGTTTCGCGGAGCCTTCCGAAGCCATATTCAGCCTGAATCTCGGGACCCAGCTGTCTGACAATCCTGGGGTCCAGGAAACGGGACAACCGGGGTTTGTCCGCCGCAGTAAACCAATCGTTCTGCTCCTCTACCGATGTGAATATCCTGTAAATCTCAAGGGGCTGAAGAAATAGCTCTCCAAGATGGCTTTCCAACCTGGAATAAAATCCTTTTGCTTCGTCGAGGTGGAGATCCCCTTTCCACGCAAGGGAAAGACGCTTGAGGTTGACGGGGTTCATCAGTCCGGCAGCAACAGAAGATGCACGATGCTGATTCTTATCCAGGACGATAAAACTACGGCCCCTTTCCTCCAGGCGGTATGCCAGACTGGCTCCTGCGAAGCCAAAACCAATTAAAATGTAATCGACCATAAGGATCTGATTGCGCAAAAAAAAAACGCCTCTCTTTTGGGAAAGACGTTTCTCTATGGTTTTATAGGTGAGGCCTTAGTAGTTCCACATGTCCGCCTCGAAGTTCCGGATCTGTTCTTTTATTCTCTGAGATTCCAGCAACTGCATAAAAGCGTTGTTACTGATGTAATCATTCACTTCCCTGTCTCCCTGGACATTGTCCTCTGCATAGATAACACCATGGAACCTTCTCGCGTTGAGCAGGTGATCGAATGAGATCGGCTGAGAGGTGTTTTCCGGATTGAAGGCATATGCCTGGTTTAGAACCTCCCTGGCGTCCGGAAACCACACCCAGAACAGCTCCACAAGAACAGGCTCTTCGCTGTCAATAAAGTTTACATCGGGGGCAACCGGTGCTATCCCGAGAAGCCTGTATTTAAGTTCAGCGAGGCGCTTATCGAAATACCAGTACCCTCTGATATGATACTCCTGGATATCCGCAGACGAGATATCCCTTCTGCTGATATACTGCGCATCCACCTCCTCGCCAGCGTTGTACTGTTCAATTCCAAGGTCCGTGGTATCCACCTTGGACAAAGCAGCGCTGATATCATCAAGGGTTCTTTTATCATTAAAATAGGAGTCTGCATATATCTTCTCTATCTTCCCATTCTTGATATTGGCTATCAGCACATCATAAAGAGATCTCCGGGAACTGCCGATTTGATTGGTGTCAATCGGATAATATAGCGGGAAGTTCACCCTCTCATCCAGGTCAACCACTTCCCAGGTCGTCTTAGCCCAAAGCACATCACGATCTCCGACGTATCCATACTCCAGGGGATCATTTACCCCGTACACTTTTTCTGCAACTGTTGGACCCCCGATCTCATCGGGATCCTTGGCGTTCAGAATATTGCTCTGAGCCAAAGATGTCCCTGTCACGAGCAATCCGCATAATCCTACTATAATTTGGCGACAGTTCATATTACTGATCATTAATTTGTTAACTCCACTACGACAGGAGACACCTGCTTAAGCTTATATCCGGAATTTCCGGCGAGCTGAGCTTCGATATCGAAGATCTGCACGGTTTCTCCCCTCCCTGCTCTACGAAGTGCCTGAATGGCACTCTGATCCAGTTTCTGGCCACGAACCGCAATGGTAGGCTGCCCTGGAACTTTGAACTTAAATCCGGTAACCCGCAGGTCGATATTGAAATCGAAGTCCGGAAGCATGGCTCCAATGGTGGCGATTTCCAGGGTCTGGCGCTGCATTTTGACAGTACCATCCTCTCCTCTTACAGTTCCCACCGGGCGTGGAATATCCTTGATCCGGAAGGTTTTGCTGTCTGTGACGGTTTCCCCTCCTGGGAGATCTCCACTCACCTTGATGGTGACTTCCCTGGCCTGGAGCGTAGTGACATCCATCACATATTGTCCGGCACCACCTGCCTTTCGCAATCCGGGGGCACTGGCGGTCACGTTTCCGACTCCGGGAATGGAGATCGTCATCGGGTTGTCCACCCCGCGATACACCACGTTCATCTTGTCCGCAGAGATCACCGCGGAATTCGGTTTAGGAATAACGGTATAGGTTTGATTCACAGGAATTGTCACAATCGAATCCCCTTCCTGGAACTGGAGCTCCCCCTCTATCTTCTGCTCTCCGACATTACCTGCAGGAAAACTCAGTTTAACCTGTCCGGCCTGAATATTTTCGACTTCCCGGCCATTGATTACCACTTTGTCAAATTGAAGCGTCTTGTCCACCCTTCCGAGCACTACAGTTCCGGTGAAATTCTCCCCGCTGAAAAAGGCGGTTTTGCTTGGAATAACGATGGCTTCGTAGTTGGTCAGGGAAACTTCGCTCTGAAGTTGTCCGGAAAGCATAGAGGAAAGGATCTCGCTTTCAGCGGCCTTGGCATCACTCTGCATCTGAGTAAGCTTGGTCAGGGAAGCGACAAGCGGGAAACCTTCAAAGTTGTATTCCAACCAGGGTTTCTGAACCCCTTCGCTATCCTCGACGGGTTCCGTACTGAATTCACTTTTGATCTCATTGGCGATCTGAGGGAACTCGTCTCCTAAAATGGAGGATACTTTTTCCCGATAGGCAGTAATGGCAGCAAGGAATTCCTCCCCGGCCTCACTGGGTCCACCACTGGAAAAAAGATACTCATCGAGTTGCGCCGATTTATCCATACTCTCGTAATCCCGTCGATCTTCGGGCTCCACATCGGCCAAAGCCTTCTCCTTGAGCTCATCGATGTATGTGGTGAAGGCAACGGTGATCGTGTGTATGGAATCCGCCTTTGCCTTTAATGGTTTATATTTCTCCGGCTGTTCCTCAACCTTAGCAGCAAGACCAGCCATAAAAGCCGCATTTCTTTCGCTTACCGAAGCATTGGATTCCGCTATTTTCTCGTTGATCATCCCAAAAGCCGTCAAGACCTCTTTCGACATGTTCAGAGCCATCATCGCGATGAAGACCAGATACATGAGGTTGATCATCTTCTGTCTTGGGGATTGTTTTCCAGACGCCATTCTCTATTTAATTTGATTTGTAAAAGGGATCAGACTAACGAAGTCTAATCCTCTCAAGCCTTAACGTGCATTGCGGACAACATTCCTCCGTAAACCCCATTCAAAGATGATAGGTTTGAAGCAAGGAATTCCATCTGCTTGTTCAGCTTGCCCGCATTCTCAGCAACTTCTTCATTGATCTCTGCCTGTCTGGATGCAGATTCGACCTGGACTTTGTATATGCTGTTCAGGGATTCAAGCTGATTGGCTGCAAGGTTCATCTCCTCGCTGTACTTTTTCTGTGAAGCCAGGGCGTCCACTGTAGGAGTGATGTTCTTGGCAGCACCCTCAAAATTGCGGATGCTATCCCCAAGACTGCTCATAAGGCTGGCGTCGATCTTGGCCTCTTTGAGGATCTCGTCCAGTTTACGGGAAAGCATTCCCTCAACTTCATCGTCCTTTGCCACAACAGCTCCCCTGGAGGCAGCTTCACCTCCGGCCAACTCTGGATAAACAAGTGACCAGTCCAGTTCATCATCCACTGGTTCAAAAGCGGAGACCGCAAAAACGATCGCCTCCACGATCAGACCGATGATCAGCATAAGATTACCTGCTGGCCAGTGCATGATCTTGAAAAGGGCTCCGAGAATAACCACGGATGCACCCAGACCGTACACCATGTTCATTAATTTCTTACTCGACTTCGATTGTGCCATAATACTTAAAATTTAGGTTCAGTTCTTTTTTATTGGTTGTTTGTGAAATTTAGGGAAAATTTTTAATTACCTCCTCTGGTTCAGGGTGACATCAGTACCCATGTAATCCTGTACGGTTCGGAAACCGATATAACTTCTAGCCGAATCGGCATACTCATAGTCCCGGCTACTCACCTGAAGAAAATAGGAGACGTCCTTCCAGGAACCTCCCCGGACAACCTTCCTCATATTCGCCTCATCGTTAACAGAGGGGTTCATCGAAGAGGAATATTCATAAGAGGCAGGATCATAAGAAGAAAAGACCCACTCCGATACATTTCCTGCCATATTGTAGAGCCCGTAATCGTTCGGCTCATAAGATTTCGCTTCAACGGTATATAAAGCCTGGTCGGCAGCATAATCCCCCCGGAGCGGTTTGAAGTTGGCCATAAAGCAGCCACGGTCATTTTTAGTATAGGGACCTCCCCAGGGATAGCTGGCTCCTTCGAGACCTCCCCTGGCGGCATATTCCCATTCTGCCTCTGTTGGCAGACGATAGGAGTTCACGTTATGTTTGCCTCTGGACTTCCGGTATGCATTGTGATATAGGGTTCTCCACTGGGCAAATGCCCTGGCCTGATGCCAATTCACGCCGACTACCGGATAATCGCTGTACGCATCATGCCAGAAGTAGTCATTGTGCATGGGTTCGTTATAGGAATAATTGAAGTCCTTGATCCAAACCGTGGTATCCGGATAGACGAGGACCTCTTCGGTCTCGATAAAGTCCGCGCGGCCACCTCCTGGCTCCGCTCTTGCGGCTTCAGAGACATCCAACCAGGAATACTTGAATTTTAAATGCTTTACGTCGATTGACCTTTGACCGTTGTATACCTCCTCGATTGGGATATACATCGTGTCCATCACCTCTGCGTAGTACACATCCGGATACTCGCTGGTGTCCCATATCAGATCAACATCCTTATTGAGTTTTCTGCCTTCGTAGCCTCCCATGCTGTAATAATTGTCATACATGTACTGCTCATAGGGAGTTCGTTCCTGCTCTTCGGTATCGGCAAAAGCGTACTCTCCGATTCCTCCGGTTCCAGGGGTCTCTCCCACCTCCTCGGCAAGAATCGCGAGTTTCATCCTAACGATAGAATCCCGAACCCAAAAAACAAACTGACGGTATTCGGAATTGGTGATTTCAGTTTCGTCCATATAGAAGGACCGAACGGTCACTGTCTTTGGGGGTGCGTTCTTCAGGGCCGGTCTGTCGTCGTCAGACTTACCCATGATGAAAGCCCCACCGGGAATCAGTGTCATTCCCAACGGTTTTTCTGGATGCCATTCCTTACCCTGCACACCAACTAATTGCCCCTGATCACCGCGGCCACAAGAGGCCAATACAGAAATAACAGCAGTAAGCAAAAAAAGTTTCCTCATAGTATCACTCAAAGTTAGGATATAATAGCTTCAAGGCCGTAAACCTATTTATTTATTTTCTAATAAGCAATTTATTTACGCAAAATGCCGGCAGCTACAGATGTATATCTTTTGTTAAATTTCGTTTTTCCTTTTCGTTTTGTACCACCTCTCCGGAATCACCTGATTGCAGGCCTGAAGGTAGTCTCCCTCTGTGCAAGGTAATAACGTATGCCTTTTCAATTTATTATTGGCCGCGGAAATAAATGGAATTTCGATCCACCACCTTCCGCTCAAAGGGCTCTTGTAGAAGACAAGGATTTCCTCCTCCACGGGCACCTGGTACTTAATAAACTCCTTTCTGGCGGAATTAGTATTTTCATTTTTCCTAAAGTTAACCCCCTCAATGAAATACCAGAGTATCTGGGCGATGAGCATGTTGGTCAACGGCCTTTCAAAAGCAGCGGAATATTCATAAAGACCAAAGGAGGATACCTTATCGCTGATTCCTGCATATCTCGCTAGGGCACAGATCTCCTTCCCTTCAAATCCATTGGGGAAGGCGAGATTCGGCAGCCCGAGGGCGCCAGAGGAAATCGAGCTGAGATCCATGGCAACAAGATCGGCATCCCTCATGACCGGTTCGACCATCGGAATATCTGCACTGACCTCCCCCAACCTAAAAGCGTCGAAGAAGAGGCGGTCCATCAGTTCGATCTCATCCTGAGAATTGAAATAGGTCTGATATCCAATATTGGAATAATTAAAGAGATTATAGGGTTTGGTCACTACAATTTTCCCGATATAGGACCGGTTGCTCAGGGATTTGTCAGCGTCCCCAAGATCAAACCGGGAGTCCACATTTACCAGATTGACCATCTGGGAAACTCCGTCATATCCCCGGTACTGGCCGTAAACCAGGTCCTGGCTTCCTCCGAGAATCACCGGAATGATGTCCTGGGAAAGCAAGGTTCTGACCGTGGATTCCAGAGCATAGAAGGTGTCTTCCGCCGATGCTCCCGGCACGATATCCCCCAGGTCCGCCACCTTGATATGCCAGTTTCCGGGAAACAGGCGGTAAAGCGTTTTACGCAGACCATCAAAACCAAAAGGTTCCCCGGAACGATCCTCCTTCAGCCGGTCCTCCAGAACGCCGAAGATCGCGATCTTGACCCCCTCAAGATCCGGAAAGGCCTTGTCTGCTGTATTGATGATCAGTCCGGCACCAAGGTTTTTCTGGCCCCTGATTTCCTCCAGGATTTCCTCCCTGACTGGCGTAAAAAAATCCAGCTCCATCTATTTCTTTTTTGCCGAAGATTTCTTTCCTGAAGCCTTACCGGTACGCTTCCTTGTCGTGGCCTTCTTCTTCGGGGCTTTTTTCTGGAGCAGGTCCTTGGCCTCCTCCAGGCTAAGCTTGGTGGCGTCCACTGTCTTGGGAAGCTCCACCTTGGTCTTTCCCTTGATGATATTGGACCTTCCCCACCTGGCCTTCTCCACTCTTATTCCTTCCTCTTCCCAGTTGTGAATCACCTTTTCCCGTTCTTTCTTCAGTTTATCCTCGATCAGTTCTTCGATATCTTCCGGAGAAAGCGAATCGAAGTCGTACTTTTTCCCCACGTTTATGAACATCCCGTTCCACTTGAGGAAGGGTCCGAACCGACCCACTCCTTTTTGTACCGGACTGTCTTTGTACTCATAGATCGGCGCATCTGCCTTCTCCTTCTCCCGAATTAGCTCCAGGGCCCGGTCAAAGCTTACCCCAGCCGGGTCCTCCCCCTTTTCCAGGGACACGAATTTCTTCCCGTATCTCACATAAGGCCCGAACCTTCCATTGTTCACTTCCACCTTTTCTCCTTTATATTGTCCGAGCTCCTTAGGGAGCTTAAAGAGCTCCATCGCTTCCTCAAAGGTGACTGAATCCAAGGACTGGTCCGGTGAAAGACTTGCAAAACGGGGCTTCTCATCATCCTCGACAGATCCCATCTGCACCATTGGCCCGAATTTCCCGAGGCGAACGCTTACCGGTTTCCCCGTTTCGGGATCCTCCCCCAGGATTCTTTCTCCCACTTCTCTGTCGGCGTTCTCCGCAACATCTTTCACCTGAGGATGAAAATCCTGATAAAAGTCCTTCATCATTTTGGTCCACTCCTCATTACCCTCGGCGATGTCATCGAAATCCTGTTCTACCTTGGCAGTAAAATGATAATCGAGAATATTGGCAAAATGGTTGACCAGGAAATCATTGACCACCATTCCTACAGCAGTAGGGATCAGTTTCCCCTTGTCGCTTCCGACCATTTCTGTCAGCACTTTTTCCCGGATCTTCTCTTCCTGGAGTGTCAGTTGGGTGTACTGGCGCTCGGATCCCTCCACTGTCCCTTTTTCTACGTAATTCCGATTCTGAATGGTGGATATGGTAGGGGCATAGGTCGAGGGACGGCCAATACCCAATTCCTCCAGTTTCTTCACAAGAGAAGCTTCGGTATACCGGTAGGGAGGTCTGGTGAATCGCTCTGTGGCAGTGATATACAAATTTTCCAGTTGCTCCCCTGAGCGCAGCGCAGGCAACATTCCCTCCTGCTCCTCATCCTCCTCATCCTTGCTCTCCAGGTAAACCTTCAGAAAACCGTCGAATTTGATGACCTCCCCGTTGGCCGTGAATTCCTTCTCATGGGTATCCGCTGAGATCCTCACATTGGTCCGCTCGAGCCTGGCATCCTCCATCTGAGAGGCAATGGCCCTCTTCCATATCAATTCATAAAGCCTCTGTTCATCCCGATCCCGATTCACATGTTGGTTCGCAAAATCGGTGGGGCGTATCGCCTCATGGGCCTCCTGAGCTCCTTTTGACTTCCCCTTGAATTGCCTGGACTTGCTGTACTTTTCTCCAAATGCCTGAAGAATTTCCCGGCGTGCACCCTCCCGTGCATCATTGGAAAGATTGACACTATCGGTCCTCATATAGGTGATGAGCCCGGCTTCATACAAACGCTGCGCTATGGTCATCGTCTTGCTGACCGAAAAATACAGCTTCCTGGATGCCTCCTGCTGAAGCGTCGAAGTCGTGAAAGGTGGGGCCGGGGATTTCTTGGCCGGTTTGGTCGAAAGCTCAGCGACCTTATATGTTGCCCCCAGACTCTGAGAAAGGAACTTCTCCGCCTGGGTCTTGGTACTAAAATTTTTGGGTAGTTTTGCTTTGAAGCTTTTTCCTTCTTCGGTGGTGAATTCCGCATCTATCCGGAAAGAAGCTTCCGGGGTAAAAGCCTGGATTTCCCTTTCTCGCTCCACGATCAGCCGGACTGAAACCGACTGCACCCGTCCTGCCGAAAGTCCTCCCTTTACCTTTCGCCAAAGTACAGGTGATATTTCGTAGCCGACCAGGCGATCCAGCACCCGACGCGCTTGTTGTGCATTGACCAGGTTATAGTCGATGTCCCTCGGGTTCTCGATCGCTTTGAGGATGGCTGATTTGGTGATCTCATGGAAAACGATCCGCTTGACCTTCTTTTTGTCGAGTTTGAGCTCCTCTGCCAGGTGCCAGGCAATAGCCTCCCCTTCACGGTCCTCATCACTTGCCAGCCACACCATCTCCGCATCCTTTGCCAGGTTCTTAAGCTTCCTGACCACCTCCTTTTTATCCTTGGAAACGGTATATTTTGGAGTGAAATCCCCTTCTGTGTCGACCCCGAGTTCCTTTGTGGGAAGGTCAGCTATATGGCCAAAACTTGAAGCTACCTGGTAATCCTTGCCCAGGAATTTCTCAATGGTCTTCGCTTTTGCCGGAGATTCTACTATCACTAAATTTTTGGCCATGTTACCTGATTTTGTTCTGCAAAAGTATAGGAATTTTTAAATACCCAGGTTTAAAGAAAACCAAATGCCCTCAGGCAGGAGCAGGAGGATCAGAAGTTCTGAAGAAATCTTTCTGCCACTTTGTCACATCCTGATGAAATCTTTATCTTTGCGCTTCTTATAACCCAAAGGGTATTTCAAAGGCTATGGAGAAGACAATAGATGAAAGACAACAGGGGAATTCCCTGGTCCTGGAGCAGAAGGCCGAAAACGGGAAGAAGCTTCTAATCGAAAGCTATGGATGTCAGATGAATTTCAGCGACAGCGAGATCGTGGCCTCGATCCTGGCTGCTGAAGGCTATAACACCACCCAGCAACTGGAGGAGGCTGACCTGGTGCTCATCAATACCTGTTCGATCCGGGACAAGGCAGAACAGACCGTTCGGAAAAGGCTGGAGAAATTCAATGCGGTAAAGAAAATAAATCCGACTATGAAAGTCGGGGTGCTTGGCTGTATGGCAGAAAGGCTTAAGGCCCAGTTCCTCGAGGAGGAAAAGATCGTGGATCTGGTAGTGGGTCCTGACGCTTATAAGGATCTGCCCAACCTGCTCTCCGAGGTGGAATCAGGAAGAAATGCGGTCAACGTCATCCTTTCAAAGGAGGAAACCTACGGGGACATCGCGCCGGTCAGGCTTCAGAGCAATGGGGTATCCGCCTTTGTATCCATCACAAGAGGCTGTGATAACATGTGCACCTTCTGTGTGGTTCCCTTTACAAGGGGAAGGGAAAGAAGCAGGGATCCGCAGAGCATCATGGAGGAAGTCGATCAGCTCGCGGAAAAAGGATTCAGGGAGATTACGCTCCTGGGACAAAATGTGGACAGCTACCTTTGGTATGGCGGGGGTCTGAAAAAGGATTTTAAAAACGCTTCAGAGATCGAGAAGGCCACAGCGATCAATTTCGCTGCGCTGCTGAGAATGGTTGCTACGGCACATCCTAAAATGAGGATCCGGTTCTCTACCTCCAATCCCCAGGACATGACCCTTGATGTTATCGAGGCCATGGCAGATCATCCCAATATCTGCAAGTATATCCACCTTCCGGTGCAAAGCGGAAGTAACAGAATTCTCAAGGCGATGAACAGGTTGCACACCAGGGAGCAGTATTTTGAACTCATCGACAACATCAGAAAAATGATCCCGGACTGTGCGATCTCTCAGGATATGATCACCGGCTTCCCTACCGAGACCGAAGAGGACCATCAGGACACGCTTTCCCTGATGGAGTATGTCAAATATGACTTCGGGTTCATGTTCGCCTATTCCGAACGTCCGGGGACCATGGCTGCAAGAAAAATGGAGGATGATGTTCCGGAACCCGTAAAAAAGCGCAGGCTGACGGAAATCGTTAATCTCCAGCAGCAGCACAGCCATCACAGGACCAGGCAGTTCGTCGGAAAAGTTGTCGAAGTGCTTATCGAAAAGGAAAGCAAGAAGTCCGACGCCCACTGGAGCGGCCGCACCACTCAAAACACCGTGGCCGTATTCCCCAAGGAAAACTACCAGGTAGGGGATTTCGTCATGGTCAGGGTCGCGGATTGTACCAGTGCCACCCTTATCGGGAAAGCGGTGGGTTTCAGTGAAAATAATTAAGACAAAGATCGAGGGTCGCCAGGAATTGCGACAATGAAATAAAATGGAATCAGTACAGGCAACAAAACAGCGATTCGGGATTCTCGGAAATGATGAGAAACTCAATCGTGCAGTAGAAAAAGCGATCCAGGTAGCTCCGACGGATATCTCGGTCCTGGTGACAGGAGAGAGCGGAGTTGGGAAGGAGAGTATTCCGCGGATCATCCATTCTTTGTCTCACCGCAAGCACGGAAAGTACATTGCGGTGAACTGCGGTGCGATTCCAGAGGGCACCATAGACAGCGAGCTTTTCGGACACGAAAAAGGAGCCTTTACCGGTGCTACCCAGACCAGAAGCGGGTATTTCGAGGTAGCGGACGGCGGGACGATTTTCCTCGATGAGGTGGGAGAACTCCCCCTGACCACTCAGGTCCGTCTCCTTCGGGTCCTGGAGAACGGTGAGTTCATAAAAGTCGGCTCTTCCAAGGTCCAGAAGACCAACGTCAGAATTGTTGCGGCGACCAATCTCAATATGCAGGAAGCCGTAAAGAAGGAGAAATTCCGGGAGGACCTGTACTACCGGTTAAGTACCGTTGAGATCACGCTCCCTCCATTGCGGGAGAGGAAGGAAGACATCCACCTGCTGTTCCGTAAATTCGCCTCGGATTTTGCTCTGAAATACAAGATGCCTACAATCCGGCTGAAGGAGGATGCAGTTACCCTTTTACAGCAGTACAGATGGAACGGCAACATCAGGCAGTTGCGAAATATCGCGGAACAGATCTCCGTCCTGGAGCAGGAGCGGGAGATCGATGCAAAGCTCCTCAGGGAATATCTGCCCGGAGTTGGGAATAATTTACCCGCTGTGATCCAGGACAAGAAGAGGGAAAGCGATTTCAGTACGGAACGGGAAATTCTGTACAAGGTTCTTTTTGACATGAAGAATGACCTTAATGACCTTAAGAAGCTGACCATGGAGCTGATGAAGCACGACAGCGGACAGAAGGTGCGCGAGGAGAATCAGGGCCTGATCCAGAAGATCTATGGCAACGGGGAGGAAGAGGAAGCTGATTCCGAGGAGGTGATCAATGAGCAACTTGAGGTACTTCAGATTCCCCAGGAAAACAAGTCCACCAAACAGGATAAATACTATTTTGCAGAGGAGATCCAGGAAGAGGAAACGCTCTCCCTCCAGGACAAGGAACTGGAGCTCATCAGAAAATCCCTGGAACGGCATAACGGCAAGAGGAAAGCCGCAGCCGAAGAACTCGGGATCAGTGAAAGGACTCTATACCGAAAGATCAAGCAGTATGACCTATAACAAAAGAGGCTCCACCTTCTTCACTTATTTCCTGGGCGGGTTGATCCTGTCCATTTGCTTCTCCTGCGGAATCTATTCCTTTTCCGGGGCTGACACCGGAAATGCCCAGACCTTCCAGGTGAATTATTTTCAGAACACTGCGGCCATTGTGGAGCCGGGGATAGAGCGGACTTTTACGCTGCAGCTCCAGGACCTGATCCAGAGCCAGACCAATCTGAGTCTGACCGATAACAATGGGGATTTGGTATATGAGGGAGAAATTGTGGACTACTATATCGCCCCGATGTCCGCTACAGCAGAAAGCACAGCTGCCCAGAACCGGCTGACCATCGTGATCAACGTGCGCTTCTACAACACCCTGGATCCAGAAAAGGACCTGGAGCGGAGATTTTCCTTTTACTACGACTATCCTGCGAATGCCCAGCTGAGCGGATCCCTTCTGGCCACTGCTCTGGAAGAGATATTCACCAGGATCACCCAGGACATCTTCAATGCAACCCTAGCGAACTGGTAAATGGACAAGGAGCAGCTCACATATCTTCTGCACCATCCGGCCGAGTTGGATTTCGGTCAAACCGCCGCACTCAATGGTGTCCTGAAGAAATATCCTTTTTTTCAGGCCGCCAGAGCTCTCAGGCTGAAAGGCCTCAGGCAGGCGGACAGCCTGCATTACAATCACGAGCTCCGCATTACCGCCGCCTACACCACGGATCGCAGTGTCCTTTTTGACTTCATTACCTCTGAAGAATTTCAGCAGAACGAGATCGCGAGCAAGGGCAGGCGCCAACAAAAGGAGGCAGAGAAAGACCTGGATCCTGAAAAAGAAGAAAACCTGAGCCTTGACCGGGCATTAAAGATGAAGGTAAGGGAAAGCGAGCAGGTGTTTGATCCCGAGCTGTTCACACCATACAAGAAAGCAGAGGAGGACAGCCTGGAGCGAGGGCGACCCCTGGATTTTGACAAAGGCGAAAGTCATTCCTTTAGCGAATGGCTGAAACTTTCCTCGACAAAACCCATCACCAGGACTTTGAAGAAAGAACCGGAGGAACCTGAACCACAAAAAAGGAAATTCGAGTTGATAGAGGATTTTATCGCCAAGAGCCCACGGATAGATCCCTCCAAGAGCACGCGAAAGGTCAATCTTGCGGAAGCCAGCATGACCGCTCCGGAAGCCCTGATGACAGAAACCCTGGCCAGGGTCTATCTGGAACAGCAAAACTATAAGAAAGCCATTCAGGCATACAAGATTTTAATTTTGAAAAATCCCGAAAAAAGTGGTTTCTTTGCGGACCAAATTCGGGCCATAGAGAAATTACAGGATCCTAACAGTTAGATAATGAATACGTTTACCATCTTTTTAGCATTGATCATCATTGTAGCCTTTTTACTGGTGGTGGTGATCATGGTTCAGAACCCCAAAGGGGGAGGCCTTTCCTCTGCCTTCGGTGGGGGAGCCAATCAGATTGGGGGAGTACAAAAAACCTCAGATTTTCTAGACAAAAGCACCTGGACCCTTGCCACCTTGCTGCTCGTTCTAATCCTGCTCTCTAACGTGACCATTATGGATGGTGATGGAATGGGAGAATCCAGGATTATGGGAGATGAATCGGAAGTCGAAATGAATGTTCCGGAACCGATTGAGACACCTGAACAGAATCCTGCGGATCAGAATTAACAGGGAAGCGACCCAAAACCTTATGCCAGCTTATGACAAGCTGGCATTTTTTTTTCCCTGATGTCAGCATTTTCCAAGTGGCACAATTTTCGACTTATCGGGTTGTTCGAATGTAGAATTCATTAACTAAAATAAAAATCAAAAATGGCACTAAACATTAAACCTCTTTCAGACAGAGTACTTGTGGAGCCTGTTGCTGCTGAAACGCAGACAGCTTCAGGTATTTACATTCCCGAAACTGCAAAAGAAAAACCACAGAAGGGAAAGGTAGTGGCCGTAGGTGGCGGTAAAAAGGATCACGAAATGACTGTCAAGGTTGGTGATACCGTACTATACGGTAAATATTCTGGTACCGAACTCAAACTGGAGGGTAGAGATTACCTGATGATGAGAGAGGATGATATTCTTGCCATAGTATAACACTGTGGTCTGACCTTTAACCGAAAACATTAACAAAACCCCTTTCTTCAGGGAAAAAAACCAAGAAAAATGGCAAAAGACATAAAATTTGACATTGAAGCCCGTGACGGGATCAAACGCGGTGTAGATGCACTTGCAAACGCAGTAAAAGTAACATTAGGACCAAAAGGTCGTAACGTGATCATCAGTAAATCCTTTGGCGCCCCAATCGTGACCAAGGACGGGGTGACCGTGGCCAAGGAAATCGAATTGGAGGACGCCCTGGAAAACATGGGAGCTCAGATGGTCAAGGAGGTCGCCTCCAAGACCAACGACCTCGCCGGTGACGGTACCACAACAGCTACCGTGCTGGCTCAGGCTATTGTGAAGGAAGGCCTCAAGAACGTGGCCGCCGGTGCCAATCCAATGGACCTGAAAAGGGGAATCGACAAGGCGGTGGCAGCCCTTACAGAAAACCTCGGCCAGCAGACCAAACAGGTGGGAGATTCTTCAGAGAAGATCAAGCAGGTCGCCTCTATCTCCGCCAACAACGATGATCAGATCGGAGAACTTATAGCTCAAGCCTTCGGAAAAGTTGGTAAAGAAGGTGTGATCACCGTAGAGGAGGCCAAAGGAACTGAAACTCATGTGGACGTTGTTGAAGGGATGCAGTTCGACCGCGGATACCTTTCCCCTTATTTCGTGACGAATAGCGAAAAGATGACGGCAGAGCTGGAAGATCCTTATATCCTGATTTATGACAAGAAAATATCCGCGATGAAAGATCTTCTTCCGGTACTTGAGCCTGTAGCGCAATCCGGGAAGCCCCTGTTGATCATCGCTGAGGACGTGGACGGGGAAGCCCTTGCCACTCTTGTGGTGAACAAACTCAGAGGTTCTCTCAAGATCGCCGCCGTGAAAGCGCCTGGCTTTGGGGACAGAAGAAAAGCGATGCTTGAGGATATCGCCATCCTGACAGGAGGTACCGTCATTTCGGAAGAAAGAGGCTTTACGCTCGAAAATGCCACGGTAGATATGCTGGGTACAGCTGAAAAAGTCCAGATCGATAAGGACAATACCACTGTGGTCAACGGATCAGGAGACAATCAGGCCATCAAGGACCGGGTCAACCAGATCAAAGCACAGATGGAAACCACAACTTCGGATTACGACAGGGAAAAACTGCAGGAGCGCCTCGCCAAGTTGGCCGGAGGTGTCGCCGTGCTTTATGTCGGTGCCGCTTCTGAGGTGGAGATGAAGGAGAAAAAGGATCGTGTGGACGACGCGCTTCACGCTACCCGTGCAGCCGTTGAAGAAGGAATCGTCGCTGGTGGTGGTGTTGCCCTGGTTAGAGCCAAAGCCGTTCTTGAGAACCTGAAAGCTGCAAACGCTGATGAGGCTACAGGTATCCAGATTGTCAACCGCGCAATCGAATCTCCGCTTAGAACTATCGTCGAAAACGCCGGCGGGGAAGGATCTGTAGTGATCAACAAAGTCCTCGAAGGAAAAGACAACTACGGATACGATGCGAAATCTGATTCCTATGTGGACATGATGAGCGCAGGAATTATCGACCCGAAAAAGGTGACTCGTGTGGCCTTGGAGAACGCGGCCTCAGTTGCCGGTATGATCCTGACGACAGAATGTGCCTTGACCGACATCAAAGAGGAGAATTCCGGAGGAGGAATGCCTCCAATGGGTGGCGGTGGAATGCCCGGAATGATGTAATCCGAGCCTTCAGCAACATCAAAGATGTAAGAGTTGTCTCCCGTGGGAGGCAACTCTTTTTTTTGAGCCATCCAGAACTTTTTCAGAGGTTGGAAACGGTTTCCAGGAACTCTTTTGGTGGACCGGTAATTATTGTGCTGTCTTACTGTAACATCCTGGCCTTTTCACCGTCTTGTTCTCAACCGATTTTGGTCATAACGTATAGAACATCAATGAAAACAAGAATCATCACTACAACCGCTGTAATGCTCATGGCATTAACCGGCGGTATTGCGCAGGACTTCGGTCTAAAGGCCGGGGTCAACTACACCACTCTCTCAAGCGACCTTGAAGTGGATCCATCCCTTGGATGGCACGCGGGACTCCTGGCAAACTTCCAGATCACTCCCCAGTTTTCCCTTCAGCCAGAATTGCTTTATTCCCAAGAAGGGGCAACGGCATTTTCTGAGATGGAAGAGGAGGATCTTATCTTGTCGTCCGAGGAAAAAGTGACGCTGTCTTACCTGAACCTTCCTGTTATGTTGAAATTTTATCCGACACAGGGACTTAGTCTTAATGCGGGACCTCAGCTTGGATATGTGTTGAAGGCGGAGAATGAATATCAGATTTCCACCGATTTCGGAGGCGCCTATTTTGAGGAGTCTGGTACGGAAGACATCACCGAAGAGGTTAAGAAGTTCGCCCTCGGGATCAACCTTGGCTTGGCTTATGACCTTACACAAAGCTTCTTTCTGGAGGCACGATATCATTTGGGGCTGACCGATATTCAGGATATCGACGAGGAAGATGAAGATTTTGAGATGGAGCGCGAGGATATCAAGAACTCCGGTTTCCAGTTCTCTCTGGGATACCGGTTCTAAACTTGCGCCCAAAGGTAACCCGCTCCGGATTTGCCGGAGCGGGTTTATTTTTTACTATTGTTTCATAAAATCGAAAGATCCCTTCCGAAGGTTGATTCCATGCTCAAGATACGCCTTCATACAGGCCAGGAAATTAGCCCAGCCTTCCGTGTTCTGAGCAAGCCACTTCACCCCTTTTTCGTCGAACTTCATCTCCCCTTCAGTCACCTTGACAAGTGTGGCATCTCCTGGCATCTCCAATAGGGTTATCTCCACCAGAAGCTTCTCTCCTGCAGCCCCTTCCCACTGGAAGGAAACATATTCATCAGGGGTAAGCTCTATGACCTTGACCATTGCTTTTTCTTCGAATTCCGGGAATTTCCATTCAAGCTCCTTTCCTTCCGCCATCCTTCCGCTACCTTTTTCGATGAAGTAGTTCGCCATCTTTTCAGGATCGATGATGGCTTCAAAAACTTCCTTCACCGGCCGGGAGATTTGGAGGGCGCAGTTTATCTTGAGTTTGTCCATAAAAAGTTATTTGTGGTTTGCATTAATTCTTGTTATGTTCCCGGGTATAGCTGATCATCCAGCTGACCCCGAAGCGATCTGTACAAGTGCCATAGTAGCTCCCCCAAAAAACGTCTCCGATCTGGGTGGTTATCTCGCCCCCGTTGCACAGTTTCTCAAACAAATCGTCGGCCTTTTCCTTGGAGGCGGTACTGATGGACAGGCAGACATTATTGCCCACCACAACCTCGGGGCAAAAACCCTCATCGCAATCACTCCCCATCAGGATACAGTCGTTCCCCAATGGCAGGGCGATATGCATGATCTTGTTCATCTTGTGCTCTGGAATGACAAGGCCCTCATCGGAAGGAATATCAGAGAACCTTCCAACGTAGGTGAATTCCCCTCCAAAGACCGATCTGTAGAAGTTGAACGCTTCTTCACAATTCCCCTGAAAAGTCAGGTACGGATTCAATTTTTCCATTTTTTTCCTGATTTACAAAACCTTAGCCTCGATCTAAAATACATTTTAAAAAAAAGGAAAATGAAAAAATTTTGGTAAAAAATCTTCAAGAATCCCAAAACCTAAAAAGCGAAAAGCCACTCCTGGGATAGAAATGGCTTTGCGCTCCTGTTTCGGGTTATGGCTCGGTCTTCTTAGGAGACGGCCTTCAATCTCTTGATCCCCGATTTGTCCAGTTTCTCTTCGGCATAAGCCTTGTCCACTACCAGTTTGCTGTCTTTTCCCTCGGGCATTTCGAACATAGCATCAGTGAGGATGGCTTCGCACAGGGAGCGCAAGCCCCTGGCCCCGAGTTTGTATTCCACGGCTTTCTCCACGATGAAATCCAGCGCCTCATCCGTAATGGTGAATTCTATATCATCCATCTCAAAAAGCTTCTGGTACTGCTTGATGATCGCGTTCTTTGGTTCGGTGAGGATCGCTCTGAGCGTCCCTTTGTTTAGCGGGTTCATATGGGTAAGTACCGGAAGCCTTCCAATAATTTCCGGGATCAGCCCAAAATCCTTCAGGTCCTTTGGAATGATATACTTGAGCAGGTTTTCCCTTTCGATGGCATCCTCGCTTTTTGAAGCACTGAAGCCGACCGCCTGCATATTAAGTCTTTTGCTGATCGTCCTCTCGATTCCGTCGAAGGCTCCCCCTGTAATGAAGAGGATATTTTCTGTATCCACCTCGATGAACTTCTGGTCGGGATGTTTTCTCCCGCCTTTTGGCGGCACGTTGACCGTAGTTCCTTCCAGAAGTTTCAGCAGCGCCTGCTGTACCCCTTCTCCGGAGACATCTCTGGTAATCGATGGATTATCACTCTTCCGGGCAATTTTGTCGATCTCGTCTATGAATACGATTCCGTGCTGCGCCTTTTCCAGGTTGTAATCTGCGGCCTGTAAGAGACGGGTCAATATGCTCTCCACATCCTCTCCGACATATCCGGCCTCTGTGAGTACCGTTGCGTCAACAATGGCCAATGGAACATTCAGCATCCTGGCGATCGTCTTCGCCATCAGCGTTTTTCCTGTACCGGTCTCCCCCACCATGATGATGTTGCTCTTCTGGATTTCGATATCGTCCTCGGAGACAGGCTGAAGCAAACGCTTATAATGGTTGTAAACAGCCACGGAAAGCACCTTCTTGGTATGCTCCTGGCCGATGACGTACTTGTCCAGAAAGGATTTGATCGCCTGAGGTTTTCTAAGCTTGAGTTCCGAAGTAAGCTCACTTGTCCCTTCCTGTCTGGATTCCTCCACCACAATCCCATGCGCCTGCTCGATACAGCGGTCGCAGATATGGGCGTCCAATCCCGCTATTAGCAGGTTGGTCTCCGGTTTCTTTCTCCCGCAGAAGGAACATTCTAATTCTTCTTTCGCCATACAATTTTTATTGAGGTCCGGCATGCCGGACCTTTTTCTCTTTCAATTCAGCTTAATCAGTCCCGGGTCAGGATCTCATCGATCATCCCGTATTCCATCGCCTTATCTGCCTTCATCCAGTAATCTCTATCACTATCTTCCTCGATCTTCTCGTAAGGCTGCCCGGAATGCTTTGCGATGATGTCATACAACTCGCGTTTGAGCGTCAGGATTTCCCTTGCGGTGATCTCGATATCACTAGCCTGTCCCTGTGCCCCTCCTAAAGGCTGGTGGATCATAACCCGGGAATGAGGCAGACCGCTTCGTTTCCCTTTCTCCCCTGCGCAAAGAAGAACAGCTCCCATCGAAGCTGCCATTCCCGTACATATTGTAGCCACGTCTGGTTTGATAAATTGCATCGTGTCGTATATACCCAGACCTGCATAAACACTTCCTCCTGGTGAGTTGATATAGATCTGTATGTCCTTTGAGGCATCCGTACTCTCGAGGAACAACAATTGTGCCTGTATGATGTTGGCTACCTGGTCATTGATGGCCGTACCCAAAAAGATGATCCGGTCCATCATAAGCCGTGAGAAAACGTCGAAAATAGCGATATTCATCTGTCTCTCCTCAATGATATTCGGCGTCATCCCAAGAGGATTCATGCTGCTGATTATCTGGTTATAATAGTTGCTGTTGACACCATGGTGCCTGGTAGCATATTTTTCAAATTCTTTTCCGTAATCCATGTAAAAACAAGTTTCTGATTTATCTGATCATGAGGGCTTTGGTCGGTCCCCAAAACCTCCGGGATGCCTGCAAAAAAAGCGCCAGTCCTGGAAAGATCTGACGCCTTAAAGATAAGTATTAATTTAGAAAAGTTCTATTGATAGACCTCTTTAACAAATTCTTCAAAGGTCACCTCCTTCTCATCCAGATTAAGCTTCTCCTTGTACAGGGCGAGCAGTTTCTGGTTCATCAACTGTTCCGATAACCTTTTCACCTCGTCCTGATGAGAAAGTATTCTGGCAGCGATCTCGTCGAGTTCCTTGTCCTGTGGATCTGTCTGCCCAAACTGCGCCATCTGCTCCCGGATACGATCCTTTGCGAAATTCTTAAGATCCTCGAACTTCACCTCCAGTCCATATTCCGATACCAGTTTTCCTTCAATCAGCTGATACCGCAGCCCTTTTTCGCTTTTCTCGTATTCCTCTTTTGCCTCTTCCTCAGTCATTTCCTTCTCCCCGGCGGTTCTGATCCACTTCTGAAGAAACTCCTTTGGAAGCTCAAAATTTGTAGTCTCAATCAATCTTTCGCTCACATCATTCATCAGCTGCTGATCGCTTTGCTGAACGAATTGCTGACCTGCGTCTTTCCTGATCCTTTCCTTCAGCTCAGTTACGGATTTGACCTCTCCTTCCCCGTATACCTTGTCAAATAACTCCTGGTCAAGATCCGCCAGCTCCTGGTGATTAACCTCCGTAACATGAAAATCCACAGGGATGTCCAGCCCGTGGGCCTTGTCGTGTTCGATCTTCAGATATTCGATCAGTTCATGATCATCTTCGAAAAGATCTTTAGTCCCAAGAGAGACCACATCCCCTGCCTTGGCACCGATCAATTTCTTCCGCTGTTCATCGTCTTTTATTTTTTCCAGGGGAAGGGTTGCCTTAGCGTCAATACCTTCCGCTTCATTTTTGAAGGTCCCCACTACCTGATCTCCTTCTTCAGCAGTTTCTTTGGACACCAGTTTCCCATACTGCTTCTGGATGGCTTTCACCTGATTCTCCACCATCTCCTCAGTAGCCACAATGGTATAATGTCTGATCGGTTCCTGATTCTCAAGATTCACTTCGAACTGAGGAGACAGGCCCAGCTCAAATTCAAAGGTGAACTGTTCACTATCCCAGTCAAAGCTATCCTGCTCCTTTGGCAGGGGATTCCCCAGAACATCGAGTTTTTCCTCCGTCAGATACTTGTTCAGCGCATCCTGCAAAAGCTTGTTTACCTCGTCGACCAGGACTGCCTTCCCGTACTGCTTCTTAACCATCCCCATCGGCACGTGGCCCTTTCGGAAACCTGGAATATTTGCGTTTTTCCGGTAATCTTTCAGGATCTTCTCCACTTTGTTGCTATAGTCCTCTTTGGCGATATCGACCCGGACTACGGCATTGAGCTCGTCAATATTTTCTCTCGTTATGTTCATTGCGGATTCTTATAAAAAATTGGTTTGCAAAAGTACAACATTTTTGAGAGTCGGCAAAGTTTGAGGCATGGGACGCGACGATCCTATTTTCGCTCCGCCAGAGAGTACAGCAGAGACTGGAAAAGCGATAGCAGCAGGCTGAAAAAAAGCGCTGCCCAGAAGCCCGAGGTGTCAAACCCGTCGATAAAGGCATCTGCCAAAAGAATAATAAAGGCATTGATCACCAGAAGAAATAGACCAAAAGTAAGTAAGGTGACCGGGAGGGTAAAGAAAACCAGGATGGGCTTTACGATCAGGTTGAGAATAGCCAGCACCACCGCAACAAGTACAGCAGTAAGATAACCCGTCACGCTAATCCCCGGCAGAATCTGAGAAAGGAAGACGACCACAACGGCCGTCAACAGAATGCGCAGTATAAAGATCATCTCTTTAATTTCCTCTAAATATAGCACTAAAATCAAAACGCCGGAAATTCCGGCGTTCGATTCTCAAATTTGACTTTAATCGACCTCGTTGCTCGGGGTAATGGTCCCGTAAGCGCCTGCGTTGACCTTTGGAACGGTCGCATCATAGGTCTCATTGATCTCTGAAATGATTCGGTTGGCCAGCAGCGCTGAACCCCTCGGAGTAAGATGAACTCCGTCCAGGGAGAATGCTCCCCCCGTGACAAAATCAGAAGTGATCATCCCTGCATCAAAGGCGATACCCGGACCCGAAAGTTCTTCAAGAATAGCAGCCACATCAAGAAATGCCAGATCATGCTGTTCAGCAATATTTTTAATTACGGCGTTGTAGGCCATGGTAGCATCGGCTACCATCTCCTGCTCATCGGGCGTCAGCACATGCTGATCCCCCAGCGGTACGGAAACTCCCATTACGAGTGAAGGATCTCCGCCTACAGCAGTACCGAGGACACTGGCAGAGGAAAGTGGAATAAGATCCTCCTGAGTAGCCTGCCGTAGCTGTCCCAGAAGATGGGCCGTCGCCTCGTCAAGGTTAAACGGTGCCTGTTGCAGGATGCCGGAAATATCGGTCAGGTCCTCATCCGATAAGGTCACGTAATTCAGTCCCGCGGCAAAAGTGATTTTCCTCGCCTCCATCTCCGCAGCAGTGATGACACCCTGTTGTGCAAGTCCGGGCAGGATCTGGGTATTGTACGCGGCAAATTTCGTATTGAGAACCGCCGCTGTGCCCTCATCCAATGGAATGGCATTGACCGGAACGGTAGTAAAGAATGGAATGTCCGTTACCATGGGGATATTCAGGAGTACCCCCTCCTCAGCCCCTGCATCTATCATGGAGGTGACCAGGGTGGCATATACCTGGGCAAACACCTGTGGATCCGTGATATCGTTCGGGCCGTATGTCGCGGGGTTAAAATTCCCGGTCTGGTCCACCCCTATTCCCCCTGAGGTAGCAAAGCTTAGGACATCGTTATTTCCTATCCACAACGTAAAGAAGGTCGGGTTCTGAGCCACGGCATCCGCCAGGACCGTGGTCTCAGCAGAGGAGGCAAAGCGGGCGAAATAGGGATTGGCAGTACCCAATGCGATCCCAGCCACGTCCCCGTATCCCGGGGAAACCAGATGAAAGCTTTTGGCGCCGGGAACCCCCATGTTACTGAAGGGACCGGTCAGGGTCTCCGTAACCTCGGTGGTGGGATCAGCTCCGGTATAGCTCCGGGGAGCCGGATTACCCTCAGCGTCAAAGGCGAGAACGAGCCGGGTCCCATAGATCTGGGTGCCATTGAGGAGCAGCCCTCCGGCATTGTCGTTCATCAGGGGTTGATCGAAATCCGCGGTTTCCTGAACCTTGGCGAACTGCTGGGCGAGGATATTGGGATAGGAATTCTTTTGACCTGTGATATAAAGGGCATTGTCTGCAAATCCTGCCGTAAGGGAATTTCCTATGGCGACGTAATTGGAAAAATCCGCCTCTCCGCTGGAGTAGGCATCCAGGTCGCTGACCGGATTTTCAAACTCAGGTTCGCAGGCCATAAGAGCCATGGCCATAAGCCCCCAGTATTTTATTTGTCTCTTCATCATGATTCGTTTAGAGTTTGTAGGTAATGCCGATGCCCGGTATAAAGGCGCTCGTCTTGTAGGTTCCTCCGAAAGGAACCTGCTGTCCGTTTTCGGTGTAGTAATCGTAAGACGCATCTATTTCATCAAACCGGATGTAGGCGAAGGAAGCATCTATGGCGAGATGGGAATTGACGTGCAAGGAAAGTCCGGCCGTGAATCCCATGGCGTCATTACGCGGTGTCTCGGGGGCAAAATATCCCTCCTGAACAGGTGTTTCGTCCAGGTAGTACCCTGCCCTGAGGACCAGTTTGTCAGTGGCATCGTACTGCGCCCCGAATCTCCATGTACTCGAGTCCTCATACGCCCTCGGGTTCTGGGAATCCGGGATTGCAGGATCTTCAAAATCGATATCAAGCGACTGGTATACATCCCAGAAGGTACGGTTGTAGTCAAAGGCCAGGAGCCATTTTTCGTTGAGCTGATAGGACAGTCCGACGGTAAGTTCCGCGGGAAGGGGAAGAGACGCATCAAAGGTGGTGTCGTCAAAAGGCGCCAGGGGTGTATTGGGAACATTCTCAAAATCGGCAGTTCCATCCTCGGCTTCCATGATAATCTCAGAACGGTAGTTTACCCCGATGCGAAGATCCTCAGTCGCCGTAAACAAGGCACTGGCGGACCATCCCCATTCATTGACCCCCGAAGCGTCCACAGATACATTGGCGCGATTTCCCTCGATGTCGGTCAGGGTTCGGTTGAGATTCCTGTTGAAATTAACAGCTCCCGTCACAAAAATAGGACCTCCCCCAACGCTGAGGAATTCTGCTACTTTTACCGAGACCAGAGGCTGAATATATATCGCCTGCAGCTCAATATTGTTGACCAGGTGGGAGCCCGGCCAATCCTGCTCCCACTCCACGGTGCTGCCATAGGGTGTATAGACGCTGAGTCCTACGGCTAACCAATCCTTTACACTGTACGCGGCATTGAAGTAAAATGGGGTTCCGACTGGGTTGTCCGTAGTGGCATAACCCCCGGTAAATTCATTCTGCCAGGCTACATCAGAGAAGACAGCACTAACCCCAGCTGATATCGTGAGCTGGTTCTCGAGATAGACCAGTCCCGCAGGATTGAAAAAACCGAGTTCGGCGCTGTTGACAACGGCAACTCCGGTATGGCCCATAGCCAGGGCCCGTTGCCCCTGAACACTTACTCTATAGCCACCAGCATAGGTCAGGGTGCTCGTCAGGACAAACACCATCAGAAGTGAAATTTTTTTCATAAATAAGGTGGATGATTTAAAAATGGGTTGATGCTCAAATTTAAAATAAATTGTGACTTCAGCAACCCCAGGGGAAAATTTCTTATGCTTGCACAGTAAATTTTATGATTTCCGGAGGAATTCCATAACCGATCTGTAGAATTCACGCCTTTTTTCCGCATGAACCCAATGGCCTGCACCGGAAATGGTCACGATTTCGGAATCTGGAAAATAGCGTTGGATTTCCACCTGGTCTGATTCCAGAATATAATCGGATCGCTCGCCTTTTACAAAAAGAGTGGGGCCTGAGAAGGTGGATTCAGAAACAATAGCCTCTCCCAGGTTCTCAATTTTTTCCGTAAGCACATCCAGGTTGAGACGAAGCGCAAGCCTGTCTTTTTCCTTCCGGTACAGGTTCTTGAGCAGGAAAAGCCGCACCTCCGGTTCCTTAACGTAGGATTTCAGGAGTTCCTCTGCCTCTTCCCGAGATTCAAGCTCAGTGCTGTCTATAGCCTTCAAACCTTCCAGGATCTTCTGGTGGTGTGGCGGATAGTACTTCGGAGCGATATCGACTATAATGAGCCGGGAAATCTGCTCTGGAAACAACAGGGCGGCTGTCATGGCAGTCTTTCCTCCCATGGAATGGCCAAGGAGGACAACCTCACGAAGGTCGTGGTCCTGAAGATAGGTTTGGATATCCCCTGCCATCTCCGTATAGCTGAAGTCCGGGCTATGAGGGCTCCGGCCATGGTTCCGCTGGTCCAACAGGTGTACCTGGTATCCCGCCTCAGCAAAATCGCGGCCCAGGGTTTTCCAGTTATCGCTCATTCCAAGAAAACCATGAAGGATCAGGAATGGCGTTCCTTCTCCCATGATATTGGCGTGAAGTTTCATGCTAATCCTCTTTTAACAGTTGCAGGTATCGGCGGATGACATTTTGGAGGCCATCGTAAAGTGATTCCGCGATCAGGGCATGACCGATGGAAACCTCAAGCAAGCCTGGAACCTGTTCTTTAAAGAACCGGATATTCTCAAGGGAAAGGTCGTGACCCGCATTGATCCCCAGACCAAGTTCTTTAGCCTGCAGGGCACAGGCTGCATAGGGATCCACCGCAGCCTTGTTTCCGTTTGCGTACTCCCGCGCATAATGCTCGGTGTAAAGTTCTATCCGATCGGTACCGGTCTTCGATGCCCCCTCTATCATGCGCGGATCAGGATCTACAAAGATCGAAGTCCTGATATCATGATTCCTGAACTCGTCAATGATCTCCCTGAGAAAATCCCTGTTTTTTACGGTATCCCAGCCTGCGTTGGAGGTGATGGCATCCTCAGCATCCGGAACGAGGGTTACCTGCTCCGGTTTTACCTGGAGGACAAGGTCGATGAATTTCTGGATCGGATTTCCCTCGATATTGAATTCTTCATGGACCACCGGTCGAAGATCGCGTACATCCTGATACCGAATATGTCTCTCGTCCGGCCTTGGATGCACGGTAATCCCCTGCCCGCCGAAGGATTGGATGTCCCGCGCTACCTGCACGACATTGGGTATATCACCTCCCCTGCTGTTCCGAAGGGTGGCTATCTTGTTGATGTTAACGCTCAGCTTCGTCATCCTGTTGTTAATTTCAACAAAAATACAAAGTTGGATAGGCAAAAAAGTACATTATTTTGATTAATTTGCAGGGAAAGCAACGCAATATGAACATCCAGCCTTATATCCTGAATGATGTAGAAATGCCGGATATCAGCCTTAAGGTCGAACAGGTCCAGGACCTGTTTAGCCAGCTGACCTATTCCCATTTCCCCGTGCAGGCTGGTGGCAATTTCGTGGGCAATATTTCCGAAAACGACATCCGCACCTTCGAAAGTCAGGACACGCTGGAGGCCTATCAGTATGCGCTTGAAGTATTCTTCGTCCGGGATAATGACAACTGGATAGAGGTCCTGCACGCTTTTTCAAAGAACCAGTCGAATATCATGCCTGTTCTTAACGATGATAATCAGTACCTCGGGTACCTGGAACTGCAGGATGTGATGAACCTCTTCACCGAAGCTCCCTTCCTGAACAATCCCGGGGCCATTCTCATCGTTGAAAAGGGGTACAAGGATTACTCCTTCAGCGAGATCAGCCAAATCGTCGAATCAAACGGCGCCCATATGCTTGGCGCTTTTGTATCGCGCCACGAGGACGATCTGGCCCAGGTTACCGTGAAAACAGGACCCACAGCCCTGGATTCCCTGCTCCAGTCCTTCAGACGGTACGGCTATAAAGTGGTATCGAAGCACCAGGAGGACAGCTTCTCTTCCAATCTCGACGAACGCTCGAGGTATCTGAACAAATACCTCAATATATAATCATGAAGGTAGCGATCTACGGGCAGTTTTATCATGCCCATTCCGGTATTTATATCGAGGAACTGCTTCGCGTATTGGAGGAGGAAAAGGTCGAAGTATGGATCGAGGAGGAATTCCTGAACCTCATTGATGAAAACCGGGAGATCAAGCAGGATTTTAGCTACATCAATACCTTTAAAAATATCGACAGCTCCTTTGACCTTTTTCTCAGCGTTGGGGGAGACGGTACCATTCTCAAGGCAGTGAATTATATCCGCGATCTCGACGTCCCGATAGTCGGGATCAATACCGGGAGACTGGGTTTCCTGGCAACCGTGAACAAAGAGGAGATCAGGAATACCATCACTAAAATGCTCAAAAAGGAGTACAGCATCTCTGAACGCTCCCTGCTGATGATGACCACCCTGCCGGAGGAAACGGAACTTTCCACAAGCTATGCGCTCAACGAAATTGCCGTGAGCCGAAAGAACACCACCTCCATGATCACCATTGAAACCTGGCTTAATGAAGAATACCTGACGGCGTACTGGGCGGACGGACTGATCGTCGCGACCCCTACAGGTTCCACCGGCTATTCCCTGAGTTGCGGTGGACCCGTGATTACTCCCTCAACCCGCGCCTTTGCCATTACTCCGATCGCTCCACATAATTTGAACGCCCGACCGCTCATTATCAGGGACAACACACGTATCGCCCTGAAGATCTCTGGACGTGAGGAGGAATACCTGATTTCGATGGATTCTCGAATTGCCACACTTAAGAAAAACACCACTGTTATTGTGGAAAAAGCCCCCTTCAAGCTCAAGATGCTCCAGTTCCATGGAGATTCCTTCTTGCAGACCCTACGAAAAAAGCTTCTATGGGGAGAAGATAAAAGAAACTAAACAATAAAAATCTCGCAATCCTGTTTATCGTAAGGTACAAAAGCGCCCAAATTGTTGTGGGGCAAACATTATTGTTATATTTGCAAACTTTGGAAAACCTATGAGGTGTATTGTTGCTATGGTTCTTATGTGGTTTTGCGGCTATGAGGCATATTCCCAGAATTTTGAAATCGGTCCTTTTATCGGCGGCGCAAATTACATAGGGGATGTCGGCAATACAACTTATATCAATCCCAACACAGTGGTCTTTGGTGGAATACTTAAATGGAATCGAAGCGACCGGCATTCTTTCCGGTTCTCCCTGCTTTATGCTCCTATCGAAGCAGATGATGACCGTTCCAATGAGACCAGGAGGCAGGAAAGGAGCTATTCCTTTTCGAACCAGATAGCCGAGGCCTCCCTGGGAATAGAATTCACTTTCTGGGAGTGGGACCTGCACGCGAATACCTATCAGTCCACCCCCTATTTGTATACGGGGATAAACTACTATTACTCAGATCACTTCATGTTGAAGAACAACGCCTATACCAATCCCAACCAGAATGAACTCCAGGAAGCCGGGAACAACTGGGGCTTTTCTCTGCCGATGGTATTTGGGTATAAACAAACCCTGAATTCCTTTATGGCAGGAGGAATCGAATTAGGCGCCCGATACACCTTTACGGATAATCTTGATGGAAGCCAACCCTCTGAAGTAGATGGGGCTTATCGTCTGAAGGATTTTGGAAACAGCAACACCACGGATTGGTACATGTTCACCGGAATCTACCTCACCTTTAATTTTGGCCACCGCTCCTGTTACAACAAGTACTGAAGATGAATTTCAAAGAAAAAATCAATCCTGATAATTTACCCCGCCATATAGCCATCATCATGGACGGCAATGGACGATGGGCGAAAAATCAAGGGCTGATGCGGGCAGTAGGCCATGAGAAAGGAACCAAGTCGGTACGGGATGTGGTGGAAGGAGCCAGTGAGGTGGGAATCAAAAACCTGACGCTTTACGCTTTTTCCACGGAAAACTGGAACCGGCCGAAACTGGAGGTCGATACGCTGATGAAGTTGCTTGTATCCTCCCTGAGAAAGGAGATCAAGACGCTACAGGAAAATGACATCAGACTCAATGCGATCGGCTGTCTGCAAAATCTTCCGACCAAGGCCTTTCGGGAACTCCAGGAAGTGATTGGCAAAACCTCTGAAAACAAGAGAATGACCCTGACCCTTGCCTTGAGTTACGGTTCCCGCGAGGAATTGACCAGTGCCATGGTTGCGATATCCGAAAAAGTGAAGAAAGGTCAGATTTCCGTAAAAGCTATTGATGAATCAGTTATAAATGAGCATCTTTACACCCGAAATTTGCCCGATGTCGATCTTTTGATCAGGACCAGCGGGGAGCAACGCATTAGCAATTTCCTTTTATGGCAGATCGCTTATGCGGAACTATATTTTTCACCTAAACTGTGGCCGGATTACCGAAAAGATGATCTTTTTGAGGCCATTTACAATTATCAAAACAGAGAACGAAGATTTGGAAAAACAAGTGAGCAGCTTAGTTAGTGCCATTAGCTTTAAAAGAATAACTGCACTCCTGGCGATATGCCTAATATATACCTTCCCTGCTTTTGCCCAGGATCTTCCGCTTGCCAACGGTCAACAATACACGATAGGAGAGATCGACGTTACCGGTACCGTTTCCTTTAACGATCAGACCGTAATTGCCTACACGGGCCTGAAGACAGGAGAGAAGATCTATCTCCCGGGAGAGCGGATCAGCGAGGTCCTGAAGAAACTATGGGATCTGGGCCTGTTCAGCGACATCAACATCTATATCACCAGTGTGGAAGGGGATACGGCTAACCTGCTTCTGGAAGTGGTCGAAGTCCCTGCTCTCAAGGAGGCCAAGATCACCGGGGTCAAAAAAACCAAAGCCGAGGAACTCATCACGGAGAACAAGCTGACTCCAGGTACCAAGGTAAATGAGAACCTGCTCATCACCACAAAGAACTACATCGAGGACACCTTCAAGGAGGAGGGGTATCTCAATACAAAAGTTCATCTCAATACGATTCCAGTGGAAGACACGACCAATGCGAATCTGGTCAACCTTGTGGTGAAGGTGGATAAAGGAGAACGCGTCAAGATCGAGGACATCGAATTTACCGGAAATGATGCCATCTCCGACTCCAGACTGAGGAGGGCGATGAAAAACACCCGGGAGGAACGTTTTTTCCGGTTCTGGAAACGGTCGAAGTTCATCCCTGAGAAGTACGAGGAAGACAAGGAAAGCATCATCAGCCTTTACAAGGAAAAAGGGTATCGCGATGCCCGGATTCTCTCTGACACGCTTATTCGTAAAGATGAGGATGATATCGCTCTCAAGCTGAAAGTAGAAGAAGGAGATCGCTATTACTTCGGGAATATCAGCTTTATCGGGAACAGCGTTTACAGCGACTATCAACTGGAGCGGGTTCTCGGGATCAACAAAGGGGACGTCTACAATGGGGTGCTGCTCGAAAAACAGATCGCAGATGAATCCAAACCCAATGCCAACGATCTCACCAATCTTTACCAGAACAACGGCTACCTGTTTTCCAATATCAATCCTGTGGAAGTGCGGGTCTATAACGACACCATCGACTTCGAGATCCGCATTCATGAAGGGAAAGTGGCCTATTTCGATGAGGTGAGGGTTGTCGGGAACGACAAGACTAAAGACCATGTGATCTACAGGGAGATGCGGACCCGACCAGGTTATAAATACAGCAAGGAGGACGTGATCAGAACGATCCGGGAGCTCGGCCAGCTTGGTTTCTTCGACGCGGAAAACATCAAGCCGAGCTGGGAAAATGTCAATCCCAATGAGGGAACGCTTGACCTGGAGTACTCGGTTGTGGAAAGCGGGGCCAGCCAGATAGAACTTCAGGGCGGATACGGAGGAGGAGGTTTTGTCGGGACACTCGGTCTTTCCTTCAATAACTTCTCACTGTCCGGAATTTTTGATAAGGAAGCCTATAAACCGCTGCCGATGGGAGATGGCCAGACGCTCTCCCTCCGGGCCCAGGCCAGTTCCTACTACCAGACCTATAGCCTTTCTTTTTCAGAACCATGGTGGGGCGGCAAAAAGCCGGTCAGGCTCACGACCTCCTTCCAGCATACGGAACGGTATTTTTACGACTACCGGAGAAGGGAAGCGGACCGCGACCGCAAATTCTCCATCACAGGAGCAACTTTTGGGGTAGCCAAGAGACTGACCTGGCCGGATGACTGGTTCATTCTTTCCACCGCTCTTGGATTCCAGCATTACGATCTGACCAACTACAACACCAGGCTCTTCTCGTTTGGAGACGGATACTCGAATAACCTCTCGCTTACCCTCGGACTGACCAGGGACAACACGGCCACCAACCCGATCTTTCCGACTTCCGGATCAAAATTCGAAATTCTGGCTAAACTCACCCCTCCGTATTCCATGTTCAACGATATCGACTACGGGAATCTCGGCGCGCAAAGAGAATTCCAGTGGCAGAACGAAGAAGGGGAACTGGTCAATGTGGTTCGGGATCCTTCTGGCATGCTGGTGGCGGGCAGACCCCTCCGACCGGGTGAGGAACCAGTGCCGGATCAGTCGAAGATCGATCAGGAAAAGTATAAGTGGCTGGAGTTCTATAAGATAAAGTTCAATGGAACTTGGTTTACCAGGCTCTTCAACTTCGGAGGCAATCAAGACCTGGTTCTTAGGACTCATGCAGAATACGGTTTTCTAGGAGCTTACAACAGTGACCGGGGCGTTCCTCCTTTTGAAAGATTCTATCTCGGGGGAGACGGTATGGGAACCTTCAGCATGGACGGAAGCGAATATGTGGCCATGCGGGGATATCCAAACCAGTCGCTGGTTCCCGAGGATCGTACCCCAACTGCGACAGTGGATAGTGACGGCGCGACCATCTACAACAAGTATTCCCTCGAGCTGCGGTTCCCGATCACCCTCAAACAGACAGCGTCCATCTATGCCCTGACCTTCCTCGAGGCTGGAGCCTCCTATGACGGGTTCAGCGATTTTGAGCCATTCGAACTTCAGCGATCCGCAGGTCTGGGTCTTCGGATCTTCATGCCTGCCTTCGGACTTCTGGGAATCGATTTCGGATATGGATTCGATCCTGTCCCTGGACAACCAGAGCCGAACGGTTGGGAAACCCATTTCATTATTGGACAACAATTTTAATTTGGCACGGTATTTTCTATAAAGGCATTATATGATTAAATACATTCTCATCCTCATCATTTTTCTGGGCCCCGCAGCTGATGCGGAGGCACAGCAGACGGTAAGGATCGGGTATGTGGATATGGAATATATTCTCGAAAATGTACCGGAATACCAGGAGGCAACTGCGCAGCTTGAAAAAAAGGTGCAGCAATGGAAATCCGAAATCGAATCCGAAATGCTGCGGATAGAAAAGATGAAGGAGCAATTGGCCAACGAGAGGCCTCTTCTGACCCCAGAGCTCATTGCAGAACGAGAGGAGGAGATCCGTTTCGAGGAACAGAAGATCAGGGACTATCAGCAAAAAAGATTCGGACCCAACGGGGATTTGATCACCCAGAAACTAGCCCTGGTAAAGCCGATACAGGACCAGGTTTTCGTCGCCGTGCAGGAAATTGCCCAAAACCGGGATTATGACCTTATCTTTGACAAATCGGCGGATGTCATTACCCTTTATGCTGCCGAGCGTCTTGATGTGAGTGACCAGGTATTGCGGAGTATTACCCGGGCCTCCAAAAGAGAGGAGCTCGAGACCAGACAGGAGAAAAGGGAACTCCTAAGGGAGGAGGATAAAACTGTCGAGGAAACCGAGGCAGTGACAAAAAGAGAGAATTTGCAGGAGCAAAGACAGCAGGAACGGAAGGCCATATTAGAACAAAGGCAACGGGAGAGAGATTCCATCAGGGCGGCAAAAAAAGCAGCCTATGAAAAACGGAAAGCTGAAATCCTGGCAGAAAGAGAAAGAAAACGAGATTCCATAGCCAAAGTAAAGGCGGAACGACGAGACGAATAACAATAAACAGAAATCCATAAATCAACAATTAACACTGTAACAATGAAACAATTCAAGACTCTGGTAATAGCTGTAGCACTGATCCTAGGAGCAACGTCATTTACGAATGCACAAAGCAAAGTAGCACACATCGCTTCACAGGAACTAATTGAGCAGATGCCTGCCTATAAAGAAGCTATGAACCAGCTGGAAAAACTGCAAAAGACTTACGATACCGAAATCAAGGATATGGTTGCGGAAGCTCAGGCCACCATGCAACGCTATGAAGCAGAGGCACAATCCAAGACAGACGAGGAGAACGCAAAGCGGGCCACTGAACTGCAACAAACCCAGCGCACTATCGGCGAGTACCGGCAGAATGCCATGCAGGAGCTCCAGAAAAAAGAGATGGAACTTCTCCAGCCTGTATATGAAAAAGCCAGAACTACCATTCAGAAGGTGGCCAGGGCAAAGGGCTTCGACTACGTCCTGGATTCCACAACGGGAACAGGTGTTATCATGGCTGACGGATACAACCTGATGCCTGACGTAAAGAAAGAACTCGGGATCTAAGGTTCGATTCCTTTAAAATTTAGTAGGAAAACTGCGCCTCTTTGATGCGCAGTTTTTATTTTTACCCTTATGTCCAAAGAAGCGCCGATCGGCATTTTTGACTCCGGGGTTGGGGGTACCTCCATCTGGAAGGAGATCCACGAACTGATGCCTGCGGAAAGCACGCGCTATCTTGCCGACAGCCGAAATGCCCCCTATGGGGAGAAGACCCCCCAGGAAATCCTGGCCCTGAGCATCAAGAATACGGAGAAGCTCCTCGAGATGGACGCAAAGATCATCGTGGTCGCCTGCAACACGGCAACGACAAATGCCATTTCCGAACTCCGCAGCAGGTATACGGTGCCATTTATCGGTATAGAACCGGCTATCAAACCCGCAGCCCTTAATTCAAAGACCCATTGCATCGGAATCCTCGCTACCAAGGGCACCCTTTCAAGCGCCCTGTTTGCCCAGACTGCGGATCTCTACTCCAGGAGTTCCCAGGTGATCGAAGTGGTTGGTACAGGACTCGTGGAGGCCATAGAACGGGGGAATGCTGACAGTCCGGAAACCGAAGAAATCCTTACGGAGCTCCTGAGACCCATGCTCGACTCGGGGATCGATCACCTCGTATTGGGTTGCAGCCATTATCCCTTTCTTATCCCCGTCCTGAAAAAGGTGCTCCCGGTTCACGTCCGCATCATAGATTCCGGAATGGCGGTAGCAAGACAAACACGGGTTGTGCTGCAGAGCCTTGATCTTCTTAATCCTGGTCCCTCCGACGATCCTGAATTTTTCAGCAACGGGGATCCCGAAATCCTTCGCGGCATTATTCCCGGCCCTGGCGAGCGAATCAGGGTCTCCTTCCTGGATTTCTAAGAATCATTCTAAATAAACCCTTACGGAAAAGAACTGATTTCCTATTTTTGCAAAAAATAAACTGATGACACAGTTCACCGTAGCCATAAAACCGACCAATAAACCTACCATAGTGAAGTTTGAGACCAACAGGTTCCTTACCCGTCACGAGAGTTTTGAATTTCACAACATAGACGAGGCTGACCGGTCTCCCCTGGCCAGGCAACTTTTTTACCTGCCTTTCGTGAAAACAGTCTATATCGCCCAGAACTTCGTCGCCCTTGAAAAATACAATATCGTACACTGGAAGGATGTTCAGGAGGAGGTGGCAGAACAGCTCAGGGAATTCCTCAATAACGGAGGGGTGGTAATCACTCCGGAGGAAAAGAAGAACCAGAAGATCCCGGTTACCGTCTACGCTGAGAGTACCCCCAATCCCAAGGTGATGAAGTTTGTTTCAAATCGCAAACTCGTCCTGGAGCCCGTGGAATTCAAGAATATCGACCAGGCCAAAAACGCTCCGATTGCCAAGGCGCTGTTCCATTTTCCTTTTGTTCAGGAGGTATTTCTGGATGAAAACTATCTATCGATAACCAAGTACGAGATCGCAACGTGGGAGGAGATCACTCAGGAACTCAGGGAATTCATTCGACAGTACCTGGAGGAGGGTAAAGAGGTCATCATCGAAGAGGAGATTACGGCCCCCGCGGCTCAGGATATTCGGCCCGAGCAGAACGAAGCACCCGAACTCGACGAAACTTCAAAAGAAATAGTGGCGATTTTGGAAGAATACATCAAACCTGCTGTGGCCAGTGATGGAGGGAACATCCTGTTCGATTCCTATGACCCGGATGAGAAGGTGGTCAGGGTCATTCTGCAGGGTGCATGCAGCGGATGCCCCTCCTCTACTTTCACGCTGAAGAATGGCATCGAAAACATGCTCAAGGAGATGCTCCAGGATCGAGTGAACCGGGTTGACGCGGTAAACGGTTAAAACATCAGGGACGGTTTTTGTGCAATGAGCTCTTGGGAAATGCGGTGAGTTCAGAAGCCAGGTAAAACTCCCTGTATAGTTCCAAAAGGTTCATCGTGGAGGTCACCAGGTCCTTGGTGTCCAAAAGCAGGCTGAAATACAATTCCGAATTTCGTTGGCTGGTTTCAGAGGTTCTGATCCTTTTGATCTGCTTTTCGATAAGAGCCGCCAGCTCGTCTAGCAGCCGCTGTTTCTCGTCCAGTACCAGATCAATTTTGGCGAAATCCTGATCATTAAAAATATCCTCAATGGCATCAAAGAGGACCTGCAGCTTGTTATCGACGCTCTTTAGGTCCTTCATCTGATTAAACTTGAGGTTCTTGTGATTATTGTTCACATGATCATAACTGTTCCGCGTGATATAACCGATGGACTGCACCATGTCCTTGAGGTGATCCAGGATGAGGATATAAAACTTGTTCGAACCCAGGGAGCGATCCTCAATGGTCCGAATAAAGTAGAATACGTTTCGTTTGAGCTCATCGATTTCAGATTCCAGCTTCTTGATGGCCTTCTTGTTCTTTTTGAGCTTACTCTTTTCATACAGACCTAGGTTCTTTACGGTTTTGGAGTACATCTTATTCACTCCGGCAATCACGGTGGAAATGTTCTCAGAGCTTTCCGTAACGATGTCGTGAATGGTACTGATATCCTTCCTGCTGAATACTTTCCGGGAGGCCTTTTCTTTGGCTTTCCGCGAATGAAGTACGATGTTCCTGGTGATCATAAAGATAGCAAATGCCAGAAGCACAGAAATGGCCACGATGCCCCCGTAATAAATGACAGCCGCAAAAACAGCCGCAACCGAAAATGCCACCAGTGCGGTGATGAACCATCCGCCGACGACATTGACCACCCCGGCCACCCGGTAAACGGCGCTTTCCCGGTCCCAGGCGCGATCGGCAAGTGAAGTACCCATAGCCACCATAAAGGTGACATAGGTGGTGGACAGGGGAAGTTTCAAACTGGTCCCGATTGAGATCAGGATACTGGCGACTACCAGGTTTACCGATGCCCTGACCAGGTCGAAAGCCGGTGCATTTTCTTCATGAGGTGCCCGGGAGGCCGGCTGCTGAAATTTTTCTTCGATTTTCGATCTTAGTGCCGAAGGCATGATGGCTTCCACAATATTGCTGACAAAGACGGAATACCTGACGATCGATCTCGATACAAAGTTGGGAGAAAAACGTTCCACCCCGTCTCCCTGCCTGGAAAGATTGACCCCGGTTTCCACTACAGAACGCGCTTTCCTGGAGAACCAGAGCGTGACGACCATTACTGCTCCTGCTCCTACCAGGATGTAGGTTGGGCTGGGGACCTCGCCTGCTAAACCAACCATGGGAAATTCAGAGGGCATGACTCCAGTAGCTGCGAAGCTCTCCTGCCATAGATTAAAGGACTGCCATGCGGCAATAGGAACCCCTATAAAATTCACCAGGTCATTTCCTGCAAAAGCCAGGGCGAGGGAGAAGGTCCCGACGATGATGATCACTTTGAGGATATCGGCTTTGAAGATGCTCATCAAAACCTGTGAGAGGAGGGTGAAAATTACCAGACCGCCCCCCATGATTATAAAGGTATGGGAACTGATGTACTCCAGGACCCCTTCAGGAATGAAAGTTACCGATTTCAAACCCTTTAGCAGAATGAAATACAATATGGCGGTCAAGGCAACTCCTCCGAAAAGCGCCCCTGCATATTTGATCTTTCGTTCGTACCTGAAGGAAAAGATCAGCCGGGAGAGATACTGTACCACTGCTCCCAGGATAAAGGCCACGACAACCGCCAGTAGAATTCCGACTATAATCTCAGTAGCCTTGTCCGTGTTGATATATTCCAAAATCTCCGAATACTCCCCAGACCTTCTGTAGATCTTGATCGCCGCCATACTCACGGCGGCCCCGAGCAGCTCGAAGACTATCGATACAGTGGTCGAAGTAGGAAGGCCGAGGGAATTGAAAAAGTCCAGGAGCAGCACATCAGTGATCATCACCGCCATGAAAATGATCATGATCTCATCAAAGTAAAACTGGCTGGGGAGAAAGATGCCTTTCCTGGCTACCTCCATTAACCCACTGGAAAAAATGGCCCCCACGGCCACTCCCAGACTGGCGACTATGAGGATCTTTCTCAGGGAAAAAGCTCTGGAACCTACCGCTGAGTTGAGAAAGTTGATCGCATCATTGCTGACCCCGACAATCAGATCGGTGACAGCGAGGGCAAATAGGGCGACTAACATTACAATATAGATCTGTTCCATGCCTGATTGGGTTTTGCCCCTGCAAAATAAAGATAAAATATCAAAGTCCCTCAGGGTCATCGGAATCAGGACCCTCAGCGTAGGGTTTTAACAAAACTTCAACACCAGAAGCGATTCAAAATAGAGAGCTTTGCACGCAAATCAAGCAAATGGAAAAACTAAGCGAGTTACAGGATTATACCACATATTACGCCAGGGAGTTCATCGCATTCCTTCCTGATCTGCTCGGAGCACTGCTGTGGTTATTCATCGGCTGGTGGATTATCAAGCTTCTTCTGGGATATGGCAAGCGACTCTTTGAGAAAAAGGGACATGATCCTGCACTTTCGAGGTTTCTCCTGACCGTGGCGAGGTGGGCGCTACTCATCCTGCTACTGATCAGCGTGGTCGGGATGCTAGGTATAGAAACCACCTCCTTCATTGCCGTTCTTGGAGCTGCAGGACTGGCGATAGGCCTGGCGCTCCAGGGTTCCCTCTCAAATTTTGCAGGCGGAGTCCTCATCATACTCCTGAAACCTTTCAAGCTTGGCGACTGGATCGAAGTCAATGGGATTTCGGGAAGCGTCAAGGATATCTCCCTCTTTTACACCCGGCTAAATACCTTTGGCAATCAACTGGCCATCATTCCCAATGGGGAACTGTCCAATGACAATATCATCAATTACTCAGCAGAAGAAACCAGGCGGGACGCCATCACCATCGGCATTTCCTATGATAGTGATATCAAAAAGGCACGGGAGATCCTGTTAAACCTTCTCCAGGAACAGCAAGATATTCTGAAGGATCCTTCCCCCGAGATTGTCGTTACCGAACTGGCCGAGAGTTCTGTAAATCTCTCTGTGAGGTTCTGGGCGAGAAATGAGGTTTTTTGGGAGCGCCATTTTTACACGATTGAGGAAGCGAAGAGACGCCTGGAAAACGCTGGAATTTCCATTCCTTTTCCTCAACGGGATATTCACCTATACCGTTCGGATGCTGAGATTTCGGCACAGCCCCAGTTAGGATAAGACCACCGGGTCATCCTGCCATAAAATCTTTGAGATAGTAAGGTTCGAAATAGGCGACGTTTTCAAAGCTTCCATCCTGGTAAGCCCGCTCTGCCAGTGGTATCATTTCCTTGGCTGATGGGAGTTTTCCTCGGATGAATTTGGCATTGGGATGTCTACAGATCCCGGAAAATTTCTCCACTCCGTTCCCGATAAAGGCCACCGGTCCGGCTTCAAGATATTCCTTATAGGATTCCGGATGCAGGACCTCTGCCCTGGTAGTGAAGAGCTGTACTCCCTTTCCTGTATAACCTGCAGTGTACACTTCCATTCTCCGGGCATCGAGCATCGGGATCACCACGGGAACCTCTTCTGAAAAAGCCTGCCTTGCAAGGGAATCCAGCGTGGGAACCGACAGGAGCGGGATGTCCAGCGAGAAACACAATCCCTTGGCTGCCGATACCCCTATGCGGAGCCCAGTATAGGAACCAGGGCCTTTGCTTACGGCAATTGCCTGCAGTTCATCTGGATGAAGCCGGTTGTCCTGAAGGATCTGCTGAATATACAGGTGGAGTCTTTCCCCATGGGAATAGCCATTGCTGTAGTCTTCCTTCAAGGCCAGAACCTCCCCGTCTCCTCCCAGAGATACCGAGCAATTGGTCGTGGCAGTTTCAATACAGAGGATCAGCGCCAATCTATTCTTCTTTTTCGGTTTCTTCTTCGGTGGCTATTTCTACTTTGTCTCCGTCCTCAAGTTGTTTCGTGACGGTATTGTATGGTCCCGTGATCACCGTCTCCCCGGTTTCGAGGCCTTTCCTGATTTCAATGTTCGCGTCATCCTGGATCCCGGTTTCCACTTTTCGAAGCTCCGCAAGCTCTCCTTCTTTGACAAATACCGCCTCAAAGGGTTCCTCTGATCCGGAATCCTGAGCCGAAGTGTCGCTGCGGATCACAACTGCGCTTATAGGAATGGCGATCACACCCTCCTTTTGATTGGTGATGATATCCACAGTAGCCGTCATACCAGGTCTGAAAGGAGAATAATTCTCAGGCTTTCCTTCAAGAAGGTGCTCATAAGATTTCTCTAAAATACGGACTTTCACTTTAAAATTGGTCACCTGATCAGCACTGGTGGTCGCATTGGCCGAATTTGAGATCTCCGTAACGACCCCTTTGAATTCCTGGTCCATGTAGGCATCTACCTCCACGATGGTCGAGTCTCCAATCGATATCTTGACGATGTCATTCTCATTGACATCTACCTCCACTTCCATATCCGAAAGGTCCGCCACCCTAAGGATTTCGGTTCCTGCCATTTGCTGGGTTCCCACAACCCGTTCTCCTAATTCTGCACTTAGAGAGGAAATGGTTCCCGTCATTGGGGCGTAAATATTGGTCCTTCCCAGACTTTCCAAGGCTTCGTTCACCGTTGCCTCTGCACTCTGTACGTTGTAGTATGCTGCCTGCTTGGAAGCCTTTGCCATTTCATAGCTCGAAACGATCTGATCCCATTCCGCCTTGGAAATGATCCCTTTTTCGAAGAGAGACCTGTTTCTTTCCCAGCTTGCCTCTGCCTCCCGTAGGCTGGCCTCCGCCTGAGCCAGTCCGGCCCTCATATTGAGCAGGCTTGCTCTTGCCTGGGCCAGATTGGATTCATATATCTCCGGGTTCACCCGTACCAGGAGGTCACCCTTCTGGACTTGCTGCCCTTCTACAACAGGTAAGGAAATGATCTCGCCAGAGACCTCGGAGGACAGCATCACCTCCACCTCAGGTTGTATTTTTCCCGTTGCGGAAACCGTCTCCACCAGATCCATTTTCTGAACTTCGGTGACCTCTACCTTTTTGTAGTTACCGGACTTGCCAAACCATCCTGCTTTCTTTCCAACTACCAGGAGAAGGATGACAACTACTACTGCTCCGATAATGATAAATAACTTTTTCCTGTTCATTTTTAGAATTTAAGATCTGTGATCGGAACTCCAAAATAGAGTTCCAGCACCTTTAGTTTGAAGATATAGTCATACTTGGCCCGGACGGCTTCGATCTGGGCGTTCTCGAGGTTAAACTGCGCCTGACTGAAGTCAAAGGCATTGGTCATTCCAACATTATAGCGTTCGGTGGCGTATTCATAAGCCAGTTGCTGGGCCTCGACGGCTACTAGTGCCGCCTCGTAGGCTTCCAGGGCACCCCGGGCGTCCAGGTAGGCCTGGTATACGTCTGCCTCGAGGTCCAGCTTTGTCTGCTCAAGCTGATATTCGGACCGCGCCAGTTCAATTTCATTTCTCCTCACTGCATTTCTCGTAGCAAACCCGTTGAAAATCGGTACGCTCAGCTGAAGCCCGTAGGACATTCCGTCGTTGAGCTGTAATTGCTCAAAGAACGGAAGCGGTGCCCCGATCTCCGTCGTCATATTAGGCGCAACCACGATCTGTTCCGTTTCCTGAACAATTCCAATCTGGCGATAGGGTTGATCGGGATCCAGGCCTGCAGCAATGATCCTTCCGGCTCCGGACTCCCTGGTATTGTAGTTGAAGAAGGCTCCTAAAGTAGGCCAGTTGGCACCTCTTGAAATCTCAAGATCCTTTTCCAGCATCTCTGTTTGCAACTCGGCTACCTTGATCTCATACCTTTCCTCCTCTGCGGCTTCGATGACCTGATCAACCGGAACCTGCAGGATCTCGGTTCCCAGGATGTCATAATCTCGTTCAGCGATATCGAAGTCTTCGTAATCGCGGATAAGCAGCATCTGGGCCAGGGCGATCAGAGAAATCTTGATCTGATTCTGGGCCACGATCATCCGCTGCCTTTCGTCAGCGGCGTTGGCTCTGATCTCGAGAAGATCTCCCCTGGGCAGGACACCTGCCTCTACGAGATCCTCTGCCCGTGCAAGCTGCTGCAGGGTAATTTCATGCTGCGCCTCAATCACCTTGAGGTTCTCCTTGTTGAAGAGCACTTCAAGATAGGCATTGGCCACAAAAAGAGCGATATCCTCCTTCATCTGCTCAAGGGCATACTGGCTGGCGAGTTTCGCAAGCTTCGCTCGCTGAAGCTGCTTGAAATTCCTCAGCCCATCGAAGAGTAGTACACTTGCGGTGACCCCTGCCGAGAAACTGCGTGTGGTCTGTGTCTGAAGGATTCCTGTGGTGACATTCTGAGTGAGTCCGGTATTCCAGGCATTGGTCGCAGAAGCATTGATCCCGGGTAAAAAATTGCCGACGGCATCGGATATCCCTATTTCCGCAAGCGAAACATCAAGTTCGGATTGCTTCACGCTGATATTGTGCTCAAGGGCGTGCTGGATACATTCCTGGAGGGTCCATTCATTATCCTGGGCGTGGATCACAGAAGCAAAACAGCTAAGAAAGGTGAAGAGTAAAAATCTTTTCATAATCGAAATTGTACCAGATAAGTCTGAGATCAGAGAAAGTCGTTACAAAAAAACTGTCTCGGTTTTTGAAACATCTCCATGGTACCGGCACAGTGTTTGGCTGTCCGGCTCCAAGACTTAGACTGATCACGCGGGAAATTGTTACAGACCCCGCAAGATTTTAGTCAGAAGATTTGCTTTTTCGGGAGCGCCAAATGAAGTAAGCCAGCCCTGCCATCAACAGGTAAGGAAAGGCCATCAGGTACATGATTCCTTCGTTGATTCCCTCGGCGGCTGTCTGGGATTCCTCGCTCTGGAGGACCGCGCGACACATCGAACACTGCGCCTCCGCCGGGAGATATACCAGGATAAACATGAGCGCCAGAAGTATCGTCCTTTTCATATGTCTATCAATAATAGGGGGCCATGAACACATATACAAGCACCCCGGTGATCGCAACATACAGCCATAATGGATAGGTGTATCTGGCAATCTTACGATGCCGGTCCAGCTGGCCTCTCCAGGCCCTGAAGATCGTAAAGAGAACCAGGGGAATAATACCTGCCGAAATCAGGATATGGGTGATCAGAATGAAAAAATACACATAGCGAAGAAAACCCTCTCCTCCGTACGGCACAGGATCATGAATGCTTTTTGACAGGACGTAGCTCACCAGGAAAACACAGGAGAGCAAAAAGGCCGTCATCATCAGATTACGATGCCAGATCCGTCTCCCGATCCTGATGGAAAAGAAACCCAGCACCAGAAGTAGACCGGTAATAAAGTTTATCGTGGCATGGAAAAACGGGAAATCAAAGTGTTCCAGTGAGCTGATCTGAAGGTTTCCGGACGCGTACATCAGATAAAAAACGACCAGAGGTACAATCACAGAAACCGCTATGATGGTAGGGACTGCGATTCGTTCTATATATGGTTTGGCCTTCATTGTCAAGATCCTATAACAGTTTTTTGATGTCCGAGATCAGGATGTCGACCTGCGGCCTTTCCCCCGAAGGAGCAGCCGGTGTACCCATCGGGATCGATCCCTTATAGTAAATGATCGGATTGCCGAATTCATCCCGGCGTGATCTGATGAACCCCTCTTTGTCCACCAGCGCAAAATAACCTGAATGGGCGAACCCTCCTTCCGCTTCCTCGTCCTCTCCGGCAAATAAGCTGAACCCGGTGTTGGCCAGATCATATATTTCTTCCCTCGAACCGGTCATAAGGTTCCAGTTGGGATGTTTTACCCCGATCCGGTCAGCATATTCCTGAAGTACTTTCGGAGTATCATGAGCTGGGTCAATACTGAAGGAGGCGATTCCAAAATCGTTCTCCTTCATAAAAACCTCCTGGACTTCTAACAGATTTTTCTTCATGATGGGACAAATCGAAGGGCAGGTACTGAAGAAGAACTCTACCACATACACTTTACCGAGATAATCTTCATCCGTAATGGTATCCCCACGCTGGTTCACGAATTGGAAATCAGGTACCTTCCTCCTGGCTCCTTCACTTCCGATATATGCCAGGTCCTTTCTGGAAGCTGCACGTTCCTCCCTGCCGTCGGAACGACTCGAGGTTACAGTTTCCTTATGCTGCACCCGATCCACGATCTCCGGGATTACCAGGATCCCAAATATCAGGACGACGAGCCCCAGGCCGATATAGTACTTATTCATGTGCATTGGTTTGCGAAGCCTTGTTTTTCTTAAGTTCCAGACGATATTCCGCAAGAATAACCTTGACATCATCATCCATTTTGTTGTTCAGCACAGCGACTGAACCCGTATCATATCCATACAATTCCGCGCCATCCTTATCTTCCTGCCGGCCACGCAGGCGACCCCGCTTATCAATTATAAAAGCATTGGGTGAGAAAAGGCTGGTATCGAGGTTCTGATCCGTCTTAAGACTGGCGAACAGGCTCCGGATCTCCTCAGGGGTCCCTGAAACGAACCTCCATTTGTCAAGGTCGATCACCTTCTCCAATTCTTTTTTCAAAGCGACTACTTCTTCCTGAGTTCCCTCCGGAACGACTGAAACAAAAAAAAGGTCGTGAAATCCTGAATAGGGATCATAGATTTTTTCCGCCAGGTGATAGGCGTTTACCATAAACTGCTCTGGTCGCTCTCCCGGAAAACTCAGTATCGTGATGTTGCCGTTAAAGCTCAATGGCTCCCCGTCCGGATTGTCGAAGTGCTCCAGGGGGTACAGGTTCTCGGTCATAACCGGCAGACGCGCAAAATGGTTGACACCCGAGGCAAAAAATAGATAAGCGACCAAGGGTAATGCGAAGAGAACAACTATGACAAAAAACTTTTTCATCCTGCTTACTTAGAGCGAGGCAAAAATAAAAAAAGGCGGTATGAAAACCGCCTCCTCCAGGTCATTTAACTTTTAAAAATCCCATGCCACATGGCCCCGTTCCAGTACCTCAAAAACGTACTTTCCTTCGGCCAGGATAATGAAGATCAGGTAGACGATAAGGAATCCAGCGGTCCATACCACGGATCTGCGAAGTCCCTTGGTCTCCCCTTCCATGTGCATAAAGGCCCATGTGATATAATAAGCTTTTACGATGGTCAGAATGATGAATATCCAGTTGATCAGTTTGAGGCTGATAAAATAAGTATCTGTTAAGGAAGGAGGTTTCACGATCCCGAGGATAACCTCCACTATAGTCACCAACGATAGGATGATAAAAACGGACCAGATTCTCTTGGTGTTGGACCCGTGTGTATGTGTCGTGTCGTGCGCCATGTCTGTTTATGTTATACGAGATAGAAGAAGGTAAATACAAAAACCCATACCAGGTCAACAAAATGCCAGTAAAGACCAACCTTCTCGACCATTTCATAGCTTCCCCGGCGCTCGTAGGTTCCGAGCAAAACATTAAAGAAAATAATCACATTGATGATTACCCCTGTCAGAACGTGAAATCCGTGGAATCCGGTTATAAAAAAGAAGAAATCCGCGAACAGCGGGTTTCCGTATTCGTTCCGCTCCAGATTAGCTCCCTTGATGACGCCAGCACCTTCCGTTTCCAGCTTCTCCAGGGATTCTGCCCTGCTCATGACCACTTTATCCCCGGTTTCTGTCATCTGTTGCGTCCTGATCTGAAGTTCCGGATGGGCCGCAAAACCGGTGATCACTTCCTCCATGGTAAAGAGTGGGAGTGCAGATTCTTCGGACCACCATATCCCGTTGGATTTTTCATGAAGGGCCCGTGCATCCGGTTCATCAGTAACGAAATCCTCCAGAGCCACCCGCTCTCCTTCTGCGTCGACGAACTGAAGGATGTTTCCACCCTCGGTCACCACTGCTCCGTATGAACCAGAGATGAAATTCTTCCATTCCCAGGCTTGGGATCCAAGGAAAATCAGCCCTCCAACGATGGTCAGCAGCATATAAAAACTCACCTTCCCTCGCTTCATCTGGTGTCCGGCGTCTACTGCCAGTACCATGGTAACTGAAGAAAAGATCAGGATAAAGGTCATCAGGGCAACATAGTACATCGGGGCTTCCACGCCATGCAGGAATGGAAAGTGGGTGAACACCTCGTCGGCGATAGGCCAGCTTTCCGCAAACTTGTATCTTGCAAAACCATAGGAGGCAAGAAATCCGGAGAAGGTCAGGGCATCTGAAAGGATGAAGAACCACATCATCAGCTTTCCGTAACTTACTCTTAAAGGTTGATTACCGCCGCCCCAGGTCTTTCCCTCAGTACCTGTTCTGATAACAGTAGCGTCCATAGAAACGTGTTATATTAACGTAATGGCAAAAATAGTTAATTTTCTTATCTAAAGAAATATAAAAACAAAAACAGGTAGATCCACAGGGCATCGAGAAAGTGCCAGAAGGTTGCACCCAGTTCTAATCCAAGAGTTTGACCCGGGAAATACCGGTGTTTAAAATGATTATAAATTACAACCAGAAGCACAATCACCCCAGCCGCAAGATGCGCCAGGTGAGAGATTACAATGATGTAAATAAAGGAGGTAGTTACCGTGCTTTCACTCCCTGTGAAATAGTATCCCTGAGAGATCATCTCATTGAAACTCTGGAGCTGTAAGAAAACGAAGAGTCCGGCAAGTCCTAGCGTAAACAGGAAGTAAGCCCCTGCAAGGGATCTCTTTTCCTTTTTGACCGCCCGTTCCGCACCGATGAAGGTCAGACTGCTCAGGAAGATTACCAGAGTACTCCAGATGAATGATGCCGGAAGTTCAAGTGCACTGAGCCAGTCCGGCCTTGTTTTACTGACCACATATGCGCTGGTTAGTCCGGCGAACATCATCGCCATACTGATGATCCCAAACCACAACATCATTTTTTTGGCCCGGATGACCTTATGTCGATCGCTGCCCTGCGTCAGATCCATACCCTTATCAGTTTATCAAGTACATAAATTATTTGAAGGAGCGTGATGTAAGAAACACTGGCCAACATCAGCCTCTTGGCAGCTGCTTCGTTGCGTAACCGGTACAACTGTATCGCATAGTACAACATGCCACACCCAAGAAGAAGGACCAGACCGGCCGCCAGGGGTGTGAGGTAAAGACTGCCCGTCATTCCAAAGACGGGAATCACTGAAATGATCACCGTCCATAAGGTATACAGGACAATCTGTATGGCTGTTCCGGTATCCTTTTTTCCTGTGGGGAGCATATAGAATCCCCCTTTTTCATAGTCATTGTAAAGCCACCAGCCAAGGGCCCAGAAATGCGGGAATTGCCAAAAGAATTGGATCATAAAGAGCGTTCCGGGTTCAATGCCAAAATCTCCTGTTGCAGCGACCCAACCCAACATAAATGGAATGGCGCCGGGAAAAGCCCCTACAAAAACAGACAGTGGGGTTCTGGTTTTCAGCGGGGTATACAAACAGACATATAAGAAGATGCTTAGGGCTCCGAAAAAGGCAGTGACCGGGTTGATCAGGTACAATATTCCGAGACCGACAATAGTGAGAATACTGGCGATAGCAAAAGCCACCTGAACAGACATGCGACCAGAAGGAATCGGACGATTCGACGTCCGCTTCATCAGGGCGTCCAGGTCCTTTTCAATAATCTGGTTGTAGGCATTTGATGCTCCTACAAGAGCGTATCCCCCGATTCCGAGCATAACTACAGTGACTGGGTCGATGGATTCAGCACCTAAAAAATAACCTGCCACCGAGGAAAACACCACACTTAAGGCAAGTCTCATCTTGGTAACCTCCTTAAGGTCAGATACAAGTGAGACGGATGTTGAATATATGCGAGTTGTATTCAAGAAAGCAATTTTCAGTTGCAAAGATACCCTTTAATTGCTTTTTTTCAAGAATTGGATCGGGTTAATAACAGATTCTTTTTTAGGGTCGGGTTGTGTGACAATTCAGTAGTCGTAATACCAGTTAAAGATATCCGTCCTGAGCCCTAGGCGCAGCCAGGTGGTCGTGTCGTCAAAGTAGGCTCCGGTCGGAATTTCGGGAGAAGCGTTACGGAAGATGAAACTGGTGAAGAACTTCAGATTGGTTGCAGGATTAATGATATACCCAATTTCGCTCTCCAGGTAAAAAACATTGGTGGTATTGCCCTGCCCGATCCTTACCCCGGTTTCTAACGGTCGGTCTTCTTCGCTTCTATAGATATTCCCCCCGTAGCTTGGCAGAATTACCCCTTGCACAGGATCAAAACCGCGTTTTCCCAGGATGGTCTTCAGGTGTCCATACCAGCGACCCTCCTTGTATCGCGCGATGCCAAGGATCTCCCGGAAGTTTGCTCCCCATTGATGCGCCATTGATTGATTGGTGTGCCCGTAGTTCAGGGTGATCGTATTATGCGAATAGGTATAGGGTCTTACCTGATTGTACTCAATTTGAAGCTGCAGACCTGGAACCCCGAATGCCTCAAAATATTTGGTCCCTAGCTGAAACCCATGCTTATTCTTCCAGCTCCCTTTCCCTCCGAAGACATCCCCGCTCGAAAATTCATCTATAAGCCATTGGCCGTAGCTCATGACCCGATCGCTCCACTTATACTTTCCGGTAAGGCCGATGATGGCATTTCCAGCCTGTGCCCCGGTAGAGAACTCTATCGCTCGGTAAAAGATAACGGGGTTTAGGTAATTCAGGTCGAAACCCCTGTTATTATCGTTCTCCCAGATCACGGATTCAAAGAGGCCAATGTTCAATCTCCTGGTCAGGTTAAGACTGAGATAATGATTTGCCATAAACTTGGTGCGATAGGATCCCTCTCCCGTTACCTCCGGCCTCACATCTCTCAAGGACATCCAGGTGTTGGTATACTTCAGCTTCCAAAAGGAAGTGTTCAGCCTGAAATACGGATAGGGAGCCGCATTGTCGCTGAGTAATAAGGAGCGGTAGCCATCTCCGATAAAATGTTTCCCATGTCCGAATTGTAAATTAAAAAATTTGCCCGGGCTATAGGAGAGATATCCCACGGCACCGGGAAAATCATAGGCCTGCCCCATGAATTCTTTGGCAATCCCTCGTCCTGGAATCACGGCAACTCCCTCCGTTCCCGGCCGGAGGGATTCTGCATAGCTGTTATAGTAGTCGGCGAACCTCCCCTGACTCTCAAAGATCACGGAATAAAAATTGAAGTCGCCGCCCAGTCCCCCCTGGATAATGGCAGCCCGGGTATTGAGATAGGTCACATCAAGATCGCTCCCGAAATCTTTTCCCACCTGAAGATCCAGGCCGAGATCTACCGTGAACCAGAAATCCTCTCCGCTGACCTTTACCAGATGTTCGTTCCAGAGTTTACGGCCCAGCCAGGAATCGGTGGGCTTTTGGAGCCCTCCCGGTTCCAGCTCCGGACCTGCGGCGCTCCGCAGTTCACTATAAAGAAAAGGCTTTACCGCGGTATGGAAATTAACACCAACCCGGTTTACCGTGGCATCAAACCTTGCGTAACGCTCATGAGAGAGCGGGATATTGAGTTCGCTGGAGTATTCCGGTAAAACTGTTTCGGGTCCCCCTGAGGGCTGTGGTATTATTTCGGCAAATTCCTGTTCGGTTGGGTCAGTTGCTTCCAGCGAAATGCCCACCTCATCCGGCTCCTCCTGGAGCGGAAACCTTATCGGCATTCTAAACTGCATGTCGATAGGTCGCCCGTTATATCTCGGCGGTTCCACGACCGGTAATTGCGAAAAGAAATGTTCAAAAACCCGCTTGATATCCTCCGTGGGCGCATCGATGTAAACGGTTTGAAACCTCCCCGCCTCCGTCACTTCGAAAAGCACGACTACCTCCCCGGAATAATCCGGCAAAAGGTTTCCACCAAATGCTTGATGAATACGGCTTTTCAACTGTTCTCTGAAGCAGGTTTCCCCTTTCTCAAGCGCAACTCCGGCACATTCCTCAAAAACAGGGAAACTTTCATTGTCCTGAACGACCTGTTGCCCAAGGAGAGAAAAAGGAAACAGGAAAAGGAGAAGGAAACATAACTTCATATTCCTAAAGCTCGGTTGATTCGGGTCAGAAAGATACGTTTTTTTGAAATCCTCAGGTTTGACCTCATTTTGACTTAATCGGGTAGGAAGGTAAGGATTATTTCCCTACCTGTCCTCCCACACCACCGTACGTACGGTTCGGTATACGGCGGTTCCTTAATTTACACTCTTACTTCAATATAATAATCCAGCAGAGATGGATAACCTGCCTTCTTGAGTCTCTGCGTGGTAATAGTTCTTGTCAGAATGAAGCTGTTGGCTGTGTGCCAGTAGCTCTTTCTGGTGTTGGCGTATTCCCACGCTTTCGATTTATTCCGGCCTAGTTTTACTAGCATTCTCCATTTTGTGCGGATGCGCTTCCCTTGTATGATGTTCGTGTTCCTCGGATCGAAACTTTGCCTCCGGCTTCCTTCAGATTCCACCTCGCGGTGGACACCCCTGCAATTGACTAATGATAGGTAGCTATAAACCCTCATAGCGGACTTGCACCGCCAAGTAATACGCCATGCACCAAAAAACCCACACCGAGGTGTGGGTTCTGAATATGGACTGGGTTTCGGACTAATCCTGGACCCTGAATATGATTGGGAGAGAATAAAGTACCCCTACTGGGCGTCCTCTCTGTTTACCCGGTTTCATTTCCGGAAGCATATTGACCACTCTTTCTGCCTCCTGCTTAAGTCGTGGGTGTGGCGCACGAGCTCCGAGCACGGTTACATCGCCGTTCTTTTCTATCCGGAACTGAACATATATCCTGTTGATTCCTGTCAATCCAAGATCACTGCCGAGTCCGGTATCAAATCGGTCGTTGACGAATTCGCTGATTTTCTCGCTCATACAGTTCTTTCGGGCTTCATTCGTCTTTTCGTTTTCACACCCGGGGAATATCGGAACATCCTCGATCACTGCAAAAGGAACGTCTGCGATCTCCTCGACCTCCTCGACTACTTCAACCTCTTCGACCTCTACGATCTCTTCCTGATTGGTTTCCGTAGACTCGATGATGGTCTCTTCCACCTCTTCCTCATCTTCTACGACCTCAATGATTTCCGGTGCGGGAGGTGGTGGGG
>CAMPKA010000021.1 GCA_946887075.1 uncultured Salinimicrobium sp.
ATTAAAATTTTAATTTAAAACCAGATAAAATGAGTACACAGAAATTTTCCACCGATGCCTTACATGTAGGGCACGATCCAGCAACAAACGGAGGCACCAGAGCAGTGCCCATTTACCAATCCACCTCTTATGTCTTCCGGGATTCCGATCACGCCGCTGACCTGTTTTCCCTCGCCGAACCGGGTTTCATTTACACCAGGATCAACAATCCCACCACCGATGTACTTGAGCAACGGCTGGCAGCCCTCGAGGGAGGGATCGGGGCAGTGGCAACGGCTTCAGGAACTGCTGCCATCAGCACTACCTTGCTTACGCTTCTGCGCACGGGAGATCATATCGTTGCCTCCAACAGCCTTTACGGGGGAACCTATAACCTTCTGAGTGTAACGCTCCCAAGACTGGGAATCACTACCACTTTTATCGACCCTTCCGACACGCAAAATTTTGCTGATGCCATACAGGAAAACACCCGGGCCATCTTTGTCGAATCCCTGGGGAACCCGAAGTTGGATGTACTGGATCTCGACGCCATCTCATCCGTGGCCAAAGCCAATAAGCTTCCTTTAATTGTGGACAACACCGTGGCCACCACTGCCCTGATCAGGCCTATCGATCACGGGGCTGACATCGTGATCCATTCGCTTACAAAGTATATAAATGGGAATGGTACTGCTCTGGGGGGCGTGGTGATCGATGCCGGAAAGTTTGATTGGGCAAACGGAAAATTTCCGGAATTCACGGAACCCTCCCCAGGATATCACGGTCTGGTTTATCATGAAGCACTTCAGGAAGCCGCCTTTATCGCGAAAATCAGGATAGAGGGACTCAGAGACCTGGGAGCGGCTCCCAGTCCATATAATTCCTTCCAGATCCTGCAGGGATTAGAAACCCTGGAGATCAGGATTAAAAAACACAGTGAAAACGCATTGGAACTTGCCAAGTGGTTACAGCAAAGGGAAGAGGTAGCTTGGGTAAATTATCCCGGTCTGGAGAGCAGTCCCTACTACCAACTCGCTCAGAAATATCTTCCGAAGGGACAAAGCGGTGTAGTGACCTTCGGGGTACACGGGGGATATGAAGCTGCCAAAGCTCTTGTGGACAGTACAGAGGTCTTTTCTCTTCTTGCTAACATCGGAGATACCAAATCCCTGATTATTCATCCGGCCAGCACGACCCATCAGCAGCTTGATGAAACACAACAGAAATCCGCGGGAGTGACCCAGGATCTCGTACGGCTCTCCGTCGGCCTTGAAGATCTCGATGATCTGAAAGCTGATCTTAAGCAGGCGCTGGTAAAAGCGACCCGACCAAAAACGGCAAAGATTCTGTAGTCGAACCTTTTCTTACATATTAAACTTTACGCGAATAATGGATCTGAGAGAAATCGTGATCAGGGATTTTAAGAACAGTGGGGGAAGCACCCGGAACATCCATCTCTTCTACCAGTTTTTCGGCCAGGACCCCACCACTTCACCGGTGGTCCTGGTCGCCCATTCCCTGACAGGAAACTCCCAGGTAACCGGTGATGACGGCTGGTGGAAGGAATTGATAGGACCGGGTAAGGTCATCGATACCGATACCTATTCCATTCTTGCCTTCAACATGCCCGGAAACGGGGTCGGTGGCCAGGAACACCTGATTGATAACTACAGGGATTTCAATCTGGGGGACATCGCCAGACTGTATCGGGAGGCCATAGAGAACCTGGGATTTTCCAGGATCTTTGCTGCTTTGGGAGGCTCAATCGGGGGAGCTCTGCTATGGGAACTGGCGGTGCTGAAGCCGGATCTGATCGAGCATCTCATCCCTATTGCTACGGACCTACGGGCGACTGATTGGGTGATTGCCCAGTGCAGGGTGCAGGAGGCAATCCTGAACAATTCCAAAGACCCCGTGAAAGATGCCAGGATGCATGCGATGACCATTTACCGAAATCCGCAGTCTCTGACTACTAAGTTTAACAGGAGAAAGCGCCCGGACAGCCTGCGTTTTGAAGTCGAAAACTGGCTGGAATTCCACGGTGATCAACTTCACCAGAGGTTTACCCTGGCCTCTTACAGGCTTATGAATCACCTGCTCGCGACCATCGATGTCTCAGAAGGTGCCGAACACCCCTGGCTCAAAGTGTCCCGGATCAAGGGAGATATCTGCCTGATCGGGATAGACTCAGATTTGTTGTTTCTTCCTGGAGAGATCCGCTCCACCCATGAAACGCTCAGGCAATTCAAGGAAAACGTAAGTTATAAAGAGATCTCTTCGAAACACGGACACGATGGATTTCTGATCGAGTATCCACAATTAATCGAAATTTTAGAACCCATATTTAAAGCAAGGGGAACCCATGAAAAAAATCAATATAGTTCTTTTCGGAACAGGTAAGGTCGGAAGCGTACTGATCAATCAGGTGCTGGAGGCCAGGGAAAGCCTGCTTCGTCAGGAGAACCTGGAACTCAATCTGCCTGTAATCGCCAATTCAACCACTGCCTTCTTTCGAAAGGAAAATCAGGAGGCTACCTGGGAGACTGATCTAAAAACCTTCGGCTTTCCGTATCAGCTCCAGGATATCCTGGATTATGTAGCAGAACGGGGTTACGAGAACCTGGTCGCCGTGGACGCCACGGCAAGTGAGGAATTTGTAGGTAATTATTTTCGGCTTATCCAATCGGGTTTTCATATTGTGGCTGCCAATAAGATCGCGAATTCCAAACCGATTGCTTTCTACAATCAGCTGCGGAATCTTCTCAGGGAGAATGATCGTTTTTTCCTGTACGAGACCAATGTTGGAGCAGGGCTTCCGATCATAGAGACGCTCCGTAATCTGCACCGGTCCAATGAGAAGGTGCTCAAGATACGGGGTGTTTTCTCAGGTTCCCTGAGCTATATATTCAACCATTTTTCCTCCCAGGATCGTCCCTTTTCGGAGATCTTGACGGAGGCAGCGGACAAGGGTTTTACTGAGCCGGATCCCCGGGAGGATCTCTCGGGCAAGGATGTGGCCCGGAAGCTATTGATCCTGGCAAGGGAACTTGGGCTTCAAAAGGAGTTCGAGGAGATCAGCGTAACGGATCTGGTTCCCCATCATCTCAACGGGGGTTCTACGCTTGCGCATTTTCAACGTAATAAATCGGATCTCGATCCTCCCCTGGAATCTATCAGGGCGGCCCTGGCTCCAGGCGAGGTGATCCGACATGTGGGAGAACTGGATATCGCATCTGGATCCCTTAAGGTGGGGCTGAGCAAGGAACCCAGGGAATCCGCACTGGGCAGCCTCAGGGAATCGGATGCTTCCTTTGAAATCCACACGGCCTCCTACGGGGCAGAACCGATAGTGATCAGAGGTGCAGGTGCGGGTACGGCGGTTACGGCCAGGGGTATTCTGACGGATTTGATTAAATTAGCGGAAAAATTAACCTGATGAAAATTCACCTGAAGCGGCTCAATAACAATTACCATTTTGAAACCGTCAATGAACGGGGTCATGTGGTGTCACTGGACAACAATTCCGAACCTGAACCTAAAGGAGCCAGTCCCATGGAGCTACTGTTGATGGGATTGGCCGGGTGTAGTAGCATTGATATTGTGATGATCCTTAAGAAGCAGCATTTAGAGATCAACCGTCTGGAAATGGAAGTGGAGGGATTTCGAAAAGAAAACGCCGTGCCCAAAATATTCACCGCCATTCATCTCAAGATATTTGTTGACGGGGACCTCCCAGAAAACAAAGTGCTGCGGGCCGTTGATCTTTCTCTGGAGAAATACTGTTCTGTAGCAAAGATGCTGGAAAAGACAGCTAAGATAACTACTGAGGTCGTGTTGAATGGAGCCACCGTTCCAGCTTAGACCGGGATGGTGAAGCGATGCCTCCTGACCCTTCTGCTGATCTCGGCGGGGACTTTCTATGCCCAGGAGAGCAGCCAGTACTTTGTTGAGGCGAATTATTTCTATGGAAGTATTTGGGAACACAATCCGAATATTTCCCACCTTATCACTGACCATCCCGAAGGTATGCTCCTGCATTTCAGCCGGAAAACCTATGGGGAACAGGCCTGGGAAAGGAGGTATAATTATCCGGATGTTGGATTTTCGCTCTCTTACCAGAACCTGAAGAACGAACACCTGGGACAGAACCTGGGTGTTTATGCCCACCTGGGATTTTATTTTCTCGATCGTCACCTGCTTCTCAAGGTAGGACAGGGGCTGGCCTATGCCGGAAACCCGTATCACCCGGATCTCAATTACCGGAACAACGCTTACGGCTCCAGGATTCTGAGTTCGACTATCTTCACCGGCAACCTTCAGTTTGACCAGATACTGGGGGGAATTGGATTCCAGACGGGAATATCTCTGATCCATTATTCCAATGCTGATTTTCGATCTCCCAACAGCAGCACCAATACCATAGCCCTCAGCGCAGGGCTCAATTACCTGTTCGATCACCAGAGTTCGCGACAGTACATTCCGCGGGAAGAACGGGTACCTCTGCATGCCCCTGTCAGATTTAATGTGGTACTCAGAAGCGGCGTGAACACCATGGGGGTGATCGGCTCAAAATCCTTCCCTTTTCTTACCCTCACGGCCTATGCAGATAAGCCTCTGAACCACAAGAGCACCCTCCAGGCAGGCGCAGAATTCTTTTTCTCCCGGGCCATGGAAGAGTTTATTCGTTATCATGCCCTTGCCTTTCCTTTCGATGATTCCACGGGGAGGGAGGATGCCCGAAGGGCAGGGATATTTCTAGGGCATCAGCTGAGTTTTCGGAAGTTGTCCCTGATCACCCAGCTGGGGTATTATCTTTACTACCCATATGATAAATATGTCGGCAGGGTATACAACCGAATCGGGCTGCAGCGGGAGATCACCGGAGACCTCTTTGGCTCTGTCACCGTCCGCTCCCACGGTGCAAATGCCGAGGCTGTCGAATTATCAATCGGATACCGCCTATGAGACCAGGACGCTTCAGTATGGCATGGATATTAGGGGCATTGCTGCTGCTTTCCTGTAACCGGGAGGAAGCACCTGACTGTTTCCAGACAGCAGGACCTCGTATCATGCAGGAGGTGGATCTTCCACCATTTTCCGAGATCATGGTCTATGACCGGGTCAATCTGTATATCGAGCAGGGTCTGGAGCAGAAGGTGGTCATCCGCACCGGCAAGAACCTGTTGGAGGAGGTCTCCGCCCGGGTTGTGGATAACAGGCTCATTCTCCGGAATGAGAATGGATGCAACTTCTTCAGGGAATATAATGTGACGGATGTTTTTGTCACGGTTCCGGATCTGGACTGGATGCAGAATGCCGGCAATACGGTCATCAGGAGTATCGGGACCCTTCATTTCGAGGACATCTGGCTCCGGAGTCTGAACCAGGAACAGGAGAAGGGGGTTTACACCAACGGCGATTTCGATCTGGACCTCGTCTCAAAAAGGGTCAGGATTACAGGAGATGACTTCTCCAACTTCTTCCTCCGGGGGAGTACCGATGTGCTCGATATTTTTATAGCTAACGGGGACGGCAGGGTAGAGGCCGGAGCATTATCCGCCGGAACCGTGGAGATCGAACACAGGGGGACCAACAAACTCATCGTAAATCCCCTGCACACCCTGAAGGGTCACATCAGGAGTACAGGGGATGTGATTGCTGTAAATCGCCCGCCCGTGGTCGATGTTGAGGTTTATTATACTGGGAGGCTGCTCTTCCGCTGATCAGCTCGTTTTGGTGGTCAGTTCTGTAAAAAGGTGCTCCAGGTTTTTGTTTTTCCTGTTCAGCTGCAGTGTCTTCAATCCGTTGTCATGCGCGAAGTCAAAAACCGCCGGCCTCATATCTCTTGAGGTGTCAAAGACGAGTTCATAGACGAAGCCTCCGGTGTTGCGGACCTCCACAAGATGTGGCAGGCTGCGCAGTGCGACATTCTCGATCCGGTAGTCAAATTCGACTTCCAGGGTCTGTAACTTCTCCTCCTTCAGGGAGGCCAGCTTCTGGTCTGCTACGATACTTCCTCTGTTGATGATGATCACCCTTTCGCAGATCGCTTCCACTTCCCTCATAATATGGGTCGAAAGAAAAATGGTTTTTTCCTTTCCGATTTCCTTTATCAGTTCCCGGATTTCAACGAGCTGGTTCGGATCCAGGCCTGTCGTAGGTTCATCCAAAATGAGGACAGGGGGATCGTGCAGCAGGGCACTGGCCAAACCCACTCTTTGTCTGAAGCCCTTAGAGAGTTGCTCAATCCTTTTGTTGGCTTCGGGAAACAACCCGGTACGCATCAGTACCTGCTCCACCGAGTCTGAGGGAGCATCATAAAGACGGGCATTAAAGGCTAAATATTCCCTTACATACATTTCAGTGTAGAGCGGATTGTGCTCTGGGAGATACCCGATTTTCTGCTGAGCCTTGCGGAGTTCCTTCTCAAGAGAATAGCCATTGACTTCGGCCACACCAGAATCCGGTCTGAGGTAGCCCGTAAGGATCTTCATCAGGGTTGATTTCCCTGCCCCGTTCGGCCCCAGAAAACCCACGATCTCTCCTTTCTGAATACTGAAAGTGATCTCGTTCAGGGCTTGTTGAGAACCATACCGCTTGCTGATCTTGGCTACCTTAATCGACATAAAGCTTTTCTTCAAAAGTAGGGATTCTCGGGATACCGAAAAGGGTTTGTTACCAACAGTCCGCTAAAAAAGATCCAATTTTCCTGTAAAATAAGTGTGGGAATTAAAATTAAATTCTATTTTAGCATTTCAAAATCAGATCATGACTCAGATATTTCGTTGGAGCTTCTTTTATTATTACTTCTATCTCAGGGATAGGATCGGGAGCTTCGTGTAAATATTTGATCAGAATAATTCACATCCCGATGGTAACATCGGGATTTTTTTTTAACAGATATGAGAGAAAAAGTAGCAATCCAGGGAATCGCAGGATCCTTTCACCACCAGGTAGCACAGGAATTCTTCCAGGGCAGAATGGAAGTCGACGAGTGCATGTCATTCCAGGAGGTCATCAAGAGCCTTCTACTGAAAAATTCCAACAAGGCTGTGATGGCCATCGAAAATTCTATCGCCGGTTCGATCCTGCCCAATTACGCACTGATCGACGAGAACGACATCAACATCATCGGGGAGTATTACCTTCCTGTAGAAATGAACCTGATGGCGGTTCCGGGGCAGAAAATCGAAGATATCCGGAAGGTATATTCTCACCCCATCGCCTTGCTCCAGTGTAAGGAGTTCTTCCGAAACTATCCCCATATCAAGTTGATTGAGGATGCCGACACCGCATCGGTGGCCAAAAGGATAGCGGAGAAAGGCTCCTCTCATGTCGCTGCCGTAGCCAGCAAGGCAGCGGCCAAACTATTCGGCCTGAATATTCTGGCTCCCGGCATCCATACCGTGAAGAACAATACGACCAGATTCCTTATTCTTTCAAAAGAAGAGGAAACCGGACGAGAGCCCGCCGACAAAGCCTCGATAAAATTCGTGCTGGAGAGCAAACAGGGAAGCCTGGTCACCGCGTTAAATGTGCTGCGGGATTACCAGCTGGACATGACTAAAATACAGAGTGTTCCGGTTATAGAAGAGCCCTGGTCCTATGCCTTTTTTATCGATGTCATTTTTGAGGATCCGGACAATTTCTTCAGAGCGATGGAAGTTCTCGGACTCCTCACCCAGGAACTTAAGATCCTTGGTACCTACAGAAACAACTTATCCGGAGACTTTCTCCATGAAAATACAAGTATGTCCGCCCAGGCGGTTTAACCCCCCAACCCTATATAAATGGAAAACAAAAAAGAACTGAGACAATGGCTCGATGATTTCGGGCTAACACATCCATTGGTTATCGCAGGCCCTTGTAGTGCCGAAACAGAAGAACAGGTGCTTAAAATAGCGCACCAGCTCAAGGACACCGATGTCAATGTCCTTCGCGCAGGAATCTGGAAGCCCAGGACCCGGCCAGGGAACTTCGAGGGCATCGGGACTGATGGTCTGAAATGGCTCCAGAAGGCCAAGGCTGAGACCGGATTAAAAACCACCACAGAGGTGGCCAATGTAGCTCATGTGGAACAGGCCCTGAAGTATGATATTGACATTCTTTGGATCGGCGCCCGATCAACGGTATCCCCGTTTATCATCCAGGAAATCGCCGACGCGCTGCAAGGAACCGAGAAAACAGTGCTGATCAAGAACCCGGTGAATCCGGACCTGTCCCTTTGGCTTGGCGCTGTGGAGCGGTTGTACTCCCGGGACATCCATAATCTCGGAGTGATCCATAGGGGTTTCTCCACCTACGAAAAGACCCGCTACCGAAACAATCCGGAATGGCAGATCGCCATCGACCTGCAGACCGAATTCCCGGACCTGCCGCTTATCCTGGATCCATCTCACATCGCGGGGAACAGGACTGGGATTTTCGATCTTTGCCAGACCGCCCTCGATCTGAACTATGACGGGATTATGGTGGAGACGCACCACGACCCGGACAATGCCTGGAGTGATGCTGCCCAACAAATCACCCCTGCCACCCTGGTTCAGATGATGCAGGATCTCAAGATCAGGAAAGAAACCTCAGAAAGCGAGGAGTACCGTTCCCGGTTGAGTAACCTCAGAACGATGATCGATATTGCGGATTCCCAGCTACTTGAAATCCTGTCCAGAAGGATGAAAATCGCAGACGAGATCGGGAAGGTAAAGAAATCCCAGAACGTCGCCATTTTGCAGAACCAGAGGTGGCAGCAGATTCTGGAGAAAATGATCTCTGATGCCAGTGGAAACGGACTGAGTGAAGAGTTTATCATGAAAATTTTTAAAGCGATCCATCAGGAATCTATCGACCATCAGAAAAAAGTGATTAGTGAATAACAGGAGGATTTTGCATTTTTGTGACCATGAGGGGAACTGTCTACAAATCCACCGGAAGCTGGTATCAGGTCAAAGCCGATAACGGTCAGTTCTTTAACTGTCGCATCAAGGGAAAGTTCAGGATCCAGGGGATCCGGAGCACCAATCCCGTAGCAGTGGGTGATCGGGTGGAGTTTCAGCCTGAGGATAAGGGAGAGGAGGAGATCAATGCCGTGATCACGGGAATTGCGGATCGCGAAAACTATATCATCAGGAAATCCGTCAACCTTTCCAAACAGACCCATATCATCGCTGCGAATATCGATCAGGTTTTCCTGCTTGTCACCTTGAACAATCCCACAACCCATACAACCTTTATCGATCGCTTCCTGGTCACAGCTGAGGCCTATGATGTCAGGGCCATCCTGCTGTTCAACAAGATCGACTCCTATGGCCCGGAAGAACTGGATGAGGTGAGATATCTGGCGGCCATGTACCGCAAGATAGGCTACCGGTGCATCGGGATTTCTGCAAAAACCGGGAGGAGCCTCCAGGAGGTGCAGCAATTGATGAAAGACAAAACCAGCATGATTGCCGGTCATAGCGGGACAGGAAAATCCACACTGGTCAATGCGATAGAACCCGGGCTGAACCTGAAGACCACCGAGATTTCCCAACAGCATCGCCAGGGTCAGCATACCACAACCTTTGCTGAAATGTTCGATCTCTCCTTTGGTGCGAGAATCATCGATACTCCCGGAATAAAGGGTTTCGGGGTGGTGGATATGGATAAGGAGGAACTCGGGGACTATTTCCCTGAATTCTTTGCTCTCAAACAGGATTGCAAATTTCATAATTGTCTGCATCTCGATGAGCCAGGTTGTGCGATCAAGGAGGCGCTGGAAGCCGGGGAAATCCCCTGGTCGAGATATAGAAGCTATCTGCAGATCCTCAATGAGGAGGAGGATCAGCAATATCGAATCGAGAACTACGACAACCCATGAGAGCAATTATCCAACGGGTACTGGAAGCCTCGGTTAGCATTGAGGGCAGCAAGAAAGCAGAGATCGGAGAAGGCCTTCTGGTACTGTTGGGAATCGAAGAACAGGATTCCGAGGAGGATATCCGGTGGCTTTCGGCAAAAATAGCGAAGCTTCGGATCATGAACGATGAGAACGGGGTGATGAACCGGTCTCTTCTAGACACCGGAGGAGATGTCATCGTGGTGAGCCAGTTTACGCTGCACGCCAGCACCAGGAAAGGGAATCGGCCCAGTTATATCGGTGCGGCTGCCCCCACGGTAGCCATTCCCCTATACGAGAGATTTCTGGCGCAGATGGAACAAAATCTCGGGAAGGAGATCGGTGCCGGAGAATTTGGAGCAGACATGAAAGTTGCCCTTGTCAACGACGGGCCGGTGACCATCTTCATCGACTCTAAAAGGAGGGAGTAAAAAAAATTGACGAAATTGCACTTGAGTTATGGATATCAGGAACGCACAACAGGAGGTTGATCAGTGGATCCAGAAACATGGGGTCCGGTATTTCAACGAGCTGACCAACATGGCTCAGCTCACCGAAGAGGTCGGGGAGGTTGCAAGAATAATAGCCCGGCGCTATGGGGAGCAAAGCGAAAAGGAGAAGGACAGGGAAAAGGATCTCGGGGAAGAGCTGGCGGACGTAGTGTTCGTGGTGCTCTGTCTGGCAAACCAGACGGGGATCGATCTCCAGGAGGCTTTCGACAGGAAGCTCGAACTCAAGACCCAAAGGGATAAGGACAGGCACCATAACAACGAAAAACTAAAGTAATGCGCATATTGGAAAATTTCAAAAACCCGCTTTACTGGGCAAACGTCATTCAGTTAACCCTGATATTCTTTGTAATTTTTGTTGGACTTTCCCTGCTGATCCTCCACTTCGAGGAAATAATCTCAGGAGATTTTGCAGCCATTTACGAGGAGGAATGGTCAAACGGGAAATGGGTGCAGTATTTCCTGATCAGGTTGGCGATCAGCCTCGCATACGGGATGTACATGACTACGCGAAGAAGGAACTATAAAAGAAGAGATTAAGGTCATGGATGTAAGTCTAAAGACGGAAAGGACTTCCCTTTCCGGAGAAATCGGCGTAACAGGATCTAAAAGCGAATCGAACAGGCTGCTCCTGTTGCAGGCGCTGTATCCCCAAATCTCTATTTCCAACCTGTCCAACAGTGAGGATACCCAAGTTTTACAGAAGGCCCTAAGGTCAAGCGAGGATCTGATAGACATCCACCACGCCGGAACGGCAATGCGTTTTCTTACCGCCTATTACGCCTCCAGGGAAGGTAGGGAGGTCATCTTAACGGGAAGCAGGAGGATGCAACAGCGTCCGGTCCGCGTTCTGGTTACCGCCTTAAGGGATCTGGGCGCAGATATCGCTTATGAGAAGGAGGAGGGCGTGCCTCCATTACGGATCCGGGGAAAGCATTTGCCGAAAAGGGAGGTCACTGTTGATGCCAATATCAGCAGCCAATATATTTCGGCGCTGATGTTGATCGCTCCGTCCCTTCCGGAGGGGCTCCGGATCGTGCTTCGCGGTCAGGTCACCTCCGTTCCCTATATTCGGATGACTCTCGCACTCCTTGAAAAATGCGGGATCCAGGGAAGCTTTGAAAAAGGGGTGATCACGGTGCCACCCACCGAATCGATTAAACCTGTAAATATCGCGGTAGAGAGTGACTGGAGCTCAGCGTCCTACTTCTATAGCCTGGCGGCCATGGGGCAGGAAGCCGAAATCCGGTTGTCGAGCTATAAACAGGAGAGCGTACAGGGGGATAGCAGGGTAGCAGAAATCTACCGCCATTTCGGAGTTGCGACGAAGTACGAGGATGACAGGATTGTTCTCACCAGAACTTCCGGTAAGAAAACCAGGCAACTCTCGTTGGACCTGGCGGATTGTCCGGACCTTGCCCAGACCATCGCAGTTACCTGTCTGGGTCTTGGAATAAGCTGCGACCTTACAGGACTTCATACTCTTGCCATCAAAGAGACAGATCGTCTCAGGGCGCTCAAAGCTGAAATTGAGAAATTCGGAGGAAAGGTGCAGATCGACTCAAGATCCCTCTATTTCAGACCGGGAGGAGCTCTATCCCAGGGCGTCTCCGTCGATACTTACCAGGACCACAGAATGGCACTGGCATTTGCGCCCCTGGCCCTGAAGGTACCCCTGATGATCAGGGAATCAGAGGTGGTCGTGAAATCCTTTCCAGGATTTTGGGAAGTACTTTCTGGACTGGGCTTTTCCGTGGAACAATCTCACTAAAGTTTTCATCTTTTTGAAGCAGGAAGGGCCTATAGCGGGCCTGGAATGAAAAATCTTCAAATAAACCTCCATTTACTTGACAACCCCTCTCCCCAGGTCGTATATTTGGCGCTTCTAAAAAATCTACAATAATGGGAATGAAATTATCGCACTTCAATTTTGAATTGCCACCTGAACTTTTGGCTGAATATCCTGCTGAGAACCGGGATGAGGCACGTCTCATGGTTCTGAACCGAAAGGACCAGACCATAGAGCATAAGCAGTTCAAGGACCTGATCGAGTACTTCGAACCCCATGACGTGATGGTGCTGAATAACACCAAGGTTTTTCCGGCACGTTTGTTTGGGAACAAGGAAAAAACAGGGGCAAGAATCGAGGTGTTTTTGCTGAGGGAATTAAATGCGGAAACCCGTCTTTGGGATGTCCTGGTCGATCCGGCCAGGAAGATCAGAATCGGAAACAAATTGTATTTCGGGGAGGATGAAAGCCTGGTGGCCGAAGTGATCGATAATACGACTTCAAGAGGCCGGACCCTACGGTTTCTATATGACGGATCCTATGAGGAATTCCGAAATAAACTAACGGAACTGGGGGAGACACCTCTTCCTAAATACATCAAAAGGGCAGTGCAACCAGAAGATCAGGAGCGGTACCAAACGATCTATGCCAAGAGCGAGGGAGCAGTTGCTGCTCCTACCGCAGGACTCCATTTTTCCAAGCATTTGCTCAAAAGGCTGGAGATAAAGGGAATTGACTTCGCAGAAGTCACACTCCATGTGGGACTGGGCACCTTCAGTCCTGTCGAGGTGGAAGATCTCTCAAAGCACAAAATGGACAGCGAGGAAGCCTTTATCCAGAAACCGGCGGTTGAGACCATCAACAAGGCCATCGCCGAAAGACGTAAGGTATGTGCCGTGGGTACCACAGTGATGCGGACTTTGGAGAGCTCTGTTTCTTCCAACAAAACGCTTAACGAGTTCAGCGGGTGGACCAATAAATTCATCTTTCCTCCGTACGACTTCAGTATAGCCAACTGTATGATCACCAACTTCCATACCCCGAAATCGACCTTGCTCATGATGGTCTCCGCATTTGCCGGTCATGACTTCATGAAAAAAGCTTATGCCGAAGCTGTCAAAGAGAAATACAAGTTTTACACTTACGGCGACGCTATGCTTATCCTCTAGGAATACTTTGATCCTGAGCCCATGGGTGCGGGTTTCGATAAAGTGGACCAACGACGGGTAAGCTGGGGGATATGTTTGCGACCAAAGGAGGAAGCCCTTTTCTTTCCGAGATGGAACAGAAGGGATAATCCAAAAAGTGAGTTCGGCTTGAGAAATGACAAAAAAGATATTCGCGCCCTGACAAGGGAGCAGCTCCAGGATTTCTTCTCCGGAAATGGGGATAAATCTTTTCGCGGGAGCCAGGTCTATGACTGGCTCTGGAGTAAAGGGGTCCATTCCTTTGCAGAAATGACCAATATCTCCAAGGAGACTCGCGAGATGCTGAACGAGAATTTTGTGATCAACCACATCCGGGTGGATCAGATGCAGCGCAGCAGCGACGGCACGATCAAAAATGCGGTCCGGCTTCACGACAACCTGACGGTCGAATCCGTGCTGATCCCAACCGAGGACCGGACAACTGCCTGTGTTTCCTCCCAGGTGGGATGCAGCCTGGATTGCAGGTTCTGTGCAACCGCACAGCTCAAACGGATGCGGAATCTCAATCCGGACGAGATCTATGACCAGGTGGTAGCCATAGACAACGAAAGCAGGTTGTATTTCGAGCGTCCGCTCTCCAACATCGTCTTTATGGGAATGGGAGAACCCCTGATGAACTACAACAACGTGATGAAAGCCATTGAGAAGATTACCTCCAAAGATGGCCTGGGAATGTCTCCGAAAAGAATCACGGTTTCCACCTCAGGAGTTCCCAAAATGATCAAGAAGATGGCGGACGAGGAGGTCAAATTCAAACTCGCGGTTTCGTTGCATTCGGCCATCGATGAGGTGCGCACCCGGATCATGCCCTTTAATGCCACCTTCCCGCTGGCTGACCTGAGGGAGGCCCTGGAGTATTGGTATTCCCGGACCGGAAGCCGGATTACCTATGAATATGTCGTCTGGAAAGGGATCAATGACACCAGAAAGGATGTCGAAGCGCTGGTCCGGTTCTGCCGGTATGTTCCCTGTAAGGTCAACCTGATCGAATACAACCCCATCGGAGATGACAACTTCATGCAGGCTCCGGAAGAAGTGACGCAGATGTATCTGAAGGCTTTGGAGGAGAACGGTATAACAGTGACCGTACGCCGTTCAAGAGGGAAGGATATCGACGCGGCCTGCGGTCAACTCGCCAATAAATCCTGATAAGCTGACTTGTGAAATCGAGATTTTTTCCCGCTAGTTTTTTTCTTTAACTATCTTAGCGGGCCATATGAAGGTGATCTCTAAAATAAAAATGCCTGTAGAGGAGGAGATGGAACTCTTCGAAAAGAAGTTTTCCCAGGCGATGTCCTCGCAGGTCGCACTTCTTAACCGGATCACCCACTTCATCGTCAACAGAAAAGGAAAGCAGATGCGACCTATGTTCGTCTTTCTTGTGGCCAAAATGATGGCCAGGGGACAGGTGAACGACCGAACTTATCGGGGCGCGGCGGTGATCGAGCTTATCCATACTGCCACACTGGTCCATGATGATGTGGTCGACGATTCCAACCGTCGCCGGGGATTCTTTTCCGTAAATGCCTTGTGGAAGAACAAAATTGCAGTACTTGTAGGGGATTACCTGTTGTCAAAGGGGCTGCTGCTCTCCATAGACCATGGAGATTTTGACCTGCTGCGCATCATCTCTGTTGCAGTGCGGGAAATGAGTGAAGGTGAGCTGCTGCAAATCGAGAAGGCGCGGAGGCTTGACATCACGGAAGACATTTACTATGAGATCATTCGACAGAAGACAGCTACGCTTATAGCTGCCTGTTGCAGCCTGGGTGCCGCCTCAGTGGATCCGGATTCTCCCCACGTTGAGCAGATGCGGCATTTCGGGGAGCTGATAGGAATGGCATTCCAGATCAAGGATGACCTTTTTGATTATGGCAATGATAGGATCGGTAAACCTACAGGTATCGATATCAAGGAGCAGAAAATGACCCTGCCTCTGATCCATGTACTGAACAAGGTTTCCAAAAAGGAAAAAAGCTGGCTGATCAACTCTGTCAAGAACCACAATAAAGAGAGAAAGCGGGTCAAGGAGGTGATCGATTTTGTGAGAGCAAAGGGGGGATTGGATTACGCAGTGACGAGAATGAAGGAGTTCCAAAGAGAGGCTCTCGAGATCCTGGATCAGTATCCACCTTCTGAGTACAAGGAATCCCTGATCCTTATGGTCAACTATGTCATTGAAAGAAACCGGTAAATGGTCTTTCTGCTAAAGTCCTGCCATGGGCGGATTGACAGGAACGCGGGTTTCTTGTAAGCCGTCAATTTTATTTCTTCATATTTTTTTAAAGTCAGGCAACGGTCTCTACGGAATATGCGTCTATATAAAAAAGGCCACCGATTGAAGGTAATTCGACTTCCCAAGGATGACAAGCAGCTTATCGCCCGAGCAATCGAGCATGATCGTGCTGCCCAACGGGAGCTATTCGAGAGATTTGCTCCTAAAATGCTGGGAGTCTGCAGGCGCTACATCAGCGACCTTCACCATGCCGAGGATGTTATGCTCACAGGCTTTTTCAGGGTTTTTCATCACCTCGAACAATTCCGGGGAGATGGCAGCTTTGAAGGCTGGATCAGAAGAATCATGGTAAGGGAATCGATTTCCTTCCTGAGAAAAAATAAGGACAGGGATTCGGAATATGATGAGGCCGCCCTGAAAAATATCAGTGGAGAAAACAATGCGGCTGTAGCTGACCTGGAGGCGGAGCATTTGCAGGAGTTGATCGATGGGCTCCCCAGGGGATATCGGATGGTCTTTGTTCTCTCTGCGATTGAAGGCTATACGCATCCTGAGATTGCAGATCTGCTGCAAATTTCTGAGGGCACTTCCAAATCGCAGCTTTACAAGGCCAGAAAAATGCTTCAGGATAGACTGGAGCTTCAAAGGAAGAGATACTATGGAACAGAGGAATATTGACCGGTTTTTCAGAGAGCGCCTAGAGGGCAGAGAAATAACCCCTTCTCCGGATGCCTGGACCAAAATGGAGCAACAGCTTTCTTCGGGGCAGAGAAAAAGGACTCCCATTCTTTCGTGGCTTTTGGCTGCTGCGGTTCTGAGTGGGATTATGATCGGGGGTTGGTGGATGAGCCACGATCCTTTGACGCTCCCCCAGGGAAAAGAAATTGTTGTAGAGGAAGTTCCCCAGGAGATAGTGGCACCAAAACAGCAGGAGCAGGCTCCAACTCACGTTACCGATACTTCCATGCCTCCGGAATCTTCCAGAGCATCCGTATATGCGGTCAGGGAAGTCACCTCTGTCGGGGTGATACCATCAGAAGCAGGCTTTGGGGTGCCTCCGTTGTCAAGTCCTGTCTCGCCGGAGCCCGTAATAGCGGAAGTCACGGATGACCAGATCGAATACCTGCTCGACCAGGCCATGCTGGAGACCAGCGATTCCTTAACCCGCGGAACCTATATTGCTGCCGATGAGCTCCTGGAGGTAGTTGAATTCGAACTGGAAGAATCTTTTCGTGAAAAGGTGTTTGAGGTGGTCAGGGAGGGGTTCTCCAAGGCCAAGACCGCTATCGCCAATAGGAACCAGTAAAACAATCATCAATCAATCATTAATCTAACAGTTTAAAACCATCATTATGAAAATGTACCACATTTTAATTTTTACCCTTGTGCTGTTCACAGCACCAGAACTTGCTGCGCAACAGGATTCTATCGCCGATGCCATTGAGGAGTTAAAGAAGGAGAAGGAGGAGATCATCGCAGAGGAAAAGGAAGCCCTTAAAGAAAAGGTCGAAGAAATCCAGGAACGATATCTTCGGAAGGAGATCGGTTGGGAGGAGGCCGAGAAACTCAAGAGCGAGGCAGCCAAGGTGCATGCGCAAAATATCCAGAACCGGACGGCGATCATTAACAACAAGATCGCGCTGCTCCAGAGAAACAGCACCTGGGAAGAAAAGGATGAGGAGCCCGATCACCAGGACGATTGGTTGGGGAAAAGCCATTATGGAAGAACCTCTACCCACCTCGTTATGGCGATAGGGTTCAACAATGCCCTTCTTAAGGACCAGGAACCCAATGAGTCGGATTTTAAAATCGGTGGAAGCCGGTTCTTCGAAATCGGAGTAGCCTGGAAGACCCGAGTATTCGAACGTTCCAATGTGCTAAGGCTGAGATATGGATTCGCCTTTCAGTTCAACGGGCTGAAGCCCACAGAGAACAGGTATTTTGTCACTGAGGAAGAAACCACGCGGCTGGAGGTGTATCCGCAGGACCTTGAAAAATCAAAATTCCGGATGGACAACCTCGTTTTTCCAGTTCATTTCGAATTTGGTCCTTCCGAAAAGATTGAGACTTCCCGTAGCGTCTGGTTTTCCACGCACGACCGCCTGAGAATCGGACTTGGGGGTTATGCCGGATTCAGTCTTGGGGACAGGCAAAAGCTGAAGTTTGAAAAGGATGGGGAAGATGTGAAGGAAAAGCTCAAGGGAGATTATAACACCAATGATTTCATATACGGCCTTAGCGGATACCTCGGGTGGGGCGGGACAGCGCTCTATGTCAAGTATGACCTGAATCCGATTTTCGAGGCCCCGAATCCGGAACTTCATAATATCTCCGTTGGATTGCGATTTGACGTCAATTAGTCCGATGAAAAAATGCACTGAGAATGCTTTCTGTTTTGCGGAAGGCATTCTCTTCTTATATTTACCGGAGAACAAACCCTCCAGAAGCTTTTGATCTCAAAGAATACGATTGACCATGTTTTTGAAGCTGCCCGTGTCGAGGAGGTAATCGGGGATTTCGTCCGTCTGAAGAAATCGGGCAGTAACTTCAAAGGCCTTAGCCCATTTAGCGATGAACGGACGCCGAGCTTCATGGTCTCCCCTGTTAAGCAGATATGGAAGGACTTTTCCAGTGGGAAAGGCGGTAATGTGGTGGCCTTCCTTATGGAGCACGAGCATTTTTCCTATCCGGAAGCCATCCGCTATCTGGCCCGGAAATACAATGTCGAGATTGAAGAAACCGAACAGAATCAGGGACAAAAAGAGCAGGCCAACGAACGGGAAAGCATGTATCTCGTATCCGAGTTTGCCGCAGATTATTTCCAGCACAACCTCCTTGAGACCAGTCTTGGCCAGGCCATCGGCCTGAGCTATTTCAGGGAGCGCGGATTTGACGACCAGACGATTAAAAAATTCAGATTGGGATATTGTCTCGATCAGTGGAATGCTTTCACATCTGAAGCGCTTGCCAAGGGATACCAGCTGGAATTCCTGGAAAAAACCGGTCTCACCATTGTCAAGGAGGATCGGAGTTTCGACAGGTTCAAGGGAAGGGTGATGTTTCCGATCCAGTCGATGTCTGGCCGCGTGCTCGGGTTTGGCGGCCGAATCCTTACCAATGACAAAAAGGCGGCCAAATACCTCAACAGCCCTGAAAGTGAGATCTACCATAAGAGTCAGGTGCTGTACGGAATCTATCAGGCCAAGCAGGCGATTGCCCGGGAGGATAATTGCCTTCTTGTAGAGGGATATACCGACGTCATTCAGCTAAGCCAGTCCGGCCTGGAAAATGTGGTTTCCTCGTCAGGAACTGCGTTGACCCCGGAACAGATCCGACTGATCAGCCGGCTCACCCGGAACATCACCGTGCTTTTTGATAGTGATGCTGCGGGTCAGCGCGCTTCCCTCCGGGGGATCGATCTGATCCTGGAGCAGGGGATGAATGTCAGGATCTGCGCCTTTCCGGAGGGGGAGGATCCGGATAGTTTCGCTGCCAGCCATACAGAGGAGGAAATAAGGCTCTACCTCCGCGAGAAATCCCAGGATTTCATTGCATATAAAGCTTCCCTGCTTATGGAGGAGGCGCAACATGATCCGGTAAAGAAGGCAAGTCTGATCCGGGATATCGTCGGGAGCATTTCCAAGATACCCGATCTGATCCAGCAGGAGGTCTATGTGCAGGAAACCTCCAGGATAATGGATATCTCGGAAGAGGTGCTCTTCAGTAGCCTGGCGCAGCTCGCGGGAAAGCCTGAGAAGAAGAGACAACCCAAGACACAGCAATTTGAAGTGGTGCGGGATGAACAGGAACCCCGGAAGAGGATCAGCGAACTCTATGTTCTTGAAAAAAGTATCATTACCTTACTCCTTCTGTACGGCGGCGTGGAGGAGGAGTTTGAGGATCTCCTGGTGAAGGTGGACGCCAAAGGCGAGTTGGAGCTGGAACCCGAGTGGCAGACCGCCCGGGTTTATGAAAAGATCTTCCTCGATCTGCAGGAGGATGAGGTTGCTTTCACCAATGAAAACTTCAGGGAGATTTATCAAAAGGCAATGGAACGATATCAGCGGGAGGAAACCCTGAATCTGGAAACCTTCGTAAATGAACTCTCGGAGGAAAACGCCGCTGAGGTCTCGGGCATTCTGATGGATGAGGAACAATATATCCTTCATGACTGGGAACGAAAGGATATTTTCGTCAAGGACAAGAAAGCTGAACTGGGACGCCTTGTAAGCGAAACCATTCTCTCCCTCAGAAGGTACCTGGTCAATCAGAAAATCAATGAGCTCAGCGGCCAGATGAAAGAAGCATCCCCCGGGGATTCGCAGGATGCTCTTGAGGATATCATGGATTATATCTCTCTGAAAAAACTACTCTCGAACAAGCTTAACCGAGTTATGTAGTTTTAATCTGCAGCAATCTCGACTGGGTGATCAGGTCGGCCAGGTTGTCTACTCGAAGCTTTTTCAACAGCCTGGTTTTATAAGTGCTGACTGTTTTTTCATTGATGTCCAAGGCTTCGGCGATATCCTTGTTTCTTTTTCCGGTAGCCAGTAAGTTGAGAACCTCAATCTCTCTGGTGGAGAGTTTCTTGTACCTCGAGACAAGATTGTTGGATCTTGTGGAGCCTGAATTGATCTTATCGCTAATATCCTTGTTCAGGTAAATTCCCCCGCGTGCCACCTGGTGTACTGCTTCCTTGAGGATATCTGTGGACGCCGTCTTGGACAGATAGGCTGCGGCGCCGGCCTTGATCGCATTGAGCGCGTACATCTCTTCAGGATGGCAGCTAAGAATCAGGATCTTAGTACCGGGATTCTCAGATTTGATCCCTCTGAGCGCGGTGATCCCGTTGATGTCCGGGAGGTCAATCTCCAAGATGAGCACATCGGGATTAGTGGTCTTCAGGCTCTTGAAGAGGTCTTTCCCATTGGTGACCTTTCCCACCACTTCATACACCCCTTCCCGCTCCAGGAGAGAAGAAATCCCCATTCGGGTGATCGGGTGATGATCTGCAATCAATACTTTGGTCATTTGTTGAATTTTAGCACAACAATTATTTTTTTGGTAGTAACGTAAGCTTCTGAAAATAAGAATAAAAACTGGGACCTCAGGGGGAAATTGAAAGATACTCCGGAATTCCTTGACCCGCCAATTTTTTCGACGAGAGGTAATTATTTTAGATGAACGGGAATCTCACATACTGGGATCGGGACCATTTTATGCCGGTTCGCCTTATGTCTGCTCTCATAGATGGCCATCACCTCGCTTTCTCTGCCTCCGAAGTCGTCGGCATTCTTTCCGGCTGCCGCCTGTTCCATAGCCCATTCGAGCTCGTCATAACTTGCCCCGATCTGGTCCTCATCGCTCCTGCTGTCTCCGAAGAGTCCATCTGTCGGGGCAGCAACACGGATGTCCTCGGAAACTTCCAGTGCTGCTGCAAGCTCATATACCTCGCTTTTCACCAGGTCGGCAAGAGGGCTTATATCCACTCCTCCGTCTCCGTATTTTGTAAAAAAACCGACTCCGAAGTCCTCGATTTTATTACCTGTCCCGGCGACCAGCAGCCCATGAAGTCCGGCAAAATAGTAGAGGCTGGTCATTCTCAATCTGGCTCTCGTATTGGCCAGGGAAAGGGAGCGGTTTTCACTGGCCTCCGCCCTGGGTATGGCGGTCTTGAACTGCTCGAAAACCTGGGTCAGATCTACCTGGAGATCGGTGACATTGGCGAATTTCTTCTTAAGATCTGCAATATGTCCCTGCGCCCTTGTCACTTCGCTCGTGGACTGGTGAATCGGCAATTCTAGGCAAAGAGTCCGCATTCCTGTTTTGGCACAAAGGGCGGATACCACTGCGGAGTCCACCCCTCCGCTGATTCCGACCACGAATCCCTTCATCCCTGCCTCGGCGGCATAATCCTTCAACCACTGAACAATGTGCGAGATCACTTTATCCGTCTGCATTTATTCGCGTTTTATAGCTGGAAATAATATCTTTGTTAACAAAAATAGCATTTCAGCATCTACATTGAAAGCGGCCTGCGTTAAACCCTTCTTAATTCTGAGTATGAACAAAAACTGGCTCATCTGTTTGGTAATGTTCCTGTTGTGGAGTTGTGGAGAAGACGATCGCGTACAGCAGGAAATCGCCCGAATTCCGGTAGAGGTCGATCTCGAGAGGTTCGACCGCCGTTTTGCCGATGCTACAGCAGACAGCCTCGATGTTCTGAAACGGGACTTTCCTTATTTATTTCCGGAGGAGTATCCCGATAGCGTGTGGATCGATCAGATGCAGGACACCATTCAACTTGAACTCAACCGGGCTGTGGCAGGGGAATACCCCAATCTTGACAACCTTCGGAAGGAGCTGGGGATGTTTTTCCAGCATGTGAAATATTATTTCCCTGAGCAGGAGGTTCCCGATGTGGTCACCCTTACTTCCTATGTTGACTACAGGAACCAGGTGATCTGGACGGATTCCCTGTTGCTTATCTCCCTTGACACTTATTTGGGAAAGGATCACAGGCTTTACCAGGGAATACAGGATTACCTTAAGAAGAATTTGAACCGGGATCAGATCCTGCCGGATGTGGCGAAGGCCTTTGGAGAGACCAGGATCAGCAGACCTGAATCGCGAAACTTTCTGGCTCATATGATCTACTACGGCAAAATATTGTACCTCCAGGATAAACTCCTTCCCTTTGTGCAGGAAGCTGAAAAAATAGGATACACCATGGAGGAGTTGCAGTGGGCCAAGTCGAATGAGGATCAGATATGGCGATATTTCGTCGAGCGGGAATTGCTCTATTCCTCGGATACCGATTTGTATAACCGGTTCCTTTATCCGGCACCCTTTTCCAAGTTTTATCTGCAGCTGGACAACGAGGCTCCCCCTCGCCTGGGTCAGTATATAGGTTGGCAGATCGTACAGGATTTTGTCACGGAAACCGGGGCTTCCCTACAAGAGGTTATCGCAGCAGATGCAAATAGCATATTTCAGAAATCGAATTATAAACCGGAAAGATAATGGCTGAATTTAAGAAATCGAATATCAACATCAATGTCACCCTTGATGAGAACCGGGTTCCAGAGAAATTGCGATGGAGCGCTGAGGACGGTGGTGTAGAAGATCAGGATGCCAAGGCGATGCTCCTGTCCATGTGGGATGGGGAGCAAAAAGAGACCCTTAAGATCGACCTCTGGACCAAGGATATGCCCCTGGACGATATGAAAATGTTTTTTCATCAGACCCTGGTGACGATGAGCGATACCTTCTACAGGGCCACACAGGATGAAAAGATGCGGGATACCATGAAGGACTTCTGTGATTTTTTTGCCGATAAGATGGAACTGAAAAAAAGGAGCTAATCCTTGGGGAGCAGGCCTTTGTTTACACTGTCGATAAACTCGAGAATTTCCTCTCTGCCTTTGCCGGTTGCCGAGGAGCTGACGAAATGATGCGGCATTTCTTCCCAGCTTTCGAGCATTTGGGTTTTGTACGATTTGAGGTTTCGCTCCAGCGCACCTGGCTTGAGTTTGTCTGCCTTCGTAAAAATAATACAAAAGGCCATGTGGTTGTGGCCTAGCCATTCCATGAAATCAAGATCGATTTGCTGCGGCTTATGGCGGCTGTCAATGAGGACGAATACGCAGAGCAGCTGCTCGCGCTGTTCGATGTATGAGGTGATGAACTTCTGGAAGGTTTTCTTGGCAGATTTGGACACCCGGGCATACCCGTAGCCGGGAAGATCGACCAGAAACCACTGCTCATTGATCAGGAAGTGGTTGATCAACTGCGTCTTTCCCGGTGTGCCGGAGGTCTTGGCAAGCGCCTTTCTACCGGTAAGCATATTGATCAGAGAAGACTTTCCAACATTACTCCTTCCAATGAAGGCATACTCGGGTAGCAGATCGGAGGGACACCTGCTGACATCGCTGTTGCTCATTATGAAATCTGCAGTCTTTATGATCATGGTTCAGGGCTTAAATCCCTCTGTCCTGTAACCATTTATACAGGATCTCATTGAAAACATCGGGATGCTCCATCATTGCTGCATGGCCACATTTTTCGATCCAAAAAAGATCTGAATCCGGCAGGAGCCGGTTGAAATCTTCAGCTACCTCAGGAGGGGTCACATTATCATTCCTGCCCCAGATGATACAGGTGGGGGTGTACATCCTAGGAAGGTCTTTCGACATGTTATGCCGGATGGCGCTCTTGGCTATGGCCAGGGTTTTGATGAGTTTGCGGCGGTCATTGACAGTCTCAAATACGTCATCAACAATTTCTTTGGTCGCGATCTTGGGATCGTAGAAAACATTTTCCGCCTTCTTTCGGATATATTCGTAATTCCCTCTTTTGGGGTAACTTTCTCCCATAGCGCTCTCGTACAATCCAGAACTTCCGGTAATCACCAGGGCCTTTACCACTTCAGGGTAAAGTTTGGTACATAGCAGGGCGATATGGCCTCCAAGGGAGTTGCCCAGTAGAATAACCTCAGGATAACCTTTGAAATCGATGAATTCCTTGATGTGCTTGGCAAAATTGGCCACGCTGGTTTTCAATAGCGGGAGGTCATAGATCGGGAGATCTACTATAATTACCTTGTATCCACGGGTCGGAAAAAAATCAAATACTCCTTCGAAATTGCTCAGTCCCCCCATCAGTCCGTGCAAGATGATCAAAGGCGTTCCTTCCCCTTTTTCCACATAGCTGAACTTCCCTTCTTCCCGTAGATTATTTTTCATCGATTGCCGTTGGAGTTAGCTTCGCAAATATAACGAAATCCTTACAAGTATAAAGATTTTACACTATACAGAGGCCACCGGCCCGGTTAAAAACAAAAAGGTCCTCGAAAAAATCCGGCGGGGCTTTAAATTTTTTTTAACAGGATTTTGTTCCAACTGAAACGCTTTCAAAGAGTTGGTTTTTTACGGGCTGAGGAGAATCAGGGGGAACAACTTATCAACAAAGTGGTAAAAAGTGGTAAAATGTGGATCGTTTTTCAATATATTTGAAACGTAAACTGATCTGGTGGTAAATTTCATTGGGACATACGAATGTAAGGTTGATGCCAAAGGGAGGCTTATGGTGCCCGCTGCTGTGAAGAAGCAGGTTGCCGCTGTTGTGCAGGATGGTTTCGTTCTGAAAAGGGGTGTTTTTCAGCAATGTCTGGAGCTGTATCCGATGGAAGAATGGAACAAGCTGATGAGTAAGATCAATGGACTGAACCGCTTTAAGGAAAAGAACAACGCCTTTATCAGAAAATTCACTGCAGGAGTGAAACTGGTGGAGGTGGATGCGAATGGAAGGCTGCTGATCCCTAAGGACCTACTTGCCTTCGCAGGAATCGAAAAGGAAATTGTACTGTCCTCCGCGATCAACATTATCGAGATCTGGGATAAGGACAAATATGAAAGCGCCCTGGATGCGGCAAGCGACAATTTTGCAGCCTTAGCAGAAGAGGTTATGGGCGATGGAAATAACAATGGTGATGTGTTATCATAATCCGGTTTTACTGGCAGAATCTGTAGCAGGTCTCAAGATCCATCCCGACGGGACCTACGTGGATGTGACCTTCGGTGGAGGAGGGCATTCTGCCGAGATCTTGAAAGGATTGGGTCCTAAAGGAAAGCTCTACGCGTTTGATCAGGACCAGGATGCACAGTCTAACGCTTTGGACGATGAACGTTTTACCCTTGTTCCAGAGAATTTCAGGTTCATCAAAAGGTTCCTGAGATTCCACGGCATCAAGCAGGTCGATGGTATTCTTGGCGATTTCGGGGTCTCCTCACATCAATTCGATGTTCCTCAGAGAGGCTTTTCCACACGATTCAATGCTGAACTGGATATGAGGATGAACCAGAAGGATCGCCTGAGCGCCTTTGAGGTTGTCAATACCTATGAAGAGAAGCACCTAAGGTCGGTCCTTCACAGATATGGAGAGCTCCGAAACGCTCCGAAGATTGCGAAAGCGGTGGTATCAGCAAGAAAAAACCAGGAGATACGCACCGGTGATGATCTGCGGTCTGTTCTGGGGCCTTTTCTCCCCGCAGGAAAGGAGCATAAGGTTCTGGCCCAGGTGTATCAGGCGATCAGGATCGAGGTGAACCAGGAGATCGAGGTACTGCGGGAATTCCTTTTGCAAACCCCGGACCTGATTCGTAAAGGAGGAAGATTATGTCTTATCTCCTATCACTCCCTGGAGGATCGCCTCGTCAAAAGGTTCATCAGGAACGGGATGTTCGAAGGGGAGCCGGAAAAGGATCTCTACGGGAATTTCTATGTGCCTTTCAAGAAGATCGGGAAGCTTCAGGTTCCAACTCCGGAAGAGGTCAGGAGCAATAACCGTGCAAGAAGTGCTAAACTCAGAATAGCGGAAAGAGTATGAAAGAGAGTCTGTATGATATTCTAAAAGGGAAATTTCTTGTCAGCAATGATGCGCTGAAGAACTGGAGATTTATTCTCTATTGTACCATTTTGGCAATCATCATGATCGGAAGTTCCCATAGCGCGGAGCGAAAGGTTCATGAGATCGCCCGGCTTCATGAAAAGGTGAAGGAATTGAGAAGCGAATTCTTCGATCGGAGGAGCACATTGATGCGAATGAAAATGGAATCCACCATTAGCAGAGAAATGGCGGAACGCGGAATCTACTCCTCTGAAGTGCCTCCGACAAAGATCATAGTAAGAACCCCATAGATGGCGACCACGGAAAAGAACATATTGTACCGTATCTACTTTATTGCAGGTCTGATGTTTCTGTTGGCCGTTGCCATTGGGGTAAAGCTTCTCAACATTCAGATAGTGGAGGGAGAGCGCTATCGTGAAATGGCTGAGGCCAGAATCTATCAGAGCTTCGTCATTCCGGCTAACCGCGGCAACCTGTATGATTCCAACGGCAACCTTCTTGCCACCTCCGTGCCCAAGTATGACATTCGGTTCGATGCGGTCACGGTCTCCGATGAAAATTTTGAAAAACACATCATCCCGCTTTCCCGGGAGCTGTCAAAGCTATTGGGAAAGACTGCTGCGGAGTGGGCCAGGGAGCTCAGGAGTGCGAGGATCAACGGGCATCGGTATTATCTGATCGCCAGGGATCTGGGGTATTCGGAATATATGAAGATCAAGGAATTTCCGATGTTCAGCCTGGGATCCTACCAGGGGGGCATTATTGTGGAGCAGCGGACAGTCCGGGAACATCCTCTTGGCAAGATCGCAGAAAGAACAGTGGGCTACGAGCGGAGAGATCAGAATGGCTACTACACCCGGGTGGGGCTGGAAGGGGCATATGGTCCTTATCTGCGGGGAAAGGACGGTCGTCGCCTTAAACAGCGTATCGCCAAAGGCCAATGGAAGCCGATCAGTGACAACAATGAAGTGGAGCCGCAGGATGGATATGATCTGGTGTCTACTATAGATGTCAACATTCAGGATATTGCCCATCACGCATTACTGCAGCAACTCGAGAAATATAAGGCGGACCATGGATCAGTCGTCGTTATGGAAGTAGCCACCGGCGACATCAAGGCAATCTCCAACCTGGGTCGTACTTCCGAGGGTAATTATTATGAGAAACTGAACTATGCGGTCGGGGAGACGCATGAACCCGGGTCCACCTTTAAGCTGATGTCGCTTGTGGTGGCCTTGGAGGATAAGGTGATCGACACCAGTACCGTAGTGGACACAGAAGATGGCGTAATTCGTATCTATAACAGAAGTGTCCGGGATTCCCATCGGGGTGGGTATGGAAAGATATCGGCAGCAAGGGCGCTGGAGGTTTCCTCCAATGTCGGGATTGTAAAGCTGATCTATGAGAATTACAAGGATCAGCCGGAGAAGTTCGTGCAAGGACTCAAAGACATGCATCTTCATCAGGCTCTTGGCCTGGAGATCCGAGGAGAGGGGGAACCTTATATTCCGACGCCCGGTGACCGAACCTGGTCCGGACTTTCGCTCCCCTGGATGGCGTACGGCTATGGGAGCATTCAGATCACCCCGCTCCAGACCTTGACCTTCTACAATGCCATAGCCAATGGGGGTAAAATGATGAAGCCACGGTTCATCAAGGAGGTAAAGGAATGGGACAGGACCGTCCAGAAGTTTGAAACGACGGTTGTCGATCCGGCCATATGCAGCCCGAGAACGGTAGCCCGGGTAAAAGCCATCCTGGAAAATGTGGTAAAAAGAGGTACCGGAGCGAGCCTTTACGACCCGGATTTTTCAATGGCAGGAAAAACCGGGACTGCACAAACCGAATATTGGATGGAAGATTGGGATACCAATCCCCGATACATCTCCTCCTTTGTGGGATTCTTCCCAGTGGATGAACCGAAATATTCCTGTATAGTGGTGATCCATGAGCCGGATAACGATGTCGGGTATTATGGTGCTGACGTGAGTGGACCGGTGTTTAAGAGGATCGCTCAGAAGATCTTCACTGACACTCCGATGACCGATGAATTTGAAAATCTTGATCCCGCGAATCCCAAAGTGGAAAAGGATTTTAACAGGTATTATTCCACTGCCCGTAAGACCGATCAATTGATGCCAGACCTTACGGGAATGCCGGGAATGGACGCGCTCTCCATCCTAGAGAACCTCGGGCTCCGTGTGGAACTGACGGGAGTAGGGGAAGTTCGCTCCCAATCCATTCCGGCAGGAGCCAAAATCGAGGAGAACAAGCTGGTAAAACTGAAGTTGAGTTGAGCATATTAAGCGACATATTGTATAGGGTGAGAATCGAAGCGGTGGTCGGCCTGACCAAACGCAGAATAAGACATATCGCTTTCGATTCAAGGCTGGTGAAAACAGGGGACGTTTTCGTTGCCATCCGAGGAACCAAGAGTGACGGCCATGAGTTTATTCGGAAGGCCCTGGACCAGGAAGCTGCCGCGATCATCTGTGAGGAAATGCCTGCAGAGTTGGAAGAGCAGGTGACCTATGTCCAGGTACGGAATACCCAGGAGGCTTTGGCCATCATGGCTGACAATTTCTATGGGAACCCTTCTGAAAATCTCAAGCTGGTAGGGGTAACGGGCACCAATGGGAAGACCACCGTAGCGTCCCTGTTGTATCAGCTTTTCCTGAAGGCTGGCTTTAAGGTTGGTCTGCTTTCCACGGTCCAGATCCTGGTAGATGACCAAAGCTTTCCCGCTACTCATACCACTCCGGATTCCCTGACAATCAACCGGTATCTGAAACTGATGAATGAGTCTGGGGTGGAGTACTGCTTCATGGAGGTCAGCTCCCATGGTATCGCGCAGCATCGGACTTCAGGCCTCAGGTTTGCAGGGGGGATCTTTACCAATCTCACTCATGAACATCTGGACTATCATAAGTCCTTTGCTGAATACCGGGATGTGAAGAAGGCTTTTTTTGATGGCCTGCCCGCATCGGCATTCGCCCTTGTCAATATCGATGATAAGAACGGTACTGTAATGGTCCAGAACACAAGGGCCAAAGTCGTGACCTATGCCCTGAAAACCTTTGCGGATTACCGGGCCCAGATTCTGGAAAATGATTTCGGAGGTCTTCTTCTTAAGATCAACGAGAAGGAGGTCTGGACGAAACTGATAGGAACCTTCAACGCCTATAATGTCGTGGCCATCTATGCAGCAGCCGAGCTCCTGGGATTGAAAACGATCGAAAGCCTCAAGCTGATCAGTGAACTCAATGCGGTCTCCGGGCGTTTCCAGTATTTTATCTCTGAGGGGAAGATAACAGCGATTGTCGATTACGCCCATACCCCAGATGCGCTTCAGAACGTCCTGGAGACCATCAACTCCATAAGGACCAAAAATGAAGAACTGATTACTGTCGTCGGCTGCGGGGGTGACAGGGACAGGTCGAAGCGGCCTAAAATGGGTCATATTGCCTCTGCTTTCAGTACCAGGGTCATCTTCACAAGCGACAATCCAAGAACAGAGGATCCAGAAGCGATCATCAAGGAAATTGAGGCAGGGGTAGAACCACAGAATTATAAAAAGATCATGTCGGTCACCAACCGGCTACAGGCAATCCGGACAGCGTGTCAACTGGCACAGCGCAATGACATCATTCTGATTGCCGGAAAGGGTCACGAGACCTATCAGGAGATTAATGGAGAAAGGTCTGAGTTTGACGATCTCAAGATCGTCTCCCAGATCCTCAATGAGATAAGAAAGTAACAGGGGAGGAAAAGTAGCATTATGTTATACCATCTTTTCGAATATCTGGCAGAAGTGTACACCTTTCCTGGAGAGCGTTTATACCAGTATATCTCGGTTCGTTCGGCCATGGCCATAATTCTTTCCCTGGGGATCTCCACCATCTATGGAAAAAGGGTGATCAATTACCTCCTGAAAATGCAGGTGGGAGAGCAGGTCCGCGAACTGGGCCTGGAGGGTCAGACACAGAAGGCCGGAACCCCCACAATGGGAGGGATTATCATAATTTTAGCCACCCTGATCCCTGTCCTCCTCTTTGCAAGGCTGGACAATATCTACGTTCTCCTGCTGATCATTACAACCCTCTGGATGGGAGCCATAGGGTTCCTGGATGACTATATCAAAACCTTTAGGAAGGACAAGGAAGGCCTCAAAGGCATATTTAAGATCATCGGTCAAGTCGGTTTGGGAATTATTGTGGGAGCTACCCTGTACTTTCATAGTGATATCACGATCAAGGAAAATCCAGAGGTTCCAAGATCCGCCTCCCCAGTAGAGCTTGTATCTTTCGCAGATTCGGAGCTTGAAGACGTGGCGCAGGAAGAGAAATCCACCAAGACGACCATTCCCTTCTTCAAAAACAATGAATTTGACTATTCCAGTCTTATTTCCTGGATCAATCCCGTTTACGCAGATTATGCCTGGTTGGTTTTCATCCCGATTGTGATCTTTATCGTGACGGCCGTGTCCAACGGAGCCAACCTGACAGATGGAATCGACGGGCTTGCAGCAGGCTCCTCTGCGATTATTGTGCTGACTCTTGGGCTATTCGCATGGGTGTCGGGGAACATCGTTTTTTCAGATTATCTCAATGTCATGTACATACCGCGAAGTGGAGAAATGACCATCTTCATTTCTGCCTTCGCAGGGGCCCTGGTCGGATTTCTCTGGTACAACACTTTTCCCGCTCAGGTTTTCATGGGGGACACCGGAAGTCTAACAATAGGAGGGATCATTGCAGTCCTTGCACTTGCTACCAGGAAAGAACTGCTTATTCCCATTCTTTGCGGCGTTTTTCTTATCGAAAACCTCTCGGTCGTACTACAGGTGGGATGGTTTAAATACACGAGGAAACGCTATGGTGAAGGACAACGAATTTTCCTGATGTCCCCGCTCCATCATCATTTTCAGAAAGCAGGTTTCCATGAAAGCAAAATCGTAGTCAGGTTCTGGATCATCGGGATCTTTCTGGCTATTGTAACTATAGTAACCTTGAAGATCAGGTAAATGAAAAAAGCTGCGACCCACTCCGGCCACAAGCAGATCCTCCACATTCTTGGCGGGGGTGAGAGCGGTGTGGGCACGGCTATCCTCGGCTTAAAAACTGGCCATGATGTCTTCCTGTCAGACAGCGGAAAAATAAAGGAAGCCTACAAAGAACAGCTCGATGCCTCGGGCGTGGAATGGGAGGAAGGCGGCCATTCAGAAAAGCGGCTGCTTCAAGCTGACCTGGTGATGAAGAGCCCTGGGATCCCGGAGGATACCAGAATTGTCAACTTGCTCAGAGAGAAAGAGATAGAAGTGATCTCAGAAATTGAATTTGCCTCGAGATACACCGATGCCACCATTGTAGGGATTACGGGTAGTAATGGCAAAACCACTACCACCAAGTTTGTTTATCACATCCTGAAGAACGGAGGATTACATGTTGGGATGGCGGGAAATGTTGGTCAGAGTTTTGCCAAACAGGTTGCAGATACCGATGTAGCCTGCTATGTACTGGAACTAAGCAGCTTTCAGCTGGACGGCATTCAGTCCTTCCGACCCCACATCGCTGTGCTTACCAACATTACCCCCGATCATCTCGATCGCTACCAGAACAATTTTAAGAACTATATCGCTTCCAAGTTCAGGATCACAGAAAATCAGACTGCTGAAGATTACTTCATCTATGACGGAGATGATCCGGTAATAGACCAGTGGATGAGGGAAAATCCGGTAAAATCCAGCCTCCTACCTTTCTCTCTGACACGGGAATTCGAGCAGGGAGCCTTCATTAAAGACAAACAAATCATAATTCGTACAGATAACAGAGAATTCACTATGCCAACATCAAACCTGACCCTAGAGGGAAAACACAATGCCAAAAATGCAATGGCTGCCGCCACCGTGGCACAACTGCTGCGAATAAGAAAGGAGACCATCCGCCAGAGTATGGAAAGTTTCCAGGGAGTGGAGCATCGCCTGGAGAAGGTGCTCAAGATCAACAATGTGCAGTATATCAATGATTCCAAGGCTACCAATGTCAACGCCACCTTCTATGCTCTGGAAAGTATGGAAACGGAAACGGTCTGGATCGTCGGAGGCGTGGACAAAGGAAATGAATACCAGGAACTCCTGCCACTCGTTAATGAAAAGGTCAAGGCGATTATTTGTCTTGGGCTGAATAATGAACCCATCCTCAGCGCATTTGGCAATTGCGTCGATGTGATTGTGGAAACGCAATCCATGGAGGAGGCTGTACGGCAGGCATACCAGCTTGCCGAACGCGGAGACAGCGTGCTGCTGTCCCCTGCCTGTGCCAGTTTTGATCTATTTCAGAATTATGAAGACAGGGGTCGTCAGTTCAAAGAGGCCGTGAGAAGGCTTTAAAGTCATTTAACTACAAGGAGATGAGCGATATATTTTCCAGGATCAAAGGGGACAAAGCCATATGGGCAGCAGCGGCCTTATTGGCGATTTTCTCATTCCTGCCTGTCTACAGTGCGAGTAGTAATCTGGCTTATCTCTATGGGGACGGAAGTACTTTTCCCTATTTGGTCAATCATTTCATCTACCTGTTCCTGGGTTTTGTGATCATGTTCTTCGTGCACAAGGTGCCCTATCACTATTTCGTCGGCCTTTCGATCCTGATGCTTCCTATTCTCATTCTCCTGCTCATTTTTACGGTTTCACAGGGTATGGTCATAGACGGGGCCAATGCCAGCCGATGGATATCCATACCGATCATCGACAAAACCTTCCAAACCTCCACCCTGGCTTCCGTGGTACTGCTGACCTATGTGGCTCGGTATATGGCAAAAATGAAGGATGAGCAATTTACTTTTAAGAGTTCGATCATTCCGCTCTGGCTTCCGGTAGCTGTAGTCCTGGGCCTGATTCTCCCGGCGAATTTTTCCACTACTGCCATTCTTTTTGCCATGGTTCTCCTGGTGGTTTTCATCGGAGGTTATCCCTTGAAGTATATCGGGGTTATTGTGGGTACCGGGGTGGTATGCCTGGCCCTTTTCATGCTCACAGCCAAGGCGTTCCCGGGTTTGTTTCCCAATAGAGTAGACACCTGGATTAGCAGGGTAGAGAATTTTACCAACGATGAGGTAACAGAGGCGGACTATCAGATTGAGAAAGCCAAGATCGCCATCGCGACCGGCGGAATTACCGGCCAGGGAATAGGAAAGAGTGTACAACGGAATTTCCTTCCCCAGTCCTCCTCGGATTTTATTTATGCCATTATTGTTGAAGAAATGGGACTAATCGGTGGCCTAGGAGTCATGTTGACTTACCTGCTCCTTTTCTTCAGGATCATCATCGTGGCGACCAAGGCAAATTCGATCTTCGGAAAGCTTCTTGTGATTGGAGTCGGCTTACCGATAATTTTTCAGGCGCTGGTGAATATGGCAGTGGCTGTTGAACTCTTTCCCGTGACGGGTCAGACGCTCCCCCTTATCAGCAGCGGGGGATCCTCGATCTGGATGACCTGCGTCTCTTTGGGTATGGTCCTTAGCGTAAGCGCCAAACGCCAGGAGGAGATCCTTCTTAAGGAGCAGGAGCAGGATCCGGATGAGGATAATCCACTTGAAATTTTAAGCGAGGCGATATGAGAAATCAACTGAGGGTAATCATATCGGGAGGTGGAACGGGAGGACATATCTTTCCGGCCATCGCTATTGCCAATGAGATCAAACTGCGCTATCCTACAGCGGAATTGCTCTTCGTCGGTGCTGAGGACAGAATGGAAATGCAGAAAGTCCCGGAGGCTGGATATCGCATAGAGGGGTTGTGGATCAGCGGGATTCAAAGGCGACTGACGCCCCAAAACCTCCTTTTCCCGGTCAAACTTGTCAAGAGCCTTTGGAAGGCACGGGATATCCTGAAAAGGTTTATGCCCGACGTGGTGATCGGCACAGGGGGATATGCGAGCGGACCTCTGCTTCAGATGGCCAACAAGATGAATATCCCCACCCTGATCCAGGAACAGAATTCCTATCCCGGGATCACTAATCGATTGCTGGCAAAAGGAGCTGATGTGATCTGCACTGCCTATGAGGATCTGGACAGATTTTTTCCAGCTGAAAAAACGGTGCTTACTGGTAATCCAGTCAGACAGGACTTGCTTCAGATTGATCAAAAAAGAGAGGAAGCGCTGCGGGAGTTCAGGTTAAATCCTCAGAAAAAGACGCTTCTCATTCTAGGCGGGAGCCTGGGGGCTAGAAAAATCAATGAACTCATTGCGGATAACCTGAAGGAGTTTGAGAGGCACGGACTCCAGCTGATCTGGCAAACCGGCAGCCTGTATTATGAGAGTTATAAGAAGTATATCGATCAGAACCATGTCAGGATTTTTGAATTTCTGAAAAGAATGGATCTGGCCTATGCTGCTGCAGATCTGGTGATTTCCCGAGCGGGAGCAGGAACAGTTTCCGAGCTATGCATTGTTGGGAAGCCGGTTGTCTTCATTCCTTCCCCCAACGTGGCGGAGGACCATCAGACCAAGAACGCCATGGCAATTGCAGCAAGGGACGCTGCCCTTGTGATCTCTGAAAGTCATCTGGATGAAGGATTTGGAACCCTGTTTTTTCCACTTGCACAATCAGAGGAGAAGCTCCGGAGCCTCGGAGAAAATATCAGGGAGCTGGCCAAACCCTTTGCTACCACCCGTATTGTGGACGAAATAGAAAAATTGATTAAAAGACGTAGGTAAATGAGCGTCTATCAGGACATAAGGAACGTTTTTTTCATCGGCATCGGCGGCATCGGTATGAGTGCCCTGGCCAGATATTTTCATGCCCAGGGAAAACATGTGGGGGGATATGACAGAAATCCCTCAGATATTACCAGAAAACTGGAGCAGGAAGGGATCCGGGTAATTTATTCGGGACTGACCACTGACCTTCCGGAGCGTTTTCTTGAGGATCACGAATGTCTGATCGTTTACACTCCCGCGATTCCCAGTGATCACCAGCAGTACCTGCACTTTGTCGCAAACGGGTATAACATGGAGAAACGCGCTGTAGTTCTGGGCAACCTGACCAAAGGTTACTATACCCTTGCGGTAGCAGGAACCCATGGCAAAACCACGACCAGCACTATGCTTGCGCACCTGTTAAAGGCAAGTGGCGGCGAGATCACGGCCTTTCTTGGGGGAATCAGTGAGAACTATGGTTCTAATCTCATTCTGGACGGCAATCAGGCGATGGTGGTAGAAGCTGATGAATACGATCGCTCGTTTTTACATCTTAACCCTGACCTGGCAGCAATCACTTCTATGGATGCCGATCACCTGGATATATACGGAGAGGATGCAGTGATCAAACAAAGTTTCCGGGATTTCGCCTCCCGGATTTCAGGAGATGGCAAACTTTTCTTTTCTAAAGGGCTTCCCCTTGAGGGTCTCTCGATCGGAATTGAAGAAGACGCCGATTATGCTGCTGTTGATGTTCTGACCGAACAGGGCTGGTATCATTTTGATCTGGTCCGTTCAGGGGAAAAAATCGGAGCCTTCAAACTGAACCTTCCCGGGAAGCATAATCTGCAGAACGCGGTCACGGCCCTGGCCATGGCCCTCGAATATGGGATAGCTCCTGATAAGCTGCAGGAGGCGTTGGCTTCTTTTAAGGGCGTTAACAGGAGATTCTCCTATCGGGTCAACACAAAAAATAAGGTGCTGATCGATGATTATGCCCATCATCCGGCGGAGATAGAAGCGGTACACCAGGCTGTCAGGGAGATGCATCCCGGACAAAAAGTCCTGGCGGTTTTTCAGCCTCATCTCTACAGCAGAACCAGAGACTTCGCAGCGGGATTTGCTCAAAGCCTGTCTCTGTTCGACCAGATCCTTCTGCTCGATATTTATCCTGCAAGGGAAAAACCCATTGAAGGCATCAATTCGAGATGGCTCCTTGAGATGATTAAAAACGGCCATAAGGAGTTGGTAACCAAAGCGGAACTGGCGGATAAAATCCTGGGGACAGATGCCCAGGTGGTTCTGATGATGGGGGCAGGTGACATCGGAGAGGAAGTAGCGAACATCAAAATATTGCTGACGGATGAGGGTTAACTGGAATTACATCAAGGGATTTTTGCTCTTCGGCCTGGTTTTCTTTCTTTTTGCATTTGCAAAAAAGAGAAATGAGAGGCGTCTTTTAGAGGAGGTAAACCTCAGGTTCACCAACAGTGAAAACCTTTATATTACTGAGGCGACGGTTAATAAGTTGTTAATACAAAATGAAGTGCGCTCTGGAAGCGTAGGCAAAGAAACTTTAGATTTGAATAGGGTCGAATCCCTTTTGGAAGCTCACGACATGGTCGAAAACGCTGAAGTCTTTATGACGGTAGACGGGATAATGGGTGCAGAAATCACCCAGAAAAAACCGCTCGCAAGAATACTGGCCCACAACAACTATTACATCGACAGGCAAGGGCAGCGAATGCCTTTATCGGAGCACTACTCCGCCAGGGTTCCCCTGGTAACCGGAGTATCAGAAGGGCAGCTCAAGGAATTACACGGGCTCCTACAGGTGGTCTCTAATGATCAATTCCTGGCCAGGCATATTATCAGATTACACCGCACTCCAGAAGGAAAGTACAGGATCTTTTTAAGAGAACTCGATTTTGTGATCATTTTTGGAGCAGCGGAGGATATAGAAACCAAATTCAGAAATTTCAAAGCTTTTTATCTCAAGGCGCTTAAGGATAAAAAGCTGGACGTATATAAGTCGGTTGACCTGCAGTTCGGGAACCAGGTTATATGCACCAAAAAATAAAATATGGAAAAGAACGACATCGCAGTAGGATTAGATATCGGTACTACTAAGATTGTAGCCATGATCGGGCGTAGGAACGACTACGGCAAAATGGAGATCATCGGAATAGGGAAGGCAAAAAGTCTGGGTGTGCATCGTGGCGTGGTGAATAACATCACGCAGACGATTCAGTCCATTCAACAGGCTATACAGGAGGCGGAATCCGACTCCGGAATGAAGATTAAGGAAGTGGTGGTCGGAATAGCGGGACAACATATCAGAAGTCTGCAGCACAGTGATTATATCACCAGGCCTAATCCTGATGAAGTAATAGACGCAAATGATATCGAAAGGTTGTGTAATCAGGTACATAAACTGGTTATGCTTCCTGGGGAGGAGATCATTCATGTTCTTCCCCAGGAATTCAAGGTAGATGGCCAGGCGGAAATTAAGGAGCCGATAGGCATGTACGGCGGGCGACTTGAAGCGAATTTTCATGTGGTGGTCGGACAGGTTTCTTCCATCAGGAATGTTGGACGTTGTGTGAAAAGCGCAGGACTGGAATTAGCAGCGGTGACTCTTGAGCCTTTGGCCTCTGCTAATGCGGTTCTGAGCCAGGAGGAAAAGGAGGCCGGGGTCGCATTGGTGGACATCGGTGGGGGAACTACTGATTTGGCCATTTTCAAGGATGGAATCATTCGGCACACCTCGGTGATACCCTTCGGAGGAGGAGTCATCACCGAAGACATCAAGGAGGGCTGTTCCATTATTGAGAAGCAGGCAGAACTCTTGAAGGTGAAATTCGGTTCCGCATGGCCAGGGGAGAACAAGGACAATGAGATTGTTTCTATTCCAGGGTTAAGGGGAAGGGAGCCCAAGGAAATTACCTTAAAGAACCTCTCGAAAATCATCCATGCCAGGGTTGTGGAAATCATCGACCAGGTTTACCTCGAAATCAAGAACTATGGACACGAGGAACAAAAAAAGAAGCTGATCGCGGGGATTGTTCTGACCGGGGGAGGGGCACAGCTCAAGCATATCAAACAGCTCGTCGAGTACATCACCGGGATGGATACCCGGATCGGATATCCCAATGAACACCTTGCCGGAGACAGCGATAAGGAAACCACAAGTCCCGTCTATGCCACGGCAGTGGGTCTGGTACTCAACAGTCTTGAGATCGTCCAGAAACATCCGGAAAAACAGTCGGATCAGGCCCTGGAAGAGCAACTCCCCCTGGAGAATGCGCCCGGGGAAACCCAGGAGCAAGCGCAGGAGGCCAGCGTGAGAAGCCAGCCCAGACGGACCATCTTTGAGAAATGGTTTGAAAAGTTCAAAGACTTTTTAGACAACGCCGAGTAATCGGAAGCATAAAAACTATGAAGAAGTAGAAAACCAGAAAAACAGGATTTATGAGCAGCACAGAATTCGAGAACATCACATTCGATCTACCAAAAAATCAATCGAACGTCATAAAGGTAATCGGTGTCGGAGGCGGCGGAAGCAATGCGATCAATCACATGTTCCAACAGGGAATCAAGGGAGTTGATTTTGTGATCTGTAACACCGATGCCCAGGCTCTGGAGAATAGCTCCATACCCAACAAAATCCAGTTGGGAGTAAGGGAGACAGAGGGTCTTGGAGCTGGAGCGGACCCTGAAGTGGGAAGAAGAGCTGCAGAAGAGAGTTTTGACGACATTAAAGGGCTCCTCAATACGAATACCAAGATGGTTTTTATCACCGCCGGAATGGGAGGAGGTACCGGGACCGGTGCTGCGCCGATCATTGCCAAACAGGCCAAGGACATGGGGATCCTGACGGTGGGCATAGTGACCATACCCTTTATGTTCGAAGGCAAGACCAGAAATGAACAAGCCCAACTCGGGGTTGAGAATCTTCGGAAACACGTGGATTCCCTGATCGTGATCAATAATAATAAACTCCGGGAAGTCTATGGCAATCTCGGGTTCAAGGCAGGATTTTCCAAGGCAGATGAGGTGTTGGCCACAGCGTCCAGAGGAATCGCAGAGGTCATTACGCATCACTATACACAGAATATTGACCTCCGGGATGCTAAAACGGTCCTGAGCAACAGTGGTACAGCCATCATGGGTTCCGCCCAGGCATCCGGTGGTAACCGCGCTCAGGAGGCGATTGCCAAAGCCCTTGATTCCCCGCTGCTGAACGACAATAAAATTACTGGAGCCAAAAATGTATTGCTCCTCATTATCTCCGGTTCTGAAGAAATCACCATCGACGAAATTGGGGAGATCAGTGACCATATCCAGGCCGAGGCCGGACACAGCGCCAACATCATTATGGGTGTGGGAGAGGATGAAAGTTTGGATGAGGCCATCTCTGTTACCATTATCGCCACTGGTTTCGATGTAGAACAACAAAATGAAATCGTAAATACGGAGCCTAAGAAGGTAATTCACACTTTGGAGGACGAACAAAAAGCCGAACATGATCTTTCTCCCAAAACCACTTCTAATACTCCCGGAAAAAAAATAGTTCATACACTCGATCTGGAGGAGGACTTAGAAGAAGACAAGGAGGAGGATATCGGGGATGTCCGGGACATCGATGTGGATTACCAGGAGGTAAATCACGCGGAGGAGCCTGATTTCATCATTACCGATACCGTCAGAGAGGAAGAGCCTCCGGAGCAGGAACAGAAACCTGAACAGCCGGATCAGTTTATGCTGAGTTTTGATCTTCCAAAAAATGAAATACCTCAGGAGCAGGAACCCAGGCAGCCAGAAGAGGAGAAGATTTTTCACCAATTGTCAGAGGAAGAGGACCAGGAATCGTCAAAAAAAATAGAGCCATCTGCAGGAAAGACCCAAAAGGACATCACCCGGTATTCCCTGGAGGATTATATAGAGGTAGAAGAAAAACTCAAAAATTCCAAACCTGCTCCCAAGGCAGAACCAAAACCGGAACCAGAACTACGGAAGACTGATGATCAGAAAAAGGTAGCTCCGGCTCAGGAGGAGGATCCCGGCGAGGAATCCGATCCATTTAACAGCCCGATCAGTGACAGCCTGATCAAGCGAGCTTCAGAGCGAAGGGCTAAAATGAAGGAGTTCAACTATAAGTTCAGAAACGCCAGTCTTGGGACCCTGAGTGAGATAGAGCGGGAACCGGCCTATAAGCGACACGGGATTGAGCTGAATAATCAGAAGCCAGGTCAGGAAAAGCTTTCCCGGACCACTCTGGGAACTGGAGAGGATGATGAAATCCGCTTCAGGACCAATAATTCATTCCTGCATGATAACGTAGACTGAGAAAATTAGACGATTGCTGGAACTCCCGTACACTGTTTCCCCCCAGGTGTATGGGAGTTCCCATTTTAGAGGGAATTCTGTTCATCTGCTGCCAGATATCTCTTTTATCCCACTAAGACCAACTTTGTCAAATTGAACCGCTTCTGAACAAAAAAGATCCTTCCTCCTTAAGATTTTCGAAAAAGGGAAAAGATTTTCAGCTATATTTACAGGTCCCGAAAATATTCGGTATAACTGACGGCTACTGAAGATCATCTTCAGATAACCCCCCCTTTTGTCGCCTGCCCCTCTTAATAGGCGTAGATTTTTTTTACCTGTTATTTTTTTGTCATTTCAATCCTTAGGCCCTTGCCCGTGGCCTATACAGACTGTTCTACGGCTAATTCGAAATTATGTATAACTCAAACTATTCCTTATGAAAAACTATTTTTTCACTACAATTCTGGTGTTCTACTTTATCGCTGGAATTGCACAGAGCACTACTGATGAGACCGTAATTCGGGAACTCAATGCATCCTTTGATGAGGCGATCAAAAATGCCGATGTCTCTTTTTTTGAGAAAGTCTTAGCAGATGATTATGTGTCCTTTGGACCAGATGGGACAAAGAAGACCAGAAGCCAGGTCCTGGAGGAGGTCGAAAAGCAAAAAAGCACACCATCCTATCGTATCACCAACCTGGGGAGTGATGATGTTCAAGTGAGGGTTTCTGATAATTTGGCAGTGGTGACAGCAAAATGGAACGCAACCACCGAGTCTATGGAGGAAGGGGACTCCCATTCGGATGTCGGCCATTATGTCTCTGTATATGAGAAAAGGGATGGCCAGTGGAAGCTGGTAACAGAAATGGTGAGTGAAAAACCCCATACTCCCGAAGAGCTGGAGCCATCCCTGCGGGATGCCAGTATGCAGTATGAAGAAGCCATCACCAATAGAGATAGCATTGCTTTCAGTAAGTTACTGGCAGATGATTACACTTCCACAAGTCCCGAAGGATCTGTGAGGTCAAAGGAGCAGGACATAGCATATATGTTTGATCCGGATGTGACCCTTGAAAGTATCTCAACTGAAGACAAGAAGTTTAGGGTATACAAGAATTTTGCTATAGAGACTGGAAAATATCATGTTGCCGGCACCTATAAGGGAGAAAAATTCTCTGATTCAGGAAGATATACCTCGACCTGGATCTATCAGGATGGTAAATGGAAGCTGATTGCCGATCATACGTCAACCGTTCAACCCGAACAATAGGATTCACTTGTTTCCTAAGGGACTAATCCTCCTCTAAAATTTCTATTTCTACTAGAATCTCGGCCAATCTCGCCGGGATTTTTTTCCAAAATATCCCACCGCCCAACGAAGGCCGGAACCATAAAAAAAATGTAAAGCAACCTCTATTTTTTCTATATTCGGCTATAATTTAGACAGATTCATCAGCGCTTTGGAGAAAGTTAGCTCCCTTCCTTCCTTTTCTGGCCAATCCCTTCAATGGAGACTCTTTCTCATTAAAAAGGTCATGTACATGAACATCAAGACCTTATTACTCTGCATGGGTTTACTTCTTTCCTCCGAACTCCATGCCCAGAATTCCTTGAAAATTGGATTGCATACTGGATTGAACTATCCGGATATCAGAGGTCATGAGTATGCCAAATACAACAATTTTAAAATGGGATACCTGATCGGAGTGTCCTTTGACCATCCTCTGATAAACCACCTGTCGCTCAAGGCGAATCTCAACTATGAGCGAAAGATCAAGGCCTTAAAACTGACCTATTACAACTGGGAGTTTGAGAAAGCAGGTACCGAGGATTTTAAGGAGACCTATGAGTACCTGAATTTCCCCGTCCTGCTCAAGTACGAATTTGGAAACACAGGGATATTCGCCAATGCCGGTCCTTTCTTTAATCTCCTGCTCAATGATGAAATCAAACCTGATTATCCCAACGAGCTCACAGACGGACTAACCGATCAGAAAAAGATAGATTTTGGCTTATCTGGCGGGATTGGAATCGACATTGCTCTTGACGAGAGGAATGCGCTGACTGTCGAAATCAGGGATGACTTCGGAGTTATAGATACTGGGGGAGTTCCAGAGCAAATAAAAGGAACAGTAAAAACAAATATGGTAAAACTCATGGTGGGATGGAATATCGGACTCTGAAGCCTCGCCTTTCCAGTATTCGATTTCTGAGGATTCTACATCGCCTCCCGGGGAAAAGATGGACCTTTCTGAGATCTCCGGGTCCGGCCCATTAAGGTAACTTCAACTAACTCCGAGCTGTGTTCGGTTCCTGCCTTGGCGATCTACATCGCGACACCCGAACAGAACTCACTGGAGTTCAGCTAATTCGAAAATTATTCCTAAATTTAATCACTTGTAGCCCATCAGAACATTAGCGCTAATGCCGCTGGGAGCCACAATGAGCTTAAACGGGTATAGAAGTACGAGCTGTTTATTTCTCATAACCTGGTTGGAAGGCCTGGAATTTAAATCGGGCTCTACTGAAAATTTTTTCCATTACAGAAGAGGGAAATCATGCCTATTTACATGGATCGTCACGATGTCTCCCAGGAGGTCACGGCAGAAATTGTAGCAGATTTGCATCAAAAGGATTTGAAGATCCAGCACAAATTCAACTGTAAGGGACTGACCTACTGGTTTGATGACAAAAGGAAAACAGCTTTCTGTCTGGTTGAAGCTCCCAGTAAGGCGGCGCTGAAAGAAATGCACGATCAGGCCCACGGTGAAGTTCCTCACAAGATTATAGAGGTAGATCATGCTGTTGTGGAATCCTTCCTCGGCCGTATTGAGGACCCTGAAAAATCAGTCAAAACACAACTCAACATTATCAATGATCCTGCTTTCCGAACGATAATGGTGGTGGGAATCCGCCCTCGATTTCTTAAAGATAATCTGGACCGCCGATTACATGCTGTTATTGGAAAGGAAAACGAATCGATATTGGCCTCCCTACGTCTCTTTAAGGGCAGGCTGGCCAGGCAAAGGCCGGATCATATTCTGGCTTCTTTTGAATCTGTTTCCAATGCCGTCCTTTGTGCGCTGGAAATTCAAAAAGTTTTTGAAGGTGACTCCGGGAAAAATCCTTTTCCACTCTGCCTGAACATCGGTTTGGCAGCAGGTGTACCGGTGGATAAAAAAGATGGTTTCTTTGAGGATACCATTAAGGCTGCCCATTCCTATTGCGATCTGGTTCAGGGACCGGTGGTTCTGTCCTCTGAAGTTAAGGAACTATACGAAAGTGAAAACCACAACACCCCGATTGTGTCCGGGGCTGTTGTTTCACTGGATCCAAATGACGAGAAATTTGTAAAAGACCTGGTCGGATTCACAGAAGCTCAGTGGTACAATACTTCTTTGAGAATTCAGCATTTCTGTAGACATCTTGGGTTGAGTAAATCCGGTCTTTACAGAAGAATGATTGCTCTGACCGGAAAATCTCCAAATCACTATTTAAAGCTATACCGACTGACCAGGGCCTGGAATCTTCTCCATAAAAAAGAAAAGAATATTTCCGAAGTCGCGTCGGAGACTGGATTCAATAGTCCTGCCTATTTTTCAAAATGTTTTGAAGAAACCTTTGGCATCCTTCCTTCCCAATACATAAGGTCAGGAGGTTTTTAGCGTTGAGCCCGATCAGACAGAGATATCGGGAATCTTCAGCGCCTTCAACCTCAGTGTCGTATTTAAATTGGTCCAAAATTCATATTTGTTGAACTAAAAGTAGATGCGCAGAAAGTCATCCCTATTTAACTTTGATCAACAAGGAGATATTCGTCAACAATAATTGGAACGACATGAAAGTAGCAAAAGAAAAAATCGAGGTCAAAATGCAAATCCCTGGTGCCATCATTCGCCAAAGAACAGATTTTGGTGACGCAACCGGGTTTGGTAAGATCAGTGGAGAATTCTTCTCACTGGATGAAGGAGTAGATACCACACCACTTTTTATTGGTCTGGAAGGAAACATGTGTCAATGTCCGCATTGGGGTTATGTATTGAGCGGGCAAATTACAACCACTGATTCCAAAGGTGATCAGGAGACGGTTAATCCAGGAGACCTCTTTTTCTGGCCTGCCGGTCACAACGTGAAAGTGAATAGTGATGCTGAAATCGTCATGTTCAGCCCACAGCACGAACATACCAAAGTAATCGATCATATGATCGAAAAAACGAGAGCCTGAGTACCAAAATTAAGCAGCAATGCATTAGGGCCTCCCGGTCCACGTCTGCAGGTTTCGGACCAGTTTGCACAAACAGATTATCAAACTAAAAATTAAAATGATGGCTGAAAGATCAGGTTATTCAAAGAACCTCCATTCTGCTAATTTGGAAGAATTTGCTGCTCACCTCAGAGGAAAAATTGTATTGCCTTCCGACAAGAATTATAATGAAACCAGGAAGGTTTATAATGCCATGATAGACAAACGCCCGGCATTGTTTGCAATTTGTGCTGACGTAGCCGATGTTATTGCCTCCGTTAATTTTGCTCATGAAAATGATCTTGTCGTAGCCGTAAGAGGAGGTGGGCATAATGGCGGTGGATTGGGACTCTGTGATGCGGGAATGGTAATCGACCTCTCAGGGATTAAATTCGTACGGGTTGACCCGTCCGACAGCACTGTGCGAGTGGGTGGTGGAAACCTCTGGGGGGAAGTAGACCACGCGACACATGCCTTTGGGCTCGCTGTCCCAGCCGGAATAATTTCCACAACAGGAGTAGGCGGATTGACTCTAGGCGGAGGGGTAGGCTACCTCTCTAGAAAATTTGGACTGACCATAGACAATCTCTTGGAAGCAGATATGGTTCTCGCGGATGGATCCTTTGTGACTGTCAACGAAAATCAGCATGAAGATCTATTTTGGGCCATTCGCGGAGGGGGCGGGAACTTTGGAATTGTTACCTCCTTTAAGTTCCAGGCTCATGATTTAAAAACTGTTTTCGGCGGACCCACCCTATGGCCCATAGAAAGAACTGAAGAGATAATGGAGTGGTATGATGACTTTATTGAGAACGCGTCGGATGACCTGAACGGATTTATAGCCACTCTGGTGATTCCCGGGAAACCTTTTCCTGAGGAACTGCATAACAAAAAGTTCTGTGGCGTGGTATGGTGCTATACCGGGAATAGTGAAAAGGCTGAGGAAATTTTTGCTCCTGTGTTGGAAAAAAAACCGGTTTTTCAGCATTTGGGAGAGATGCCTTATCCCGCCATCCAGACTTTGTTTGACGGGTTATTTCCGCCTGGGCTTCAATGGTATTGGCGTGCAGATTTCTTTGATCAGTTGTCTCCTGAGATAAGGGTACAACATCTGAAGTTTGGCTCCGAAATACCCACCCCACTTTCTCAGATGCATCTTTATCCTATAAGCGGTGCCGCAAGCAGGGTGGGAAAAGCCGAAACAGCCTGGGCGTATCGTGGTGCCAGGTATGCAGGAGTGATTGTTGGGGTAGATCAAAATCCCGAAAATAAGGAGAAGATAACGCATTGGTGTAAGGAATACTGGGAAGGGCTACACCCTTATTCAGCTGGAGGAGCCTATTCTAACTTTATGATGGATGAGGGACAGGAACGGGTACAAGCGAGCTATAAACATAACTTTGAGCGTTTGACTCAGATTAAGAAAAAGTACGATCCAGAGAACTTCTTCAGAGTGAATCAGAATATCAAACCAGCTGCTTCCTAATCGACAAGACATGCAGAAGGGTTGTTCCTGCTTATGGCATCAGATTCCATCTCCCTCATGAATAAAGATCCCTGCAGGGGATAAATGAGAAGGATAAATAGATCTTGATTCCCCCAGGAGAAATGTTGTAGTTTAAAATCTATGACTATAAAACATCAGGAGAAGCGGGTTCCGCTCTGGAATATCTGAAAAGTTCCGGACTAAAGCTTAGCATTAACCAACCCCAGTTCTGAATTTCATCTACCTCCGCGCCCTTAAGTACTTCCAGACCAATGGTTCCAAACATCTGGGAATATCCGAAATGGATCTGCAGGTCCTTTTTCGGCTTGTAAACGGCAGCAATATCAATCTCGGTACCCAAATATTTCCTTAATACATTTCCCCGAGCATCAACTATTTTCGCCTCGGAAGAGAAAATATGAGGCATCAAAGCGACCTCAAATTGGGGTTTGGTAAAGGCAAGTCTTCCGGAGAGGTCAACAAGCCCTACAGAATTCAAATGATTCCCTACGTAGAAATAGTCCATATATCCGTTAAAGCCGTGGTTGGTTCCAAAAAGGGGCGTAAATGACAGGCATTCTTCAGGATCGCTGTACATATTCGTGCCCGACAGAAACTCGGCTCCGAGTCCTGAAATCCAAGTGTCGTTAATTCGATAATTGAAATTAACTCCGGTGTACCAGGCAGTGAGGTGCCGCTTATGGGAGAATCCGGTCTGGCCGTAAATTGCAAGATCTCCCGATAATCGACTGGAGACAAAATTATAATAGGTGCCATAGGTCTGAAGATAACCGATCTCCCTGGCTTCCGGGAGAGTATCATATTCATATCCCGTGTTCATCAACAGGAAGCTAATTCCGGAATTACTGAGGTTGACATGGTACCAGGCGAATTGCATATTCTGGTAAGAATCGACGAGGTAAGGAATCTGGAACAGGCTTTCTGCTTCAGCATTGTAGGCAAAAGCAAGGTCGAGCCTGTGGTTGTCCGCAGGTCTCCAGGAAATGCGGAAAGCGTCATGACTTTGTCCCTGCTGCGCCCAGTTCACTTCGCCCAGTATCCTCTGGTTGTCGTAGGACAATATCTGCCGCCCAAACCGTAACATAAAGCTACTGCTGGTATATTGCCCGTAGGCTTCAAAGACTGAAAATTCATGTCTATCCTCGAGACGCATCGTGGGTGAGTCGCCCCATACACCTACACTCTGGCCGGAGAATTTTACCTGTAGATCATTGCTGACATAGCGAAAGCCAATCCTACTGCGTTGGGAAATAAAAGCAGCAGGAGCTTCGTCCTCAGCCAGAAAAGTTTTGTATCCATTCCGGTATTCAAACCTTGGCCGTATCTGGAGATCTGTTTCAATAAATTGCGCCCAAAGCGTACAGGAGCATAGGAGGGAGCATAGGAGGAAAAGCTTGTTCATCGGTTAGTTTTTAATAACAAATGAATTCAATCTCAACCTCACTATCTATGATTTTACTCAGGTTTAGGTTAAAGACTAAACAAGGTGTTGGTTCAATTCCGCACTCCCGGTAACATCCTTGATAAAGCAAGTGGGCACTACCATGGATCTTAAGATGATAAAAATCCTGGATTCCCAATGGGGCTGCATAGGCTGCGCAATTTGCTCGGGCAAACGTAAATTTATTCATATGGACGGATAATCTCGGCGAAGGAGAAAGTTGAGTGTGTTAGCAGGTTCTAGGACGGGCTGAGATTAATCCTCATGTAGAAAAAATGGTGTGGTAACGGACTATGGAGTCTTTCGAGGATAAAATAGAGCACATTACAATGAATAACACAAATCGCGGAATAGCTCTCAGAAATGGCATTTTTGACTACTTTTTGAAAGCAGTTTTTAACAGATAAATTTTTGTCTCCTAAGCCGCCCTTTGCATTATTCGTGACGTTGGCAAAAATTATTCAGATGGTTTAGCAAAATAAGGAGTAACTTAATGGATACAATAACTTAACTTTCATCATATGAAGCATTTCCCATCATTGATATTTAGCATTTCAATATTATTAGTTCTAATTTCATGTGAACCAGAAAATCCAAATAACCAGCCTGAAATTCCTGAAAATCCAGAAGGTACTCCAGAAGAAATGCCTGAAGATATTATTGAAATACCTGATGAATATTTCAAAACTCTTTTAATTAGTACAAACAGCATTGATTCGAATGGAGATGAGCAAGGAGATTCTGACATCGACCTTAATAATGATGGCGAAATTCAAATTAGTGAAGCACAAATTATTAAAGGTCTAGTGCTGCCAATCGATTATTCAGAAATTGATAGAGTAGTAGATTTTACTGGGATTAATAATTTTGAAAATCTCGAACAATTAATTATTTCCAGTTTGGACTATGTAAACTTAGAACCAAATACCGATTCAATCAAAATTTCATATGATTTTTCAGGATTAAGTAATCTTGAAAAACTTCGAATAAACGGAGTTAATGCTTCTTATGTTGAAGATATTAACTTGTCAGGATTGAATAAACTAAAAATAGCTAACCTTGATGGGATAAAACCTACCTTTTTCGAAGGAGATTATGACATTCCTTTCAATTTCACTAAAATGTTTTTTGACGGCTGTTTAGCATTAGAAGATTTATCCTTAACGAATAGTTGGCTAGTAATTGATTATTGCGAAATACCCAATCTAAAAAAATTAAATCTATATTATCTCGAGGGTGGTGAACCTGATACTTTCGACTTCCATTGTTTAACTAAACTAGAATGGTTAGACATTTCTGAGAATTATTTTGAACGACTCATATTAAAAAATAATTCACTTCTAACCCATTTCCGAGCGGACGATATTGGATCGGCTTATTACGATACAAACAACTTTACAAATTATCCGTTTTTAGAATATATCTGTATTGATGATATTCAAGAAGAATTTGATCAGGTTTCAACTCTCATCAATGAGAATACCACAGTTACTACTGAGTGTGAATTCTGATTTAAAAAATCAAGCAACAACACAAGAGAAAAGAAAACCTGATATGAAAACACATATAGCTGTAATTCATTTTGTTGACTGATTTGTTGACCTTTTAAGTTGAATTTAAGCAAGATTAAATGACATTACAAAAATAAAAACCTGAAAATCATTTGATTAACAGGGTTATGAATTTGAAAAGTTACCCCGACAGGATTCAACCCTGTCTTTGACCCTCATAATAATGAAGGGTAAAGCTCACAATCTTCTTTGTTGACCTGATTGTAAACCTCCTTAAATGGTATAACTACAAACTTGTCTGGCGTTTTCAAAGTTAGAAAACCCCGTCGGTTAGAACAATTAACATAATAGCTGTTTTACTGCCCATTCCGGGAATGCTCTTCAGAAGGGTTAGTTGCTTTTGTTGTGCTTCTTTTACGATCTCCGACAGGCGGTCCTCCAGGATCTGGATTTCTTTCTGCATGGTTGTTAAAGAATGATTTAAAGAATGATATACTATTGATGGTTTCCCCAGGGCTTTCTCTCCGTGCAGCTTATTCTTTGGGCTGTGCTTTGTTTTAAGTAAATATCGATTAGGCGCATGAGCTGTAGACATTCTGCCTGGTTCTTGTCTCTTGCAGTGTATAATGGAACTTCATTTACAGTGGCATATTTACAGATAGCCTTAGCATCAGATTTATCTGTTTTCACTTTAGAAAGTTTCATCTGAATAAACCTCTTAACTGAAAGTGGATTTACTACAGAGACCTTTAAACCTTGTTCATAAAGGAATTGGGCTAACCGGTATTGATAATATCCTGTAGCCTCCATTACTACTAGGGCATCGGCAGGAAGAGTTTTTTGAAAAGCTTTAAACCCATTACTATCGTTCTTGAACTGAGAATGATTTCCTTTAGAGTCTACAACATCGAACACATTTTTACTGATGTCTACTCCATAAATTTGGTTACATTTATTCATAGGTAATTGATTTGGAAAGGACGCCTACTTTGTATTCAACATCTTAAAAACGAGATCCAAGTCTCATAGAACTGAACGAAATTGAAGTAGAAATGAGAGGGGATTATCAACGTTGGCGGAATCTCCAGGTTCCCATGAATAATATAACCTTAATCCTCTCTTTTGTTCTTTCAGATTAGTACTTAAAAATCAGGGTATCAAACTTAAGATGAATAACACAAATTGCGGAATACTTGTCAAAAATGGCCTTTTCGACTACCATTAAAAATAGTGTTTGAACGAAAAACTATAGTCTCCAAACCGCAACTTGCGTTATTCGGGACGTTGTACGCAAGTTGAGAAACCGATGACAAATAAAAACGCGCTTTAGATGAGTTTTGGAGCTGGTCATATGCAGGACATGAATAATCGGATGAAACAAAACCGAGCAAATCGTCCATCGAGCCGAGAGAAATTTAAAGGGAAAAATCGTGAAATAGTACATACGAAGGGCAACGGAGGAGATGAACGACCGCATTTTATAGAAGTATCTCAGAAAGAACTAATAGAAGTAAGAAGACGCATTCAAATTAAAGCCAAAGCAGACAGGAAAAGGGAGGTAATCTTTTATATAGTTTTCCTTACATGCGGACTGATCGCATTAACTGGAATTTTAATCTGGATAATGTAAAAAACCTGCGTACAACATTATATAAAAACAATGTTTAGACCCGTCTAAAATCGAAACGTCGTACTCGCTTGCTGAGCTTGATTGTCCTGTGGACAATCCCGCACGCCAGCTCGCACAGTTTTTATACGAGACGTTAGCGCCAATATGAAATGACACAGGAAGAAATTATGTTTGTTGAACTTAAAGGAAGTGGAGATTTCCTCAGAATTAATATACTCGGACTTGCTCATCCAGATGCAAAAGACGACTGGGATCGAAAGTGGGTAAAATCTAAAGTATCTTTAAAAGCCGGAGGATTTAACGGACAATTCGCTTGTGATTTAATGACATCAGATTTCGAACAATTTAAAGAACAACTCTCTGGACTTTACGAAAAATTGGATGGAATTGCCATTTTTGACACCATAGAAGATCAAATAAAAATTAAGATAAAAGGAGACGGAATCGGACACTTTATGGCTGCTTGTGTTGTGATGGATAGTCCTGGAACAGGTAATTCTCTTGAATTTGAATTAGAATTTGACCAAACCTATATTCCAGAAATGATAAACAAGCTGGAAAATATAACTCGGACTTTTCCAACTTCCGCTACTCAAAAATAGCAACGGATAAAAAACACTGGCGCTAACAATATATAAAAACAATGCTCAAATCTGTCTCAATTCGAAACTACGTGCTCCCTTGCAATGCCTGATTGTCCTGCGGATAATCACGCTCGCCCGCTCACACTGTTTTTATCCGAGACGTTGCCATTAATTTAAACCATATGAACAAAATTTTTAAACTCTTCTTTTTGTCACTTATAATTTCCAGCTGTAGCGATGGAAATCGAACTAACGACACCATAGCTGAATTAGAAGCTCTTCGTGCACAGAATGATAGTCTAAGAGAAGTCATCGCAGATATTGACAGTAAATATGTTTTTGATAGTATTTCCTTTAGAGAGATCTATAGCCAGGACAATAGATATGAACGAAATGCGGATTTTGAGATGGAACTAGTGGTGGTGGGTTATAACCCCAATAAGAGTTACTTTATTAAATACGACTCGATAGTAAACGGACAGAAAATTAATCCAGATACTCTTGTGCAGCGCAATGGCGGATTCAAGTACAGTACTAAACTTGATGAAAACGAAAACGAAATTTTTATTGAAATGGACATAGATAACGAATTTGGGCAAGGAAGGAAATCACTTCTCTATGATGTCATTCTAACAAAAAACTAATGGCAACAACATATAAAAACAATGCTCCAATCTGTCTCTTATCCAATGTCTGTGCTCGCCCGCTCGCCCTGTTTTTATACGAGACGTTGGCAATAATTATGAAAAACTCACTACTAATATTGATCCTCGCTTTCACCTTTAGTTTGCAAGCCCAAAATTTGACTAAGTCTGATTTTAAAAAAACAGAATGGTTCGTTAATAACGAAAACCAGAATTTTTATGAATCTGACACTGTAACATTGATTCGAATCCTCAAGTTCAATAACGAGAATGACAACTTAAACGAACCTTATATCAAACTTTAACGAAATGAAAACAGAGATATAACCGAATTGAATTTTAGGAGAGGAGGAAGATTAATTGTAGGATATCGTACGGATTACGAACAAGTAGAAACAGAAGAAGAAGCTCAATTTATTGGTGGAATTGTTCAAAGCTTTGTTGATTATGGAGACATTAGCGGAATGGTTGAGGCGTACGACAGGGTTCAAATGGGGTTTCAATTAAATGAATTACTCAAAGAAATAGAAGAAAAAGGATATTACCTTTTTGGAGAGAAACGAGTTGAAGATATGAAATTCCAAAAAGGAGAAACGGACTATTGGCCAATTGCAACAATAGTTATTAAGAAAAAAGATAGTCCTGAAATATTAAAAATTGACTTGAATGAATAAAAGCCAGTGCCTAATACTGTATAAAAACAATGCTTAATTTGGTCTCGAATCGAAGGTTCGTAGTCGCTTGCTCAGCGGATTGTCCTGCGGACAATCACGCTCGCCCGCTCGCACTGTTCTTATCCGAGACGTTGGCAACCATATAAGCACATCCTGCATAAATGAAAATTTCAATAATATTATTACTGACTTTATTCTTTTTCAACTTGAATGGATACACTGGACTAAGCTGACCCCCCTACAGACCTAAAATTAGTTACTGCC
>CAMPKA010000022.1 GCA_946887075.1 uncultured Salinimicrobium sp.
TAGCCAAAAAGTGGAGTCGGAGGGGTTCGAACCCTCGTCCAAACAAGCAATTCAGCTGCTTTCTACACGCTTAGTTTTCTCTTGGTTTTCGATGCAAAGCCGGTTGAAAACCACCCACTTTACACTTAGCCTTATTTAGAATTCAAGACTGCATCAAGGCCCTGCAGTCTCTATATTTACTTTATCGGTGCCTCTGGTGCGGGCGCCGTAAATCAAGGCTCCCGCGAGACATCTTGGCTCCCTGCCTTGCAGGGACTAAGAGTAACCTACTGTGATTCGGTTACGCAGCCAAGGCGTAGTTATCTTCGCCGTTTAAAAAGTATGAAATATGAGATTTACGAGCTATATCCCAGCGCTCGACGTGCTTACAACTCAATTAGACTCGCTGTCAAAACCAAGTCGACCCCAATATGTAAAGAACTTAATTGCTTTAAATAAAGCAGGAACCATGCCAATTCAAGGTACCCGTTCTTCTTTATGGCAATTTTTCATGATATACAAAGATGAGAATAAAAGGATTGAGTACAAAGGAATTGTCCGAGGAAAAGATTCCTGACAATGGGTCCAAAAAAAGGTTCATTTGTGATTAAAGAACTGCGGCTAACCAATACCCAACAAGTATTCCCAATAACAGGGAAACTACACCAGCTATAGCCAATTTTAGGAGGTTGTTCTTAGTCATCTGTATCGTCCTGTCTCTCAGAATTCCTGATCCGTAGGCCCACTACCGCCAACACCACGCCGCCGATCAGAAATAGGAATTTCATGATTAAATTCTCATCAAAAAGGGTGATTCCTATGATGGTGGCGATCATTCCGCCATTGATCAGCGTACTTCTCATATGTCTCTTTTTAGATGGAAGAACTAAGACATTGTATCCTGGAATGGAACAAAAATGCTTTCATCCTGTTGGTAGCCATCGCTCTGAAAACGTTACAAAATTTGTAAATCAAATATTCAAGGAGACCTTGGTTCTGCCCGGTTTGTTCCGGAACTTAGGGAGAGTCATGGAAAAGGTAGTGCCATTTTCTTTGTCGCTCTCTAAGCTGAGTTTTCCCCGGTGAGCATCCACAACAGCTTTTGCCAGGGCAAGACCGATGCCCCAGCTCCTGAGCTGGCCATATCCCCGACCCCCGCTGGTGCTCAGAAAGTTAAATATCACTTTCTTTTTCTTTTCGGGTATAGGTTCTCCCCAGTTGTGAACGCTGATATTGATATCCCCTTCCAGGATTTCCACAAGGATGGTGATCGGAAGATCCCTGTCACCATACTTCAAGGCGTTGTTCAAGAAATTCTCCAAAGCTCTTCTGACCATCGCCCCGTCAAAAACGCCTTCTGAACCTTTTGCGCTACCCTTAACCTCCAGTTTGACCTCACTGGGATACAGTTCCGAAGCCTCGTAGTGGAGAGGTTTAATAAAATTCATGATGTCCACCTTTGAAAAATTAACCAACATTCCTTCGCCGGCCTCTATGGAAATGATCTCGAGCAGGCTTTCGATAAGTTCCAGAGCTCTGACCAGGCTACTACGGGTTAGTTCCCGGATCTTTTCGTATTGCTCTTCTCCCAGACCGTATTCAGCAATGTCCACTGCCAGATAGGCTGCTGAAATTGGGTTCCGCAGATCATGAACGATAATGCGGATCAGTTTTTGGCGCATTTCTTCGAGAGAGTGATTGAATTCCTTTGCTGCGAAAAGAATGGAATTTTCAATGGCATATTTAAGAAGCTGACTCACTTCCGGATTGTAGGCTTCTTCCTCTAACAGGGCGTCCGTAATAACCTTATGGAATATGATGTACTCCCTTATGATCTGGTCTATCGTATAGCCAAACGAGGAGGACCTGTGGCGTCCATGGCCAATGCTGTTCTGCAATAGCTTCCTCCAGTTTTCCTTTTCCTCAATGGTATCGAAATCATCGAATTTCAGGAATAACTCGCTCAAATCCTCAAGAAGGTCAGGAAGATGGTTTAATAAAACCAGGTCATTGGCAAATTCCGCTCCTTTGACTTCTCGCTTGACAGCTTTCCCCCAGGTTTTCATCAGTTCCCCCTTCCTCCGGCGGAGCACTTCAGCAGCTTTTCTCATAGTGGAACCAAAATAACAAAAAAGTTTGAACCCGGAATTAATTCCCTGGCTTACCGGTTATTACTTTTTTTAAAATCAACGGAGACTGGAAATTCCGGGTCGAAATGGCGTAATCCGACCTCTGGAATTGGCCGGTCGAATTTACTGGAGAAGCATTAAAATAGCTATCTTTGGGACACTTCAGTTTTGACCAATCCACAGGAAAGTATGATAAAATTTGCCTTAATCAGAGAGCGAAAAATGCCACCAGATCATCGGGTCGTTTTCAGTCCTAAGGGTTTATCTCAGGCTGCGCGAATGTTCCCGGAAGCTAATTTCGTTGTGGAAAGTTCGGATATCCGGGTTTTCAAGGATCAGGAGTACCGGGATGAAGGTTTTGAAGTAACCTCCGATGTCTCTGATTGCGATGTGCTTCTTGGGGTCAAGGAAGTACCTCCGGCAGATTTGATTGGGGACAAAAAGTATTTTTTCTTCTCCCATACGATTAAGAAACAGCCATATAATCGAAAACTCCTCCAGGAAGTTCTGAAGAAGAATATTGAACTTTTCGACCATGAAGTGATCATCAGTGAATCCGGGGCAAGATTGATTGGGTTCGGAAGATATGCCGGCCTGGTAGGGACGTATAATGGAATCAGGATGATCGGCCTTAGGAGCGGTAACTTCACGCTACCTAAAGCGGAGGAGCTGCCGGATTTGAATGCCATGCTTAAAGCCCTTGATAAAATAACCATGCCCCAGGTTAGGATCGTTTTGAGCGGGAGTGGGAAAGTAGCTGCGGGAGCCCGTGAAATTCTGGATCATCTCGGGATAAAACAACTTTCACCTGCCGATTTCTTGGGAAACCAAGATTCCGGCCCTCTTTATACCAGTGTGGATGTTAATGATTACAGCAGGAGAAAGGAAAATCCGGATCAGGCTTCGAGGCAGGAGTTCTATTCCCATCCCGAGCGATATCAATCGGATTTTATGAAATTCGCAAAGCGTGCTGATTTTTTTATTGCCGGTCATTTTTATGGAGACGGTGCTCCTGAGTTCTTTACAGCTCAAGAGGCCAAGGATCCTGATTTTCGGATCAAGTACATCGCCGATATTTCCTGTGATATCGCCGGACCCATCGCCTCTACCATCAGACCTTCGACTATAGAAAAACCTTTCTATGGCTATGATCCGGCAAGCGGAGAAGAGGTGGACTTCCGGAATGAAAAAGCGATTGCGGTCATGGCTGTGGACAACCTTCCCTGCGAACTTCCAAAAGACGCTTCCGAGGGCTTCGGAGAGATGTTCACCCAGCATGTTCTTCCCGCTTTCTTTAATGGGGACCAGGACGGAATTCTGGACCGGGCGCGGATGACCAGGAATGGAAAATTGACGCCGCGATTCAGCTATCTCAGGGATTTTGTTCAGGAGGGAAAATCCGTTACGGAATCTTAAAGGAACCTCGACAAAACCAGCGTTTTGTTTAACCTGAACATGGCGACTGGGAACACCCGCTTTAAACTTCCTGATCCAGGGGAGCCTCACTATGGATGAAAAAGCAGCACCGGAAAGCTGTGCTTCCCTTTGTGCCTTTAAATCCCATTGAACCAACGTTATACAGATAAGGGAACTCCTGGTGGATCCGCTGCAAATGTTAAAGTTTTCACCTCCCAAACCGGGGATACTTACCGGTGGTATCAGGTGGAGCGCCGGATGCCATTTTTATTAAAAGACTCTTAAATATTTTTCAACAATTTTCAGTTGATAAGAAACGCCGGGGCCCCCTCCCAAAAGTGAATATTTAAAATAACTTTATCCCTGCTTCTTTATTTACAAATTAAAACAAACGGCCATGGTTGAAGAATTATTTAGCACCCGCACCTACACTTATGATGAGGTTTTGAAAGAGTCATTAGTCTATTTCAATAACGACGAACTCGCTGCCACTACCTGGATAAACAAGTATGCAGTTAAAGACAAAGATGGAAATTTCCTGGAGAAGAGTCCTGATGACATGCACCAGAGGATGGCGCGAGAGTTTGGTCGGATAGAGGCCAAATATGCAGACAGGGCAGTAGGGAAAAAGGAAAATCTCTCAAAGTACGGGAGGGAAAGAGAAGCTTTAACAGAAGACAGAATTTTTCAACTATTTAAGGATTTCAAATACAGCATTCCTCAGGGTAGTGTCATGGCAGCCCTGGGCAATGATCAGATGATCGCTTCGCTTTCGAACTGCGTGGTGGTTCCTCCGGTTTATGATTCCTATGGAGGAATTCTTTTTACAGACCAGCAACTCGTCCAGCTGTTCAAAAGACGTTGCGGAGTAGGAGTGGACCTTTCAGGACTGCGGCCGAAGAACGCACAGGTATCAAACGCAGCAGGGACAACCACGGGTGCGGTTTCCTTTATGGAGCGTTTTTCAAACACCACCAGGGAGGTTGCCCAGAATGGCCGAAGGGGTGCCCTTATGCTGACTATAGACGTGGCACATCCGGATGTTGAGGATTTTATCACCATCAAACAGGATCTAAAAAAGGTAACCGGAGCGAATATTTCTGTTCGTCTTTCCGACGAATTTATGACGGCCGTAACCAATGACACCGATTTCACCCTCCGATGGCCGATCGATAGTCCGGACCCACAGTACAGCAGAACGGTACGTGCAAAAGACCTTTGGGACACCATTATAAGATGTGCCCATAACACGGCAGAACCCGGACTGATCTTTTGGGACAAACAGCATACCTATTCTACTTCTTCCTACTACCCTGGATTTAAGAACAGCTCGACCAACCCATGTTCTGAAATCGCGATGCAGGGAGGAGATTCTTGCCGACTTATCGCGGTAAACCTGTACAATTTTGTCGATGATCCGTTTACGGAAAAGGCATCATTCAATCATGAAAAATTCTACAAGGTAATCTATGAGACACAAAGACTAATGGATGACCTGGTAGATCTGGAATTGGAAGCAGTAGAAAAGATCCTGGCCAAAATTGAAAAGGACAAGGAACCTGATTTTATCAAGCAGAACGAGATCGACACCTGGAAACTTCTTGCCGAAAACGGGAAAAATGGAAGGAGAACAGGTCTTGGATTTACCGCTCTTGCAGATACGGTTGCGGCCCTGGGGGTGAAGTTTGATACCCAGGAAGCCCTGGGTGTTATCGACCAGATCATGCAGACCAAACTCAAAGGGGAATTCGACAGCAGTGTTGATATGGCCATCACCAGGGAACCTTTCAAGGTTTTCGATCCGGCAGTAGAGGAAAAATCCGAATTCGTCCAGATGATGAAAAGGGAATTCCCTGAACTATATGGCAGGATGATGAAATTCGGCCGAAGGAATATCTCCATCAGTACGGTGGCCCCTACTGGAAGTCTGAGTATGCTAGCCCAGACCTCCTCAGGTATCGAGCCGGTTTTCATGCTCTCCTACAAGAGGCGCCGTAAGGTCAATCCTTCAGAAAAGAATGCGAAAGTGGCCTTTGTGGACGACACTGGAGACGCCTTTGAAGAATTCACCGTGTATCATCCAAAAGTAAAGACATGGATGGATGCCACCGGAAAGGAAAATATCGAAGAAAGTCCTTATGCAGGTGCGACCGCCCCTGAAATCGACTGGGAAAAGCGTGTCGAGATGCAGGCCCTGGTACAGAAATACACCACCCATTCCATAAGCTCAACCATCAACCTGCCTTCAGATGTTAGCCTGGAAAAAGTAAGTGATATCTATATTGAGTCCTGGAAAAAAGGCCTCAAAGGAATTACGGTCTACCGCGATGGTTCCAGGAGCGGAATCCTGGTCTCATCCGATGATAAGAAAAAGGAACAGCAAAACAAGGAGGCTGCCTTCGAAGAAACCTTTGCACCAAAACGTCCGAAAAAGTTAGAGGCAAAGATCGTCAGGTTCAATAATGAAAGCGAAAAGTGGATAGCGGTAGTAGGTCTGCTTCACGACCGGCCTTACGAGATCTTTACCGGTAAGATGGAAGACGTGTTTAACCTCCCAAGCTGGGTAGAAGATGGCTGGGTAATCAAGAACAGGGAAGAGGATGGCCGTTCCCGGTATGACTTCCAGTTCTGTGATAAGCACGGTTATCGGGTCACCATAGAAGGACTTTCCCGGTCCTTCAACGAGGAATTCTGGAATTATGCCAAACTCATCTCCGGAGTTCTCCGGCACGGAATGCCCATCCCTTATGTGGTCGATCTGATCAACAACCTGAACTTGTTTGATGAAAACATCAACACCTGGAAAGCGGGAGTAGTCAGGGCTCTGAAACAATTCGTTCCGAACGGGACCCCTGCAGCTGACAAAAAATGCAGCGAATGCGGAGATCCGGAAGGAATCATTTTCAGCGAGGGTTGTCTCGAATGCAAAAGCTGCGGTTACTCCAAGTGCGGATAAGTCAAAAGTCCCCCCCCTTTTAATTTGATGAAGATCCCGTTTCTACTTTAGAAGCGGGATTTCTGCATAAATACCCGGCATCTTACCTTTTGATAGACGAAAATGTAAGCATCTATTTCAGACTGGAAATAGACTGATTTTCAACATGGTCGGAACATTTATATCCACACGTCCTTCGGTTTTAGCTAAATTTTAACTATACTTATACCCCCTAAAGACCATCTCCCAATCCGAGATCAGAGACTGGATCAGAAATAATTTGAAACGCAGCATTGAATTTTAAGAATTACTTCAGGGAACTCAAGCGGAGGAATGTTTTCAAGGCGGCCCTGGCCTATCTGGTGGTAGCCTGGGTGGTGGTGCAGGTTTCAGCCATTGTACTTCCGGCCTTTAAGGCTCCCCCTGTGGTTCTGAGGACACTTATAGTGCTGCTGATTATCGGTTTTCCCGTGTGGCTGATTTTTGCCTGGATTTATGAGGTCACCCCGGAAGGATTAAAACGTACGGAAAGTATTTCTCCTGAAACCTCCATAACTGAACAGACGAGCACCAAGATGAACAAGCTCATTCTTGCAGCCCTGGGACTCGCCATCCTGCTTCTCGGAGCGGATATTTTCCTCAGTATGGGCAAGCCCGAGCGGGAGATGAATCCGGATGAGGCCATAGCGGCTGGTGAGGCTGAGAAGGAATCACGAGAAGGCGACCAGAAATCCATAGCCGTTCTTGCCTTCGAAGACATGAGTCCGAAACAGGATCAGGAATATTTCGCTGACGGAATCAGTGAGGAGATTCTCAACAGCCTGGCTAAATCTCCGGAGCTGGCCGTTATCAGCAGGACCTCTTCCTTTTATTTTGAGGACAAGAATGCCACTATTGAACAGATTGCAGAAAAGCTGGGGGTGAACTATGTGCTGGAGGGAAGTGTGAGGAAGGCGGGAGATCAGTTGCGGATTACCGCCCAGCTCATAGAGGTCTCCAGTGGCAGCCATCTCTGGTCCCAGACATATGACCGGGAGTTAAAAGATGTCTTCAAGATTCAGGATGAAATTGCGCAGGAGGTGAGTTCCAAACTCCAGGCCACCTTACTGGGAGGTGAAAGCTGGAAGACTGACCCCGAACTTTACAGCCTTTTTCTCCGAGCCCGTCATTTGGTCCATCAGAACAACCCCTCCTCTTACAGAACTGCGACAGAGATACTCCAAAAGGTAACTTCCATGGATCCGGAATATGCGCCGGCGTGGTCTCTTTTGGGCATTCTGCATATGGCTATCTCCAGTAGCGGAGCCTTTGGCACAGAGGTTACAATGAAAGAGTTTCATGCAGAAAAGGCGGGAGCGGCTGCCCGAAAAGCCATTGCCTTAGATCCTGATCACGCGATGGGATATATGGCCATGGCGGGCTACATGCTTTCCCAGAACAATTTCAAAAAGGCGAAGGAGTATGGAGAAAAAGCGCTGGAATTAAGTCCCGATAATCCTTATATTCTGAAAAAGATTGATCTTTACACCTTTCCTCCCCTGGAAGAGTCCATCCGCAATATCAAAAGGAGCATAGAACTGGATCCGATGCTATATTCCGCGTATCGGGATCTCGCATGGGTATACATGGCGGCAGGTGAGAACAAAAAAGCACTCCAGGCTGTGGAAACCTACCAGTCCTATCATCAGGATTCCTTTAGCATCCATTTCCTGAAGGCGAGGATACTGGGAAATCTTGGAAGATATGAGGAGGCCCTGGAGGTGATCCAAAAAGAGAAAGATGAGTTCTGGAAGGCCTATGGCTTGGTTGAAATTCTCTATAATACCGGCCAAAAGGAGAAGGCCCTGAGCTTGCTCGATAAGTTCATCAGGCAGAATCCTTTGGAGGCGGCGAACATTGCAGACATTTATGCCTCCCTGGGCATGAAAGAGAAAACCTTTGAGTGGTTACAAAAAGCCAAAGAGATTGACGATCCCTCTCTTGGAGCGATTCTTTATATGCACTCCTTTGTAAAATATCAATCTGATCCGAGATGGCAGGATCTAATGAATGACCTGGGTATGCCCGAAGACAACGGGATCACCCGTGAAAACGTTTAGATAAGAACTGCTGGTACGGCTAAAGCGAAGTGATGGTCTCCCGAATTCTGGTCAGGTTAGACAGCAGCCCCTCCAGGTATTGGATATCCAGCATATTTGCCCCATCGCTTTTCGCGGTGGAGGGATCAAAATGAGTTTCTATAAAGATACCGTCAGCTCCGGTTGCGATTCCGGCCCGGGCAATGGTTTCGATCATGTCAGGCCTTCCCCCCGTAACACCGCTGCTCTGGTTCGGCTGCTGAAGAGAATGGGTCACGTCAAGAACGGTCGGTGCAAATTGCCTCATTGTGGGAATCCCCCTGAAGTCGACGATCATGTCCTGGTATCCGAACATGGTTCCTCTGTCCGTGATGATCACCTGGTCATTCTTACAGTCCCTGACCTTGGTTACGGCGTGTTTCATGCTTTCGGGACTCATAAATTGCCCCTTTTTCAGGTTGACCACTTTTCCGGTTTCTGCGGCTGCCACCACCAGGTCGGTCTGGCGGACCAGGAATGCGGGAATCTGCAGAACGTCCACGTACTGTGCTGCCATTGCTGCATCCGAGATTTCATGAATATCGGTCACAGTGGGAATATCAAAGGTCTCTGAGACTTTTCGCAGGATCTTCAGTGCCTTCTCGTCACCGATTCCGGTAAAGCTATCAATACGGCTCCGGTTTGCCTTTTTAAAGGATCCCTTGAATATATAGGGTATCTGAAGATGATCCGTGATGCGGGTTATGGTCTCTGCGATTCTCAGCGCCATATCCTCCCCCTCAATGGCACAGGGTCCGGCCAACAAAAAGAAATTATTCGAATTCTGATGCTTTATTCTCGGAATCTTCTCCAGCTTCATTTCCATGTTTTGAAGCAAAGATACTTTTTTTGATGATTATTAATCCTCTCGAACATTCCCCATTCCATTCTCTGTCTGGTTCTCGTTAAGCGGAGGCTGGAGTTCGAATCCCATGGCACGAATGATCGTATTGTTATCGTAGTAGAAATGCGCCTGAGAAACCTTGTCTCCCTCGAATTTCAAGGCGACGTGGTATGGAAAGGTGATGGTTTCCCCGTTGGGGTAGGAGAGCGTATTCTCTCCCCAGTGAAGGACCCAGTTCCCCTGTCGGGGACCTTCGGGCAAAGTAACTGAGAGCCAGGTTCCGGGATCGGTGAGCAAAGGAGAGGCAGTTTCCCGTCCTTTTTGCCAGTATTCCAGGGCTTCCTCTACGGTCAGGCTGTCAAAGCTACCGAGATTATAAAAATAGGCATCCGGGGTGACGTGATTTCTGATGACGTCCCAGTCTCCGGACTCATAAGCCTGTACGGTTTTCTTGGCTATCTCCATAGCCAGTTCCTCTTCAGGAAATTCCTGGGTGAGCTGTCCGTCGACCTGGGCAGAGGCAGAAGTGAAACAGAACAGCATGAGGAGCAATACGCTCAGGGCTCTTCTTAAGATTTTCAATGTTTTGGTTTCCATGATCAAAATATTTTAGGTTTTCATGTAAAATTCTGGAGGCTAGTCTGTTGAAGATAAGAAAAATTGAGGATTTCTGAAAGTAATTCGGCTACAATATGCAACAGGAGAGAAGAGGACTCCACCAAGTACGATCCGTATATAAACGCACTTCCTGCGAGTCCTGCTCCGTAACAAATTGATGTTTTTGGAAATGAGGGGGTTATAGCAGTTTTTCAGGGGACTTAAATTCGTATTGAGGTGTGATTTATTCGGGAAAAATAAACGTACCTTTGCAGCCTTAAAAAATCAGGCTTCGTATGACAGCTATAAAGAACATCGCAATTATTGCCCACGTTGACCACGGAAAGACCACCCTGGTAGACAAGATCATGTATCATTGCCAGCTATTCCGGGAAAACGAGAACACCGGGGATCTTATTCTGGACAACAATGACCTCGAACGGGAAAGGGGGATAACGATTACCTCCAAAAACGTTTCCGTGGTGTACAAGGATACCAAGATCAACATCATAGATACTCCCGGTCACGCCGATTTCGGAGGAGAGGTGGAGCGTGTGCTGAACATGGCTGACGGGGTCCTGCTCCTGGTGGATGCTTTCGAGGGTCCAATGCCACAGACGAGATTTGTATTGCAGAAGGCTATTGATCTGGGTCTGAAACCCTGTGTGGTTGTAAACAAGGTGGATAAGGAAAACTGTACCCCCGAGGAAGTACACGAAAAGGTTTTTGACCTGATGTTCGAACTCGGTGCCGAGGAATGGCAGCTGGATTTCCCGACGGTTTATGGATCTGCCAAGAATAATTGGATGAGTGATGACTGGAAAAAGCCGACAGAAAGCATAGAGCCTCTCTTAGATATGGTGATCGAACACATCCCTTCACCGAAGATAGAGGAAGGGACGCCCCAGATGCTGATCACCTCCCTTGATTTTTCCTCCTTTACAGGAAGGATTGCCATCGGTCGTTTACAAAGAGGGGTACTCCGCGAAGGGATGCCTGTTTCTCTGGTTAAGCGAGATGGCAGTGTCAAGAAAACCAGGATAAAGGAGCTGCATACTTTCGAGGGGCTTGGAAGAAGAAAAGTCGAAGAAGTCCAGGCGGGGGATATCTGTGCTCTGGTCGGGATAGAAGGATTTGAGATAGGGGATACCGTGGCCGATTTTGAAAATCCCCAGGGTCTTAAGACCATCGCTATCGATGAGCCTACTATGAGCATGCTCTTTACGATCAATGACTCTCCCTTCTTCGGAAAGGATGGGAAATACGTTACCTCAAGGCACATAAAGGACCGGCTTATGAAGGAGCTGGAAAAGAATCTTGCACTGAGAGTTGAGGAGACCGACAGTGCTGACAAGTTCATGGTGTACGGAAGAGGGGTTCTTCACCTTTCCGTCCTTATCGAGACCATGCGCAGGGAAGGGTATGAACTCCAGATAGGGCAACCTCAGGTGATCATCAAGGAAATTGACGGTGTTAAATGTGAACCCGTAGAGGAGCTGACCATTGACCTTCCGGAGGATGTTTCTGGAAAGGCTGTTGAAATGGTCACCATCAGAAAGGGAGAGATGCTCAGCATGGAATCCCGTGGAGAGCGTATGCACATCCGTTTTATCATCCCTTCAAGAGGAATCATCGGTCTGCGAAACCAGCTCCTGACGGCCACGGCCGGGGAGGCTATCATGGCACACCGATATAAAGAGTACCAGCCCCTTAAAGGAGGAATTCCGGAGCGTCAGAACGGCTCTCTGGTCTCGATGGAAAAAGGAAAAGCGATTCCTTATTCCATTGATAAATTACAGGACAGGGGCAAGTTCTTTGTTGATCCGGGTGAGGACATCTACGAAGGGCAGGTGATCGGGGAGAACTCCCGGCAGGATGATATGGTGGTGAACATCACCAAGACCAAGAAACTCTCCAACGTAAGATCCTCAGGGGCTGATGAGAAAGCCAAGATCGTACCCGCGATCAAGTTTTCTCTTGAAGAGGCCCTGGAGTATATCCAGAAGGACGAATATGTTGAGGTCACTCCCAAACATCTCAGGATCCGGAAGATCTATTTAACAGAGAATGAGCGAAAGAGAAATAAAGCAAACTAAACTTTAAAATTCAAAGGGGCTCGTCGAGTATTGTTCTGCGGGCCCTTCTGCATCTTAAAAAATGGAAATCCTTGGTATCTCCTATATTGAATGGACCGGCTACGCCGCCTCTCTGTTTGTCCTGCTGTCCTTTCTGATGCGCAACATCAGGACCCTGCGCTATGTCAATACGGTAGGATGCCTGTTTTTTGTGATCTATGGGTTCTTTCTGGAATCCTGGCCGGTGATTATCACCAATGTAGCCATAGTGCTAGTCAACCTTTACTATCTCTTTATCAATGTCAAAAAGCCATAGGCACCCAAATCCGCATGAATTGGTTGAGGTAAAGGCAAAAAAACCGCTGACATCCTGATTGTTAATTATTTTATAATTAGCTTTCAAAACCTATATTTGTCTTACCCATAAATCTCTGCATGAGCGTTAGAAATATTGTTGGTATCCTTTATCTTCTTGTTATGGTAACCTCGTGTGTACCCACAAAGAGGCTGAAATATCTTCAGGAGGAAGAGGGAGCTACTGACAGCCTGATCAGTATTGAAAGGATTCATAAGCCTTACAGGGTCCAGGTCAATGACCTGCTGAGCATACGGGTAAAAGCACTGGATCAGCAACTGGTGGGGATGTTCAATCCCATAGGCGAGGGAAATCCCAACGCCACAGGGGAGGAGCGGTTGTACTATGATGGTTTTCTGGTGGACGAAGAAGGAAACATACGGGTTCCGACCTTAGGAGAGGTTTACGTGCTGGGGCTGACGGTAGAGGAGATCAGGGAAAAGATCAAGAACAAGCTCTTGGAGAACTACTTCAAGAACGAAGCGAATATTTTTGTTACGGTGAAGCTTGCCGGAATCCGGTATACCACCATCGGGGAGATCGGAGCCGGCAGCCAGGTGATCTATAAGGAACAGGTCACCATTATGGAAGCTATTGCCAATGCAGGAGACATAACGGAATACGGAGACAGGACCAATGTAGTGATTGTCCGCCAGTATCCCGGAGGAGAGAAGAGACATCATATTGATCTGACCAGCATAGACGCGATGCGGTCGCCTTATTACTATATTCAGCCAAATGATCTGATCATAGTAAATCCGCTGCCCCAGAAGGCACTCGGACTTGGCACCACTGGCTTATCCGCCTTTCAGACCGTCACGTCCATTCTGGCTTTGATCACCACCTCGGTTTTGATTTTTACACGATGACGCATGGCACATGAAGATGATCACATTTCAGACGTAGGCTCTACCTTTGACTTCAAAGGTTTTGTCCTCAAGGTATTCAGTTACTGGCAGCTCATACTGGTCTCCATAGCGATCAGTCTGGGAGTGGCTTATTACAATAACGTTCGTAAACTTCCAGTATATCGGCTTGGGAATTCCATCTCAATCAAGGATGATCAGAATCCTTTCTTTACCAGCAATACAAGTCTGACCTTCAACTGGGGTGGGACTTCTGACAAGGTTAATACGGCCATCACCATCCTGCGTTCCCGAACGCACAATGAGGAGGTCGTAGAACGTCTCCAGTATTATATCGGGTATCAGCAGGATGGGGAATACCAGAGGGTGAATGCCTATGGTTTTACACCTTTCGAACTGGTAGCGGATTCGGCTGCTTTTCAGGCTCAGGGACGAACTTTTACAGTCCGGTTCAAGGACCCTGAAACCTTTACACTTACCACGAATTTTCCCGGGACCAGTACGCCGGTCTTCAATTACCATACGAAGGAGTCTTCCTCTGTTGTGGTGGAGGAAGGGGAATTCAGCAGGGAGTATAAACTGGAGGAACCCGTTGAACTTCCGTTTTTTAGCGGGACCTTCGTTCCTACGGATGTAGCACCCCAGATCGGGAAACCCTACTATGTCAGTTTCAAGCATTTTGACGGGACGGTAGGCAGATGGCAGAGCATTTCCGTGGCTACCCAGGAGCAGGGTTCGTCAGTGGTAAATCTTTCCCTAGTAGGAGATAATAAAGCGGAAATAGTCGATTATCTCAATGGCACCGTCCGGGTGCTGAGTGAGAATATGCTCGAGCGGAAAAACCTGTTCGCCACCAAGACGATCCGGTTTATAGACAGCAGCCTGGCAGCCAAATCCAGGGAACTCCAGAACGTGGAGGAGGAGTTGAACGCCTTCAGGAACGAAAATCAGGTGGTGGACCTGAGCGCGGAGACCAGTCAGCTGAACTCCAAGTTGGTTTCCATGGATGTGCGTAAGGAGGAAATAGCCAGACAGCTGGCCTACTACAATACCTTAGAGGATTACCTGAGAACGCATCAGGATTATTCCAACGTTCCCGCCCCTTCAGTGGCAGGGATCAGCGAGGGGAGTATCGTCAGCGGAGTGGGGAGGATCCTCAGTCTGGCTGAGGAAAGAAAAAAGTACCAGTATTCCCTAAAGGAGAATTCTCCCATATTCGATGATATCGACAGGCAGATCAATGCGGTCAAGGCTGTGCTACTGGAGAATATGGATTCTTCTCAAAGGCTTTTGAGAAATGAACTGGAAGATGTCAACAGGGATATTGCCACTGCAGAAGCGAAGATTAGGACGCTCCCCAAAGAGGAACAGGACCTGCTAAAGATTCAGCGAAAATACTCCCTCAGTGAAAAGACCTATAACATGTTCCTCGAGAAGAGGAGCGAAGCCGGACTGATCAAAGCAGCGAATGTGAGCGATGTCCTGGTGATCGACACCGCCAAGGATACCGGTGGGGGCCAGATCGGACCTAATACGCAGCTCAACTACGTCATGGCACTTATGGTAGGGGGAATGATTCCGCTTACTTTCGTCTTCCTTCTGGTCTTCATGAATACCAACGTGCACAATGCCCAGGAGGTGACCCGCTTATCTCCCATCCCGATTCTGGGAATGATCGGCAAGAGCCGGATGAATACCAATCTTGCAGTCTTTAAAAAACCAAAGTCAGCAATCGCGGAAGGGTTCAGAGGACTGAGATCCAGCCTCCAGTTCATGTATAAAAAGCAGGGCGTAACGGGTTCAAAGACAGTGCTGATAACCTCCTCGGTTTCAGGAGAGGGAAAGACTTTCTGCGCTATGAACCTGGCTACAGTCTTTGCACTAAGTGAAAAGAAGACCGTGATATTAGGTGCCGACCTTCGAAAACCTAAGATCTTTGACGACTTTGGGGTGAATAACGACAAAGGAGTGGTGAACTTCCTCATCGGGCAGGAAAAAGTGGATGACGTCATTCAAAAGACCGAAGTTCCATATCTCGATGTTATTCCGGCGGGTCCGATTCCACCGAATCCCTCTGAGCTCCTGATGAATGAAAATATGGAACTCCTGATGAAGGAGCTAAAGGAGCGATACGATTATATCGTGATGGATACCCCTCCTGTGGGGGTAGTTGCCGATGCGCTGAACCTGATCAAGTATGCGGATGCCACGCTATATCTCATCCGTCAGGACTATACCAAACGCGGTATGCTTGAGGTGATCAATGAGAAATACAACAAAGGTGAGGTCAAGAATATCAGTTTTGTACTCAACCATTTTGTCCATCGGGCTAAATATGGCTATGGTTACGGCTATGGTTACGGGTATGGCTATGGTTACGGGTACGGGCGGTATGGTAAAGGCTACGGAGAGGATGCCACCACCCGGGGGAAGATGAAAAAGAGGTGGAGAGAGGTTATGAGGAACTTTGAATAGAATTTCCTTATGCAAACTCTGCTCCCCCGCGAAGGCTGCAACGCATAAAAACGACACATGAAAACTGCCCTAATAACGGGAATAACAGGCCAGGACGGCGCATATTTAGCTGAATTCCTACTGAAAAAGGGGTATGTGGTCCATGGTATAAAAAGGAGGTCCTCCCTCTTTAATACAGAAAGAATAGATCATCTCTATCAGGACCCTCACGAGGCGGATATCAGATTCAAATTGCACTACGGGGATCTCAGCGATTCCATGAACCTCACGCGGATTATCCAGGAAGTCCAGCCCGATGAAATATATAACCTGGGAGCCATGTCCCATGTTAAGGTAAGTTTTGATACTCCCGAATATACAGCCAATGTCGATGGGATTGGAACACTGAGGATCCTGGAAGCTGTCCGGCTGTTGGGCCTCATCAGGAAGACAAAGATTTATCAGGCCTCCACCTCCGAACTGTACGGAATGGTTCAGCAAGTACCGCAGAACGAAAAGACGCCGTTTTATCCCAGGAGCCCTTATGGGGTAGCAAAACTTTATGCCTACTGGATCACAGTGAATTACAGGGAGGCCTATGGAATGTTTGCCTGTAATGGAATACTCTTCAACCATGAATCCCCAATAAGAGGGGAGACCTTTGTGACCCGGAAGATCACCCGGGCGGTTGCCAAAATTGCGCTAGGCTTACAACAGACCTTTTTCCTTGGAAACCTGAACGCCAAAAGAGACTGGGGTCATGCCAGGGATTACGTAGAAGCGATGTGGCTGATGTTGCAACAAGAAGAACCGGAAGATTTTGTGATTGCAACGGGACAGACCACAACGGTGCGTGAACTGGTGCAGCTCGCATTTGGATATGCTGGAATAGAACTCACTTTTACAGGGAAGGGGGAAATGGAAACGGCATCTGTAAAGTTCTGCCAGAATCCGGAGTTTCAAATCCCTGCTGGTACGACCGTATTGAAAGTAGATCCCGCTTATCACCGACCGACGGAAGTTGATTTATTGGTAGGAGATGCTACTAAATGTCAGGAAGTCCTTAAATGGAAGCCAAGGCATACTTTAAAGGAACTGATCGAGGAAATGGTTGAGGCAGATATTGAACTTTTCAGAAGAGAAAAGTATCTCAGGGATGGAGGTCATCAAACTTTGGATTACAACGATCTTTAGTGGAGAAAGGGGACAAAATATACGTTGCAGGTCATTCGGGAATGGTCGGTTCCGCATTGGTCAGGCTGTTAAAAAGAGAGGGTTTCCAAAACCTGATTGTTCGAACTTCGAAGGAGCTTGATCTTAGAAGCCAGGACGCGGTTGAGCATTTCTTTGAATTGGAAAAACCGGATTACGTTTTTCTTGCGGCGGCGAAAGTAGGGGGAATAGCAGCTAACGACACCTACCGAGGTCAGTTCCTGTATGAGAACCTGATGATTCAGAACAATGTTATCCATCAGAGCTATGTTCAAAAGGTGAAAAAGCTCCTCTTCCTGGCTTCCTCCTGCATTTATCCGAAGTTAGCTCCCCAACCGATTAGAGAAGAGTATTTGCTGACCGGAGCTTTGGAACCTACAAACGAGCCCTATGCAATAGCCAAGATAGCAGGTTTGAAAATGTGTGAAAGCTACAATCGCCAATACGGCTGCAACTTTATTTCAGTCATGCCCACGAACTTGTATGGACCGAATGATAACTATGATCTTGATACGGCTCACGTGCTCCCAGCCTTGATCCGGAAATTCAGTGAGGCCACGAGAGCAGGAGCGGAAGAGGTTATTGTCTGGGGAAGCGGACAGCCCAGAAGGGAGTTTCTTCACGTGGATGATTTAGCTGCTGCCTGTCTCCATTTGATGCAGGCCTATAACGGGAATATCAGCGTCAATATCGGTACGGGCAAGGACGTTTCAATAAGAGAACTGGCAGAAAGTATTGCTGAAGTAGCCGGTTACAGTGGAAAAATTATCTTCGATCGATCCAGACCCGACGGTACCCCTAGAAAGCTGCTGGATGTATCCCTTGCTCATAAGGTGGGTTGGAGGCATACTATAGAACTTCCGGTCGGATTGGAGCGGGTTTACCGGGAATTTTCCGAGAGCAGATAAAGTAGCGGTTCCTTTCCTTATTGGAAACCTTAGATAAGGTTTGGCCTTTCAGGAGACTGAAACTGAACTTTTTTTGGATTGACCGATCTCATCCTATTACTTCTTCTGGAACAGATTTAAAACGGCTATCCCAGGAATCTCTTAATGTCTTCAGGATCGAGCCTCGGATTGGCCCCTTTTTCTCCAGCCACTAAAGCTCCTACCGCACAGGCATAATCCAAGGCATGTTGTATTGGTTCTCCAGAAAGGTATTTCAAGAGGAGGCTCGCCAGAAACGAATCTCCCGCCCCAACGGTATCTCTGACTTTTATTTTGTACCCGCTGTTATAGTAGAGTTTCCCCTTATGAAGAATTACTGCCCCATGTCTGCCTTTTGTAACACAGATACTGGAAGCGGAAGAATTGTTTGCAATAAAATGCAGGTTCTGTTCAAGAGAGAAATAGGGGGCTCCCATAACTGCCGCAATCTCGAAGAGCTCATCATCATTAAGTTTAACAAAATCGGCGCTCCTGAGAAGTTTCGCCAAAAGATCTTCTGAGTAGTGTGGAGGACGAAGATTGAAATCCAGAACCTTGAATCGGGCATAAGGAATTAATTCGAAAAGACTTCTTCTGCTTACCTCATTTCTGCAAGCAAGGCTTCCAAAAACAAAGGCATCGGCATCTCCTACCAGTTCTTTCACATTTTCAGTAGCCAGAATGTTGTCCCAGGCAGAAGGATAGGAGATTTCGTAGCTGGCAGACCCGGAGTTCGAGAGGGATACTTCGACTACACCTGTGGGATATTCTTCGTCCTCGGAAATACCTGCTGTTCCGATCCCTCTTTCCTGCAGAAACGACATGATTTTCTTTCCGCGCTGATCTTTTCCCACTTTGCTGATAATCTCGCTTTTGGCTCCCATGCTTGCCAAACGAGCCGCCACATTCAAAGGTGCTCCGCCTATTCTTTCCCCATCGGGAAAAACATCCACCAGAACTTCCCCAAAACAAATGGTTTTAATCATTTTCGACATCCAATTGGGGTTCCTCCCGTTTCAAAATTGCCTGTTTCCTTCTTTCAGTTAGGTTTCCGGACAGGAATTCCAGTTCCTGACCTTTTGTTTCCGGCATAAAAAATTTCACCCAAAACAGTTGTAAAACCATCATAAAGGTAAAGATTCCGAAAACAAGTGGAGCCCCTATGTTGTCAAATAAAAAGGGCAGGAAAGACGGGATAAGCGCGGCTAGGACCCAGTGTACTGAAGAACCAAAGGACTGACCCTTCGCCCTGAGATGGTTTGGAAAAATCTCTGAGATAAACACCCAGATGACGGCGCCCTGGCCTATTGCATGGGAGGCAATAAAGATAAAAAAGAATATCGGTACCCACATTCCTTGCCAGCTCTGCTGAAAGGCCAGAGTGACCAATCCCAGGGATACGATATAACCCACAGAACCTATATACATCAGTTTTTTACGACCAGCCCTGTCGATCAGGGCAACTCCTACGAGGGTGAAGATAAGATTGACAATCCCGATCCCTACACTGCTTAGGAGAGCAGCTGATTCCTCCATCCCGGACATCTGGAAGATTCTCGGAGCGTAATAAAGAAAGGCGTTTATCCCGGAAAACTGGTTGAAGAAGGCGATGGCAAATGCAAGGAAAAGCGGAAAAGCATATCGTTTTTTAAATATACTCTGCCTGCGGTCCTCGCTCTGGTGGTCGCGGACGATTAAATCCAGCTCCCTTTCCGAATCTCTGTGAGGAAAAATCCTTTCCAGAATTCTTTTGGCTTCCTGTACCTTATCCTTATAGATTACCAGCCAACGAGGACTCTCCGGAACTGTAAGAACAAGTATGGTGTAAATAAAAGCAGGAAAGGCTTCCACCCCTAGCATCCATCTCCAGGCATTATCTCCGATATCCTGCAACAGGTAATTAGACAAATAGGCGATCAGAATACCGAAGACGATATTGAACTGATACAGGGCGACCAGTCTTCCTCTTTTAGCTGCCGGGGCGATTTCAGAGACATACGCCGGCGCCGCAATTGTGGATACACCTACCCCAACACCTCCCAGAAAGCGGAAAAAGGCAAACATATAAGGACCGGCTGCCAAGCCAGATCCCACGGCAGATATGAGATACAATACCCCGATCCAAATCAGTGTCTTCTTTCTCCCAAGTATGTTGGTCGGAAACGACCCGAAGAGCGCTCCCAATACTGTTCCCCAAAGCGCCATGGACATTACTACAATCCCATGAAAAAGATCTGAGCTGCCCCAAAGTTGCTGGAGCTGCTTGTCCGCACCGGAAATAACCACGGTATCAAACCCGAACAAAAATCCTGCAAGGGCCACGACTACTGACCAGTAATAGAGTTTCGATGTATTCATTGTGATCAGAGGTTAGGATTTGAATGCATTTCCCATATTTTTATGTTCTCGGCAGTGGCGTTTCCACCCTCCACAAATACTTCTATACCGTCAGAAGAGGGGAGAGTGGGGAAGAATCTTCCGGTGAAGTGATCCGCTCCGTTTATGAAGACCTCAAGTACTGATCCGTCTACAAAAATCCTGATGTCGAAGGTTTCTCCAGCTGCGATCGGATATGACCCAGTTCTGACGTCCTTCCTGGCCCCTTCGGCCAGAGAAGACTCAGAGGCGTCGATTACCCATTGCTGGGAAGGAACATCATAGTATACCTTGAGTTGCTCCCGGCCATCATCCGAAGCCCCAAGAATAAATCCTATTTTGGAAGCTGTACCTGTATTGAGTGTTGCTGCAATTTCATAGTATCTTCCGCTCTCATTGAGATAGTCGGATTTTTCGGGGCTAAGGGAAAGATCGTGATATTCCGAAAGAGAGCCCCTGTATGCTTCAAGGTTTGGATGAGGTGCGATCTCGAGTTCGTTGTTGGGATCAAGGTTCCAGACCTGAGGAATACTGAATAGATGGGCCCAACCAGCTTCTTTCTGAAACTCCGGACTGACTTCATCAGGAATGATGCCTATAGCAGTGGTTCTACCCTCAGCATCTGTTGTTACGGTTGGGGAAAGGAATCCATTAATGACTTCCAGGTTCCTCGCCTGTTCATGGTCCGGAATAAATCGGCTTCCATTGAACTCACCAATCCAGTAGAAACTTCGGGCAGGACTTGACGCATCCGGAGTTTTCTGTACCAGGAAAAGGTATTTGCCATTAGGAAATTCGTGGATGATGGGAACTTCCCAAAATTCTCCTTCTCCGTCGGCAATTTGCCCCTGAAAGAAGATGCCCTTATAGCTGTCCTCCCAATTGTAGAGGTCATTGGAGGCGTATAAGACAGTATTGCCACCGATTCCTGCAATGCCCGCTCCGACGATCATATACCACGTTTTTCCTTCCTTCCAGATGAAGGGATCGCGGAAATCAAGATTGACATCTGAGGGGCGCCCGCTGATAATCGGGTTGTGATCGTATTTCTTAAAGGTCTTCATGCCATCGAGGCTGACCGCGAGAGCAATGGTAGCTTTTCTACCATCAACCCCGGTATAAACGATCACCGGGTTTCCTTCTTCATCCAAAGAGGTGTCACCTGCCCATGCGCCAAAATTGTCATAGGAATTCGAAGTTGGCCAGAGGACACTGTTGAGGTCCTCCCAACTTACCAGATCCTCACTTTTCATGTGGCCCCAATTCTGTTGGGCAATCCCGAGAAACACGTCATTTTTTTGGTAAAACATGTGATATTCCCCCTGATAGTACATAAGCCCATTGGGTTCATTGGTCCATCCATAATCGGGAATAGGGTGATAAATCGGCCTGTTGGTGTCTTCCGCCAAATAACTGAAGTCCGTATTAAAGTTTACTGCGGACGGGGGAGTCACGCTCGAAAACAGCATCGAAACATCAGCTACTTCGGGACGGCCCCGAATGATCTTGACTTCATCAAGGGCTCCGCTGAAATAATCAATATCGAACTGTCCCATTCGCTCTCCAAAAGCATTTTTTCCTAGAATGACTTCGGTGCTTCCCTCAGGCCAGTTGATTAAACCTATAGCAGTTCCACTTTCTGCAATTCTATTTTTGTTCAGATAGGTAGTGACGACTCCCCGCTTCGTGTCGACAGAAACCAGGACGTGGGTCCACTGAAAGCGAGGGATTACTTCTCCGGTAGCCACCGTGGTCTGGAGAGCGCCATTCACATACACCTGTACCACAACTCTTCCATACTTGTCTATTCCTACCACAACTCCGGATTTGGTTTCAGGACTTATCAAGGTAACCATTCCTGCAGTCCCAACAGGATAAGACTTTACTGCTGCCCAAAGCGAGACTGTCAACAGTCCTCCGGGAAGATCCATTGACGGGACTTCTCCACTGACGTAGGTGGATAATCCGTCGAAGAACAGCGCATTTCCCGATACTCCGGGCATTCTGTTTGCTTCCTCCTGGTTTGCGGAAATGGTGAATGCTGTACCCGTCACTTCCTCTTTGGTAGTAAGGCCGTTCTCTTCATCGAAGCCAAAACTATAGAGTGTTTCAAATTCCCCTTCATCAAGGGTATTTCTTGGAATTTGTATATCATCACTGCTGCAGTTGACTGATAGAAAAACCATTACAAAAACGGGAATAAAAAAGGCTAATTTTTTCATGGGGTTTGTTTTTTCCAAATACTGTTAAGGCTGCTGATCTGCAGATCCTCTATGACCATTTCATCCTTTCCGCTGATCCTCATCAGTGAAAAAGGTTTTGTAGGGAAAACACGATTGGTCATTGCATAGCGGCCTCTGTCGATAAAGATCTCTACTGACGAACGGTCGAGATATACATCAAAGCGCGCATCTTCAAGATCCCTCACCTCCATCTGTTGGATTCTTGAACCGAATTTTTCACTAAAGTCATTTTTTCCGGCTTCTCTCCTGTCTGTATACAGGATCTTTGCATCAGCGTTGTATCCTATCAGGTATTTTTCACCACAATCGTTTTGGAATTCTAGTTCGAAATCTTCTGTGGAATCCTTTAAACGGAATGATACCTTGGCCTGTGAGAAATCGAATTTTTTATTGAAAGCTTCCTGGAGCCTTACCGTTTCCTCTATGCTTGCCGATTCGGTTATCTTTGAAAGATTATCCACAGGGAAGGAGGTCACGTAATAGCCCGTGGGGCCATTCTGCAACTTTAGTTCCCGGGGCAGTGTCATCGCACTTCTCCACCTCTTAGTTGGAGTCTGGGTGGCATAATCCCAGTTGCTCATCCATCCGATCAAAATTCTTTTTCCTTCCGGAGTATTATTGAAAGTCACTCCGGCGTAATTGTCGGTTCCGTAGTCCAGCCAGAGATTTTCTTTCTGGCTGGTCGTAAATTTTTCTCCGTCATAGTCTCCGACAAAATATCTGGTCCCTGAGCCTCCGTTTGGGGCTCCAGGATTGTGGCTGATAATCAGGACCCATTTCTTTTCGGTTGTTCCCTCTACTGTCATAGGGAACAGATCAGGGCACTCCCATACCCCGACCGACTGGTCTATGGGATCATGAAATTCACTCACTTTCTTCCAGTTCTTCAGATCCTCAGAGGCGAAAAGTTCAAGATGGTCACCTGCAGCAAGAATCATTTTCCAATTATCTGTTATAGGATCATGAAAAACTTTGGGGTCACGAAAATCTCTGATTCCTGGATTCGCCAGTACAGGATTTCCTGCATATTTAGTCCAGGTCTTGCCCTCGTCAAGGCTATAGGCAATTCCCTGGTACTGAAAATCATTTCGACCTTCACGCTCCATGTTCGGATTGTGATAAGTGAAAATGGCCACCATTGCATTCTTTCCGAAGCCTGCGGTATTTTCCTTATCCACCACGGCACTGCCAGAAAAGATGTATCCAAGGCTGTCCGGATAGAGGGCAATAGGACGGTGGTCCCAGTGTACCAGATCCTGGCTGGTTGCGTGGCCCCAATGCATCGGTCCCCAGACTGTACTGTCGGGATAGTGTTGAAAAAACAGATGATAGGTTCCGTTCTGGTATACCAGACCATTAGGATCATTCATCCATTTTTCACGGGGTGTAAAGTGATATTGAGGGCGGAAAGGTTCATCCATGATTGCCGGTTCTGCCTGTATATCCTCTTTTCTGGATTTTTCCTGGTTTTGGCAGCCTATGATTAGCTGACTGAGCAGGATCGTAAATAAAATAGATCTCTTCATTACTAATAGTTTGGATCCTGAACATAAATTCCCCCTGCCAGGTCAATCTGACGTTGCGGGATCGGGAGGTAATTGTTTTTTGGCTCCAAAAACTGAGCTCCGCTGAGGTAGCCTCTGATTTCTTCTTCCTCCTCGTAGTAGGCATTAATAACTTCCCCTGCAATTCCCCATCTGACCAGGTCGAAAAATCGATGTCCTTCAAAGGCCAATTCAAGACGGCGTTCCATCCTAAGGGCTTTCAGGGCGTACTCCTGGTTGGGAAAGCTTTCGTAAAGCCCGATATGATAATTTGCTGCAGGTTCGCCCTCTTCCGTCGTGACGACATTGCTTTCCTGGGCCCGCTGCCGTACCCGATTGATCAGTTCCATTCCCGTCTGGAGATCGCCCAACATAATGGCAGCTTCAGCTTTCCATAGCAATACATCTGAGAACTTGATTATCGGCCAGTTCAGGGCAGAACCACCCCACGGCCAGCTGTCGTTGGCATATTCGCTGTTGACCGAGAGCAGGTTCTTTTTTATCGAGTATGGACCGTAAATATTCGCTTCCCTTGCCCAGCTTTCTTCATATACCCCCATATCCAGCCATGGAATTCCGGGGCGGCCTATAGAATGATCCAGGCGCGGATCCACGTTACTGGCTTCAGTGACATCGCTCTGATTAAAGCTATCAAATAGCGGCAGTCCGTCAGCATCCGTTTTAAAAGCGTTTACGATATTCTGGCTCGGCCGGTGAAAACCGTCCCCGCCATAGGGTCCGCGGGGAACGTTTAATAGATTGCCCCAGGTAATCTGGCCGAAGGCCGAGTTATCATCAATTGAGTGTTCTACCGACCATATATACTCCGGGCTGTTCTCATTTTCTACGAGATATTGTTGTTCATAGCTGTCCAAAAGGCCATAGTCATCGATAATAAGATTCACTTGCTGGATCACCTTTTCCCATTGCTCCGTATACAGGTAGGTTTTAGCCAGGTAAGCTATCGCAACGTCTTTGGTAACCCTGCCTACTTTTGGCTGTGTTTCCGGCAGGTGTTCTTTGGCATATTGGAAATCCGCTTCGATTTCTGCCCAAAGTTCGGCCTCAGAAAGGCTATTGCTGATCTCATAGGATTCCTGTACACTGATAAAGCTATCGATATAAGGAAAAGTCCTGAACAGTTTCTTCATCTCAAAGTAAAAATGTCCCCTGAGAAGCCTCATCTCGGCTATTCGGATTTCTTTCTGGGGAAATTCCTCCTCGGAAATCAAGTTCAGAGCATGGAGCGCCTCGTTAGTCCTTCCTATGGCGGCATACATCGCAATCCATTTTCGCTCCAGAAGCCCATTCTCTGGGGTGATGTTGGCTGTTTCGAACTGATGCAGCTCTATGATGTCTGCTGTTCCACCACCACCTTTATAGCTGTCATCTGATCTAATGTCTCCGAATCCCCAGTTAGTAGGAGAGTGCAAATAGGTGGTATTGCCATAGAGATTGGTTCCTCCAGTACTATTATTGCTGTTGAGAATTGCGAAATTCAGATCCAAAGCTGAATACGCAGCCGTGATAAGCCCTTCTACGCCCTCTGGCGTAATGAGTTGGTTAAATTCCACTGTTCCCTTGGGTTCTACGTCTATGAAGTCCTTTGTGCAGGCTGAGGCGAGAACCAAAGCGAATATTCCTATGAGTGTATGTATAGTTTTCATGCTGACTTTTTAAAATTTCACGTTGAGACCAAAGGTGAAGATCCGCGGAATGGGGTAGATCGCACTGCTTATCCCTTCCAATTCGGGGTCAAGACCGGAGTAACCCGTCAGGGTAAATACATTCTCCCCTTGCATATATAATCGGACGCTGTCCATGTTCAGCTTCTGCAATAGATTTGAATCGAGGCTGTACCCAAGGGTAAGACTCTGTAGCTTAAGGTAGGAGGCATCTTCTATAAAGTAGCTCGAAGCTCGCAATTCATTATTGGGGTTGGTCAAATTGACGGCCGGAATATCAGAATCGAAGTTGTCCGGGGACCAGGCATTAAGGACGGCCGTGGACCAGTTCCCGGTCCCATAGGTAAACTCATTTGCTCTCATCGCATTATAGAGATCCTTTCCCTGTTCTCCCGAGAAATTCATTCCCAGGTCGAAATTCCTGTAGGTGGCGTTGAAGTTAAAGCCATAGGAGAAATCCGGATAGAAATCCCCGATAAAGGTCCTGTCCTCTGCATCGATTACCCCATCCTGATTAATATCGGCATATCGGATCCTTCCCAATCCGGCTCCGGGTTGAATCGCATGACGGTCGATGTCCTCCTCTGTCCGAAAGAGGCCGTCAGCAACGTACCCGAAGAATTTCCTGTAGGGATTTCCCAGTACGCCGCGGATGGGATTATCAAAGAAGTAGGATTCTCCATTGCCGATTTCCGTAACCTCATTGACAAAGCCGGAAATATGTGCATCCAGGGAGAACTGCAACTCCCGGGAAGCACTATTGCGGTAACTGATGCTGGCACTCCATCCGGTGGTCTGGAAGGTTCCAGCGTTTGAAAGTGGATCCCCTGCTTCCACATTAGCTGTGGCCGGGAGTTTCTGAAATAAGAGGATGTTTTCAGTTTCTTTAAAGAAGTAATTTCCGGAAAGGGAGATCCTGTTGCTAAGAAATCCTATATCAGCTCCCAGGTTATAATCTGTAGTGGTTTCCCAGGTGATATCCAGAATACCCCGTTGCACCAGGTTAAATCCCTGTTCGAGCGTTCCGGAGTCCTGCCCGCTCATCGGATATGGGGAGTAATCGACTCGGTATCCAAACAGATTATAGGAAGGGTAGGTGTAGCTGGAATTTTGATTTCCAGTTACTCCGTAGCTTGCACGAATCCTTGCCATACTAAAAGTATTAGTATCCCAGAAGAAGTCCTCATTGTGCAGGTTCCACCCTGCGGAAAGAGCAGGAAATAGTTCCCCCTGGTTTCCGGGAAATCTGGAGGATTCATCATAGCGCAGGGTTCCCGATAAGAGATATTTGTCCGCAAAGTTGTAATCCAGCTTGCCGAAGTATGACTGGAGTCTCCACTCCAGACCTCCTCCGGAATTGAATTGCTCCCCCGATCCTGATGAAAGATAGGTATAGTTTTCATCGTCCAGAATATAACCGGTTCGCCGGGCATCGAAAAATTCATTGTCATATCTCACCCTTTCAATGCCGGCAAGAAGATTAAAGCCATGATTTCCGAATTCATTTTCGTAGGTGAGGAAATTGCTGAAGGTTTGCTCTACGCCCCAGTTCGAGTAAGTGGTCAGGGTGCTTTCCTGCTCCACATCCCCGAAATATCCTTCGGTGATAACAGGGGAATAATTCTTGCCATAGTTGTTGCCGTAGTCAAGTGTGTACCTGGAGGTCAGACGCAGTCCTTCATAAATATCCAGTTCCGCCATTAAACTTCCGAAGATCCTCCAACCCTTGTTTTGATTGTTCCTGTTTCTGTAAAGCGTAGCCAGTGGATTAGTCTGATCTCCGAGGCCGTCATAGGGCCCGGCGAAGTTCCCTTCAGCATCATAAACCGGGATCAAAGGATGCTGGGTTATCGCAGTTCCGGCCACGTTAGCATTCACTTCCCTCTGGTTAACCACACTTAGATTTTCTGAAAGTCTTAATCTGTCGAAAAGTTCGAAATCAGAGTTTACACGGAAGGTTGCCCTCTGGTAATTGGTGTACTTCATTGTGCCCTTTACATCCGTATAGGAACCACTCGCAAAAATGCCACCTTCTTCAAAACCCTTTGAAATTCCAACATCATAGTAATGTTTTATTCCTGTGCGATAAACCTGGTTTTGCCAATTTGTATTCCCTGCCGGAACCAGACCCTCTTCATCGATAAAATCGGGAAATACGGGTTCTAATCCATTTCCGTACTGAGGATGACTGGGAGTAACTCCGTCATTCCGCTGGGCCTGCCAGTATACCTGGGCCCATTGAAATGCATCAAGAACATCGATATCGTCCCTGAGAAAGCTAAGACTGGTAAAGGTATTGAGGGAAAGGTCCAGTTCCTTCCCTTTACCGCTTTTGGTTTTTATAACGATTACCCCTCCGGATGCTCTGGCTCCGTAGATCGAAGCCGAGGCTCCGTCTTTGAGGATCTGTATCTCAGCGATGTCATTTGGATTGAGTGTATTTAGACCAGCCTGGGTGGGAACGCCATCTATAATGAAGAGCGGAGAGTCATTGGTGGTGTCACTGTTGGTGATCCCCCTTAAACGAATGGTCGCCCCTCCGCCCGGTGAACCATCGGTTGAAACCCTTAATCCTGCTACGCGCCCTTCCAGGGCCTGCAGAATGTTGGTGTTGGATTGTTTAGCAATTTCTTCCATTTCCACTACACTGACGGCACCGGTATAGTTTTCTCGCTTGATTTGTTGATAACCGGTAATCACTACCTCGCTTAGCATTTCAGTATCCACTGAAAGGCTAATATCAATACTGGAGCGCCCCCGGACTGGGACCTCCTGGGTTTCAAAACCGATGAAACTGAACACCAGTACTGCATCAGGATCGACATCCTGCAGCTGATAGTTTCCGTCAAAATCCGTTACTGTTCCGTATTCTGTCCCCTGTACGAACACGTTTACACCCGGAAGTGGAAGCTGATCTTCACTTGAGGTCACAGTACCAGTAATGTCAATTTCCTGTGCCTGGAGAAACACAGGGACAAATAAAAACAGCATTAATATTTTAATATTCATATCGCCGAATTGAGTTCCAAGATTTCAGTTATCTCAAACGTTTTCTTACCGGTAAATCCTTATGGTCCTTTTCTGAAACCTTAGGATTTTTTTTGGAAGAGCTGACCGTTTGAAAGTTGGAGCAATTTATGATTAGCTGAATGGTTAGATGGTTGTCTTTTTGATACTTTTGGGGTGACCATTTGGTATTCCGCTGAAAATTCGGGATTTAGCGCTTGCCGAATTTATATTTTTCTTAAGATTACTACATGCGAATGTTCAAATACCTCCTTCTTTCTGTTTTTTCCATTCTCCTGTTGTCTTGTGGCGGACCGCCGAAAGAGGAGATTACCATAGGATTTTCCCAGTGCCTGTCCAATGATGCCTGGCGACAGGTAATGAATTCGGAAATCTATACCGAGGCTCACCTGATTGATGATAAAAATATTGAAATTTTATACCGGACAGCAAAGGGAAGTAATCTAAGACAGGTTGAGCAGATCAAAGAATTGATTTCTCTTGGAGTGGATGTCCTTATCGTCTCGCCTAATGAAGCAGCCCCCCTGACTGATGTGGTAACGAGTGCGTACGAATCGGGAATACCTGTCATCGTGATCGATCGTAATATAAATTCCAGGGAGTTCACAAGTTTTATAGGAGGTAATAATTTTGAGGTGGGGATATTGGCCGGAACCATGGCGCTGAACAAGCTGGACGAAAGGGGGATAGAGACAGGTAAGATCCTTCAGGTTACAGGATTACCAGGTTCTTCTCCTGCCGAGCAGCGACAAAATGGGTTTAGTCAAAATATCCGCAACAATTCTTCGCATGAAATAGAGATTCTCCACGCGGACTGGCAGGAAGAAACGGCATACCGGAAACTGGATAGCCTATATGAAAATTCAGAAGCGGACTATGACCTCATTTTTGCCCATAATGATGAAATGGCCAATGCCGCATATCGGGTCGCCAAAAAGTTTTCAAAGGACCCCCTGATCCTTGGAGTAGACGGGCTCACAACAGAGAACGGGGGAGTGGCAATGGTTCTGAATGATCAAATTGACGGGACCATTTCTTATCCTACGGGCGGGAATCTTGCAGTGAGGTTGGCTCTCGATATTTTAGAGGGTGCCCAGGTGGAAAAATTCAATTACCTCAACACCTTTGCAATTGACTCCCGAAATGCAGAAACGTTGATGAATGAGGGGAGGAGACTCCAGGACCAAAAGGAGAAACTTCGGAGCCTCATCGAAAGAAATGATGATCTCAATTTCAACCTAGAAAGGCAGACAGAATTTATCTATTTGTCCCTGATACTGATTTTCCTGCTTTTGCTTACTTCTGGTACCATCTTCTACTTTTTTTATCACAAGAACAGGGCAAACAAGCTGCTGCTGGATAAGCAGGACGTGATTGACAACCAGAATCAGTATATCAGGAAACAGAGGGATCATCTTCTGACCACTGTAAAAAAGATGGAGGAGCTCACCGAATTAAAGACGAATTTTTTCACCAATATTTCCCATGAGTTCAAGACCCTTCTTACTGTTGTCAAACTCGATATCGATAAACTGAACGCTACTGATTCCCGAATTCACCACCTTAGAAATAATATAACAAAGCTCACCAAGACCCTGAATCAGCTCCTTCACTTTCAAAAAGTGGAGAACTCCGATTATCCCGTGAATTTCGAGTACGGAGACATCGGACGTCTGATCCGGGAAATTGTTGAAAACTTCAGAACCAGTGCTGAGTCCAAAGGCCTCCTTCTTAAGATGGACACCCCGCCAGTCTACTGTGACTTCGACAGGGATATCATGGAGAAAATCCTGACAAACATCGTTCATAATGCGATCAAGTATACAGAGGAAGGAGAAATACGAATTGAATTGAGCAAGGCAGGAGATCTGACGAGGATTAAAATCAGGGATACCGGCATCGGCATTCCGGGGCATGAGAAAAGCAAGATCTTTGAAAGATTTGAACATTCCTCAATATCTGATTTCACAGAGGATTCTTCAGGGATCGGTCTGGATTTCAGCATGAACCTCATCTTGATGCAGGACGGAAATATAGAGGTGGAAAGCACTGAAGGGGAGGGATCGGAGTTTATTGTGACTTTTCCCACAAGACAGAGATCGGTACCCCCTGTGGATGTCTCAGGAAGCCTGGAAAATGCAGAGAAGCTAAAACCAAAAATCCTGATTGTGGAGGATACGGACCAGATTCGGTTACGGATGAAGGAAATATTGCAGGGGGATTATCAGATAATTGAGGCTGCAGATGGGCTCGAAGGTTATGAAAAAACCTGTTATCACAATCCAGATCTGATCATCACTGATCTTCTTATGCCCAAATTAGACGGAATTGAGTTCTCCCAGAAAGTTTTTTCGAATCCTGTGACTATGGGAATCCCAATAATCCTGCTATCGGCTGTAAACAGTGACGAGTCCATAATCAGAGGCTACAAAATCGGAGCAGATGACTATATAACTAAACCCTTTAATCCTGAGACGCTGAAAGCTCGCGTTCGGAACCTTCTGGAGAAAAGGACAGCTTCAAGAGAAAAAGATTTCGAAGGTCTGGAGCAGATCAAGAGCGCTGGAGACAAGGATGCCATGTTTTTGAATAAGATCAAAGAAATCGTGTTCGAAAACATTTCTAATCAGGATTTCAAAATTGATGAAGTTGTAAGCAAAGTGGGGATGTCCCGTTCCAAATTTTACAGGAAATTGAAGAACATTACCGGGATTTCACCCGTCAATTATTTACGGAAGATCAAGCTGGAGTATGCGGCCCAGGTAATCCTGAAGTCGGACCATACTATTTCAGAAGTCGCTTATCTCTCGGGATTTTCCGATGTTAAGTACTTCACGAAGTGTTTTCTCAAGGAGTTTAAAGAGTATCCGTCGGAATACCGAAAGAAGTTCCAATAAAAAACCTCCGGCGCATTGGGCTGCCGGAGGTTCATTATTCAACCTAGATGTCAGGATCTAGTTCTCGATCAGGTATTCAATGCTGTTAATCGTGAATTCTTCAACATTGGACCGGAAGGTATTTGTCCTGCCATCATTCATTTCCCATTCATAGGCAGCAATACCAATAGCTATGATGGTACCCTCATAATTTTCAGTGGGAAGGAACTCAATGGCTGCGATACAACACATATCCGTTACATGTTGCCAGGTCCCCAGAATTTTCGAATCGGTGAGTTCTTCGAACTCTGCTCCGCGTTCTACACTAGCATGGGGTGCTGTGAGTTCAGGAACTGCTCCAAGATCCCACATCGAATTGTGATCCTCTTTATATCCCGGGCCGATGAAGGGTACGAAGCTGTGTCCGATGGATTCCCCTGGTACAATTTCATCCGTCAGAGTAAGTCCTTCAAACGCGGGATGGCTTGTGACATCAGTAGGAAGACCTGTTGTAAAATTCATTCCCCAGTTATCAGGGTTTGGTCCCCCTGCGCCGTTGCCCGCTATTCCCGGTTCATATGGTATTCTCCCCAGATCATCGATTATTCGGGTTCCGAATCCTCCTAAAAAGAGATCTCCTCCCTCTTTTACGTACTGGGTAAGGGCGGTAAGGGAAGCTGCGGTCAGATTTCCATCAGGATTGTCAAAGCTACCGGTATTGTCATAGTAATAAACAACAACAGAAATATCAGCAAGATCCTCTGAGGTAAATTGTCCGTTTTGAAGATAAACGAAATTTTCACCGTAGTAATCCTTCAGAAACTCGGCCGCTGCTTTTGTGTCGGGTTCAGAAATGCTTGAGACATCGCTTGCACTTCCCAGGAATCCGACCTTTTGAGGAGTCGTCACAGAGACCTCATAGGAGACTGTGGTATTGTTTAACGAGACCTCGAAAGTCACAGGTCCGCTGCTGAAATCCACTACCCCGTCTGCAGTAGGGGTCACTGTTGCTCCGTTGGGTACAGAAACCTGGACCTGAACCGCACTGAGATCCGTTCCCGCAGGGACTGAAACAGAAACAGTCTTGTTTTCCTGATCGATGGTGCCCGTAGCTGTAACGGGAGACAGAATTTCAAATGCATTGATAGTAGGTTCTGCCCGCTCCTCGACACTGACCTCGTATACGGTCGTCGTGCCAAAAGAAGAGACGGCCACCTCTATGGGACCCTCGGAAAAATCCAGGACTGAGCCTGATTCGGGTGTCACGGTTGCTCCTTCTGAGGTTTCGAATTCTACGGTTAGTGCAGAAAGATCAGTTCCTATAGGTACTTTGGCAGTAGCCCGCTTTAAGGTCTGGTTTACTGTTCCGGACTCCTGCACCGGTTCAATTATACTGAAGCCAATGAGTTTAGGCGGTTCCGCCTTGTTTACACTTACTTTATAATTGACGGTTTTAAAGCCCTTGGAAACATGAAAATTAACATGGCCTGCAGAAAAATCTACTGTTGAACCGGACTCGGGATCCACTGTTGCACCCTCAGAAGTTGTGAACTCTACTTTTACCTCGCTGAGATCAGTATCCTGTGGCACGGTTACTTCAATCGTTTTCGCTTCTTCATCAATAGATGCAGTGGCATCGACAGGTGAAGTGATAGAAAATTCTGAAATGTAAGGTGTCGCAGGGACTTCTACGAAATCGTCCTCTGTCTCACAGGAGATGATTCCCAAAACTGTTAAACAGAAAATTGCCAGAGGGAATGCAATCTTCATGTTGTTGAATCGAATCATAATATTTTGTTTAGAATTTGTTTTAAAAGTATCAGATCTTGCTGGTAAGAGCGGTGGTCAATTTGTTCAAAGGTGGGTGAAAAACAATTTTTTTCCCTGATTTCGCTGAGACGTGATCGGATCAAGACAGATTTTCTTCTTTTTCTGTGGTTCTGCTCTTGAAAAATAGAACCGATCCGAGATGTGGGCCAATTCCTTTAAAGGTGGGAATTTGGCTCATGGGAATTATTATTGCAAAACAAGAGGCTGTAATTGATCCATTGCCATAGATGAAAACTGCTGTGGTTTTCCCCGCGTAGATACTTCTGCCATTCGCGGTCGATTTCAGGATGATCAAACCAATCTGAATGAGGGCTTTTTCTCATGCAATCAAGCTGCTCCTGTACAAATTCTTTCAATTCCTCTTTTAGCCATTCTCGTTGTGGAGTCTGGAGTGGTCTTTTAGGTGCATTGGCAACTCCAGAGCCAGCTAATTTCCTCAGAATATCCCGCAACATATACTTTTGTTGATTCCCTCTTTTTTTGAACTCTTCGGGTTGTGCAAACGCAAATTCGACCAACCGATAATCCAAAAAGGGCTCCCTTAATTCTGTACTCGCCGCCATTGATATTCTGTCATTGAATCGCAAGGCTCTAGGTATTTTGGTAAAAAACAGATCTCTATATTGCTTGTTTTGAAGTTCGTCTGTGAAGGGTTTGGGGTATTCCGGTTTTTCTGCCATTGCAGCAAAGTCAGGATTGAGAACGTTCTTTCGGAAAGGATTCTGATTGACACCCTGAATGGTTTGATCATCCTTCCAGTAATAATCATAACCCGCCCACTGTTCATCCATGCCCTGACCGTCCAAAAGAACTTTGATCCCGTTATGCTTTGCGGTGTGGAATAATTTGGCGTAGGCCAGGGTTGGAATACCTCCGAATGGCTCGTCCTGAATGGTGGAAACATGGGCTGCGGCCGCGGGTACTTCCTCTGCTGAGAATTTCACCTTGTGCAGGGTGTTCTTTGTGCCTGATATGATCTCCTCTACCCATGGGAGTTCATCATATCGATCATCACCTGTATAAAAGGTATATGCATGGAGCGATTTGTCCGGTCTTTCGTTGCTGATCAATGCTAGTAGAAGGGAACTGTCCACCCCGCCGCTGATATTGAATCCCACCGGGACATCAGCCCTGAAGCGTAAGCTAATAGAATCCTTTAGAAGGGTTTCAAAAAATAGTTTTGCCTCCCCGTAAGGCATCTGTTTTATCAGCTTCACTCGATCCTGAAAATTATACCACTTTTCGGTTTTAAATTTTCCTTGAGAAAACACAATGCTATGGCCACCAGGAAGTTGCTGGATATTCTCGAAAAAGGTCTGGTCAGGTTGACCGTAGGATCCGTAACTGAAGTAACTAGACCAGGTATTGAGATTAGCCTCCCTTCGGTTCAGAACCGCCTGGATCCCTTTGATTTCACTAGAGAAGTACAAGTTATTACCGTCCAGGCTGTAGAAGAATGGTTTTACGCCGAATCTGTCTCTTGCACCGAAAAAGGTCTTGGAGACATTATCCCAGATCCCGAATGAAAACATGCCGTTGAGCTTGTGAAGGCAATTCTGACCCCAATGTAAGAATGCGGCCAGTAATACTTCCGTATCTGAAGAAGTTCTGAAAGAGTAAAAGCCCTTCAGTTCCTGTCGGAGTTCCTGATAATTATAAATTTCTCCATTGAAGGTCAGCAGGAATCTTCCGGATTCGTCCTGAAAGGGTTCATTAGCCTCTGAAGAAAGATCAATAATGGACAGCCGGTTGTGACCTATCGTCGCAGAGTCAGGATCTTCATAAATTCCGCGGTGATCTGGTCCCCTATGGGGCATTCGGGAAAGCATCTTTAAAATTTTAGCTCTTGATGCCTCAGAACCGATTATCCCTGCTATTGCGCACATTACCCAAGCATTTTTTCAGCTCTTGCCAAGTCTGAAGAGCTATCAATGTTAATATAAGGGTCTTCAGAAGTCTCTATATAACCAAGTCTTTCTCCATACAATGATTTTTTCTCAAGAAGCACTTGTGTCTGAGTGAGGTACAAAGCTCCATCACGATGATATGCTTGTGGAAGATCCTGTCTCCTGCTGATGATACTGTGATCACCTGTTGAGATAATCAATTTACCATCGCGCTCTTCGAAAACCCAGTGGGGATTGTAATCCTCGGGGACTTTACGAACTGAAACAAGGGCATCATATTGCCCATTAATGAATTTCCTTACCGCTTCATCAATAAGTCCTTTTCTACGAAAAGGTGCAGTAGGTTGCAGAAGACAAACTGCGTCAAACAATTCTCCTTTATTAAGAAAGAAATTAAGAGCATGAAGTACAACTTCAAGGGAAGAAGCCGTATCATTAGACAATTCTTCCGGACGAATGAATGGAACCTCCAGCCCAAGATGCTGACATGTTTTTATAATCTCGGGATCGTCTGAACTTAAAATCACCCGAGTCAGAAGTTTCGATTCTCTGGCGGATTCAATGGTATACTGGATCAGGGGCTTCCCCCCGAGTTTCCTAATATTCTTTCCTGGTAATCCTTTGCTTCCTCCTCGGGCGGGAATAATTCCTAAGATTTTCAAACTGTTTTTTTTCAAATGTAGGAAATATGGAGAACGAAGAAAGTATCAAAATAATCTCCATAAAAGACCCACTTTCCTATTTAATCTTTTCCTGGAGATAGTCCAATTGTCTCCTGACCCGAGGAGAATGGACTTTAACTTTGACTACTGTTGTTAAAACTGCTTTATGAAAGTCGGTCTCGATAGATTACAGAATTAATGGATTCTTCCCGGAAGCAGATTTCAATGGTTCCTCAATAAGTGATGGTTTTTTGAAATGTCAGCTCGACATTCGCCAGAATTTCCGCGATCTTCTTTCCAGCATTCCCGTCACCATAGAGGGTTGAGGGAAAATAATGATCGTGGTTAATAGCTTTTCGGGTTGCGCTCAAGATTTCGTTTTGACTGTAATCTACATCGGTCACATTGTCTGCACGATTTCTTCTATGCTGGCGACTCCCGATGTTGACCACGGGCACCCCTAAATAGCTACATTCTCGTAAACCTGTACTGGAATTACCCACTAAAGCCTTCGAATTCTTCAAGAGTTTCAAAAAATCCGTCGATTCCATATTTTTAAAAAAATGGATATTGGCAGGTTTTTCTAATTCGCGAAATAATCTAATTCCATTCGATATACCGTCAGAACCTGCGTCTGAATTTGGCCAAAACCAGAAAGTGGGAAAATTTAATTTTTTCACTGCACGTAATGTCTCCAGCACTTGATATCTTGCTTGCTCATGTTCGGTTGTGACAGAATGCTGCATCACCACAATATATCCATTTTGCATATTAAGTAGAGGACCGACACCACCATATTTTTCAATAGGGTCAAAATCCAATTCTGGATTCTCCTGCACAAATTTTGCCAAATCGATTGATGGACACCCCGTATTGAAGACCATGCTAGGCTTTTCTCCTAATTTAATAACTCTTTCTCGCGCATCTTCTGTACAAACCAGGTGAAGGTCAGACAGCTTAGTATTTGCGTGTCGCACTTTTTCATCAATGCTTCCTGTCACCTCTCCTCCTTGAATATGAATCAATGGTATGTTCTGAAATGATGCAGCAATCGATGTAGCTATTGTCTCGTAACGATCTGCAATTGTGACTACCGCCTTAGGTTTTAAATTGTAAAATACATTGGTAAACTCCATAACTCCAAGTCCAGTAGTTTTGGCCATCGTGGTAGGGTTTTCTCCTTCCAAGACCATGAAGACCTTAGCTGCAATTGGAAAACCATCTTTTTCAATAAAGTCTACGGCATTTCCATACCGATCCAGCAGAGCTGAACCTGCTATTACGAGCTGCAATTCAAGTTTAGGATGATTTTGGATTTCTGTCAATGCGGTTTTGATCCGGCTGTAGGAAGGACGGGCTGTAACCACGACGCAAATCTTATCTTTGGGCATTTAATTTAATTTGGCACTAAAAATAGGAAAATTTACCTGCAACCCATTTCCAAAATACTCTTCAGGGGTTTTATTCCTTATATTTGGCCTCAATAGGAATTTAATTTTGAGCAAACCATCCCATTTCAAATTTTATGAAAAAATTCCTTTGTTTTATTGGAGTGAAAAACGCTTTATTTTCAGAGAAAAAGAGAATTATGGAGATCTGATTTCACCTTATCTCGTCGAGAAGATCAGCGGTAAAAAAACAGTTTTTGTTCATCCTAAAAAGCAAAAGTGGTATAACCTAAATAAGTCTAATCTCTTGGCAGTCGGAAGTATAATTCATCATGCAATTAGAGACAGTGTAATATGGGGAAGTGGGATCATTGATAATAAACAGTTTGTGAGAAAAGCGGACTTTAGAGCGGTGCGCGGACCTAGAACAAGAGAGCAGTTGCTGAAATTTGGCTATGACTGCCCTGATATTTTTGGAGATCCGGCAATACTTTTACCAAAATATTTCAGTCCAAATGTCACAAAAAAGTATAGATTAGGAATAATACCACATTATCACGACTATAAAGCAGCCCTCCAAATATTCGGCAAACGGGAGGGAATACAAGTAGTAAATTTGCTCACCCTGGACGTAGAAGGTACTACTCGAGAAATCCTGCAGTGCGAGAGAATCCTTTCTACTTCCCTTCATGGTCTTATAGTAGCTCATTCATATGGCATTCCTGCAATACGCGTAAAGATTTCAAATGATATTTTTGGAAATGAAGTAAAATATGCTGATTATCTTGAATCGGTGGGACTCGCAAATTATAGAGCTCTGGAGGTGAGGGGGGGAATTTCGGATGATGAAATTTCAGATTTGTTTCGCAGTTTTCCAGCACTTGTTCCAGCCGAAACAATAGAATTTTTACGAGTTGGACTGCTGGAAACCAAGCCATTCTAATAATTTTATCTGCTCAAGGGAATAATTTTCTCATTCTAGAGAGATAAGGATCTATAAAAATCGATATTTCTTTCAACAATTTTACAGGCCGAAAAGTTATCTTTTACATGCTTACGGGCGGCTTCGCCCATTTTAAGTGATAGTTGGCGGTCTTGAAGTAGTTCCAAAATCCTGTCAGCAAATTGATTATGATCCTTTGGGTGCACCATATACCCGGTCTTCCCATTTTTCATTATTTCTTTCGACCAACCAATATTGGAAGTCACTAAGGCTTTCTTCATTGCCATTGCTTCTAACCAAGACATCGGCAAAGCTTCGGCATAACTAGGAAAAACTACTACTGCCGCTTTATCAAGTTCAGAAATGACATCAAATCGTGACAAATCGCCTTTCCAGAGTACTCGATTTCTGGCCGATTCTGTCAGTAAATTCTCAAAAAGGCCAATGGTAGAGCTACCACTTAAGACATCTATAACATCCCTGCCAGCCATTACTAGGAGAACATCAGGATTTTTTTGATGTATCTTATTAAATATTTCTGCCAGGTCAAGAACTCCTTTTTTTCTGATAATTGTGCCGAAATATAAAATGATTTTTTCCCCAGATCCTTCCGTTTCAGGATAGAATACATCTTCATTTACAGAATTGGGAATTACTTCAATGTCCTTATTCAGTTTAAAAATCTCCTTGGTTTGGATTGCTGTAAATTCGCTTACCGATATTAAGTGATCTGCACTGTTTAAGGCCAGCCTCTCGAACCAGAAATTCTTCTTCTTCTGGGGACGATTTTCCAAGCGGCAGAAATAGGTGTCGCTACCATGGAGCCGGAGGATTAACCTACATTTGAAAGACATTAAGGCAGTTATTCCAGTCCATTCAGGGGCTTCAAGAGCATTTATTTTTTCTCTCGCAATTATGTGATTAAGATAATGCTCTAATTTTTTTCTATATCTTATCCACCCTAAAAATGGGTATTTTCGTGCGGCAATAAAATGAAAATTTATTCCACCTTCTCTAAAAATAAGATCATCTTTCTGCCCATAAACAAAAACAGTGATTAGTAATCCTTTTTTTACTAATTCTTGAGCTAAATTTTGAATACTTACTCCCAGCCCACCGGAAGGCAAGGACATTGGATGGGGATATTCCGGGGTGAGGAAAGCTAAGTGCATATGTTGTAATTGTGTATGAAGGTTTCAGCGAGTCCGAGTTTGGATTTGATATATTGCTACTAACAAGTCGATACTCAATTACTCACAATTCTATTAATTGCATTCCACATCCTTCTCGAAGCGTCTTTAGCTGGTGGTAAATTTATTTTCTGAAACCAAAGTGATGCTTTCTCAACTGTCGACTTACCTGACTTAATTGCCTTTTCTAATTCTACCGGAATTTCTTTTTTAGAATTCAACCAAATCACTTCCTCACCAGTTGGCATCGAACTGAAATGGATAAATTTGTAAATTTTTTCTATAGACCAATTAAGATCTTTTCTTTCTTCAACATCATAATTGAAATACAAACAAGGTTTGCCCAAAATCGAAAAATCAAATACCATTGACGAGCCGACATTGATTACGGCCTTTGAGTAGTGGATAGTATTCAATAATAAGCTTAAATCTTCTTTTTCGGGTAAGATAGAATTCCATTGTCCCCCAATATTCGACCATTTCGGTTCAATAGGAACAATTAAGTCCGGATATTTTTCTAAAACTTGGTTGTATCTATGGGAAAAATCTACAGGAGAGCGGCGAAAGATAATTCCTAAATCCCATTTGCCAGCAAGACATGATACTGCCTCTGCAAGATCATTTAAGTATAATGGATCATATGGTGAAGTGGTGAAATCATCTCCGCTGAAACAGATATAATCCTTGGAGAGATCTAAACCATGGTCTTCAAAAAATTTTTCCCTTGGTTGTATGAGATCTTGGTTGTAATTAGGTTCAAACTGTGGAGTTCCGCATATAAATATCTGTTCTTGTTTTATATGAGGATAATGAGAGATTAATTCATCTTTCATATAATCACTCCAGACAAAATAATAATCTGTTTCAGTTACCATTGTCGCTTTTGGTATATTGTCCCAAGAGAAAATAAAGGTAGAGGTGGTCATCCCAAGATCTTGGGCTGCTGTTAACGGTGCTACTGCATTGATAGCCCTCTGATTGGTACAGAAAACTAGATCTGGTTGTACAGTCTGAAGGACTTCTTTGCAGATTTTGTAGAAGTCTCCCTTCCTTTCAGATTTCTTTATTTTAATTCTTAGTTGCTCCAATCCCTTCTTATTTTTATGGGTACTCCTAATCCACCTGACAACAACATTTTTTACAAGATCCTTAATGCTTTTTTTCGAAGAGGGGAATTTATAAGTCTGATAAACCGGGTTTTCGAATCTTTTTGAAAAATGATCTAGTTCAGCGCCGATTTTGGCCCTTTTTATTAGGTCCGTTTTTGGTCTCGGCTTCCCTGTAAGTTTTATTTCGTTTAAACCAATTTTGGAAAGATCAAATGGGGTATGATTCCAGAAAACTATTTCCCAACCCATTTGTTCCCCTAATGTAACAAAAGAAGTAAAGGCAAAATTTCTTAAGCCGACTCCGTCAGGAAGAAGAATGAGAACCTTTCTGTATTTCAAGATACCAGTAACTGGGGGTTGAGGTCAAATATATCAAAAAGTTTTCCACACCTATGGAAGAAGTAGACCCTGATTGTTGAACATCAGCTATCAATATGGTTTCTGAAAATCAGCTCCTAGACAAGCCACCCCGTAGACAAGCAAAATGGAGGTCTACTGATACGAATGACTACGGACTACTAATTTAGCTAATAAACGGTCTAACGAGAAAACCATAAACATTATTTCTAGGCCGCTCTGAGGCATCCTGAATCGAAAACCGGAATACGTAAAAATGGTTATGACTATCGTTGATAGAACCAGCCCAAGGGCAAGGGAATTCATTAGATTGTCTCGCGAGATAATGATAATATACAATAATGCTATAAGCGCCAGAAACTGAAAAATTACCCGCCCAGTTTCTAAGATTCCGGGTCTGCTAGTCTCTGGAAACGGGTTGAATGCGCTCCGAATTTTTCTTCCTATTATGGGCACGATCATTTTTGGGTTTGAGCTTATAAAGTTGATAGTAGCATCCTTGTAAAGGTTCATTCGATCGACTTCATTAGAAGGCCTATTTTCGCCAAAAGAGTAGTCTTTTAACACCAGGGTTTCATCAGCGAGATCTCCTTTTGTATTAGTGTGTTCATTGACAACCTTACTGTTCCATCCTTTTGCCATTACCGCTCCCGAGGAGGTTGTTAGTACTACTTTATCGGTGTTTAGAACAATAGAATTTCTTATTACCCATGATGAAATGATTGCAGCACAAACTGCAGAGGACAAAAAGAAAATTCTCAATGATATCTGGCTATTAATGTAAAGAATGAGATAAATAGAAAAGGGTAGGAATAGAAAGTAAGGATGACAAAGTACTATTACTCCAGTTATAAAAGCCTGATGCCACCAAGTAAGTCCGGTTTTTAAATGTTTAATAAGAAGATATACCCATAATGTTATAAGGAATAAGGTGAGAGGTTCAGAAAGGAAAAAGCGGGAGTATAATTGCCAGGCGGGACTTATCGCATAAAAGAGAGTACCAATCAAAATCATTAGCTCCCGAATCTTTAATAGTCGTAATGTTTTATAAAATATATAGACTCCTGTGACGTGAAGCAGGAACTTAAATATTACCAGTATTGTCAAGCTGTATCCGAATACTAGGAATATCCCTGCAATTATTAGAGGCCAAACAGGCGGCCGAAAAGCGGTTTGGCTCCTAAACTCATATTCTTTATGTTCAATATTATTTTCTTTAAAATCTTCTATGAGTTCATCACGTGAAATTTTAAAGTGACCGAATTTGCCGGATTTGGCTAGGCTTAATCCTAAATGTAAATAATCATAGGCATCTCCATTTACTTCATATTTATTTTCTAGTGCAACAGAAGCATTATAGAACATTAGTGCCAGAAACACTCCGAACGTAATGATTTTGAGCATTTTTAAATTCTTCATACTTGCTAATTGGCTACTTCCGTCCCACCACAATTGTTGAAAGCCCCACTCTGTTCTGAATCACGTTATCCAAGACTTTCCAAGCAGGCACCAGTTTATCATAAATTTTCATCTGGTCAGAGGGTATAATTCCCCTTTTTTGTATCCGACCACTGAAATACCAGCCCAGAATGCCCATTGAATTGAAATATTGTTGATGGATTACTTCAAAACCATTTTCTGAAAACATTTGAGAAAGAGTAGCCTGAGTGTATCTTCTGAAATGCCCCAGTTCCTGATCGATTTTATTGTAAAGTTTTTGGTAAGAAGGTACCAGGATAATTAAATGACCATTTTGCTTCAGTAGTTTTTTACAGTTCTGTATAGCCAGATAATCCTCTTCAATATGTTCAATCACATTAAGGGCAAAAACTGTGTTATATTCTCCAATATGATCTGAATAAGCTTTATCAAATTCTGGGTTTATGAGATTTATTTGCTGGACCCCCAGAAGATTTCTCTTATTACCGAATTTACTTGTTAAGGCAATACAGTACTCTTCTCTTAAATCCGAAAGCATAATGTCTTTATTGTTATTCAAAAAGTAACGTGAAATGTTACCCAGCCCACTTCCAACTTCAAGAATTCTTCCCTTTGAAAAAGGTAAAATGGTCTCAAACATCCATTCGTTAAATTTGGTTGCAGAACCAATGACTTCCAAAGTGTTCCGACCTACTCGATCCTCTAAGGAACTACTCATCCTCTGAAAAAGTTATATTTGAACACACAGTAAATCGCTTTAATGCCATCTTTCCAGTTGATTTTTTTGCCATTTGCATAAGTTCGACCATAATACGAAATGCCCACTTCAAAAATCCGGATTCCGGGAATTCTGCAAATTTTAGCAGTAACCTCCGGTTCAAATCCAAACCTTTTCTCCTTTAAATCGATATTTTTTATAATGTCGGACCGAAAGACTTTATATCCTGTTTCCATGTCTGTAAGGTTCAGATTAGTAAATGCATTGCTTAAAAAGGTAAGGAATTTATTACCTATGGAATGCCAGAAGAAAAGGATTCGGTGCGGGTTTCCTCCCATAAATCTTGAGCCATAAACTACGTCAGCTTTACTTTCTATGAGTGGCCTTAGTAAATGGTTGTACTCCCGCGGATCGTATTCTAAGTCGGCATCTTGTATTATTATATAGTCTCCGGTTGCAAGTGTGATTCCCTTGTGTATTGCTGCACCTTTTCCCTGATTCAAATGCTGTTTAAAAACTCTCACTGTAAGATGAGGATTGGAGGTTACAAAATCATTAATCAGAATACTAGTATTATCTGTTGAACAATCATCTATAACTACTATTTCTTTTTGCAAGGAGAATTCTAGCTTCAGATTGTTCAACTCCTTTAATAGTTGAATGACTGTTCCTTCTTCATTATAAGCAGGAATAAGAATAGATAATTTCTTCAATTTTCAGGAAGTTTAATTCAAATATATCTTTTTTAAATAATTGTCGGATTTAATCTTGCTATGAGGCTCAAAAATTTTAATTTTCGTGACATTTAATACAGCAAGTGGAAACCCGCATCTACCAGAAAGAAAACAACTTAAGCCCCGGCAAACTGCTCAAAGAGAGTCTAGTCGATATCCACAGATCTCGCTTCCTCGCTAGACAATTGGCCGAGAGAGATATAAAAGCGCAATACCGTCAATCATACCTGGGTATCATCTGGGCTTTTATCACTCCCTTGGCTACCGCCGCGGTGTGGATATTTCTAAACCTCACGGGAACTGTAGAAGTCACAGAAACTGGAATCCCGTATCCTGTTTATGCCTTTTCTGGCACTCTTCTGTGGTCAATCATTACAGAAGCTGTTAATTCTCCTACCAGTAGCACGAACAGTGCAAGAGGGATCATGAGCAAGATCAATTTTCCTAAGGAAGCGCTCATTATTTCAGGGATTTATAAACTCTTATTTAATGCCTCTGTTAAAATTCTGTTACTTATCATTTTTGTATTTCTTTTTGGTCTCGGTTTTCACTGGAGTATAATATTATTACCGATTGTGATCTTGACTGTTTTGCTGTTTGGATTAACGATTGGACTATTTCTTACGCCGATAAGTATGTTATACAACGACGTGGGAAAGATCGTGGGAATAGGATTTTCTTTTTTAATGTACATTACACCAGTTGTATATGCCATTCCTGAAAATGGGATCATGAGAACCGTAATGATGGCTAATCCTTTTACACCCGTTATATTAACGGGCCGGGATATACTAGTAGGGACAGAGCCAGAATTTCTTGGTTATTACTTGATAATTGTTCTGGCCTGTATTCCTTTATTTCTAATTTCCTTAATTGCTTACAGGATTTCTATACCCATAATTGTTGAAAGAAGTGCTTAGTATGGGAGAAAACGAGGTTTTGGTAAAAGTGGAAGGACTATCTAAAAAGTTCTGTAAAGATCTTAAAACCAGTCTATGGTACGGGGTAAAAGATTTGTACAGTAATTTCAAAGGAAATAAATCGGAGCGCAACCTTAGGGAGAAAGAATTCTGGGCGGTAAAGGATATTAATTTTAACCTGCGCCGCGGTGAATGCCTCGGTTTAATTGGGCACAATGGCGCGGGCAAATCAACCCTTCTAAAGATATTGAACGGTCTTATTAAACCCGACACCGGAAAGGTCACAATAAAAGGTAGGGTAGGAGCCCTCATAGAACTGGGAGCAGGTTTTAATCCTATTCTTACGGGACGGGAGAATATCTACAATAATGGAGCAGTCCTCGGCTTTTCCCGAAAGGACATTAATGACAAGCTGGAAGAAATCATTGATTTCGCTGAAATACGCGAATTCATTGATATGCCGGTTAAAAACTATAGCAGCGGGATGAAGGTGAGGCTTGGTTTTGCGGTAGCCGCTCAAATGGAGCCTGACGTTTTGCTTATTGATGAAGTATTGGCAGTGGGAGACTTAGGTTTTGTGTTGAAGTGCTTTAAAACGATTGATACTATTTTACCCAAAACTGCGATTGTTTTTGTTTCACATAGCATGCCCACGGTTTCCCGGATATGCAGTAAAATTTTATTGTTAGATCACGGACTCTGTGATTTTTATGGAGAAGATGTGGGAAAAGGAATAGATTTATACTACCAAAAATTTGTAATCACCAAGGAAAATGTTGTATTTGATGATGGTTCCGTAGAATTAGAAAGGACTTCTGTCGTTGCATCTTCGTGGGGAAAAAATAATATTCCGCAAATAAATTGGGGAGATGATCTGAGAGTAGATTTCAGTTTTAGATTCAAAAGTTTAAATAAAATTCCCCTCTTTAGAATTCTTATTTACGACAAAGAGCAACGTCCCGTAGCGATACTGCAGCCTAATTATGGGGTGAATGATATATTCATGCAAGATAAAATCCTCAGTTTTTCTGTCTTTCACAAAAAACTCCAATTATCTAAAGGGATTTACTCTTTAAATGTGACCCTCTTTAAAGGAATGTCTAATGAACCTATATTACGCATTAATAATGTTTCATCTTTTCAAGTTCTCCATTCAGAAGATCATTTTCAGCCATTTCTGCTAGAAGCAGAGTTTAAGACTTTAGGAACTAAAACCCGGTAAAATGATTTCCCATAAATACAAATGTATTTTTATACACATTTCGAAATGTGCTGGCACTTCTGTGGAATATGCATTGGGAGTAAAAATTGATAATCCGAGAGAACCTGATTTTTCCAACCTCTATGGATGGAGTCAAGAATATAACATTTGGTTACAACATGCCACTCCTCAACAGCTTTTTGATCTGAAGTTAATTAATAGAGATATATGGGACACTTATTATAAATTTATTATTTACAGAAACTCCTGGTCTAGAGCATATTCTGATTATGAATATTTAAAGAAAACCTTTAATGTCAATGATACCTTTTGCAACTTCTTGAACGCTAAAGGTGACTTTTTTGACTTTTTGGATATAAGAGGCAGAAGAGGTTTTGTAGGTGATCATCTAAATCTACAAAAGGATTATTTTTTTTTAGACGGTGAAAGAATTGATTATAATCGTGTGATAAATTTTGATAAGCTGGACCTGGGTCTTAATTTGGTCAGTCAGGACCTGAACATACCGCCACGTTTGTTTTCACACAAATTAAATAGTAGTTTCTCAAACAAACATTATTCCTATTTCTACAATACGCGAATGAAGAAAATGGTCAGGGACAAGTATAATGAAGATATCGTTTTCTTTAATTTTGCTTTTGAGGATAAGAAAAATTTTATTCAAAAATTAATAAAAGGATAGAGTTGCATAGCCCATCCTTTGAGGCTGAAATGGAAGAAAGAATAATCTGCACAATAATAACAGGTGATTTTGCCCATTACGCACTGGCATTGCATGATTCTCTGGCCAGCCAGGATTCAGAAATCAATTTTGCAATATTTATCAGTGGAGGAAAGATCTCGGAGGAACATCTAAACGTTCTACAGAAAAAGGAAAAATTAAAAATACTCCATTTTTCACAGTTGGAAAAATTTGGATTGGCTAAAGAATTAAATGAAAAATATGCTAACTCGTACCATGATGCTTTTCGATGGGGAATGAAACCCGTTTTCACGAACTTTCTTCTATCAGAAGGGTATGAAAAAGTTATTTATCTTGACAGCGATCTTTTTTTCTTTGGAAACTATGAATTTCTTTTTGAGGAATTGGATAGGTGTTCTGTTCTGTTGAGTCCCCACTGGAGAAGTTCGAACCCAAAGTTAGAATATTCAAACTTCGTCGATAATTTTAGAGATGGAATTTACAATGCCGGATTTTTTGGAGCTTCGAAGGGAGCGCGAAAAGCCTTAGATTGGTGGTCGCAAATGGTCTTGTTCAAATGTGAAGTAAGCAGAAAGGATGGTTACTACGTAGACCAACGGTATCTGGACATTTTACCAGTTTATTTCAGAAATATAAAGCACCTTGAACATAGGGGATGTAATGTGGGTAACTGGAATCAAACGGAATGTAAAAGAGGGTTAAACGAACATGGCGAAGTCTTAATAAACGAAAAATTCCCCATTGTATTTATTCATTTCACCAATAGCTTATTAAGAGGAGTTTTGTTGGGAGGGGATAAGCTACTTATGCCACATCTGGAGGAGTACAGGAAAAGTTTATTGAAATATTCTCGAAAAGATATCATTGAAGAATTTTATTCACATGGGCAATTTGAAAAGCCAAGGAGCGAGAGGAATGGACATAAAGAAGTTCAAAATAAAACCAGTATTACTAATAAAATTAGAAGAAGGGTTATTGGTTTTGGAAAAAAATTTATGCGATGAATATTGCCATTGTTTCTCCATCCAAAAGAGCTTATTCTGAAACCTTTATTCAGGCACATCAGGAATATTTAAAGGGTACGCTTTTTTTTTACTCCAATGGTGAGATACCGACTGAAGTTTCAGGAGATGTAATATACATTTCCAGAAAAAAAAGATTGCTTGACATCCTCAAGGGTCACTTCAATCTAAATCGTTTTTCTTTAACCGAGCAGGCGTTGATCACGTCTTTAAAGAAGAATAAAATCGATTTAATCTTCGCTGAATATGGCACAGCGGGGTTAAAAATGTTACCGGTTTGCAAGGAACTGGACTTGCCCCTTATTGTTCACTTTCATGGTTTTGATGCCAGTCGCCGGGACCTGGTGAATAATACTTCCATATACCAAAAATTATTTGCAGATGCCAGTTATGTTATAGTGGTGTCAAGAAAAATGGAAAAGGATCTACTGCGGTTTGGTTGCCCTAGGGAGAAACTCATATATAATGTTTATGGTCCCCGACAGGAATTTCTAAACGTCACACCTGATTTTTCCAGACCTCAATTTATAGCAATTGGGAGATTTGTCAATAAAAAAGCGCCCTATTATCTTATCCTTTCCTTTAAAGAAGTGATTAGAAAATTTCCTGAAGCTAAATTAATTATTGCGGGAGAAGGAGAGCTATTGAATACGTGCAAAAATCTTGTAAAGTATTATGGTCTCGAGGAAAACATATTATTGGCGGGAGTCATTTCGAGGGATGAGTATCTTGGTTATCTTCAAGAATCAACGGCTATGGTTCAACATTCGATAACCGCAGATGATGGAGATAGTGAAGGGACTCCCGTAGCAATTCTTGAAGCTTCCGCTGCAGGAATACCGGTAATAGCAACAAAGCATGGCGGAATTCCTGATGTTATAATTGATAGGATAACTGGTTTTTTAGTTGACGAACATGATGTGCTTGCAATGGCAGATAGAATGGAGAAATTGCTGAAGGATAAACTCTTAGTAATGGAAATGGGGAAGGCTGGCAAGGAAAATATCAGGAAAAACTTTAGTTTGGCTGAACATATAAAGAAATTAGATGATCTGATTTGGAGTGCAATCGAAAAACATCAAAATAGAATTGATTAAATTTTTTCGTGGTTTCACTCTACCATCCAGTTTCTCAGGTTCACTAGGAATAAAAAATCCAGTATCACGTTGAAAATCCTTTATTTCACTCATTATGGAGCTCTGTATGGTGCCAATAAATCTTTACTTAATTTACTGGAAGGTCTTGAGGAATATAAATTTGGAGCCCTTGTAATAATACCTAGAGAAGGGGATTTCTCCAAAGCTCTTGAGCAAAAACAAATTCCATTCCTAATTTTTTCTTTCTCTTGGTGGTGTGGAGAAGAGAAGAAGCCCTATGGTGCCAAATGGAGGACTATTGTTGCTAATATAAAGAAGCGGAGGAAGTATCAGAGAGACCTGTTATTGAATAAAACGAGATTAGAGGTCCTTAATAAGCAAATAAACCATTACAACCCCGATTTCGTTTTTTCAAATTCTTCAGTGTTCAATTTTGGATTGTTATACAGTCAAAGATACCGGATTCCACACATCTGGTGTCTGCGTGAAGCCCTTGAGCATTATAGCTTTAAATGGTTTTATAGTGAACATTACGTCACAAGATCGTTTAACGCATCCGATATAGTAATAGCAGTTTCAAAATTTTTACAAGAGCGGTATAAAGTGAAACACCAAGTGAAAAACATTCAGGTGTTATATAACGGAGTTTTAAGCATTAAGAGGCTATTAAGGATAGATGAGAGGCGAAAAAATCCGTCAAAATCCGATCATGAAGGTCTCATTTTTGGTGTTGTAGGGTTAATACATCCCAAGAAAGGACAACGAGAAGCAATTGAGGCATTTCATTTGGTGAAAAAGAAATCTCCTAACAGCCGTTTATTAATCGTCGGGGAGGGAGATACCAGGGAACTGCAGGAATTAGTGAAATTTTTTGAACTGGAGAATTCTGTTGAATTTTGGGGACACGTAAAAGATCCTTTTGAAGCTTTTTTAGAAATGGATGTAGCTCTAACATGTTCAAGAAATGAAGGATTGGGAAGAGTTACCTTAGAAGCTATGGCAACAGCTTTACCGGTAATTGGTTATAATGAAGGTGGAACAAAAGAATTAATCTTGAATCATAAAACTGGTCTCCTTTATGAAGGTTCAAGTACAGATTTAGCTGAAAAAATGCTTTATCTTGTACGGAATCCCGATCATCGAAGGGAAATGGGAAAATTTGCCCGCACTATGTTTGAAAAAAATTATACCTCGGAAGTTTATGCTAAGAATTTTGTGCAAATTATTGAAGAATTCAGGAGCAGCCAGCTAAGAAGTCGGATATAGAAATGAAATCACCTCTAATTTCAATAATAACTGTCAATTTAAACAACATTAATGGATTAAGAAAAACCATGTCCAGCGTTCTTGACCAGACATGGAAGGATTTCGAATATATAATAATTGATGGTGCATCCACAGATAGTAGCAGAGACTTTGTTGCCATAAATCAAAGCGAATTGAGTTACTGGGTGAGTGAACCGGATAGTGGGATTTATAATGCTATGAACAAAGGTATCGCTAAAGCTAAGGGTGATTATTTATTTTTCTTGAACAGTGGAGACATTCTATTCAAACCCGCTACACTGGAAAATATTGCTCCACATTTGGGGCAAGCCGATGTGCTGTATGGAAACCTGGTGAAGATTTATCCCGATGGAAAAGAGGAGATCGACAAAGGAGTGGGAGGAAAAGGTATAAGTCTTCAAACATTTATTGATTATAATCTTAATCATCAGGCAACATTTATAAAACGAAATCTATTTAAAACGTACGGCTTTTATGACGAAAACTTAAAGATCGTTTCAGACTGGAAGTTCTTTCTCATAGCTCTTGGACTTAATAACTCCAGAGTTCAATATGTAGACCTAGAAATCTCGAAGTTTGACATGACGGGTATGAGCAGTAATTTTTCCGAGCGAGATGAAGAAAGGCGGAAGGTTATTAGAGAACTAATTCCAGTACCGGTCTATTTAGATTATTTAAAACTAAAGGAATGCAGGAACATTCTGAATTCTCCCAGAGTTCAACAATTTCTTGAGACAGATCAACAAAGAAGCCTTAGAAAATTACATTCAATAATTTTCCGACTGTTTTCAAAAACTTAAGATACCTTCAAGATATGCGATATCCTTTGGTTTCTATTATTATTCCCACTTACGACCGCGGGCAAATTATTAGTGAGGCTCTATACTCAGTACTTGCCCAAACATATAAAAATTGGGAATGCATTGTTGTAGATGATGGATCTCATGATCATACTCAAGAATTAATTAATTCCTTTCAGGAAAAGTGTAATCAAATTTCTTATCACAAAAGACCCGAAGCCCTTAAAAAGGGAGCGAGTGCATGCAGAAATTACGGCCTTAAATTATCTCAGGGAGAACTAATTCAATTTTTGGATTCGGACGATCTTTTGAGAAAAAATAAATTGGAGGAGCAGGTTAAGCTCTACTCAGGAGACCTGACGCTATTCACGTGTAAGTGGGGCGGTTTCGAAGAAACAAAAGATTTGGAGAAGCGCTTTAAGTATAAATATAACTCATACCGGAACTTTAAAAATGGAACAGACCTGCTTCAGACTTTCGGAGAAAAGGATGAATTTTTTCCTCCACATGTTTATTTGACCCCTCGAGAACTCATAAAACTGGCAGGTGAATGGAATGAGGATCTCACTAATAATGATGATGCTGAATTTTTTACAAGGGTAATTCTTTCTGCTACGAAAATCAAATTCACTTCAAAGACCTCAGTCTACTACAGATATTCAGGGTCGGATAAATTGAGTAGTTTTACCACCAAGGCGCGTGTTTTAAGTGCCATAAACAGCTGGAAATTAATAGAAAGTCATATTCAGACGAACTACCCCGGAACGTCAGTTGATTATATAGAAAATGCGAAAAGATTTTTAAAAGAAACTATTCGGAAAGAATATCCAGAACTACTGGAAGAGGAACAATTATTTTTTAGAAAAAGGCCTGATTCCTTATTTGGAAAAGTAAAAAAACATGTTTTTCAATTTTGTGGAAGTAAACGTTGATTAATAAATGAGTGCAATCACAAAACAGAAATCGATATTGTTCAGGATTTGGACTTTTCCGGGGTATTGTGAAACCTTCCTTCTTTCGCAGGTCGCAATTGCTATTAAATCTGGTTACAGGGTCAAAATCCTTGTCGAAAATTTACAAAATCTGGACCGCGGAGTACATAAAGAAATTGTTGAACAATACGACTTAAGGGAGAAAATTATTGTGGAAGATTACAATATTCCCGATACGAAAATTATCCGCTTTCTAAATGCCACCAGAATATTCATGAAATTTGTTGCTTATTCAGGTTTCCGCAGGTTTCTCGAAAAAAGTGACGGTACAATAATTAAAAAAATTTACCAGTTTAATTTTCTCAAAAAATTGAATGATTATGATATTGTTCCTGTCTCTTATACCACATCTCCGAGCCCACGAGACACTGAGCGATCTCGTATGC
>CAMPKA010000023.1 GCA_946887075.1 uncultured Salinimicrobium sp.
ATCTCGAAGAGTGATATCATTGCCATTCTGAAAAACACAATTAAGCAAGATTTCCAGGATAATACCTGGGATGCCTATGCTAAAAATTTGATCAATTGGTTTATGCTCTCCGAACTGGAAATAAAAAATAAATTTATAAATCCCCGAAAGGGTTCTCGAATCCAAAAATTTGATAAAGAAGACTTAAAAAAATATATACCAAGAAGCTCAGTTAAAGAAATAAGAGAAACCATACCACTTTTACTAATTGATAAATCTTTAATTAGTAAAAGGTTCTATAGAGATTTAGTTTTATTAGAGATTATTGACGAGAACAAGGATTTAACAAAATATGGGAGAAGCTTAATAGTAAAAGAACAGAAAGAATGGTCGGATGAGTTGAAAAAAAAGGTTTGTACCCTTCCAAAAATGATGGAATTGAAGAAAATCGTAAAAGATAATCCAAAGATAAAAGCCAAAGAAATTATTGAAATTTTACCCAAAAACTTTTTTGATGGTAAGAAGGAAAGTTCAAAGATAATATATGCAGGTAAAGCACTAACTTGGTTTAAATAAAGCACCTGTTAGAAAAAAATAGGATAGAAGAACCGGATTGCTGCCTAAGCTCTTTCATCCGAAATAGTAGTTCAGATGAACTGAAAGAAGAAAAAAACGTATTGGATTTTTTAAAAGAAAGAGGTATATATAGTTCTGGAGGTGACATCTTTCTCTTGCGGTACAAAGGGCATCCTTTACTTCGGGATATATGCTAAAATGTTAAGAAGATTTATCACGCCGTCTAAAGCTTCATCAGCTTCCTTATGAATAAAGTTTGCTTGATAATTAAGTGTTGTTTTCAAGTCACTATGCCTATAGAGTTTTTGTAGCATAAGAGGATGAATTTTGTCTCCGGCAATGTTGCCAAAGGTATGTCGAGCTATGTGATTTGAAATGTTTTTATCTATTCCACAATCTTCTGCAATACGTTTTAAAACTTATTTAGAACCTTGGTAGCATTTCTCATTCTGACAAATATACTCTTTCGATCCTGCGGATCGGCATCCTTTAAAAAAGGAAAAATATAGCCGTTGATTTCTTTTTTATCTTGAAGGTAGAGGTCGAAAATAGTATTGGCTTTATCCGGAACTTTAAAACTTAGAGGTTTTTCATTCTTATTCATCATATAATAGAGTCGGCCGTCTTTTATATCTATCCATTTTAAAGCTACGACGTCTGAAATCCTTATTCCGGCAAAGTAAAAGGAAACAAGCCAGGCATTTCGGGTATGCCACATGGAAGAATGACTTTCTGTTTCCAAAATCTCAATCTGTGTCACCTCTTCAGCAGTCAGTCCTATTTTGTTCCCAGAGCCAATCCTGATCTTTTCTTTGTCGCCCGCAAAAGGATAATATTTTGGGAATCAATACCATCTTTTATGGCGACATTAAAGAGAGTTCTAATAAAAATAAGCTGGCTTGTGATGGTTTGAGTCTTGTGCCCCATATAAGTGGAGCAAAAAATCTTGTACTTGTTGAGAAATGATTCATTCATTTCTCGAAACTCCAGTCGGGTATTCCTCTTAAAATAGCTTACGGCATCCTCAAAAGAATATTGACCTTTTATGGTTTTACTTACCCGCTTTCTTCTTCGCTCTTTTATAGCTTTTATAACCTCTTCTTTCTTTTGACTGGTTTTTAGATTCAGAAACTCTTCCAGGTTATAAAGAATGGAGAGCTCAGATTTGGCGACGGAAAAAGTTCCTTTATCGTATTTCTGTTTTACGCGTTCAGCGGCCACTGCAAAGAAGGATTGAGAACCTCCCGGTCCCTTGAGTTTATTTTTGATCTGTCTGGGAGTTAAAGCATCTTCTGAATGGAAATAAAGATCTTGGGCTTCGGTGATTTTCTTGGTGAGAAAGTAGTTTAGCTTTTTATGGTTTGGATGGCTTTTCTTAACTTTTTTCAAATCATCATCCCAATCTTTTTCTAAAATCGAATGGCCCAAAAAGTGATAATTAGTCTTATAATTTTCACTTATTCTAAGAGCAAGAGGAATGGTGCCATTTTTCTTCTTTTTGTTGGGTCGTAAGACTACTTGAATATTTGCCATAACCATTTTATTTTTAAGCCTTTAAATATAAAAGTAATTTTTCAAAAATGGGTACAGAATAGGTACAGAATAACTGCATTTTACCCCCTATTTTTTTGTTATCAACAAAAATGTGAAAGACTGAAAACCATAGTGTTTATACGGTTTTGCTGGATTTTGTTATTTCTCTAATTGCAGCTCATAACCCGAAGGTCACTGGTTCGAGTCCAGTTCCCGCTACTAAATCCTTTAAACCCCAAGTAAACACTGGGGGTTTCTTATTTTTCGCCCAAAAAGTGGTTCAAAAGCGGTTCATTTTAGCCTTTCTTTCTCAGTCTAACAATCTCTTTTTGAATAATTTATCGGAAATCCGCTCCGAATCCGCCTCTGTATGGAGCGAAAGTATCAGGGAGTATTTAGTAGTTACTAACCATATGTCGTGAAATAATTAATAACTTGGAATATATTTAGAATAAAAATATACTAGGAATGGAATAATTTTTATATGTTTGTTACGTGTCAAATTTTAATTTCTATTTCCATGCAAATTGAACAGCTCCAATTCTTTCCTACAAAAGAATCATTTACTTCTTCTCACTTCCAGAAACCAAGTGATCCAGAATTTTTTCGAAAATTATCTCTTAGCGTATTTGAAGGTTTCGAACTTTTTTCTCAGGATGTAAAACCTTATTATGATAAGACGAGTAAGTCCAACATGCTCAATAATGCAATATCCCATGCAATTCAGAAAAATTGTCAAGGTTCTTGTTTTAAGTTTGTTGAATCTCTTTCTAACACCCGGAGGAACTTTGGAATTCTTGATGAGAAGTATGTTCTGATGTTTAAAAAATCACCTGTTTGTAATATTCGCACTAAACAGGACGATATGATCAAATATCAGGAACTGGATAAACATGTTATATTTTTGACTTACGAAGTCGATGAATTTTGGAGTGAACTTCGTAAAGTTGAGTTTAGGTATTATTCAACACCTACAGACATAACTTATACCTATGACATTACTCAATTAGCGGATACGCCAGTTACAACAATTACTGCACCAATGGAAGAAATCTCAGTTGGAGTGAAAAAAGGTTTGGAAATAAAAAGACAAAAAACATCGTAATGTATGCTTAAAGATGTCAATCCGAGGATGCTTATTCTTGCAAGGGAGTCAAGAGGAATTTCTCAGTCGGCGTTATGTAAAAAATTAGAAATATCACAGGGCAAATTGTCCAAAGCTGAAAAAGGTGAGCAAAGCATTCAGGAAACTACCTTAAAAGAATTATCTCGAGAACTAGGGTATCCTGAAACTTTTTTTTATCAGCCAACACCTAGTGCGCCTGTGAGCCATTATTACTATCGTAAAAAGGTAACTATTCCAAAGAAGGTCGTGGGAAAAATGGAGTCTGTTATTAAAATCTTTAGAAATAATATAGACTCTTTAATGGAAGCCATTGAGTTGCCTGACTATACTATTCCGGTGTTTGACCCGTCCGAAGAATCACCTGAAGAAATTGCCAGGAAAGCGAGATATATTTTAAAGGTTCCTGATGGTCCTATTGAAAATCTCACGAATTTATTGGAGCGCAACGGAGTATTAGTTATTAAAACTGATTTGTTCAATGAAAAAATTGATGGTTTAGCTACAATTAGTGATAAGGGTTCTCATATCATATTTCTTAATAAGCGTATGCCTCATGATCGACAAAGGTATTCTCTGGCACACGAGCTTGGGCATATGATAATGCACTTTGATATTCCAGACAATTCAGAGAATGTAGAGCAGGAGGCTGATAGATTTGCATCCGAATTTTTAATGCCGGCTAAGGACATAAAAAATTCATTAAGAAATCTAAACTGGAATAAATTAGGAGACCTGAAAAGATATTGGAAGGTTTCTATGAGATCCCTTGTAAGGAGAGCAAAGGATTTGAGTCTATTAGATTCCCAGGAGTATAGAAATTTCCAGATAAATTTTTCTCGGAAAGGTATGAATAAGAGTGAGCCAATTCCATTGCCTGAGGAAAAAACATATGTTTTACAACAAATTATTAAACTTCATTTAGAAGAATTGGAGTATTCCTTAGAAGAATTGGCACGAGCTGTGAATTTAGATGTTGAAGAATTTCAGGATCGATTTGTGGATCAAAAAGTTACTAAGCTTAAGATTGCTAGGGATTTCTGATTACTTTTTACCTTGGAGAATTTGATAAAATCAAATATGTCCCCGCTACTTTTAGATAAAGATATCCAGTATAAATAATTCAGCCTTGACAAACTTTGCAAGTTGTTGTACTGAATATTTCATTGATCTCTTTCTTTGCCTTAGGTTCCATGGTGTGTGCCGGATCGTATTTGGTTCATTTTATTCTTTGATTAAAATGCACTACATTGAAAAATAGTTGATTACAAAAAAGTGATATGATTTAAAGGGTCCAGTTCCCGCTACTAGGAATAACAGGGGTTTCAAGAAATTGAGACCCTTTTTTTATGAACTTTGTACGACATAGGTACATCATTTTTGGCTTTTTATCCAATAGCAGATCTATGGCTTAATAAATGATCCTGTATAATTTTTTCCAGGAATAGTAAAAAGACCCCTTTTAACCATATCTTCATTGTTATCCGTAAAGTTTGAGGTATATGGGCGGGATGCGATTTTCCTGATTTTTCCCTTCCTTTTCCAACGAGGAAATTTGCCTGCTTATATTGGGATCGCTCTAAGAAAAGATTATTTTTTGCAGGTGTATGGGTAAATTATTTTCTTTTATAAATATTTTCCCTTAATAAGCCACCTTTATATTATTTCGAACAATATTTTCCAGTTTATTAACTTTAAACCTACTTTTCCAATAAAAGGTAAAATCAAATTGGATAGCATCAGCAAAAGGCAATTCCGATAAAAATCGATTGAATAGCAGCCATGGCTAGAAGAAAGCAAATTCTTTCATATTGGGAAACCCCTCTTTTTCACTGATTATGATCTTAGTGCCAAAAAAGTCACTGAACGCAAAAGAAAAAGCCCAGGTATACCAACTTTGGAACAATGAGTATCCAGAAAGCCTCAGCATGCCTCTTCTGCAAGAGTTCAATAATTATTTGGATAGTGTCTCAGATCATCACCACATTCTGATAAAGGATGGCGAAGGGTTTGTGAAGGGTTGGTATTTCGATTTCATTCGGGATGGTAAAAGATGGTTTGCCACTATACTTCATCAGGATTTACAGGGGAAAGGGTACGGGTCGAAACTTCTGGAATTGGCCAAGAAGAAAAGAAAGGAACTGCATGGCTGGATAATAGTTGAGAATCAGTTAAAAGTGTCTGGCGAAGCTTACCAGTCGCCTCTAGAATTCTATAGAAAAAATGAATTCACAATTCTGAAAGACGTGCTCCTTGTAAAAGAGAATTTTTCTGCTATTAAAATTGAGTGGCGAAGTACAGCATCAGTAAAGGATAGGGACGCAAAATAGATATTTCTGATTTTCACTGGTGGGTAATCGTAACAAATACTACGATCACTTGGTTTGATTCCCTTCCTAAAATCTACCATGGTTTACCTGAGCCGGATCTTGTTCTCTTTTTATAGCGTTCGGGAAGTAGAGCACTAAATGAAAACCTATTGTGCACTTGTTCCTACTGCTTACAAAATTCAGTTTCTCTAACCTTTCAGGAGGCACCGTCTTATCAGTCGAGGGTCCATAAAATTTTCTTAAATTAGCTATTCATGAAGAACCTTCTTCTAGCGCAAAGCAGAAAAAGGTCTGGAAGGACTTAAAAGACCCAAGAGGAAAAGGGATAACAATCCAGGAAAATTTTCAAGGAGGTAATGGAAACAACAGCCAGTAAAAACCACATAGGCCGCAAAATAGGACGAATCAGGGAGCTACGAGGGATGAAGCAGGAAGCCCTTGCTGCAGAACTTGGGATAAGCCAGCAAAGTATTTCTCAACTTGAACAGAGTGAGCGGATCGAGGATGAAAAACTCGAAAAAGTGGCAAAGGCTCTGGGGGTGACAAAAGAGGGGATAGAGAATTTCTCTGAAGATGCAATCCTCAACGTGATCTCCAATACCTTTAATAGCCATGACACCTCTACACTTAATGCAGTTAATCTTCAACCCAGTTTTAATCCTTTGGACAAAGTTGTCGAGTTGTATGAACGGCTGGTTGAGGCCGAAAAGGAAAAGGTCAAATATTTAGAGGAATTATTGAGGAAGAAATAGGATCCAGTACTTAGCTATCCAGATTAGCTTATACAGGACTTTGTTTAATAGGAGCATAAGAAGAAATTCTTTCAAATTCTTGTATCAGTTCCTGAATCCCGAGGTTAAAATCAACCTGAAACAATGAGAAAAAGTTCAATCCTGTTATTGTTCCTCCTGATCTTTACGGACAGCTTTTGCCAAAAGACTGCACTGGAGCTCGATTTAAAACAGGGAGCGAAATACCTCCAATCTATGGAGTCTCTGGCTAAAATTCAGCAGGAGATCGATGGGAAGACACTCAACAATGAAATGAGGATGAGTGGCACGACCGCCTTTACGGTGAAAGAAGTTAATGATGATGGTTATTCCATGGAGGTTCAGTATGAAGAACTGGCATTCACCATTGATTCCCCTTCGGGTCCGTTGGTTTTCAGTTCTGAAAAGCAGGCCGACGCGGACATCCTCTCCCAGATTCTGGCTGAAATGAAGAAGACGCCGTTTCAGATAAGGATGAGCCGAACCGGAAAAGTTACGGAGATACAGAACATTCACCTTTTATTTGAAGCAGCTCTGAGTAAATTCCCCCAAATTGACAGCAATCAGAGGGACCTCCTGATGGATCAACTAATGAAATCTTTCGGAAAGGAATCTTTCAAAGGGAATATGGAAATGGTCTCGGCAATTTATCCCGACAATCCGGTGGCCTTGGGGGAGACCTGGGATGTTAAGACCAGCTTGAGAACGGGTGGCATGTCAGGGGAAATGGCAACTATTTACCGATTCAAAGGAGGTGAAGCGGGTAATCATATCATAGAAGGTTCATCAATAATCACGACAACCGATAAGGACAAGTACTCCATGATCAATGGCATGCCAACAAGATTTGAGCTGGAGGGGAGTATGATATCCAAGATAAAGGTGGACGAAAAATCAGGATGGATCGTGGAAGCCAATTTTGAACAGGATATTCAGGGGACAACATTTATACAGGACAATCCCAGTCTCCCTGGCGGCATGGAAATCCCGATTGTGATGAAGAACACGATGGTGTTTTCGGATTAAACAAAGTCAATGACAAATAGGTAGGTTGGTATAATCATCCGGTAATCAATAAAATGAATTGCATATGGTAACTCTGGAATTCGATATTTTCATTGCGGCTGCACCGGATAAGGTGTGGGAGAATCTCTGGAGGGAGTCTTCCTATAAGGCCTGGACAAGTGTCTTCTCTCAAGGCAGCTATTACAAAACAGATGCCCTTAAGGCAGGAAACAGGATTCATTTTCTCACCCCATCCGGTGAGGGAATGTACAGTACCATAGAGACGGTTGAGCCACCACGGCTCATGGTCTTCAGACATCTTGGAGAGATCAAGGATTTTGAGGAGCAGGCTCCTGCTGATGGTTTCTGGAATTCCGAGGAGTCGTATCATCTGGAGCCCAATAAGAATGGGACCAGACTCAAAGTGAAGGTGGAGACCCTGGAAGAATATGTGGATCCCATGAAGAAGATGTTTCCCGAAGCCCTTGAGGAGCTAAAGAAAATTACAGAAGCATAAGACTCAACTGAGGGAATTTGAAGCAGGTTCGGATGGCAAACAAAATCAGGAGTGACGGTATTTTCCGTCACTCCTGAAACTTCTTTTATGCCGTTGTACAAGTACCTTCACAGCATTTTTCTTCTGGCTCCTGTTGATCAACGGCAGGAACCTCATCATTGCCTTTCCATGCCTTCATTGACTGCGGCGATGGTTTGGCATTTGAACCAGCCCCATATACCGTAGAGGAACCATAGGTGTAAAAAGCCTCCCAGTCCACTCCTTGCGGGTCTGTGATCCAGGATTTCTGGCTTTTAGAATAACAGCAGGTACATTCCCCCTCTTCAAAAACTTTGGTCTTGGCCTGTTGCATGTTCTCATATATTTCGTGCAGTTCTTCCTGGCTTTCCGCCTGCAGGCCGAGATGCTCAATTCCTGAGGCTTCGTGCCCTGTCGAAATTGCGAAATTGATTCTAGGATCATTCAGCATCCATTTGGCATAATCGCTCTTGACTACCGCGGCTTCCTCCGCGAATAAAGCATTATAGAATGCGATGCTCTCTTGTAAATTCTTTACCCTGACGTGAACGTGAAATCTTTTCATGACTATTTCTGTTTTTAAGTTTCTTACAAGACTGATAAGAACAAAAAAGGATGCAAAAAAAAATGAATTTCTTTCTATGAGGGCCAGAAATGACCATTCGGGAATGCTGTTTTGATTTTGAGATTTTTATCGTAATATTGCGATGAAAGGCCATTGAAGTTATGGGAACTACAAAATCAGAGAAACACAGTGAAGCGCAGAATCTTCTGGCAGAATATTTTAAAGTCCTCGGCCACCCGGCCAGAATTGCCATTCTCCAAAATCTCTTTGAAAGGGAGTCATGTGTGTGTGGAGATCTGGTTTCGAAAATAGGATTGGCACAACCAACGATTTCTCAACATCTCAAGGAGCTAAAAAGAGTAGGGTTCATCAAAGGGAACGTAGAAGGAAATTCCGTATGCTACTGTATTGATAGGGAAAACTGGATTGGCCTAAGAGATCTCCTGAAGGATTTCCTTGACCAGGATATAAAGCTGAAGACATTATGCTGTTAACCTAAAACAACGAACCGAAATGAGAATTGCGCTCTTCAGTGATATCCACGCTAATCTGCCAGCCCTGAAATCTTTTTTCCAGGATGTCGAAACCCAAGATGTGGATGCCATTTACTGTTTGGGAGACCTGGTAGGCTATAATGTCTGGCCAAACGAAGTCATCGACGAAATAAGGAGAAGAATGATTCCTGTCATTGCCGGAAACTATGACTTTGGGATCGGGAGGAAAAGCAACGACTGCGGATGTGCTTATCGGACCGAGGAAGAAAAGGCCAACGGCGCGATATCCATTGCTCTGACCAACGATCTTATTACAGATGAAAACAGAGAATACCTCCGGACATTGCCACATCACCTTAGAATTGAATTCAGGCTGCAGACCGGAGATATCCTGAGCATATTGCTGGTGCACGGAAGTCCCAGAAGGATTAATGAATACCTTTTCGAGGGACGTCCTGAAAAAAGCCTCCACCGCATCATGAAGGAATCTGGTGCTGACGTGCTTTGTTTCGGACATACACATTTGCCATACCACCGTATCCTTTCCCAGGAGGAGGAAGGGGAGAAAAAAATCCTTCATGCAATCAATACCGGATCAGTGGGCAAACCAAAGGACGGTGATCCTCGCGGGAATTATGTTATTCTGGAGGTTAAAAGATCTCCTTCGCCCAAAGACGGTAAAGGGGTTTCCGTCGAATTCATCAAATTTTCATATGATATTGAAAAAGCAGCTGGAGCCATAGAGGTCAGCCCGTTGCCTGATGCCTACGCCCAAAACCTCAGAAACGGAAAATAAAATGGCTACCCTGGACAAGAAAAGACTCGGTTTTCTCAATAATTACCTTACCCTTTGGATTTTCATGGCAATGATCCTGGGAGTCGGTATGGGATATTTCTTTCCATCTCTGCCCGCCCAGATCAATGAGTTCAGCAGTGGATCGACCAACATCCCTATTGCGATCGGTCTGATCCTGATGATGTATCCGCCTCTGGCCAAGGTCAATTACGCCTTGCTTCCCAGGATTTTCCGGAACTTTAGGATTCTTGGAATCTCCTTGCTGTTGAACTGGGTTATAGGTCCCGTTCTGATGTTCCTTTTGGCCATCACGTTTCTTCAGGATCACCCGGAGTATATGGTCGGGCTGATCCTAATTGGTCTGGCAAGATGTATCGCGATGGTACTCGTCTGGAATGATCTTGCGGAAGGCAGCAGTGAATACGGGGCAGGCCTTGTGGCCCTGAACAGTATCTTTCAGGTCTTTGCCTACAGTTTCTATGCCTGGATATTCATTACCGTTCTTCCTCCATACTTTGGAATTGAGGGTGCCATAGTGGAAGTTTCGATCGGAACCATTGCTGAGAGTGTGGCACTGTATCTCGGAGTCCCTTTTCTACTCGGGATCCTTTCGAGATGGGGCCTGGTCCGGATTAATGGGGAGAAGTGGTATTCCGAGGTATTTATTCCAAGAATCTCACCACTGACCCTGATCGCTTTGTTATTCACAATCGTGTTGATGTTTTCCCTGAAAGGAGAGATGATCGTGGGTATTCCCGGAGATATTCTTTTGATAGCAATGCCACTCCTGTTGTATTTCTCCTTGATGTTCCTGATCGGATTTTTTGTATCCAGGGCTATGGGGGCCACCTACGACAAAAATGCAGCGGTCTCCTTCACAGCAGCAGGGAACAATTTCGAACTCGCCATAGCAGTTGCTATTGCCGTCTTCGGGCTTAATTCCGGACAGGCTTTTGCAGGCGTAGTAGGGCCCTTGGTAGAAGTTCCTGCACTTATACTTTTGGTACGGGTATCTTTTTGGCTCCGTCGAAAGTATTATTCGGTCCAAACGGCCTGATCAGCTCATTAGGATCAGAATAACACCATATACGGCAATCCCGGTACAGAAGGCGAAAAGATTGCTTTCCCGCTCCTTAGGCAGCTCCTCCTTCAGGACGTTCATTATTACTCCTCCTGCGATGAATCCAAAAATCACTCCGATGTAGATTTCAGGAATCCTTACGAACAAGGAAATCAGCCAGCCCAGAAAAATTGCAGCGACCAGTATCCATCTGCCTAATTTTCTGTAGGAATCTGAAAAATGGTCCTCCAGGGAATGGTCTGTAACGATAAAATGGAAAGCCATTGCGATAGCGTAAAACACCATGCTTTGGAGATCAACCTTCTCCCGGTTGATCAGGAGATACCCGATGATAAAGTTGTAGATGGCGAAAGACCAGATGTGCACCCAGAATATGTCAATATTTTTTTTACCCCCCTCCTTCGGTTCCCTTCTTGACTGGTCGGATTTGGAGGTTCGATTCTCCAGCCCATAGAAAAAAGTCAGACCTACCAGAGAAACGATATATATCTCCATGCTGGCAATCGTCTCCAGAGTGAAATAATTTTCTTCATTGATGAAGGTCTGGATCCGGTGAAGTTCAGGAAAAGCCTCGAGGAAAATGTAGGCCACGGAAATCCCTCCGGCAATAGAAAGCCATTTGCTTCTGGGAATACCTGTAAAGTTTAGTCTGTGGACAAAAACGTGGGTCAGGCATAGTAGAAGAACCGCAAGAAGCGAATAAACGACCAACATAGTAGACACTTTTCCTTGAAAATACTCAAAATGAGATGGAAAAAGCTTAAGAATATTCTAAAACCGAGGTAAAAGCTCAATCCCTTTTCTTTTGCTTCATCTGGGAAGCAATAAATGGAATTTTAGGAGCCAGAAAATATCCGGTCAGACTTGCGAAAAGGATCGGAATGAAATAAGTAAAACCTGTCAATGTAGCCAGGAGGATGGTGGTGCTCATCGGCGTTCTTGTGACACAGGCGTTTACGGCGGCCATACAGGTGATAATAGCGAGGGAAAGGTTCGTTGAAGGGAAAAGGTGGTGGATGATCAACCCCAGGGTTGCTCCCACGAAAAACAGCGGAATAATAAATCCGCCCCGCCAGCCGGAGGTCACGGTCACTGCGATGGCGATGATCTTGAAGATCAGAATGGCGACGAGAAATCCCAGATCCAGATCACTGATCAGCAGCTCGTTGATCATATGATGGCCGAAGTACCTTGTCAGCGGAAAGTAGTAGGAGATAACGCCAAGAATAATTCCCCCTATGAAGGTGCTGATATAGATAGGAGCTCTCATGGCCCCGAAGAAGGCCTTCAGGTATTTTGTGCAGAAAATAAAAGCCCAGGCCACTGCAGTTGCTGCAATAGCAAAGAGCACGGCGTAGGTAAAATCGAAGATATCATTCATTTCGTATGCAGGGACATCCCAGATCGGACCGAGTCCAAGATGAATGATCAGGGCAAATATGATATAGCTGAAACAACTCGCTACGAAGGCCGGAATGATCGCCTTGTAGTATTCCGCAGCATACTCGTGATGCAGGATCTCGAGTGAAAAAAGGCTTCCTCCCAGGGGAGCTCCGAATAGTGCAGTAAATCCGGAAGCCATCCCTGCAATACTCATCGACCTGAGTTCATCTCCTTTCAGGCGGAGGACCTGGCCCAGCCAGGTTCCAGTGGAGCCTGTCACCTGAACCAGCGGAGCTTCAGGGCCAAGACTTCCTCCTGAACCCACACACAGGAGGGAAGAAAGGATCATGGAAGGGTTGTTCTTCGGATCCAGTTTTCCCTTGTTGAACCGGATGTTGTTTACGATCAAATGAATCTCACCCGGATCTCCGATAAAATGTATGATGAGTCCTGCGAGTAACCCTGCAATGGCCATGGTCGGAATTACCTGCCATCCATCAAAAAACGCCAGGCCATGAGTGACCAGTTCCAGGACGACCCAATAGGCCCCTGAAATCAGCCCCCCTATGATCCCCAGCAGTGCCCATAGGAGAAAGGTCCTTCTGAATACAAATGGGTTAAACCTGACCGGCTGGTCGAGAATGTTCAGGTATTGGATCAGTTTTCTTCTTGTTCTTACTTTCACGGGTACTACGATTTGGTCTCTGCGGAGCCTGATTTTGCCAAAGGCGCAAATTTAGCTAATTAAATGGGCTTCCTGAAATGTGGAACAAATCTCTCGTTGGATTATTTTTTCAGGTAAAGTAAGTTGCGAAAAAAGTGGTATCTTCTGTCTAAATACCCAGCAAAGTGGAAAACAAACTTAATGTTCCGGAAAGTCAGATTCTTGTACAGCTTCCAGTAAAGCTGGAGTATTCCGTATTGAACGAGATCCTTGGATCCAAAGTAAAAGGCGAGCAGATCAGCAGTACAGACAAAGACGGAACTGAGACAAAATACGCGGAGATTCTGGCTATCTCCATAGCTCGGAGCAGTGATCCGGGATTTGATCTGGACGTTCAGCTCAAGGTCAAGGCATTGTCCACAATTTTCAAGGGGCGCATTTTAGATATTGATCTCAAGGCAACTATTCAATATGATTCGGTGCGTCAGGAAATCGGTGTTGGCTCCTTTAAGCTCCATACGGATTCTGGGAACTGGATCCTCAATAAACTGATCGGCTCCATTGTTAACAGTTTCATGTACAGCAATCTCAAGGAAAAGATGAAGTTTAGTTTCAAGGATATCCTCGAGGAAAAGCAAGGAATGCTCAACAGGAAACTTCAGGATAAACTGGAAGTGTATGATGGAATCTTTATCAACGGAGCTGTTCGGGATATTCGCGTGGATCAGGTACTGCCAGGGCAAAGTTTTCTCCTGATTTCGGTTCACCTTTCCGGATCGGCCCTTGCAGAGATAAGAAGGCTGAATGTTTAATGGAGAACCCTTGAATTTGGATAACTTTGCAAAAAATTGCATATGAGTCATAAGGCCGGTTTCGCTAATATTATCGGGAATCCCAACGTGGGGAAATCCACGTTGATGAACGCCCTGGTTGGGGAGAAGCTTTCGATTATCACCTCCAAGGCCCAGACCACAAGACATCGGATTCTGGGAATCGTCAATGGAGCGGATTTTCAGGTGGTGCTCAGCGACACTCCGGGGATCATAAAGCCCGCTTACCAACTCCAGGAATCAATGATGGAGTTTGTGAAATCAGCACTTCAGGATGCCGACGTTCTGATCTACATGGTGGAAATCGGGGAGAAGGAACTCAAGGACGAGAAATTCTTTGACCGGATCATACATTCTGAGATCCCGGTTCTACTGCTGCTCAACAAGATCGACCGTTCTTCCCAACAGGAACTCGAGCAGGAGGTTCAGCGATGGCAGGAAAAGGTTCCGAACGCGGAGGTCTACCCTATCTCAGCGTTGGAAGGTTTCCATATAGAGGAAGTTTTCAAAAGGATCATTGAACTTCTTCCCGAATCTCCTCCCTTTTATCCCAAAGATACCCTTACGGATAAACCGGAGCGTTTCTTCGTCAATGAGATTATCCGGGAAAAGATCCTGCTGCACTACAAAAAGGAGATCCCGTATAGTGTGGAGATTGAAACGGAAGAATTTTTCGAAGAGGAACGAATCATCAGGATGCGTAGCGTCATTATGGTGGAACGCGAAAGCCAAAAAGGAATCGTCATCGGCCATAAGGGTGCCCCACTGAAGCGGGTTGGAATAGAGGCCAGAAAGGACCTGGAAAGATTTTTCGGGAAACAGGTACATCTCGAACTCTATGTCAAGGTCGCCAAGAACTGGCGCAGTGACCAGCGCCAACTCAGGCGTTTCGGCTACAACGAAAAATAGGGGATTACCTATTCCCATGTGCAATTATAGGGGCTTGCTGAAGAAAATTAGCTTCCCAAAAGAGGGGAGTTATGCTTCCGTCTTAAGTCCCGGAAAATTGTTCTAATTTTGCCCCTTAATTCAAGAACTGATTATGAGCAGTATAGTTGCCATCGTGGGAAGACCAAACGTGGGAAAATCCACTCTTTTTAACCGGTTGATTCAAAGACGTGAGGCTATCGTCGATTCCGTAAGCGGTGTCACCAGAGACCGTCACTATGGCAAATCGGACTGGAACGGTCGGAATTTCTCGGTCATCGATACTGGAGGATATGTCCTGGGCAGTGATGATGTCTTTGAGGCGGAGATTGATAAACAGGTCGAGTTGGCTATTGATGAGGCGGATGTCATCATCTTTATGGTAGATGTCGAATCAGGAGTGACCCCGATGGATGAGGATGTGGCCAATCTGCTTCGGAAGGTGGACAAGCCGGTGTTCCTGGCGGTCAACAAGGTCGATAATGCCTCACGGCTGGAAAATGCGGTGGAATTCTATGCGCTGGGGTTGGGGGAGTACTTCCCCATCGCCAGTACCAACGGGAGTGGCACCGGGGAACTACTTGATGCTATCGTCGAGGCATTGCCACAGGAGACAAGAGAAGAGGAAGCCGAACTTCCTCGTTTTGCCGTTGTGGGGAGACCCAATGCAGGAAAGTCTTCTTTTATCAATGCGCTCATCGGCGAGGAAAGGTACATCGTAACTGATATAGCCGGGACTACCCGGGATTCTATCGATACGCGGTACAACAGGTTTGGCTTTGAATTCAACCTGGTGGACACTGCAGGAATCCGGAGAAAGTCCAAGGTAAAGGAGGACCTGGAATTTTATTCGGTAATGCGCTCGGTTCGTGCTATCGAACACTGCGATGTTTGCCTGATCGTCATGGACGCCAACAGAGGTTTCGATGGACAGGTTCAAAACATTTTCTGGCTAGCCCAGCGTAACAGAAAGGGGATCGTCATCCTGGTGAATAAATGGGACCTGGTTGAAAAGGAAACCAATACCATGAAGGAGTATGAAGCAAGGATTAAGAGAGAAATGGAACCCTTTACGGATGTCCCCGTCGTTTTCATGTCTGTCCTGACTAAGCAACGGATCTTCAAAGCGATTGAGACTGCTGTGGAAGTGTTCAAGAACAGAAGTAAGAAAATCAAGACCAGTGAACTGAATGAGGTCATGCTCCCGATCATAGATTCCTATCCGCCTCCTGCAACCAAAGGAAAGTATGTCAAGATCAAGTTCTGCATGCAGCTGCCGACACCACAGCCCCAGTTCGCCTTCTTCTGCAATCTTCCGCAGTACGTCAAGGAACCTTACAAGCGGTTCCTCGAAAACAAGCTGAGAGCCAAGTTTGATTTCACCGGGGTTCCTATTTCGGTATATTTCCGCAAAAAGTAAGGAGAATCTGTAACTTCTTAGGAAATCCACAGTCTAATAGCCTCGTAAGGCCAACGTAAGGCTGTACCTAACTGATTTTCATGAAGAAGCTATTCTTATTTGTTCTTTTGTTTTCTGCGTTTGCCGTTCAGGCCCAACAATTTCAAATCAAAGGTAAAATAGTCAATGCCGAGGACGGTAAATCTCTTCCCTCAGCAACCCTTTTTGTAGAAGAAATCGCCGACAGTACCTTGGTCGCCTATACCATCTCCAATGAAGAAGGGGAATTTCTGATAGAAGGCAGTACTAGTTCTGATTCCCTGCGGCTGGTCAGCAATTACGCGGGATATTTCCCCCTTGTTCAGACCATAAGTCTTGAAAGAGAGGTTATCGATCTGGGAATCCTGGAGATGAAAGTAGCCACCAATGAACTCGGGGAGGTCATAGTAGTAGCGAACCGGGCCCCTGTGACCATCAAATCTGACACGCTTCAATTCAACGCCGGATCCTTCAGTACAAGACCGGATGCCAACCTGGAGGATGTTCTGAAGAAATTGCCTGGAGTAGAGGTCGACTCTGAAGGAAACATCACCGTTAATGGCAAACCCGTTTCCCGGATCCTGGTGAACGGAGAGGAATTCTTCGGAACAGATCCGAAGATTGCTACCAAGAATTTACCCAAGGAAATCATCGATAAGATCCAGGTGGTCAATACCAAGACTAAAACAGAGGAATTCACAGGCAAAGCGGGAAATCCCGATGACAAAACGATAAATATCACGCTCCAGGAGGACAAGGACCACGGATACTTCGCCCGCGCTACGGCCGGAGGGGGGACCGACGAGCGGTATGAGCTCAGCGGGATAATGAATTATTTCGATGGTGACCTGCGCATCAGTGGCCTTGCTAGTTCAAATAATATCAATAGCCCTGGGTTCAGCTTTGATGAGGTGTTCGACATGATGGGTGGCCGTGCCAGCCGGATATCGATCCGCGGAAACGGCAGTTTTGGGATCAACGGCATGCAGTTCGGCGGCGCCGGGGGTATAACGCAGAGCGAAACAGCCGGTCTGAATTTCACGGACAAGTGGAAGGATAAGTACGAATTGACCGGAAACTACTTTTATGGAGGGAACAAGACCAGGACGAGGACCCTGGTAGAAAGAGAGACCTTCCTTCCAGAAGGTAATTATTTTACCGAAACCGCCTCAGCCGGAAAACTGGTTAATGACAGCCACCGAGCCGATCTGGCATTTGAAGTGCAATTCGATACGCTGACCAGATTGTCCATCAGGCCGGGAATCAGGATTAATGATGGATTCTCCCGAAGGACGAGAACCTCGGAAACCTATGACAGCGATCTTGTTCTGAACAATAGCTCGACCAGTCAGGATAATGAGGAATTACACAGTACCGACTTCAATAATGACATCAGCTTCATCCGGAGGTTCGGAGGCAGGGGCGCCTACCTCCAGGCCTCTTTTAGAAATGAGAATGAAAGGCAGGATACAGATAATCTCTTTTTGTCCCAGACAGTGACCTATGAGGGTGTAGAACCGGAGGTCGAGTTAAGGAATCAAAAAATCAGCCAGGATAGGGAATCGGATTCCTACAACCTTCGCCTCAATCAGCGTTCTGTGCTTTCAGACCAGCTTTTTCTTGATTTGGCTTATGACCTCAACACCGGAAGCTCCAGCAACACGCGGGAGGTTTTCGACTATAACGAGAGTACCGGAAATTTTGATCTTTACAATGAAGTGCTGAGCAACGATTTTTCTATTAATAGCCTTCAGCATATTCCGAATGCAGGGCTGAACTACGAAGGAGATAAATTCCGTGCAGGATTTGATATAGGGCTCCTGAGCACCTCCTTGGAAAGCGAGGACCGGATGAATAATACCTCATTCGAAAGGAAGTTCAACAATCTCTTTCTCAGTTCAAATATCAGGTGGGAAATCGCCAGAGGGAAAAGCATATACATGCACTACAACACAACTACGGATGTACCGGAAGTAAGGCAAATGCAGCCTGTGCTGGACGTAACGGATCCTTTGAACCTGGTGATCGGGAATCCCGATCTTCGGCCCACCTATAGGCACAGAATGAACTTTGGTTACAACAACTTCGACTTTAGCACCCGAAGTGGAATGAGTGTATATGCCGGGCTTACCTATTCTGATGACGAAGTAGTGCCATATACGGTAACAGGGGACAACCTGATCTCTACCACAACTTATACAAATGTGGATGGGAGCATGTTAACCTATATTGGAGGGAGCTATAACAAGCGAATCAAAAAAGAGAAGCACGAGTTCAACTACAGGTTGGGAGCCAATCTGAGGTATAACCGGGACCTGGGATACGCCAATGAGGAAAGGTATAGTTCCAGAGAGTTTGGGATTTCCCCGGAGATCAGGTTTGGGTACAACTACAACGAAATGGTAGAGATAAATCCGAGGTATGAATTGAGCTACACCACCACGAATTATGACATTCTTGGGGATCTGGAGGAGGAATATCTCAACCATACCGTCGCTCTTGAGGCCACCACCTACTGGCCGGGGAATTTTGTCTTTGGAAACGACATTTCGTACAGTTACTTCGGAAATGTCTCCCCGGGATTTGATCCGACTTCCCTGCTTTGGAACATGAGCCTCGGGTATCAATTTCTTGGTAAGGATGCTACCATAAAGGTCAAGGTCTATGACATGCTCGACGAAAACATCAGTACAAGGAGATCAACCGGGCAGAATTATGTGCAGGATACTGAGGAACTCGTTCTCGAAAGGTATGTAATGCTCAGCTTTACCTACAAGTTGACCAAATTCGGAGGAAAGGATCCCAACAAGAACGGCAGCAGGATTATCTTCTGAAGTTAAAGAAAGCAACTTAAAGCAAGGGCTCGGATTTTTTGACCCTGTTCATCTTCATTCGTCGGAATTGCTGAGGTCGGACATGGCCTGCTTTGCAGCGCTGAGGTTTGTTACCAGCCTCCTCCGGCACCGCCTCCTCCGAAACCGCCGCCTCCGAAGCCTCCTCCGAATCCACCGCCTCCTCCGAAGCCACCACCTCCGCCAAAGGAGCCTCCACCAAAGCCACCCCGACCTAGGCTGCTGAGGACCAGGATATCGAGAAGACCTCCCCCTCTGCGATAACCTCCTTTACCTCCTCCGCGTTTGTTTCTGCCACTGAGGATGACCAGGAAGATGACAAAGAAGATCGCTAGAAGGATAAATCTCGGAGAAGATCCCTGGCCGCCATTGGCCTGAGGCTCCCCTTTGTATACACCGCTGAGCACTTCTATGATGGCTGTCGTCCCGGCGTCGAGACCGGCATAGAAATCTCCCTTTCTGAACTCCGGGAGGATGACATTTTCAATAATCTGCTTCGAAAGCGCATCCGTAAGATAGGCCTCGATTCCATAACCGTTATTGATCCAGATCTTTTTTTCTTCCTCGGCCAGAAGGATGAGGATTCCATTGTCTTTGTCCTTTTGTCCGATTCCCCATTCATGGGCCCACTCCGTAGCATAGGTTCCAATATATTCTCCCTGGAGGGAATTTATGGTAGCTACCACGATTTGAGTGGAGGTCGTATCGGCATAGTTTAGCAGCTTCTGGGCGAGACGTTCCTCCTGGGATGGATCAAGTATTTCAGCACCATCGTAAACACTTGTTTCCACGCTCGGTTTCGGAGGTATTTCCCTCTGGGCTTCTGCCTCGAAAGAGAGAAGAAGGGTTACCAATAACAAAAGCAGCGGGGATATTCTCATTCTCTGGATATTTGGTTGGAAAGCTCGTTCTGATCCCCTTCTGACCATGGAAAATGTTCCTGGAGCTCTTTTCCTGCACGGGTTATCCCATCAATGAGACCCTGCTTGAAATTTCCCTTCTTGAATTCTCTGGAAATGGCATCCTTGGTGCTTTCCCAGAAATTGGGAGGCACCACGGCATTGATGCCACGGTCCCCATAAATGATGAACTGGCGATCCTCGATCGCCACATATATCAGAACCCCATTCCGGTCCCTGGTGTTGTCCATTTTGAGAAGATGAAACACTTCCATGGCCCTGTCCCAAATTTCTTTGCGAGCTGTCTTTTCGATGTGCACCCGAATTTCTCCTGAAGTCCTCTTCTCTGCCTCCTGGATTGCCTTTACCACCTCTTCCTCCTGTTTGGGATTCAGGAATTCTTCGATAGCAGCCATTTCTTAAAATTCGAATTCGACCTCGGGCGCCTGTTCTGCACCTGCCTCCGCTTCGAATGCAGGCATACGGTCAAACCCGTACATCCCCGCGATCAGGTTGTTTGGGAACCGTCTGATATAGCTGTTATAGTTCGTGGCCGCCTCGTTATAACGATTTCTGGCCACATTAATTCGGTTTTCCGTGCCTTCAAGCTGGGACTGTAACTGCTGAAAATTCTGAGTCGCCCGAAGTTCTGGGTAGCGTTCCACGGTCACCAGGAGCCTGGACAGGGCAGAGGAAACCTCCCCCTGAGCCTGTTGAAATCGGGCAACCTGTTCCTCGGAAAGGTTTTCTGCATCTACGTTGACAGAGGTGGCCTTGGCTCGTGCCTCAACGACTTCGGTGAGGGTACTCCTCTCGAAATCGGCAGCTCCTTTTACGGTGTTGACCAGGTTGTCAATGAGATCATTCCTGCGTTGATAGGCACTTTCGACGTCGGCCCACATTTGTCTGGTAGTCTCCTGTTTGTCGACTGCAGAATTATAGGTCCCGGAAAAAATTAAGACGGCGATCAGGACAAGTCCGCCAATCACCAGAAGAGGGATAAGCCATTTTTTCATCAGAGTTCTTTTTTTAGGTTGATCAGCGTAGCTTTGATATTCTCAAGCTTTCTGATGATTTCAAAGTTAGACAATGTCTTTCGATTTTCAGCTTTCAAATGGGTTTTTGCGCCTTCAAGGGTAAATCCTCTCTCCTTGACCAGGTGGTAGATCAATTCCAGGTTCCGGATGTCCTCCGGAGTGAATTTTCTGTTGCCCTTCGCGTTTTTTTTTGGTTTAATTACGTCGAATTCCTTTTCCCAGAACCGGATCAGGGAGGTATTCACTCCAAAGGCTGCAGCCACTTCCCCGATGCTGTAATACAGTTTTTCAGGCAGGTTGACGTGCATTAGTCGAGCGATTGATTTTCCTGTTGAGACTGCTCCAGAATTTCGTTGTACTCCTGCGGCGAAAGATGGCCGTAGTAAAAGTTGATCGGGTTGATCCGATCTCCATCCTTGAAAATCTCATAGTGAAGATGTGGAGCCTGTGATCTTCCCGTGCTACCAACGTATCCGATCAGATCTCCGCGCTGAACACGCTCTCCTCGTCGAACGTTGTACTTATAAAGATGAGCGTAGAGACTGGTGTAGCCATACCCGTGGTCGATGCGGATATGCCTGCCATACCCACTGGAACGATTGTCCGCCCGGATTACTTTTCCGTCTCCTGTGGCATAGACCGGAGTACCCCTGGGAGCGGAGAAATCCATTCCATAGTGAAATTTCCTGACCTTGGTAAAGGGATCGGTTCTCCAGCCATATCCTGAAGCCATCCTTCTCAGGTCCTCATTCCGCACAGGCATGATGGCAGGGATGGCAGCCAGGAGCTGCTCCTTTTCTTCGGCAAGCTGAACGATTTCATCCAGGGAACGGGACTGGACGACGAGTCGCTTGGTCAGCATGTCGAGCTTCTTGTGACTTTCGATAATCAGTTTGGAGTTGTTGTACCCTTCCAGTTTGCGATAACGGTTCACCCCTCCAAATCCTGCCAGACGTTGTTCCTCAGGAATGGGATTGGCCTCAAAATACACCCGGTAGATATTGTTGTCGCGTTCTTCGACATCTGCCAATACCCGCTGAACCTGGTCCATTTTCCTGTTGAGAACGCTGTAGTGGAGCTTCATGTTTTCCAATTCCCGCTCCAGCGCCTTTTCCCGCGGCGTTTCCAGGGCGGGAATATTGAGGTAGATAACCAGAAGGATGAACCCAGCAAGAAAAGCACTGATCAGGCTGAGCAGGAAGATTCCAAGACGACGGCCCTTCCGGCGTTCTATCTTCTTATAGGAAAGCGTTTCACTGTCGTAATAATATTTAACCTTAGACATTAGTCAAATTGTGCTATTTTTGCGTTACCAGAAATGCTGCGAAAACCGTGCAGCCGTGAGCTTTGGAAACGAACAAATATAAAAATTGTTTTCTCCAAAGCATAATTATTTAATTCTCAAAGCCTTTCCGCATGAAATCCAGGGACATAAGAAAAACTTTTCTCGAATTCTTTGAATCCAAAGGTCATGCCATCGTCCCCTCCGCACCAATGGTCATCAAAGATGATCCTACCCTGATGTTTACCAATGCAGGAATGAATCAGTTCAAGGAATATTTCTTGGGAAATGGAACTCCCGTGAATACCCGGGTCACCGATACCCAGAAATGCCTTCGGGTAAGCGGGAAACACAATGATCTGGAGGAGGTGGGCAAGGACACCTATCACCATACGATGTTCGAGATGCTTGGCAACTGGAGTTTTGGGGATTACTTCAAGAAGGAAGCGATTACCTGGGCCTGGGAACTGCTTACAGCGGTCTATGGCATCAGCAGGGAAGACCTCTATGTGACTATTTTTGAGGGCAGCCCAGAGGAAGATATCCCTATGGACCAGGAGGCTCTGGATCTGTGGAGTGCCATCGTCCCGGAGGAACGGATCATTCTCGGGAACAAAAAGGACAATTTCTGGGAAATGGGGGACCAGGGGCCCTGTGGCCCTTCTTCGGAGATCCATGTGGACCTGAGGTCCTCGGCAGAAAAGGAATTGGTTTCTGGCCGGGACCTGGTCAATAAGGATCATCCCCTGGTGGTGGAGATATGGAACCTGGTCTTTATCCAGTTCAATAGAAAAGCCGATGGGAAACTGGAAAAACTGCCGTCCAGGCATGTAGACACCGGAATGGGTTTCGAGAGGTTGTGTATGGTTCTTCAGGGTGTGAAATCCAATTACGATACGGATGTTTTCATACCGTTGATCACTGAATTGGAAAAGATCACCGGGCAGAAATACGGACAGCAGGAGGAGCAGGACATTGCCATTCGGGTGATTGCGGATCATGTTCGGGCTGTGACTTTTGCTATCGCAGACGGACAACTTCCTGCGAGCACAGGAGCGGGTTATGTGATCAGAAGAATCTTAAGACGCGCCATCCGGTACGGGTTCACATTTTTAGGCCAGAAAAATGCCTTCGTACATAAACTGGTGAAGGTGCTTGCCCAGGAAATGGGAGCGGCCTTTCCGGAGCTCCAGGCACAGCAAAAACTTTGCATCAATGTCATACGGGAGGAGGAGCAATCTTTTCTCCGAACATTGGAGCAGGGACTCCTGTTGCTGGACCAGATCATGGAGAACAGCGTGGATGGCAGGATCGCCGGGAAAAAAGCTTTTGAGCTGTATGATACTTATGGTTTCCCCATTGATCTGACTGCCCTGATCGCCGGGGAACGTGGATTCCTTCTGGACCAGGATGGTTTCCAGGAAGCCCTGGAGGAACAGAAAAAGCGGTCTAGAAGTGCTTCCAAGGTCACTTCCGGGGACTGGCAGGTTTTAAGGGAGAGCCAGAGTGAAGGTTTCGTGGGCTACGATGCACTTCAGGCGGAGGTAAAAATCCTAAGATACCGCAGGACAGAATCGAAGAAAGAAGGGGAACGATTTCAGCTGGTTCTGGATAAAACCCCTTTTTATCCGGAAGGCGGTGGTCAAAAAGGAGATACAGGGATTCTGGAAGCTGCTGATGGTCCACAAATAAAGGTGCTCGATACCCGAAAGGAAAACAATCTGATCATCCATATCACCAAACAATTACCCGAAAATACAGAAGGGCGTCTTCTTGCCAGGGTCGATAAGAAGAAAAGGTCCCTTACCGCTGCCAATCACAGTGCGACTCACCTCTTGCACCAGGGATTGCGAAACATTCTGGGGACCCATGTAACACAAAAAGGCTCAATGGTCAGCAGTGATTACCTTCGCTTTGATTTCTCTCACTTTGGGAAACTCTCTCCAGAAGAGATCCAGCAGGTGGAGGATTTCGTTAACGAGAGGATTATGGAAGGCCTCCCTTTGATCGAGCAGCGCAACCTTAGCTACCAGGAAGCCATTGATGAAGGAGCCATCGCGTTGTTCGGGGAAAAATACGGCGATACGGTAAGGGCCATTCGTTTCGGGGATTCAGTTGAACTCTGCGGAGGGACCCATGTCGCCAATACCTCTGACATCTGGTATCTGAAGATCCTGTCTGAAGGTGGAGTGGCATCCGGAGTCCGGAGGATAGAAGCCATCACCTCTGAGGCGGCTCGTGACTATCTGACCTCACAGGCCAGGTCTTATGAGCGTGTCGGGGACCTCCTAAAGAATCCGAAAGACGTGATAAAGGCGGTGACCGCTCTGCAGGAAGAGAACTCAGACCAAAAGAGGCAGATTGAAAAACTGCTTCGGGAAAAAGCCGGGAACCTCAAGGGAGAACTCAGAAGCGAAATAAAGGAAATCGACGGAATAAATTTCCTCGCACGGAAAGTTGAACTCGATTCCGGAGGCATGAAAGATCTTGCTTTCCAGCTTGGCGATGAAGTGGAGAATCTATTCTTGCTACTCGGGAGCCAGCAGGATAGAAAGGCGGTTCTAGCCTGTTATATCAGCAAAGAGCTGACCCAGTCCAACCATCTCCACGCGGGAAACATCGTGAAAGAACTGGGCCGATATATCCAGGGAGGCGGTGGTGGCCAGGCTTTTTATGCCACTGCAGGTGGAAAGAACCCAGCGGGTCTCGATCAGGCGCTGTCACAGGCACGTAAAATGCTTTCAGAGAACGAAAACTCTAATGGAATTCAGAACTAAAGTTCCTGTTAAACAGGAGGATTCCCAGATAGCTTATACTTCCAAGGTCCTGTTGGTGGGATCCTGTTTTGTGGAAAATATCGGGATGAAACTGGATTATTACAGGTTTCCCTGCATGATGAATCCTTTCGGAATTCTTTTTAATCCCGCTGCTATAGAACGTTTTCTTAAGCGGGTAGGGGAGGCTTATCAATATGACGAGTCGGATGTTTTCTACCACAATGAGTCCTGGCATTGCTTGGAAGCCCATTCCGCCCTAAGCAGTCCTGTGAAGAGGGAACTTCTCGATAGCCTGAATACGGCAATTATCCATACCCGTACCTTTCTGGCAGAAGCTACCCATGTTATCGTTACACCAGGAACAGCCTGGGCCTACAGACACCTCCAGAGTGGTCAGAAAGTTGCCAATTGCCATAAGGTGCCACAGGAGCATTTTCGGAAGGAGTTGCTCGATCCTGCAAAATATATGGCAGGGATCGTTCGGGAAATAAGAACATTGAACCCGGAGGTGAAGGTCATCTTTACAATTTCTCCGGTTCGGCATCTCAGAGACGGGTTTGTCGAAAATCAAAGAAGCAAGGCGAGGTTAATCTCTGCCATCCAGGATCTCCTGGAGGAGGATCGGAGTCTGGGTTATTTCCCGTCCTATGAGATTCTGATGGATGAACTACGGGATTATCGTTTCTATGGAGCGGATATGATTCATCCTTCAGAAGTCGCCGTGAAGTACATTTGGGAGAGATTCCGTGATTGCTGGATCAATCCCGATTCCCTTGAGGTTATGGATCTCGTGGAAAAGATCCAGAAGGGGCGGAGACATGTTCCGTTCCATCCGGAAAGGGAAGGCCATCAGCGTTTTCTCCGGAGACTGGAAGAGCTGGAAAAGGAGGTGAGGAGGAAAGTTCCGGGTATTTCTCTTTAGGCAACAGCTGACTTTCTGACTCAAACCTTATTCGTTATCTTTAAAAAAATAATGAGATGAAGAAGATTTCATTGGGAATTCTTATCGGTTTGTTGCTCGTCCTGGTCTACCAGTACTTCGACAACAAACAGGACAATCGCAAGGAACTGGTAGAAAGCAGCAGCCTGATCCAGGAACAGCTCAAAAACGTCGGAAAGCTCATTGTTACGGAAGGAAGCTTCACCCAGGTCTACACCTATAAGGACTCTAAGGAATATTATTTAGACCTGCTCTCTGCTGAAAAGAAGGCCCTGATAATCGTCAATGCACGGGCAACCGTTGCTTATGATCTCAGCCAGCTTGAGGTGGAATTGGATCCCGAGGAGAAAATCCTCAGGATACTACATATTCCCCAGGAGGAAATCTCCATCTATCCCGAAATAAAATACTATGATATCTCCCAGGATTATCTGAACCAGTTCAAGGCGGAGGACCACAATGAGATCAGGGGTAGGGTCATGAAGTCCATCAGAGGGAAGATCGAGAAATCAGGGCTGATGGAAAATGCCCAGAACAGGCTTATCAGTGAGCTCCAGAAGATCTATATTCTAACCAGCACTCTTGGATGGACCCTTGAGTACAGAAGCCAGGCCTTTGAAAGTTCACAGGAAATCGAGGAAATAAAAGTTTAGGTCAGGGCAAAATCCGAATCCACCAGATTTACTCCGTCATCAATAAGATGAGCCACCTTGGGGCGCTGCCTTTTTACCTGTTCGAGGTGTCGTAGGACCTTCTCTGCAAACTGCGGGTCCTTTCCGGCCACCAGCTCGTAAATTTCTACCGGGAGCAACCAGTCTCCAGGATGGTGCTTCTCCAGCAGTTCAAAAGCCGCCTCCAGGGAGAATTTTGTTGTTTTTCCCTGCCTGATGTTTCGGACTGATTCATACAGCGACTCCAGTTCCAACCTTTCAGGGGTCTTCTTGCTTTTGATGGTGGTTGAAGAAGTTTTATGCGTGATAAGGTCAAAAGAATTGGCGTCAGCAGGACCTGCAAAAGCAGAAATGATCTCTTTACCTACAGCCATGTCGTAAATCCCCCATTCCGGCTTGAAAAGAACTTCCTCTTTCCAGTTGACAGTGCAATTTCTGAAACTGATCAGGATGACCTTTCCCTGAAGATTCCTGCTCCCGGTGATAATTTCACCCTCCACGGTGATACCTCCCTCAAATTCCAGTTTAACTTTCTCTCCTTCATAGATGTCATATGCCCTCAGGTCTCGCGGGCCCATATCTTCAATGGCCAGATTGATGCCTTTGAGATTACCTACGGGGGAACCAAATCCATCTGGGTGATGCTCTGTTCCATGCCCTACCAATTCCTTCTCTCTATGGGCCAGGGCAGTTGCTCCTGAGGTTTGGAAATAAATCGGTTTGCCATTGTGCTCGATCACCCTCGAGAAATCTCCAGAGATCTGAATGCCGGTGCTCAGTTCCACCGTACCGATGTTTTTCGAATTGATCAGTTTTTTAAGGCCTTCCAATCCTCCCCGCCGCAAGGCCATGGTATTGGCGAATTCCTCCAGGACAAGGCTCAGTTGGGCAAAATCCGGAGTGACATATAGCTGGGGTTGTGGTTTGGTTATGTCGAAATCCTGTTTGGCAGCTTCGATATTGTACGGTATCTTTTTCACCTTGTCGGTCATACACCAGGCGCTCTCTCCAATTGAGGACAATAAACCGGCACCATAAATCTTTGGTTGCTCAGGAGTTCCAATCAGCCCATATTCCACCGTCCACCAGTGCAGATTCCGTATCTGCGCCATTTCGCTCTGTTCCCGAACATCGTTTTGCAATTCATCTACCTTCTTTTCCGCGGCTTCAATTTCTTCTGCGGGGGTATCTTCAGCTTCCTTGATGATGGAAAGGTGTCTAATCGCTTCGTAGATCTCATAATCCTTGGCACTGGAAATGGCCTTACATCCGATCTCACCAAAGCGCCTCAGGTATTCGGCGTACTCCGGGTTGGCGATGATCGGGGCATGGCCTGCTCCTTCGTGTATAATATCAGGTGCGGGAGTATACTCAATGTGATCAAGTTGTCTTATATCACTGGCGATCACAAGGACGTTGAAAGCCTGAAATTCCATGAAGGCCGCCGGGGGAATGAAACCATCCACGGCAACGGCTGCCCAACCGATCTCCTTCAGAATTCTGTTCATCCCGTACATGTTAGGGATGTGGTCTATGGAGATCCCGGTCTGACGCAAGCCGTCAAGATATGAGGAATGCGCTACCTTGCTGAGGTAATCCACATTCTTACGCATCACATACCGCCATACCGCATGATTAATCGGGGTGTAATCTTCATAATTCTGCGGTTTGATGAACTGTTTCAGATGCGCAGGCAGTCTGTCTATAATTTCATTTGATTCGAACTGTTCTTCCATGTTACCTAATAATTCCGAAGGAGAAAGATACGAAAAATCGATCTCTTCTCCAGCCCGGATTCCATTACCCGCAACTTCAAAAAAAAGACCATGGCACCGGGCTCATGGTCTTGAAATATCGAGATTCTCGCTCTCAGTTTTTTGATGGCGGATACTCCTGCATGATCTCATCCACTATCTCGGAGATCCTTTCCTGCCTTTCATCTACCTCCAGATCCATGTCAAGGGCAGCAGTTCCCATACCCTGCCAGACAAGTTGTTTCTCATCCGCGTCGATCAAATCGACGTATAAGGTTCCTTCAGTGGTTGAATTAACAGTGTTATAACCAGCACCCCAGTACCACGGATGCCATCCCCAGCCATAGCCATAGCCATAGTTGTTGTTATAGATGTTGATGTTTTCCTTGGTTTTGGTAAAGATGCTGACCAGCAAATCGGGATCTTCTGATTTGGTGAATCCTTTCTGGAGCATTTCCTCTTCAATAGCTCTTAATATTCGCTTTTTGTCAAGGTCAGAAATTTCAGCTTTGTCAATCCCCGGTTTAAAAAAGGCAAAGGTTTCGTATTGTCCGAAGTTTACCTGGGGATCATAGTCTGTAGCGACCCTGACTGAATTGCACGAAGTGAAAAATACCACGAGCAGTAATAGAACGGTAATTTTAATGGATTTCATAAGTCCTGTTTTTATAGGTTAATTGTGGACATAAGACCTTCATCTACCTCGCTGGGAAGGGTAATTTTCAGGTCTGGTTCCTGTTTCATCGCTCTCTTTGCAGCAAAGACAGCACCCTCATTCCGAGCCCAGGACCTCCTGGCAATCCCATTGTTGACATCCCAGAATAACATAGACTTAAGTCGTCTTTCCGACTCGTAATTACCCTCAAGAACCATACCGAATCCGCCATTGATAACCTCTCCCCAACCTACACCGCCACCGTTGTGTATGCTCACCCAGGTCGCTCCCCGGAAACTGTCCCCGATCACATTTTGAATGGCCATATCAGCTGTAAATTGGGATCCGTCATAGATATTGGAGGTTTCCCGATAAGGGGAATCTGTTCCTGAGACGTCATGGTGGTCCCTTCCCAGAATGATAGGTCCGATTTCACCACGGCTGATCGCCTCATTGAAAGCAGCTGCAATTTCAATTCTTCCGCTCGCGTCGGCATATAATATCCTGGCCATGGATCCCACCACCAGTTTGTTTCTCCGGGCACCTTTGATCCACCTAATGTTGTCCTCCATTTGCTGACGTATCTGCTCAGGCGCCTCTTTCTTAAGGCGCTGAAGGACTTCTGTGGCAATCTTATCGGTCCTCTCAAGGTCTTCCTCCTTTCCGGAGGCACAGACCCAACGGAATGGGCCGAAGCCATAATCAAAGCACATGGGTCCCATAATATCCTGCACATAGCTCGGATAGGCAAAGGCTGCTTGCTCCGTGGGATCTTCTGAACTAAAGAAGCGGCCTTCCGGCCCTTTAAAAATCTTCGCTCCTGCCCGAGCTGCTTCCAGAAGAAAGGCATTGCCATAGTCAAAGAAGTAGGTTCCCCTGGAAGTATGGCCGTTGATCGCTTCAGTTTGCCTTCGAAGGCTTTTTTTCACTTCTTCTCTGAATCGATCAGGATCATAGGCCATCATATCATTGGCTTCTTCGAAGCTCAATCCGGCCGGATAATAGCCTCCGGCCCAAGGGTTATGAAGGGAGGTCTGATCACTTCCCAGGTCGATGTGTACCTCATGCCTGTGGAAATGTTCCCATACGTCCACAATATTCCCCTGATAAGCAAAAGAGATGGCCTTTTTCTCCGCCTTTGCCTCTTTCACCTTCTCTACAAGTAAATCCAGGTCATGGACCACCTCATCAACCCATCCTTGGGCGTGCCTGGTTGCGACAGCCTTGGGATTTACCTCCGCACAAACGGTGATGCATCCGGCAATATTTCCGGCCTTCGGCTGCGCACCGCTCATACCACCCAGGCCGGAGGTGACAAAGAGCCGACCTGCTCCGGGTGAAGCCGAAATCTCGCCGGTAGACAACTTGCGGAGCGCATTGAGAACCGTAATAGTGGTGCCATGAACGATTCCCTGCGGGCCGATGTACATATAGCTTCCGGCGGTCATCTGCCCATATTGCGTAACGCCAAGGGCATTATACCGCTCCCAGTCGTCCGGTTTGGAATAATTAGGAATCATCATACCATTGGTCACAACCACTCTGGGAGCGTCAGGATGGGAAGGGAAAAGCCCCAGGGGATGCCCTGAATTCATTACGAGGGTCTGCTTGGATGTCATTTCAGAAAGATATTTCATCACCAGCCTGTACTGGGCCCAGTTCTGAAATACCGCTCCATTTCCCCCATAGGTAATCAGTTCATGGGGATGCTGGGCTACCCGAGGATCCAGATTGTTCTGGATCATAAGCATTATTGCTTTTGCCTGAGCGCATTTTCCAGGATATTCTTCAATGGGGCGCGCATACATTTCGTAGTCCGGTCTGAACCTGTACATATAAATTCGTCCTCTTGTCTGGAGTTCCTGGAGAAATTCTGGAAGCAGGGTGTGGTGATCCCTCGGGTGAAAATATCGCAATGCATTGCGGAGCGCTAGTTTTTTTTCGGTGGGGGTGAGGATGTCCTTTCGCTTTGGAGCGTGATTGACATCAGGATCATAATCCCGCGCGGGGGGCAGGGTGGCGGGTATGCCTTCTTTGATCGCATCTTTAAAATCCATGAAAGCTTTTATTCTTGTCGGTTCGTTTTCTTATTGTAGCCGTAGGGACAGTGACGACAGCCGCTCTCACAGCAATAGCCGCGTCTCAGAAGAAATTGGGCCGTAAAACAGCGATAGCCTTCGGGGGTCAAATAGTAATCCCCGTCCTGGAGCTCATTTTTTTTCCCGAAAAAACCCATATCACAAAAATAGCATTTTCTTATATTGTCATCATGTTTGTGGTGGTAAATAAATTCCTGCTGTCCGGCAAATTCGATGGAGTGGTATTATGGCCATTCATAGTCATTAAACGCAGGGAACTAAGAAAAAACAGGGTCTTTATGAATCACGAGCGTATCCACCTCCGGCAACAGCTCGAGCTCCTGCTGGTTTTGTTTTTCATATTCTATCTGTTTGAGTATCTGGTCAGGCTGATATGTTACCGGGATACCTACAAAGCCTATAGCAGTATCAGTTTTGAAAAGGAAGCTTATGTCAATGAGCGGAACCTGACTTACTTAAGGGTGAGGAAGCCCTGGAGCTTCATCAGGTATCTGTAATCTTCTTCATGTCAAACAAAATTATTCCATTGAACGCTGTGCCTAATCAGTTTGTCCTCGAAAAGGATGGGGTTTCCTTATGGATCAAAAGGGAAGATCAGCTACACTCGGAAGTATCCGGTAACAAGTTCAGAAAGACCAAATATAATCTTGAGGAGGCAGTATCTAACGGATACCGGAAAATCCTCACCTTTGGAGGAGCTTATTCCAACCATATCGCCGCTACTGCAGCGGCAGGAGAACTCCTGGGGCTAGAAACCATTGGCGTAATCAGGGGGGAAGAATTGGAAAGACTTCCGGATAAGGAGCTGAGAGGAAATCCTACTCTGGATTTTGCCCTGGATAAAGGAATGAAGCTAAAATTCCTGAGCCGGGAGGAATACAGGAAGCATCTGACAGAAGACCTTCTCCATAGGTTCAGTAGAGAACTCGGTCCGTTTTATTACCTTCCTGAGGGTGGAACAAACAGCCTGGGAGTGCAAGGTTGTGAGGAAATACTGACCCCCGAAGACAGGGAGCAGTTCGATGTCATATGTTGCTCTGTTGGTACGGGAGGCACCATGGCTGGTCTGATAAATGCCTCCGGTGCGAACCAGAGGGTGCTGGGTTTCTCCGCTCTCAAGGGCAACTTTCCTGTAGATGTGATCAGCCAGTACACCAAAAAAAGTAACTGGGATCGTATAACAAATTACCATTTCGGAGGTTATGCTAAGATAAACGAGGAATTGATCCATTTTATGAACAATTTTAAGACAGAAACGGGAATTCCTCTGGATCCTGTTTATACTGGAAAGATGATTTTTGGTATTTTTGACCTGCTTGCCCAGGGATGGTTCAGGGCAAACACGCGGATTTTGGCCGTGCATACCGGGGGACTACAAGGAATCGCGGGAATGAACAGGCTGTTAAAAAGAAAAGGTTTACCTCAAATACAATAAGACCCCATGAGAATGATCCTGAGATTTACGTTGTTGTTCCTTCTGTTCTTAGTCAGTTCCTGTGGGAGTAAAAAAGCGATCAGGAATACCTCTGGGGAGCAGAGGAACCCAGAAGTATCTCAGCAGGTAGAGCGAGAACGGGAAAATGCACGCACCGATTCAGATCCTCAGCGGGAGGTGAATCAGCCCATTACTTACAAGGACAAGATCGCCGCGTATATCGCGACCTTTGCCCCGATCGCCCAGGAGGAAATGAGACTTTACAAGATCCCCGCCAGTATCACTCTGGCACAGGGAATTCTTGAATCTGGCGCAGGAGAGGGGGAATTAACCCTAAAGGCGATGAACCACTTTGGGATCAAATGTCACGATTGGGACGGGGCCAAGGTTTATCATGATGATGACCGGGATCAGGAATGTTTCAGAAAATACAGCGATCCGAAATATTCATACCGAGATCATTCCCTTTTTTTAACCGGAAGAAAACGCTACGCCGGGCTATTTGATTTGAAGATAGATGATTACAGGGGATGGGCCAGGGGACTGAGAGAAGCCGGTTACGCGACTGATCGCCGGTACCCGGAAAAGCTGATCAGCCTTATCGAGAGATACCAGCTCTACAGGTTTGATTCCGAAGTACTGGGCAAGACCACAGGTAATTACGCCGTCTCCCAACAGGAGGGTGAGCGTTATGTGGTCCAGAAAGGAGACACGCTTTACTCCATAGCAAAGCGATATGATCTTACCGTGGAGCAGCTAAAGAGATACAACAATCTAAGGGGTACTGTTATCGGAATAGGGCAGGTACTTTACATTACCCCATGAGAAAAGTCAACATGATCTATAAGAGAAGCAGCGATTTGTTCAGGGAAGCGAAGGAATTTATCCCCGGGGGGGTTAACTCTCCCGTCAGAGCCTTTAAGGCTGTGGGAGGAGACCCTCTTTTTATCCGGGAAGCTAAGGGAGCCTATATGTACGATGAAGATGGAAATAGGTTCATCGATTACATCAACTCCTGGGGACCCCTTATCCTTGGACATGCATTTCCACCGGTCATTGAAGCCCTTGTGCAAGAGGCCAGGAAAGGAACTTCCTTTGGAACGCCGACCGAGCTGGAAACGCGTATCGCCCGCCTGGCAATATCGATGGTACCCAACATCGACAAGATCAGAATGGTGAATTCCGGAACCGAGGCTACCATGAGTGCAGTTCGTTTGGCCAGGGGATATAAACAAAAAGAAAAAATCATAAAATTTGCCGGTTGTTACCATGGACATAGTGACTCATTTCTGATCCAGGCCGGGAGCGGAGCGGTAACTTTCGGCTCGCCAAACAGCCCCGGAGTCACAACGGGCACAGCCAGAGACACACTGCTGGCCACCTACAATAGTCTTGAAAGCGTAGCCGGTCTTTTTAAGGCCAATCCTGACGAGATAGCCTGTGTAATCCTGGAACCCATTGCTGGAAACATGGGATGCATTCCTCCCAAGGAAGGTTTTCTCGAGGGGCTGAGAAAATTGTGTGATGAGCATGGTGCTCTTCTCATTTTCGATGAGGTTATGACAGGTTTCCGTCTCGCTCCCGGGGGAGCTCAGGAAGCTACTGGGGTCAGTGCCGATATTCTTTGCTTTGGTAAAGTGATCGGAGGAGGATTGCCTGTAGGGGCATTTGCAGCGAGAAATGAGATCATGGAACATCTTGCACCAGAGGGAAAGGTTTATCAGGCGGGAACGCTTAGCGGTAATCCCCTCGCAATGGCAGCCGGACTGGCTATGCTTACAGAGCTTGAAAACAACAGGAGGATCTATGACAGTATCAACGAAAAAACCGCTCATCTCCATAGGGGGATGGAAGAGGTCCTCCAGGCAAACGGTGTGAAGCATCAGATTAACAGGAGCGGGTCTATGATTTCTGTGCATTTTTGTGAGAATCCCGTTTCCGACTTCTCAAGTGCTGCCCAGGGTAACAATGACAAGTTCAAAAGTTTCTTTCATCGAATGCTGGATCAGGGTATCTATATCGCCCCAAGTGCTTTTGAAACCTGGTTTATCAGTGATGCCCTTAGCTATGAAGATATTGATGAGACCATCAAGGCCGTGGAACTGGCAACAGTAGATCTTTAAATCACCGATTCATATTCAAAAGCTCCTCCAGGTACTCCCGCTCATTGGAGAGTCGGGGGATCTTGTGCTGGCCACCCAGTTTATTCTTGGATTTGAGCCAGTCGTAGAACAAGTTGGGACGGGCGATATGCACCTTGGGGGGGTCGAGGGTCATATTATTAAAACGCTTGGCCTGATAGTCACTGTTATTTTCCTGTAACGCGAGATCCAGGCCTTTGGTGAAATCATCCTTGTCCTTCGGTGGTTTCCTGAATTCTATCACCCATTCGTGGGCTCCTTTCTCCTTGCCTTTCATAAAGACAGGGGCAGCCGTAAAATCGACAATTTCACAATCGGAACTCTCACACGCCTTTTTTAAGGCCTCCTCGGCATTTTCAATTATGACTTCCTCCCCAAAGGCGTTAAGATAGTGTTTCGTTCTGCCAGTGACCCTGATCCTGTATGGAGAAACAGAGGTGAAACGGACGGTGTCGCCGATCCTATAACGCCAGAGACCGGCATTGGTGGAAATAATAATGGCATAATTGCGCCCGACTTCGACCTCGGCCAAAGGGATGACCCTTTCTGCGCTGGTTCCGAAAGACTCCATGGGAATGAACTCATAAAAGACGCCATAATCCAGCATGAGTAACAAATCTTTGGAATCATTGGTGTCCTGAATGGCAAAAAAGCCCTCCGAGGCATTGTAAATTTCATAGTACCTGAAGTCATCAGAGGGAAGTAACTTTCGGTATTGCTCCGTATAGGGTGCGAAGTTCACCCCACCATGGAAATAAACCTCGAGGTCCGGCCAGACCTCGAAAAGATTCTCCTTTTGCGCCCGCTCAAGAACATGATTGAGAAGGACGAGCATCCATGACGGTACTCCGGCAAGACTGGTCACTTTCTCATTGATGGTCTCATTAACGATCGCTGGCATTTTTGTCTCCCAATCGCTCATCAGGGAGATTTCACTACTCGGGGTACTGCTGAACTCAGCCCAGAACGGCATGTTGTCAATCAGGATGGCCGAAAGGTCGCCGAATTGCGTGCCATTACTTTGATAAAGCTCCTTACTTCCGCCGAGCCTGAGGCTTTTTCCACTGAACAGCTGAGACTGCGGGTTGTTGTTCAGGTAAATGCACAGCAAATCTTTTCCAGCCGCGTAATGACACCGCTCCAGGGATTCCTCGCTTACCGGAATGAATTTACTTCTGGCACTGGTTGTCCCACTGGATTTGGCGAACCATTTGATCTGGCCGGGCCAGAAGATATTGTTTTCTCCTTTCCGGCTTCGTTCTATGTCGGATTCCATATCCTCGTAGGTCTGAACGGGAAGCCGTGACCTGAAAACTTCATAATCCCGGATGGAAGTAAAGTCGTATTTTTTACCAATTTCGGTGTTCTGAGCCTTATGGAGCAGTTTCCTGAGGAGTTCGGACTGCACCTCATCCGGATATTTGAGAAACAATTCCATCTGATGGATTCGCTTCTTTAAGAACCACGAAGCAACCGAATGTACAAATGGGATTGTCATTTTTGTTTTATCTTTAGCCACCCTGAAGCCTAGGCAGGGGCGGACTGGTTAAAATTAAAATTATTCTCCTTGCCGGCAAACATGACCAAACATTAATTTCACCTCAGCTTATGACTTATCAGGGGGTTCTTCGAAAGATGCAGACCGAACACCGGGTTCCTATTGACTACTATCTTGTTTTTGACCATGATTTCCTCAATATGAATCAGGTCCTAAACAAATCCATCAGCATTAATTTTCTCCATTTCTGGTGTACGGCCTGCAACAGCCAGAAGAAAATTTTCGCAAACGGAGTATGTTATCAGTGTTTCATGCAGCTACCGGAAATGGGAGAATGGGTGATCCGGCCGGAACTGAGCCGAGCCCATCTCGATGAGGAGCACCGAAATCTCGAATTTGAGAAGCGGGTCCAGTTGCAACCGCATATTGTGTATCTGGCGAATTCGAGCAATGTAAAAGTCGGGGTAACCCGCAAGGAGGAAGTTCCGACGCGATGGATCGATCAGGGGGCACATGAAGCAATTGAAGTGGTGGAGGTTCCCAACCGATATCTTGCCGGAATAACAGAAGTGGCTTTAAAGGATCATGTTTCCGACAAAACGAACTGGAGAAGGATGCTGACCAATGATCTGAAGGATCTGGATCTAAAATCGATCAAGGAAGATCTAAGGCAATATCTTCCTGAGGAGGTGCAGGATTATTTCGTGGAATCGAGCGAGGAGATGCAGTTACATTATCCGGTGATTCAGTACCCACCAAAGATCAGAACACTTAATCTCATTAAAGCGCCTTTTTATGAAGGGGTTCTGAAGGGAATAAAAGGGCAGTACCTGATCTTTGAGGACGGGATGGTGTTCAACGTGCGCAAGCACGAAGGATTTCTCGTCTCGATCGCGGTAGCCTGAGATTATGGATTAACACTGTCTTTCTTACTGGTTTTGCGTTCGAGGATATTTCCTAAGATCCTTTTTGCTGTTTTCTTTACCACTTCCTCCCGCTGGGCTGGAATGGAATCCGGAGGTGTGGTGGATTGGGCGGTGGTATCCTGAGACTGTTTTCCGGTCAGAATTCCTGTAAGAATATCTTTTCCCCTGTCTTTGAGGTTATCCTTCTGATTATCTATAATCTTCTGGGTCAGATTTTGAACCGCCTGGTCGAGATTCAGGGCGATGTTCGGACTTGTAAAGGTACCGGTAACATTGATGGGTAGAGCCACGGTCATGCTCGCCAGCTGCTGAGAAGACAATTGGGAGAGGAGACTTCCCAGTTCATCCCCCAGGTATGTTGCAGGAACCTCCAGAGCAACATTGTAGTTCATACCAAGATCAAAACCATGCGTTCCCGATATGGTACCTTCTATACCCTTGATATTAAAATCAAAAGGTTGAACCTGAACCTGTCCGTTGTTAAAGGTCAGGTGAGCCTCCAGATTGTTCAAGTTGAGGTCCTCAAGGTTGAAAAATGCCAGTCGTTCATTGAGCTGCTCCAGCAGGCGCGATTGCTCTGGATTCAGTTGCGCTCCCAGAACCTGGGCCAACGCAGTTCCTGCCAGGGTATTGATCTGCGGTGTCAGGTTTTCATAAAGATCTCCCTGTAGGTTGATTTTAGTGGTCAATTTTCCTTGTAAAGCCTCGGCAATCGGAGCGAGGTTCCTTAACAACTCCATATCCCTGAAGGATTGGGCGATATCGATTGACTTGAGATCGAGATCCATCTTGAATTCGGGAGTATCTTCGGCGGTGGTGACCTGTCCGTTAAGCAGGATATTCCCTCCAAAAATATCAGAGGAGATCTGGTTCAGGATCGCAGTTTCATCTGAAATGTTGACATTCCCTCTGGTGTTTTCCAGAACCAGGTTGTCATACAGAACCCGGTCCGCCTGAAAATCCAATTGCACATCGAGGAAGGATGGGATTTTGATCGCTTCCGGACCAGATTCAGAAGTAACCGGCTCTTCTCCCTCTTCTGAAGGAATGTTTCGGACCATAAAATCATTTACACTGAAGGTATTGGATCTGGCGGTAAAATTTCCCTTGAGTTTTTGATCAGCGAACAGGTATCCCATCAGGTTCTTGATATTTCCCTGGACCGTGAGATCTGTCTTACCCGTTGTCGCAATCATGTTCTCCAGGTTGACGTTTCCGGGGTCAAACTGGAGGGAAACTGTCTCGATTTCGATTTCATTGGGAATTTCTGGTGAAGCATAACGGAAATCTTCAACCACCATGTTTCCGCTGCTCCGAACGTTCTGGTACTGTTCCTTCTCTATGGATTCCATATCGAATCGGGTGCTGATATTCGCATCTATATGGCCATTGAGATCCTGTTCAAGATTCAGGGGATATGCACGTTCCAGGTTTGCCAAATTCAGGGAGCCGTTAATATTCATATCCACGATCATATTTCCCATGAGGTTCTTCAGACTTCCGTTTGCTGAAAAAGCATCCTGGTCAATCCTGAAATTCAATTTCTCTATGTTCACATAGGTATCTTCGGCAAGTCCGGTTTCATTCATGATCTCGGCAGCAATCGTGATGTCTTCTACCGCTTCTGGCAAATCGGGATATTTAAAGGAGGCATTGCTCGAGGCAATGCTGATTTCCATTTGGGGAATATAAGTGTCGTCCACCCTTCCCTGGATCTTCCCTTGCACAATAAAATCTCCCTGGGTTTGAACCTGTTCAATATTTTTTGAGTAAGTCTCCGGGATAATAGCAAGAAAATTTTTAAAACTTGAGGATGGGGTTTTGAAACTCAAATCAATCTCATTATGGTCCTCATGCACCTGAACATACCCATCAAAAGTCAGCGGAAGCTGATTGATTATGGCCTCATTTTCAAGGAAGGTAAATTTCATTTTCTCCAGGTCCATCATGAAATCGGCCGTGAGTTGGACCTTATTTCTGTTCAGATAATTAATGCTATCGATTTCAAGGCTTACCAGGGCGGTCGAAACCGTGGACAATTCTGAGGTCGCAGCTGAGAAATCACCCGTTCCCTCATGATTAAGGTCCTCCACGATCAAGCCAATTCCTGATTGCTGATCCCTGTAGTTGACCCTGGAATCATTGATTTGGTATCGCTCGACGTCAAACTGAAGTGCCCCTCCAGTCCCTGTTGTGGTGGTGTCTTCTATGGCGATGTCGTAATTGTTATTCCCGAGAGAATCGATTTTTAGGTCCAGCAGGGTCTGGTTGATTTCTATGGCATCGATCTTCACGGGTTCATCTCCTGATTTAAAGAGTTCAAAAATATTCAGTTCCAATTCCACCTCCTGCCCTCTTGCAAGAGTATCCCCTTTAAAAGGTGCTCGGTTGATCACACTGAAATCCTCGATTGTAAGGCTTGCATCAGGAAAACTTCGGAAAAGACTGAGATCCATATCTGCGAAAGCCACCTCAGCATTGAGATTTTTATTTATGGTATTCTGAACAAGATTTTTCAATTGATTTTCGAAGAGAAGGGGCGCAAGGAACAAGAGGAGAACGATGATTCCCAGGATAATCCCTAAAACTTTTAAAAATTTCTTCATGGCCTTTGTGATATTTTCTCCCATTGGGAGCTTAAACCTTAAGGTCAACTCCTGTACCAAAAAGAGAAAGTCCAAAACAAAGTTAGGGGTATGTGATTTTGTTTTGTTTAATTTGTTGTGAAATTCTAGCGGAGACGCTTACTAACGTTTTCTTAAATTCTCTTGGATCTTCCAAAAAAGGCGTACATCGGGCTTGGCAGCAATCTTGGAGACAGGATGTGGTTCCTGCAATCTGCCACGGCGGAAATACACCGAAAGGTTGGGGATGTCATAGCCGTATCAGGTGTCGTTCAGAGCCCCGCATCGGGATTTCAAGGGAATGATTTTCTCAATGCATGTATCGAAATCAATACGCGTCTGGATCCCCAAAGACTTTTGCATGTTCTGCTCGAAATCGAAAGAAATTTGGGTCGGAATCGGGGCGACAAAGGAGGCTATAGTAACAGGCAGATCGATCTTGACTTGCTGTTGTACGAGGACCAGATAATTAAAACACAGGATCTCCTTGTCCCGCATCCGGGCATGGAAAAAAGGAGATTTGTGCTGCAGCCGCTAAGTGAAATAGCTTCCGGAGTGAAGCATCCCGAAAAAGGAGTCACCATTTCGGAGCTTCTCAAACATGCGCCGACTGAAAGCTTGTTGCCGGTTGAGGAGCAACTTCGTAAACCAGAGGTTTTTGGCTTTTCCCGCTATAACTACATAGCGGTAGAGGGAAACATCGGGGCGGGCAAAACCAGCCTGGCAACCATGATTTCCCAGGATTTCAACGCACGATTAATTCTGGAGAGATTTAAGGATAATGCTTTTCTGCCAAAGTTCTATGAAGACAAAGGGAGGTATGCCTTTCCCCTGGAAATGTCTTTTCTTGCAGACCGCTACCAGCAGTTATCCGATGATCTTGCGCAGTATGACCTGTTCAAGGATTTTGTGATCTCGGATTACGATGTCTTTAAGTCACTGATCTTCGCGAAGATCACGCTCCAGGAAGAGGAGTATGCGCTCTATCAAAAACTGTTTCACATCATGTATAAAGAGCTTGTGAAACCGGATCTGTATATCTATCTCTATCAGAATACGGATCGACTGTTGGAAAATATCAGAAAGCGGGGAAGGGGTTATGAGCAGAAGATCGAAGCTCAATACCTGGCCGATATCAACAAGAGTTACTTTGCCTTTATTAAATCCCAGGGGAACCTCAATGTGAAGGTAATCGATATTTCAGAGCTTGATTTCGTGGAGAATCGCGAGGATTATCTGAGTCTCCTCCATCATTTCAACTGATCAGTGGATCGTGTCTGGAGCTTTGAGAATAGATCCCAGATGACCACTCCGGCGCTGACTGCGATATTCAAGGAATGTTTACTCCCAAATTGAGGGATTTCAATGACCTCATCACTTAGGTTCACCACCTCCTGCTGAACTCCCTTTACCTCGTTCCCAAACACCAGAGCAAATCTTCCTTGCCCTACAGGAATGTATTCTCCAAGGGAAACACTGTCTTCAGCTTGTTCTACGGAGAGGATGGTAATCCCATCACCCTTTAATTCCTTAACCAGATCGGCGGTGGTTTTTCTATATTCCCAATCCACAGTCTCAGTAGCTCCGAGCGCCGTCTTCTGAATGTCCTTGTGAGGGGGTACGGCTGTAATTCCACACAGGTAGATCTTTTCCACCAGGAATGCATCACAGGTTCGAAAGACCGATCCGACATTGTTCAGGCTTCTGACATTGTCCAGGATGACAAGGAGTGGAACTTTTGGAGCCCTTTTGAATTCCTCGGGGGATTTCCTTTCAAGTTCGCTGTTCTTGAGCTTGCGGTTCAGCATGCGTCAAAAATAACCAATTTTAAGGCAGAATTCTCGTTCTTGTGCAGCGATCAGATCCGCGGTCTCTGCCTCGTGAGAAGATGGACTGAAATTTCCAGTTCCTCGAACCTGTTTCCTTGTTGAGCAATTGTGGAAAAAAAATGATAACGTAGGGATGGCGTCACTACCGGGAATACAGAAGAATATTTACATTAGCCTGAGAAAAGAAATCGAAATTTTGTCCGGAAAATCCAAGAAGACCACTCCACTGATGCAGCAGTACAATACCATCAAGAATCGGTATCCTGATGCGCTGCTCCTATTTAGAGTAGGAGACTTCTACGAAACCTTTGGTCAGGACGCAGTAAAGGCGGCAAAAATCCTGAACATCGTGCTGACCAACAGGAACAATGGAAGTGAGCGGACAGAACTGGCCGGATTCCCGCACCATTCCCTGAACACTTACCTTCCAAAGCTGGTCAAAGCCGGGGAGCGGGTGGCTATTTGTGATCAGCTGGAGGATCCAAAGATGACGAAGACTATAGTCAAACGGGGAGTAACTGAATTGATTACCCCCGGGGTGGCAATGAATGATGAGGTGTTGCAATCCAGGAGCAATAATTTTCTCGGGGCGGTACATTTCGGAAAAAAGTGCCTCGGCATTTCTTTTCTGGATGTCTCCACAGGGGAATACCTTACGGCGGAGGGTCAGCCGGATTATATCGATAAACTGCTCCAGAACTTTGCTCCCAGTGAAATCCTGGTTCCAAAAAACAAGAAAAAGGAATTCGCTCAAACCTTTGGGGAAGGCTATAATCTTTTTCTAGTCGAGGATTGGGTTTTTAAAATAGACCATGCCTACGAAAGCCTGAACAAACATTTTGGCACTACCTCTCTTAAAGGATTTGGAGTGGATCAGCTGGAAGACGGACTGATCGCGGCTGGAGCTATTCTTTATTACCTCTCAGAAACCCAACATCACAGGGTGCAACACATCAGCCGGATCTCCAGAGTTACCCAGGAGGAATATATGTGGATGGATCGTTTCACCATAAGAAATCTCGAACTATACCATTCTCCGGCAGCGCAGGCAGTGACCTTGCTGGATATTATTGATCGCACCATTTCCCCAATGGGTTCCCGGATGTTGAAACGCTGGCTGGCATTACCGCTCCGGAATATCGATAGGATCAAAGACCGGCACAAGGTGGTTTCCTATTTGGTAGAGAATCCTCTTACCTTGCGAGATTTACAACAACATTTCAGGGAGATCAGTGACCTTGAAAGACTGATTTCCAAAATTGCCACTGGGAAGGCCAATCCAAGGGAGGTCACACAACTGAGTAATTCATTAAAAGCGATATGGCCGGTCCGGAGCGCAATTATGGAATCCAAGGAACCTGCCTTGCAAAAAATTGGGGAGGCGCTGGATAATTGTGAAGGAATAGTCTCAAAGATTACCAGTACGCTCAATGAGGAAGCTCCGGTGAACATCAACAAAGGGAAATGCATTGCAGATGGATTTTCAGCAGAACTGGATGAACTCAGGCAAATGGCATTTTCGGGAAAAACCTATCTCGATGAACTGCTTGAACGGGAATGTGCTGCAACTGGTATAACTTCTTTGAAAATAGCCAATAATAATGTTTTCGGGTACTATATTGAAGTCAGAAATACGCACAAGGAGAGGGTGCCGGAACACTGGACGAGGAAGCAGACGCTGGTGAATGCGGAGCGCTATATCACCCCTGAATTGAAAGAATACGAAGCAAAGATTCTGGGAGCTGAGGAGAAAATTCAGGAGCTGGAACAACAGATTTTTGCTCAGCTGGTTGAATGGTTGGGGGAATTTATTGTACCTGTCCAAAAGAACGCGGCGCTTATTGCAAGGCTGGACTGTTTGTGTTCTTTTGCAGACCAGGCAGTTACTGCAAATTATTGCAAACCGGAGATCAACGATTCTCATGAATTGAAGATCACAAAGGGCAGACATCCCGTGATTGAGAAACGGTTACCTCTTGGAGAACCATACATTTCAAATGATATTCATCTGGATAGAGAGCACCAGCAGATTATGATGATCACCGGGCCTAATATGAGTGGTAAGTCTGCCATTCTACGGCAGACCGCATTGATTGTCATTCTTGCCCAGATGGGAAGTTTCGTTCCGGCCGAGGCTGCGGAATTCGGTGTAGTGGACAAGATTTTCACCAGGGTAGGGGCAAGCGACAATATTTCAATGGGAGAATCTACCTTTATGGTTGAGATGAACGAGACCGCAAATATTTTGAATAATCTTTCGGATCGGAGTCTTGTGCTCCTTGATGAGATTGGGCGAGGGACCAGCACCTATGATGGGATTTCTATCGCCTGGGCGATTACGGAGTATCTACATGAGCATCCATCTCGTGCCAAGACTTTGTTTGCCACTCATTATCATGAACTAAACGATATGACCAATTCCTTTGGTCGCATCAGGAATTATAATGTTTCGGTAAAGGAACTTAAGGAGAAGGTGTTATTTCTCAGGAAGCTGGTACCTGGGGGCAGTGAACATAGTTTTGGAATCCATGTAGCTCGTATGGCAGGGATGCCTCAACAGGTACTGCATAGGGCCAATAAGATCCTGAAAAAGCTGGAGTCTTCACACGGATTGGAGGATAAGGAAGTGAGTCTTTCACGAGTAGCTGAGGACCACGTACAGTTGAGCTTTTTTAACCTTGATGATCCTATTCTCGAGGAGTTAAGAGAGGAAATTTTGCACCTGGATATTGATACGCTTACTCCTGTAGAAGCCCTGATGAAGCTCAACGAAATCAAGCGAACTCTGGGAGTCAGGAAGCAGGCGAGCGTATAGTTCTTTTTTTAAAAAAGCCTTTGGAATTATTGGAAAAACCTTAAATTTGCTCCGCTATAATGCCGGCTAAGCCTGGTGATGTTCTTTAAAAATGCGAAAATAGCTCAGTTGGTAGAGCGCCACCTTGCCAAGGTGGAGGTCGCGGGTTCGAATCCCGTTTTTCGCTC
>CAMPKA010000024.1 GCA_946887075.1 uncultured Salinimicrobium sp.
GGTGATGTCCATGACACCACAGACAGGGGAGGTAAAGGCCTGGGTCGGGGGTATTAATTTCAAGCATTTCAAATACGATCACGTTAAGCAAGGGAAACGTCAGGTGGGATCAACTTTTAAGCCCTTCGTATATGCCACCGCCATCGATCAGCTCCATCTTTCCCCTTGTGACACCCTTCCACAAAGTCTCCACACTATCGAGGCCGGACGTCACGGCAATATCAAGGACTGGACTCCTCGTAATAGCGGGGACGATTATTCAGGGATGGTTAGTCTGAAGCAGGGACTGGCAAACTCCGTCAATACTGTGACTGCCCGTTTGATTGATCGGGTAGGTCCCAAACCTGTCATAGACCTTGTCGAAAAATTGGGAATTGATACTGATAATATCCCCGCCGTTCCTTCAATTGCACTTGGTTCTGCGGACATTAGCTTATTTGATATGGTCGCCGCATACAGTGCCTTTGTGAACGAAGGTGTTTATGTGAAGCCCGTAGTCGTGACAAGAATCGAGGACAAGAACGGAACCATTCTTTATCAGAATGTGCCTCAGACGAGGGATGTTCTAAGCGAGGAGGCAGCCTACGTGACGGTGAACCTGATGGAAGGGGTGACGCAATACGGCTCGGGAACCAGGCTGCGGGGTAACTGGGCCAGGGGTTCGGAATTATACGAGAGGGTCATCACCGGATATCCGTATGAATTCACCAATCCTATTGCGGGGAAAACCGGAACCACACAGAATCAAAGTGATGGTTGGTTTATTGGAATGGTGCCCAACCTGGTTACAGGAGTATGGGTCGGAGCGGAAAACCGATCTGTCCATTTCCCTGGAATCGCCTATGGTCAAGGTGCCACCATGGCCTTACCCATCTGGGCACTCTATATGGAAAAGGTTTATGCGGATGAGGAACTTAACATCTCTAAAGAGGCTTTTCCCGCACCCGAAAAACTCACCATACATCTCGATTGCAGCACCTATGGGGAGAGCGGGATTGAAGAAGGGGATGATATTCCGGACGAATTGGATTTTTGATCCAGAAGATCCAGAAGCCCGCCATTGCGACGGCTGGAATATTTCGTATTTTAGGACTAAAACAGCAATATGATCAGTAAGAACGTAAAGGATGTTCAGAAAGCGTTGGAAGGAGTCAGCGACGGTATGACCCTCATGCTCGGAGGATTCGGATTGAGTGGAATTCCGGAGAATGCCATAGCTGAACTGGTTAGGCTTAATGTGAAGAATCTGACCTGTATCTCCAACAATGCCGGGGTCGACGACTTCGGTTTAGGACTTCTGCTGCGAAAAAAGCAAATCGATAAGATGATTTCTTCCTATGTAGGGGAGAATGCAGAATTCGAAAGACAGATGTTGAGCGGGGAGCTGGAGGTCGAGCTGACGCCGCAGGGTACCCTGGCAGCCAAATGTCAGGCAGCGCAACAAGGTTTCCCCGCCATCTTTACCCCAGCAGGATATGGAACGGAGGTTGCCCTGGGAAAGGAGACCAGGGAATTCGATGGTAAGATGTATGTCCTGGAACATGCCTTTAAGGCTGATTTTGCCTTTGTGAAGGCCTGGAAGGGGGATAAGGCAGGAAATCTGGTTTTCAAAGGGACTGCCCGGAATTTCAACCCTGTCATGTGCGGAGCTGCCACGATAACAGTCGCGGAGGTTGAAGAGCTGGTCGAACCGGGAGAACTGGATCCTAACCAGATCCATATTCCGGGGATATTTGTACAACGCATCTTCCAGGGGAGTAGGTACGAAAAGCGGATAGAACAAAGAACCGTAAGAAAGGTCCAGGGATAAGAAATCAAAAGCGATCCATAGATATGTTAGATAAAGAAGGAATAGCCAGACGAATAGCCCGAGAAGTCCGAGACGGATATTATGTCAACCTTGGAATAGGAATACCTACACTGGTCGCTAACTTTGTCCGGGAGGATATCGAGGTGGAATTTCAGAGTGAGAATGGGATCTTGGGCATGGGACCCTTTCCCTATGAAGGGGAGGAGGATCCCGATCTTATCAACGCTGGGAAGCAGACGATTACCGCCCTGCCCGGGGCTAGCTTTTTTGACTCCGCCATGAGCTTCGGTATGATCAGGGGGCAACATGTGGACCTCACGATTTTGGGGGCCATGGAAGTCGCTGAGAACGGAGACATCGCGAACTGGAAAATCCCTGGTAAAATGGTCAAAGGAATGGGTGGTGCCATGGATCTTGTTTCGAGTGCTGAAAATATCATTGTGGCCATGATGCATACGAACCGAGCAGGAGAGTCAAAATTGCTAAAAAGATGTACCCTTCCCCTGACCGGAGTTGGCTGTGTAAAGAAAATAGTCACCAATCTGGCCGTCATTGAGGTGACCTCTCAAGGATTTAAATTACTAGAACGCGCCCCCGGGGTGAGCGTGGAAGAAATCAGGAGGTCGACCGAAGGAAACCTTGTGGTCCCTGACCAGGTTCCTGAAATGCAGGTCTAATGAAAGCCCGGACGATTGCCTAGTCGAGCAGAGAGGTCGAATGCTTCTCCAGATTCACCAGAAAATCAATGGCTTCATTTAATGGAAGAATTTTTCCTCGGGTATTGTGCTGGGAAAAATATTCATGCCAGTCGGACTGCTCCACAGCCTTCTCAAATTCCTTGGCAACTTCCAGGGAAGGCATCTTCCATACTGCAAAGTAGCGATAATCACCACGATATGGCGTGTGTTCATCGTTCATGGCCCAGCCAAGATTTTCAATCCCTTTTTCCTGGAGGCCACTCATTCCCTCCTGAACCTTTTCCATATACTCCCTTCTCTTCTCTTTAGAAAGGTCCATCCATTTTTCTGTGACATTCCATTGTTCTACATAAAGATACATAACTGCTTAAATTTTGCTATTATAGAAAAGAATCCGTGATTTCATCAATAAATATACAGATTTCCTTAGAGGGAATTCTATAAATAACATAAACTTAAGAGTGGCAGGTCTTGAGTGACAAAGGTTAGGAAACGGAAGATGCGCTTAACATTTCATATACCTCCTCCAAGTATTCCCAGAAATCCTCCGGATGGTGTTTCCCTTCGGGCTTGTTGCCTCTTTGCTTTCCCAACCTTACGATGATAAGATCATCCTTGGGAACCATGATCACGTATTGCCCGAGAATTCCTCTGAAATAAAAGACTTCCTTTTCATTGAATTCCGCCAGCCACACCCCATAGCCGTAATAGGGACTTTCCTCGAATCTCGGACTTGTAAAAGTCTCGATAAGGGCGGGATCTATAAGAACCCTCCCCTCCAATTTGCCCCGGTCCAGGAAAAGCTTGCCCAGCCGGGCGAAATCCCGGGCATTGGATCCAAGGCAGCAGAAGGCCTTAACCATTCCACTTTTGCGGCTGTCTAACTGCCAAAGGGCGTCCGTTCTCATACCCAGCGGCTTCCAAAGGCTACGGCTGAGATATTTGGCAAGTGGCACCCCCGTGGCTTTTTCGACGACCATGGCCAGAAGCTGTGTATTCCCGCTCAGGTACTCGAATTTTCGACCGGGCTCCTCCACGACCTCCAAGTCCAGGATCATATCCCGGATGTCGCTGTCAAAGTATGCTTTAGCGTTCATAGAAAAGGGATTGTAAAAACTTTCGTCCCAATTCAATCCTGACGACATCGATGCAAGGTCCCCGACTGTAAGGGCCGGATCGAACTGTGGAAAGAAATCGGCCACTGGTTGGCTGAGATTTTGGATGTCTCCTTCGGTTATGGCCCTTCCCAGCAACGCGACCACCACGCTTTTTGCCATGGAAAAAGAATTTGTCAGAGACTCTGGACCATAATCGGCGGCATAGGTCTCGTGAAGAATACTGTCGTTCTTTACCACCAGAAATGCCACAGTCTCCAATTCCGAATGAAGCTTTAGAAGCTCTGGTGTCGGTCTGAGCCCATTGTATTTTTGGTGTAATGGCCAGGCATCCGCTTCAGCCGGGGCTTGTACAATGGCATTATCAAAATGTGGGAAGTCGTCGATATAGGCAGTGGAATGGCCACTTAAATAGATAGTCCTGATTCCTTTGAGCAGGTAATCATAATCGAAAATGAACAGTATAGCCGTCAAAAACAGGAGGACGATAACTGTACCGGCCAGGATTTTCCCAAAGATTCTCATGAAAACAAAACTTGTTGCCGCCACCCTTGTTCATGGTCCAGCAGCCATTTTTTCCTCCAGATTCCTCCTGCGTAACCCGTAAGCTTCCCATCGCTTCCGATTACCCGGTGGCAGGGGATGAGCAACCAGAGCGGATTTTGTCCGTTTGCTGCTGCTACTGCCCTGATAGCACGAGGATCTCCAGCCTTTTTTGCCAGGTCGTAATAGGACCAGGTTTTGCCGAACGGGATATCCAGAAGCAAGGTCCAGATCCTTTTCTGAAATGGGGTCCCTTCAGGATCCACATCTAGATCAAATTCTTTTCTGCTCCCTTCGAAATATTCCAAGACCTGCTTGCTCGCCTCCCTGAATTCCCCGGTCACCTGTTCCCTCTTCCCTTCAGGATCCTCAAACCTGAGACTTTTGATACGACCGCTACCCCCGGTTATCACCGCCATTCCCAGAGGAGTAAGAAAGCTTGTGCTACCAGTCTTCATTTTCTGAGGTTTCATCTATGATCCCGAGCTTTCGTGCCCGTTTCCTCCATTTTTTTCTTGCAAGCACCTGCATATCTTCTATGTTGTCACTTTCGTCCATGATTTCATAGCCAAGAAGGGTCTCAATAATATCCTCCATGCTCAGCAGGCCGATGGTGTTACCAAACGAATCAACTACAATACCCAAATGTGTTCTTTTAGCGAGGAAATTTTCAAAGAGTTTCGGGATAGGAGTATCGGCAGAGGTGATATGGATCTCCCTTTTAATACTGCTTAGCGGCTGACTTCCCTGAGCGTCGAGCATACGCTCCAGCACATCATCCTTCAAGATAAATCCAGATATGTTATTGGGCACTTCCTCATAAACAGGGATTCTGGAAAACTTCAGGTTTTTATGGTTTCGATGGAATTCTTCAATGGTGGTTTTCTCGTTCTCAGTAACGGCAACTGAAAATGGGGTCATAATATCCTTGGAGCGCACGGAACCGAAAAGAAGCATATTCTTAATGAAAGTGCTTTCCTTCTCTTCAAAAACCCCTTCTTCCTCTGCAGATTCTGTAATTGCCAAGAATTCCTCCCGGCTCAGGTTATTGACGTGGGCAGATTTTCCCACCACCCGTGTAGTCAGCATCATTAAATGCAAAATACCGGTATACTTTAGAGGCAGGATCAGGATTCGCAAAGCAGTCGCGGTGAAACGACCGAGGGACTTCCAGTAGGTGGCCCCAATGGTTTTGGGAATGATCTCTGAAAGAATCAGTATAGCAAGGGTCATAAGGGCTGAAACCAATCCGATTGCCTTTCCACCTTCCGGAAAAATTTTCTCCGCCTGAATACCAACCATCAAGGCCCCGACGGTATGGGCTATGGTATTGACCGTGAGGATCGCGATCAGGGGTTCATCGACGTTCTGTTTGAGATGGGTGATTTCCTTGGCATACCTTTTTCCTTCCTTGTCTTTCATTTTAAGAAAGCTTGGGGTGTAGCTTAAAAAGGCGGCTTCCAGGATAGAACATAGGAAGGAGAAAAAAATCGCCAGGAATGCGTAAAAAAGGAGTAGCCCCATTTGTATTGTGATATGCTGGTGTGGACTACGCATCCACATCAAGATGAACAGGCATCGAGATTAGCAGACTTCTACAACAGAAAGTCTGCACTTGTTTCTGCTTATCCTTTGAGACAGGTCCGACGCCAGACGTGAAAATATCTTTTCTTTTTCTTTTGTTGGCGCTCAAGCTGAAAAAAATGCTCTATCCAACTACCTTTTAACACTAATCCGGGAAGGATAGCGCTTCTTTTGAAATATACCCCTAAATTAAAAAAATCGTTTCTCTCGCTTCGACCCAAAAAATAAAAGCTCCGGTTTTACACCTTTCAGAGAACCCTTCTTCAGGTCAGGAATCGACCCCCGGGAAGGCTAAAACATGATCGCTATAAGGTCATCAGTGGTAATTCCGCGGAAGTACTCCTTCATTTTGAACTGACCCAGCCTATCTCTGATCGCCCCTTCTTCGTGCCGCACCTCCCTCAGGGCATCCTCAATTGGACCTATGTCGCGAATATGAAAGAAATCACCCGTAATGCGGACCTCCTGAATAACCCCATTGATCACATTCATATTCATTTCTACGGTCCCTCCAGCAGTTCGGGCTCCCTGCCGGAAATTGTAATCCGGGGAGTATCCGAAATTCCAGTCCCAGGTGCTGTATTTTTCATCCCGTATCTTTTGTATGTGAGCAAGGTCTTCTGTTGTAAACTCATACTTCCTTGCTTCAGGAAAGGTTTTGAGAATGTAGTCCATTACCCGACCGGTGAATTCTTCAAGAGAGATTTTTTCCTTTAAATGGTCGCTGATATTGGTAACCCGCTTGGGAACGGATTTGACCCCTCTGTCCTTGTACTTGAGCGGATTGATCTTCAGTGCACCACTTACATCCTTCATCTCTGAAGAAAAGAGTAGTGTTCCGTGGTGGAGGACCTTGTTCTTAAATACGTGTTCTGCATTCCCTGAGAATTTCTTCCCCTCAATGGTGAGATCATTTCTCCCCTCAAAGCGGGCATCCACCCCAAGTTCTTTAAGCACCCCTATAATCGGAAGGGTGTAGCGCTCAAAATCGATCATCTCATAACTGTCCCCCGTACGGGTAAATGAGAAATTGAGATTCCCCAGATCGTGGTAGACTGCACCTCCTCCAGACAATCTTCTGACTACCTTTATTCCGCGTTTCTTAACATAGTCATGATTGATCTCCGCCAGGGTATTCTGATGCTTCCCTACTATAATGGCATTATCGTTCCTCCAAAGCATAAAGCAGTCTTCTTTGATGTTTTTGAAGATATACTCATCGGTGGCGATGTTGAAGTAAGGATCGGTAGAGTGATGTGTGATACAGAGCATCATTAGTGGTTTAAGGTTTTACAAAAGTACAAAAGGCGGTTCGGACCGTCTGCCAGGGGAGCCAAAAAGAAGAATACGTCCATTTGCTGAAGGAAGGAAATCACTATCTTGTCAAGCGACCATGTTCACTTAAAAATGTTACAGCCGATGATCAGACAGATTCCATTTTACTTGTTTTGGGCCTTATTTGCTGTCCAGCCAATTTATGCCCAGGAAGTTCCTGAAGTCACCACGGAGGATTATTCCCATGCGGTAAGATTTCTAGGCAATAATACCAGGGATCTGGTTACCAGGGACAGGGTAAGACCTGAATGGCTGGACGACGGACGATTCTGGTATAGGATCAGAACGGATAAGGGATGGGAATACGTTTTGTATGATCCCGATAAAAAGACCAGAAAAGTAGCTGGCTCCAAGGCGGAATTATTTGGGGACGTGGGGGACGAAGAAACCCCCGAAATAGACGATTCTGAAGTGTTGTCGCCCGACGGGACCAAAGTTGCTTTTCTCCGGGATTGGAACCTCTGGATGCGGGATCTGCGATCGGGTAAAGAGATCGCTCTTACCACGGACGGGGTAATGGACTTCGGCTACGCGACAGATAATGCAGGATGGAGAAAAAGCGACCGACCTGTTTTGCTTTGGTCTCCGGATTCAAAGAAAATCGCGACTTATAAGCAGGACCAAAGACATGTCGACAATATGTATTTGGTGGAAACCACAGTCGGAGCCCCAACGCTCCAACAATGGAAGTACCCCCTCCCAGGTGACGAAAAGCCCATTATGATAGAAAGGGTGATTATCGATGTAGAAAAGCAGCAGGTAATTCCCCTTAAAATACCACCGGATCCTCGTCGCGGAACCCTGTGTGATGATATTTCGTGTTCTGGTGCTTTTGACGACAATATGTGGGACAAAACGAGCACGAAACTGGCTTTCGTTTCTACCTCGAGGGACCACAAAGAAGCACGACTGAGAATCGCCGACGCCAAAACGGGAGTCGTCCGGGAAGTCTTCCAGGAAAAGGTGCCCACCCAGTATGAATCCGGCCAGGGCAGTATCAACTGGAGATATCTTCCGGAATCTGACGAAATCATCTGGTATTCTGAACGGGATAATTGGGGGCACCTTTATCTGTACGACCTCGAGAACGGAGAACTCAAGCACCAGATCACAGAAGGAGACTTCGTAGTAACAAAGCTTCTCAGAGTAGACCAGGACAAGCGGGTGCTTTATTTTCTGGCCCAGGGCAAAGAGGCAGAACGGAATCCCTATTATGCACACCTATACAGGGTAGATTTTGACGGAAAAAACTTGGAAATACTCACCCCTGAGGATGCCAATCATAATGTTTTTCTTTCCCCGGAGGGGAATTATTTCGTCGATAGCTATTCGACGCCTGTCAGTCCTCCTGTCGCTGTAGTGAGAAGTACCAATGGAACATTGATCGAAGGATTGGAAGAAGCTGACATCTCCGGCTTGATTGCTCAGGGGTGGCAGCCTCCTCAGGAAATTCAGGTGAAATCTGCCAACGGAAACTGGGATCTCTATGGCCTTATGTTTACTCCTACAAGTCTTGATCCGGAGAAGGAATATCCGGTGGTAAATTATATCTATCCAGGACCTCAGGGCGGAAGCGTTGGAAGCTGGAACTTCATGGCTTCCCGAAGGGATCATCAGGCATTGGCTGAGCTCGGATTTATCGTAGTGCTGATCGACGGTACATGTAACCCCGGGAGGTCCAAGAAATTTCATGATGCCTGCTATGGCGACATCTCCACCAATACATTGGAAGACCAGATTTCCGGCCTTCGGCAGCTGGCCGCCAGGCATGACTACCTGGATCTTACCAGGGTAGGTATATGGGGACATTCAGGAGGAGGATTCGCAACTGCCGCTGCGATGTTCAGATATCCGGAATTCTACAAAGTGGGAATTGCAGAAAGCGGAAACCATGATAACAGAAACTATGAAGATGATTGGGGAGAACGTTATATAGGCCTCTTGCAACGGGACCAGGCGGGATTTTCCAATTATACGCTCCAGGCGAACCAGCTTCATGCTGAAAACCTACAGGGTAAGTTACTTCTCGCCCATGGTGGTCTGGATGATAATGTCCCGCCTTACAACACTTTTCTAGTCGTGGATGCCCTTATTGACGCGAACAAGGATTTCGATCTGATCATTTTTCCCAACGCCAGACATGGGTTTGGCCAGGATAGTGACTATATGACCCGCAGGAGATGGGATTACTTTGTCAGGCATTTATTAGGTAGCGACCCCCCGGATAATTTTCAAATCGGTTCGCAGCGATGAGGGAGAATTTATTTTCCTGTTTTCTTCGATATCTCCTTCTGCCAGTCCTTGCCTACCGCTGAAAGATATTCTGAGTAGTTCCAGGTATCAAGACTGGAATGGAGGCTGCTGTCTTTTTCCGCTACGTAGGTCTCATCCTCCGGAGTCCCCACGATTCGGAACCCGCAGCTTCTTAACATGGAAATAATGCCCTGGTGATTGGGTGCCCACCAGTTGGTCGGATCACCTGCGAGTTTGTTTTCAATAAAGGACATTGACGGCCAGGCTTTCTCCTGCATGATCTCCCGCTTATGGAACTCCACATCCTCCGGAATTTCCATCTCCTCCGCTCCCGGTAGGGAAAGCGTCTGGAACACCATCAATCTCTTGACCTTGTGGGTAAGGATGTCCAGGGCCAACATGGGGTAACGCAAATGATAAAAAACGCCCATAAACCAGACCAGGTCAAATTTTTCTTCCACATGTGCCAGATCATACACCTGCATCTGTTGGAAAGTCATTCTGTTCTGCAATCCGAATTGTTCTGCAGCCCATCGCGCCTGTTTGAGGTAATGCTCATCCAGGTCAATTCCCAAAACCTCTGCTCCCCTTTTGGCCAGTTGGATCGAATAATAGCCAGCATTGCAGCCGATATCAAGCACCTTCCATCCATTCAGATTCTCCGGAATGGAATTTTGGATTTTGAGCCATTTAAAGGCTGGGAAATCTCCCAGAAAATGTTCAGGTGCCGTCTGGCTTCCGTCAGGCAGGTGAAGGTTGTGGAACCATGGACCCAGGTTTTTGATCTCTTCCTTTGTTGTCATAAACTAAATCTTCTCTGTTTTCAAAATTTGCTGTACATACCCGACAAGTTGCTTTGCCCTGGCCTCAGCAGAATGAAGTTCCAGAACTTTCAGGCGCGCATTCTTGCCTATTTCTATTCTTTCCGGACCGGTGATGTCGCGAAGATACTCCTGAACTTCCAAGGCATCAGTAGCGATCAGAATCTCTTTTCCAGGCACAAAGATCGTCTCCAGTCCCTCCCAATAATCTGAAATGACGGGAACACCACAAGCAGCAGCTTCAAAAAGCCTTACACTGGGGGAATATCCGGCGCGTATCATATCCTCCCGGGTAATGTTCAGGGTGAAAGTCTGTGAATTATAGAATTCTCTGTGACGGTGCGGGGGGATATGGTCAATTCGCTCCACATTTGAGGACCAGGGATAATCCTCGGGGTACTGCGGTCCGGCTACAACAAAACGCTGTTCGGGAAAAGAGGCAGCTGGTTTATTCAGTAATTCCTCGAGACCTGGCTGCCGATCATCACTATAAGTTCCCAAATAACCCATTTTCCAATGCTGTGTTCTTTCCTCAGGAAAATACAGATCGGGATCTACTGAGCAGTAGAGCGCCTTTGCTGCAGGAGAACCAAAATGTTTCATGAGGTGATCCAGGATATTGCCCCCGGAAAAGGAAAGGTAGAGATCGTATTTCTGAATAAGGTCCGGGCTGAGATACTCAAAATCATTCCTTTCGAGTTTGGCCATCGTAACCGGGGTATCAATATCATAAAAGGCCGTTATCCCCTTTGCTGTTTTAATCACCCAGTTCCCTACCTGGACTCCTTGCTGGACGTAGGATCCGACCATCACTACGTCAGCGGTGCGAACTTCTTCAGCATATGTCTCCCATAACTCCTTGTTCGAAGCATATAGTCCCAGCCTGCAAAATTCCGGATTTGGTAGATCGCGATTACCGGAGTACCAGGGAACATCCTTTTCGAGAAACAAGACTTGATGCCCCAGTCGGTCGAGCTGCTTAATGAGGGCACGATAGGTAGTAGCGTGGCCATTGCCCCAGGAGGAAGTTACGGAAAGCCCGATTATAACGAATTTCATGGCGCGATCGGTTTATAAATTATGTATTTTATTTTTGCTCTTTTTCGAGATGGCAGACTCCAGAAGTTCGGCCCGATGTTCATAAGTATGCGCCTCCAGAACTTTTTTCAATGCCGCTTTTCCGATTTCATTGGCTTTCTCATGGCTGAGTTCCGTCAGAATCTCCTTTACCTCCTGCCCGTTTTTGGCCACAAGAATCTCCTTCCCAGGTTCAAAGAAAGTTTCGATACCCTTCCAATGGTCCGTAATGATACAGGCACCTGCGCCCGCAGCTTCGAAGACCCTGGTAGCAGGGGAATAGCCGTACCTGGCCATGCTGTCCCGGCTGATATTCAGCACTGCTTTGGGAGTACAGTTAAAGGCATTGTGATCGCTGGTATAGACGTGACCGACATAACTCACATTTTGAGGGATATCCTTGTCTTCCCAACCACTACCTCCGAGTATGAAATTAGCTTTAGTAAGACTTCTTGCAGGATTGAGAAAAAATTCCTCCACGCGTGCTTCCCGGTCCGGCAGCCGATTTCCCAGGAAAGCAAGTGTGGCTTTGTATTTCTCTACAGGGGAGACCGGGTAATGGGTGTCCTTATCCAGAGCATTGTAAATTGGAATACATTTTTTGGCTCCCTTGTTCTGATATGCTTCAGAAACCGGTTTTCCTCCTCCGTAGGTCAGGATGAGGTCGTATTCCGGAATCAGTTCTCGAAAGGGATCATTGGGATGCCTCTCAACGCGATCGAGGGTGGCGGGAGCATCCACATCCCAGAAAATAACGATGTTTTCCTTTCTTTTCAATTGTAACACGGCCTCTTCCAGAAATGAATCGAAGGCACCTATGCCACTGGCTTTAATGATCACATCAGCTTCGGATGCCTCGCGGAGCAAAGCACGGAGCGTGACCTGGTCCTCCGGATAGACCACGACCCGGCACCATTCAGGGTCGTCTATATCCCTGTGTTTTTGCCGTTCGTATATATCTGGCTCATAAAAAGTCACCTGGTGCCCAAGTTTATGCAGGGCCTTGACAATTCCCCGGTAATATGTCGCAGCACCGTTCCAATAGGCAGAAACTATGCTTGACCCGAAAAAGGCAATTTTCAGCTGCTTATTCATGTGTGCGTTATTTTGGGTGCCTCAGTAGAACTCATGGAAGCGGATGTAAGGGTTTCGAGAATTTGCTCCAGTTCATCTACCCGATGTGAGCAGGTGTGTCTTGTGAGGATCGTTTCTCTTCCGTTGCGGGAGAGGCTCTGGGCAAGTTGTGCGCTCTTAAGAACTTCAGAAAGCTTATAGGTCATATCCATTCCGTCTGCAGCCATTAGATAATCCATACCCTCGGTAAAAAGACCCTCTGAATCGTTCCACGGGGAGCAGATCAGTGGAATGCCACAAGATAATGCCTCAAACGGCCTTATCGTAGGAATACCTGGAAGGTTCTTTACATACGGTCTTCGTGGAACATGTACGGTAACCTTATACCGGGAAAAAATCTCAGGCACTTTATAATTCGGAAGCCATCCTCCATAGGAGATTCCGGCCGCCTTCAGGGCGTTTTTTGCTTCTTCGGGGTATCGCACCCCATATACGCGGGCTTGGAGGCCCAATTCCTTCACCGGTCCGATCAGAAACTCCATCAGCTCTTCAGTCCGTTCATCGTCTCCCCAGTTGCCGACCCATACCAGATCTCCTTCCTTCTCCTGATCCCGGTCAGGCGTGAAAAATTCCGCATCGGCTGCTTCATGCCAGGTCCACACCTGTTTCACCCATTTTTGTTCGAGGTAAATTTTCTTTATGACATCTCCGAAAACAAGCGCCCCATCGTAATGCTTAAAATCGTATCTCGACATACTTTGTGTATCCGTAACAGCTCTGTGATGGGTGTCATGAAAGAGGAGTTTATAGCCAAACCTTTGTTTCTGAGCACCGATTTCAGCAACTAGTGCGGGCTCATTCCATTCATGTACGATCACCAGATCGGCACCTGTCAAGATATGGTCGTAATTCAGTTTTTTAGAAGGATTGTAAAACTGGGGATTAAGCGAGGGATAGTATTGACGAAACTCGTCCAGTCGTTCCGCGCCGTGATCTTTCACCAGATTCTGCAGGCTCCATCCTCCCTCCGGTTCATACACATCCACGTCATGTCCGCGTTTTTGTAATTCTTTGATTATTCCCCGTAGAAAATGAGCATTCCCATGGTTCCAATCGGAATAAAGGGAATGATAGAACATGACTATCTTCATAAACTTAGTGTTTTTGGTGTTTTATTCAGCACCTCTGAATAAAGATTATAATACGCTTCCCCCATTTTTTCCGCTGTAAAATAGGCCGCTCTTTCAAGGGCTCTTCGGGAATAGGATTGGAGCAGGGAGGGATCCTGAATAAGACGAATGAGATGTTTTTCAGCTTCCACTTCGTCCTCCGGTCCGAAAAATAATGCAGCCTCATCCCAGATCTCCTTGAGGGTGTCGAGATCGCTCAGAACAAGAGCACAACCATTGGCTGCAGCCTCCAGAATGGCCAGCCCAAAAGGTTCATATCGGGTCGGGCTGACATAAATTGAAGCTCTTGACATCCACTCCTGAACTTGCTCTGGAGAAAGTTTTCCGAGAAAATTGACATGCTCCAAATTACACTCCACCCCGGTATCCGGATTGATGGATTCTCCAGCCACATATACAGGCCATGGGAGTTTTTGTGCAATTCTCGATAGTAAAGATAAATTTTTAGCCTCATCCCAGATTCTCCCCATACAAAGGATGATATCCTCCTTTTTTGCTCTTTTCTGCCCTATCTGGCGTCCATTATAAATCACTTTTGCTTCAGTGGTAAACCCATGGGTCTGACGGGCTTTTGTCAGAATGGCTCTCGTAGGACTCACGACGACATCAGAGGCTTCGAGAGATTCTTCGACTGTTCGTGTATATTGATCCCACCCATGCGGTGCACGATGTCCCTTCACGGCCTGCCACCAGGTTTGCACGCAGGAATGAAATACGGTAATTACAGGAGTGCTCCAGCTCTCTTCGATATGGGCGTAATTGTTCAGGTGGACAATGTCGGGTTCAACCGTGTGGTAAATACTATTGAGCCACTTTCTGGACTGCTCAACATCAAACCATGGTTCCTCCATCCATTCCAGCTTGTAATCACTTCTATAGAAACGCACGTTTTTCAGGCTCTCAACAGCTTTCTCCTGAGCTGGAGAAGGCCAGGCACCCAGTGCTGCCAGGTAGATCTCAACCCCCTGGGATTCGAGAGCTTTACAAAGCTCCAGGGAATACACCCAAACTCCACCTACAGTGTCTGTGGTCATCAAGACCTTAAGTTTATCTTTCATAGATACGATCGATTATTTCGGCGGTCCGAATGAATTCTTCGGCTGTCTCCGGGTGGAATTTGTTATCGGTCAGCAGGTTTTTTGCCCATACTTTTCCTGCCCTTCCCCCCCAGTCATCTTGGGAATCCACCAGGATTTCAGTACTCGTTCCTGAATATTTTTCCGCGACAAAATCATAAAAGGATCCGTTGATATTCTTAAAGGCGGCCCCTCCTTTCGTGCCATAGAACCTTGCGGCAATTACGGCATCTTGTCCCGCAGGCAGTTTCCAGCTGCATTGAAGGTTGATCAGGGTACTTGAAGCAGAGGTCATGGTAATGTTCGCGAAGTCCTCAACCGTCCTTTCTTTCGGGTTTAACTTTCTGCCCTTTTGGAATAATTGGCTATTGACCTCCTGGATTTTCGGGAAATTCAAAGTCCACAGGGCCAGATCTACAAGGTGGACTCCCAGGTCCATCACACAACCCCCACCTGATCGCTCAAGATCATAAAACCATTCCTTATCGGGACCGTAAGCGTTGTGAAAAGTTAGATCAACGGCAAAAATGTCTCCGATATCTCCCCTGTGGATGAGGTGATATATCGCTTCAAATGCTTTTGTATACCTGTAGGAGAGATCCACGGACAGCAGTTTGCTGGCTTTCCTGGAGGCGGCCACTACCGCTCTTGCCTCCTCTGCGGTACGACCAAGAGGTTTTTGACAGAAAACAGCCTTCCCCGAAGAGAAAGCTTCTATGGCCTGAGAGGCGTGTAAGGCGCTGGGAGTGGCGATCACCACACCGTCGATAGCAGGATCCCCATAGATTTCTTCCGGTGAATTGCAGGAGGTGATCTTTTCGGAAACTTCCAGAGCGCTTCGACTGTTCTCTTCGGCCGGGTCATAGACCTTGGCTCTAGTCTCGGGAAAATCCTCAAGAATCGCCTGCATCCTGTTTCTTCCAATCCAGCCCAGGCCGAGGAAGCCCAAATTCAGGGTTCTCATTGGTGTTGGTGTCTCAATCATCATCAGGTATTTAAAACAAGGGCTTTTATGAAACCTTCAGGTTTCTCCGCAAGTGCCTGGAAAGCTTTATCTATTTCCCCGAGCGGATAATGATGGGTAAACAGCGGGAATGGATCAATCTGACCTGCCTCAACTGCCCTGATGGCATTGCGTATCCCACTGATATACTTTTGGGAATCCCGCTCATGAGCGCTGATCATATCAATACCACGCCAATTGAGAAGCTGGACATTCAGATTTCTCATTCCGTCCTGGTGGAAACCGGCGACGATCAGTTTCCCTCTTACCGCTGTCAGTTCTATCGAGAGATTAAGCGGCCATTCCTTTCCTGTACATTCTATGACCCGACTGCAGAACTGGCCATTGGTGATCTTTTTGACCTGGTCGATAATCCGCAGATGGTCATCCATTTTCACCAGATGGTCTGCCCCGCATGACCGCGCGGTTTCCAAAGAGGAATCCCTTCTGGAGATTGCGATAACGAAAGCCCCTGCGGATTTGGCCAGCTGTATGAGAAGATTTCCGAGGAACCCGCTTCCCACGATGGCAACACGGTCTCCTTTACGGATCTCGCTCCGGTCAAAAATATTCATGGCACAACCCAATGGTTCTCCAGGAAAGGGCTGGTCCTTTAAAGTTTCCGGCAGCTTCACCACATTTTCTCTTGGGGCGATATCATGGGTGGCATAGGCATGGTAGGAAAGTGCCGTGACGCGATCCCCAATCTCAAGGTCGGTCACTCCGGAACCCAAGGCGTCCACAATTCCCCAACCTTCATGGCCTGGCTCTCCAGGAGCGACCGGATAATCAAACCAATCCCGCCCCTCCCAAACAGGGATGTTAGAAGCACAAAGTCCTGAGCCTTCTAATCTGATTCGGACTTCATTGTCCTCTGGTTCGGGGATTTTTACGGCTTCGAATTTAACTGTTCCTGGTTGAGAGATAACGGCTGCCTTTCCTGACAGGGATCCCGAAATCTTTTTTTCTTGCCGTTCGAGGGTCTGATCTATCCTCATATGGCAATTGCTTTTGAGGTTTTCAATCCGACGGGCAGTTCTATATTCCGGTTTTCACACAGCCACCTCAAGAGGCGCTCAACGCCCTGATCTACGGAATATGCGGGTTTCCATCCGGTGGCTTTCCGGAACTTGGCGGTGTTAGAGACATAGTAATACTGATCACCGGTTCGCCAGTCCTCAAAATCCACTTGAACTGCTTTACCCGTTTTATCTTTGATAAGGTCAAGAATTTCTAGAAGACTCACCGTATTCTGGGGTCCCCCTCCGATATTGAAGACTTGGCCGGCTAGCTGGTCAATATCAGCGTGAACCATCGAAAAGGCATCGATGAGATCCTCCACGAAGAGGATATCCCTGACCTGTTTCCCGTTTCCGTAAATGGTCAAGGGCTTTCCTTCCAGGGCGCTGATAAGGAAGTGAGCGACCCAGCCCTGATCCTCGGTACCAAATTGATGTGGACCATAGATGCAACTCATCCTGAAAACCGCTGTTTTAAGACCATAGGTTCTGGAGTAATCCAGGATATATTGGTCTGCTGCGCCTTTAGAGCATCCGTAAGGGCTATGAAAATCCAGCGGGATTTTTTCGTCTATTCCGTACTTTTTGATCAGGTCATCTTCGGGAGAATACCTCGTTTCATTCTCCTTCATCTGAACATCCTGCAGGTTGCCATAGACCTTGTTGGTAGAGGTGAAAATCAATGGGGGTTGGTGAGGGGATTTTCGGATGGATTCCAGCAGGTGGAAAGTGCCTTTCAAATTGACATCAAAATCATGCACTGGATTTGTGACCGAAGAGGTGACTGCGACCTGAGCACAGAGGTGAAATACGGCTGAAGCGTTTTGCACACAGAGGTCAAGAATATTCCGCTCATTGATGTCAGAAATCTGAATAAGCAGGTTCTTACCATATTCCTTTTTTAGCCACTTGAGATTTTCCTCTACTCCGTCTCTGAAGAGGCTATCATAAATCATTACCCTTTTGCCTTCTGACAATAGGCGTGCGGCAAGATTAGTGCCGATAAAGCCCGCACCACCTGTAATGAGGGTATATTTGTCCTCCCTTCTGACTTGATAGCTCTTTTCTATATAATCATGTTTATGGATGTTTTTCAGGCCCTCGCGCTCGAGGAGTTTGAACAACAGTTTTTTGGTTCCATCACACTTTTTCATTCCGAAGAAATATTCTCGCTCATCAAGATGAAATCCTCCTACCGTGGCATGTTTCGGGTTGAGATCATTAAGCGCATACCAATAAACCCGGTTTGCCTTGGCCTTAATGGCACTTCGGAACTCGTTAAACTGCTTAACCTCATCGTTCTGCCAACTGGAAAAGCCCGCTTCCGAAATCCAGATCTCCTGGTGATGGCCATTTCTCTCCAGGACCTCGCGTACATATTGGATGTTGATATCCCAGCCTTTCCATTGCTGATCGAAAACATAGGGGAAGCCGTGAATGCCTATAGCATCGATTTTATCTAATACGCCATGATCGATCATGGTCTGTAACCAATTAGGATCTATCGGGCTCATCCCACCCAGAACAGTCTTTTTCCCTTTTTCCTTCGCCCAATGTGCGGCCATGACGATCATGGAGGCGAACTTGCTCCACGAGTAATCGAGTGTATAATCATATTCGATTTTATTATTGGGCTCATTCCATAATTCGACCCAGTCAAAATGTTCTCCATATCTGTTGATCATGGTATCCAGGAAATCTGCATACGATTTCAGATCTTTTGGAGGAGCAGAGGTTTTTTCCATCTCTCCCATGGAAGGAGGGGTGTAGAGAAAACAGGGGAGGAGGTCCACACGCTGGCTGAGATAAGGGAATAACCAATCATACCACTCCTGAGTGCCTTCTGCGAACCAATCAGCCCAGGAGATTCCTGTTCGCAGGTGTGTTATACCGAGTTTTTTAAGGTCTGCTATGGTGTTCTTGACCTCATCATATTCTCCGGGTCGGAACCATTCAAGAATTCCGACTACTGGAGCTTTGGCGTCTGTATTTTTGGATACCTTCATTTCTTGCTATTTATACGGTTAGTCCTCTTGAAGAAAGTTCACTGCTGGCTTTGGTGACGTTATCTGTAGCGATCTGGGTCTTAAGCCACTCCGCCAGTTCGTAAAGCCCGTCCTCGAAGCGAACCTGGGGAATAAATCCAAGCATTTCTTTCGTTTTGGTCGTATCAGCAAAACAGTGACGGATATCACCCACCCGATATTTTCCTGTTATCTCGGCCTCTATTTCCTCTTTGCCCATAACTTCGGCGAGTTTTTCTGCAATTGATTGGATGGTGTAAATATTTCCGCTTCCGATATTGAAAACCTCACCATCCGCCTTCGGTGATTCCATCGCAAGGCGGCATGCACGGGCTACATCCTTGACATGAATAAAGTCTCTTTTTTGTTTCCCATCCTCAAATATCATCGGAGGATTGTTATTCAGAAGACGAGAAGCAAATATGGCCAGTACTCCGGTATAGGGATTTGAAAGCGCCTGCCGCGTCCCATAGACGTTAAAGAACCTTAGAGCTGTTGAAGGAATATTGTATGCCTTGCCAGTGATCAGCGTGAGCTTCTCCTGGTCGTATTTAGAAAGTGCATAAACTGAGGACAGGTCTGGTTTTTTCTCTTCAGGAGTCGGTACGGGGGTAAGGGCATTCCCCTGTTCGTCGTAAAGTTCCCACTTTCCTCTGCGCAGGTCGGACAAACTTCTCCCCACTCCCGTCACAGTTTTGCCCTCCTCAGTGCGGTTGAGTCCTTCCCCGTATATGCTCATACTAGATGCGGTGACCAATTTTTGCACCGGGTTTTCAATAAGGGCTTCAAGAAGGACGGCTGTCCCGGTGTTGTTGACCTCAGTATAATCTTTGATCTGATACATGCTTTGGCCCACTCCAACCATAGCTGCCAGGTGGAATACCGTGTCCACTCCTTCGAGGGCCCTTGTTACGTCTTCTCTATTACGAACATCTCCGATTTGCAACTCCACCTTAGGATGGAGATATTCCGGACGAACTCCCTGGCTGCCGTGCACCTGTTCGGAAAGATTATCCAGTGCTCGGACTTGATAACCATTACTGATAAGTTCATCAGCGAGATGGGAGCCTATGAATCCTGCTCCTCCAGTAATTAATATTTTCTTCTGCATCAATCTTGGTTTTTGGTTGGCTAAAAGTTTTGGTTAATTGGTCTTGTTATTATTTTGTTTATGGCTGTCCCGGTGTTTTTATTCAGGGCATACCAGACATCTTCAGCTATTTCGGCCGCATTGATGGCGCCCATTCCCAATTGATCGATATTCAGGTTTCCGGACACCTCGTCCTTAAAAAAATCCGTATCCACGATCCCCGGACTGATAATCGTTATTTTCAGGTGAGGCAGGGTTTCCTGTCTCAGGGTTTCTGCTATTACTTCTAAAGCAGATTTTGAGGCTGCATAAATACCACCATAAGGGTGAGGCTGGTTCGCGGCTACCGAGGAAATAAAGACTACGCTCCCTTTTCCACGGTCTGTCATTGGGGGGACAAAGGATCTTATACAACGGAGAGGGCCCATCACATTCGTGTGAATGATCTGTTGCCATTTCTCGGGGTCTCCCTCTGTCAGTTTCTCCCGAATACCCCGACCTGCGTTGAGGATAAGGAAATCCGGGAGACCATGTTGTTTCATGATCCTGGAAAACATGCGATCCACCTGGACGCCATCGCTGACGTCGCACTCCATGTAAATCGCTTCCTTGAGTGCACCTTCAGGAGGAATAATGTCTGCGATGATTACTTTACAACCTTCTGCTATGAGTTTTTCAGATATAGCTTTCCCAATTCCCTTGCTGCCTCCTGTTACAAGTGCGGTTCCTGAAATCGGGTCGGTATTCATGAAAAGTCAAATTTTTCAAAGCTGATTTCTTCCTGAATAAACACAGAGAAGTAGGTTCATAAAAAACAAAGTTCCGGGAGCACTGAAACTGCCCGGATGAACTACTTCCTTTTCCAAAGGTACATGCTGAGGTTGTGAAATTGTACTAATACAAACCTAAAACATTCTTAAACCCCCAGATTTTGCGGGGCTTTTCAGAGGATCACAGATGAAGATCCTGTTGAACATGAGGTAGGAGAATTCCGCACAAAGACCTAATACAGAGGGTAGATGATGCTCGCAGGTGAATTGAATAGTCAAAGAAGAGAACTTGCCTCTTTGGCAAAATAGGAGGCGATGAGGGAGGCTCCCGCCCTTTTAATCGCTAATAGCTGCTCTAGCATGACAGCATCATGATCCAACCATCCTTTTTGAGATGCCGCCTTGACCATTGCGTACTCACCGCTAACCTGATAAACCGCCACGGGTACCTGGACGCAATCATGGATTTCACGTACGATGTCCAAGTAACATAACCCCGGTTTGACCATCACAATGTCCGCTCCTTCCTTAATATCCTGTAGGGTCTCCCTGATCGCTTCCTTGCGATTGGCAGGATCCATCTGGTAGGTCTTCTTATCTCCAAAACCAGGAGCAGAATCCAGCGCATCTCTGAAAGGGCCGTAAAACGAAGAGGCATATTTGGCACTGTAGCTCATAATTCCCTTGTTGATATAACGCTCCTTTTCCAGGAGTTGCCGGATCGCCTTGATCCGACCATCCATCATGTCGCTGGGAGCAACAAAATCGGCCCCCGCCCTTACATGAGAAAGAGCCATCCGGGCCAGTACCTGAACCGTTTCATCGTTCTCTATCTCACCGTCTACAACTATTCCGTCGTGGCCATAAGAAGAATAAGGATCCAGGGCAACGTCTGTCATAACCAGCATTTCAGGAACTGCATCCTTGACGGCCTTTACAGCTCTTTGCATCAGGCCATCCGGGTTAAGGGCCTCGCTCCCTTTATTATCCTTCAGGTGATCAGGAACCTTGACAAAAAGGAGAACGGCCTTCAATTGTCTTTCGTTCAATTCCCTGACCTCCTGTTTCAGTAGATCCAGACTGTACCGGTAGTAATTGGGCATGGAGGGTATTTCCTCCCTGATATTGGTTCCTTCCACTACGAATAGCGGAACGATAAAATCATCCGGACCAAGAGTGGTTTCCCTGACTAGCCTTCTGAGTACTTCTGTAGTTCGCAGTCTTCTGTTTCTTATCAGCATGATTTTCTTTTTTATGCCCAATCTCGAGGACTCCGGAGCACTTGAAGCAATTCTTCTTCCTGACTTCCTCTGTCGGGCTGATGATCATAAACCCATTGTGCCCGGGGAGGCAGGCTCATCAGGATACTTTCTATCCGGCCGTTGGTCTTAAGGCCAAAAAGGGTGCCCCTGTCATGAACAAGATTGAATTCCACATACCGACCCCGTCTGATCTCCTGCCACTCCCTTTGACCGGCAGTGTAGGAAATATTCTTGTTTTTGGCTACTATAGGAAGGTAAGATCGGGAAAACTGATTTCCGCAATCTATTACGAATCGCAACCAGGACTCCAGACTCATGTCTTCGGATGGCCTGCAATAGTCAAAAAATATTCCTCCGACTCCTCTTGCTTCTCCTCGGTGCGTGTTCCAGAAGTAATCGTCACAGCGTTTCTTGAAGAGCCTGTAAAAGGACGGATCTGCCTTATCACAGCAATCTTTACAAACGCTATGGAAATGCTGGGCGTCTTCCTTAAAAAGGTAGTGAGGCGTCAGGTCCTGTCCCCCTCCGAACCAGCAATCGATCATTTTCCCTGTCTGATCATACATTTCGAAGTACCTCCAGTTCGCGTGAACAGTTGGGACCATAGGATTCGCGGGATGGATAACCAGGCTAAGTCCACACGCAAAGAAATCCACATCTCCCACTGAAAATTGCTGCTGCATTGCCTTGGGTAAAGGACCGTGGACTTTGGAGATATTCACTCCGGCTTTTTCGAAGACCTGACCTTTTTCCATGACCCTTGTCCGTCCACCGCCTCCTTCTGACCTTTCCCAGATGTCTTCCTTAAACCTGGCCAAACCATCTGCCTTCTCAACTTCAGAAGTGATTTTGTCCTGCAGCTCCTTAAGGTGGTTGAAGAAACGCTCCTTTATGTCTTCGCTTTGCTTCATGAAATCGCTTAACCCCGGTAATCTTTTACAGCCTGAACGAAGGCTATCGCATTTTCCACTGGAATGTCAGGCAGGATACCATGGCCCAGGTTCACGATATACCGGTCTTTTCCGAAACTATCGATCATCTCCGTCGTCATGCTCCTGATGTCCTCCGGAGAAGAATAAAGTCTGGAAGGATCTAAATTCCCCTGAAGGGTTATCTTTCCTCCGGTCAACTTTCGTGCAGTTTCAGGCGAACAGGTCCAATCTACCCCGATGGCAGAGGCACCTGAAGAAGCCATCTTTTCCAGCGCGAACCAACAACCCTTTCCAAATGCGATAACTGGACAATAAGGTTTTAAGGCGTCGATGATTTGTTGAATGTACTTCCAGGAAAAAACCTCATAATCCGCAGGGGACAACATACCTCCCCAGGAATCGAATATCTGCACTGCATCCACACCGGCCTCCTGTTTTGCTTTAAGATATGCAATGGTGGTATCGGTGATTTTTTGAAGGAGAAGGTGTGCAGCCTGGGGATTGGTGAAACAAAACTTCTTGGCGACATCAAAATTCTTTGATCCCTGGCCTTGTACCACATAACAGAGAATTGTCCAGGGAGAGCCCGCAAATCCAATTAGAGGAACCTCATCGTCCAGCTCCTTCTTGGTCATCTTTACCGCCTCTAAAACATAACCAAGAGCTTCCTGGGCATCCGGTATTGTTACCTTGTCGACATCTTCCCCGGACCGAACGGGATTAGGAAGCCAGGGGCCAAGCCCCGGTTTCATTTCGACCTCAATGTTCATCGCCTGAGGGACCACCAGGATATCACTGAACAGAATAGCGGCATCCGTACCCACCTGCTCAATTGGCATTACCGTGATCTCGGTTGCGAGTTCAGGTGTTCTGCACCGGGTAAAGAAATCGTACTTTTCCTTCAGCTTCATAAAATCGGGTAGGTACCTGCCAGCCTGTCTCATCATCCATACCGGAGGACGTTCTACAGCTTCTCCTTTGAGGGCCCTGAGGAAGAGGTCATTTTTTATCATGTTTTGTAGTTTTAATTTGTTTGGAGTCTATTTTCCCGAACTTCCGGACCACCTGAACCAGGGTGTTTTCTATAGAGGGTTCTGAGGCGAGGGTGACTTTTGCGGATCGGAGGGCTGCTTCACCTGCTGTTGTATTTCCGATGCAAAAGATCTCACCATGTATCTTGTTTTTCTGACAAAAGCTCCGGACACCGCTCGGGCTGAAGAACATGATCCCATCGAAGTCTCTTTTGAACTCCTTCGGAGTCAGCTGCGTGTCATAAACTTCAATTTCCTCGAATTTTATATTATGTTTTTTGAGTTCAGTAGGCAGCTCCTCCCTTCGATTCCTTCCACAGCAATAGAGAAAAGATTCTCCCGGGTATGCCGTTCTTATGATGGCGGCTAATTCCGATCCGTAATTCGCCGATTCTATGATGTTGCACCCGCCTTTTCGAAGAAACTGGGCGGTACGGTTTCCGACGCAAAAAATCCTTCTTTCCCTGATCATTTCCGATTTTTGATGGTCGAGCAATATTCCTGCAGCGTTTCTGCTGGTTATGATGATGTTTTCCGGCTTGGAAGGGAACTCAAAAGGAAGGGGAATGATAGAGATAAAATCGTGCTGCACCAGGCTTACGCCGCTGTTGAGAAGAATCTCCATTTGGTGCGGAAGGAGTTTTTTAGTGGAAAGCACGGTTGCACTCATAAATTTTTTACCGATTCCTTAATCTCTTTCATCAGCCTGTCACCTCCGTCAGCAAGAATCCGCTCGGCACAGGATTTTCCCAGGCCTTTGCTTTTGATCAGGGGAACTCTTTCCTCCACTGCAAGCCGCTCTTCACCGGTCAGACTGAATAGAGCCCCCTTGAAATGGACATGGTCACCTTGAGTTCTTGCCAGAGCGCCAATCGGCGCGGTGCATCCACCTTCTAATGTCTTGAGGAATTCCCGCTCAATGTGAACGCAAAGGGCAGTTTCCTTATGATGAAGTGCAGCCAGTGCCGCTATGGTCTGCTCGTCTTTTTCTTTGGTTACAACTAGCAGCGCTCCCTGGGCAGGTGCGGGTATCATCCATTGAAGGTCGATACATGCTTCCGGTTTAAGACCTATCCTTTCCAGGCCTGCAGCTGCGAAAATTGCAGCATTCCAGTCGCTCTCGTTTAACTTTCGTAGGCGAGTATTGACATTTCCTCTCAAATCCACCACTCGGTGATTCGGATATTTATGAAGCCACTGCGCTTTTCTTCTTAGGCTTCCGGTGGCTATGATTCCTGATTCATCATTTAGAAAGTCAGTTCCTTTGTGGACCAGGACATCCTGGAAAGCCCCCCGCTCCATCACCGCTGCTTCGATGATTCCCTTTGGTAGGGTGGTGGGGACGTCCTTCATGGAATGAACAGCAATGTCAATCTCGTCTGTCAGTAGGGCGACGTCTAGGCTTCTGGTGAATATTCCCGTTATCCCGAATTCGTAAAGGGGCTTATCCAGAACCAGGTCTCCCTGGGATTTAACCGGGACCAGCTCAGACTTATGCCCGAACTTCGACAGAGCGGCCTGAACCGTCTTGGCCTGCCATAAGGCAAGCTCGCTGTCACGGGTACCGATCCTGATGGTCCTGTTCATTTCTTTGCGTATTCTTCCAGTTTAAACACCTTTTGGATGAGATCCAAACTTTCATCTGTACTCCCCGAATCCTCTTTGAGGTGGTTCGCAAATTGCTTCATGATCTTCTGAATGATTCGGTCACCGAGAATTTCCGCCTGTCGATCATCAAAATTCCGGTTTTTTCGTTTCTGAAAGTCCACTTCAGCATCCTTCATCTCCTTTAGCTTCTTCTTCAGAGCCTTGATGGTCGGTGCGAATTTCCGGGTTTCCAACCAGGAGTTGAAATCCTGCTCCATTTGTGCAATGATCTTTTCTGCCTGGGGAACAGCTGCCTTTCTCTTCTCCAGGGTCTCGTCAGTCATCTGGGACAGATGATCCAGATGAATGACCCGAACGCCTGGGAGGTTATTTACCTCATCAGATACGTTCTTGGGGATGGACAAGTCAAGGATAAGGAGATTTTTCTTATTGTAAATGAGTTCTTTGGTTATGGTCGGGGTCTGGGCTCCTGTCGCCACGATAAGAATATCCGCCTGGCGTATCTCCGCCTGAAGGTCGCCGTAATCCCTGACTGTGAGGTGGAATTTTCCCGCAATTCTTTCAGCCTTATCCTTTGTCCTGTTGATCAGGGTGATTCTGTGATTTCCGGTATGCTTAACCAGATTTTCACAGGTGTTTCTCCCGATTTTCCCGGTTCCGAAAAGCAAAATATTCTGCTTAGATGGATCTTCGAAATTCCTGAGGATGTACTGAACCGAAGCAAAACTTACGGACGTAGCTCCGGAAGAGATGGCCGTTTCATTTTTGATGCGTTTGCTCGTTTGAATTACAGTATTGATAAGTCGTTCGAGAAATGGATTTGCAAGGCCGAATTCCTTTGAACTGAGAAAGGCCATCTTTAATTGACTGATAATCTCGAAATCGCCCAGGATTTGGCTATCTAACCCGGTTCCTACGCGGAACATATGGGATATGGCATCCTTGTTCTTATAAACGTAGGCCACCTTTTCAAATTCTTCTACTGTTCCATGGGTATGGGTACAGAGCAACTTTATCAATTGAAAAGGGTGTTGTGCAAAACCATAGATTTCTGTCCTGTTGCAGGTTGAGGTGATTACAAGGCCATCGATGCCTTCAGCTTTAGCTTCCTTTAGCAAATTGCGCCTCCCTTCCTCGTCAAGGCTGAAGTGTCCCCGAATTTCAGCATCGGCTTTTTTGTAGCTCAGCCCGATGGTGTAGAAATGGTTCCCTCTTGAGATGTTATAGTCCTTCATGCAACCTATTAGGTATTCCAGGACAAAATTAACACAAGCTTAAATCAAAAAACAACGCTGAAAGTACATTTTGTGTCGCTGCACGTCTTTTTGCCTCAAAAACTGATCAGGATCATTTTTTTGAGCTAATTTTGCCCACAGGATAAGCGATAAGAGAAATTCTGTTTAGATTCATTCTAAATAAACCTCGAGAATCATCATCAATGGCTACTGAAAAAAATAACGCTGGAGGAACCTTTGAGAAAAGAAAGCTGGACGAAGGGTTTTACCTCCTCAAATTCAGCAATGAGAGCGGAAGCAAAAAAACCATCCTCAGGAACATTAACAGCAGCTTTATCCAATTCCATTTTTCCGGTAAGGGGGAGGGAGCTTTTCTGTTCAATAACGGGAGTTACAGAATTCCTTTGTTCGAGGAGAATTCCCTTTTGCTTTATAATCCCAAGAAAGATCTTCCTATCAATTTAGAACTTGAACCTGGCAGCTGGGTGATCTCGCTGGTGATCTCCATCAAGATCTTCCACGGGCTTTTCTCAGAGGAAGCAGACTACATCAGCTTTCTTAATCTGGAGAATCGGGATAAACAATACTATAAGAATACCCCTTTGTCCCCCGGAATGGTCATAGTGCTCAACCAGATCGTCAATTATAATCTGGTTCCTTCAGTGAGAAACCTGTATTACCGGGCAAAAGCTTATGAACTTCTCAGTCTTTATTTTAACCGGATTGAAGAGCCAGATGTAGAGCAATGCCCTTTTTTGAGTGACGAGGAAAACGTTTTAAAGATCCGTCGTGCCAAAGAAATAATCATTTCCAATCTGTCTGAGCCGCCTTCACTTCAGGAGCTGGCAAGCAAGGTCAACCTCAGCCTCAAAAAACTTAAAGAGGGGTTTAAACAGATATACGGGGAATCGGTATTCAGTTTTCTTTTTGACTACAAAATGGAGTACGCCAGAAAGCTTTTAGACAGTGGGGAATATAACGTTAATGAAGTGGGACTTAAGGTCGGTTACAGCACCTCGAGCCATTTTATCGCTGCTTTCAAAAAGAAGTTTGGAACCACACCTAAAAAATACCTCATGTCCCTGACCAATGATACCAGTTCTCTGGGATAAGGAGCATCAAAAACAATTGAAGAATACTGAAAATACAGCATGAGCAAAGGAGTATTAATGGTGAATTTGGGCTCACCTGAGAGTACGGACCCAAAGGATGTAAAGAAATATCTCGATCAATTCCTGATGGACGAGCGTGTGATCGATGTTCCTTACTGGGCCAGGACTCTTCTGGTAAGGGGAATTATCCTCAATACCCGACCAAAGAAATCTGCAGCAGCCTATAAAAGGATCTGGTGGGAGGAGGGCTCTCCCCTGATCGTGCTTTCAGAACGTCTCCGAAAAAAGGTTAGTGCCATGAGTTCGATACCTGTAGTAATGGCTATGCGCTATGGAAAACCTTCAATAGAAAGCGGCCTGAAGGAACTACATGCACAGGGAGTTGACGAGGTTCTGCTCTTTCCGCTATATCCGCAGTTCGCCATGGCAACCACTGAGACCATTCTCGTGCTGGCAGAAGAAATTCGGGCCAGTCTCTTTCCGGATATGAAGTTCACTTCGATCCCGGCTTTTTACAACCATCCCGATTACATCCAGGTCCTGTCGAACAGCATTGTGGAAGGGCTTCAGGGTTTTGATTTCGAACACCTCCTTTTTTCTTACCACGGGGTACCCAAAAGGCATATAAGGAAAAGCGACATCACCAAATCCCACTGCCGTATCGATCAATCCTGTTGCAGAACCCCTTCACCAGCACATCAGTTCTGTTACCGCCATCAATGCTATGAAACCACTCGGTTAGTCGCTGAGAAGCTACAACTGTCCGATTCTCAGTTTTCCGTATCCTTCCAATCCCGCCTTGGGTTTGATCCATGGCTGCAACCTTATACCGACAGGACAATCGAAAAGAAGGGTCTTGGTGGGACAAGAAAACTAGCTGTAGTAACCCCCGCTTTTGTTTCTGACTGTCTTGAGACCCTGGAGGAAATAGCGATGGAAGGAAAGGAAATTTTTCAGGAAGTAGGTGGAGCTGAGTTCAAAATGATCCCCTGTCTGAACGATCGGGAGGATTGGGTTCAGACACTGGCCCGTTGGATAGACGAATGGGCCGGGCAGAAAGAAGGCTGAAGGTTCCGGGATCAGGATTAAAAACGAAACAGATATATTTGTGATACACCCGGTTCATCGATAAAAAAGAAATTAGTGGAATATTACAACTATATCAAGGCCCTCCACCTGATTTTCGTCATTACCTGGTTTGCAGGGCTGTTCTATATTCCCCGGCTCTTTATTTATCATACTGAGGCATCCGAGAAAGCAGAGCCTGACAAATCTATTTTGAGCATCCAGTTCAAGCTCATGACCAGACGCCTGTGGTATATCATCACCTGGCCTTCAGCCGTACTGGCCATAGGGTTTGCCGTTTGGCTCCTCGTGCTGGTCCCCACATGGCTGCAGGAGGCCTGGATGCAGCTAAAGCTGTTTTTCGTGCTGTTGCTGGTCCTGTACCACCTCAAATGCCATCATCTGTTCCTCCAGCTACAACGGGACCTTTTCAAATGGTCTTCTTATCAGCTCCGACTTTGGAACGAAGGTTCGACTCTTATCCTGTTTTCCGTGGTATTTCTGGTCATGATCCGCGATGCCTTCGACTGGATATACGGTTTGATTTCCCTGATGCTGCTGGCTCTGCTGCTGATGCTAGGGATCAGGATCTACAGGGTGGTTCGTAATCGGGACCGGCGGGATTGAGAATGGTTTAATAATTGTAACCATGAATAGTACAAAATGAGGCTCTTGAAATTTTCACTGCGCACGCGCATTTTCTTCTCTATGATCCTACTGGTTCTGCTGGCATCTATCCTGATCGGAGGAATAACGGTGTATCAGTATAAACAGGAGGCCCAGGAATATCATCGGGATCGCCTGGAGCGAAAGGAGCAGGCAATAAGAGAAAACATCAAGTTTGTCATTGAAAGCACCACGTACGAGGTAACAGAGGAAAACATTCCATTGATCCTAAAGGAAAGGGATAAGATCCATGAAATTTCCCAGGTACATAACATGCCTCTGAACATTTATAGCCTGGACGGATTTTTGATCCTGAAATCAAACCAGTCGTTTTTCCCCGACACCACAGATCTCCAGCTGGACAAACTGGTTCAGCAGAAACTGGCGAATTCCTCCTCAAAAAGGGTGCTTCGGCGCACGATAAGAAACGGCAAACGATTCCAATCCTCTTACACATATATCACGGATAATAAATTCAAACCCCTGGCCATCCTCAACCTTCCTTATCTGGAGGATGATTACTTCATCACCAGAGATCTTCGGAACTTTCTGATCAAATTGACGGAAGTGTATCTGTTTATGCTCCTCCTGGCGATTCTGCTTGCTTACTTTTTGTCGAAATACATTACCCGGAGTCTCAAAACGATTTCCGAAAAGATTCACCAGACCCGACTCGACAAGAGAAATGAGAAGATCGAGATCGGCAATGTAAGCGAGGAAATATATACCCTGGTAGATGCCTATAACAGCATGATCGATGAGCTGGAGGAAAGTGCTGTGAAACTTGCCACCAGTGAGCGGGAGCAGGCCTGGAGGGAAATGGCTAAGCAGGTGGCACATGAAATCAAGAATCCGCTGACTCCGATGCGATTAAATATCCAGAGCTTTCAGCGCAAGTTTGATCCTCAGGATCCTCAGATAGAGCAGAAGGTAAAAGAATTCAGCAGTACCCTGATCAACCAGATCGACACGCTTAGCTCAATCTCCTCTGCATTTTCCAATTTCGCCAAGATGCCGGCCCAGCAAAACGAGATTCTCAACGTGCCAAAGATCGTGAAGCTGGCGCTTGACCTCTTTAACGAAGACTATATTCTGTTTTCAGCGGAACGGGAAGAAATTCTTGCAAAATTTGACCGGACCCAACTGATCCGGGTGGTAACAAACCTGGTGAAGAATGCTATTCAGGCCGTGAGCGATGTAGAACATCCTGCTATCCTGGTCGCCGTTACCGAAGAGGACCACAGGGCCTGCCTGACCGTCTCGGACAACGGCTCGGGGATCTCCGAAGAAAACAAAGTAAAAATCTTCGAACCAAAGTTTACCACAAAATCCAGCGGAATGGGATTAGGGCTTGCCATGGTTAAGAATATCGTTGAAAGCTGCGGAGGCAATATTGGTTTCTCCTCCAAATTGAATAAAGGCACTATCTTTAAAGTACAATTTCCAAAAAACTAGCAAATGACTTTTGAAAATATTCTTGTAGAGAAAAGCGGCCAGGTGGCTACCATTATCGTCAACCGACCCTCGAAGCTCAATGCTTTGAACAAAGCTACCATTGAGGAGCTTCATCAGGCTTTCTTTGAAGCACAGGAGGACGCTGAAACAAGGGTAGTGATCATCACCGGAAGTGGGGAAAAGGCTTTTGTGGCAGGGGCTGATATCCGGGAGTTTTCGGACTTTACTCCAGAGCAGGGAAAGGAACTGGCAGCGGGGGGCCATAAGAAGCTTTTTAATTTTATCGAAAACCTTAGGAAACCTGTAATCGCGGCCATAAATGGTTTTGCACTTGGGGGTGGTCTTGAACTCGCCATGGCTGCACATTTCAGAATAGCCAGTGACAATGCGAAGATGGGACTTCCAGAAGTCTCCCTTGGAGTGATTCCAGGTTATGGGGGAACCCAGCGGCTTGCGCAGCTGGTGGGAAAAGGCAGGGCGATGGAAATGATCCTCACTGCGGGAATGATCGATTCAAGACAGGCCCTTGAATATCATCTGGTCAATCATGTGACTACGTTGGAGGAACTTCTTCCCTTTGCTGAGCGATTGGCAGGGAAAATAGCGTCCAATTCTCCAATGGCCATATCCGAGGTAATCGCTGCAGTAAACACAGGCTTCAATTTTTCGCGGGAAGGCTTGCAGGAAGAAATCGAAGCCTTCGGCAGGTGCTTCGGAACGGAGGACTTCAAAGAAGGCACGGCGGCTTTCCTCGGAAAGCGAAAAGCTGAATTTTCTGGAAAATAGTTTATGGGAAATTTTCCGAATATTTGGAATAATTCCATATTTTTGAAATATGGAGCAGGAAATTCATATTAAGGGAAGAGGGGCGCAGCAGCATATTACCAATCGGTTCAGTGCGCTTTCACATGAGATGCGGGAGGATTTTCTTAATTATTGTGCCTCTGCTGGAGAGGAGGCTACAGACCCCCGAACGGTTTTTATCGATACCTTTCCTAAGACCATTGTAAACAGCGTTTCTAGTCCCGATGTTGGATTGGACTATTCCCTGAATCCGTATCAGGGGTGTGAGCATGGATGCGTGTACTGCTATGCCAGAAATTCACACGAGTACTGGGGATATGGTGCAGGTCTTGATTTTGAGCAAAAGATCCTGGTAAAGCGAAATGCTGTGGAGCTACTGGAGAAAAAATTGAGGAGCAAGAGCTGGAAGGCGGCCCCTATAGTCCTTTCGGGAAATACGGATTGTTATCAGCCCGTCGAAAGAAAGCTTGAAATCACAAGGAAACTGCTGATGACCTTCCTGAAATTCAGACATCCGGTAGGGATCATTACCAAGAATGCTTTGATCCAGAGGGATCTGGATGTTCTGCAGGATTTGGCAAAGGATAATCTTGTAAGGGTCAACCTCTCGATCACCACTCTGGACGAACGAATCCGTCAGTTGCTGGAACCCAGGACCGCCAGCATTAAAAAACGTCTCGAAACCGTTGAGAAACTCAGCCATCTCAATATCCCGGTGAATGTCATGATGGCTCCTATCATCCCGTCCATCAACAGTCATGAAATCCTTCCGCTTGTCAAGGAGGTTGCCAATCGTGGCGCTACTGGTGTAGGATATACCGTAGTCCGTCTCAATGGGGCAATAGGGGAAATCTTCACCCGGTGGATCAGATCTGCCCTTCCTGATCGGGCCGAAAAGGTCCTTCATCAGATCGCGGCATGTCACCAGGGAAAACTCAATGATAGCAGATATGGAGCCAGAATGAAGGGCGAGGGTTTATTTGCGCAACAGATCGCGCAGCAGTTCACAATTGCGCGGAAAAAATTTTTTAAAAGCGAGGATTCGCGGCCTGTTCTCAACTGTGCTTTACATGAGCAATTCAAGGACGGCCAGATGCGACTTTTCTAGCTTTCTCCGCTCCACTCCCTATAGAATTGCCTAAGGAATAGTTCCATAAACCGGTGGCGTTCTTCGGCCATCCTTTTGCCAGTCGAAGTATTCATTCTGTCTTTGAGGAGCAGAAGTTTTTCATAGAAATGATTGATCGTCGGCCCTTCTGATGTTCTGTAGGTCTCTTTATCCATATCAGGAACGGGAGGAATTGCAGGATCGTAGAGCAACCTCCCCTTAAAACCGCCATAATTGAAGGTTCGGGCAATGCCAATGGCTCCCATGGCATCCAATCGGTCCGCGTCCTGGACAATATCCAATTCCCGGGAAAAAAAATCCTGCCGCTCATTTCCACCCTTAAAAGAAATCCAGATGATAATGTTTTCCACGTGGGTGATATCGCCAGCCGACATTTGCTGTGTCTCAAGGAAGGAGCGGGCAATGCGGGGACCGATTGTTTCGTCCCCCTGGTGAAACTTGGCATCCGCGATATCATGCAGCAGGGCTCCAATTTCGATGATGAACTGGTTTCCTTTCTCCCTGGAGGCGATAGTCCTCGCTGTGTTATACACCCGTTCGACATGAAACCAGTCATGGCCTCCTTCTGCTCCCTTGAGCCTTTCTTTTACAAAATCCCGGGTGTTTGAGATAATCTGTTGTTCAATCTCGGTCATCGGACATCATTTATAATGGTCTGTTCGATTTCCGCGATTCTTTCTTTGGGATCCCCCGAGGCAACGGGAAGGGGCCGATGGACCTTCAGGTGAAGACTTACCCCGATTCCGAGCGGAAAGCTGCCGTAGCGAAACAGCTTCCAGCTGTTGTTTATGGTGATTGGCACCACAAGTGCATCCGGCATCTTTTTGAAGAGCATCTGGAGCCCCTGAATCGCAAACTTCTTCGGTTGGCCTGTTCTGCTTCGGGTTCCTTCTGGGAAAATAACCGCCGATCTGTTGTGCTGATTGAGGTAGTCTGCGAACTGTGACATTTTGGTCAGCGATTCTCTTGGATTTTTTCGGTCGATGAGCAGATTTCCACCATGATTGAGGTTATAGGAAATACCAGGTATTCCTTTCCCCAGCTCCTTCTTGGAAATGAACTTGGGATGATGTTTTCTGAAATGCCAGCTGATAGGGGGAATATCGAACATTCCCTGATGATTGGCGACAAAAATACAGGGCCGGTCAGTAGGAAGCTCATAAGGGTTATCGATCTGAACGCTCGTACCGAGAATATTGAGACACCTCAGAAGAAAAAAGTTAAACCAGTCCACGCTCGTTTTATGAGCCTTGTACCCTCCGAATTTCAGAGCGAGCATCTGGACAATGTGGAAAAACAGCAGCGTTAAAAAGAAAAAGAGATAGAAGATTGCTGAGATCGGATATGAGAGAATTTTCCTAAAATTCATGAAAGCTGATCTTTGAAAAGGACTGCAATTTCCGCAAATAATTTGTCTCCTGCAATGTCCAGAAATGGGAAAGGGCCGTGTACACGACCCTTACCTTCTTTTTGGCGCTGACCGATCAGCAATGTTCGTTGTAGGCCCCGATCAGGTTTTCTGCAATCATTTCGGCAGGACGTCCCTCAATATGATGACGCTCTAGCATGTGTACAAGTTCGCCATCCTTGAACAGGGCGATAGAAGGGGAAGAAGGAGGGAAAGGCACCATGTACTCCCGGGCTTTTTCGGTTGCTTCCTTATCGACGCCGGCGAATACAGTTACCAGGTGGTCTGGAGTTTTGCTGTTCTGGAGCGAGATTCTTGCCCCTGGTCTTGCATTGGCTGCCGCACAGCCGCAGACGGAGTTAACAACGACCAATGTCGTTCCTTTTTTTGCTATAGCCTGGTCCACCTCGTCCACTGAGTGGAGTTCTGAGAACCCGATGCTGGTAAGATCTTCTCGCATGGGTTTCACTAGTTCTGCTGGATACATATCTCGTTTTTTTTATTTAATGTTTTATCTCCGCAAAGGTACTGAATTAACTCCACCTGTCTAAATTTCTGCATGATAAGGCGGTGACCGTTTTTTTGGCTTGCTCGTCGATCTCCGTGGAGCTGATGTAAAATGTTATCTTTGCCCCGTAAATTATTCGCATGGCAAAATGGTTGCTGGCCGTCGTCGGCTTTATGTTATATGGTTTTAGGGGTGCCTTGATTGGATTTATCATAGGGAGTATTGTCGATTCGATGACAGGTAAAAGCAGCTTCAGGCTTTTTCAGGAGGAGCAGGAGGTGACCCCCGGGGACTTCGAACTTCACCTCCTTTCCTTATCGGCCATAGTGATCAAGGCGGATGGAAATATCAATCAGAAAGAGATGGATTATGTGCGGATGTATTTCGTACAGGCCTATGGTAAGAACAGGGCGAATTCCATCTTCAGGACCTTCAATGAAGTGGTCAAAAATCGACAGCTGTCCGAGGCGAGGATCGGAGAGTTCCTGGCAGCCCGTACCAAGTACGCAGCCCGTCTTCAGATCGTGCACTTTCTTTTCAGTATTGCGAATGCCGACGGGAAAGTCAGTGAAGCTGAACTTCACAAAATAAGAGAGATCGCGGGATATCTTCGGCTAGGGGAAAAGGATTTTGCGAGTATTAAAGCCATGTTTCTGCGGTCGACCAATACGGCCTATGAAATTCTGGAGATTGAAAAGAGCGCCTCTGATGCTGAGGTGAAAAAAGCATTCAGGACAATGGCTAAAAAGTACCATCCGGACAAGATCCAGCACATGGATGAAGCCTATATAAAGGGCGCGGAGGACAAGTTCCGCAGAGTGCAGGAGGCCTACGAACAAATTCAAAAGGAAAGAGGATTCTAAAAGAGGGTTACGCAAACCTTTTTAAGTCTGGCGTGATCTAAAATTTAGAGCGGTCTAAATTTTTTATTTGACACGCCTAATTTTAATATATTTGCCGGGTATGCTGAGTTATACCGAAGAAAATTACCTGAAGACCATTTTCCATCTACAGAAGGCATCCACCGCTGGGGTGCCCACCAATGCCCTGGCGGAACATATTGATGCCAAGGCATCCTCTGTGACCGATATGATCAAGAAACTCTCAGCCAAAGGTCTGGTGGATTATAAAAAATACCAAGGGGTAAGGCTCAGTCCGATTGGTGAGACCTCCGCTCTGAAGGTGATTCGGCGCCATCGCCTGTGGGAGTTTTTCCTGGTGGAAAAACTCAAGTTCAGCTGGTCCGAAGTGCATGAAGTCGCGGAACAACTTGAACATGTCCAGTCCACCAAGCTTACTGAGGAACTGGACAGGTTTCTGGGTTTCCCGAAAAAAGATCCCCATGGAGATCCTATTCCAGACGCTGAGGGGCGCATGCCGAACCTGGGCAAGATCCTACTGGCAGAAATGGAAGAAGGGGATTATGGAATTTGCAGCGGAGTGAGGGATACGGCACGGGATTTCCTGGAGTATCTGGACCGCCTTGGCATTTCCCTGGGATCTGAAATTCACATTCTAAAGAAGGAAAGTTTCGATAATTCCATTCTGATCTCCCTCAATGACAAAAAGATTCAGATCACACAGATCGTAGCTAATAACGTTTACATAAAACCAAATGAATGATGGAAGCAATCATCGCTTACTTTGAAACACTAGAACCGGTCACAGCAGCTTTGATCGCCACCCTTTTTACGTGGGGCCTTACTGCCTTGGGTGCTTCACTCGTTTTTATGTTCAAGAAGATGAACCGGGGGCTTTTCGACGGGATGCTTGGCTTTACCGGAGGAGTAATGGTGGCAGCCAGTTTTTGGAGCCTGCTTTCTCCTGGAATTGAAATGAGCCCCGGAGAAGGTTTTATCAAAGTGATACCGGCAGTGGTGGGCTTTGCGCTTGGCGCCCTTTTCATATTTGCCATAGATAAGATCCTGCCTCACCTTCACGTAAATTTCAAGATGAGCGAGAAGGAAGGGGTAAAAACCCCCTGGCACAAGTCCGTGTTGCTCACACTGGCCATTACGCTTCATAATATACCCGAAGGGCTTGCTATCGGAGTGCTTTTTGGTGGAGCGGCACTCGGATTGGAAGGGGCAAGTATAGGGGGAGCAGTCGCACTGGCCATCGGAATCGGACTGCAGAATTTTCCTGAAGGAATTGCTGTATCCATTCCATTGAGAGGTCAGGGGTTAAGCCGATGGAAGAGCTTTAATTACGGACAGCTTTCTGCCATTGTAGAGCCAGTAGCAGCGGTTCTGGGAGCCTGGGCTGTACTTTCCTTCCAGCCAATATTGCCTTACGCCCTGTGTTTTGCTGCTGGTGCTATGATATTTGTGGTGGTGGAAGAGGTGATCCCGGAATCTCAGCAGGAGCGGTTCACAGACACCTCCACCCTCGGTTTCATCGGAGGATTTATCATCATGATGACCCTTGATGTCGGATTAGGCTAATGGCAACTACCACAGCCGCTACCACAGCTTTTGCCATTCTCGCGCTTCCTTCCGAAGATAAATTTTGGTTTGTACACAAATTTTGTGAAGATATAGCCCACGGCAAAGGCAAAGGTGATAAAGACGAGTATCTCTTGAATCAGTTCCATGTGTGTCATTTTACTTTAAAGTTTGAAATGCAACAAGAGCAGCGATATAGGCAATTCCTGTCATTGTAACTAATTGCAGCACCGGCCATTTCCAGGTATTGGTTTCTCTTTTTACGATCGCAAGGGTACTCATACATTGCATGGCAAAAGCATAAAACAGGAGCAGGCTAATACCGCTTGCCAGGGTAAAGAGAGGACCGCCGAGGATCTCATTGGTCTCATTTGCCATACGGGACTTTATCGTTTCCTGTTCATCACTCCCTACGCTATAGATGGTCGCCAGGGTTCCTACGAACACCTCTCTTGCTGCAAATGAACTAACAATAGCTATACCAATTTTCCAGTCATAGCCTAAAGGGGCCACAACAGGTTCGATCGCCTTGCCAATATTTCCGATATAGGAATGTTGCAACCTGTAGGAAGCGATCTTATTCTCGAGTTCCACCTCCGGCAAACTGGTATTTTCATATTTTTCCTGCACAATAGAAGCAGCATTGGAAAATTTATCTCCTGGTCCGTAACTCGCCAGAACCCACAAGATGATCGAAATCGCCAGAATGATTTTTCCAGCACCGACGACGAAAGATTTGGTCTTCTCCACTACGTTAATCGCGACGTTCTTGATCAGGGGCACCTTATACCCGGGCATCTCAATGACGAAAAAACTTTTGGTTCTGATTCGCAGGAATTGATGGAGAACCCAGGCAGAAAATATGGCCATCCCGAATCCCAACAAATACAGGAGCATCAAGGTGAGTCCCTGAAGATTGAAGCCCAGGAAGGATTCCTCGGGGATCACCAGTTCAATGATGATGAGATACACAGGTAGTCTTGCAGAACAGGTGGTAAACGGGACCACAAGAATAGTAATAAGTCGTTCCTTCCAGTCCTCGATATTCCTGGAGGCCATCACGGCAGGGATAGCACATGCAGTGCCGGAGACAAGGGGAACGACGCTCTTTCCGCTGAGTCCGAATCGACGCATGGTGCGATCCATCAAAAATACAACTCGGCTCATATAGCCGCTTTCCTCAAGGATCGAAATGAAAAGAAAGAGGAAAGCGATTTGCGGAATAAAAATCACGATCCCGCCGAGTCCAGGTATGATGCCTTCCGCAACCAGATTGGTGAAGGCCCCTGGAGGCAAAACCTCCTTGGTGATATCGCTGAGATAGACAAAGGCGGTGTCAATTAAATCCATCGGATAACTGGACCAGTCGTAAATTGCCTGAAAGATTAAAAGCAATATCGCGAAGAAGATCACGTAACCCCAGAACTTATGGGTGAGGATCCGGTCCATGTTAGCCCTGAACCCTTTAGCGGCGCTGGAATCTACGACCATGGCTTCCTTGAGAACTCCATTGATGAACTGGTACCTCAGTACCGTTTCCTTCTGTTGCATTCTCTTGAGAGTGCTGGTATCCTTGGTCCGGAAATCCCCACCTTCCCCCAGTGATTTGCGGTTGAGGTTCCCGAAATTGACATCCTGGGTAATGACCAGCCACAGCTTATACAGGGACTGGTTCGGGAAAGCCCTTCGGAGCCGGTCAAAATAATCGGGATCCATTTTCGAGGCATTCAGGCATGGTTCTGTAGAAATATTCCTGTAATTCAGTATGGCTTCCTTGAGTTCTTCTATCCCGCACCTTTTCCGGGCGCTGACGAGGACCACTTTGGTTTTTAGTTGCTCTTCGAGCTTTTCTACATCAAGACTGATCCCCTTTCGGCTCATCCGGTCGGCCATATTGATCACCAGAATTGAAGGAATTTCGAGATCCTTGACCTGAGTGAAAAGGAGCAGGTTGCGTTTCAGGTTTTCCACATCACTGACGACCACAGCAACATCGGGATAATCCCTGTCATTCTTGTTGAGAAGCAATTCTATGACCATGTTCTCGTCCAAGGAGGATGCATTGAGGCTATAGGTACCGGGAAGGTCAAGGATATGGGCCCTGGTATTGCGCTGAAGGCGACAAATGCCTTCCTTTTTCTCTACAGTGATGCCAGGGTAATTTCCGACCTGTTGATTGAGACCGGTGAGTTGATTGAAAACCGAAGTTTTTCCCGTGTTGGGATTGCCGATGAGCGCTACATTGATCTGTTTGGACATGACCTACGGCAGAATTTCGATTTCGATGTGCTGAGCCGTTTCCTTTCTGATCGCCAGATGACTGCCATTAATGTTGAGATAAATCGGATCCCTAAAAGGAGCAGTCTGGACCAACTCCACCTCATTCCCGGGCAGACAGCCCATTTCCAGAAGCTTTAGTGGAATAAATTCCAAAGCGAAGTCTTTAATAATTCCCCGCTGGCCTCTTTTCAAATCGGCAATGGTACTCAATGTTTATTTAGATTGAATTTAAACAAGGCAAAAATAGTGGAAAATTCACTAACGAAAAAACCGGTACGGATAAAAGAAGAGGAAATATTTCAGAATATGACGAGTCTCATCGAATTACCGATTGTCATATTCCCGCTTCAAAATTGTAAGATCCTCCAAAAGCTTTTCTATAGCTTTTGGATCCGTCCCATCATAAAAGCCACGGATACGCCGGTCCTTATCGACCAGAACGAAATTTTCGGTATGAATCATATCAAAGGGTCCGCCGTCACCTTCGGTTTTTGCCGCCAGGTAAGACTGCCGGGCCAAACGATAAATCTGCTCCTTATCCCCCGTCACCAGATTCCATTTTTCATCAATGACGCCTTTCTCCAGAGCATACTCCTTAAGGCGGGCCACGGAGTCCACTTTGGGGATGACGGTATGTGATAATAACAGAACCTCAGGATCATCCTGCAGTTCTTCCTGGAGTTTCAACATGTGTTCTGTCATGATAGGACATATGGACTGGCAGGTAGTAAAGAAGAAATCCGCGATGTATATCTTGTCCTTATAGAATTCTTCAGTGATCGTATCCCCGTTCTGGTTGACAAGGGAGAAATCTGAGATCCGGTGGTATTTCCGTACCTCCCGGACGCTCTGATCCACCAGCTCCGCATTGACCATGTCCGGTTGGTATACCTGAAGTCGTTCTTCCGGCTTCAGGATCTGGTAAAAGACGCTGATGAAGAACGCGGAAAGAAGAAAAAGGCAGATCCAGAAGATTTTATACCTCGAGAAAAACTGGAGCATGAACTTTTCGGTTTTTGCAAAATTACAATTCTCATGACCAATCCTGAGGTCATAGCACGATAAATCTCATGTTTTTCCGGACTCTGTGCTTAAAACTTTTGTACGATGCCTGAAAAGATTACTTTTGTGCGATTTTACACGCGATACACTTTATGGATCCTTTTTTTATAAAAGCCTTACAATTAATTCTCAGTCTTTCCATTCTTATAGTCCTTCATGAACTGGGGCATTTTATTCCGGCGAAGCTGTTTAAAACGAGAGTAGAAAAGTTTTTTCTCTTTTTCGATGTGAAGTTTGCCCTGTTCAAGAAAAAAATCGGCAATACCGTCTATGGGCTTGGTTGGTTACCTTTAGGGGGATATGTCAAGATCGCAGGAATGATCGATGAGAGCATGGATAAGGAGCAAATGAAACAGCCGCCAAAGCCATGGGAATTCCGAAGTAAACCTGCCTGGCAAAGATTGATTATCATGCTGGGGGGAGTTACGGTCAATCTTATTCTTGGTTTTGTGATATACATGATGGTCATGTTCGTCTGGGGAAGCAGCTATGTCGCACCAGAGGATCTTCCTAACGGATTTGCCGTGGATGATCGGTTCGAGCAATATGGCTTCCAGGATGGGGACCAGATCTTGAAAGTCAATGGAGAGGCGCTCAAAAATAGCCCTGAGATCAATAAATATTTGATGCTAAGGGAAGTCAGTTCAATTACTGTTAAACATCCTGATGGTTCGGTCGAGCGACTTTCAGTTCCTGAGAATATCGGAGAAAAACTTTTTCAGGAAGGAATTCTGCAACCTTTTGTGCCTATGGCAGATGCAGTACTGGACTCTGTTGTTCCCGGAAGTCCAGCTGAACAGGCTGGTTTACAAAAAGGGGATCGAATAGTTGGGATCAATGGTGAGGATGTAAGCTATTGGCATGAGCTGACAGAAAAGATCGCCAGGAATCAGGGAGAAGCGGTCAAACTTGCGGTCCTTAAGGGCTCCCGGGTCTCGTCTGTGGAATCCCAGATTTCTGATTCAGGACAGACGAAAATTGCGACCATTATGGTCACCCCGAACGAAGAAGGAAATATAGGGATCATGAGTGCAGCCGAATTTGATGTTCGGCATGAGAAATATGGGCTGGGCGAGAGTATCATTAAAGGGCTGGACCTGGCATACTGGACGCTACACGATTACATTGCGCAGTTCAAATACGTTTTTACCAAAAAGGGAGCGACACAGGTAGGGGGATTCGGAGCGATCGGAAACCTTTTTCCTGATGTCTGGAACTGGCAGGCATTCTGGATGACTACAGCCTTTATTTCTATCATACTGGCTTTTATGAACATTCTTCCCATTCCTGCCCTGGATGGAGGGCACGTCATGTTCCTGCTCTATGAGATGATTACCGGGCGCACACCCAATGAAAAGTTCATGGAATACGCTCAACTCGTCGGGTTTATAATCCTGATCGCGCTGGTATTGTTTGCCAACGGTAATGATATCTATCGGTGGCTTTTTGAATGATCAGGAGCCGGTTACAACGGGTAACAGCACCTAAAATTATCACTTCAAAATGACCAGTTTTATTTAGGGGAAACCATTTTTTCCATTATATTTGCAACCGCAAAAATGGTTGCGATATTCCTCCTTAGCTCAGTTGGTTAGAGCATCTGACTGTTAATCAGAGGGTCGC
>CAMPKA010000025.1 GCA_946887075.1 uncultured Salinimicrobium sp.
GTTTAATATTGTAGAAGTAAAACAGACAAGATTATGGAAACTTTTAGAAACATTAATCGTCCTTCAAAAGATGAACAAAAAATTGCTATTGAGTCATATGACGCTTTAGCATCTGTAATCGAACATTTAAAATCCGAAAACCCTGAAATCGAGATTGAAGAAACTCAAGAAAGAATCAAAATTCCATTAAAAGCCTTAAAGTTATTGGGAGAAGTACTGAAGGCAATGAGTGAAGGTAAACCTTTTTCCTTAGTGCCGATGGCTACTGAAGTTACTACGCAAAAAGCGGCAGAAATTTTAGGTTGTTCCAGACCTCATTTTGTCAAACTACTCGAAGGAGGTAAAATTGAATATACCAAAGTCGGGAAACATAGACGTGTCAGGTTTGAAGATGTTATGAAGTATAAGAGGAAAATGAAAAAGAACCAGAAGCAACATCTAATTGACATAATGAAGTCTGATGAAGAATTAGGTCTATATGATTCATAGTGTAAGGTTCAAGTGTGTTCTTGACACAAACGTCATATATCCAATTGAGATCAGAGATTTACTTTTTTGGTTTGCTTATTACGAATTGTATACTCCAAAGTGGAGTGAACATATATTCGATGAGTGGAAGGATGTAATGAAAAAAAAGGGCGTAGAGGAATCAGTCGCCCGAAAAAGAGTTGAAAAAGCTAATTTAGCCTTTCCAGACGCTATGGTTTGTAATTATTCCCCTTTAATAAATAATATAACTCTACCTGATCCGAAAGATTGTCATGTCTTAGCTGCAGCAATTAAAACAAACGCTAATGTTATAGTAACTAATAATATTAAAGACTTTCCAAGTGATTATCTTAGCTCATTTGGTCTCTCAGCCAAAACTGCTGATGATTTTTTAACTGATATAATTGATTTAAATCCGGAACAAGCAGTTGAGGCTTTCAAAGAAATGGTTTTAAATAGAAGAAACCCTGATCTAAATGAATTTGAAGTTTTAGATATATTACGGAACAGAGGTTCAAAGGATACTGCAGATTTTTTACATTCTCAGTTATAAATTATGGCCAACGTCTCATGTCGAGTAGGCAAGGGGAATTTCACCCAGGCCTCTCACAGAACCGTATCTTGTTTTTTGACTTTTAGTGTGGTAAAATTAGAAGCCAAAGTAACACATACACCACCAAGATAGGGGCTTTAGGTACAAAGGATGCAATGGTTGAGCCGTATGTGAGCGTATGGTTAAATGCCGCTCCTGAAGAGATGGTATGGGTTATATCTCCAGGCTCTCAAAGAGTTCTGTCAGCTCCGGATTGGAGGGACGCGGTGCATCAGCCGTTACGATATTTCCCTCTGGGTCCACAAGGATGAATCTGGGGATTCCATTGATCGCGTAGTTCTCAATGAACTCGGAGTTCCATGCATTGTCAGCGATAAGTTGTATCCCGCCCAATTCTTTTTCCGTCACCATCTTTCTCCATTTGTCGTAAGCCTCTTCTGTATCAATCGAGATACTTACGAAATGGATATTCCGGTCCTTATACTGCTCTTCAACCTCCTTAAGGGCAGGGATTTCTCGAAGACAGGGACCGCACCAGGTCGCCCAGACATCCATATATACATATTTGCCTCTCAGGCTTTCCAGGGAGGTTTGACCGCCCTTGTGATTTTCATAGGTAAAGCCAGGAGAGGGATTTCCTGGTTCCAGTTTCTGGATCAGTTCATACCTCTTGGTCAGTTCCTTCTTGAATTCCTCATCTGTGGAAAGGGCCATAACGCGGGAGTAGATCTCCTCTGACTTTTCTGCCCCGGGCCTGACTCCAAATGAGATCCGTTCCAGAAAATCGTTTCTGATGTTGTCGCTTTCAATATCCTCGATATATGCGAAAGCTTTGTCCTCGTAGGAGCTGGTATCTTCTGAATTGAGCAAAGAAGTGTGCTTGAAAAAATCGATATTGACCAGGTTGCGGTACTCCTCGAAATCCTGGTAGTCCGCCGCCCGGTCCAAATCCAGCGTGTCGGGAAGAAAGGCAACCAGGGAATCCTGATTTCCTTCAGCATAGTAGCGGTCCCTGTTGAGAACGGTGTACAAATGACGGGTATAGAGGTCTCCATACGCAAGAGCTTTTTGTTCTCTGGCAGCAAAAGCAGAATCGATACCCTCCTGTTTCCTGAGTAATTCCAGGTAAGCTTTTTCTTGACTGTCCGACAGTTCGACCAGGGCATCCTCCGAAAGGTTTTTCATACTATCCTGAGCTATTTCCAGCTCCTCCGATAGCAGGAATTTCTGTGCCAGGTAATTGTTCTCCGGTGCGGCCTCCCCTGAATACCGAAGGCTCTCGTCGAACTGCTCAGTATTGAGACTAAGCTGGAGATCTTTTCCTGGAGCAAGGTACATACGGCTGATTTCTCCTCCCACGACTAGGGTATAATAGCCCTCCTGCTCCAAGTCAAGCGTATCAGCAAAGCTACCATCTTCGGCCAGGGGAATCTTCGCCAGAAAATCACGGGCCCGAATCGCTATGGTATCTGTCGTGGGATTCTCAATACTGCCACTGACAATCGTGTAATCGGGTTCCTGTTTCTCTTCTTCACAACCAAATATGGCGAACGAAACCAATAAAATGAGGAGAAATTTTTTCATCATGACTTGAGTTTTTGGGTCCTGCTGTAGCGAACCTCAATGAATTTAGAGGAAAATTAACGAATTACCTCGAGAAAACGTCGTAACGGATCAGAAATCTTCAGAAAGCATAAAAAGAAGAGGACTGATATACTTCCACTATTCCATAAATCCCGCCTTGAATTCATACTCCTCCAGGAATTCCTTCGAAGCCCGGATATGAGGGGCCATGATCTCATCCCCCTTCAACAGAGGAACCTTTTTTCGGTAATGCTCCAGTAGTCCTTCCAGGAAGGGGGAGGTCTTATGCGGATTCCTGTAGGAGATCGCCTGGGAAGCATTAAAAAGCTCTATGGCAAGGACGGTGGATACGTTGTCCAGTACCTGCAGCACCTTTGTGGCCGAATTTGCACCCATACTGACATGGTCCTCCTGCCCGTTGGAGGACACGATGGAATCCACACTGGCAGGAGTGCTGAGCTGTTTGTTCTGGCTCACAATACTTGCAGCGGTATACTGGGGAATCATGAACCCGCTGTTGAGCCCGGGGGCATCAACCAGGAAGGCAGGTCCCCGGAGTCCCGAGATCATCTGGTATATCCTTCGTTCTGAGATACTCGCCAGTTCGGACATAGCAATGGCCAGGTAATCCAGGGCAAGCGCAAGAGGTTGCCCATGAAAGTTCCCCCCGGAGATGACCTTATCGGCTTCCACAAATATGTTGGGGTTATCCGTAACTGAATTGATCTCGGTTTTAATGGTCTTGTACACAAAGTCGATAGTGTCCTTGGTTGCCCCATGCACCTGGGGAATACATCTAAAGGAATAGGGATCCTGCACATTGTTTTTCACCAAGTGACTGATCTCGCTGCCTTCCAGGATCTTCCGGATTCTTTCGGCGGTCTTTACCTGTCCGCGATGTGGCCGTACCAGATGCACCAGTTCATCAAAGGGAGACAGGTTACATTCAAAAGCATCCAGGGAAAGGGCTCCGATGACATCCGCCCAACGGGATAACTTGAAAGCCTTGAGCAGCGCGTGGACCCCGTGCGCACTCATGAACTGTGTTCCGTTGAGCAATGCGAGTCCTTCTTTGGACTGCAGCCGGATAGGTTTCCATCCGAATTTCTTCGCGATTTGTTGGGCACCATGTATCTTTCCATCATGGTAAACCTCGCCCTCACCGATCAGGGGTAGGGATAAGTGGGCCAGAGGAGCCAGGTCCCCAGAAGCTCCAAGAGAGCCCTGAGCATAAATCACAGGGAGGACATCTTCATTGTAGAAGTCGATCAACCGGTTTACCGTTTCGAGCGCTACCCCGGAATGCCCATAACAGAGGGACTGAATCTTTAACAGGAGCATGATCCGGATTACAGGTTCGGAAATTCGCTCCCCGGTTCCGCAGGCATGGGATTTAACAAGATTCTCCTGGAGCTCATTGAGTTTGTCAGGAGCAATTTTGACATTACAAAGGGACCCGAATCCGGTATTGATACCATAGATCGGGGCTTTTTCCTCCGTGACCTTTTTGTCGAGGTATTTTCGCGCTTTTTTGATATTAAAAACGGCCTCTTCGCTTAAGGCGAGGGCCTTTCCGGTTTTCAGCATTTCCTGTATCTCATAAAGGTCGAGCACAGAAGAGCTGATGTAATGGTAATTTCTCATTTGTATGGTTGGTCTGTTGGTTTGTCTTTTTGTGGCTGGGGTTCGGGAGGTTTCACCAGGTAAAGGATTGCCCGACCTACCCGGTCGGCAATATCACCTGCCATCACGCTCTCCTGCCCGAGTTCTCCCGCGGCAATATCGCCGGCAAGTCCATGGATGAAAACCCCGAAAAGAGCGGTCTCTAAAGGGGGATACTTTTGAGCGAGCAGTGCGCTGAGAATGCCGGTGAGCACATCGCCACTTCCTGCAGTGGCCATGCCTGGATTTCCGGTAGTGTTGATGTACATCCCGGTGGGGGTGATCGTAATCGTGTGGCTACCTTTCAGGATCAGGTTCAGTTCGTACTTCCCGACGAATTCCTTGGCCGCGTCCAGAGCCTCGAAGTCATTGCCATTGGTACCCAGCAGCCGGCGGAGCTCTCCGGGATGAGGGGTAAGGATTGACTGCGGAGGAATCTTTGAAAGATATTCCCGGTGGGCAGCAAGGATATTGAGCCCATCGGCATCGATGACCAGGGGCGCTTCGGATCGCTCCAGAAGACCCAGGAATGCAGTTGCCGTCTCCTTACCGGTCCCCACCCCTACCCCGAATCCAATGGCGTCGGGATTCAGATCATAATTTATGTCACTCAAATAAGCCTCCTGGGGATCGGTGAGCACCATAGCTTCCGGAACCAGGGTTTGTAATATCTCATACCCGCAACCTGGAACAAAAGCCGTTACAAGGCCAGAACCTGCTCTGAGGGCAGCACGAGTGGCCAGAGCTATGCTCCCGATTTTGCCGAAACTACCCCCTATAAGCAGGCTGTGACCATAGGTGCCCTTATGGCTGTTTTTCTTTCTGGGACGATAGATTTCCCGTGCCACAGCTGAAGTAACAAGGGTGGCTTCGGGATCAAGATTAGCGATGAATTCCGGGTCCAGTCCGATCCCAATGATTGAAACGTGGCCGGTGTATTCCTGCGTCTGTGGAAGATAAAAAACCAGTTTGGGAGCTTCTATGGTAAGGGTTCTGTCCGCCCGGATGATGTAGGTTGGCTCCGGAGTGACCTGTGATGTAAACATCCCAGAGGGGATATCGATGGACAAGATATAAGCCCCGGAATCATTTATCCTGGAGATCAGCTCCCCAACCCAGGTCGGGATCGGCCTGTTCAGCCCCGTCCCGAAGATCCCGTCGATTACAAGAGTCTCCTGGCTGATTTCCGGCAAGTCCTCCTCTCCGCGCAGAAGCAACGGCCAATCATTGCTCACTCCCTTGATCCGGTCGTAGTTCACCAGAAAATCCTTGGACCGCTGATCGCTGTAATTGACGATATATACAGTAACGTCATAACCCTCCTCAAGAAGAAGCCTTCCCACCACCAGGCCGTCCCCTCCGTTGTTTCCAACCCCGCTGAAGATCACAATGGGTACCCTCCGGTTTTCAAGAAGCCTGTGGATCTCACGAAAGATCATGGTTCCAGCTCTTTCCATCAATTCATTGGAAGAGATCGCGCGATTCTCCACGGTCACACGATCGGCCTGCCGTAGCTGTTCGGCGGAGAGTACTTTCATCTGATCTGAATTTCGTTGTACTGCAAATATAACCTTTCCCTGATCTTTTACCCCCGTCTCTGGGTCCTACTTTAAAGACCCAAATAGATTCTGTTCGTTTGAAAATTAATAAATTTGCGCCAAATTAATTCAGGATGAAAGAAACTGCCCTTACCGCTACCCATGTCGCACTTAACGCCAAAATGGTTCCTTTCGCAGGATTCCAGATGCCCGTATCTTATGAAGGGGTCAATGCAGAACACAAAACCGTTCGCAGCGGGGTGGGTGTTTTTGATGTTTCCCACATGGGGGAATTCTTAATAACAGGAGAAAATGCCCTGAACCTCATCCAGAAGGTCTCCTCAAATGATGCCTCCAAGCTCGTTGACGGAAAAGCCCAGTATAGCTGTATGCCTAACGCCACCGGGGGCATCGTCGATGATCTGATCATCTACAGGTTTAATCAGGAGAAATACCTCCTCGTGGTCAATGCCTCCAATATTGAGAAAGACTGGAATTGGATCTCCCAGAACAATACGATGGATGCCCATATGCGGGATCTGTCCGATGAGTACAGCCTTTTGGCTATTCAAGGGCCAAAAGCCGCCGAGGCCATGCAGCCCCTGACCGAGGTGGACCTGACTGCCATCAAGTTCTACAGTTTTGAAGTAGCCCCGTTTGCAGGGGTGGACAACGTGATTATTTCCGCCACTGGTTATACCGGGAGCGGAGGATTTGAGATCTACTGCAAAAATGAGGATGCGCAACGGATCTGGGACAGGATTTTTGAAGCAGGGGCGGATTTCGGGATCAAACCCATCGGGTTAGCCGCCAGGGATACGCTTCGCCTGGAAATGGGCTACTGCCTGTACGGGAATGATATCGACGACACCACTTCCCCGATCGAAGCCGGCCTTGGATGGGTCACCAAATTCACCAAAGACTTCGTCAATTGTGAGGCGCTGAAACAGGAAAAAGAAGCGGGCCCAAAAAGGAAACTGGTCGGTTTTGAACTCCAGGAGCGGGGAATTCCAAGACAGGGACATGAGATCTCCGATGAGAATGGCAAGATTATTGGCAATGTTACCTCCGGAACGATGTCTCCTTCCCTGGACAAGGGGATCGGACTGGGATACGTTCCCGCAGACTTGGCCTCCCCGGGCAGCAGGATCAATATACAGATCCGGAAAAAAGCTGTTCCCGCCGTGGTGGTGAAGACACCATTTTACACTGGATAGATTGAAGAGAATTCTGATTTTAGGGGGTAGCGGATTTATCGGCAATGCGCTGTATAAGGAGCTTCACCCCTATTTTGATACCCATGCCACCTATCATTCAGATGATGGCTTTTTTGAACGAAATCAGAAATTCCACCAGTTTGATCTGGAGACAGAACCCGTCAGCATCCTGCTGGAGAACCTTCGGCCCAATATCATCATATCCGCGGTAAGGGGGAATTTTGAAGCCCAGGTCCGGCTTCACTTTGAGATCATGGATTACCTGTTACGCAACCCGAATACCAAACTGATCTTCCTGTCTTCAGCTAATGTATTTGATGCCTTTACCAATTATCCCTCCTATGAATATGACAAAACGCTTTCCCAGAGCATCTACGGCCGTTTTAAGATCAAGATTGAGAATGGTCTGCTGAGGCTCCCCAACCACAAATATGTGATCTGCAGATTACCTATGGTCTATGGTGCCGGAAGTCCCCGGGTACGGGATCTCAGACGGCAGCTCGCCGAGGGAGAACCCATCGAGGTCTTTTCCAACGTCGTGGTCAATGCGACATCAGATACGAAACTCACCCAGCAGATCCATTACATCATCAACCGGAATCGGCAGGGGGTCTTCCACCTGGGTAGCAATGACCTGATCCATCACCATGACCTGGTCTGTGATATCTGCGGGGAACTGGGCGAGAAGAAACCCTTGCTCAAGGAGGTCTATGATTCCAATTTTGATCGATTTCTGGCCGTTCTTCCGAAGGACAACCTGCTACCACGTAACCTCCAGCTTTCCGTTCAGGATGTGATCAGCAGTACCCTGGTTTCCTGAGGAAGGCCTTTCCTTTCTGATTAATCCCTTTTTGTTTATCTTAGTGGAAATCGGCCACCGGCTTAAAAACGTACACCATGCAGAAACTCAGCAAAGAAGAGATCCAGGACCGTCTCAAGGACCTGGACGGATGGGAATACGAGGAGGATTCTCTGTATACCTCCCTTAAATTCAATAATTTCAAAGAAGCTTTCGTCATGATGACGGAGATCGCTTTTGAGGCTGAAGCCATGCAGCATCACCCCAACTGGTATAACAGCTATAATATATTGGAAATCAGACTTCAGACCCACGAGGCCGATGGGGTCACGGCAAAGGACTTTAAACTTGCCGGTATTATCAATGGCCTCCTCGGCGAAGAGAGCTAATCTCTGCCCGGTGTTTTCAGGACGGATTCGATGTTTTTCCTATTTTTACAGCACAATTTTATCTGAAAATGGGAAGAGCATTTGAATTCAGGAAGGCACGTAAAATGAAACGCTGGTCAGCAATGGCCAAAGCCTTCACGCGTATCGGAAAGGACATTGTAATGGCAGTCAAGGAAGGGGGGCCGGACCCGGATACGAATTCCCGGCTCCGGGCGGTGATTCAGAATGCCAAGAGTGTCAATATGCCCAAGGACAACATTGAGCGGGCAATCAAAAGGGCTTCGGATAAGAGTCAGGGAGATTATAAAGTAGTCCTATTTGAAGGCTACGCCCCACACGGTATCGCCGTTCTGGTCGAGACAGCAACTGACAACAATAACAGGACCGTAGCCAACATCCGCTCCTACTTCAACAAGTGTGACGGCAGTCTGGGAACCTCCGGTTCTGTGGAATTCATGTTTGACCATACCTGTAATTTCAGGATTCCGGCTGAAGGCATTGATGCCGAGGAGCTGGAACTGGAACTCATCGATTTTGGAGCAGAGGAAGTATTTGAAGATGAGGACGGCATTCTCATCTATGCGCCATTCGAAGCCTTCGGGGCACTCCAGAAAGAACTGGAGCACAGAGATATAGAGATTCTTTCGTCTGGTTTTGAACGAATTCCCCAGGTCACCAAGAAGCTTTCTGAAGAAGAAGCTGCCGATGTGGAAAAACTGCTGGAAAAGCTGGAGGAAGACGATGATGTGCAGCATGTCTACCATACCATGGAAGAATCCGAAGAAGAACAGTAGCTAAGGAAGGCCGGTCAGACAACCGGCCTTTGTTTTCAAGATGTACAACCAAAATCAGAAAAAGGCGATTAGAGCCTCCTGGCTCAGCATTGGAGGCAATGCAGCCCTTGCAGTCATCAAAGGGATCACGGGCATTTTTGGAAATTCCTATGCCCTGGTGGCCGATGCCATAGAATCTACCACCGATGTGGTTTCCAGTTTTCTTGTGCTCCTGGGAATCCGTTATTCGGCCAGACCTGCTGATGAGAACCATCCATACGGGCACGGGCGTGCAGAACCGCTGATTACCTTCGCGGTAGTGGGATTCCTGATATTTTCAGCTGTGGTAATCGTCATCCAGAGTCTTGAAAACATCAGGACACCTCATGAAGTCCCGGAACCCTACACCCTGATCGTCCTTGCGGGAATTATCTTGACCAAGGAAATCTTTTATCGCCTGATCTCCAGGAAAAGTAAGGAAACAGAGAGCAGTAGCCTCAAAGCGGATGCCTGGCACCACCGAAGTGATGCGATCACGTCCCTCATGGCGTTTCTTGGAATCTCGGTAGCCATTTTTCTGGGAAAGGGCTATGAGACGGCGGACGATTGGGCGGCCCTTGTAGCTGCCGGTTTCATCCTCTACAATGCCTATCTGATCATCCGGCCTGCACTTGGTGAAATCATGGATGAACACCTTTACGAAGACCTGGTGAAGGACATCAGGCGGATCAGCCACAGGGAACCCGGGGTGATCGAGACTGAAAAATGCTTTGTGAGAAAAACCGGGATGACCTATCATGTTGACCTGCATGTCATCGTAAATGGGAACCTGAGTGTCAATGAGGGCCATAGAATTTCACACGACCTGAAAAACAGATTGCTGCAGGAACTCCCACAGGTAGCAGATATTCTTATTCATATTGAACCGGACAATATTGTGCATTCGGAACCTCCCTCCTAGCCGGTGTCCGGCCTCTTAAAGAAATAATAATTGAAGGGCTGCGAACCATTCCCCCTCTTTATTTGGCTATCTTTGTGAACAAACAAATCTTATGGATACAAGACTGGCGGTTCTAATCGATGGAGACAACATTCCATCAGCATACGTTAAAGAAATGATGGAGGAAATTGCCAAGTATGGCAATCCTACCATCAAAAGAATTTACGGTGACTGGACCAAGCCTCACCTGGCGAAGTGGAAGAATGTGCTGCTCGAGAATGCTGTCACCCCGATCCAGCAGTACGGCTATACCCAGGGGAAAAACGCTACCGATTCCGCCATGATCATCGATGCCATGGATATCTTGTATTCGGAAAAGGTAGACGGGTTCTGCCTGGTCTCAAGCGATAGTGACTTTACACGCCTGGCAACCCGGCTGAGGGAAGCGGGCATGAACGTTATTGGTATCGGAGAGAAGAAAACCCCGGACCCCTTCATCGTTGCCTGTGACCGGTTTATCTATATCGAGATCCTTAAAAATCAGAAAACCTCCACCGCGAAGGAAAAAGAAACCAAGAAGAGCCAGTACGACAAGATCACCGGAAAGGTGACCAAACTTATCGCCTCAACCATCTCGGACGTTGCCGATGACGACGGATGGGCATTTCTCGGAGATGTTGGAAGTCTGCTTCAGAAGAAACAGCCAAACTTCGATTCGCGGAACTACGGATTTCAGAAGCTCACCCCGATGATCAGCTCCATCGATCAATTTGAGGTAGATACCCGTGAGAATTCCCGGGGAGGGAAGCATAAATTGATTTATGTAAGAAACAGGGAACAGTAAAAATTGGGATATGAGAACTGTAAGAAAGGTACATCGGGCAGAGTCGCGGCCAATCGCTGACCTGGCGACGCATTCTCCCATGCCCACCCGCCACCTGGATATGATCGATCCTTTCCTTTTTCTCAACCATCACGGTCCTCAGCACTACCCGGCCAATAACCAGGGATTACCATTTGGACCGCATCCTCATCGAGGGATGGAGACGGTCACGGTGATCCTCAGCGGAGATATCGTGCATAAAGATTCAGGAGGCCATGATTCGGTGATTCACCCGGGAGGTGTTCAGTGGATGACTGCCGGGAAAGGACTCATTCACTCTGAGGTGTCCTCAGAAGAATTCAAAAAATCGGGAGGCCCACTTGAAATCCTTCAGCTCTGGGTAAATCTTCCCGCCCGACTGAAAATGACCCCACCTAATTACAGGGGACTGCAGAAAGAGGAGATTCCTGTGTGGACCTCAGCAAATGGCAAGTCGAAAGCTCAGGTTATCGCGGGAAGAATCGGTGAGACCTACGGGGCCTTTGATACGCTTACACCGATCACCCTGGCAACGCTTTTCCTCGAGGAGGAAGGGAAATTCGAGATTAATGTTCCCAAAGAACACAACATCCTTTGCTATATGATCAGGGGAAGATGCCAGGCCAATGAGACATCGCTTCCGGAACTTCATCTGGCCGAATTCGAACATGACGACGAAAGCATCAGTATCAAGGCTGTCACCGACAGTATCCTCCTATTTGGACATGCCGCACCCTTTGAGGAACCCGTAGTTGCCAGAGGACCTTTCGTCATGAATACCATGGAAGAGATCAATCAGGCATACCAGGATTATCAGCAGGGAAAGATGGGTAGTGCCTGATCTCCTTGTCCACTACCACCTTTGTTTGCACCAGACTTTAGACAGCAGCCAGGCGAAACAGGGGAAATCGATTTGCAGATCCAGCTCTTATGACCGCAAAAGACCCGGCAATGCTTTAAGAGGAAATCTGAAACCAGGAGACATCTTCCATCCTGGCATTGTTATTCCCCGGAATAAAGCCTCAGTAACAGCCCTGCAGGACGCTATCGTCTAAGCATGAAATTTGCGATATCTCCACCAGGAAACGGCGCCCAGTAATCCTACAACCACTATGGAATAATAGACAAAATCAGGTGTGATCACCTTGTCGCCGCTCGCATAGGAATGCAGCCCGGAGAGATAAAAATTGACTCCGAAATAGGTCATCATAATACTGGAGAAGGCGACTACAGCCATGAAATTGAACAACCAGCGGCTGCGCATTCCCGGAACCAGTCTCATATGGATCACAAAGGCATAGACCATGATGCTGACCAAAGCCCAAGTCTCCTTTGGATCCCATCCCCAATAACGGCCCCAGCTTTCATTAGCCCATTGTCCTCCAAGGAAATTTCCTATTGTAAGCATCACAAGTCCGACAGTAAGGGCCATTTCGGTAATGATCGTGATCTCCTTTATGGTAAGGTCCATTCTTTTTCTGTTCCTGTTGTTGGTCATGATCATCAGGATCAGCGCTACGGCTCCCAGGATCATTCCCAGGGTAAAAGGTCCGTAACTTCCCACGATAATGGAAACGTGGATCATGAGCCAGTAGGAATCCAGGACGGGCACCAGATTGGCAATGGCCGGATCCATCCAGTTCCAGTGCGCGATCATCAAAATCATGGAGGTCACAAAAGCCGTCGAGGCTATGGTCAGCTCACTCTTTCTTCCGAAGACCAGGCCAAAGAGCATGGTCGCCCAGGCGACATAGATCATCGATTCATAGGCATCGCTCCAGGGGGCATGCCCGGAAAGATACCACCGCGCAATGAGGCCTGCTGTATGGAGAACAAAAAACAGGATGATCAGGTACTTGCACATCCTGATGAGCAGGGATATGACCTTGTTGTCCCGAAAGATCTGGAAGATCACAAAGATCAACATGAAGACACCGGCGAGCATATACATGGAGAAAAGATTCCTGAATATGTCGTATTTATTGTAGAGGATTTCGGTCTGGATCTTGCGTTCAGAAGGAATTACCTCGCTGCCAAACTTCCGTTGAAAACTTTTAATGCTTTCCAACAGCTCGAGGGCCTGTGAATAATCTCCCGTTTCCTTTGCCTTTCTCAGCGCCCCGAAATACATCGGTAATATCTGTTGGGTGTAAAGAGAATCCATTCCTTTGAATCCGGACTCGGCCGCCTCAGGATAGGAGACCCACTTGTTGTTCTCATGTCCGGGAATCGGAAAGATCCTCAGCAGTTTTCCCTGAAGTGCATTGTAGAGCAGATTTACCCTTCTGTCCGTCTCGATGAAATCCTTTTCGAACTGATTTGGAATTTCGGCCTGGTAGGCATTCTCCAGATAAGGTGCCAGCTTGTAATTCCCCTCCTGATCAAAAAAAGCAGTCAATGGCAGGTGCTTCTGTTCCTCGGGCACCCCAACGATGTGGTGCAGGCTGTCATTGTCTTTTTTGACATAGATCAGGGGCACGTTATACCAGAAGGAGGGATTTTCGGTAATCGAAATAATCACCTGATCAGAACTCAGCCCTTCATATTCCGCGCTTTTGCTAAGCTTTCGGAGCAGTTCGGAAGAATAGGTATTGATCGGTTTCATCCTTCCACCCGCATCCTGAACCACCAGCTCTCCGAATTCTGCCGCATGCTCCTTGGTTACGACGTTTTGCTTGATTATCGAATCCACCATCTCTTTGGGAAGAAAGATCGGGTTCTGATGTTCGTGCGAGACGGTATCCGTCGCCCTGGCATCCACGGTTTGAACCACAGAATCCTGTTCCTGGGCCTGCTCCTGGTTTTCCCCATATTGGGCAAAACCGGAAAACGGCATCAGAAACAAGGCTGCAAGGGCAGTGAGTTTCGCTTTTTTCTTTTTCACCTTCTTCAGTTTCTTTCGAAGTTCCCCAAATCTGGAACCCCTGTCGAACAAGATCCAGATCAATCCGATGTATAGCAAGGTATAACCGATATAGGTGATCCAGGTGCCCCAGTAATCATGGTTGACAGAAAGGATTGTCCCTTTCTCATCGGGATTAAAGGAAGCCTGAAAAAAGCGGTATCCCTTATAATCGAGCACGTGGTTCATGTAGATCTCGTAATCAAAGGTTTTTTCCTGGTCAATGACAGTCACCTCACTTTCGAATGAGGAATAGCTGTTTTCTGTACCAGGATATTTATTGGCAATGAAGTCATTCAGCCGGATAGCGAACGGAAGTTCATACTGTTTGGAACCGTACCTCAGGAATATGTCAAGACCGCCCATAGATATCTGCTTAGGATCATTGATGATCCCTTTCCCTCCCAATAGAGAAACCGTCTGACTTTCCCCCGCAGTAGTGACGCGGACAATCGCGGCGTCCTGCTGGCCCTCCAGTTTTTCTTCCGTAGGAATGACATCATATCTTCCACGGGTCACGGGTTCCGGGAATACAAACTGCATTCCGGCCATGTTGTAAAGGGAACGCAACTGAAGAACCTGAACAGAATCTGCGGATACTTCTCCCTGCATCCGGTCTGCCATTCTCATGTAAGTTCCGCTGAAAGGAGAGGAAATTTTGTACTCCCCGTCCTCAAAAATTATGTTGATAGCCCCCTCGGTTTGCTTGTTAAAGGCAAACAGGATGTTGTGGATGCTGGTGACCTCTCCTTCCCTGAGGTAGTGATCGTGACGGTCTCCTCCCCCGGCCTCCACAATCTTGAGATAGCGTTCCCCCTGGGGATCCTCGATAAGCCCCTCTTTTGCCCCATGAATAAAGTCGACGATCTCCAGGGTGACGGGTTGTCCGTTGTAATCCGTCTGGAAAGTGAATTCGTTGGAGGCGCCAGGAGCGAGCAAAATCTCTTCCTGGACCTCACGCCGCAACGGTTGGCCGTCTATTTCTCCGTCGAGAAAAACGGTGAGATAGGTTTTTTCGGAGAGAAAGGTATTTTCTGTCTTACCCTCCCGGATAGGCATCATTCCTTCGTAGCTGATATAGCGGGTCACAAAAGCCCCTATCAGAATCAGAATAAAGCTCAGGTGCAGAAGCAGGGTTGACCACTTCTCCCTTTTATGGAGTTTGTACCGACGGATATTCCCGATGAAATTTAACAGGAACAGGGCCATAATCGCTTCGAACCACCAGGCATTGTAGATCCAGACTTTGGCGGTGGCGGTACTGTACCAGTTTTCTATAAAGGTGCCCAGGCCGAGTGCAACAGCGAAAACGATAAACAAAAGGGCCATCAAACGGGTGGAGAACAAAACAGACGCTAACTTTTTCTGCATGAGGAGGGTCTTATTTGATGCGGCAAAAGTACAAATTTTAATGGGTTTAAGATTTCTTTTACATTAAAAAAAACCGAAACATGGCCGGAAGAAGCACTGGAATATTTTTGGTATTTTTGCGCCATGATCGACGTCGTGATTTTGGGAACGGGAAACGTTGCCTTCCACCTGTATAAAGCCTTTAAAGCAGCTAGGGACATTAGGATCGTTCAGGTTTATAACCACAGAAAGGAAGGCCTGTCTTTTTTTTCCAAAGAGGTGGATACCACCACGGAACTCGATCAGCTGAAAAAGGCTGATGTTTATCTTTTGGCATTGCGTGATGATGCTATCGCAGCAACGGCCTCGCGCATCAAGAACAATACGGGACTGGTGGTCCATACTTCCGGTTCTGCCGGTATGGACGTCCTGGGGAAGGGTCGGACGGGAGTTCTTTATCCCTTGCAGACCTTTTCAAAGGAACAAAGCCTCGATTACAGCCAAATTCCATTTTGCCTGGAGGCAGCAGAAAGCCAGGATCTGGAAATCCTGAAAAAGCTCGCCGTAGCAGTTTCTGGCCAATTCTACGAAATCGACTCGCTCTCGAGGCGGAATCTGCATCTGGCAGCCGTGTTTGCCTGTAACTTTGTCAACCATCTGTATGCCATAGGCGAGATGATATGCCAGGAGAACGGACTTCCTTTTGAGATCCTGCTCCCCCTGATCCGGCAAACCGCCGAAAAGGTACAGGCTGATCCTCCTTCACGGGTTCAGACGGGACCGGCCATCAGGAATGACAGGACAACGATCAATGCGCACCTGGAACTGCTTCGTAACCCGGAGCACCAGGAATTATACCGGCAACTCACCCATTCAATACAAGCCTTTTATGGAAAGAAGTTATAAGGAATACCTCTCACAGATCACCACTTTTATTTTTGATGTCGATGGAGTGCTGACCGATGGATCTATCCAGATCAGCAGTAACGGGGAGTTACTGCGCACGATGAACATCAAGGACGGTTTCGCGATGAAGCATGCCAGGGATCAGGGATACAGGGTGTGTGTAATCTCGGGAGGAAAGAACGAAGGGGTCCGGCACAGACTTCGTGGTCTAGGCCTTACGGATATTTACCTCGGATGCGAGGACAAGGTGGAGCAAATGGAGGAGTTCTTCGATATTTACGATATCCGTCCGGAGGAGGTGCTGTATATGGGGGACGACATTCCTGATTTGTACCCGATGCAGAAAGTGGGACTTCCGGCCAGCCCTCAGGATGCGGCTGCAGAAATCAAGGAAATATCATTGTATGTTTCCCACAGGAAGGGAGGCCGTGGTTGTGTTCGCGACGTTATCGAACAGGTGATGAAGGTACAGGGAAAATGGACGCTGCAGCAATGAACTGGGTGCTGCTCATCATAGCGGGATTCTTTGAGGTTGGCTTTGCCACCTGCCTTGGAAAGGCCAGGGAGGCCACCGGAACCGTCGCAGTAGCCTGGATGTTGGGATTCTTTATCTGCCTGGCCATCAGCATGTCCCTGCTCTACAAAGTGACCCAGACGCTTCCCATCGGTACAGCCTATGCGGTCTGGACCGGGATCGGGGCTTTCGGCACCGTTCTGGTCGGCATATTTGTCTTCCGGGAACCCGTTACCTTCTGGAGGCTATTCTTTCTATTCACGCTGATCAGCTCTATTCTGGGCCTTAAAATGGTTTCCTCCTGATGCCCCTTATCCCTTTTCTCAGCCTGATCAGATACAGGAATCTTCTTATGATCATCCTGACCCAGGTCCTGATCAAGTACATGCTGCTGGAACCCTTTGCTCCTGCTACTTTTCTGGGGCCTTTTGATTTTTCCCTGCTGGTCCTCTCCATGGTATCCCTTGCGGCAGCCGGAAACATTATCAACGACCTGAACGACATCGTGGCCGATCGGGTCAACAAACCCGGTCGAAACCCCGTTGGCACTCGCATCTCAGAAAGAGCGGCCTTCTACTGTTTCCTGGGGCTGAACCTGCTTGGAGTGGGCATTGGGTTCTACCTGAGCAATCTTGTCGGAAGGCCTTCCTTTACCGCTTTGTTCATCCTGCCATCCGCTTTTCTTTACCTCTATGCCACCCAGATCAAGAGTACCGTCCTGGTCGGGAATCTGGTGATCAGTGTCATGGTCGCTATGATCGTGGTCATCGTTGGGATCTTTGACCTTCTTCCCGTAATCACCCCGCAAAACAAAAGCAGCCAGGGGGTAATCTTCTCCATACTGATCGATTATGCAGCATTCGCCTTTCTGATCAACTTTCTCAGGGAGGTCGTCAAGGACCAGGAAGATATCAACGGAGATCATAAGGCAGGCTACCGGACCCTTCCTCTGGTCCTGGGCCGGCAAAGAACAAATGCCCTTCTGTTTTTTGCAGCCCTGCTTCCTATTCTGGGAGTGGTTTTCTATATTTACCGGTATCTTCATGAAAATGAAATCGCTGTGATTTACGTCCTTTTGGTAGTCCTGGCTCCCTTACTCTATTTCCTTTTAAAAATCTGGAATACCAGCACCCGGGCCGAATACAAACATCTCAGCCTTGTGCTTAAGATGGTTCTCGTGGCGGGGCTTTTCTCCATCGGACTTTACCGCTTTATCCTGATCTGATATGCTTAAAGACAAACTGAAAGACTACCGCATTATTCTTGCTTCCGGATCCCCGCGCAGGCAGCAGTTCTTCAGGGACCTGGGGATCGATTTCGAAATTCGGCTCCAACCGGTCAGGGAGGAATTTCCGGATCATCTGCGGGGGAAGGAGATCACGGAGTATCTGGCTGAACTAAAGGCCTCCCCGTTTAAGGACAGCCTTGCCTCAAATGAGATTCTGGTTACCAGTGATACCATTGTCTGGTTCCAGGACCGGGCCCTGGAGAAACCGGTTGATCCGGCACATGCCCTGGAAATGCTGCGGGAGCTCAGGGGAGAGATCCATGAAGTGATTACCTCCGTCAGCTTTACCCAATCCGGTCAGACCAAAACCGTCAGTGCCACCACTAGGGTTACCCTGAGCGACCTGGAGGATGAGGAGCTGGAATACTACATCGACACCTTCCGCCCATTTGATAAGGCGGGAGCTTATGGCATTCAGGAATGGATCGGTCTTATAGGGGTGGAACACCTGGAAGGCAGTTACTTTAATGTAGTAGGGCTGCCCACCCATCTGGTATATCAAACGCTTCTGGAACTTGTCCGGGAAAAAGAGATCTCAGGAGACTTTTAATGCAGTATATTTGTAAAAAGTGATTTATCTGATGACAGAGTTTTTCCTTGTCTACAAGCCGCAGATCATATATACCGCCGTAACCATTTTTGTTCTTTGGTTTTTCCAGTTTGCTTTAAAAAAGGCAGCTGAGAAGGTTGGCAAGAACAGCGAGATCCACATCACCCGAACCAGACTGATGTTCAAGTACATCAACATCCTGGTCATTTTGATCGCGACCTTCCTGCTGGCCCTTGCGTGGGGAGTCGGAGTGGACGATCTGGCGCTTCTGTTTTCTTCCGTGTTTGCTGTAATAGGGGTAGCCCTTTTCGCTATCTGGTCTATCCTAAGCAATATTACCGCAGGGATTATCCTTTTTTTCTCCTTTCCGTACAAGATCGGGAATAAGATCAAGATCCTGGATAAAGACCTTCCTATAGAGGCGGTTATTGAAGATATCAAGGCATTTCACCTCCATCTTCGGACCGCTGATGGGGAGCTGATCACTTATCCCAATAACCTCCTCCTCCAGAAGGCTGTTTCTCTGGTCGAGAAGGAATATCCTTCAGATGAGGGAAAGGAGGCGATTTGATTCCAAAGGATTTCCACCAGGTAGCAGGTGCCCTTATCGAAGCGAAACATACCACGGCTTCCGGTGGAATGAAGGAGAGAGGAAAATTCATTTTTATTGATAGATTAATAATTGGATAACAACACCCGATCTTAATGCAAAAAATAATAACCCTCCTGTTGCTGATCCCTTTCACGCTTTCCGCCCAGGAACCGGATAAACTGAATTCCTCGGAAATTTATCAGGAAATCCAGGAACTCAATTTCCTGGGTTCCGCGCTGTACATTGCCGCGCATCCCGATGATGAGAATACCCGGTTGATCTCATACCTGAGCAATGCGCTGAATGCCCGTACCGCCTATCTCTCCCTTACCCGTGGAGATGGGGGACAAAACCTGATTGGCCCGGAACTTCGGGAACTGCTGGGGATCATCAGGACCCAGGAACTTCTTGCGGCCAGGAATATAGATGGGGGGCATCAGCTTTTTACCCGGGCCAACGATTTCGGGTATTCAAAGAATCCCCGAGAGACCCTGGAGATATGGGAAGAGGAAGAGATCCTCCAAGATGTCATAAGGGCGATCCGAAGCTTTCGTCCGGATGTGATCATCAACCGGTTCAACGCTAATTCCGCAGGAGAAACCCATGGACACCATACCGCATCAGCCATTCTCAGCGAACGGGCATTTAAGCTGGCTGCTGACAGCAGCGTTTTCCCCCAACAAGCCCGGGAACTCGGGACCTGGCAACCGCAGAAACTGTTTTTCAATACTTCTCCCTGGTTCTACGAATCACAGGAAGCCTTTGAAGCAGCAAGCAAAAAGAATTTCCTCCAGTTCGATACCGGCATCTATTATCCCTTAATGGGCTATTCCAACACTGAAATCGCAGCCCTGAGCAGGAGCCAGCACAGGTCGCAGGGATTCGGCAGTTCGGGATCAAGAGGGAGTACCCTGGAATATGTGGAACTGATTGCCGGGACGCACCCTAAAGATCAGGACAGCATATTCGCTGGCATCAATACAACCTGGACCAGGATCAAGGGTGGCAAAGCGATCGGCAAGATCCTCGAGGCAGTGGCTGAAAATTACGATTTTCAGGACCCGGCAGCCAGTATTCCTGAGCTTCTACGTGCCTACAAACTCATCCTGGAACTCGAAAACCGTCACTGGAGGGAAATCAAGACGAGGCAAATCAAGAAAATCATAGCAGCAGCTGCAGGGCTGTATCTGGAAGCAGTGGCGGAAACACCCCTGGTTTCCCCTGGTTCAGCGATAAACCTGCAGCTGGAGGCGATTAACAGAAGTCCTGTCGAAATGAAACTTGTTGAGGTCAGACTTCCCGGCAGCAAGACAATCGCACCTCAAACCATCCTGGGGGAGAACATCGGCTGGGAGGCGAGCACCGGGATCCGGATCCCCGAGAACAGTAACTTTTCAAGTCCTTACTGGCTTCGGGAGCCGGGGAGCATCGGGATGTATAGCGTACAAGACCCCGCTCTTATCGGACTACCAGAATCCCCACCAGCCGGTTCGGCCAGCTTCCTGGTCAGCTTCGGGGATATACCGGTTTCCTTTGAACGTGAAATTGTTTATAAACGCACAGATCCGGTCCTGGGCGAGGTGTATCGTCCCTTCGAGATCGTACCTGCAGTATCTGTTCACGCCCTGAGTGATGTCGTGATTTTTTCGGATACGGCATCGCGGAAAGTCTCCGTCAGTGTTACAGCCATGCGAGACTCCGTTTCGGGCAGGTTGGTCCCTGGTTCCTATCCCGGATGGAAATTTTCCCCTGATTCCTATGATCTCGGCCTCCTGGACAAAGGGGAGACCCATACGTTCGTTTTCGAGGTTCAGCCCCCCCTCCGGCCCGGAACCATCACCTTCGATCCAATAGTGGTCTCCCAGGATCGGCGTTTTGACAAAGCCGTGGTTTTTCTCGATTACCCGCACATCCCTTTCCAGACCCTGGTTCTCCCGGGAAATTCCTCACTTGTGAAACTTGATATCAGGAGGAACGGGAATCTCATCGGCTATATTCCCGGTGCCGGGGATGTTGTGCCGGAAGCCCTGGCCCAGATCGGCTATGAAGTGGAAATTCTCTCCCCCGAAGGTATAAGTGCCAGTGCCCTGGAGCGTTTTGATGCCGTGGTCATGGGCATCAGGGCGTACAACACGGTGGGATCGCTGCGCCATACTCAGGATGAACTCCTGGAATATGTGCGCAATGGCGGAACCCTTCTGGTGCAATATAATACCAACAGAGGTCTTGTAACCAGCCCCGCACCTTATCCGATGGAGATTTCCCGAGACAGGGTGACGGACGAGACGGCAGAGGTAGTCTTTCTTAACCCGGAACACCCTGCCCTGAACCACCCTAATAAGATCACTTCTGAGGATTTTGAAAACTGGGTACAGGAAAGGGGGCTTTATTTTCCCGACCAATGGTCCCCGGAGTTCACCGCGGTGCTGGAGATGCATGACCCGGGAGAATCTCCGAAAAAAGGAAGTCTGCTCATCGCACCTTATGGAAAAGGTCATTTCATCTATACCGGCCTGAGTTTCTTCAGGCAATTCCCTGCAGGGGTACCCGGAGCCTTCCGCTTATTCAGCAACCTGCTTTCCCTGGGCTCCACCAGCGACAGCAAAGACCCGAAATCATGAAAAAACCTGAAAAATACCATTGGAAACGATCCTATTCCCTGGTTCTTATTGCCAATGCGGTATACGTCTTTCTTTTTTATCTGCTCATGATCTCCTTTACCTGATATGCTGGCAATAGACTGGATCGTCCTGATTGGCACCCTGATCTTCATCGTTTCATACGGGGTCTATAAAACCCGTGGGAGCAGGAATGTTCAGGATTACATCAGGGGCGGAAAGGAAGCCCAGTGGTGGACTGTTGGGCTCTCCGTAATGGCCACTCAGGCCAGCGCGATCACTTTCCTTTCTACCCCAGGTCAGGCCTTCCACAGTGGAATGGGTTTTGTCCAGTTCTATTTTGGCCTTCCCATAGCAATGGTCATCATCTGCCTGGTCTTCATTCCTATTTATTACCGCCTGGAGGTCTACACCGCCTATCAATACCTCGAGTCCCGGTTCGATCTGAAAACGCGCACGCTGACTGCCATGCTATTCCTCATTCAACGGGGGCTATCTGCGGGAATTACGATCTTTGCCCCTGCCATCATTCTTTCAGCAGTGCTGGGATGGGATCTGACCACTCTCAATATCATCATCGGAACACTGGTGATCATCTATACGGTTTCAGGAGGGACAAAGGCGGTAAACGTGACTCAGAAGCAACAGATGGCGGTCATCTTCCTGGGGATGATCACCGCCTTTATCCTGATCATCGATTATCTGCCCGCTGACCTGACATTTACCAAAGCATTAGAGATCGCAGGAGCAAGCGGGAAACTCGACATCCTGGATTTTTCCTTTGATTTTGAAAACCGCTATACCTTTTGGAGCGGGATCATCGGGGGAACTTTTCTTGCTCTTTCCTATTTCGGGACGGATCAAAGTCAGGTGCAGCGGTACTTGTCCGGGAGCTCGGTTCGTCAGAGTCAACTGGGGCTCATATTCAACGGCCTGATGAAGGTTCCGATGCAGTTCTTTATCCTTCTGGTAGGGGTAATGGTTTTTGTTTTCTACCAGTTCAATTATTCCCCGCTCAATTTCAATCCGGCTGCCACCCGTGCAGTGGAATCTTCCGAGCTGGCCCCTCGCTATGACAGGCTGAAAGGGGAATTACGCCAAATCCAGGACCGGCAGCAGGAGATCGTCCTTCGCTATGCCCGGACAGCAGAATTCTCTCCTGAGGACCAGGAAAGGTATATTGAGGAGATGCAGGAGCTCAATGATGCAGAGGTTCGGATCCGGGCAAATGCGGCGGAACTAATTTCCGAGGCAGATGCTACTGCGGAAACCAATGACAAGGATTATGTTTTCATTCACTTCATCCTGAATAACCTGCCCCGGGGGCTAATTGGGTTACTACTTGCAGTAATCCTTTGCGCCGCCATGTCCTCAACCGCCTCGGAACTCAATGCTCTTGCCTCGACCACGACCATAGATCTTTATAAAAGAAATATCGGAACCGACAGATCGGAGCAACATTTTGTCAGGGTATCGAAATGGTTCACGCTAGCCTGGGGAATTCTGGCAATTCTGGTAGCGAGTTTTGCGGATCTCTTCGACAACCTGATCCAGCTGGTCAATATCATCGGATCCATCTTCTACGGCAACGTGCTGGGGATATTCCTGCTCGCCTTCTTCTTTGGCTATGTCAAAAGCAATGCGGTTTTCATAGCGGCTATCATAACGCAGCTCATCGTTATCCTCCTTTATTATCTGGAGGTAATGCCTTACCTGTGGCTCAACCTGGTAGGGTGCGCTATGGTAATAGGACTCGCCCTGCTCCTTCAGTGGATCAGGAGGAGCTAGAGTTTTCCTTCTAAACACCAGGATTAATAGACCCGAATTCTTGTTACGCTCCCTCCTTTGCGAGGATAAAAGCTTCTTCTTTATAACTTCAACCTTTTTTCCCGGATCACGAAGTGTGAAGATAGTTTGATATTCATCGCTTTTCAAATAAAAGGCATAGAACCAGATGAAGCAATATGATTAAAATACACGTGTAGTTTTTCCAGAATTACCACGGCTTTAATCGAAGATTCTATTCGAAAGCTATGGTTTTTCCGTTTTCTACTCCTGACTCCATGCAGCTATAGAGGCCTCATTGATCCTGACATAATCCTGATTTCCTGCCTTCTTTGCCGCCGCAAGGGATTGTTTCGCAGTTTCGATGGCTTCCCTGGTCATTCCCATGTCCGCCTCGATCAGCGCTTTTCTCCTGAGCACCCAATAGGCTTCGGGGGAACCATTCTCAACCGCCTTGGTGATCCATTCGTAGGCTTTTTTCAGGTCCTTTTTTTCATCGTGAAAATAACTTGCTGCCGCAAAATAATCCGCTGCGCTTGGTCCCGAAAGCGCCTTTTCAATACTCGCCATGGCCATTTCCTCGGTTGGCACCTGAACAGGCAGAACAACCCGGGTATCCTCCCATAGAAACTCCAGGTCCGCGGAATCACTGGAAAGATTTCCCAGAGAAATGGTAAAGGTCTCAACCTCCTCCTCCAGTTCTTCTACCGAAGCCGATGCCTTCAAGGCGACTTTCTCCTCGTCCCATTCCTGAGGCACACCCCAATTATTGGTCGCTTCATAGAAGATCACCTCCCACTGGTCCTCTCCGGGAATGGTATAAAGTGCATATTTTCCTGCAGGAAGGGCCTGCCCATCTATCTGAACAGGAGTATCAAAAGAGATAGTGGTGTTGTTGTTGGCTCCTGTACGCCAAATCTCACCGTAGGGCACCAGTTCACCGAAGATCTCGCGACCCCTCATTCCCGGACGTGAATACGCCACTGCGACATTTGTAAGCCCCACGACCTGTTCAAAACTCGCTCCAGGACTTGGCTGGGGCACAGTGATCTGTGTGTGGCCGGTCGCTGCCCAAGCCATCACAACTAGAGAAAAAAGCAATCTTTTCATATTGGTATATTGTTGGTTTCTTCAAAGATAATCACTTCCCCGGCTCCTTATTCTCCCCGGCCTGATTTTGTTTAAAAATCAGTCTCGCCTCCTCGAGATCCTCAGGAGTGTCTATGCCCACCCCGAGTACCTTGGTAGTGACCATCTTGATGTTCTTCCCGTACTCCAGGTACCGAATACATTCGATCTTCTCCGTGGCCTCTAAAGGCAACATCGGCAGCCTGTAAAAGTCCATAAGGGCCTGTTTTCTGAAGGCATATATCCCGATGTGTTTAAACCAGGTGGTTCCGGAGTTATGCTCCCTGGGGTATGGTATGGGTGACCTGGAAAAGTAAATGGCGAAATCATCCTTATCGGTGATCACCTTTACAAGGTTGGGATTGTCGATGTATCTCCGATCCGAGATCGGGGCCTTGAGCGAGGCCAGATCTATCCTGGCGGCATCGGAGCCCTGAAAGACTTCCAGGAGTCTGCGAAGGCTCTCCCTGTCGATCATCGGTTCATCCCCCTGGACATTGACCACTATGTCGACGTCCATATCAGCAACCGCCTCCGCGATCCGGTCACTACCGCACTCGTGTTCTTTCCTGCTCAGGATGGCATTGCCCCCATTGGAGTTGATCTCCCGCTGGATAACGGTACTGTCGGTGACCACATAGACTTCGTCAAATAGCCCAGTGTCCCGGGCCGCCTCAAAAGTGCGCAGGATTACGGTCTTGCCGTGCAGGTCCTCCATCAGTTTTCCCGGAAACCTGCTGGCGGAATAACGGGCCGGAATCATGGCAATGGTCCTGAGTCTCGTATTTTCTGGTTTCATGTCTGCAACTTTAAAATTGGGATTGATCGGTAAAAAACTCGTCTTTGAATCCGATCAGATAAAGGCGGGACTGTGATCTGGTGACAGCGGTATAGAGCCAACGCAGGTAATCTCTGTCCACTCCGTTAGGGAGGTAGGGCTGCTCCACAAATACATGCTTCCACTGCCCGCCCTGGGATTTATGGCAGGTCACGGCGTAGGAAAATTTGACCTGCAGCGCGTTGAAGAATCTGTTGTTCTTCACCTTGAGGAACTTCTTGTATTTAGCCGTCTCGTCCTCATAGTCCTTCATTACCTCCTGATAAAGCCGGTTGGAATCTTCATAGTTAAGGGAGGGACTGTTACTGGTAAGGGTATCCAGTAGCACGACGGTGTTGATCGGTGCCATATTGGGGTAATCAACCATCTGAGCCCGAATCTCGGCAAAACGGAACCCATACAACTCCCTGATCGCATGGATCTCCAAAACCTTGATGATGTCCCCGTTGGCGATAAAACTCGCTTCGCTGCTGGACTTGATCCAGAAATAGTTGTTTTTGACCACCATAAGATAGTCGCCTGTGGAGATCTCCTCCTCCTGGAAAAGGATTCGGGAACGGATCTGCTGGTTATAGAGATTGGCCCTCTTGTTGGAGCGAACGATAATGGTGGTATCCTCATGACCGAGTTCTCTGTAGGAATGTTCTATGGCTTCCATTATCTCATAGCCATCTGTAAGCCGCACCACATCCTTTTTGGCGGAAAGGTCAAAGCGGAAAGCACTGAAAAACTCCTCCCGGATGGATTCCCTGATCCTTGTAGCATTGCGCAGGATATCACTCTCATGGCTCTGCCGTACCACCTCATCCAGTTCGATATGGTTTACTTCTTTCAGATACCCCCTGCGAAGATTCTCCTCGTCCAGGGCGGGACTTACCTCAAGCTTAACAGGTGGAAGCTGGGCTGTATCCCCGATGAGGATTAACTGACACCCCTGGCCGGAGTACACATACTGAATAAGGTCATCCAGGAGAGACCCGTTCTCGAACATTCCTGCATCACCATTGATATCGGGAATCATCGAAGCTTCGTCTACGATGAACGTGGTGTTCCTGTGCTTGTTGGGCTGCAGTACGAACTGGATCCCGGCACCGGATTTCTTTCTTGGAAAATAGATCTTCTTATGAATGGTAAAGGCTTCCCTCCCGGAATATCCTGAGATCACCTTGGCGGCCCGACCAGTTGGGGCCATCAAGACCCCGGTCCTTCTCAGTTTGGAAAGGTTACGAACCAGGGCGCTTATAATCGTGGTCTTCCCCGTTCCTGCAAAGCCTTTCAGCAGAAAAATGGCGTCTTTGCCTCCTGTGACGAAGGTGGCCATTTGCTGTAGCGCTATATCCTGTTTTCGGGTTGCCTCAAATTGTAGATCTTTCAGTAACAGTTGATAAAAAGATGAAGCATTCATCAAATCCATAAGCAATTTCCTCGGAAGCCAAAGATACTAAGCTTTTTTTCGGAAGAAACTTTAACCAATAAAAAAAAATTGTAGATTTGCGAGGTATACTTAAATAAAACCTAAACTGCACCGCATGAAACTTGTCATTCAGTTAGTTCTTTGGATTGTTATTATCTTCTTAGGATACCTGATCTTTAACGCTATCTATGAACCGATCCAGTTCAACAAAGTAAAGGAGAAAAGGTACGCCAAGGTTATCGAGAACCTGCGGGATATCCGAAACGCAGAGATGGCATACAGGGAGGTGACAGGAAGGTTTACCGGCGACTGGGATAGCCTGATCCGATTTATTGACACGGCTGAATTCACCCTTACCCAAAGAAGGGATACCACTGTTTTTGATGAGGAGTTTGCAAGAATCTACGGGGTAGACCGCTATAAAGAAATAGTCGTGATAGACACCCTGGGTTATGTTCCTGTTAAGGACTCCCTGTTTGAGGGCAATGAGTATACCACGATGATGAATGTACCCCTGGAAGGAGTGGATGCCAAGTTTGAACTCGATGCTGGTACGGTAATCAAGAACGAAACTGAGATTCCGGTATTTGAGGCCCGGATCGCGAAAGAGGTTATACTAGAGGACCAGGATGAACACCTGGTTAACCAGGAGGAGCAAGTGGTCTCTGTGGATGCGGTCAATGGTCCGTTCATCAGTGTCGGTTCCATGGAGGAAGTGAACACTAGCGGAAACTGGCCAAAAAGATATGGGGACGCTGAGTAAGGCAGAAGATACCACTGATATAAAATTGTCCATTCAGATCAGCCTGAATGGACTTTCTTTTTGTGCCCTCTCCCCAGAGACCAGAAGGATCCTGTTTTTCCGGGATATCCCCTTCTCCAGAAGACTCAATCCCTCTGAGGTACTGCAGCAGATCGAGAAGGTCTACCACCAGGAGACCTTTCTACAGGAGGCACAACCCGAGGTAAAGCTCCTCTACTCCACTGAACTGTATTCGCTGGTACCACAGGATTTTTTCGCAGAGGATCAGGCTCTGGATTACCTGAAGTTCAACACGCGTATTTTGGAAAATGATTTTGCTGCCCATGACCAGCTTGAATCCCGCGGCATCATCAACGTCCATATACCCTTTGCCAATATCAACAACTATTTCTTTGACAAGTACGGTGAATTCGAATACAGGCATTGTGTAAGCCTGCTGATTGAGAACCTGTCTCACGATACAGAAAGCCACCAGGAACCAATTGTATATCTCCATTGTTATACCGGAGGTTACGACCTGCTGGTCTTCAGAAAGAATCAACTGGAACTGGCCAACTCCTTCAGATGTAACACGAAAGAGGATTTCATCTATTACCTGCTGTTCACAGCTGAGCAACTCAAGCTGGATCCTGATCGTTTTGAACTGGTTCTCCTCGGAAAGATCCGGGAGAATTCGGATTTCTACAACATGGCCTACACCTACATTAGGAACATCCGCTTTTTGGAAACCTCCTTCGGGTATATCTTCAGCCAGGAAGGTGACCTTCCCAAAGGCTATATGTATTACACGCTGTTTAAATCCCTCGAATGAGAATAGTCTCCGGTATCCATAAGGGAAAGAGAATCACTGCTCCCAAAAGACTTCCTGTACGGCCAACTACGGATTTTGCCAAGGAAGCGCTTTTCAATATCCTGAACAACCACTATCATTTTTCCGCCCTCAAAGTCATCGATCTCTTCAGCGGAACCGGGAATATCACCTATGAATTTGCCTCCAGGGGAGCCGTGGAGATCACCGCAGTCGATGCCCATCTGGAATGCATCCGGTTTATCAATAAGATCAGCCAGGAACTTGACCTGCCTGTAAAAACGGTCAGGAGCGATGTCTTCAAATTTCTTTCATCGGCGCGGATAAAGGCCCATATCATCTTCGCGGATCCCCCGTATAACTTTAGCCTTGAGCTGCTTCGGCGCATCGTCGAGATCAGCTTTGAAAGGGATTTACTCGAGGAAGGGGGTCAGCTTATAATTGAACATTCCAAGAAACTGGATCTCTCGGGATTACCCCGGTTCACACAGATGCGCAAGTACGGGAATTCCGTCTTCAGTTTTTTCGAAAGCACAACATAAAAAAAAGCAGGCCTGTAAGCCGGATTCTGTCTCCCGGTAATTCACCGGGATCCTTATCATTTATCTGAGATACCTGTTACCAGGCACCTTTAGCTGCCTACCCTCCGGCAACGGACGGGCCGTCCTTAAATACCGGTATACTTGGCATTGCACCGCATAGAGTTTACCTGATTTCACTACAGCATTACCTGTACATCCTTTCTGTTGCACTGGTCCTGATCCCAAAAAATGGAACCGGTGGGTGTTACCCACTATGCTGCCCTGTGGTGTCCGGACTTTCCTCCACCCGTCAAACAACGAGCAGCGATAAGGCGGCCTGCTTTAACGACAAAGATAGGCAAAATGGTTCCTATAAAGCCTACGCCTGATTAGGAAGAAAAATCCGATGTTCTTTATTCCCCACACGCGAAAGGATCACCGGCTTTTGTATCTTCAATGCATAAAAAGGAGCGGTTTCATCCCCACTTCAGAATTCTATTTTTATATTTGTTCCTTAAGCAATTCTGATGGAGCATTTTGTAGTATCGGCACGAAAATACCGCCCCACCACCTTCAAGGATGTGGTTGGCCAGCAGGCCATCACCAATACGCTCCTCAATGCGATTGAACACAACCACCTGGCCCAGGCGTTGTTATTCACCGGTCCCCGGGGGGTCGGAAAAACCACCTGTGCACGGATCCTGGCAAAGAAGATCAACCAAAAGGAAACAGCGGATCCGGATGAGGATTTCGCCTTTAACATCTTTGAACTTGATGCCGCTTCCAACAACTCGGTCGATGATATTCGAAATCTTATCGACCAGGTCCGGATCCCTCCTCAGACCGGAAAGTACAAGGTATATATTATCGACGAGGTCCATATGCTGTCACAGGCAGCCTTCAATGCCTTCTTAAAGACCCTCGAAGAACCTCCACGTCATGCCATCTTTATCCTGGCCACCACGGAAAAGCACAAGATCATCCCGACCATTCTCTCCAGGTGCCAGATCTTCGATTTCAAAAGAATTACGGTTCAGGACGTCAAGGAATATCTGGCCTACATCGCCAGGCAGGAAGGCGTCAGTGCAGAGGACGATGCACTACACATCATTGCCCAAAAGGCTGATGGCGCCATGCGGGATGCGCTTTCCATCTATGACAGGGTCGTGAGCTTCAGCGGAAAGGAGCTAACCCGGCAGGCGGTTACGGAAAACCTGAACGTTCTGGACTACGACACCTACCTGACGGCTACGGATCTGATCCTTAAAAACAACATTCCCCAGCTCCTGCTCCTGTTCAACGAGGTCCTTGCCCAGGGCTTTGACGGCCATCACTTTATCGCAGGACTCGCCTCCCATTTCCGGGATCTTCTGGTATGCCGGGATCCCAATACTGTCGGTCTCCTGGAGGTAGGAGAGAACACCAAAACGCTGTATTATGAACAGGCCCGCCAGACGGATATGCCTTTTCTTCTTCGCGCGATCGAACTGGCCAATGAATGTGATCTGCAGTATAAGACCTCCAGGAATCAGCGCCTGCTCGTAGAACTCTGTCTGATGCAGCTCGCCTCGATCAATTTCGAAGCGGAAAAAAAAAATGACCAACCCGATATAATTCCACCTTCTTACTTTTCCAGGGAGGCGAATCCGGTTCCGGCTCCTGCCTTACGGCTTTCTAAGAAGCAAAAGGAGGTCATCACCGGCAATGAGCATCCCGGAGAATCCTCTGCCCCTCCCCCCGCAACGCAGCTTCCCAAGGAACCCGAAGGAAGGGAAAGAAACTGCGATCCCGAAACCGAGAGCCTGGAGAACCGGGAGACATCCAGACCTGAGGCAAAGGACGATCCGGTACCACGGGAAACCACAGAGAAGCTCAGTTCCCCCTCCGTAAAGGAGAAACCGGTTTCCGGCCTTTCCCTGAAGAGCATCAGGAAGAAAAGAGAGATGGAAGCCATCAAAAAGGAAGCCGATGCAGACAAAGAGGTGGTCCGCAATGGGAAATTTACCGAAGACCAGATGCAGGCAGCCTGGGAAGAATTCGCAGGTGAGCAGAACGAAAAGGGAGAAAAGATCCTCGCTTCTATCATGAGGACGGATACCCCGGCCCTGCAGGGCAAACAGATTTGGATCGAACTTCCGAACGAAACGATGAAACTCGAGCTGGAAAAGGTGCAGTATTCCCTGATGTCATACCTGAAGGAGAAGCTTCAGAATACACAGATCGAGCTCAAAATAGAGGTAAACGAAAAGGCTGAGAAGCGCTATGCCTTTACCCCTGAAGAAAAATATGAAAAACTGAAGGAGAAGAACCCGCTGCTGGATAAGTTGCGCTCTGCCTTCGATCTTGAGATCTGAAAGATGTTAGGACTAAAGCTGCCCACCGACCCGAGATGGGTCAATATCGTTGAGAAGAATATCGGTGAAATCCTCACTGACCACGCCTTCTGTGAGCAAAAGGCGGCTTCTACAGCCATTTCCCTTATCGTGACCTATCCGGAATATTCTGACCTGGTAACGGCCATGACCGCCCTGGCAAGGGAAGAAATGGGACATTTCAGAATGGTACACGACAGGATTCTTCAAAAAGGCCTGGTGCTTGGCCGTGACCGCCGGGACGAATATGTCGTCCGGCTGATGACCTTCTTTCCCAAAGGCGGCAGCAGGCTTGACAATCTCATTCACCGGCTGCTTTATGCGGCATTGATAGAGGCCAGAAGCTGCGAAAGGTTCAGGTTGCTCTCAGAAAACCTGGAGGATCGGGACCTGGCGGAATTCTACAGGAGCCTAATGGCCAGTGAAGCCAATCATTACACGATGTTCCTGAATTTTGCGAGACAATACGGAGACCGTAAAACAGTAGACCAAAAATGGCAGGATCTGCTTCATTTCGAGGCTGAAATCATGAAGGATCTTGGTAAGTCAGAGACTATGCACGGCTGATGGTTTCCTCGAGGGACTCCTGATAAAGAGATTTGATGATCCCGTCAGCTAGTCCAATTTTGGGCACATAGATCCTCCTGGCCCGAGTCCACTTCATTGCGGAGAGATAAATTTTTGCAGCTGGAATAATGACATCAGCCCGATCAGCGTTCAGGTTAAGTTCCGTGATACGCTCCTCGTAAGTCAGGGACTGGAGCAACTGGTAGTAGGAGCTGAGATAGAGAAAGTTCAAAGGCTTTCCATTTGCCTTACCACTGCTCTTGAAGATATTGTTGATGTTTCCCCCGGATCCGATCAGATCAATTCTCGTATAGCCCCGGGTTTCCGATCTTACCCAGGCTTCCACTTCCTCCCATACCGCGTCGGACACCATGTTCTCCAGCAGTCGCACAGTACCCAGTTTAAAGGATTTTGAAGCCACTGTATGCCCCTTGGAATACAGGGTAAATTCTGTACTTCCTCCCCCAACGTCAACATAAAGATAGGTTTTGTCTGATTGAACCAGCGCATGCAGGTCGGTCGCTGCAATTATGGCCGCCTCATCCTTTCCGTCTATGATGTGGACCCTGATTCCCGTCTTTTCTCTGATGCTCCTGGCAATCTCGCTTCCATTCTCTGCCTCACGCATGGCAGAGGTGGCACAAGCTTTAAATCGCTCTACTTTATGCGATCGCATAAGCAGCTTGAAGGCCTGCATCGTATCACACATTCTGTTCAGGTTCTCCGTGGAAATCCGTTTTTGAAGGAAAACATCAGCTCCCAATCTTATCGGAACACGCACCAGGGAAGTCTTTTTGAACAGCGCTTCCCTACCTTGCTGTTCCGTAATTGTCATGATCAAGAGTCGGACGGCGTTAGACCCGATATCTATTGCTGCAAATTTCCTTTGGTTGATCAAATCCTTTCCTTTTCGGTTTCAAGTTTGTTCAGGTAATACTCATAGAGTTTGAACTGAGATCGAAGAGGTGGTTCTCCATTCTGACGATAGGCGTTGTCCTGCTTTTCAGAAATGACTCTCGCTTTGACATTGTCCCGCCAGCAGATCTCAAAGGTTTCCATCAGTTCCTCCTGAATGGTCGTATCATATATGGGACAGCTGATTTCCACCCGATAATCCAGGTTTCTGGTCATCCAGTCCGCTGAGGAGATGTATACCCGCGGAAGACCTTCATTTTCAAAAATAAAAATCCTTGGGTGTTCCAGAAATTTATCCACAATGCTGATCACCTCGATATTCTCGCTCATTCCGTTTACACCGGGAATCAGGCAGCAAATCCCTCTTACAATCAGCCGAATCCTGACCCCTGCCCTGCTCGCCTCATAAAGCTTATCGATAAGGTTAAAATCAGAAAGGCTATTGAGCTTAAGCCTGATCCCGGAAGTTTTCCCCTCTTTAGCATTATCGATCTCGGTCTGGATCAGCTTGAGCAATCCGGTCCGCGTATAGTGCGGAGAGACGATCAGGTGTTTATACCTGCTCACTTTATAATTTACTTCAAAGAAGTCAAAAACTTTGTTGACCTCTTTGAGAATTTCCTGATGTGACGTAAAAAGGGTCAGGTCGGTGTATACCCTTGCAGTGGTTTCATTGAGGTTTCCCGTGCTGATGAACCCATAGCGCCTGATCTTTCCGGCCTCCAGCCTTTCGATCACGCAGGCCTTGCAATGTACTTTGAGACCTTTGACACCAAAGATCAGGTTCACCCCTTCCTGCTGCATCTGTTCCGCATAGTTGATATTGGCAACTTCGTCGAAGCGGGCACGAATCTCGATCTGGACCGTTACCTTTTTTCCATTCTTAACGGCATTGATCAATGAGCTGGCGATATGGGAAATTTTGGCGAGCCTGTAGATCGTGATTTTGATCGATTTAACCGCCGGGTCAAGGGCAGCCTCCCTCAGAAATTTCACCGTGTAAGAGAAGGACTGGTAGGGCGTATGGAGGAGGTAGTCCCGATTGGCGATCTCCCTTAAAAGACTCCCCTGGAGTACAAGCCCCGGAACCAGAAGGGGTTCATACTGGCGATACTGCAGGGCAGCCGGTCCAATGCTGGGGAAATTCCGGTAATCTCTCCTGTTATGGTATCGTCCCCCTGGAATAATACTGTCCGTAACATCAATTCCCATCTTGCGCATCAGGTACTGAAGCGTATCCTGTTCGATGTTCATGTCATACACAAAACGAACTGGCTCTCCTTCTATCCGGTCCTTGACGCTACTGGATATTTTCTCGATAAAGGACTTGCTCAGATCACTGTCGATATCCAGTTCGGCATCCCTGGTGATCTTGATCATGTGAGCAGTCACGCTTTCGTATTCAAAGATGTTGAAGATAGAATGAAGGTGGTATCGGATCAGGTCATCGAGCAGAATGATATATTGTTTGTCTCCCTCCTTAGGCAGGACTACAAAACGTTCAATGGTTCGCGGTATCTCGATCAGCACGTATTTCTTCTCGCGCGTCTGAGGGTGAATTTCCTGTCCATTGCTTTTTGCCGGAACTCCGTTCTTCATGACCATCTTCACGGCAAGATATGCTGCGCTATCCTTTAGACGGGGTATTTCCGTCAGATCGTTCAGTATAATGGTAACCAGTGCAGGACTGACCTTCTGCAGGAAAAAATTGCGGAGAAAGGATTTCTGGCTCTCCTGAACCTGCTGTTCATTGATGATAAAGATATCGTGTTCCTCAAGTTTCTTGTGGATGGTGTCCAGAATACTGAGGCTTTCGCTTTGCTGGTCGATCACAATTTGAGTGATCTCTTCCAGAAGCCGTGCTGCCTTTATTCCTCCAAGTACGCTTTTACCTCCTTTTCCTGCCAGGTCGATCCTCTTGATAGTCGCATACCGGACTTTGAAGAATTCATCCAGGTTATTGGAAAATATCCCTAGAAAACGAAGCCGCTCTATCAGGGGTACGGATTCATCGGCAGCTTCCTGGAGCACCCGTGCATTAAATTGAAGCCAACTAAGCTCCCTGTTGATATACCTGTTTTTCTCCATCTATCTGAGGTTTTTCGGGAACAGATAAAGAAATGTCCGAGCAGTTTCAATATCCTGCCATGACGCTGCATCCTGGAAATCCAGCACCACCAGTCCGGTGGTAGGGATATTATCGAAAAACTGGTCTCCGAGATTGTTTGCAAGATCGGTGAGGGCGGGATTATGGCCAAAGATCATAAGCACATCCTGCTTCTCACCCGAATTTAGAATGATCCTCCTGAGAACTTCTGCACTAAAAGTATATAACTCCGGCCGTACTTCAAATCGGGATTCCGCAACTCCCAGGGATTCCTGAAACAACCTTGCAGTGGTAAGGGCCCTTTTGGCATTACTGCTCCATACGGCTCCTTCGAAGCTCATCTGCTTACGCAGCGCCTCCGATACCAAGGCTGCATCCTTATAAGCTCTCTTTTTTAAAGGCCGCTCCTCATCAGGAAGGTCGTATTCCCAGGAGGATTTACCATGCCGTACCAATATCAGTCTTTTCATATGTTATGGTGCTAGTCGGTCGATTTTCCAGGTATCGCCCTCTTTACTGTAATAGATCCGGTCATGAAGCCGATTCGGCCTTCCCTGCCAGAATTCGAATTCGGAAGGCAGCACTTTATACCCCCCCCAGTGGGGCGGCCTTGGAATCTCCTTCTTCTCATACTGCTTTTCCAGGAGCTTTAGTTTTTGCTCAAGCACATCCCGTTGAGGAATCACAGCGCTCTGTTCTGATACCCATGCCCCAAGTTGGCTCCCCCGGGGGCGAGACCGGAAATAATTATCCGCGCTTTCGGGAGAAGTTTTCCTTGCCAGCCCCTTAATGATCACCTGGCGTTCGGAGCGCGGCCAGAAAAAAGACAGGCAAACCTTCGGATTATTCTCGATGGATCGACCTTTTTCAGACTGATAGTTCGTGTAGAAGACAAAGCCTTCGCGATCGAATTCCTTGAGAAGGACTACTCGGGAACGGGGATAGCCATCTAATCCGATTGTGGAAAGACTCATCGTATTGACTTCCTCGACTTCCATATTGGCTTCCGTTTCCCTGAACCAGCCATAAAACATCTCGAAAGGGTCACGTGGAATCTCCTCTTCCAGAAGCTGATGCTTCTGGTAAAGCTTCCGGTAATCCTGAAGGTTCTTTTTCATAATGCCAATTTACGGGATTTAGAGGTAATCCCTAAACAACTATGTCCAGAATTACGGGTTGACGTAGGAAGGTGTTGCAACATCCCAAAATTGCGCCGCTCCTTTCGAGTAAAATGTAAAATAAAGATTCTTATCAGAATTCTTAAAAATTTAAAAAAAGGAGCATCTCCTAAAAGCTCACCAACATTGGAAAAAAACAGAAGATGGAAGCTGAAGTCTATCTCTAGAGCCCCGAATTTCAGGCATTAAGACCTTATGATTGTGTAGTTTGTCTGTAAAATCTCACACTACATCTAAAAGATTTCTATTTTCTTTTTTTAACAGATTATCGCAGTAATTTTACTTCACAGATACTGAATAAAGTGCCCCAAAAAGACCTTTAGATCTTTCCCCAACGATCCCTGTATTTGTAAGAAAAGAGAATGAAATTTTCAGATTACCCTCTCCAAAAAGGGTAAAATGAACTTAACCGATAGACACAAAAAATAACGAAAAAACTGAAGAATTTCGGCCTTTGAAATCCGAAATATCTGAGGCTACAATAATTCAAACATCACGCGTATGGATTGGAAAACTACTCTCGAAAAAATATTCCTGCAGTACATCCCAACTAGAAAGAGTTACTCTAGGAATGGTAATTCCAGTTTTTGTCCTGGAGGCCAAATCAGGCCCTTGCTGGTCCTTTTTCTATTGGTCACCTCTTTTGCCAAGGCGCAGACGACGCAGGTTATAGTCGGAGACGACTGTATCACCTTCGACAGCTGTCCGGCTGATCAGGTAATTTGTGCCTCTGAAACCCCCGAAGGTTTCGGTGCAATAGTGAACTGGACCACCCCAATCATCACGCAAAACTGTACCGGAAACGGCCATCAGGGAAATTTTCAAATGCTCTTCGAGCTAAACGAAAACCTGCTTAACCGGGATTGTTGGGAATTCAACTGGATCAGCCGTGTCGGTGGAAATGGTGGCCACATTAAGTTGTTCTCGGGAAGCGATGATCTGAATATTGACAAGTCTTTTATCACCACTCCCTATATGGTACTTAAGGATGGAGCGGAAACCTCTTTTGAGGTCAATTATTCCAAGCCTCCTGGAAATAAGGAAAATTATACCTATACCATTCAGCTTTTCCTGGTTGACGAAAACGGAGTGGAATATCCCAGTGGAGATCCTATTCAGGTTACCAAGGATCAGAAAACCTATACCTTTTATACGCAAAATCCAGGGGACACCGGAGGAGTTTTCAGGTTAAAGTACGTGTTTGATTATACCGGCGATACCCCCTCCAATGCCAATACCGGGGATACTCTTATTGCTGTAGACGGAATTCTTAATGATAATGAGGGCTGTGATGCAGGTATTGATTTTGTAGTCACAGGACCAAGCCAGGGATATTATCCGGTAGGTTCACATGATCTACAGTATGTAGCTACCTACAGGTCTCCTAATGGAGAGGTCAAGACCAAAACCTGCAGTTTCAACATTACTGTCGTAGGAATGGATCTGGAGTTTACAGGGGTTACAGACTCGGATTGTAACGGAGAAGGCGGTTCCTTTACTGCCGTTGCAACAGGAGTTAACCAAAGTACCGATGGACCCTTTACCTATAGTTTGGATGGAGTAAATTTTTCTGAAGAAAACCAGTTCAGTGACCTTAGTCCCGGAACCTATGAAGTAAGTGCAAAGGATCCCTCAGGTTGCATTCACTCTGAAGAAGTGATCATCGGATCGTCCTCGGATACTGAAAATCCGACAATCACCTGTCCTGCAGATTTAATGAACGTAAGCAGTGACAGTGCCAATTGTTTTGCAAGTAACGTGGATCTGGGAACTCCAGTCGTGGCTGACAATTGTTCAGCTACTGATGCGTTGGTAGTGACCAATAATGCGCCAGCTACTTTCCCTTTAGGACAAACCGTCGTAACCTGGACAGTCACCGACGAATCAGGAAATCAGGCGACATGTACACAGACGGTAAATGTAGTTGACACCACCGCTCCTGTTGCACCACAACTGGCAGATGTGACCGGAGAATGTTCCGCCACTGCTACTGTTCCTACCACCACAGACAACTGCGGGGGGACCATAACAGGAACCACTGAGGATGCACTGACTTATACTACTCAGGGAACCCACGTGATCACCTGGAGCTTTGATGACGGAAACGGCAATGTGA
>CAMPKA010000026.1 GCA_946887075.1 uncultured Salinimicrobium sp.
AATTATGGTTAAAAAAAATCCCTCTGGTGTTATTGCCAGAGGGATTTTTTCATCAGCGTTTTTATCACTTAGTCAGATCCTTACCTTCTGGCAAACGGTGTCCCTGCGGCACATCATCATGCACATCATACAATTATTGATCCTGCGATTTCCCCCGTTCTTGATCTGTTGTCCTGTCATTACTGTTTTTTGTGGTAGCCCGAAAATGCAAGAAGCCGCTGTTTTGGGCAGCGGCTTCTTGCAATTTATCTGTCGATCGGAATCATGCAATAGGACGCGCTGCGGCTTTTTTCCGCATCATACACATCATATTACAAATTCTGAAATTCACCTCGTTCAATGTTCTGTCACAAAGGTAACGACAGAAAAAATTAGCATCCAAATAAAAAGTCAGAAAAAAAATTCCCTGCCTCCCTGGAGGATTTGGTTGCGGCTTTCTTTTTGCGGAAAAGGACCTGGTGAACCTTAAAAAAAAGTAAATCGATCGGGGGATTAAAAGCATTTTTATACATTTGCCCCTGAAGATTCAGGGAATGATTTGACTGATTGCAACCCTTTAAAAATGCTAAAGCAGTGCGAGCTCCTCTAGCGCCTTTCGTCACAACCATCCCTCTGAAATTAACGGAAAAAAGCACAGCATGCCTTACTTGTTTACCTCAGAAAGTGTTTCTGAAGGCCACCCTGATAAGATCGCTGACCAGATCAGCGATACCCTTTTAGACAATTTTCTCGCCTTCGACCCCGAATCAAGGGTCGCCTGTGAAACGCTGGTTACGACCGGGCAGGTCATCCTGGCTGGAGAGGTCAGGAGCAATACCTACCTGGATCTCCAGGATATCACGCGAAAGGTGATCAATAAGATTGGATACACCAAAGGAGAATACAATTTCAGTGGAGATTCCTGTGGGATCATCTCCCTGATACACGAGCAGTCCGACGACATCAGCCAGGGTGTAGACCGGGGAGAAAAGGAAAAGCAGGGAGCAGGGGACCAGGGAATGATGTTCGGCTATGCGACAAACGAGACCGAGAATTATATGCCTCTTGCCCTGGACATCTCCCACAAGATCCTAATCGAGCTGGCCAGGTTGCGCAGAGAGAGCAAAGAAATCACTTACCTCAGGCCAGATTCCAAAAGCCAGGTGACCATAGAGTACTCGGACGACAACGTTCCACAACGCATCGATACCATTGTCATCTCGACCCAGCACGATGATTTTGACGAGGAAGAGAAGATGCTTAGGCAAATCGAACGTGACATCAAGGAAATCCTGATCCCCCGGGTAAAGGAGAAATTTCCGGACTACGTGCAGAAGCTCTTTACTGATAAGATCAAATTTTTCATCAACCCGACCGGGAAGTTTGTGATCGGAGGGCCCCATGGAGATACCGGCCTTACAGGGCGGAAAATCATCGTGGACACCTATGGAGGGAAGGGAGCACACGGAGGTGGCGCTTTTTCCGGGAAGGATCCCAGCAAAGTGGATCGTTCCGCGGCCTATGCTGCCAGACATATCGCCAAGAACATGGTGGCGGCGGGAGTTGCAGACGAAATGTTGATCCAGGTTTCCTACGCCATCGGGGAAGTAGAACCCACCTCACTCCTGGTGGAGACCTACGGGTCGAAAAAGGTGGACATGAGCCACGATCAGATCGCCAAAAAGATCCGGGAGATCTTCGGCCTTACCCCTGCTGAAATCGAAAATAACCTTCAACTAAGGAAACCGATCTACCGGGAAACTTCTGCCTACGGGCATTTCGGAAGGCAACCCAGGGTGGAGCGGAAGGTTTTCAAAAGTCCCTACAATGGAGAGGTTACCCATGAGGTAAAGCTGTTTACCTGGGAAGAGCTCGATAAAGTAGCTGAGATCCGGAAGGTCTTCAATCTTGGGTAGGTACTATTTCAGCACATGCTGAGCCAGTAACTGTTGTACCTCATAAACGTTGACAGAGCGATCGAAACGCTTGGAGATGCTGGGCGTCTGTTCCGATGAAATCCATATCTTGAGCTCTGCCTCCAGGTCGAAGGTGCCTGCGGTTTCGACGCTGAATCGTGAAATACTGCGATAGCTGACGGAAAGATATTCCGTCTTTTTACCTATAATCCCCTGCTTGTTAATCAGGATCAGACGTTTGGTTGTAAAAATGAAGGTGTCTCTGAAGATCTTGAACCCGATCTCGATCGTTTCGTTTTCACAAAGCAGTTGGGAGAATTCGGATTCCAGTTTCTGGCGGTCCACTGCTCCGGCATTTCCCATTAAGGATGAAAATATTCCCATTGTTTCTGTTTTTATCACAATGTAATAAAATTTCCCACGCTCCAGGCACCATAGCGCTTTGAGAAAGCTTTAACAGGCTGCCTATTCGATTATACTTATTTTTAGCACGAGCGGGAGCCATCTCTGTTGGCAAAACCGGTGGACAAGACTACAAAACAAGATGCCATGTCTATTCTGATCATCAGTCCTTCCAGGGATACCTCCCAATGGGTTGCCGCTCTTCAGGAGCAGGAACCGGGAGTCCGGGTGCAGGTGTATCCTGAAGTGGAGGATCCGGATTCTGTGGAATTCATACTCACTTGGCGACATCCTCACGGGGTCTTCCAGAATTTTCCGAAGCTCAAGGTAATCGCCTCGATGGGGGCAGGAGTTGATCATATCACTTCGGATAAAGACCTTCCATCGGAGGTGCTTATCACCCGTATCATCGATGGGAAGCTGAGCGAGGATATGGCGGTCTTCGTACTCGCCCTCGTCCTGAACCACCTTCGGAATATTTCGCTACATCATTGTAGTCAGGAGTGGAAACCTCTTCCCTACCACCGGCCCGAGGAAGTGCGGATAGGAATTATGGGTCTGGGAGTGCTGGGTAAGGCCGCCGCCCTCCGGCTATCCCAGAACGGGTTCAAAATCTCAGGATGGTCAGCCACCAGGAAATCCGTGCCGGGGGTCCGGAGCTATTCCGGGGAGGGCGAACTCGGGGATTTTCTTGCTGAATCACAGATTCTGGTCTGTCTGCTTCCACTGACCAGCTCCACCGAAAGCATTTTGAACCGCTCCCTATTTGATCTCCTGCCGGACAACGCCTATTTGATCAATGTGGCCAGAGGTGCGCTCCTGGTCGAACAGGATCTGATTCAGGCTATCCTTTCAGGGAAACTGTCAGGGGCCAGTCTCGATGTTTTTTGTCAGGAACCCCTGCCCGAGGAACACCCTTTCCGGAGGGAGAAGAGGATTCGCATTACCCCTCATGTTGCCAGTATCACCCATCCGTCGAGCGTGGCCAGCCAGGTCCTCGATAATTATTTTAGAATGCAGCAAGGAAAGCCTTTGCTGCATCTTGTGCAAAAAGAAAAAGAGTACTAACCATAACAAGATTATAAGATGACAGATATCAAAAACATTTTGGTCGCAGTTGATTTTCACGATGCCGTAGGGGAACTCCTGAGTACCGCAGAAAGCATCGCAGAAAAATACGACGCGAAAATATGGGTCGTCCATGTAGCAGAGGAAGGTTCTGATTATACGGGTTTTGAAGGAAAGGCTCAGTATATCAAGGATACCAGAAAAGAGGAATTCCGTGAGGAACATCAGTACCTGCAGACCATCTGTAATACCTTTCTCGGGGAAGAGGTAGAGAAGGAAGCCCTCCTTATCCCAGGGCCCACCGTGGAAACCGTACTGGAAGAAGCCAAGAAACTGAATTCCGATCTCCTGGTGGTTGGCACCCATAAACACAGTTTCCTCCACAATCTGCTGAGGGAAAGCGTATCGCGTAAGCTTCTCAAAAATGCCAATATTCCCCTGCTTGCGGTGCCTATGGACGAGGAATAAGCAGGAAGCAGAATTCAAAAGAAGCTGTATATTTAGGCGCTAAATAAAATGACTACATGCTTCGCAAGAATTTACTCGCCCTGGTCCTGCTTTCAGGTATTGCCGTTTTCGCTCAACAAGAAAAGGAAGAAAAATGGAATGTGTCGGACCCTTATACTGAGGACTGGCCGATAAAGGAGGTGCCTCTGAAAACCGATGAAGGCACCTGGATGAATCTCGACGTCAGCCCGGATGGTTCTAGGATCGTATTTGACCTGCTGGGAGATCTGTATATCATGCCGGTTTCAGGGGGAAAGGCCAAGGCTCTTCGCAGCGGCCTGGCTTATGAGGTGCAGCCTCGTTTCAGTCCGGATGGAACAAGAATTGCCTTTACCAGCGACGCTGGGGGTGCAGACAACATCTGGATCATGGATAGCAACGGCAGCGATCCCCACCAGCTAACCGAGGAAAATTTCCGGCTTCTGAACAATGCGGAGTGGATGCCCGACGGCAAATCCATAGTGGCCAGGAAACACTTCACCTCTACCCGATCCCTGGGTGCAGGGGAGATGTGGCAGTACCACATCGCAGGAAAGGCGGGTCTGCAACTGACGGAAAGAAAGAACGATCAGCAGGATGTGAATGAACCGACTATTTCTCCGGACGGGCGCTATCTTTATTATAGCGAGGACGTATATCCGGGAGGAATGTTCCAGTACAACAAAGACCCGAACAAGCAGATCTACGTGATCAAGCGATACGATATGGAGACCGGAGAAACCCAGACGGTAACAGGGGGACCCGGGGGGGCTGCCCGCCCACAGGTCTCCCCAAAGGGAGACAAATTGGCCTTCGTCCGAAGGGTCCGCACAAAGACCGTTCTCTTCATTCATGACCTGGAAACAGGGCAGGAGTGGCCGGTATATGATCAGCTGAGCAAAGATCAGCAGGAAGCCTGGGCCATCTTCGGAGTATATCCCGGCTTCAGCTGGATGCCTGACAACAAGGATGTGGTTATCTGGAGCCAGGGAAAGATCCTCAGAATAGATACCGAAGACCTTACCAGTACAACAATACCTTTCGAGGTAGACAACACGATCAGGATCGCCGAAACCCATTCGGCCCAGACGCCGGTTTACACCGAAAGTTTCAATCCCAAAGTGATCCGGCACGCGGTAACCTCTCCGGATGGCAAAACCATGGTCTTCAACGCCGTGGGATACCTTTGGAAAAAGAGGTTGCCAGGAGGAAAGCCAGTCCGCCTTACCGAGGAGGAAAACTTTGAATTCGAACCTGACTTTTCTCCCGACGGGAAGCAGGTGGTTTATGTGACCTGGACTGATGCTGACATGGGTGCCATCAAGAAGGTCGAACTGAACGGAGGGGAACCGGAGGTGCTCAGCAGCGGGAAAGGCATATATCGCACTCCGGCCTTTTCCAATGACGGAAACAAGATCGTGTTTGTCCGGGAGGACGGAAATCAGGACCTCGGACATGCCTATACCAAGGAACCCGGAATCTATATGATGAACGCCCAGGGGGAGGGGATGCGAAAAATCACCCAGGGCGGTGCCTTCCCCACCTTCAGCGAGGGAGATAAGAGAATCCTTTTCCAGACAGGAGGGACCTTCTTCGGGAATCTGACCAAAAGTCTGAAAAGCGTTGACCTCAACGGCCAGGACGAAAGAACGCACGTCACGTCCAAATATGCTAACAGGTTAGTTCCCAGCCCCAACAATGAATGGATCGCTTTCACCAATCTCCACCAGGCCTATCTGGCTCCCCTGATCATGAATGGAAGAACTATTGATCTCGATGACCAGACCAAGGCAGTGCCGGTAAGACAGATTTCCAGGGATGCAGGCCTCAATCTGCACTGGAGTAACGACAGCCAAAAGGTGCACTGGACGCTCGGGGAGGCATATTTCACCAGCGACCTTTCCGATAAGTTTCTTTTCATCGAAAATGCTGCTGATTCCATAAGTCCCATTCAGGAGAAGGGGATCGACGTGGGACTCAAGATTAAGTATGATGTGCCTAAGGGAAGTATTGCCTTTACCAACGTCAGACTGATCACTATGGATGAGGATGAGGTTATCGAAAACGGGACAATAGTGATCCAGGGGAACCGAATCAAGGCGGTGGGAAAATCCTCCGAGATCGAAGTTCCGGAAAATGCTAAAATTTACGACGCCTCCGGAAAGACCATTATGCCCGGTATTGTTGACGTTCATGCCCACATCGGCGCTTTCCGGTACGGATTGACCCCCGAACAACACTGGCCTGCCTACGCCAATCTGGCTTTCGGTGTGACCACAGCCCATGACCCCTCCGCGCTTAGCGAGACCATTTTTGGAATGGCAGAATTGATCAAAGCAGGCAAAATGGTAGGTCCACGATTATTCTCAACAGGCATCATCCTCTATGGCGCCGACTCGGACTTCAAAGCCGAAATCAACAGTTTGGAAGACGCCCGTTCCGCCCTGAGAAGGACTAAAGCATTTGGCGCCAACTCGGTCAAGAGCTATAATCAGCCAAGACGGGAGCAGCGGCAACAGGTCATGCAGGCTGCCAGGGAGCTCGGGATGAACGTCGTGCCTGAGGGAGGCAGTACCTTCTTTCATAATATGAGCATGATCATGGATGGTCATACCGGTATTGAGCATAATATCCCAGTGGCCCCGGTATACAAGGATGTAAAAACGCTCTGGAGCAACAGTCAGACCGGGTACACCCCAACGCTGATCGTGAACTACGGAGGAATCAACGGAGAATATCTTTTCTATGAAAGGTCCAACGTATGGGAGAATGAAAGGCTGTTGAATTTTACCCCCAGGACACTGGTTGATTCCCGGTCCAGACATCGCACCATGTTGCCTGACGCAGAGTATCAGAATGGCCCTATCCTGGTCTCAAGAACCGCTAAAGCCCTCACCGATGAAGGCGTTAAGGTCAATCTCGGAGCCCATGGCCAACTTCAGGGCCTTGGGGCCCATTGGGAATTGTGGCTCCTGCAATTGGGCGGGATGAGCAATATGGAGGCACTTCAGGCTGCAACCATAAACGGGGCGGGGTATCTCGGAATGGAATCTGAGATCGGTTCCCTTGAAGAAGGAAAACTGGCCGATTTATTGGTGCTGACCGAAAACCCCCTCGAGGATATCCGGAATACCACCAGCATCCAGTATACTATGGTCAACGGGAGGCTCTTCGAGTCCCAGACGATGAACGAGATCGGGAACCACCCTGAGGAGCGGAAAGCTTTTTATTGGGAGGACTCCAGGAGCAATACGGCTTTTCCATGGCACCAGAGTACCCGGAGCTTCACCGCTCCGGGCTGCACCTGCCATGCCGGTAGCAACTAGACGAACAGCGCGAGGATTAATCGATTCCCCGCACCAGATCGCCCATTATCGAGATGCTTCAGCCTATCGTCCATTACTTCCTGCATTTTATCGCCATTGCAGCGATTGCCAGATGGTACCACAGGGAGAAATGGTTCAGGAACTGGCTCATCCTGGCAGCGACCATGCTGGTCGATCTGGATCACCTCCTGGCGGAGCCCATTTTTCATCCGATGCGTTGCAGCATTGGGTTCCACCTGCTCCACCAGGAGTACCTCGCTTTGCTTTACCTGGCCGGAGCCCTGCTCCTGAAGCGTTCCCTGATGAAATTGGTCCTCATCGGCCTGAGTTTCCATATGCTGACCGATTTGATCGACTGTATGTGGATGAGCAACGAGTGTGAGTCCTGTATCCTCCCGTCCTATCTGGGATAGGTCCGGCGAGGGTCAGGTTTAGATGGCATTTTCCCTACTTTAATCCTTTTTCTGCTTTATTTGATTCGCTAATTCTTTTATATTTACAGTGCAAATGCCCTTGCACGGGAGGTTGATTTCTTCGACCCCTCCAGAGGTAATCAGCCAAAAATTACAGGAATGCATGTAGCCATAGCGGGAAACATAGGGGCAGGCAAGACGACCCTGACCCAATTGTTAGCCAGACACTTTAAGTGGGAAGCACAGTACGAGGACGTCCTGGAAAATCCCTATCTAGAAGATTTTTACAACAAAATGGAGCGTTGGTCCTTCAACCTCCAGATCTATTTCCTCAACAGTCGGTTCAGACAGATCCTGGAGCTCAGGCAGAGCGGAAAAGCAGTCATTCAGGACAGGACCATTTATGAGGACGCGCATATTTTTGCTCCTAATTTACATTCGATGGGCCTGATGACCAACAGGGATTATGAAAATTACAGGTCTCTATTCGACCTGATGGAAAGTGTGGTGAAAGGTCCCGACCTGCTCATCTATCTCCGGAGCAGCATTCCTAATTTGGTCTCTCAGATCCACAAAAGGGGACGGGAATATGAGAACTCGATCTCCATCGACTATCTAAGTCGTCTCAACGAGCGTTATGAGGCTTGGATTCATGACTATGACAAAGGAAACCTCCTGATCATCGATGTGGACAAGATCAACTTTGTCGAAAACCCCGAAGATCTCGGAAACATCATAACCAGAATTGACGGAGAACTCCACGGACTCTTCAAGAAATAGAGAATCAGGAAATAAAACCGTGCTGCCGCGCATGCTCTTCGGCCTCCTTTGAACTGTGGACCATCAGAACAGGAACGGTTTCAAAAGCATCAACAATACTCCTGACACGCTTCATCCGTCTGCGGTGCTTGACACTTCTGAGGTAAATAGCATGTATGCGGTCGGGGAACTGAGCAGCGATATCCGTATAGATCCTGGGATCGTGTTCTCCGCTGTCTCCTATCAGGATGAATTTCAATCGGGGATACGTATTCAACAGGTTGATAATCTCCTTTTGTTTATGGGGTTTCTCAGGCTTAAAGGTGCGATCAAAGGGGGTTCTGAAGTCCCGGAGCAGGATGGGTCCCTTTGGGAAATCGTTGACCTCCAGAAACAGCTTGAGGTACTGGTACAGGTTCCATGGGCTGTTACTGAGGTAGAATATCGGATTCTGCTCATGTCCCTTCCGTCCCGCATGCAGGGCCTGGTAGAACCCGGGAGCCCCTTCCAGGGAAAGTCGCCTGTGGGCATTCCTGAAAAGGGAATTGTGAATGACCCGCCACTTGAGGAAAGAGGTTACACCGGTATGAAGTATGGTATCGTCAATATCGCTGATCACTCCAAATCTTGCAGTGACAGGTGGAATAAGCAATTCAGCCTCAAAATCATTGCCGTGGGTAATGTATTCCTGCTGGACCCCGGCAAGGAAGGCTGTTCTGAGCGGAACCCAACCTTGGTGATCCGCAAAGGCTTTCAGATTGATTGAAGTGAACCTGTCAAAGAGGAAATATCCCTCGGCATTGGTTCGGGTGGTGATCACAGATCCGTTTGGAAACCTCAGCGCAACTTCTGCATCTGCGATTTCGTCGCTATCGAACTGGCGATAGGTGTTTTTCAGGGTTCTCAGGAAGGGCTGGTCCTCCTCCATCTTCAGCTCGTCGTCATCAAGTGCCCTGCCTAAAAGATAAAGATGCTGATGGGTGCCGTAACTCAGGTAATTATCAAGTTTGACTTTGGGATTTCCCCTGAAATACCTCCTGATTCCGGAAAAAAGCGCCTTCATAAACTGCTGTTTGTGCCACAGATTTTATCCACTTCGTGGTTCTCTCTTCAAGGTAGGAGAAAAATGCAAAATCCCGGTTCGGGACCGGGATTTTTAAAGCTATTTTAGCAGTTCTGGATGTTACTGCGCTATTCTTCCTCTGCTTTTGAGGCAACCAGACCAGAAGATTCTGCCGCAGCAGTTACCTCCCGGGCCGTCTCCAGGGCAGTGATTTCGCCGGGAGCATCTTCCGGATCAGAGCCGGGGGCAGCCATATGAGTGACCTCTTCCACCTCTGGGGTGTTCGCCATAGGCATTTCCTCCCCCAGGATGGGAGCAATAACCAGTCCTATCAGGCAGGTAAGCTTGATCAGGATATTCATAGAAGGTCCCGAAGTATCCTTGAACGGATCTCCAACGGTATCCCCAGTGACCGCGGCCTTATGGGCTTCTGAGCCTTTGTAAGTCATTTCACCGTTGATCATGACGCCGGCTTCAAAAGACTTTTTGGCGTTGTCCCATGCCCCACCTGCATTGTTTTGAAATATAGCCCAAAGTACCCCACTGACCGTAACACCGGCCATATAGCCTCCGAGCATTTCTGCGATCAGACGGTTCTCATAGCCCAGAGCCATTGGGATCAGGACGATAAGGATCGGAAATCCGATGGTGAGCAGACCGGGGAGCAGCATTTCTCGGAGTGCCGCCTTGGTAGAGATCTCGACACATTTGTCGTATTCTGGTTTTCCGGTGCCCTCCATAATTCCGGGAATTTCTCGGAACTGCCTTCTGACCTCCTGCACCATGTCCATGGCAGCCTTTCCCACCGACTGCATGGCAAGGGCCGAAAACACCACGGGAATCATTCCCCCAACAAAGAGCATGGCAAGTACCGGAGCCTTGAAAATATTGATACCATCTATACCTGTAAAGGTCACATAGGCAGCAAAGAGCGCAAGGGAAGTCAGGGCCGCCGAAGCGATGGCAAATCCTTTTCCGGTGGCGGCCGTTGTATTTCCGACTGAATCCAGAATATCCGTTCTTTCCCGAACCTCCGGGGGGAGCTCACTCATTTCAGCAATTCCACCTGCATTGTCCGAGATCGGACCGAAGGCATCGATGGCGAGTTGCATCGCAGTGGTTGCCATCATTGCTGATGCTGCCAGGGCCACGCCATAGAAACCGGCAAAGGCGTAAGAGGCCCAGATCGCAAGAGCAAAGAGAAGCACAGAGGCGAAGGTGGACTTCATTCCCGTGGCCAGACCCGCGATAATGTTCGTTCCCGCTCCCGTACTCGAATTCTGGACTATTGCCAGGACAGGGCTTTTACCAAGTCCTGTGTAATGTTCTGTCACCGCGGAAATAACACCTCCCACGATGAGTCCCACCAGGGTGGCATAGAAAACTCGCATGGAGGATATCTGCTGAAGTCCCTCTCCGAAGAACTCCATCTGCATGGTCTCTGGAAGCATCCAGGTGACCAGGAAAAAGGAGGATACCGCCACCAGGATGATCGATATCCAGTTTCCACGATTGAGAGCGGATTGTACTTCCGCTTCCTTCGCAGCATTGGATTTGATCTTGACCAAAAGCGTCCCGATGATGGAGAATATAATCCCGAACCCAGCGATGGCCATCGGAAGGATGACCGGCCCGATTCCGCCAAATCCCTCAGCCACAATATTACCACCCATATCGTTGATCACGTAATTCCCGAGAACCATGGCCGCAAGTACTGTGGCCACATAGCTTCCGAAAAGATCGGCTCCCATTCCAGCCACGTCTCCTACGTTGTCTCCGACATTGTCCGCTATGGTTGCGGGGTTCCTGGGATCATCTTCCGGTATCCCCGCCTCTACTTTTCCGACCAGGTCGGCACCAACATCCGCTGCCTTGGTATAAATACCACCCCCGACTCTGGCAAAAAGCGCTATGGATTCAGCACCAAGGGAAAATCCTGCCAAGGTCTCCAACACGATGGTCATCTGATGGACATCCGTCCAGACTCCTCCCATGAAGGTGTGAAAAAATATGATGAAAAATGTGGTTAACCCAAGAACAGCAAGTCCGGCTACACCAAGACCCATTACTGTTCCGCCCCCGAAAGACACCTTAAGTGCCTGGGGAAGGCTGCTCCTGGCAGCCTGAGTGGTTCTGACATTTGATTGGGTGGCGATTTTCATTCCCATATTCCCGGCAAGGGCGGAGAAGAAAGCTCCAAATATAAAGGCGACGACAATAAGTACATGTGTGGTGGGAACGATAAATGCGATCCCAGCCAAAACAAGGCTGGCCACAACAACAAAGATGGCGAGCAGGCGGTACTCCGCCTTGAGGAAGGCAAGGGCGCCTTCATAGATGTGTGAAGAGATATCTTTCATTTTGCCGTCTCCAGCGTCCTGCTTTAAAACCCAGGAGCGTTTGGCCCACATGTAAAGCAGCCCTATGATCGCCAGAATGCCCGGCAACCAGATCATCAGTGATTCCATAATTTTTTGTTAAATTATTTTTAAGCGGGCTAAAGTTAGGCAAACGCACCAAAAGAAAAAAGCAATAACCCGGGGTTACTGCTTTTTTAAAAAATGCAAAAAAGAAGGATCAGGTGATGGAAAAACTTCCTTTGGTGCCATTGCTGTTCTGATACCGCTTCAGGCATTCATCGATGATCTTTTCCGCCTCTTGGACGTCCCCCCAACCTTCAACATCAACCTTTTTCTGTTCAAGATCCTTATACACCTGAAAGAAATGTTCGATCTCCTTGATCAAATGGCCGTTGACATCAGAAAGATCATTCAATCGGTTCCAGATCGGATCGGATACCGGAACGCAGATGATCTTCTCATCTGGTCCTTTTTCATCTGCCATATGGAACACCCCGATCGGCTTCACTTCCATCACACAACCGGGAAAAGTGGGCTCGGTTACCAGGACCAGAACATCGAGAGGGTCACTGTCAAGGGCCAGGGTTTCCGGAATGAATCCGTAATCCGCCGGATACATCATGGAGGAAAATATCATCCGGTCGTATCTCAGCTTCTTCAGTTCAAAATCGTATTCATACTTATTCCGGCTGCCTTTAGGTATCTCAATAAGGACGTCGAAGGTCTTACTCATAGCATATAATTTTTTAGTGGGCGGCAAATATAATCATTCCTGTACTGGCAGACAGCCATCCGCACCGGGAAAAGCTTTACTTTTCGGCGGGATCTCCGCAGACCATAAATAGCAAGGTGGAGGGATGCCTAATCCCGGTATAGTACTTTATTCACTGCCTTGATAACATCCTTGTGGTTAGGCAGCCATTCCTCCAGCAGCACCGGAGAATAAGGTGCCGGGGTATCCGCGGTGTTGATCTTGACTATTGGAGCATCAAGATAATCAAAGGCTTGCGACTGTACCTGGTAAGTGATTTCGGTAGCCACGTTCCCAAAAGGCCATGCCTCCTCCACAATTACCAGACGGTTGGTCTTCTTAACAGAGGTGAGAATAGTTTCATGATCCATGGGGCGAACCGTTCTGAGGTCGATCACCTCACAGGAAATCCCCTCCTTCTCCAGCTCCTCGGCTGCTTTGTGGACGATCTTAATGATCTTGCCAAAGGACACTATGGTCACGTCCTTGCCTTCCTTCTTTATGTCCGCCTTTCCGATCGGGAGGACGTACTCTTCTTCAGGCACTTCTCCCTTGTCTCCATACATTTGTTCGCTTTCCATGAAGATCACGGGATCATCATCACGGATCGCGGCCTTTAGGAGTCCTTTGGCATCATAAGGATTGGAAGGAACGATTACTTTGAGGCCGGGGCAATTCGCATACCAGCTTTCAAAAGCCTGGGAATGCGTGGCGCCCAACTGACCTGCAGAAGCCGTGGGTCCTCTAAAGACTATAGGAATATTAAACTGCCCTCCGCTCATCTGCCGCATTTTTGCCGCATTGTTGATGATCTGGTCAATACCCACCAGGGAGAAATTAAAAGTCATAAACTCAATAATAGGACGGTTGCCGTTCATGGCGCTGCCCACTCCGATACCGGAGAAGCCCAGTTCCGAAATCGGGGTGTCTATTACCCGCTCCGGGCCGAATTCATCCAGCATTCCCTTGGAAGCCTTATAAGCCCCGTTATATTCAGCGACCTCCTCACCCATGAGATAGATCGACTCATCACGGCGCATCTCTTCGCTCATGGCCTCGGCAATTGCCTCCCTGAATTGAATAGTCTTCATTTTTGCTCTGTTATTTTTTTAGAATCACAAAAATAGTAATAAGGAAAAGGAATATCACTGATCGGGGAACAAAAATTTCCTATGCATGCACAACAAATTTCTTGCTGATTTCCGTATCTTCGTACACCTATTACCAATTATTACAAAATCTTTCAGACCATATGAAAATATTAGTGTGTATAAGTCATGTTCCGGATACCACCTCGAAAATAAATTTCACCGACGGAGATACAAAGTTCGACACCAACGGAGTTCAATTTGTCATCAATCCGAATGATGAATTCGGCCTGACCAGAGCGATGTGGTTCAAGGAGAAGCAGGGAGCCAGTGTTGATGTGGTCAATGTAGGGGGACCGGAAACCGAGCCCACCCTCAGAAAAGCACTTGCCATTGGAGCGGATAATGCCATCAGGATAGACGCCCCCGCTACAGACGGCGCCTTTGTTGCCAGTCAACTGGCTCGGGTGGTTCAGGATGGTAATTACGACCTTGTGATCGCAGGCCGGGAATCCATCGATTACAACGGCGGAATGGTCCCTGGAATGCTTGCCGCCCATACGGGAGCCAACTTCGTCAATACCTGTATCGGCATCGAAATAGAAGGCGAGGTAGCTACGGTCACCCGGGAAATAGACGGAGGGAAAGAGACCCTGAAAGCCAGGCTCCCGCTGGTCATCGGAGGACAAAAAGGTATCGTGGCGGAAAGCGATCTGCGTATCCCGAATATCAGGGGTATCATGCAGGCGAGGAAGAAACCGCTGAACGTGGTACAACCTGAATCAGCAGAGCCGGCAACCAAGGCGATCCGCTTTGAAAAACCCGCTCCCAAAGGTCCTGTTAAGATGATCGATCCGGACAACCTGGATGAACTCATCGATCTGCTACATACCGAAGCCAAAGTGATCTGAACCCGGCAAAGCGCCCGACACAAAAAAATTATTCCATCATATTAAAAAAGAAAATATGTCAGTATTAGTCTATACAGAATCAGAAGACGGAAAGTTTAAAAAGACAGCACTTGAGGTCGCCTCCTATGCTCGTGGCGTGGCGGACAAAATGGGAACAGAGGTAACCGCAGTCACGTTTAACGCCGAAGATAGTTCTGAACTGGGCCAGTACGGGGTGAACAAGGTCCTCAAGATCAGTAATGAGAAGTTGAAAAATTTCAATGCCCGAGCATATGCCGATGCGATCAGACTTGCAGCTGCCAAGGAGGAGGCAAAAGTGGTGATCCTTAGCCAGAGCGTCAATGCGAAATACCTGGCTCCCCTTCTTGCCGTGGGACTTGAGGCTGGTTATGTTCCTAACGCGGTAGCACTCCCAGAAGAGCTGAGCCCCCTGAGGGTCAAGCGGACGGCCTTTACCAACAAGGCTTTCAATATTACCGAAGTCACCACCGAAAAAGCCATCATCGGATTATCCAAGAACTCCTTTGGACCAAAGGAGAATGCTACCCCTGTGACAGAGGAAGCATTCTCCCCTGAGCTTGAAGAAAAGGATTTTGCCATCGAGGTGGTTTCCGTCGACAAGGCAAGGGACAAGGTCACGATAGCGGATGCGGAAATCGTTGTCTCGGGGGGACGCGGCCTGAAAGGTCCCGAAAACTGGGGCATGATAGAAGATCTTGCCGAAGTTTTAGGCGCAGCAACAGCATGTTCCAAACCCGTAAGTGACATGGGTTGGAGACCGCATAGCGAGCACGTGGGACAAACGGGAAAACCTGTTGCCTCAAGTCTTTACATCGCTGTGGGAATATCCGGGGCGATCCAGCATCTGGCCGGGGTGAATGCCTCTAAAACCAAACTGGTGATCAACAATGATCCAGAAGCACCTTTCTTCAAGGCCGCAGACTATGGCGTGGTGGGTGATGCCTTTGAAATCGTGCCCCGCCTCACGGAAAAATTGAAGGAATTTAAAGCTGGTAACGCATAATTTTTTAAATTGCGTGCCGATATAAAGGGCTGTCTAAATCTGGTTTTTCGTCCTATTTAGACAGCTTTTTCGTATTTTTGAGTATGAGTCTAGTGCGCCTAAACATCAAAGGGATCTCCTATAGTCAAACCCAGAACGGGGCATATGCCCTTATCCTCAGTGAGGTGGACGGGGAAAGGAAATTACCCATAGTCATCGGAGCCTTTGAAGCACAGTCCATTGCCATCGCCCTGGAAAAGGAGATCAAGCCCCCTAGACCCCTGACCCATGATCTCTTCAAGAATTTTGCAGATCGGTTTGAAATCGTAGTCAAGCAGGTGATCATACATAAACTGGTTGACGGGGTTTTCTATTCCAGCCTGATATGTGAACGGGACAAGATCGAAGAGATCATCGATGCAAGGACAAGTGACGCAATCGCACTTGCCCTGAGGTTTCAGGCACCCATCTTCACCTATAAGAACATTCTCGATAAAGCCGGTATTTACCTTTCCGGAGAGGGCAAGAAAGAGGAAGAGGAGCAGGAAAAGGAGGATATCATCACCGACGAACTCTTTTCCAGTGATATTGAGATCAAATCCAATGAACCCGAATACAAGAAGTTATCCCTCAGTGAACTGAACAGCCTGCTGGACCAAGCGGTCAAGAACGAAGACTACGAAAAGGCCGCCAGGATCAGGGATGAGATCTCCAAAAGAAAATAACCCCGATTTATGATTAAATTCTGGTGCTGCCTGTGGCTCTTCTTCTCTGGACTTACGGCCATTCATGCACAATCTCTCGAAAAGACCTGGGAGCTGGAAGCGCTCCGGGACAATTCCGAGCAGGACTTTCCTGATCTTGGACCCGCCGACCAGCTTGAACTCCGGGATGGTTCCTTTCAGTTTCGCCTTTCGGGTGAGCAGGTAAATCAATCAGTTGGAACTTACCAGGTCGAGGGAAAAGTACTGGTTCTGAAGTATAAGGAAACAGATAGCCTGGTGCGTCTCAATATTGAAGAGCTGACGGATTCATCACTCGTTCTGGCCTATGATGGAGGCAACCTTTATTTCAAGTCCACCCCCGAGACGATTTCCGAGGTCCTGCCTGTCAAAACCAAGAAGCAAATGATCCCCAGCCAGGGAATCTCTGCCAATAGTATTTTCCGCGGGATCCTTGGCATGATCGCCCTGGTCCTGATCGCATTCCTCTGTAGCAGCAACCGGGCAGCCATCAGGTGGAAAACAGTCGGAATCGGACTTGCCGCCCAACTCATCCTGGCCATCGGGGTGCTGCGAATCGAGCTGGTAAAGGATATTTTCGAGTTCGTAGGTGGTATTTTTGTGCTTATCCTCGACTTTACCGCTGCCGGAAGCGAATTCCTGCTGGGTGGGCTGATGGATGTCAATAGCTATGGATTTATCTTCCTGTTTCAGGTACTCCCGACAATCATTTTCTTTTCTGCCCTTACCTCCGTGCTCTTTTATCTGGGCGTCATCCAGGTTGTCGTTAAGGGAATGGCATGGGTACTGACGAAGCTTCTCGGAATCTCCGGCCCCGAGAGCCTGAGTGTGGCGGGAAACATTTTCCTTGGGCAGACGGAGGCTCCGCTGATGATCAAGGCCTACCTGGAAAGAATGACCCGATCGGAAATCCTCCTGGTGATGGTTGGAGGAATGGCCACGGTTGCCGGGGGGGTGCTTGCTGCCTATATCGGCTTCCTGGGAGGAGATGATCCCCTGCTCCGGCTCGAATTTGCCAAACACCTTCTGGCCGCTTCTGTAATGGCCGCCCCTGGAGCTATTGTGGTTTCCAAAATCCTCTATCCCCAGCAGCAACAAATAGATCCTAATGTGGAAGTCTCTACCGAAAAGATTGGGTCTAATTTGCTTGACGCCATTGCAAACGGAACTACGGAAGGATTGAAACTGGCAGCCAATGTTGCTGCCATGCTCCTGGTGTTCATCGCCTTTATCGCCATGATCAACTACATCCTTGGATGGGTCGGAGGTTGGACCAGCCTCAACGCCCTTTTCGATACCTATACCCCGTATTCGCGGCTGTCGCTGGAGTCCCTTCTGGGGCTGATCTTTTCCCCGCTGATGTGGATCATCGGAGTCGCCAGGGAAGATATGATGCTTATGGGGCAGTTGCTTGGGGTAAAGTTGGCTGCAAGTGAATTCGTGGGTTATATCCAGCTCGCCGAGCTTAAAAATCCGGTAAATGCCCTGAGTCTGACCTATCAGAAATCAGTGATCATGGCGACCTATATGCTCTGTGGTTTTGCGAATTTTGCCTCTATCGGCATCCAGATCGGAGGGATCGGATCCCTTGCGCCAGGGCAGCGGAAGACGCTTTCCGAATTCGGAATGAAAGCCGTGATCGGCGGCACCCTGGCTTCCCTGCTTTCAGCTACCATCGCGGGAATGATCATCGGATAATGATTTAACTTTTTTCTACGCACCGAGTTTTCTATTTTAGCGCGAAAGGCTTCACTCCGGGATCTGGTTACCACCGGTCGGAGGGACCTCCACCCACCGCCTTAAAGAATACAACATGAAACAATACCACGACCTGATCAAGCACGTTCTGGAACATGGAACTCAGAAGGAGGACCGGACCGGCACAGGTACCAGAAGTATATTCGGATATCAGATGCGGTTCAACCTGGAGGAAGGCTTTCCCATGGTCACCACAAAAAAATTGCACTTCAAGTCGATAGTACATGAACTTCTATGGTTCCTCAGTGGGGATACCAATGTGAAGTACCTCCAGGAGAACGGGGTGAGAATCTGGAATGAATGGGCGGATGAGAATGGGGACCTTGGACCTGTATACGGTCACCAATGGAGAAACTGGGACAGCGCGGAGATCGATCAGATTGCCCAGGTTGTTGAGACCTTGAAGAAAAACCCGGACAGTCGCAGGATGCTGGTTTCTGCCTGGAATCCCTCAGTGTTACCCGATACCTCCCGGTCCTTTTCTGAAAATGTCGCCGATGGAAAGGCTGCATTGCCACCTTGCCACGCCTTCTTCCAATTCTATGTGGCAGATGGAAAGCTGTCCTGCCAACTCTACCAGCGGAGTGCCGACGTGTTTTTGGGGGTCCCTTTTAATATCGCCTCCTATGCGCTGCTTACCCAGATGATGGCACAGGTCTGTGGCTATGCCCCGGGTGACTTTATTCACACTTTTGGAGATGCCCATATCTACAGCAATCATTTTGAGCAGGTTAAGCTGCAACTCCAAAGGGAACCCCGGCAGCTTCCGAAGATCCGCCTGAATCCGGAAATTCGAAATATTTTTGAATTTAAGTTTGAAGACTTTATATTAGAGGATTATGACCCGCATCCCCCAATCCGGGGCAAGGTTGCGGTGTAATGCTTTCTTTAATTTAATTTCTTAAAACTTATTTTCTATGATGATTAAAAAATTCTTCTTGATCGCTTGTTTCTTTATGGGTGGAATCGCTATTGCCCAAGCCCAGCAGACTTCTCCGGTATGGCCGGGATGTGAAGACAGCGAGGATGTATCAGCCTGCTTTAACAAAAAACTCGCCGAGCATGTCAGGGAGCATTATAAGTACCCCATGGAGGGCAATACCTACGTCCGCGGAAAGGTGACCATCTCTTTTAACATCAATAAAGAAGGGGAGGTCGAGGTCGTCTCCATCGAAGGGGATGAACCTAAGGTCAATGCAGCTGCCAAGAAAATGATTCTCGCTATTCCAAAGATGAAGCCCGGCACCCTGAATGGAAAACCGGACTCGCGCAACTTCACCGTCCCCTTTAATTTCTAGAACATGAAATACCTGCTTATCCTGTTTACCATGCTCACCTGCACTTCCATATATGCCCAGGAAGGGGTTAGCGTTAAAGGAAACCAACTGAGTGTAAGGGAAATTCCGCCGGTTTGGCCAGGATGCGAAGAAGAAGCCGACAAAAAGACCTGTTTCAGGAAAATGCTGGCGCTGCATCTCAAGGAACATTATAAGTTTCCCAGAGATGAGCAGGGCAATCTGGTCAGGGGAAAGGCGATCGTGGTCTTCAATATAGACCAGGAGGGAAAACCCGAGATCCTGTCAATTGAGGGGCCACATCCTGAAATCAACAGGGAGGCCAAAAGAATTGTTCTTTCCCTTCCTCAGATGATTCCAGGCAGTAGAGGCGGAAAGCCCATTGCGGTGAAGTATACGGTGCCCTTTACTTTCTGATCAGCATTTGAAAAGTTGCGCAACAAAGGGTCTTTCGGGACCCTTTGCTTTTTCCTTCCCGCCACATTTTATTCCTGGAAAGACCAAGGGATAAACGGCCAATTTCTTACCTTAGAACCTAAAAGGACCTTGGGGTGTCCGATTCTAAAATCACCTTATGAAAGCAATCTACAAAGAGACGGTAATAGCAGAAAGCCAGCAGGCTCAGCAGTTGGGAAACCAGTATTTCTTCCCTCCGGATTCGATTGAATCCAAATATTTTCAACTCAGTGAAACGCGAAGGCATGCTCCGGGAAAAGGAAAGGCTTCCTATTTTCATATCCAGGTCGGCCCGGAAAAAAAGCGGGATGCCGCCTGGTTTTATCCGCATCCCGAAGGGGATCTGGCAAGCCTTCGCAACTATGTCACCTTCGGAGCAGATATAGAAATTCAAAATTAACATCGTCATTTTAAAATAATTGTGTATGTTTACGCCATAAAGCAGAACCAACAATGGTAATTTCTCTTTACATCAATAATAACTTCAACAGCAATCTGAATCTATTCGGACTGTTGAAGGCGATCATTGTGTAAAGCGTAAAATTCACCTATTCATAATGAAGCCTTTCAAACGAAAGGCTTTTTTTTTGTTCAATTTTTAACCAATAATTAGTGCAGTCATGGAAACAATCCAAAGCCCACAACCCGGACTTCTTCAAAGAATAGAGACAGAGGAAGCCATTCACCTGATCAAGGATCATTTTGCCAAAGAATTAAAAGAAGGACTTGGTCTTTCAGCAGTTTCAGCCCCTACCGTCGTTCTGGGAGGGACTGGAATCAATGACGACCTCAACGGGGTGGAAGAACCGGTCAACTTCAAGGTGCGGGGAATCCCCGGGTCAAGAGCCGAAGTAGTTCAGTCCCTCGCCAAATGGAAGCGTCTACGCCTGATGGAATATGGTCTCCCTCCAGGTAGGGGTATAGTTGCTGACATGAAGGCACTCCGGCCAGATGAAGATCCCGGACCGCTGCACTCCGTTTTTGTAGACCAGTGGGATTGGGAACTCGTGATGACTCCTGAAGACCGCAGCCTTGACTTTCTCAAGTCAAAGGTCAGAAGGATCTATGAAGCGATACGATCCACTGAACAGCTACTTTCCCGGGAATACCAGGATTATGAGGCCATACTTCCTCCCGACATTGCGTTTATCCATACGGAGGATTTACTGAGGAAATATCCTGGACTTACCCCTAAGGAACGCGAGAATGAGGCAGCCAGGGAGTACGGCGCATTCTTCCTGATCGGAATCGGTGGCGCACTCTCCCACGGAGAGGCCCATGATGGGAGATCTCCGGACTACGACGACTGGACCACGCCTACCTCGGACAACACCAGAGGTCTTAACGGTGATATCGTGGTATGGAACCCGGTAAGGGAAGAGGCTCTGGAACTGTCATCCATGGGGATCAGGGTAGACCGGAAGGCTTTGGAACATCAGCTTGAAATCACGAGAGAGGAGCGCCGGAAGGAATTGTTCTATCACCAGAGGCTCCTGGAAGAATCCCTGCCTCAGACCATCGGAGGAGGTATCGGACAATCCAGGCTTTGTATGTTCCTGCTCCGAAAGGAACATATCGGAGAGGTTCAGGCGGGGATTTGGTCTCCCGAAATCCGCCAGACTTACGCCGATCGCGGAATATTCCTGTTATAGGTCTAAGAATCCAGGACCTGCAGAAGCCTTTCGATATCCTGATCGGTGTTGAAGTAATGGAAACTCAGTCTGATTCCATTCCCCCTTCTGGAGCAGTGGATGTTCCGGTTTCTTAGCTTCTGAAAAAGAGTGTCATCCCCCGAAATATTATAGATCGGGGCATGGCACTCTCTTTTTACGATCACATCATCAAGAAGATTCCGGTCCTCAAGTGCCGCCCTGGCATGGGAGGCATTCCTTCTGACCAGTTCCTCAATCCTGGCCATCCCGATCTTTTCCATGAGTTCCAGGGCTGTTTTTAAGCTCCCGAAACTAAGGGTATCCCGGTGACCGGGTTCAAACCTGCCGATGAGATCCCCCTGATGTGGTTTATGCTTGCCCCGAAGGGGTTGGAAGCCAGTAGTGCCGGGAATAACGGTATCCATGGAAGAGGAGAACAGCAAGAAACCATTGCCATAGCCGGCATTGAGCCACTTATAGGCGCTGGCTCCCAGGACATCTATTCCTGAGTCATCGAAGGAAAAGCTTTCTACGCCACAGAACTGGGTGCCATCGGCAAAAAGCAGGAGATCCGGATGGTTCCCTTTGACATGCTTTAGAAACTGCGGATCCAGCCGGATGCCACTGATATACTGGACAAGGCTAAAGGCGAAGATATCGGGAGCTTCCGATTCAATGGCATCAAGGATCCTCTCCTCGAGATCTTTCCCTAACTCCACGTAACAAATTCGGAATCCCCGGCGCTCCACCGCCTGGTTCACCGAGGGATAATCCCCCCGAAGCAGAAGAACTTTCTGCTTTGGATTCATCTGCGTAATCAAGGTTTCGAAACCGGAAGAAAAATTAGGAACAAGAGCGAGCCTTTGCGCCGCACAGGAAAAGAACCTGCCGACCACTTCTCTTACCGCTCTCAGTTCCTCCTCCTGGTGCCCTTTTACGATGCCTCCGGAATTGTAAAAATCCTGGTCATGATTGCGCCGGAATTCCTGAACAGGGGAAGAAAGCAGACCAGAGGCAGCGGTGTTCAGATAGGTACACCTCTGCAGAGCAGGGAATAGTTTTTCAAAATTTTCCATGTTTACCCATCAAAATCTATAAATTTGAAGGAATCAAAGTACGGCATAAAATGTTTTCAAAAAATCCCAGAAGCCCAAAACTGGATCCTGAACAACGGGAACTCTTTGAGCGGGCCCAGAGAAGGGCGCGTCAAAAAAGAAGGCTTTATCAGCATTTCATCATTTTCCTGATCGGTTCTGTTCTCCTGATCGTAATCAATGTCTTGTTTGAGATCGGGAAAAACATCAATCCGTTCAATATTGACTGGTTTGTCTGGGCGATCCTCCTCTGGGGAATCCTTCTGCTCCTTCATTTCTTCAATGTTTTCGTAACCCAGAAGTTTCTGGGAAAGGAGTGGGAAGACAGCCAGATCGAACGCCTGGTAGCCAAACAGCGGGAACGAATTGATGAGCTCCAGGCCCGGGTGGAAAGGGATCATCCCCTTCCTCCTTCAAAATCCAAACCTGTTGATCCCGACACTCCCTTGAATTCCTGATCATGTCCAAGATAACCCTAGTAGCTGCCGCATCTGAAAACAACGCTTTGGGAAAGGATAAGGATCTGGTATGGCATTTACCGGATGATTTTAGGCGCTTTAAGAAGATCACCAGCGGCCATCATATCATCATGGGGAGAAAGACCTTTGAGAGTTTTCCCGGATTATTACCAAACCGGACCCATGTCGTAATCACCAGAAAAAAAGATTATGATCCGGAAGGAGCCGTTGTCGTCCACTCTCTCCAGGCCGCCTTAAAGTATTCCAGCGAAGAAGCCGAGGTCTTTATTATCGGCGGGGGAGAGATTTTTCAGCAATCGATCGGACTGGCTGACAAGATAGAACTCACCCGGGTCCATGGGACCTTTGAGGCAGATGCGTTCTTTCCTGAAGTTTCCGAGGATCAGTGGAAGCTCACCGACAGCCAATTTCATCCCAAGGATGATCGGCACCAATACAGTTTCACCTATCTGACCTATGAACGGATCCGATGAGGAAATCCGAATCAGGAAAATTTCAGAGCTTCACGGTTTAGCAGTCCGCTCCACCCAAAGGCTCTCAGGGGGGAGTATCAATGCGGTATATAAACTTGACACCGCCAACAAATCACTGGTCATCAAAATCAATGACAGTCACAGGTTTCCAGGGATGTTCTCTGCTGAAAAAGAAGGTCTGGAAACCCTCGGGTCCTCTGGAGCAATACTGGTCCCTGAGGTAATCGCACATGGAGCCCTGGAAGGCGCTGGTTACCTCATCTTAGGATATATAGAAGAAGGTTCTCCAGGAAAGGATTTCTGGAGCAGGTTCGGAAGAAACCTTGCCTCCCTGCACCGCGTTTCCGCTCCGAGCTTCGGGTTCCCCCACTCCAATTATATCGGATCCCTTCCCCAGTATAATAGCTGGAGTGATCATGCAGGCGAATTCTATCTGGAACAAAGGCTGAAACCACAATTCCAACTGGCCGTCAAGAACGGCTTTGATTTCGGAGACCTGGATGCTTTTTTCAAGAGGGTCCTGCAGGAGATTCCCGATGAGGCACCTGCACTGATCCACGGAGATCTTTGGAGCGGCAATTACCTGGTCGATGTAGAAGGTCAGCCCTGGCTGATCGACCCTGCAGTATCCTTCGGGCCCCGAGAAATGGATCTGGCCATGATGCAGCTTTTCGGAGGATTTCCGGACGAGGTATTCAAGGAGTATGACAGGAGCTACCCGCTACAAAAAGGATTCCTTTCGCGGGTTCCGCTCTGGCAGCTGTATTATCTGCTTGTGCACCTGAACATCTTCGGGAGCACTTATCTTCCCGGAGTCAAGGAGAAAATCACTCAATTTTCCTGACCGCGACCGAACAGGGAACACTACTCCGGTAAATCTTAACAGGGACACAGCCTCTTTTAGCAGTTCTTTAGCCTGCCCCGCGGGGTATAATCTATAAATTTAAGAAACATAAAAACGGAACTATGAGTACGGAAAATCTGAGTCGGGAGGAAGCCTGGAAAAAACTGAGAGACCTCGTCGATGATATCAAAATCGCGATGATGATAACCGGATTTGACAAGGCGCCTGTCCATGCAGTTCCGATGAGAACCAAGAAAGTGGACAAACAGGGAAATATCTGGTTCCTCAGCCTCCGCAATAGCACGCATGATCTTGACCTGATCAAGAACAAATCGGTACAGCTGCTTTACAGCGATCCTTCTGATATGGAATTCTTAAGCGTCTACGGGGACGCTGAAGTGACCTCAGACAAGGAGATCATTGAGGAACTTTACAGCAAGATGACCGACAACTGGTTCGATGGACCTGATGACCCAAACATCACGGCAATTCGGGTCAGACCAGAGGAAGCATACTATTGGGACACTAAGATGAACAAGTACGTAAGCCTGTTCAAGTTGGGCTTTGGGGCCATGACAGGCAAGAAGCAAGATCCTGGAGAGAAGGGTAAGCTGAACCTTTAATCAGCTTCAGAAAAGGATTTCTGGCCAAAATTGCTAATTTAGCCTTCCAAAACAGTCGATATGCAGGCATATATTTTTCCAGGTCAGGGAGCGCAATTCAAAGGAATGGGTATGGATCTTTATGAAAGATCCACCATGGCCAAAGACATGTTTGAGGCAGCCAATGAAATTTTGGGATTCGAGATCACCAAAATCATGTTTGAAGGTAACAGCGAAGATCTCAAAAGAACAAAGGTAACCCAACCGGCAGTCTTTCTTCATTCCGTCATCCTCAGCAAGGTTATGGGCGATGCTTTTCGTCCTGACATGGTGGCCGGACATTCCCTGGGGGAATTCTCCGCTCTGGTGGCCAACGGGGTGCTGGAATTTGAGGATGGGTTAAGGCTGGTTTCGAAAAGGGCCATTGCCATGCAACATGCCTGTGAACTGGAGGAATCCACTATGGCTGCTGTTCTGGGTCTGGAAGACCATCTGGTCGAGGCGATTTGCGCGGACACCAAGGGTGTCGTTGTGGCTGCGAACTACAACTGTCCTGGCCAGCTCGTGATTTCGGGGGAACAGCTTGCGGTTGAAAAGGCATGTGAGGAGCTCAAGGAAAGGGGTGCCAGAAGAGCCGTCATTCTTCCTGTAGGCGGTGCTTTTCATTCCCCGCTGATGGAACCTGCACGCGAGGAACTCGCTACCGCCATTGAGGAAACCAGATTTGGGACTACGAGTTGTCCGATCTACCAGAACGTAAGCACCTTTGCTGTTACTGATCCGTCTGAAATCAGGGAGAACCTGATTTTCCAGCTGACCGCACCGGTAAAATGGACCCAGAGCGTACAGAACATGATCAAGGACGGAGCCAGAAGTTTCATAGAGGTAGGACCCGGGAATGTGCTCCAGGGATTGGTCAAGAAGATCGACCGGAATGTAGAAACCAGTTCCGCAAGTCTGGAGGGAGCACGATAAAACCCTCATCTTGTCCACTCAGGAGGCCTTAAAAGATTGCTATCCTTGCTGAAGGCAGCTATTGCTTGTACACCTTCCCCTCCTTCATGACAAATATCACCTTCTGGAGGATGTCGATCTGCTCAAGCGGATTTCCTTTTACCGCAATGATATCAGCATAGAAACCTGGGGCTATCTGACCCAATTCCTTTTCCTTTTCAAGGATTTTTGCAGGAGTCAATGTTGCACTTCTGATCGCTTCGATGGCCGGCATTCCTGCTTCTACCATATAGGCAAACTCCCTGGCATTCTCCCCATGTGGAAATACCCCGGCGTCGGTTCCAAACGCTATCGGAACCCCTTTTTCATAGGCCTTGGCAAAAGTATTTTGGATCTTCGGCCCTATCTCCAGGGCTTTCGGAACCACCACTGCCGGATAGTAATCCGGAATCCTGGCATTTTCACTCACCTCCTTTCCCGCGGTAATGGTCGGGACCAGGTAAGTATTGTGCTGCTTCATCAATTCCATGGTTTCCTCGCTCATGAGCGTACCATGTTCAATGGTTTTTACGCCTCCCAGGACAGCCCTTTGCATCCCTTCATCCCCATGTGCATGGGCGGCAACATGAAACCCGTAATCCGCCGCCGTTTCGGTTATCGCCTTGATCTCCTCAAGCGTAAACTGGGGGTTGGAGCTGCTTTTGGCAACGCTGAGGACTCCTCCTGTGGCTGTGATCTTGATCAGATCCCCTCCGTTCTTGTAACGTTGTCTCACGGCCTTTGCAGCCTCATAAGGTCCGTTGACCACTCCCTCCCGGGGGCCCGGGTCTCCGGCGAGCTCAAGGCTCCTGCCATTCGTTGGATCCGCATGCCCTCCTGTGGTGGCCAGGGATTTTCCGGAAGTAAAGATCCTTGGACCAGGTATTTTCCCCGCATTGATGGCGTTTCTCAAGGAAATATTCACTCCTGTGCCTCCCAGATCCCTCACCGTGGTGAATCCCGCTTTAAGGGTTGTATCTGCAAATCCAACTGCCCCAAAGGCATAATCAGCAGGATTCAAAGTAAACTCCTCGAGGTAGGCATTAGGATGGGTTTCGCTCTCTAAATGGACATGCATGTCAATCAGTCCCGGCAGCACCGTCATCTCCCGAAGGTTCAGAACCCGGTCCTGGGGTCCCTCAGGTGTAACAAAACCTTCGACTACTTTTTCAACGCGGCCATCGGAGATAATAATGGTCCTTTCCTGCAGCATTTTACCAGACTTCACATCCAGAAGATTTCCACTGTGGATATAGGTTTTCTGTGCAGCTGTAGCAGAACTGATCAGCACAGTGATCAGCAGGATGATGATATTTCTCATGATCAGGCTATGAATTTAAAAATGCTATAACGGTCCTGGTAATATAGGAAATTTGTTCATCATCGAGTTCCGTATGCATCGGGAGAGAGATCACTTCCCTGACCAGCCGATTGGTGACCTCAAAATCGCTTTCGTGGAACCTGTTGTCGTGGTACGCTTTCTGTTGATGGAGCGGAATCGGATAGTAGATTCCGCAGGGAATTCCATTTTCGTTGAGGTGCGTCACAAGCTCATCTCGTCTGCCGTTGGTGATCCTTAGCGTATACTGATGGAAAACATGGGAGTCAGCTGGTCCCTGTGTTACGGGAATAATGATGTTCCCCTGGTCTTTGAAAGCCTCGTTGTATTTTTCTGCTGCCTGTCGCCGGGCCAGGTTGTACTGGTCCAGTCGCGGAAGCTTGGCCCTCAATACTGCCGCCTGCAAACTATCCAGCCGGGAATTCACCCCTACCACGTCATGATGGTAGCGTTTATACATACCGTGATTGACGATTCCCCTAAGTTTATATGCCAGGTCATCATCGTGGGTAAAGATAGCCCCACCGTCCCCATAGCACCCGAGGTTCTTAGAGGGGAAAAAAGAGGTGGACGCGACATGACCTATGGTTCCGGCGCGGCGGGAGCTTCCGTCGCTGTAGTGGTAGTTTGCACCGATAGCCTGAGCATTATCCTCTATGACATACAACCCGTGTTTCTCTGCAATCTGCATGATCTGCTCCATATTTGCAGGTTGTCCGAAGAGGTGAACAGGCACTATTGCCTTGGTACGACTCGTTATTGCCTTTTCGATCGCGGCCGGATCAATGTTAAAGGTATCAGGCTCCACATCCACCAGGACCGGTGTGAGCTGCAAAAGCGCAATGACCTCCACGGTGGCAGCAAAAGTAAAATCAGCGGTGATGACCTCATCCCCGGGTTTTAAATCAAGAGCCATCATCGCGATCTGGAGCGCATCAGTCCCATTAGCACATGGGATCACGTTGCCTATTTCGAGGTACTCCTCCAGCTCAGTCTGGAAAGTTTGAACTTCAGGACCATTAATAAAGGTGGCATCTTCCATAACTTGAAACACCGAAGTATGGACCTCTTCCTTGATCTTTTCGTATTGACCCTGCAGGTCCACCATTTGAATTTTTTTCATCTTGATAAATGTCTGTCGCGAAATTACGGAAAATGACAAAGAAAGCAGAACGAATGAGGCCGGCTTCCCATAAAGAAAAAGTCCAGCAGCACAAGCCGATGTAGGCCGCCTTATCACATGGGACGGTTTTCCTCAAATCCGGACCTTTTTTGGTACTTTAGCGGCCAAAGCCAAACCGTGTTCGGATTCTACAGTTCATTAATGATCGCCGCCGAAAAACTGCTTCCCCTGGGCGCTCTGGCCGGTGCCAAAACAAAGCGATTTGTTGCGGGAAGAAAAGAGTGGCTTCCCCGGCTCCAGGCCAGTATTGGTTCGGGAGACCGGAATATCTGGTTTCACTGCGCATCCCTTGGGGAATATGAACAGGCGGTTCCAGTAATCCGGGAGTGCAGAAGGATCTTTCCTCAGCACCGAATTCTACTGACCTTCTTTTCTCCGTCCGGGATGGAGGTTAAAAAAAACTCCTCCCTTGCCGATGTCACCAGCTATCTTCCCCTGGACACTAAAAAAAATGCCGGAAAGTTTTTAGATCTTGTCAAACCGGAAGTGGCCATCTTCATCAAATATGAGTTCTGGCCCAACTTCCTTAGGGAACTACAAAGACGGGAAATACCAACCGTGCTGGTTTCCGGAGTCTTTCGGGAGAACCAGCTATTCTTCAAGCCGTATGGACGATGGCTTCTTAAGGCCCTTCAGGCCTTTGATCACTTTTTTGTCCAGGATCAACAGTCAGAAAAACTCTTGAACAGGGAAGGTTTCAACAATGTGACCCGGAGCGGAGATACCAGATTTGATCGGGTAGCTGATCAGCTCCTTCAGGACAATCAGCTCCATTTTATCCAGGGCTTTAAGCGAGAAAGCACCTGTATCGTAGCCGGAAGTACCTGGAGTGAAGATGAACAAATTCTCCTTCCTTTCATCAATACAGGGGCCGAATCCGTGAAGTTCATCATAGCCCCTCACGTTATTGACGGGGAGCGGATGGAGAAATTAATGGAGCGGATACAGGTGCCCGCCATCCGTTATTCCAAAAAGGAAGGCAAATCCCTGGAACAGTATAATGTCCTGATCCTGGATACCATCGGAATGCTCTCCAGAGCGTATCACTACGGAGAGATCGCATATGTCGGAGGGGCTGCCGGGAAAACGGGCCTGCACAATATTCTGGAACCGGCTACCTTCGGACTTCCGGTAATCACCGGGGAGCATATCGAAAAATTTCCTGAGGCCAGTGCCTTAATGGAGTCGGGAGGACTTGTTACAGTTACGAATTCCCAGGCGTTTCAGGTGATAGCGAAAAAACTGCTTGACGATCCGGATTACCGGAAGCAAATGGGTCAGAACTCCCTGAAATTTATTCAGGCCAACACCGGGGCTTCAGCCCTGATCTCAGATTATCTTAAAAGCCTCATCCAATAGAACTTCCGCAGTTTCATGGAGTTTATTCAAAGACTTCTTTGGATATTTAAAAAATAGTTTAAATTTGTCTTAACTAATTAAACATACTAACATGAAAAAATTATTCTTAGGCTTACTTGTAGCTGCATTCACATTGACAACTTATTCTTGTAGAGAAACTACTGAAGAAAATGTGGAAGCTGAATTTGAAGAAGTAGAAACCGGAGTTGAAGACGCAGGTGAAGAAATTGAAGCTGGTCTTGAAGAAACCGGTGAAGAAATAGATCAGGCTGCCGACGAAGTCGATGCAGAGATCGACGAAGAGGTCGTAGATGACGAAACCGTAGAGTAGTCATCTCCTTACCGCTTTTAGCCATAAGCCGCGCTTATGGCTTTTTGTGTTTTAACCCTAAAAAAAAGACGATGAAAAAGTTTGTTTTAAGTCTTGCCGTAATGGCCCTTGCACTTTCAACCTATTCCTGCAGGGAAACTACTCAGGAGAAATCCGAAGAAGCTCTGGAAGCAATAGGCGAAGACATCGAAGCTGGAGCTGAAGAAGCCGCTGAGGAAGTCGAACAAGGAGCAGAAAAAGTTGAACGGGAGATTGACGAGGAGATCCACGAGGATGACCACGTCGAGCAGGAACCCGTAGATGAAAATCTCTAAAAGATCAGTAATTCTATGATAAAAGCTGCCCCGAAGGGCAGCTTTTGTTGTTTTAGATTTCGCTTTTTTCAGGCTTTTCAAATATTTTTTGGTTTCTTAACGTTATAACTTTATAAATTAGTTGGAGGGATTCTCGAAATTCTTCTTTATTTGTACCAGTATTCAAGACAACCAGATCTTATGAAAAAAATCCTTACCGGAGTTCTGTTCTTGCTGAGCTTCGTTACTACTACCTACTCTCAAGAGTTTAGTTATGGACTTAAAGGCGGTATCAATTATTCTATGGGCGGCCAGATCACCGGGGAAAATTCCGGGGCAGGCTATTGGGATGAGACTCTGGAGGGTACCCCGGCAATAGGATACCACGGAGGTGCTTTCGTTCAGGTTAACTTCGGCAGATTCTTCATTCGACCCGAAGTAGAATATGTTTCCCTTGAACTGGATTTCGAATTCCCGAAAAAGACCTCGACCTACTCCGTTCAGAAATTCAATGTCCCCCTCATGGTAGGGTTCAATATCTGGGGTCCAATGGATATCTATGCAGGACCTGCCTATTCCAATATTTTAGAATCTTCCCTGATGGGCAATGAGTCGGATGACCCCATTGTTGCTCAAAATACCCCGATCAATGCTCAGGCAGGAGCTAAGTTCGAATTCGGACGCTTTGGGATCGATCTGCGCTACGAACACTCCCTATCTACCGCTGAGGTACAGAACATCGATATCATCAATGATGAATACGGGGTAAACCGGGCTTATTTTGAAGATTCCCGTATAAACCAATTCATCGTAAGCGTGATCTTTAAGCTTGGAGGTCCCGGCCTCAATGAGGGCCGCCGCAGGGCTTGTTACTAAACCTGCATAACTAAGCCATCTGAGAAGCTTCAGGATCGCCTGTCGTTCAGGACCTTCTCGATCCTTTCGGTAAGCTCATCCATCTCAAAGGGTTTTGCTATAAAGTCGTCAGCCCCGGCTGCACGACATTTCTTTCCGGCATCGTGAAGTGCCGACATCATCAGTATCGGCGTATTGGCAAATTCCTCATTGGCTCTTAACCTCGCGCACACATCTGTGCCGTGGACACCGGAGATCAACATATCCAGGATCACGATATCGATTTCCTCTTCCCTGATGAAATCCTCCGTCTTATCCGGTAATTCAGATACCTTCACATTATAATCGTAGAACTCGAGAAGCGTTTTCAGCATCTCCCCTATCCCTGAGTCGTCATCGACGACCAAAACATTTGCTTTACTTTTCATATTAATTCTTTAAGAGGCCTTGGAAAGGAAGAATGTAAATCCAGAGCCTTTGCCTTTTTCACTTTTGACTTCGATGTGACCCTTATGGCGGTCGATGATTTCCTTGGCCAGATAGAGCCCGATCCCGAAACCGGAGTAGGTTTCTTCATTTCCGATTCCAACGCGGTAGAATCTCTTAAAAATATTTCTGAAGTTCCGCTGTTCGATCCCGATGCCCTGATCCACAACACTGACTGCGACGTCATCCTCCACTGATCTGATATGCACCTCAATATGCCTGCTTTCGGGAGAATATTTGATCGCGTTGGTGATGAAGTTGATCAGGACCTGTCCGATCCGGTCCTTGTCGGCATTGACCTTACAGGTATCGTGGTGAAATACCTCAATCTCATGCTGGGTGTTGGTCAGTTTGATGTCCTGCACTGTCTGTACGACCAGGTCATTGATCAAAAAATCCTCCTTTTGGAGCTCCAGCTTATTTTCTTCCAGACGGGAGAGGTCAAGCATTTCCGATATGAGCCTGGTTAATCTGGTGATCTGATGATCGATGCGCTCCAGGGACGGCTTTACCGGCAATGGGTAATTTTCTGCCTCCCCCTGCTTCGATAGCAGGCTAAGCAGGAGTTGCACATAACCTTTTATTGAGGTGACAGGAGTCTTCAGTTCATGACTTACCATCTTGAGGAAATCCTCCTTTCGCTTCTCCTCCTCCTTGAGTTTCTGAATCTCCGTGGTGGTGGCAATCCATCGTTTTACCTTACCCGCCTTGTTCCTCATGGGCTCTCCCCTGCTGATATGCCACTCGTACTTTCCTTCGGAATTGCGTATCCTCACTTCCATCTCAAAACTATGTCCGGTTCGAAGGGATGTTTCCCAGTTCTTTTCAAATTCTTCCCGATCCTCAGGGTGGACTACCGGAAGCAAACCATTGCTCTTTAATTCCTCTATGTTTAATCCTGTGTAGTCGACCCACCCTTTATTAAAGTAGATCGGGCGACCTTTGTCATCGATTTTGATCACCTTCTCCGGCATCAGGTCAGCCATCTGCCGGAATCTCTGCTCGCTCTCTCGCAGGAGATTTTTCGACTGGACCATCTCAGTAACATCTATGGCCATATTCAAGATCCCGTAAATTTCGCCCTGCTTGTTTCTGAGCGGCTTATAGGTGAAGTTAAAATACCCGGTCCTCATCTGGTTCCCTATCATCAGATCCACGCGGTCTTCCTTACCCCAATAGGTATTTCCGGTGCGGAACACGGTCTGCAATAAATCGAAAAAGGGCTGTCCCTCAAGTTCAGGAAGTGCCTCCCTCAGGTTTTTTCCAATCACAGATGTATCCTTTCCCCAGACCTGTATCATCGCATCGTTGGCCAGTTCAATATTCATTTCCTCCCCGACGTAGATTGCGGTGGCCACAGTGGCTTCTTCAACTATAGATCTAAGCCGATGTTCTTTTTCAAAAAGTTCCTGTTCCTTTTCTTTTAACTCATGAACGTCGATGGTGGTTCCTACCATTCCGGTATAGTTCCCGCTGTTGTCGAATGTCGGGACTCCGCTATTGATCACCCAGCGATAGGACCCGTCCTTATGCAACAGTCTGTTCTCTATTTTAAAAGCAGATTTTTCCCGTCTGGCCTTTTCGGCTGCCTCCCTGACCCGATCCCGATCATCGGGGTGAATAGCTCGAATATAATCCTGACCCCTAGAATCCCGAGGCGCAATGCCCGTATACCGCTGCCAGTTATAACTTAAAAAGGTGTTCTCTCCATTCTCATCAGCCATCCAGATGATAGATGGGACTGTATCGAGAAGCTTTTTGAGTTCTTTTTCGCTATCCTCAAGTTTCTTCCTTGCCAGGACCTTCTCTGTGACATCGATGGCATGAACGAAGATCCCCTGCGTATTCTCCTCCTTGTCCTTGATGGGCTGATACAGGAAATCCACTAAGGTTTGCTGAAGACGTCCATTTTCATAAAGATCGACTGGAACCTCTGTCCCGGAGTGGGATTCTCCGGTCTCGTAAACCTTGTCCAGGATTTCAAAAAATCCCTGATTCTCAACCTCGGGAAGTGCCTCTCTTACTCTTTTACCGATAATGTCCCGGTTTCCAACGAGTTTCAAATATTTGTCATTGGCCAGTTCGAAAACATGGTCAGGGCCCTTCAGCGTGCACACCAGGGCTGGGGCTTCAGAAAGCACCTCGTTAAGAAGTTCCCGGTAATCCAGATCCTTGCCGGGATCTTTAAAGGAATGGCAGGACAGCAGGTATAGTGGCGAGGTAGTGTCCGGTAGTTCCAGGACAGTTATATTAACTTGAAAACTGATGTTCCTGCCCGGTTTATTCCGGACCACAGAAAGATCCCTGGCTTTTTGACGGTGCGACACAAGCCCCTCCAGGGAAAAATCCTGTTCCAGAAAATCCCATCCTTTGGTTATTCTCGAAAGCTCCATATCCTGTCCTCCAGATGAGGGAACATCAAAGTTTCGACAGAAAGATTCGTTGAGGGCTACTGCTCGAAGGTCAGAATCAAAAACCAGGACAGGTTCGGACAAACCTTCGGTAAGAGAATTGGCAAAATTTGTAAGTAAGAGATTGTCCATAAACCACGGGGGACTTCCATATCGCTCTCAATCGAGGTCTGAAGGAAACGCTAAAATAGTTTTTTTGCATTCTTATTTTCTAAAAAAAATCTAAAAATATAGGAGTAATACGGATTAGAAATTCGTCCCGGGAAGATGGACTGTGGCTGCATCAGTGCATTTTTTTGTATATTCCTCAAGGACATAAAAAAGACTTCAAAAACCTAGACCTTTATGAACATTACGCTTCTGTTTCTGGGAATTATCATTCTGATTTGGGGTCTTTTGGAGAGCCTCTGGACTACCATATGGGTGGACGGGAATTCCGGACCATTTACAGGCAGAATTACGACCTGGATCTGGAAATTCTTTAGGTTGATCAGTCCTCCCAAGTGGCACAAGTTTCTGAGCCTGGCCGGTCCGGTTATCCTTTCATCGACAGTGCTCATGTGGGTGCTCCTTATATGGTTGGGTTGGACGCTTTTATTCTTTTCCGAGCCTTCATCCCTGGTGGTTAAAGCGACCCATTCTGCTGCAGATTTTACAGATGTTCTATGGTACATCGCCTATACCATGTTTACCGTAGGCAACGGGGATTTTTACCCTGAGGGAAACCTTTGGCAGGTTTTGAGTTCTCTTGTTGCTTTCACAGGGATCTCAATGGTCACATTATCTATTACCTATGTACTTCAGGTGGTATCCGCCGTAACCGATAAGCGGGCCTTTGCAAGTGAAGTATTAGGCATCGGTAAAACTCCAGAAGAATTTGTAATCAAACAATGGACAGGAAAGGATTTCGGGGCTATGGAACTGCAGTTGAATTCTCTTTCCGGGCAGTTGAATAAGCTAAATGAACAGCATATGGCTTTTCCTATTCTCCACTACTACCATGCGGCCCGGGAAGAAAAATCTCATGACATCGCGATTGCGATTCTGGATGATGCTTTAAATATCATCCAGTTCGGCATGGAGGAAAGGTATCACCCGTCAAAGACAATTCTGGCTTCTGCCAAAAAGTCCATAGGCTCTTTCTTGGTAACAGTAGAACAAGCCTTCATCAAACCAGCCCCTGAAACTCCGCCAGCCACAAATCTGGATAAAGTAAGACATCATGGGGTCCCGGTAATCGGGCAAAAGGATTTTAATCAGAACCTGGAAAAGCAGGAGGATCGGAGAAAATTAATCCTCGGCCTAATTCGAAACGGAAGCTGGAATGCTAACTACCGCTTTGAATCGTAAATTATGTAATCGGAACTATGGTCTTAGCGAAGATACTCCAATAGGATTAGGCTTTGTTCTCGGACCGATGTGAAAACTATAATTCTTAGACATGAAGGAACAGGTAAGAATATTGACTGATAGCGCCGTTGTGGTAAACCGAATAGTTCAACTCCTGGATGAAGAAAGCATACCGTCCTTGGTCAGAGATAATGTGGAATCCGCTCGGCTGGCAGGATTCGGGACATCCCCAAATGACGTGGAACTATTTGTACACCCCTCTGATGCTAGTAGGGCAGAGTCGATCATTAAGTCCCTTCTGAAAAATTGAGAAGTGAAACCAGGGCTGATAGTAAAACCATTATTCGACTACATAGGATTACTTTGGTGAAAAAAGAATCTCTTTTGATCAAATCCGACTTGCCTTTTATAAAGAAAATTCGTTATAAGATCGCTTAAAGTTCTCTGTATCTAATTAATTCTCTGTTTTCGCAGGTCTGCCATTTTCCTATCCGATTAGCATTCAAGGAATATCTTTACCAGGTTTGTTCGCTGTCTGAGCACAGCCACATGCTTAGGGCTTATAATGATTCTATTATTAAATGCTGTTTAAATTCAGTTCAATCGAGTTTCTAATTCCAATCTCACTTCCTCCGCCGATGGATCTTTAGCCAAGATAATGCCCTCTTCGTCAATCAAAAATAAACCGCCACCTCCTCCATCGACACCATATTTTTGCCAAATAGCATTTTCTCTGTCAAGTTCTACCAAGTTGAGCCAAGGCCACTTCTCCCTTTCAAGGAATTTGACTAACCTGTCGGTATTTTTAAATTCTCCAGCAACTCCAACTATGACGAAACCTTTGTCTTTATATTCGTTATATAGTGGAATCATTGTTCTACTTTTAGCTATACATGGCCCGCACCAGGTTGCCCACAAATCCAGTAATGCAACTTTCCCACTTATTTTTTCTGATAGTTTTACCTGGTTGCCATCTAAATCTGGTGCGGAAAAATCAATATAGCTTTGCCCTACTTTTACATTTTCGATGGCACTTATTAGTCTTGAAGCCAGATCATTATATGGATGACCAGGATTGGCAGCTGACAGGATTTTCAAATTTTTCTTCACTAAAGGAATATCTAGTGTTTCTTTATTATAAATCAGTTCATCGAGTAAAAAGGAGTAAGAAACAATAGTAGGGTTCTTTTCTATGTATGCCTGCTGAAAACTCTTTTGTTCCTCGTATATAAGTTTTAATTGGTCCTCTAGTCTTTTGGCTTCTGGACTCAAGTTTTGACCAGCTTTTGTTAGACTGTCGATTCCCTCATAAATAACAACTTTTTCGTCTTGATTATTAGCATTCCTTAATTTGCTATAGAGGACTTTCATCTTGTCGCTATAATATGCCTCATCTTTAAAGAGATCTTTGAGGCTATCCTGGAAAGGTTGAGTCCTGTGGAGGAATTTGTCCCGAAAATTTTGTTTATAAGTTTTATATTGAGCATTTAATCTTCCTCCTTCTACTATATTTTTATCAAATTCGGCTTCCGGAAAAATAGTCAAATTTATTTCCTCGTTTTCCAGGAACAATGGTATTGGCCGATAAGCCCCTGATTTTACTGATTTTGCCAAAGCGAGATTTACTTTTTCCGGATTTTCAAGTTTTTCTCTGTAGTAAAAAGTTCCATTTTTAACTGGAATTTTAATGATTGAATCAAACCTGGTATCCTGGTTTGGTTTGATCAACAGAATTGTATCGGATTCCATGCCAATGAGTTTGCCGTTGATTTCAAGAGCATCCTGTTTTTCCGAATTACAACTGAACAGAAAAATTGTTACTAAATAAATACAGCTTTGTATCCAGTTTTTCATGCTAAATGTTTTTAATGAGTATTATTTCTTTAGTCTTAAAATAAATCTTAAATGGAGATAGTTTCTTGTTTCATAATCTATTTGTATAGG
>CAMPKA010000027.1 GCA_946887075.1 uncultured Salinimicrobium sp.
GAACCCCTGTTACCAGGATGAAAACCTGGCGTCCTAACCCCTAGACGAACGGACCGTTGTTTATTTAATTGCGGATGCAAAAATACAACTATTTTTCAATGGCGCAAATGTAGGCCAAACTTTTTTGGGTTTTTAATACGCCCGGGCAAAAAGGACCCTTCTCTCGGAAGGTTTCCCAGTAAAGACGCAGCTTCCCGGCCCATCCAGATCCTCGATGGGAAGGAGTCGAATAGTCGCTTTTGTCAACTCCTTTATCTTCGCTTCGGTTTCGGAAGTTCCGTCCCAATGTGCCGAAATAAAACCTCCTTTCTCTTCCAGGACTTTTTGAAATTCTTCAAAGCTGTCCACCGGAGTGATGTGGTCATTTCTATAGCTGGCAGCCCGGTTGTACAGGTTTTCCTGGATCTCCTCCATCAGCTGTTTCACCCTGTCAACAACCTCCTTCTGGGAGACTATCTCCTTGGTTAGGGTATCCCTCCTTGCCAGTTCCACAGAACCCTTTTCGAGGTCCTTGGGACCGATGGCGATCCTTACCGGCACTCCCTGAAGCTCATACTGGGCAAATTTCCAGCCCGGCTTATGGGTGTCCCGGGCATCGTACTTCACCGAAATACCCGAACTACGGAGTTCCCTTACTAGCGGATCGGCTACTGCAGATATCTCTTCCAGCTGGTCTTCTCCTTTATAGATGGGAACAATCACTACCTGGATCGGAGCGAGTTTAGGGGGAAGCACAAGACCGTGGTCGTCACTGTGGGTCATGATCAAGGCGCCCATCAAACGGGTCGAAACTCCCCAGGAAGTGGCCCAGACATATTCCAGAGCCCCTTCCTTACTCGCGAATTTTACATCAAATGCCTTGGCAAAATTCTGTCCCAGAAAATGGGAGGTTCCTGCCTGAAGTGCCTTCCCGTCCTGCATCATAGCTTCTATACAATAGGTCTCTACGGCCCCGGCAAAACGTTCGCTTTCCGATTTGCGTCCCTTGATAACGGGCATGGCCATGAAGCCTTCGGCGAAGTTGGCATAGAGATCGTTGATCTTAACGGTCTCCTCGACGGCCTCCTCGCGGGTTGCATGTGCGGTATGACCTTCCTGCCAGAGGAATTCCGCGGTTCTCAGGAACAATCTGGTCCTCATTTCCCAGCGGACCACATTGGCCCACTGGTTGATCAGGATGGGTAGATCCCTGTAGGACTGAATCCAGCCTTTGTATGTGTTCCAGATTATGGCTTCTGAGGTGGGTCTCACCACGAGTTCTTCCTCCAGCTTTGCCTCGGGATCAACGATGAGTTTTCCGCTGTTTTCCGGATCGGTCTTCAACCGATAGTGGGTCACCACAGCACATTCTTTCGCAAAACCCTCTGCATTCTTTTCCTCTGCCTCAAAAAGGCTTTTGGGAACAAACAGCGGGAAATAGGCGTTTTCGTGTCCGGTTTCCTTGAACATTCTGTCGAGCTCCGCCTGCATCTTTTCCCAAATGGCAAAACCATATGGTTTGATCACCATGCAGCCCCTGACCGCTGAGTTTTCAGCGAGTTCAGCTTTGACTACCAGCTCGTTGTACCATCTTGAATAATCGTCTTTTCGTGAAGTTAGGTTCTTAGCCATGGAGGAGGATTTGGCACAAAACTTGTACCTTAATAAGAAATTTGATAACAGCACAAAATTACTTATTTTTATACATTGTCCAATAATAAAATCGACGCCATGGAACGCACATACAAGCTTTTTGATTTAAGAGCTCTTCTGTATGGATTCGGTGCTCTTTTATTATTAGCTTCCTGTAGTTCCTACCAGTATGCCGGGTACGAAGATGACGGGATTTATTCCTCATCAGGAGATGTTGAGGCTTATACAGCTAATGATTATGAGGAATCCTATGAAGACGCCCTGTACTATGAACGACTATTCTCAAGCCAGGCCGAGCAATTCGGGAACATTGGTGAGGAAGGAATCATTTTTACTGATATAGATACTTACTCCTCCGGCACTTATGATCCCTCAGTAATGGATCAGGGAGGAATCGCTTATCAGTCCGGGGATCCCACCTGGGGATCGGATCCGGATGAAATCGCGGTCAACATCTACAACCACCAAATCTTTAATCCTTATTACAGTCCTTTTTTCGGACCCTTCTATGGATACTATGATCCTTTCTGGAGTTATGGACCGTACTGGAGATACCCTTACTACTATGACTACTATTCCCCATTTGGATATGCCTACGGTTACCACTCGTGGGGCTGGGGTTACCGATGGAATTACGGATGGAACTACTGGAGAAATCCCTACTACTACGGTTATAACAGAAGTCCGTACCACTGGGGCAAGGATATCGCCTACAGTTCTTCAAGAAGAGATTCCTATACGGACTATGACCGTACAGACTTCAGAAGAAGCTCGGATGCCCGTACTGCCAGGGTCACCAGGTACTCCAATCCTTCTGATGTCCAGGCAGTGAGAAGCAACTCGGACAGAAGGACCTATCTTACCCGTACTTCAAGGGTGAGATCCTCAAGGGCTGTGAGGAGTGACGACTCCCCTACTTACCGGAGGTCTTATGACAGCAGCAGGGACGTTCGGGCGGTGAGGAATCTTCCCAACAGATCCAATGACGCGGTCAGAACCCGGACTTCGAGACCTTCCAGTGATCAGGGCTCATACAGGTCATCCTCGAGTACCAGATCAAGCGGGGCAGTCCGACGTCCAGTCTCCAGGTCGAGCAGAGGCCGGGGTAACTAAAAAAAACAAACTAGATGAAGAAAATAATTTTTGCCTTCACAGTCCTCCTTTTTGCGGGGACTGCGAAGGCACAAAATGTTACGGATGCGCTTCGTTATTCCGTAAATGAGCTTAATGGTAGCGCGAGGTTTCGGGCGATGAGCGGAGCATTTGGGGCTCTCGGAGGAGACCTTTCCGGGCTCAGTGTCAATCCCGCGGGGTCAGCAGTGTTCCTGAAGAGTTTTGCAGGGGCCACCCTGGATTTCGAGACTCTGAGCAACGAAACCACCTTTATGAATGGCCTTACCAGCAGCAAAAACTCCAATGTGGACTTTGGGCAGGCCGGGGCGGCTTTCGTTTTCACCACTTCTGATGAGGAAAATAACTGGAAAAAATTCACCCTCGCTTTTAACTTTAACAAAGATGCCAGTCTTGACAGGGATTTCACTGCAGCCGGAGTAAATACCAGATCAATCGACCAGTATTTCCTCAGCCATGCTCAGGGGGTACCGCTTGATCTACTTGTTCCACTCGAAGATGAAACGGTTTCAGAGCTGTATTCCTTCCTCGGGGAAAATGAAGGCTTCAGCGCGCAACAAGCCATGTTGGGTTACCAGGCCTTTATTATCAGCGCGGAGGATCCTGAAGATTTTGAGAACACCGCGTATTTTTCTGAGGTTGGACCCGGAAGTTTCGATCAGGAATATGCCTATGTGACCTCCGGGCTGAACGGCCGTTTTGCCTTCAATTTTGCCAGCCAGTACAAGGATTTCCTGTATCTCGGGCTCAACCTCAACGCACACTTCATCGATTATGAAAGGGTAACGAGTTTCTTTGAGACCAACAACAACGCAGACAGCAGCATAAATGAAATCCTCTTTGAAGAAACGCTCCGTACGATGGGAAATGGATTCAGCTTTCAGCTGGGTACCATTGCGCGACTCGGATCCAGCCTAAGAGCGGGACTGGCGTACCAGTCGCCGGTTTGGTATAATATTGCAGAGGAAACCACACAATTTCTTCGAACCGACAGCGCTGAATTCGGATCCGCGGTGGTAGATCCCGATGTTGTCAATGTCTATCCCGAATATAAGCTACAGACTCCTGCGGAATACACTGCCAGTATGGCGTACCTTTTCGGAAATCATGCCCTTGTTAGCCTGGGCTATTCCTATAAAGACTACTCCACTACCCGATTTAAGCCTCAGGACGATCCCGCTTTCGATTTCCAGAATCAACTGATGTCAACCGAGCTCGGCGGATCCTCCACCATCAGGATAGGTGGGGAGTATCGATTTAATGAACTGAGCCTTCGGGCCGGCTACCGTATGCAGGACAGCCCTTATGAAGCAGCAGGATCGATTGGCGATCTTCAGGGTTACTCTGGAGGAATAGGATATGATTTTGGCAGTATCACCATAGACCTTTCCTATGATCATGCCTCGAGAGATGAAAACCCGAGATTGTTCCAGACCGGGCTAACAGACAGGGCGCATGTAGAACGGGATTTGTCACATGTGGCTCTTAGCCTGAACTTTGGCATCTGATCCGGGTTTATGAATTTTCAGGAGCCGTCTTTTTCACCAAAAGACGGCTCTTGTTTTTTTCCAGGAAGAAAGAAGCGGATCCGGGTGGTGCCACTGCCTTTCAGAAAGGTTATTATATGTATCTTTGCAGCAAAATCTGTATGTATTTCAAATTATGAAGAACGACAATATAGACGAGGCCATAGACGAGATGGGTGATGCATTTGTGAGTCCTAATACAGACACTCCGATGCGAGAGGATGCCTTCGACAGGACTGATGATGAGAAAATTGCCATCATTCAGGACAATGTGAAGAATATTATGGATACCCTTGGCCTTGATCTCACCGATGACAGCCTGAAAGGAACCCCTAAAAGGGTGGCCAAAATGTTCGTCAAGGAAATCTTCGGAGGCCTTCACCCCCAGATAAAGCCTAAGGCCTCGACTTTTGAAAACAAGTATAAGTACGGCGAAATGCTGGTAGAGAAAAATATCACCCTTTACTCTACTTGCGAACACCATCTTCTTCCTATAGTCGGCAAGGCTCACGTCGGATATATTTCCAACGGAACCGTCGTGGGATTGTCCAAAATGAACAGGATTGTCGATTACTACTCCAGACGTCCTCAGGTACAGGAGAGGCTCACCATGCAGATTGTAAAGGAGCTTCAGGAAGTACTCGGGACCGAGGATGTCGCCTGTGTCATCGATGCCAAGCACCTTTGTGTAAACAGTCGGGGGATAAGGGATGTAGAGAGTAGCACGGTGACCAGTGAATATGGCGGAAAATTCAAGGAGCCCGAGGCCAGGAGAGATTTTCTGGACTATATAAACCTAGAAACCGAATTCTAAATTCAATCCGCGTTTCCATGGCCTTGTACCAACAGCAGGAACTAAAAATATACAATTCAATCTCCGGGGAGAAGGAAATATTCCAGCCCATCCACGAAGGGGCGGTCGGAATGTACGTCTGCGGTCCCACCGTATACAGCAATGTTCATTTAGGCAACTGCCGGACCTTCATATCTTTTGATCTCGTATTCCGCTATCTGCGCCACCTGGGTTATAAAGTAAGGTATGTCCGGAACATCACCGATGCGGGTCACCTGGAGAACGATGCAGATTCCGGGGAAGACAGAATTGCCAAAAAAGCCCGGCTCGAACAGATAGAACCTATGGAAGTGGTCCAACGTTATACCGTGGACTTTCATAATATTCTCGATAAGTTCAATAACCTGCCGCCAAGTATTGAACCTACTGCAACAGGACATATCGTCGAGCAGATTGAGATCATCAAGGATATCCTCGAGAAGGGATACGCTTACGTCGCAAACGGTTCTGTTTATTTTGACGTGATCAAATTCAATGAGACCCACCAGTACGGCAAACTGAGCGGAAGAAAACTCGAAGATATGATTCCCAACACCAGGGAACTCGCGGCTCAGAGTGACAAAAAAAACCCTCAGGATTTCGCGTTGTGGAAAAAGGCAGAACCCCAGCATATCATGAGATGGCCCTCTCCCTGGAGTGACGGATTTCCGGGATGGCACCTGGAATGTACCGTAATGAGTTCAAAATACCTGGGAGAGGAATTCGATATTCATGGGGGAGGAATGGATCTGAAGTTTCCACACCATGAGTGCGAAATCGCCCAGGGAGAAGCTGCCAGCGGAAAAAATCCGGTGCATTACTGGATGCACGCCAACATGCTGACACTCAATGGGAAAAAGATGGCCAAAAGCACCGGGAATAATATTCTTCCCAACGAGATCTTTTCAGGAGACAACCCAAATCTGGAAAAGGGATTTCCTCCTACGGTGGCGCGCTTTTTTATGCTCCAGGCCCACTACAGAAGTATCCTCGATTTTTCCAATGAGGCCATGCTGGCCAGCGAAAAAGGATTCCATCGTTTGATGGATGCTTACCATTCGCTCCAGGAACTCCCTTCCGGGGAAGAATCCAGTTTTTCTGTTTCTCAGTGGAAGCAGCGTTGCTATGACGCGATGAACGATGATTTCAACAGCCCGGTTCTGATCGCACAGCTTTTCGAGGCTGTCCGGCATATCAACAGTATCAAAGAAGAAAATGAGCAGTTAACAGCGCAGGACCTTGCGGACCTGAAGGAAAGCATGAGGGCCTTTATCTTTGACATCCTCGGGCTTACGGATACTATAGAGGCAGTCAATGAGACTGGCGACCGCCTGGCGGCAACCATAGAACTGCTCATTCGGCTTCGCGCGCAGGCCCGGGAGAACCGGGATTTTGCCACCAGTGACCGGATCCGTGATGAGCTACTTGAACTGGGCATCCAGCTCAAAGACGGCAAGGAGGGAACGACTTTCACAATCGAATAGGAATGAAAAGGGCTGTAATTCGCCTGCTCACAGGTCTGGTAAGGATATACCAGCAAGTCATTTCTCCCCTCTTCCCCGCCTCCTGTCGCTATACCCCCACCTGCTCCCAATACACTATTGAGGCGCTCGAAGAACACGGTCCTTTACGAGGGTCCTGGCTTGCGATCCGGAGAATTCTAAGCTGCAACCCTTGGGGAGGATCAGGTTATGATCCTGTACCGAAGCCCCCCTCCGGGGAAAATTGCGGTAGCTGAACAATCCAAATATGTATCTTTACAAACCAACCATAAAACCAATACATGTTTTTCAATAAGATTTACTGGAATCCCTCGGAAGGAATCGACCTTGGCTTTTTTACCATTCATTACTACAGCCTGATGTTCGTAGTGGCGTTCACGCTGGGATGGTACCTGATGAAAAGGATCTATCAACGGGAAGGCATTTCGATGGAAAAACTCGATTCCCTGTTTATCTATACTGTGCTTGCCACCCTTATCGGGGCCAGACTTGGGCATGTGATATTCTATGACTGGGATTATTTCCAGCATCACCTCCTGGAAATCTTCCTTCCGGTGCGTTTTGAACCTGAGTTTGAATTCACCGGTTTTCGCGGTCTTGCCAGCCACGGGGCGGCTATTGGAATCATCGTGGCCATGTACCTCTACTGTCGCAATGTCCTCCATAAACCCGTACTCTGGATCCTGGACCGGATCGTGATTCCGGTCGCCTGTGGTGGCATTTTCGTCCGCATTGGGAATTTTATGAATTCCGAGATTATCGGAAAACCGACAGGAAGCGATTTCGGAGTAGTATTCATGAAACTCGGTGAGGATTTTCCCCGACACCCTGCTCAGCTCTACGAAGCAGCCTGTTATGTGGTGGTTTTCATTATCTTGTGGATCACCTACTGGAAAACCAACAGGAGCGAAAAGCTTGGATTTATTTTTGGGTTGTTCCTCGTCCTGCTGTGGACGGTAAGATTCTTTATCGAGTTCGTCAAAGAACCTCAGGTCAATGAGAGGATCAATTGGGTTCTCAATACCGGCCAATGGCTCAGCATTCCGTTCATCCTTGCCGGCCTTTATTTCATGTTCAGATCCTCAACCAAAACCCGTGTAAAATGATCAAATACCCTTACCTCCCCATCCTTGCCGCTATCCTGCTCTCGGCCTGCGGTGAGAAAAAGGGTCCGGAAGCCATTTCGACCGAACCCATTTCCTTTCAAAAGGAAGGGGAGCTTGTGGTTCACGGCCAGAATGGAGATACCTTAAGCGAAATTGCCATTGAGGTAGCCGACGATGACTATGAGCGGGAAACTGGGTTGATGTACAGAAAAGACATGGAGTCCGACCAGGGGATGTTGTTCATTTTCGAAGGGGAGGCGCCCCGCGGTTTTTATATGAAGAACACGCTGATTCCGCTTGACCTGATCTTCCTGGATTCCGATCAGAAGGTCGTCAGTATCAGCAGAAATGCAAGGCCTGAGGACTTGGAGACCATTCCTTCAGGAGTCCCCGCACAATACGTACTGGAAATTAAGGCTGGTCTGGCAGATCGTTGGAACATTCAGGAGGGAGACAGTATTAGCTTCAAACTCGAACCCTGATCCCTTCTCAATCTCAGAGGAAACCGATCAGATACCGCTCTTTCCGGATGACAGTCTACGTCCCGAAGTAGGAATACTTTCGGTTCGGTGAGTCCGGCGATAGGAGACCGATTATCAGATCCCGTAAGTATCCCCACTGGATTTCTCTCCGGAATATTTCCATAGAAGATCCATCTGAAAATCGCTTGCTGTAAAAGGTAAAACCTCACGCCTTGTAATTGAAAATGCCCCCTTTATCCGGAGGCACTTTCTATAACAAATCGAAACTAAAATTTTTGATCCTACTTGCGTTTTTCAAGCTTTCGCATCGTATCATAGGTTAGTCCTGAAGCGATGAAAAGGGAGGAATACACCCCTACCAGAACTCCGATGATCAGGGCAAACATAAAGCCCCGGATAGATTCCCCGCCAAATATGAAGATGGCGATCAACACCAAAAGGGTGGTAAAGGCGGTATTTATCGTCCTGCTTAGCGTGGAACTCAAGGCATTGTCCACTGTTTTTTCCATTCCCCACGTAGGATGGCCTTCCCTGAGGTACTCTCTCACCCTGTCATAGATGATCACCGTGTCATTCAGGGAATACCCAATGACAGTCAGGATGGCTGCAATGAAGGCCTGGTCGATCTCCATGCTGAATGGCATGAATGGGTAGGTCAGGGAGAATACAGCAATCACGAAGAAAGCATCGTGGAAAACCGCAACAACCGCCCCCGCACTGTACTGCCATTTCCGGAACCTCATCAGAATGTACAGGAACACGATCACAAGAGAACCCAAAATTGCCCAGACTGAAGCTTGTTTGATGTCATCCGCGATGGTCGGACCTACCTTGACCGCCTGAAGGAGGCCGATCTTGTCGGGATTCACTTCAGAAGAAATCCCGAACTCCTCATAGGAAAGGTCCTGTGGAAGGTAGGGCTGGAGGGTCTGATACAAGGTCTGCTGAATTTCTTCATCTACCTGGGTACCCTCCTCATCTATTCTGTACTTCGTTGTAATCCGCAATTGGTTTTCCTGTCCGTAAATCTTCGCCTCAACACTTCCGAAATCCTCTAGCAGATCCTTTTCGACCTCCAGCGCATTCACCGGCTCATCAAAACGAACAGTATAGCTCCTTCCCCCAACGAAGTCAACGCCCTGGTTAAGGCCCTGGACAAACAGAGAGCCGATTCCCAGAAGGGTAATGACAATGGAGGCAATGTAGAAATACTTGCGCATTCCCATGAACCTTACGTGAACGTTGGCAAACCAGTTCCTGGTAATACCGCTGGTGAATTCGAGTTTCTTCCCATTCGTAGCATAGGAATCGGTAAACAACCTGGTTACGAAAATCGCGGTAAAGAGCGAGGTGGCCAAACCTATCAATAAGGTGGTGGCAAATCCTTTGATTGGACCTGTACCAAGAACCAGAAGGATAATACCCACAAGGGCTGTGGTGATGTTTGCATCGATGATGGAAGGCAGTGCTCCACTGAAACCTTCTCGCATCGCATCTCCCTGACTCTTGCCACTCCTGAGTTCCTCCCTAATCCTTTCAAAGATGATAACATTGGCATCCACCGCCATACCGATTGTAAGCACAATACCCGCTATTCCTGGAAGGGTCAGAACGGCTCCCAGACCTGCCAGAATTCCAAAGATGAAAAGAATGTTCACCGCGAGTGCAATGTCAGCGTAGATTCCTGCCTTTCCATAATAGAAAGCCATAAAGATCAGAACCAGTACAAGGGCAAGAATAAAAGAGGTGGTACCGCTGTCGATAGCCTCCTGACCTAGAGATGGTCCAACCACTGCGCTCTGAATGATATCGGCAGAAGCCGGTAATTTTCCTGCTCTAAGCACGTTGGCCAAATCCTGGCCTTCCGTGATGCTGAAGTCTCCGGTGATTTCGCTACGCCCCCCGCTGATGGGTCCCGTGGAAACCCCGGGAGCTGAATAAACAATATTGTCAAGAACGATGGCGATCTGGCTCTGGTTCTCAAAGGCAAAGGAGGTCATATCCTCCCATATCTTTGCTCCTTTGCCATTCATTTGCATGCTGACGGCCACCCTTCCGAGCTGATCGTAAGTCTGAGTGGCATCGGTGATGACGCTTCCTGAAAGAGGAGGCTCATTCTGCCTGTTCCCCACCAGGGCGTACAAGGAGGCTACCTCACTGTCTTCATCCGTCTTTCCCCAAACGAATTTGGTATAGCGTTTTTCCCCGGTAAGAAGGGACCGCACCTGAGGAAGGCTCAGGTAGTCATTTACCTTGCTGGTATCCTGCACTGAAAAGGTTGCCAGTACGGGTCCTCCCTGGAACCCGGGAGCAACCATCAGATCAAACAGCGGATTCTTTTGCTGGGTGACCTCCGCAGAATCAGAAGCCGATTCCAGTAGTGCGTCTATTTCGTCCTCAGAGGTGTCAACGCTGTCCGTAACTTCTTCGGCTTCCTGCTCTTCGACCATCTGGCGCAAAATCTCATTTGCCTGAACGAAAAAGTTCTGAAATTCATTACTTGGATATACATGCCAGAACTCCAGCTGAGCGGTGCTCTGAAGCAGGTTCTTCACACGATCTATTTCCTTTGCCCCGGGAAGTTCCACCAGGATACGGCCTGAAGTACCCAATCGCTGGATGTTGGGCTGCGTGACGCCGAATTTGTCAATTCGCTTGCGGAGCACCTCAAAGGCTGACGTGATGGATTCATCTATCTTTCGTCTGATGATCGGCTTGACCTCATCATTGGACATCTCAAAGTTAATCTCATCACTGAGATTCTTGTTCGCGAAAATGTCAGGAGAGGCAAGTTGCGCATCAGGGATGTTTTCAAAGGCTTCAAAAAAGAGGTCAAGATAAGTTTCCTGACTGGTCTTCTGAGCCTCATCGGCCTCAGCAAGAGCTTTGTTGAAAGCTGGATTTTTGCTGTTGTTCGAGAGTTCCTTGAGAATGTCCTTAACCGAGATCTGAAGGATGACGTTTATACCCCCCTTGAGGTCAAGACCTTTATTAAGCTCTTTGTCTTTGGCGGAGTCATAAGTGATGCCTGCGAACACCTCCTCACCTCCGATGGAATCAAGATATCTTTGCTCTGCCTGCTCCCGAAGTCTCAGATAGTTTTCAGTGTCTTCTGAGATCATCTGTGCAGCATAATCTTCAGCATCTTCCTCGACATTGTTGGCGATAAAGGTAAAAGACAACTGATAAATACAGACCAGGCCGAACAAAATAGCAAAGACCTTGATTATTCCCTTGTTGTGCATTATTCTCTTTTTTTGTTCAATTTTTAAAAACGGACAAATATAGGTCTTCGAGAATGAATTCCCAATTATTTTTCTTTAGAAAAAATTAACTTTTGAGGGGTGGAAAATAAGCTGCCCGACCAGTAGGAGGCTTCGATTGCATCAGATCCTTCACAGCTGAAAAACCTGATATCCCAATCAAGAAACCCTACCGTTCGGGCAGCATCTCGTTTTACCCGGACCGGAAAAATGTTACCTGGAGAGATCGAGGAGGGAATTTGTTTTGGAAACTCCTTCAGAACTTTCCTTCAGCTTGCTCTTCTCAGCTTCATCCAGGTCAATTTCGACAATCTTTTCTATTCCGTTACGGCCGATGATGACAGGCACCCCTATACATAAATCCTCAAGCCCATATTCCCCGTCGAGAAGTGCGGAACAAGGGAACATCTTCTTCTGATCACAGGCTATTGCCTGGACCATCGAGGATACGGCTGCACCCGGAGCGTACCAGGCACTTGTGCCCAGCATCTTGGTCAAGGTTGCCCCGCCCACTTTTGTATCCTCGGATACCTGGCTGAGCCGCTCTTCCGAGAGAAATTCAGTCACCGGTACGGAATTTCTGGTGGCGAGCCGGGTGAGCGGAACCATTCCCGTGTCACTGTGTCCACCTATCACCATCCCGTCCACGTCGGAAGCAGGACAACCCAGGGCTTCGCTGAGTCTGTATTTGAATCTGGCGCTGTCCAAGGCACCGCCCATTCCGATGATCCTGTTTTTGGGAAGATCAGTCGTCTTGTGGACCAGATAAGTCATCGTATCCATTGGATTGCTCACGACGATGATTGTTACATCAGGAGAATGGGCTATTAGACTGGCAGATACGGACTTTACGATGTCTGCATTGATCCCGATAAGCTCTTCGCGGGTCATCCCTGGCTTTCGTGGGATTCCACTTGTAATCACAGCTACATCTGAATTCGCTGTTTTTGAATAGTCATTTGTACTCCCGGTGATCCTGGTATCGAACCCCATCAGGGAAGCCGTTTGCATCAGGTCCATTGCCTTTCCTTCAGCATAGTCCTCTTTGATGTCAATCAAAACGACTTCAGAAGCAAAGTTTTTAATGGCGACATATTCCGCACAACTGGCTCCCACAGCCCCTGCACCAACAATTGTAACTTTCATATTTAAAATTTTATTTGTTAAATTTTCGGTTCCTGCGAAAATACGAATTCTGAAGAAGTTTTGAAGCAGTAATGTCCTTATATCTTGACATGAAGCCCAAGGTTGACATTGGTGAATTCCCCAAGACTCGCCTGACTGCTGAGGCGAAACGGACCGAAATAAAGGTTCAACCCCAGATCTCCCTTGAACTGAACCACATCCTCCTCAAGAGCCTGTATCTCCGTATTGACTGTTTCCAGAAAGGGTCCTGTACCTCCCATTTCATAATCAAAAGCAGAGTTCATCGCCCCTCCAGCTCCGAATAGTTCGACTGGGCCCCATCGTTTGGAGACCATGGCCTCCAGGAGCCAGAGGTCCGCTTTAACATCGATAATGTCAAGCAGCACAATTCCTTCAGCCCCTGTCGGGGTAAATCCATACTCAATGTTTAGTCTGCTGTAGGCAATTCCTGCAGCCACCTGAATATCTTCCTGATCGTCACTTCCCATATACTGGCTAAGACTGTGTTTTAATCCCGCGCCCAACGTACTGGCGGTGACGCCGTCTATAGTCACCTCAGGCATGCCTCTGAAGCTCAGTTCTGTTCCGGAAGGCAATCCCACCGAAAGCTGGGCAAATGCATGAGGGACAGTGGTCAATCCTGAACCCTGGATCGCATTGAAGGAAAAGGAACGGGTTTGGCCGAATGCCGTGATCTCCCCTTCCAGCATGACCGGACTGGCCCCACCGAAGGCAGTCGGCATCTCAGCCGATGTTGCACCGGAGATTTCAAGCAGGGCGAGTTCTTCATTGGAAACAGAAAATCGGGTCTTTTCATCAGGGACAAACAAAATATTGGCATGGCCGGAAAATCTAAGGTCCCAGGTCTCCAGGACACTAGCCGAAGAAAACCAACCTCCAGCTGCCTGGTAGGCAGCTCCATCTGCGGCCGGCTCCGAAAACCGTCCTGCCAGAATAAGCATATCAGAAACGAAGGCCTCCACATCGTCTTCCTGGCTGACTGCAGGGCAGGCACCCAGAAGTAGAAGCAGCCCTGTGATAAAGAGTTTTTTCAAAGCATTTGTTTTAGGAGTTAAAAATAGAAAAAAACGGAGAGGACCTGCTCAGATTCAGAAAAACCCGCACATGGCGGGTTGAACATTGATAAGGACCGGTAATTACGCATCGATGTTGGCGTAAACGGCATTTTTTTCAATAAAGTCCCGTCGGGGAGGCACTTCGTCACCCATCAACATGGAAAAGATCCGGTCTGCCTCGCTGCTATTGTCAATGGTCACTTGTCGTAATGTTCTGAATTCTGGATTCATGGTGGTGTCCCACAACTGCTCCGCATTCATCTCACCCAGTCCCTTATAACGCTGGATGCTTACGCCTCCGCTATAAGAAGCCGCGATGGCATCTCTTTCCTTATCCGTCCAGGCATAGCGTTTCTTATTTCCTTTTTTGACCAGATAAAGGGGTGGGGTCGCGATATAGACATGACCCGCCTCGATAAGTTCCTTCATATACCTGAAAAAGAAGGTAAGGATCAGGGTGGCAATATGACTTCCGTCGACATCGGCATCACACATGATGACGATCTTATGGTACCTCAGTTTGGAGAGGTTAAGGGCCTTGCTGTCCTCCTCGGTACCAATAGTCACCCCAAGGGCAGTGTAGATATTCTTGATCTCTTCATTCTCAAAGACCTTGTGGGTCATCGCCTTTTCCACGTTCAGGATCTTCCCTCTCAGAGGTAAGATAGCCTGAAACTGCCTGTCTCTTCCCTGTTTGGCTGTCCCCCCTGCGGAATCCCCCTCTACCAGAAAAACCTCGCATTCATGTGCATCCTGGGAGGCACAGTCGGAAAGCTTTCCCGGAAGGCCTCCCCCGCTCATTACGGTTTTCCGTTGTACCATCTCCCTTGCCTTCTTAGCGGCATGTCTAGCCTGGGCAGCAAGGATCACTTTCTGCACAATGGTTTTTGCGTCTGCGGGATTTTCTTCGAGATAATTCTCCAGCATTTCAGAGACCGCTTGTGAGACGGCAGCGGTTACCTCCCTGTTTCCAAGCTTGGTTTTGGTCTGGCCTTCGAACTGCGGTTCGGATACCTTTACCGAAACAATAGCCGTGAGCCCTTCCCGGAAATCATCTCCCGAAATTTCGAATTTCAGCTTGTCAAGCATTCCTGAGGCGTCGGCATATTTTTTCAGCGTCGTGGTCAACCCCCGGCGGAAACCAGCCAAATGGGTTCCACCCTCGTGGGTATTGATATTGTTGACGTAGGAGTGCAGATTTTCATTGAAGGAGGTATTGTATACCATGGCAACTTCTACCGGAATGTCGTTTTTCTCCCCCTCGACAGCAATCACCTCACTGATGATCGGTTCCCGGGTACCGTCCAAAAATTTGATGAATTCCTTCAGCCCCTCTTCAGAATGAAAGACCTCGGACACAAATTCCTCTCCTTTCTTTTCCCTCCTGTCGGTTAGCGTTATTGTAATCCCTTTGTTGAGAAAGGCAAGTTCGCGCATTCTGCTGGCAAGGGTATCATAGCTGTACTCCGTGGTCTGCTGAAATATGCTGGGATCGGGACGAAAGGTGACAACAGTACCGGTCTCTGAAGTCTGTCCAACGGATTTGACCGGATATAGTGGCTTTCCTCTCTCATACTCCTGCTCCCAAATCTCACCATTTCTGAAAACTGTGGCCTTCAGATGATCCGAAAGCGCGTTTACACAACTTACTCCCACTCCATGCAAACCTCCTGAAACCTTATAGGAGTCTTTGTCGAACTTCCCCCCGGCTCCAATCTTGGTCATGACTACCTCCAGAGCGGAAACCCCCTCCTTCTTATGCAGGTCCACGGGTATTCCCCGACCATTATCCTCTGTAGTGATGGAATTGTCCTCATTTATCGTCACCCTGATGGTATCACAGTGACCAGCAAGAGCTTCATCAATAGCATTGTCTACCACTTCATAGACCAGATGGTGCAGCCCTCTGACCCCAGTATCTCCGATATACATGGATGGCCGCATTCTCACATGCTCCATTCCTTCCAGCGCCTGAATACTGTCAGCCGAATAACTGCTTCTTTTAACCTCTTCGCTCATATTTCAATTCGTTAAAATTTACCAAAATCCAATAACATACAAATATACCAAAAAGCTTACTTTTTACCTACTGCCGGCATCCCCACAGACCCTAAGTTATCAACAATAACATGTGAAAATCCTACCAGGTACTGGATCTGACCCGTCCTATTTTGAATGGCTGTTATTCCAGGGATTTCGAGGCCTCGGGAGTTTGGAATTTAGTATAAATATCCGGGGGTAATACGGGGAATAGGATCAGGATTTAAACAGCTACTCACCCGTGGAAAATAGTCTGAAATCCTGGCCTTCCAGTTGATTTGGACCAGCCATCGGCATTTCGAATTTTTTAACAAGTTTTAGGGAAGCGGTTAACTTATTAATGTCGCATATTGGCCTATATTTAATTCCGTAACATAAAATCGAAAAAGTAATGAAAAAATTGGCATTAATAATCGTTCTCTGTGTTGGTAATTTCTTTTTCCTGCAAGCTCAGGAAAACGGGGAAATGACCCCGGAAACAACCAAGGACAACGACGGACCAAATTTCTCTAAACTCGACATCAGCCCGTTGGACGTGGTATTGTTCAGGGGAGAAGACAATGAACCTCTGGCACGAGTTTTATACAGCAGACCCCAAACCCGGGACCGTGAGATTTTTGGAAAACTGGTTCCTTACGGAGAAGTATGGCGAACCGGGGCTAACGAGGCGACTGAGATCACATTCTACACGGATATGATGATCGGAGACAAAACAATAAAAGCCGGAACTTATACGCTGTTCACCATCCCCAAGGAAAACGAATGGACTATCATCCTAAATAACAGCACCCATATCTGGGGAGCCTATGACTATCATGTCGAGGAGGATGTGGCACGGATTACGGTACCCGTTAAAAAATCTGAAACTGAGATTGAAGCGCTCTCTATGGCCTTTGAGCCCACCGACAACGGCGCAAAACTCTATATCGGATGGGATGACAGATACGTAGAGGTTCCTTTCAAGAAAGCCTGAGTTCCCACCACATAAAAAAAACAGCTACCCCGGATTGGTCCGGGGTTTTTTTTGCCCGCTGACCCTCAGGGGATATTGAGATATTTGTGGGTCTGAAGGGAAACTTTCCACTCCGGATTTTTCATGACGTAGTCCACGATCAGGGGCATCATTTTCTCCCGATTACTCCATTCCGGCTGCAAGTAAAGTATACATTCAGGACCCACCTTTGCCGCTTGTTCCTCAGCAAATATCAGATCATGCCTGTTAAAGACAATGATCTTGAGTTCATCTGCCAGACCGTAGATCTCCTCCTGAGGCAGTTTGATCTTCTTGGGAGAAAGGCAGATCCAGTCCCACTGGCCGGTGAGTGGATAGGCCCCGGAGGTTTCAATATGGAGCCGGGCCCCTTGCTTTTTGAGCAGGTCTGTCAAAGGCCGCATGTTCCAGGTCAGGGGCTCCCCCCCTGTAACCACCACCGTTTTGCTGTGATCAAGGGCATTTTCTGCAATGGTGCGGATATCGGTGGGCGGATGGAGGTCTGGATTCCAGCTTTCCTTGACATCACACCAGTGACATCCAACATCACAGCCTCCGACCCTTATAAAATAAGCTGCGGTTCCCTTATGGAAACCCTCTCCCTGGATGGTATAAAATTCCTCCATCAGGGGCAGCATTTGCCCCGCCTTTACCTCTTCCATTACTTTGGTTCCACTCATGCCGCAAAGGTAGTAAAAACCTACGGTCAAAAAGTGCCGCCAAGAATAGCTCCTGAAGTTATGAGAACCGGAGTGTGATCTAAAATTTCCTAAATTTACCATGCTCTTGGGCAAAGAAAAGCGAAGAATTTGAACACCAACTACCCAGTCTACCTGCTACTCCGGATGGTCCTGATCCTGATTCTGATGTCCGGATGTTCTGCTACATCGGGTATAAAGCATGATCTGGACAGGAACCTCAAAGAGTCTCAGGCCTTTAAAAAAGGCTTCGTCGGCCTGATCGTGTTTGATCCTCTAAACAATGAGGTTCTGTTTCAACATAACGCTCACAAATACTTTACTCCGGCTTCAAACCTTAAATTACTGACGCTCTATAGTGGAATCAAGCTATTAGGAGACCGTATTCCACACCTGAAATACATGGTGGAGGGAGACAGTCTATTTTTCACAGGAACCGGGGATCCCTCACTGCTACATCCGTCACTACCCCCCTCACCGGTCCTGGATTTTTTAGAATCTACCACTCATGAGTTGTACCTGGTCCCAGGAACTCCGGTTCCCCCTTTGGGAAGTGGCTGGGCCTGGGATGATTATAACTGGGAATATTCAGCAGAGCGGTCAGCGCTTCCGGTTTACGGAAATGTGGCAACGGTCACTATTGGGAAAAATGCGGAGGTTTTTCCGGATCTCTTTCAGGATTCCCTGGTGAAGTATACCAATCAGCAGGATCGCGGCATCTTCCGAAAAATACGGAGCAATGTCTTCCTGTATCCAGCCGAAGTAGCGCCAGCGGATCAACGAATTCCATTTCTGACCTCAGACCGACTTACTGCCCTTATTCTTCAGGATACACTAGATCGTCCGGTCCACCTCTACCAGGGGTCCAGGACCTTCGACTTCGACGTCCTCGCTTCGGAAAAGAACCGAGACACCATCTTTCGGAAGATGCTTCTGGAAAGCGATAATTTTCTTGCCGAACAAATCCTCCTAATGGCAGGCTCTAAGCTGGAGGATACCCTTAGGACATCGACAGCCATCGCGTATATGCAGGAACATTTTCTCCGGGATCTTCCGGATCCCGTAATCTGGGTAGACGGTTCTGGTCTCTCCCGCTATAATCTTATTACCCCCCGCAGCCTGGTCCGAATTCTTCAGAAACTCGCTGAGGAGGTGGGGTATCAGGAGATCTTTGATCTTCTTCCGACCGGAGGAAGAACAGGTACCCTCAGAAATAGATTTATATCCGAAGAGCCCTTTATTTTTGCCAAGACCGGGTCCCTTAGCGGGGTCCACAACCTCTCCGGATTTTTGATAAGCCGAAAGGGCAGAATCCTCTGCTTTAGCTTTATGAGTAATAATCTTACCGCTACGGCCCAGGAGATACGAAAAGAAATGGACCGGCTTCTCCTGCAGATCCGGAATAACCTATAAACCACCTTATGGAAAGAAGAAAATTTATCAACAGTATTGGAATGGGTTCCTTAGCGCTCCCGCTTTTGTCTTTTCAATCGCTTCCTACAGACAGTAAACAGGGAAAGGATGAAATTATTCTACCTCCTTCCCTGGAGGAGGGAGATACCGTTGCCATTGTAAGTCCGGCAAGTGCCATCTTCGAATCGGAACCCTACGAGATCGCACGGGAATCCTTTGAAGCTCTAGGGCTTCAGGTAAAATTCGGAGCATTCACCAAAAGCCGGTATGGGCATCTTGCGGGGACAGATGAGGAAAGAGCCGGAGAACTGATGGATATGTTCAGAGATCCGCAGATTAAAGCCATCATTGCGCTACGCGGAGGTTCGGGTGCGGCGCGGCTCCTTGACAGGCTGGATTACGAGGTGATTAAGGCGAATCCCAAAGTCTTTCTCGGCTATAGCGATATCACAGCACTCCATCTGGCCATCCATAAGATGACCGGCCTGGTAACCTTTCACGGGCCTGTAGCTGTTTCTTCCTGGAACCCTTTTGCAGTCGGTCATCTTAAACGTCTGGTCTTCGGAGAAGAGAAAATCCTGTACCAGAACCCGGATTATACGGGCAACGAGCTCACCCGCACCGAGAACAGGATCAGAACGATTCGTAAAGGACAGGCCAGAGGCAGGCTGCTTGGCGGAAATCTCTCCGTGCTGACCGGTATTATGGGAACTCCTTTCTTTCCGAAGGACTGGGATCAGCATATTCTCTACATCGAGGATGTTGGAGAAAAAATATACGCAATAGACCGGATGATGTCCCAGCTTCACCTGGGCGGTGTACTTGATCAGATCAGCGGTTTTGTATTTGGAAAATGCACCGACTGTGAACCTGGTGGAAGCGGATACGGATCCCTCACTCTCGAGGAAGTCATTGACCATTATATTCGACCTCTTGGTATCCCGGCATATAGCGGGGCCATGATTGGGCACATAGACCAGAATGTCACTATCCCAAACGGGGTGATGGCGGAAATGGACGCGACTAAGGGGACCATTCAACTGCTTCAGCCCGCGGTACAATGACGATGCTGATCATTCGCCAGGAAAAAAGGCAGGTAATAAAGGGACAATTCCTATTTTTATCCAAATATTAAACTGAATCCCTTTTGCCGGATTCAGCCAACCAACGAAACAATGAAAAAATATTTCCTTCTAAACCTATTGGTCTCCCTGTTTTTCCTGTCGTGTGAAAAGGAAAGCGATCCCTACCTCATCGGCTCCAATCATGTGGGCCCGCTGACTAAGGAGGTGCAGATCAATGAGCTGGACTCCGTTTTTGCCGGGGATTCCATAAACAAGCAGCTCACCGATGGGACCTTTTATTCGAAAAGCACTGAAATAGAGGTTTTCGACGCTGAAGGAAAGAAAATGCTGCTCCTGGAACCGGTGGAAGCTTTTGACTCCACCAGTACCGTAGGATTTATCCAAGTCCTGGATCCGAGGTACAAGACGGCTAAAGGTTTGGGGCTTAACAGCACTTTCAAGGACATTGTGGAAAATTACAATATTACCCGGATCGAAAATACCCTCAGCGCGGCGGTGGTCTTCATCGATGATATGAATATCTACGTCACCATTGACAAAAGCGAACTTCCTCCAGAGCTACGCTATGATCCGCAGGCAAGAATCCAGGCATCTCAGATCCCCGGCGAAGCAAAGATCAAATATTTCATGATCGACTGGGACTAAAAGAAAGACCATGGCTGAAGAAAACCTGACCCGTCTGAACAAATACCTCAGTGAGGTGGGCCACTGCTCCAGGAGGCAGGCTGACAGCCTCATTGAAAAAGGTCTGGTCACCGTCAACGGAAGGGTCCCTGAAATGGGAACCAAGGTCTCCCCGAAGGATGAGATCCGCGTCGAGGGAAGGCGGATTCTTCCTCCTGAAAAAGAGCATGTTTACCTGGCCTTCAACAAACCCGCCGGAGTAGTCTGTACAACAGACCAGTCGGAAAAAGGCAATATCATCGATTTCATCGGGTTTCCCTCCAGGATATTCCCAGTAGGTCGGCTCGATAAGGCCAGCGAGGGACTCATCCTGCTCACGGACGACGGGGACATCGTCAACAAGATTCTCAGGGCACGGAACAACCATGAGAAGGAGTATATCGTTCAGGTGGATCGGCCGGTCAATACGGATTTTGTTGCCAGGATGGGATCGGGGATTCCAATCCTCGACACCGTAACAAGAAAATGCCAGGTCGAGCAGACAGGAAAATACGTATTCCGAATCGTTCTGACCCAGGGGCTTAACAGGCAGATCAGGAGGATGTGTGAATATCTGGGATACCAGGTGGTCAGGCTCAAACGCGTTCGGATCATGAATATTAAGCTCGATGTCGATACGGGCAGATACCGGCATCTCACCTCCGATGAGCTGAAGGAGCTAAACCGGCTGACAGACCATTCCGAAAAGGTGGAACCTGGAAAGGACTCGGAAAAACCGGCGAATCCTTCTGGTCCAGGCCGGGATTCCGCTTCCCGACAAGGCTCCAGACCTAAAAGAAAGCGGGAATCTTAACAGAGAATTAAGCAGAACTTCAGCTGGTTCTGGTTATTTTTAGCGAATCCTTTACATAAACCTGAAGCAACCGAACATAACGGCATCATATACCTTTATCACGTGCATAACATACAACCTTTTCACCTGGCCATACCGGTAAGCGATCTTGAACAGGCCCGTACCTTCTACCGGGACACCCTGAACTGCAAGGAAGGGAGGAGTAGCGACCATTGGGTCGATTTCGATTTTTTCGGTCACCAGCTTGTTATACATTATAAAAAGCCTTCAGGGGAGGCCAATGAAGCCACCAACCCCGTAGACGGCAAAGATGTGCCTATTCCTCATTTCGGTGTGGTCCTGGAATGGGAGACCTTCAACCGCTTTTCCGGGGAGCTGAAAAGTAAAGGGGTGAATTTTGTGATTCCGCCTTACATTCGATTTCAGGGGCAGCCAGGAGAGCAGGCAACCATGTTTTTTCGGGATCCCTCCGGCAACGCCCTGGAATTTAAAGCTTTTAAGGACCCCGCCCAATTATTTGCAACCTAACTATTGGCACGCCTGACATGAACAGACTGAAACCTTCCCTGGTAAGACAATTATTTGTTCTGCTCCTCATCCTGTTCCTGTTGGTGCTCATCGTTAAGGAGGTCATTCCTTACCTCTCCGGAGTCCTGGGGGCTATTACACTTCATGTGATCATGAGAAAGAGTATGGAAAAACTGGTAAGGCGCGGATGGAAACCCGTGGTAGCAGCTTCTGTGCTCATGTTCCTTTCCTTTATCGGGATCCTCGTCCCCATCACCCTGACCGTTCTTATGCTCACTTCAAAAATCGGAAAGGCAGTTGCTCATTCCGAACGTGTCCTGACTGCGGTAAAGCAACAGATCAACGAACTGGAGGTCTACACCGGCTATAATCTTAGCCAAAGTATTGATTCTTCAAGAGTGACGAGCTGGCTTTCGAACAACCTACAGTCTTTGGGAGTGGGAACCTTCAACGCCTTTATTGCCATTGGGATTATGTACTTCATGCTGTTCTACATGCTGACCAACCGTCAGGAGCTGAAAAAGATTCTGATCTCTTACATCCCCCTGGGAGAAGGAAATCTCAGGGCCATCGCTCTCGAAGGTGATGAGATGGTTCGTTCCAATGCTCTTGGAATTCCGCTGGTGGCCTTTTTTCAGGGAATCGTTGCACTGGTGGGATTCCTGATTGTCGGGGTGCCCGATCCTTTCTTCTGGTTTGTCATCACTGCCATAGGCGCGATGGTTCCATTTATCGGCACCGCCATCGGGATTGCCCCGGTCGCCATTTTGTTGTTTTCCCAGGGAATGAACTGGCAGGCAATATTCATCCTGATCTATGGTTTTGTGGTAGTCGGGATCACCGACAATATTCTCAGGCTTTATATCCTGAACCGGCTGGCGCGGGTTCATCCGCTGATCACGCTGTTCGGAGTGGTGGTCGGGGTACCGCTCTTCGGATTTATCGGGCTGATATTCGGGCCGTTGCTAATCTCTTTGTTTTTGCTTATCTTGAAGATATACAAGCACGAATACGGAAAAACAGAAAATAAACTTTAAAAGGAATTGCTATGTCCAAGAAGCATGAGGAGAAGATCGACAAGCGCTACCTCGACACAGAGGTGGCCAAGATTCACGACGGGGATCTGGATCTCGTAATGAAGAACAAAGAAGCCATTGATAAGAAATTACAGGGGGCAGGATTAAAAAAATATCTTGAGTTGGGGCGGATCATGCTCGGAATGCTAAAGGATTTCAGGGACGGACAATATCGCGCCATTCCGTGGTTCACCATCGCATCGGCCGTGGTTACCCTGCTGTATGTGCTCAATCCCCTGGATATGATGCCCGACTTCTTGCCAGGGGTGGGTTACGTGGATGATTTCGCTATTTTCACTGTGGTTCTCAGGTTTATACAAACCGACCTCCATGCCTATCTTGACTGGAAGCTGGAACGTGTGAACGGCTGAGTTTCCTATTTTGAGCGGTGCGTTTCCCTGGCCAGGAGCGTGTTTTTCAGAAGCATGGCGATGGTCATCGGCCCCACCCCACCTGGTACAGGGGTGATATAAGAGGCCTTTTTGCTCGCATTCTCAAAATCCACGTCTCCCACAATTCGATATCCCCGCTCCTGTTCCTCGTCGGGTACACGGGTGATGCCTACATCAATGATAACCGCATCATCCTTGATCATCTCGGCCTTCAGGAAATTCGGGATCCCGACTGCTATGATGACGATATCAGCCTGAGAAGTGATCTGTGTGATGTTCTTGGTGAATTCATGGGTGAGCGTAACGGTGGAATTCCCCGGGAAGCCCTGGCGTCCCATCAGAATACTCATCGGGCGGCCTACGATATAGCTCCTTCCGATAACCACGGTATGCTTCCCTTTTGTAGGAATCTGGTACCGCTCCAGCAATTCCAGAATGCCGTAAGGAGTCGCCGGAATAAAAGAGGTCATGTCAAGAGACATCTTTCCGAAGTTGGTCGGGTGGAAACCGTCAACGTCTTTGTCCGGATCCACCGCCAATAAAACCTTCTGGGTGTTGATCTGGGGAGGGAGCGGAAGCTGAACGATAAACCCATCGATGTCATCGTTGTTATTGAGTTCCTTGATCTTGGCCAGCAGCTCCAGTTCACTGGTGGTCGACGACATACGATAAAGGGAGGATTCGAAACCGACTCTTTCACAGGCCTTCACCTTGCTAGCCACATAGGTGAGGCTGGCTCCGTCGCTTCCGACGATAATGGCCGCCAGGTGAGGTACCTTCTCCCCGCGGTCTTTCATTTTCTGAACTTCCAAGGCGATTTCTTCCTTGATTTCATTGCTTACTTTTTTCCCGTCGAGGATGGTCATAATTCCAGGGGTTTGTTCTTAAAGAATGTCACTGCATATTTTTCATCATCTGCATCATCTTCCGGCCACCGCCGCCCTGCATCATCTTCATCATCTTGCTCATCTGGCCAAATTGCTTCAATAGCTGGTTGACCTCCTGCACAGAAGTTCCCGATCCTTTGCCAATTCTCTTTTTCCTAGAGGCATTGATCAGGCTTGGCTTGGACCGTTCAGCTGGGGTCATCGAATGGATGATGGCCTCGATATGCTTAAAGGCATCGTCATCAATATCCACGTTCTTGAGCATCTTTCCCGCTCCGGGGATCATCCCCATCAGGTCCTTCATTGAACCCATCTTCTTGATTTGCTGCAACTGGTTGAGAAAGTCATCAAAGCCAAATTCATTCTTGGCAATCTTCTTCTGTAACTTCCGCGCCTCCTCCTCATCGTATTGCTCCTGGGCGCGTTCCACCAGGGATACCACGTCCCCCATTCCCAAAATACGGTCTGCCATTCGGGAGGGGTAAAAGATGTCGATGGCATCCATTTTTTCCCCTGTACCGATGAACTTGATCGGTTTGTGAACAACAGCCTTGATCGAAATGGCGGCTCCCCCGCGGGTGTCCCCATCTAGTTTTGTCAAAACGACTCCGTCAAAATCCAGACGATCATTGAAAGCCTTGGCTGTATTTACCGCATCCTGACCGGTCATCGCATCTACCACGAAAAGGGTCTCTTCGGGCTCGATAGCTTTGTGGATGTTGGCAATTTCGGTCATCATCGCCTCGTCGATGGCCAAACGACCCGCCGTATCAATGATCACTACATTGAATCCATTGGCTTTAGCGTGCTCCACGGCTGCCCTGGATATGGCAACTGGATCCTGGTTCCCCTCGTCGCTGAAAACCTCAACCCCTATCTGCTCGCCTACGACATGTAACTGGTTGATAGCCGCCGGTCTGTATACATCACAAGCTACCAGCAGCGGTTTTTTCGATTTCTTATTCTTTAGAAAGTTCGCCAGTTTTCCTGAGAACGTGGTCTTACCACTCCCCTGGAGTCCGGACATCAGGATAACCGAGGGATTACCCGAGAGATTTACCCCTGCGGCATCTCCTCCCATCAATTCCGTGAGTTCGTCCTTGACGAGCTTCACCATCATCTGCCCGGGCTTCAGGGCCGTCAGCACATTCTGGCCCAGCGCTTTTTCCTTTACCCGGGAGGTAAAGTCCTTGGCGATCTTATAATTGACATCTGCATCGACCAGAGCCCTTCTCACTTCCTTCAGGGTCTCCGCAACATTCACTTCGGTTATCTGCCCGTGTCCCTTCAGGACATGTAAGGCATTGTCTAACTTATCACTTAAACTGTCGAACATATTCTTCCTTTTTTCTGTGCCGGTCCCCTCCGGCACTTGCAAATTTAATGATTTGGTCCCTAAGTGAAAATTTAAATTCCTCAGGGTAGGGGGTTACATTCTTTCGGGAACTTCTATCCCCAACAGTGAGAAAGAAGTTTTGATCGTCTCTCCTATTTTGCTCGACAACTGAACCCGGAATCGGCGTTCGGCGTCATCTTCTGTTCCAAGGATGGGGACATTCTGGTAGAAGCTGTTGAAATCCTTTACGAGTTCATAGGCGTAATTCGCAATGACAGCCGGGCTGTGTGCCTCTGCGGCGGCCTGAACGGTTTCAGGGAAGATCTCCAACAGTTTGATCAGCTGCCGTTCCTTTTCATGTAACACATAGTTCTCTACCGCTCCCGTGTAATCGAAATCGGCCTTGCGAAGGATAGACTGGATCCGGGCATAGGTATACTGAATGAACGGGCCGGTGTTTCCCTGGAAGTCCACAGATTCCTCAGGATTGAACAATATGCGCTTCTTCGGGTCGACCTTCAGGATGTAATACTTCAGGGCGCCCATTCCGATGATCCTGTAAAGCTGTTGCTTTTCATCTTCGGAATACCCCTCCAGCTTGCCCAGTTCCGCTGAAATTCGGGCCGCTGTAATGGTCATTTCTTCGATAAGATCATCTGCATCCACCACTGTTCCTTCCCTGCTCTTCATTTTTCCGCTTGGAAGGTCCACCATTCCATAACTGAGATGGTAAAGGTTTTGGGCCCAGGAGAATCCCAATTTCTTCAGGATCAGGAAAAGGACCTTAAAATGATAATCCTGTTCATTGCCTACCGTGTAGACCATCCCGTCGATGGGGAAATCCTTCACCCTCTGGACTGCTGTCCCTATATCCTGGGTGATGTATACCGCGGTTCCGTCGCTTCGGAGCACGATCTTTTCATCCAGCCCCTCATCGGTAAGGTCGATCCAAACACTTCCGTCTGGTTTTTTAAAAAAGACTCCTTTATCCAGCCCTTCTGCCACGATATCCTTCCCGAGAAGATAGGTGTCGCTTTCATAATAGTTCCTGTCGAAATCCACGCCGAGTTTCTGATAAGTTTCCCTGAAACCTTCATATACCCACTGGTTCATGCTTTTCCAAAGGTTCACCACCTCAGTATCCCCGGCTTCCCACCTTCGGAGCATCTGCTGAGCTTCCAAAAGAATCGGAGCCTTGGATTTGGCCTCTTCAGGGTCCATCCCTTCCGCGACAAGACTGGCAATCTGTTCCTTGTAGACCTGATCGAATTTCACGTAATAATGTCCCACCAGTTTATCTCCTTTCATCCCGGCTTCCAAAGGGGTCTCGCCATTGCCAAAGCGTTGCCAGGCAATCATGGATTTACAGATATGGATCCCCCTGTCATTGATGATCTGGGTTTTGACAACCTTCTGACCGGCAGCTTTTAAAATTTCGGCCACTGAGTATCCGAGGAGGTTGTTGCGGATGTGTCCCAGGTGCAAGGGTTTATTCGTGTTAGGTGAGGAATATTCCACCATGATGGTCTCCTTGCCGGCAGGGGTTTTTCCGAAATTCTCTTTATTCCTTATTCCTTCAAAAAAGTCAAGGTAGTAGGAATCAGTCAATACGATATTGAGGAAACCCTGGACCACGTTGAATTTCCGGATGAACGGGTTGTGTTCCACAAGATAAGTTCCTATCGAGTTCCCCAATTCCACCGGGTTAGTCCTCACCTGCCGGAGCATAGGAAATGTGACCAGCGTGATGTCTCCTTCAAAATCCTTACGGGTCGGCTGGAATTCCACCTGTTCGGGCTCAACCTGGAAGCGTTCTTTCACTGCGGATTTTACCTGCTCGACAAGATCATTCTCAATATGCATGTCAATGAGTTTGGGTTTCATTTTGGAAAGTGCAAAGATAGCGTAAAATTATACCGGAGGGAAACCCGGTTCCAGGGGAAATCTTTATCTTTCAGGAAAAAGCGATGCTGGTAAACATTTCGGAAGATTTTTCACAAAAACGGGAGCTGATCAATGAGGAGGTTGGGAAACCTTTTCCCCTGGAGGAGCGGGAACGGATAGCGGGAACACATCTTCAGAACATTCCTGTTACTGCCGCCAGCCTTAAGATTTACAACCTGCTGATGCTCAACGAAGGATCCAGCACCTGCAGCCTGGAACTGCGGCCTAAGGGGATCATCATCGGTTTCCGTGGGGGAAGTGAAACTTACGCCCTCGTCATCCCATACTACAAACTGCGGGTATACAAAGGACGCCCGGAGCAGTATGCCTTCTACAAGGACCAGCATTTCATCAAGATAATGGCCAAAAAGGACGATCCCGAAATACACCGGTTTATAAAGAAGATCACCCACTTCAAGGCAGGTACACGGTCTTCGAGGATAGAAGATCTTTAGAATTCTCTGAGCCGTCCTGTTATTTCCTGGGCAGGAAGACCTCGGCCATCATACAGCGCGCACTTCCCCCTCCACAGGTTTCTATGGTCTCCAGGTCCGAACTCAGAATCCGGCAATGCCTTTCAATGGCCGTGATCTGATCCGGCCTCAGCGTCTTATGTGCAGACTGACTCATCACGAGATAACGTTGTCCTCCGGCACCTTCCACCTGCAGCATGTTCCCGGCATATCGGTGCATCTGGGCTTCAGATATGGCTATGATCTCTTTTCCATCAGAACGCAGGTGTCGCACCACATTCCTGCGCTCCTGTGGATCATCAATTGTGTCCAGACATATTACCGCAAAGGTTTCGGCAAGGCACATCATGACATTGGTGTGGTAGATTAACCTTCTTTCCCCTCCGACGTCCTGATAAGCATGAAATATCACTGGAGTGAATTCAAAGTCTTCGCAGAATTCGATCAGCATCTCCTCCCCCGCCCTGGGAGAAAGCGCACAATAAGCCTTTTCATTAACCCGATCCAGAATCATGCTCCCGGTCGATTCCAGGAACTGCTCCTCCTCTTCTGCACCGGTATAATCCATCACTTCTCTGATCAAAAATCCCGCTGCTTCCACCGCCTCAATAACTTCGCCTCGTCTTTCCCGTCTCCTGTTTTCGGCAAAAAGCGGATAAAGAACAGCCGTGCCATTTTCATGAAAGGTCACCCAGTTGTTTGGAAAAACAGAGTCGGGCGTATCCAGGGTTTCATCATCCTCCACTACAATAATCTGCACTCCAGCTTCCCTCAATTTCCTGACAAAGCCGTCGAATTCCTGTTGCGCTCTTCGATTTATCTCTTCCTGATCGAGCTGAAGTCCAGCCTGAAAATAATTATTCACCGCGGTCTGCTCATTCATTCTGAAGGCGACCGGCCTGATCATAAGAATCGTGTCGGTAATCTGTCTCATACAATCGAGTTAGTCCCTGATAAGGGGAAGTGTAGAACACCGGAGCAGTCCTTCCTGCTTGGCGATCTCCGCATATGGCACCTTCTCAACCTTTATACCATTATCCTCCATCCAGGTGTTGAGGCGCCTGAAGTTCCTTTCGGAAATGACTACCTCCGGCGAAATCGAGAAAATGTTGGAATTCATATGGTACATCTCATCCCTGGTGATCTCAAAAATATTTTCCTTTCCGAAAAGGGCTACCAGCCATTTATACTCTTCCTGGTCAAGAAATCCGCCGGGATAGATAATGGCTTTGTTCCTTCCGACCGGCTGGAAACAGCAGTCCAGATGAAGCGCATTTTCCCTGGCTTCCGTGTTGGACTTTTTCAGGTTAAAAGATTTCACTTTTTTATCAGGAAATAATTCCGTGAGATAATGGACTGCCCGGAGATTGGTTCGGGCTGTTATCAGGTCCGGATAATCCGGGCCGTAGTAGGATCCGATAAAAAGATAATCATCATGTAGGATCACATCTCCGCCTTCTACATGAGCATCCTTGGGAAGGCTGATGATATGCTCTTTTCCGATCTCATCCAGGACGTGGGAGATGGCCTCGATCTCCTGGTCCCGATCAGGAAGAATATTGGCTTTGATGAATTTGTCGTCGATGACAAAACCGATATCACGGGTGAAGATCTGGTTATAGTCCTCAATCAGTTTCGGACGGAACACCTGAACCTCATATCGGTCCAGAACTTGTGCTACACTTTCGATCTCAGTAATCATGTCAGCCTCGAGCGGATAGGTTCCTCTGCGGATGTGTTCAGCTGACTTCGGATCGTATGCCTCGGCAATATCCGGTACCGGACCATTGCTTTGTGCCGTCCCCAGAACCACCGCCCTTAGCCGTGAAGTTTCGTTTTTGACATTGAGCTTCATATGGGATCCTGATTTTCGGCAAATATACTAAAAGCGCTCCAGCATTTTGCCTCGGATCCTTCAGGGAATTTTTCAAAAAAAAACGCGGAATAAAATTCCGCGCCAGGTCTGTGTTCTCTTAACGTTGGTCGATGCTTTTGAACTTCCTAAGAGGTTCCCCGATATAGATTTGGCGGGGACGGCCGATGGGTTCTTTTCGCAGCCGCATTTCTCTCCATTGGGCGATCCAGCCAGGAAGTCGTCCAACCGCAAACATAACGGTGAACATCTCAGTAGGTATCCCCATCGCACGATAGATGATCCCGGAATAGAAGTCCACGTTCGGATAAAGTTTTCGCTCTACGAAATATTCATCTTCCAACGCTGCCCTTTCTAGATCTTTGGCAATCTCGAGAATAGGATCCTCCACTCCCAACTGTCCGAGCACCTCGTCAGCTGCCTTCTTTATGATCTTTGCCCGGGGATCGAAATTTTTGTAAACACGGTGACCGAAGCCCATCAGTCGGAAAGGATCATTCTTGTCCTTAGCTTTGTTTATGAACTTACCTGTATCTCCGCCATCTGCCTTGATCGCTTCCAGCATTTCGATAACGGCCTGGTTGGCTCCCCCGTGCAATGGCCCCCACAAAGCAGAGACTCCCGCTGAGATCGAAGCGAATAATCCCGCGTGGGAAGATCCCACTATTCGTACCGTGGAAGTAGAGCAATTCTGTTCGTGGTCCGCATGAAGAATCAGCAGCTTGTCCAGAGCATTGACCACCACTTTGTTGAGCTTGTAGTTTTTCTTGTCTTCCTGGAACATCATTTTCAGAAGACTCTCCACGTAGCCGATATTGGTGTCCTTGTTGTAGAGCGTCTGGTTCCGCTTCCTGCGAAGCGTCCAGGCTGCCAGTACCGGAAACTTGGCCAGTATCTTCACGATCGCCTTGTACATGTCCTCTTCAGAATCGACATTGACCGATTTGGGATTAAACGCGGTCAGGGCACTGGTCAGGGACGAAAGAACTCCCATCGGGTGGGCGGATTCGGGAAACCCGTTGAGAACGGTTTTCATGTCCTCATTGACGATACTCTGGTCCAGGATATCCGTGTTGAACTTCTGAAGCTGGAGTTTTGTGGGAAGCTCTCCGAAAATCAACAGGTAAGCCACTTCGAGGAAATCGGCCTTTTCAGCCAATTCCTCAATGGAATAGCCCCTGTATCGCAGAATCCCTTCCTCTCCGTCGAGGAAGGTAATCGCACTTTCGCAGGAACCTGTGTTCTTATATCCGGGATCAATGGTAATGGCTCCGGACTGGCCTCTTAGCTGGGTGATATCTATTGCTACTTCGTTCTCTGTTCCCACCACCAACGGCAGTTCGTACTTCTTACCTTCGATCTGTAAAGTTGCTGCTTTAGCCATTTCTTTATGGAATTTTTTATAGGATATTAAGGAAGGCTAATTTACGAAATTCTCTGCTATTTCCGGGCGGTTTGCCCCGGAAACCTCAGCCGTCGAACCCTTATAGGAACAGAAAGGGCAAAACCGCCTCCTCCCTTTCCGCCCCGGGGACCTAAAAGGTTTATTACCAGAAATTCCAGGATATCCTGACCGGGAACTCCCGGTCGGTCCTTCGGGTATCAGCGCTTGATTTTGAAAGCCTTTTCCTGTGGAAAGTAAGCCACCGAACCTAATTCCTCCTCTATTCGAAGCAATTGATTGTATTTGGCCATCCGGTCACTACGTGAAGCAGATCCGGTCTTGATCTGACCGGTATTCAACGCTACTGCCAGATCGGCTATGGTATTGTCCTCTGTTTCTCCTGAGCGGTGCGACATCACCGCAGTATATCCGGCGTTATGCGCCATGTTCACGGCCGCGATGGTCTCTGTGAGCGTTCCGATCTGATTGACTTTGATCAGGATGGAGTTCGCAATATTATTTTCGATGCCCCGGGAAAGACGCTCCACATTGGTCACAAACAGATCATCTCCGACGAGTTGCACCTTCTCTCCTATTTTTTCGGACAGCGCCTTCCAACCGTCCCAGTCATTCTCGTCCATTCCGTCCTCTATGGAAATGATCGGGTACTTTTCGGCAAGAGAGGCAAGATATTCAGCCTGCTCCTGACTCGACCTTTTCTTTCCGCTTTTCCCTTCAAACTTCGTGTAATCATATTTCCCTTTCACATAGAACTCCGCAGCAGCACAATCCAGGGCGATCATGACCTCTTCCCCTGGTTTGTAGCCCGCATTCCTGATGCTTTCCAAAATGGTATCAAGGGCGTCTTCGGTACCTTCCAGGGTGGGCGCAAATCCGCCTTCGTCACCAACTGCGGTACTGAGACCTCTTTTATGCAGCACCTTCTTGAGATTATGGAAGATTTCAGTTCCGATCTTCAGGGCCTGAGAAAAGCTTTCCGCCTTTACCGGCATCACCATGAACTCCTGAAAGGCAATCGGTGCATCACTGTGTGAACCACCATTGATAATATTCATCATCGGGACAGGAAGCGTATTGGCGCTGACCCCGCCGACATAGCGATAAAGCGGAAGGCCCAGTTCCCCTGCGGCCGCCTTTGCTACCGCGAGGGAGACGCCGAGAATGGCATTTGCCCCCAGTTTGGACTTGTTCGAAGTACCATCCAGCGCTATCATGGCTTTATCGATCAGGTTCTGATCAAAAACGGAATAGCCCAGCAGTTCCTCTGCAATAATATCATTAACATTCTTAACTGCCTTCGACACGCCCTTTCCCATGTAGTCCTTTCCCCCATCCCGTAACTCCACAGCTTCGTGTTCCCCGGTTGATGCCCCTGAAGGAACGGCTGCTCTTCCGACAATTCCGTTCTCTGTCTCTACATCGACCTCTACGGTTGGATTACCGCGGGAATCGAAAATCTGTCGTGCGTGAATATTGATTATGATGCTCATTTTGAATGTTTTTTAATGATTTATTCGAATTTGATCCCGCAAGATACGAAATGTTCAAAAGGACACCGAAAGTCCCTGAGAAACCTCATGGCTTTTTAAGAGAAATTTACCAACGAAAACGGTTGAGAACAAAAATCCCCGCTATTGCGGGGGTTTTTTGCTAGGCGTGCTCAGCGATAAGGTGGTGTATGAATTCATCAAAGAGGTAATGGGCATCATTTGGCCCGGGACTCGCCTCCGGATGATATTGAACCGAAAAGCACTTCTTGTCCTTCATCCTGATCCCGGCGACGGTCTGGTCGTTCAGGTGCAGGTGGGTGATCCGGATCTCCGGGTGGTTCTCAGTTTCTTCCCGATTCACGGCAAACCCATGGTTCTGGGAGGTGATCTCTCCCTTACCAGTTTCCAGGTTTTTGATCGGATGGTTGATCCCCCGGTGACCGTGGTGCATTTTGTAGGTGGAGATTCCATTGGCCAGGGCCAATATTTGGTGCCCCAGACAAATCCCAAACAGCGGTTTGTCATCGGCAATGATATCCTTCACGGCCTGAATCGCACCGGTCAGCGGTTCCGGATCGCCGGGTCCGTTGGAGATCAGGTAACCCTGCGGGTTCCACTTTTTCATTTCCTCATAAGATGTATCGTAAGGGAATACCTTGCAATAGACATCCCGGGTGGCCAGGTGCTTCAGGATACTTCTCTTGACCCCTACATCCAGCACTGCGACCCGAAAGCGAGACGATTCCTTTCCAAAGAAATAAGGCGCTTTGGTCGAAACCCGGGAGGCCAGTTCCAGACCTTTCATATTAGGAATCTCAGAGAGCTCCTTTTTAAGGGACTCCATGTCCTCAAACTCGGTGGTAATCACGGCATTCATCGCTCCGTTCTCCCTGATGTAGGTAACCAGGGCCCTGGTATCCACATCGGAAATGGCCAGCAGCTCGCTTCGCTCCAGAAACTCCTGAAGGGTCTCCTGGGCCGCAGGGCGAGATTCAAAATAGCTGAAGTTCTTGCAAACCAGGCCGGAGATCTGGGGGGTGTCCGCTTCCTCCTCCTCGTCTGTTGCCCCGTAGTTCCCGATATGGGCGTTGGTCGTCACCATGATCTGTCCGAAATAGGACGGATCTGTAAAAATTTCCTGGTAACCTGTCATCCCTGTATTAAAACAGATTTCCCCGAAGGTCTTACCTTCCCTGTCTCCGACGGCTTTCCCGTGAAAGACCGTGCCGTCCTCAAGCAGGACGATCGCTTTTTTTCTAGGTTTGTACTTCATATCCCTGATACTATCCTGTTATTGTCAGCCTGCAGCTGAAATGAGAATTTATGAAAAAAGGATAAACTTTACAGCTTATCCTTTTCAAATTTTCGAAGAATGATTGCATCCTATTCCTCTTTCTTATCTGTTCCTTTTTCTTTTGGAGCTTCTGGAGATTCCTTTTTGGCTTCAGGAGTTTCCTTTTTTGGTGCCGGAGTTTCCTTT
>CAMPKA010000028.1 GCA_946887075.1 uncultured Salinimicrobium sp.
GTCACCGTTACAGATGATCAGAAACCGGTGATTTCAGCTGGTGCCAACATTACCACTACCACAGATCCTGGAAAATGTGGAGCTGTACTAACCATTTCTCCTGCAACTGCCTCAGACAACTGTACCGTAGGAAATCCTATTGCCACCCGCAGTGACGGGAAGGCGATGACCGCTGCCTTCCCGGTGGGAACTACCACGATAACCTGGGCAGTGTCGGATGCCCACGGAAATGCTGCAACTCCCGTCACTCAAACTGTGATTATCACAGATGACGAAAAACCCGTAATCATTGCTGGGGCTGATAAAACTGTGACCACTGTTCCAGGATTATGTTATGCCGGTCTCTCAGGGATTACTGCCAAGGCAACTGATAACTGTTCCGTCGGAACCCCGACCGGAACAAGAAGTGATGGACAGCCATTAAATGCCACTTATCCAGCAGGAAAAACTGTCATCACCTGGACAGTTACCGATGCCAATGGAAATCAGGCTGTCCCTGTAGAACAAAACATCATTGTGGATGATAAGGAAGCGCCTGTTGCTCCAGAACTCGAAGATGTCGTTTGGGGATGCGCCTATACTTTTGAGGTTCCGACTGCAATCGATAACTGTGAAAATGTAGTTACTGCTACCTATTCAGGATCCACAACCTTCACGACCTCGGGCTCCATAACCTGGACCTTTACCGATGCGGCAGGAAACGCTTCTACAGCGACACAAAATATAACCATTGATCCGCTTCAGATCTCGGCAGAGAAAGTAGATGTTCTTTGTAACGGATATGCCACTGGGGAAATTTCAGTAACCGCAAGTGGGGGAAAAGCTCCTTATACCTTTGACTGGGGAAATCTGGGAGTTGGGGCATTAAAAACCGACCTAACCGCCGGCACTTATTATGTTAAAGCTATTGATGCAAACGGCTGCGAAACAGCTCCTCTTGAAGTCATCATTACTGAACCAGATACGTTCGTCGAAATCGTCAGTGTAAAGGCCAAAACCGGATGTTTCGGACAAAACAATGCCTCTGCCACTGTTGAATCTAAAGGTGGTGTTGGAACCCATACCTATCTGTGGGACAATGGTCAAACTGGACAAACCGTAAACGGGTTGACCCCAGGATCACATACCGTTACGGTAACCGATCAAAACGGGTGTAGCCAGAGCAGGACCTTCACCATCTCCACCCCTCAGGAACTTAAAATTACCGGATTCCTGACAACTGAAACCACCTCTTACGGATCTGCAACAGGAACCGCTACCGCTCAGGTATCAGGAGGTAGCCCAAATTACACCTTTTCCTGGTCCAATGGCCAAACCGGCCAGACGGCTAACAATCTTGCAGCTGGCACTTACACAGTAACCGTTACTGATGCCAATGGATGTTCCACTTCGAAAGAGGTTACTATCATAGATTCCATCAGTGCACATATCATCCCAACTTCGATTTGTGAGGAGGAAGAAGATGTCATCAGAACCTCCTACTTCGAAGTGGAAGGACTTACCGCAAAGGGGGGTACGCCAGGATTTACCTACAAATGGAACTTCGGAGAGAATGCTACGCCAGCTACAGCAACCGGACCAGGGCCTCACAGGGTGGTATACTCTGTCATCGGTGATAAAAGAATCACCCTGGAAGTGACGGATTCCAAGGGAAGGACCTATTTCACCCAGATCATTCAATACGTGGGGGGCTGTTTCGCCAATGATTGCGGATCCAACGACCTTGCTGCAGACAATTATTTCATCGGGGATGCTAATGGAAACAAGATCACCTCTTCAAATTGTGCCGATGCAGGCCAGAAATACCTGTATGTAAGGTTCCCCACTGAATCCACCAGGTATTCCCTCAACATCGAATATGTCTATTCGGTGATGAACCTGAACACGGGAGAAGTTGAGAACTACAAAGAAGCAGGCTGCTTTTACTCCGGAATAGAAATACCACTGGTCGCACAGACCATACCGATTGACTACGAGTGCGGGGATCTGATCACCATCGAAGGGATCTATCTGACCTTTTCCAACAATAAGAACTGGACCTGTGGCCAGGGCCCTGCTCCGAAATGTTATTCCACCAACAACGATACTTCCGTAAGCCTGCCGCTCTATGCAGTGGCCTTTCCAAATCAGCTGTTGTGCTATGGCGGTACAAATGGAACAATTGATGTACGCGCTTCGGGCGGAACAACGGTCTATAGCTACAAACTGATCTCTGCAGTAGATGGCTCTACGGTTAAACCCTCTCAAACATCTCCTAATTTTACTGGACTACCTGCCGGTAAGTATAAAGTGGTCGTTGATGATGGGGAAGAAATATTCACCACAGCAGAGGTCGAGATCAAACAGCCTCAGGACCCGTTGAAACTTACCCTTGAATCCACCACCCCTATTACCTGTTATGGAGGATCGGATGGAAGTGCGACTGTTGTCGCTTCAGGAGGAACCCCAAACAGTTCTGGCTCTCCCTATATCTATAGCTGGGAAAACATCGGGCAAACCACACCGACTGCGACTAACCTCTCTGCCGGAACCTATGTAGTCAGGGCTATCGATGCAAATGGTTGTGAGGTCAGCCTGGAGGTAGTCATTGCGCAACCCCCCCAGGTGAAAGCCAATGCAGGACCGGATCAAACCACTCCTTGTGGAAATTTACAAACCACCCTTGCGGCGGTGTACAATCCCGAAGTTGCGGAAGGCGAAACCCCTCCCGTGGGAACATGGACCATCATCAATGGTCCGGCAGGAGGTGTCATAGAGGATGTGAACGATCCGAATTCAAGATTCACGGGAACTACCGGAACTTACACCTTGAGATGGAGTATCGAATGCGGCGCGACAGATGACGTGAAAGTATCGTTTAGCAGCTGTAGCACCCTGGACTTTGATGGGATCGATGATCACGTTGTCGTAGGGGATAAATTCAACGTTTCTTCCACGTTCACACTGGAAGCATGGGTGAAACAGGATCCGGCAAAGACTTCCGGAGTGAAAACAGTTATTTCCAAGAGAGACAGCTCCACTCCAGGTGCAGGTGGATTTGCCCTGGTTGTGGACAATAACTATCCCAAATTCCTTTGGAATGGAGGCAGCGTGGTGTCCCAGTATCCAATAGGGACCGACAGATGGTATCATCTTGCCGTGATTGGCGGAGGAGAAAATCCCGGACTCTACGTCGACGGAATCAAAGTATCCACAGGATCCATTTCACAGCCTTCGACAACCACCTTCCCTCTTATTATAGGTGCGGATTATGCCTCGGCAACACCTGATGTCCCGGTCAACTATTTCCACGGGTGGATTGAGGAAGTGCGAATCTGGAAGAAGGCGCTGAGCCTGGAACAGCTGCATTTTCTGATGAACCAACGGTTGAATATCGGCACAAGTCCGCTTCAAGGCACAGCACTTCCGATGGCCGTACCAGGAGGACTGGAGTCAGCCACCGACCTTTTTGCCTATTTCCCTATGATCGTTACTGAAATTACCAACGGGTTCACCCTCGATAAAGGACCCAATGGGTATGATGGAAAGATGGTCAACATCAAAACCGTGCAGGAAAATACGGCTCCACTACCCTATTATTCCGCCCAAAACGGAACCTGGACAGCAGATGTGACCTGGAAAAGACCACAGGTATGGGATCCTCCCAATAGTAAAGGGGTAGATAACAGCACCTTTATCGACTGGAATATTGTGGTAACCAATCACAATATTTCCTCCCAAAACAAGGATATTACAGTTCTGGGGCTCCTCAATGAATCTGGCAAACTCTCGATTACCAATCCATCCGGACCACAGAATGAAGATAACACGGGACAGCTGTTAAAAGTAACCCACTATCTTCGACTCAATGGATTCATAGACCTGTTCGGAAGATCTCAGCTCATCCAGATCGAGAACAGTCTTTTGGATCCGGCCAGCACTGGGGTTCTGGAACGCGACCAGCAGGGAACAGCAAGCAGTTACAATTATAACTACTGGTCCTCCCCAGTACTTCCGACCCTTGCAAATGAAAGCTATTCCGTTGGGGAGGTCATGAAAGATGGGGTGAATTACAATCTTCAGGGAATCCCAAAAAACCTGGATTTCGGGTATACCTACCATTACGCAGATGGTGGATTTACTGATCCGAGGAAAGTCAGCAATTACTGGTTGCATAAATTTCACGGTACAGCAAACAACTATTTCGCCTGGGAACATATAGGCAGTACCGGAAAATTAATGGCAGGGGAAGGATATAGCATGAAAGGAACCTCTGGTTATGCCCGCATCTCAGACCGCCAGAACTATACCTTCAGAGGTCTTCCCAACAATGGGGTGATCGTCCGTCCGATAAGCACTACGGCAGGTGGGGAAAATTACCTGGTAGGGAATCCCTATCCCTCCGCCATAAGCGCAACAACCTTCATCAAAGAAAATGTAAACACCGGAGATCCCTCCAGCAGTGCTTTTAATGGAAGCCTGTATTTCTGGCATCATTTCGGAGGAAAAACGCATTATCTGCAGCGTTATATCGGGGGGTATGCTGTCTTTAACCTCGCTGGTTCCATTGAACCTGCCACGTCCTCGGATAGCAGAATCGATAACAGTGACCCTACGGCATCGGGTAATAAACGACCAGGAGATTATATTCCTGTCGGCCAGGGTTTCTTTATCAATACTGTTATAGAAACAGACACTTCAGGGGCAGCGATTTCCAAAACTGGCGGAACCGAAGTCCGCTTCACCAATAACCAGCGAGCTTATGCCCGGGAAGGGATCGACAAGACATCGGGGGGAGCAGACAAAGTGGTTTTCTTCTCCCAGCAAAGAAAAACCCTCGGAACAGACTCCCATACCGCCTCCGAACCTAAACAGCAAAAGCTCTGGTTGAAATTCAAGTCTCCGGAAGGATACCACCGACAAATCCTGGTCACGGCTGATCCCGCTACTTCTGATGGATTCGACCTCGGATATGATGCCCCTCTTATCGACAACTATTCAGAGGATATGTTCTGGTTGATCAGCGGAAGCAAATTCGTGATACAAGGCGTTCCTGACTTTGCCTCGACTAGGGTACTTCCCCTGGCAATCAAGACCGCGGTCAACGGGGAATTCAGGATTCTCATCGATGACATGGATAACGTACCGGATAACCTGCCGATTTATCTCAAAGACAATCTTCTGAATGAATACCATGACCTTCGTTCCGGTGACTATATTGGAACCGCAGGAGAAGCGGGAATAGACAAAAGATTTTCGATTGTGTTCACGGCCCCAGAAGAAACAACGGAAGAAGAAACCGAAGGGGAGACAGGTTCCGAGGAAGGTTCTGGTAACGAAGAAGGAAATGGCGAGGAAACCGGCACCGGAGAAGAACCAGATTCCATAGTCACTCCCGAGGAAGAAATCGGCAACCAGATCACCCTGTTCTATGCTGGAGCAGAAGGAAATATTGTAATAACCAATCCCGGTGGAATTCCGATCAAGGGAGCAATCCTCTTCAATGGAATTGGGCAGGAAATAAAACGGTTCTACAATGTATCCTCGGATGAGACTGTCAAGCTGCCTGTTGATTTACGCAGTTCGGGGGTTTACTTCATCAACCTGATCCTGGAGGAAGGCAAAATAAGTCTCAAATTCCTGGTTCCCTGAACTGGAGTTTCTCCCAATCGTATAAAGTTCAACCCTTGAATTTCAGGGGAAGATGTACTACTTTTTTGGTGCTGAAAAAATCTTCTTCAAAATACTGGCTCAGATCATAAACCTTTGCAGTACGGTATTCCGCAAGTTCTTCTTCCAGATCTCCTCCTTTGAGATAAAGGATGCCGTTTTTGAGTTCGTGCCTGTTTTGCTTCGCAATTTTCCCCCGGGTCCAGTGAACGAAGGTGGGCATCGCTGCGACAGCACGGCTTATGATAAAATCGTATTGTCCCTGGATTTCTTCAACACGGGCTTGTGTAGTTTCAACGTTGTCCAATGCCAGCCCTTCCACTACCTCATTGACGACCTTGATTTTTTTTCCTATGCTATCCACCAGGTGAAATCTGGTTTGCGGGTATAATATCGCCAGGGGAATTCCTGGAAATCCCCCTCCGGTACCCACATCCAGAATTCGGGCCTCAGGAAGAAAAGGCTGAATTTTGGCTATCCCCAGGGAATGCAGGACATGCCGGAGGTATAACTCATCTATATCCTTCCTGGAGACCACGTTGATCTTCAGATTCCAGTCCCTGTACAGTTCCTGAAGGAGACGAAACCTGTTTTTCTGATTTGGTGTCAGGTCTGAAAAATATTTCTCAATTATTTCCAAATGCTCCCTTTTTCGGGCAAAAGTAACTAATTTAGGGCACTAGATTAAAACTCTGGATTATTGAAGGCCGACAAAGACGTCTTCTCAGGATATCCTTAACAGAAAAATCAAGAAATGAATTCTAATACAGTACGATTTTCTCGCTCAGATTCCGCAAAATTTTTCCGGACCCTGAACGGGCGCGTCAATAAATACTTCAAAGAAAACAAAATCTCGAAGACTGGGAACTGGAAGCTTCACCTCAAGGCAGGGATCATGTTCTCTCTTTTTCTGACTCCCTACTTTCTGATTCTGACCCTGGAAATCTCCCAATGGTGGATGTTGCTGTTGACCATTGTGATGGGTGTTGGAATGGCTGGAGTGGGTATGAATATCATGCATGACGGGAACCACGGATCCTATTCATCCAAGAAATGGATCAACAAAATGATGGGAGGAACCATCTATATCCTTGCAGGAAATGTCTACAACTGGCAGGTCCAGCACAATGTCCTTCATCATACCTACACCAATATCCATGGCCACGACGAAGACCTGGATGCCGGTCGGATAATCAGGTTCACCAAGCATGCCAAATGGCATCGGTTTCACAGGTTCCAGCATTACTACTCCGTCTTTCTTTATGGTCTGCTGACCTTCAATTGGGCCATCACAACGGATTTTCGTCAAAGCAGGAGATACCTGGCCCGGAAGCTTTCCTATGGGAAAATGCCCAGTGCGGCCAAGCAGTGGAGCCTGTTGGCCGTGACCAAACTGCTCTACATCGCGATTTGGATCCTGATCCCGATGATTTTCTTATCGATCGCATGGTGGAAGATCCTGCTCGGATTTTTCCTCATGCATTATACTGCCGGTCTTATCCTGAGTATTGTTTTCCAGTTAGCCCATGTGGTCGAAGAAACCGAAATGCCTCTTCCTGATGATACCGGCTCAATGAAGAACACCTGGGCGATACATCAGTTGTTTACCACCGTAAATTTCTCTACGCGCAACAAATTGGTAAACTGGTTTACAGGAGGACTTAACCATCAGGTAGAACATCATATTTTTCCCAATATCAGCCACATCCATTACACCAAGATATCTGAAATTGTCCGACAGACCGCCCTGGAATGTAAATTGCCGTACCATGAATACACAACGACCCGTGCGGCGATTATCGCGCATTTCAGATACCTCAAACAGATGGGAACCAATCCAGCTTTATTAACCTAACCCTAATGAATACCGACAACATGTATCACCTATCCGATCGAATCAAAACCATGTCTACATCCCAGACCCTGGCTATGGCAGCCAAAGCAAGAGAGCTCAGAGCAGAGGGAAAGGACATTATTGGCCTTAGTCTGGGAGAACCGGATTTTAATACCCCGGATTTTATCAAAGAAGCAGCCATCAAGGCTATTGAGGAAAACTATAATTCCTATACTCCGGTGGATGGATATGTCGAGTTGAAGGATGCCATCATCGGAAAATTCCGCAGGGACAACGACCTGATCTATGATCGATCGCAGATCGTAGTCTCTACTGGCGCCAAACAATCCCTGGCCAACATTGCCATGGTGATGCTGAACCCCGGGGACGAAGTTATCCTGCCGTGTCCCTATTGGGTGAGCTACGCGGAGATCGTCAAGCTTGCAGAGGGCGTTCCCGTAGAGGTTCCCACAACTGTAGAGCATAACTTCAAAATGACTCCGGAACAACTGGAACAAGCTATTACGCCCCGGACAAGAATGCTTTGGTACAGTTCTCCCTGTAATCCGAGTGGAATGGTATACAGCAAGGAAGAACTAAGGGCCCTGGCGGATGTCCTGGTCAAATATCCGGACATCATCGTAGTCAGTGATGAGATTTATGAACATATCAATTTCGTGGGGGGACATTATTCGATGGCACAGTTCGAGGACATGTACCAACGGGTGGTGACCGTCAACGGGGTATCCAAGGCCTTCGCCATGACAGGCTGGAGGATCGGTTATATCGGGGGGCCCGCAGAGATTGCAAGAGCCTGTAATAAAATACAGGGGCAGATTACCAGCGGCGCCAACTGTATCGCGCAACGCGCCGTCATTACCGCTCTGGAAGCCCCAATCGAGAAGATCAGCTACATGGTTGACCGCTTCAAAAGCCGGCGAAAGCTCATCATGGAGCTCCTAAGTGAGATCGACGGTTTTGTTTGTACAGAACCGGAAGGAGCCTTTTATGTCTTTCCGGATGTTTCCGCTTTTTTCGGAAAGACCCTCAGAGGGCATCACATCAAGGATGCGACTGATTTCTCCATGTTTTTATTGGAGGAAGCCCTGGTTGCTACCGTGACGGGCGATGCATTTGGAAGCCCTGATTGCATCCGGTTTTCGTATGCTGCCAGTGAGAAGGAAATCGAAGAGGCTATCCGCAGAATCAAAGAAGCTGTGAGCCAGTAGCCAGGGGAGGAATTGTTTACCTGTTCCTCCAGAAAAACGGGGTGAGCAGGATCAGCACTGTGAACAGTTCCAACCGGCCGATAAGCATCAGGAAGGCGCACCATATCTTGGCCGCGGTAGGCACCGCTTCATAATTGTTTACCGGGCCGAGGAATCCGAGGCCGGGGCCGATATTACCCAGTGAGGATGCAGCTCCCCCTATTGCGGTCTCAAAGTCCATCCCGAGGAATGCAAGAACTACAGCCCCTATGATGAAAGACAGCATATAGAGAATAAAGAATCCCAGGACATTAAATACAATCTTTTTGCTAATACTTTTCCCGTTGTAATGAACCGGAAGTATGGCATTGGGATGAAGTGTTCTTTTGAACTCTGTTATCCCATTTCGGATCATGATGATATGTCGCATTACCTTCACTCCCCCTGATGTAGAACCGGCAGATCCTCCCAGGAAGAAGATCCCGAAAAAGAGCACAGTAAGAAATGGGGTCCACATGGTATAATCCGCGGTTACGAACCCGGTTGTGGTTATCACCGAAACCACCTGGAACATACCATGTCGGAAGGCGCTTTCCATTTCCCCAAGCACCATAGGATGCTCTATTGAGGATAAGGAAGGATCCGCCTTAAAATATACGATCAGTGCAGTGATCATTGTAAATCCGAAAATAAAAATTCCATACCACCTGAATTCCTCATCCCTGGAAACCTTTCTGAAATTCCCCTTGAACATATAATAGCTGATGATGAAATTGATCCCGGCCAGAAACATAAACAGGATGATGATATACTGCACCAGGGGATTATCGTTCCACGCGGCCACACTAGCATTCCGGGTGGAAAACCCCCCCGTAGAAAGCGTGGATAAAGCGTGGTTTGCAGCTTCAAAGAGATTCATTCCAGCTACCCAGAGCAGCACAGTCTGAGCAAAGGTCAGGCCCACATAGATAAACCAAAGCCGCTTTGCCGTATCGGTTATCCGGGGTTTGAGTTTGTCTGCACTCGGCCCCGGTGCCTCGGCCGCGAACAATTGCATCCCCCCAATTCCCAGGAGCGGTAGTATCGCGATCGCAAGAACAATAATACCCATCCCTCCAATCCAGTGCGTGAGGCTTCTCCAGAAAAGAATGCCCTCAGGCATAGACTCGATATCGTTCAGGATGGTGGAGCCGGTGGTCGTGTACCCGGACATGGTTTCGAAAAAAGCATTTGCAAGAGACGGAATGGTGTCACTCAAAATGTAAGGGAGCGTCCCGCTGAGAGCCATTAGCAGCCATCCTACGCTAACGATTACATAGCCATCCCTTTTCTTTACCTCCCGTCTGCGGCCCCTGGTAAAATACATCAGTAGCAATCCGGATATAATGGTGATCACGGCAGCTATGAATATATCCAGGGTGACCCCGTCCTCATAGTAATAGCTTACAGCTCCGGCTGCGGTCATAAATGCGCCGTTACACACCAGGAGCAAACCCATGATGTGATTGATGACAGGCTTGTTCAGTCTCGGCATTAAAGAAACATTTTTTCTACTTTTTTGATCGCGTGCGGCAGACAGCAGATCACCGCATGATCCCCGGCCTGGATTCTAAAATCTCCGAGGGCAATGATCCCTTTCCCTTCCCTGATAATCCCTCCGATAATGGCAGATCTCGGGAAATCGAGCTCCACGATTCTTTTTCCGGTGACTCTTGAATCAGGTTTGACCAGGAATTCCAGGAGTTCAGCGTCCATGTTGTTCAGCTGGGTCAGGGCGACGACTTCCCCTTTCCTGATGTAGCGGAAAATATTACTCGCCGCCAACAGTTTCTTATTGATCAGGGTGTCGATCCCGATCGAGTGGCTCAGCTGAAAGTAATCCATATTTTCAACAAGTGCAATGGTCCGGGTTACCTGTTTTGATTTTGCAACAAGACAGGTCATAATATTGGTCTCGGAGTTCCCGGAAACCGCGATAAAGGCATCCATATCCTGGATATTCTCCTCCTCGAGAAGCTCGACATTACGACCATCTCCGTGAATGATAAGGGCTTTGGGCAATTCGTCTGCCAGATCAAATGCCGTTTCCTTGTCGCTTTCGATGAGTTTGACATTCATCTTCTTGTCACAGAGGTCCCTGGTTGTCTTACGTCCTATCTTACTTCCTCCAAGAATCATGACGTTCTTCATCTCCTGCCGGACCTTTCCCGTCAATTTATAGAGATCCGCAACCCCTCCCTCAGTAGTGATGAAATATACCTGATCTCCCTCCCTGAACTGTGTATTTCCCCGGGGAATAATGGTCTCATCAGATCCCTGGCGCTGGACGGCGATCGGCATAAAATGCAAACGGGGGAAAATCCTTGCGGTTTCCTTGACCGTTTTCCCGACAAAAGCGGCTGACTTAAGCAGCGTAAGCCCCATCATGGTCAGCGCGCCACACTCGAATTCATAGGTGTCGTTGAAAGCTGACTGGTTCAATAGCAACTCGATTTCATGCGCCGCCAGGGCTTCAGGGGAAATAAGTTCGTCAATCCCGAACTGATCGAAGCCGATCTCCTCCTTGTTTTCCAGGAATTCCGTGTTCGCGATTCTGGCTATGGTCTTCTTTGCCCCAAGCTGTTTTGCCAGGACACAGACAGTAATGTTGGTTGTCTCACTACTGGTGACCGCGATCACCAGATCCACCTTCTTTACCTGGGCATCCTTTAGAACGGCTATGGAAGTGGCATCCCCCTTAAGGGTCCTAATATCGAGGTGAGTGTCCGCGTACATCAGGCTCTCCCTGTCGTTGTCGATCAATGTGATATCTTGGGATTCGAACGAAAGTAGCTTTGCAAGATGAAATCCTACTTCGCCAGCACCGGCGATGATTATCTTCATATGATCAGAAATGTTCCGAACCGGCAAAGTTAAGGTATTTCCCTCAACTGAAACGGAATAGCCTTTAACTATTTGTTCCCTGGTTTCCGGCAGTTGGAAGAGAATCTTGTATATTTGGCCAAAATTCCAGAATGTCAGAAAAGGTCACACCTTATAAAGATTCCAAGCTGAACAAAAAGAAGCAGGTGGAAAAGATGTTCGATACCATTTCCGGCAAGTATGATGGCCTGAACAGGGTCATCTCCTTTGGAATAGATGTTAAATGGCGGAAGAAGGTTGTGGCGCACGTCGCGGCGCAACATCCGGATTCCATTCTCGATATTGCCACCGGGACCGGCGATCTGGCCATCAGTCTTGCCCGCACCAGCGCCTCAAGAATCGTAGGACTGGATCTCTCCGAAGGAATGCTGAGAGTCGGGAGAAAAAAACTAGAGGAAAGGGGGCTTTCAGAGCGTATAGAAATGGTGCAGGGGGATTCAGAAGCCCTGCCTTTTGACCTGGAAACCTTCGATGCGGTCACAGTAGCCTTTGGCGTTCGCAATTTCGAAGATCTTGATAAAGGTCTGGCTGAAATTTTCCGGGTTTTGAAGCCAGGAGGAACCCTGGTCATACTCGAGACTTCAGTACCTACCCGCTTCCCATATAAACAAGGATATCACCTCTACACCAGATATATGCTGCCCTTAATCGGGCGTCTGCTTTCCAAGGACCGTGTGGCCTACTCCTACCTCAGTGAAAGCGCTGCTTCCTTTCCTTACGGGGAAGCTTTCAACAATATTTTAATCAAAAATGGGTTTATAAGGGTAAAGGATAACCCGCAGACCCTTGGCGTGGCGACCATTTATACAGCCTCAAAATAGAGCATATGAAAAAAATTTTGGTAGTAACATTTCTGTTACTGGCAATTCCCGTGCAAGCGCAAATTTTCTCTGGGGACAATGTGATCAATAATCCCAATTTCGACCTGCAGCGCTGGTCCTGGGGCTACTTCTTGGGATTCAATACCTATGACTTCGACATTGATTACATCGATTATATTCCCAGTCCGGCCACCGGAAAGGATTTCTCCGTGGATCGGACCATCGGATTTAATGTAGGGCTTATCGGAAACATGAGACTGAGCGATCATCTGGACCTGCGACTGGAGCCCGGGGTAGCCTTCAACCGGATCAACTTTCAATTCACCAAAGCGGATAGCAAGACCTTCCGGGAAATCAACTCTACTTATGTTCATATTCCCCTGTTGCTAAAGTTTTCTACCACCAGGATCGATAACTTTAAACCTTTTGTCGTCGGCGGGGTTTCCACTTCCATAAACCTGTCGAGCAATGAAAATAACCCGGAGGATAACTACGACGGAGTATTCCGGATGACAACCAATTCCTACTACTATGAGATCGGCTTTGGAATCGATTTTTACCTGTATTATTTTAAGTTCACTCCCTCGGTTCGCGGTATTTTTGCCATAAACGACGAACTGATCAGGGACGATGATCCCGACAGTTTCTACACGAGCAATGTGGATAAAATGTCCACCCGGGGATTGTTCATTAACTTTACCTTCCAATAAGAGACCTCCTGCGAAATTCACTGAGGAGAACGGCGGTGGCAGTGGCCACATTTAGACTTTCTGCCCCATCAGCTCCAAATCGGGGGATATGAAGCTTCTGCGGGATCAGCTTCTCAATGGCTGGAGAGATTCCATTGGCCTCGTTTCCCATGACGAGTATACCCGCTTCTGGAAGATCGGTTTCATATACTTTTGCTCCCTCAAGAAAAGCGCCAAATACAGGAAAATCTTCAGGCCTGTTCGCCAGGAAATCCTCCAGAGAGGTGTAATAAACCTGAACCCGCGCAAGGGATCCCATGGTGGCCTGGACCACTTTTGGATTATAGCAATCGACCGTACCTTGTGAACAGACCAGGTGTTCGACTCCGAACCAGTCGCACAACCGGATTATGGTCCCGAGGTTCCCCGGATCCTGCACCTGGTCCAGTCCCACAAGAAGACCGTTGTAAGTGGGCTTTACTGACTCGGGAATCTCGAATACAGCCAAAACATCCTGTGGGGTATTAAGATTGCTCAGTTTTTTCAGATCATTTTCCCCGATCCGATAGAAGTTACCCTCCGATCCGGGAATGGGCTCATCGGTAGTATAGAGGGAATGTACCTTATAACCGGATTTCAGCAGCTCCTCCACCCCTTTCCTACCCTCCGCGACAAACATGCCTTTTTGGTACCGGTTCTTTTTAAGGGAGAGGCTTTTTATAAATTTAATTTGGCTTTTGCTAAACATCCCAAAGTTGTATTTTTGATCACTTGAAATCCATTACTTGAGCGAATCAGGGATAAAAATATCATTAATTCTTTTAACCATAATCATGCTCTCTTCCTGCAACGCGGTTAAAAGAGTTGAGGAATCCCAGCACCTTCTTACCGACAATACCATCTATGTCGATGGGGAGGAGATCAAGGAACCGGAAATCTACAGCCAACTCTCCCAGGAACCAAATTCCTCGTTTCTTGGAATCCCGATCCAGCTTTACATGTACAATTTAGCCAAACAGGATGCGGACTCGCTCTATATGGCATGGCTTCAAAAAAAGCCCCGGCGCCTGGAAAGGCTAAGTGACCTGCTTTCAGAGAAACAGGTCATGAGAATGGGAAATATCTACGTCAATATCAATAATTGGCTTATGAACAATGGAGAGGCTCCCGTCATTGTTCAGGAAGAACTGGTGCAAAAATCAGCGGAGCGTCTCAAGGCCTGGTACTGGAATAACGGCTGGTTTGATGCCCAGACCAGCTATGAAATTCTCCCGCTGGAGGATCGGAAAAAACGGGCCGAAGTTCACTATAGGGTATCGCCGGGGAAATCCTATGAAATTGATTCCGTCACCACCCGTATCGCCTCGATCATTGCAGATTCCATATATCAGGCCAATCTGGAAAATTCTCAAATCGTTCCCGGAACCCAGTACAGCACCTCGGATTTTGCTGCCGAGAGAGAAAGAATCACCAACCTTTTCAGGAATAATGGTCTTTATTATTTTGAGCAGGAGTACATCTCTTTCGAGGCAGATACTATCGATACTGAAAATAAGGTGAACGCCGCAGTGATCATCCAGAACCGTGAAGCAACTGTTGACGGTGTACCCACAAGAGTACCTTTCCAGGTCAGGGAGATCAGCAGAGTCAATATATTCCCTGACTTCAGTTTTGAAAACCGGGAGGATCCGGTAACGGATACCGCTTATTTTGAAGGATTCCATATCTATAGTTTTGACGAACTGGCCTACACGCCCAAGGCCCTGACCAATGCGATCTTTATTTCTCCGGAATCGGTGTATTCCGATGCGGACCGTACGCTGACCTACAATCGGCTAAATCAGCTCAGGATCTTTCGGTATCCAAATATTCAGTATATGGAAGATCCCGCGGATTCGACAGGAAAACACCTGATCGCCAATATTTTTCTGACTCCCCGTCCAAAATACTCCCTTGGATTCGAATTTGATCTATCACAAAGTAACATCCAGAAATTCGGAATAGGTTTCGGAGGATCTTTGCTGATCCGAAACGTGTTCCGGAGAGCTGAGATCCTTGAAATTTCCGGAAGAGGAAGCGTTGGATCCTCCAAAGATGCGGCTAACGATACAGATCGGTTTTTCGATATCACAGAGGTAGGTCTGGATCTGGACCTGACCCTTCCGCGTATTTTGTTTCCCCTGGAGACGGAACGGCTGATTCCAAAATATATGTATCCCTTTACCAGGTTTAGCCTCGGTGCAAGCACCCAAACCAATATCGGCCTTGATAAACAAAGTCTGACCGCGGTGATGAATTACCGCTGGCTCCCTTCCGAAACACTTACGCATCTCTTCGATCTGGTGAATATCCAGTACATCAGGAACCTGAACATCCCCAACTACTTTAACGTCTACAGGAATTCCTATGAGGAACTCAACCGGATAGCCACTGCACCGGGAATCGAAGCACCTGATGAATTCTTTTCGTTTCCGGGGGACGGTGGTAAAAGATTGACTATTCCCACTGGAGCTGATGCTTTTTTACGCGCTGTCAGGATGGGTGAAATCACAGGACTGAGCCGAGACCAGGTGCAGATTTTAAATGATATTCGGGAGAGAAAGGTCCGGCTGACGGAAGATAACCTCATTTTTGCCTCAAACTTCTCCTATATCCTCAATAGAAAGGAAAACATCTATGACGAGGAGTTCTCCCGACTGAGAATAAAACTAGAAAGTGCGGGAAATTTCCTTTCGGCAGTGTCAAATCTAGCTGGTCTTGAGAAAGAGCAGGACGGAAGATTCAGCATGTTCGGAGTCGCATTTTCCCAGTACATCAAAGGGGAAGTCGACTATATCAAACACTGGGACCTGGGCGATGAAAACGTCATCGCCATCCGAACCTTCGGAGGAGTCGCAATCCCCTATGGAAATTCCAACAGCATTCCTTTCATCCGAAGCTTCTTTGCCGGCGGTCCGAACGACAACAGAGCATGGCAGCCCTACGCACTGGGTCCCGGGAGCAGTGGCGGGCGTAATGAGTTCAACGAGGCCAATATGAAAATAGCCCTTAGCGCAGAATACCGGTATAATCTTTTCGGGGACCTCAACGCCGCCTTTTTTATGGATGCGGGTAATATCTGGAATGTCCTTGATGTCGTAGAGGAAGAGGCCTCTACCTTCACCTCCCTGGAGGACCTGGAGGAAATTGCAATAGGAACGGGCTTTGGACTGCGTTATGATTTTGACTTCTTCGTGCTGCGATTCGATATCGGATTCAAAACCTATGATCCCTCTCAAATTCCGGGCAACCGCTGGTTCCGAAACTACAATTTTGCCAATGCCGTGTTCAATGTCGGAATCAATTATCCTTTTTAAGCCGACAAATTTTCCTATTTTTGTTACTCTTAAAGAAACACTATGAGCCATAATATCAAACCTGGAGTAGCCACCGGAAAAGAAGTACAGGAAATTTTCAAATACGCGAAAAGCAAAAACTTTGCACTGCCAGCAGTGAATGTCACGGGATCGAGCACCATCAATGCCGTCCTTGAAACCGCAGCGCGTCTGAATGCACCGGTGATTATCCAGTTCTCCAATGGTGGAGCCCAGTTTAATGCAGGAAAAGGGCTTTCCAATGAAAATGAAAGGGCTGCCATAGCTGGTGCCGTAGCCGGCGCAAAACATGTTCATGAACTCGCCGCACTTTATGGCGCAACTGTGATACTCCACACGGATCACTGTGCCAAAAAACTGCTGGGTTGGATCGACGGTCTGCTCGATGCGAGTGAAGCGCATTTTGAGCAGTTTAGAAAACCACTTTTCAGCTCTCATATGATTGATCTTTCAGAAGAGCCTCTCGAGGAAAATATCACTATCTGCCGGGAATACCTCTCCAGAATGAGTCGTATGGGTATGACCCTGGAAATCGAATTGGGTGTCACCGGAGGGGAGGAAGACGGAGTGGACAACACGAATATAGATTCCTCCAAACTGTATACCCAACCTGAAGAGGTTGCATATGCTTATGAGGAATTGAAAAAGGTGAGCGATCAGTTTACCATTGCTGCCGCCTTCGGCAACGTCCACGGGGTGTACAAACCAGGAAATGTCAAGTTAACACCTGAAATCCTGAAGAATTCCCAGGAGTATGTCTCAAAGAAGTTCGGGCTTGGCCCGAATACGATCGATTTTGTTTTCCACGGCGGAAGCGGATCGACCGTAGCAGAGATCCGTGAAGCTATCGGATACGGTGTGATCAAAATGAACATCGACACAGATTTGCAGTATGCCTACACGGAAGGAATCAGGGACTATATGGGAGAAAGGAAGGATTACCTCCTTGCCCAGATCGGAAATCCGGAAGGACCCGAGGTGCCCAATAAGAAATATTACGATCCCCGGAAATGGATCAGAGAAGGGGAGCTTACTTTCATCAATCGCCTAACCCAGGCTTTCGAAGATCTCAATAACGTGAACACACTATAATTCTCCCAGATTCTCATCCAAAGGTAAATTCGATACAGTATGGCCTGGTTTAGAAGAACACAAAAAGGGATACAAACCGCAACTGAGGACAAGAAGGATGTCCCCAAAGGCTTGTGGTATAAATCCCCCACCGGAAAAATTGTCGATGCGGAACAGCTGGAAAAGAATTTTTACGTCAGCCCCGAGGACGGTTATCATGTCAGAATCGGGTCCAACGAATATTTCAAGATCCTGTTTGACAACAATGAATACAAAGAGCTCGATAAGAACCTGAGTTCTAAAGACCCTCTGAACTTCGAGGACACAAAGAAATACACGGACAGATTAAATGCAGCCCAGGAGAAAACCGGCCTCAAAGATGCTGTACGCACAGCGGTCGGCAAATCCAAAGGCAAAGATCTGGTTGTCGCCTGTATGGACTTCAGCTTTATCGGAGGTTCCATGGGTTCGGTGGTCGGGGAAAAAATCTCCAGGGCGGCAGACCATGCCCTGCAGAACGGTATTCCCCTGATGGTGATCTCCAAATCTGGAGGTGCCAGGATGATGGAAGCCGCTTATTCTTTGATGCAGCTTGCTAAGACCTCGGCTAAACTGGCACAACTGGCTGACGCCGGTGTACCATACATTTCTCTCTGTACGGACCCTACTACCGGAGGAACGACAGCTTCTTTCGCTATGCTGGGGGACATCAACATTGCAGAACCGGGGGCGCTTATAGGATTTGCTGGCCCGCGCGTGGTCAAGGATACCACAGGCAAAGATCTTCCTGAAGATTTTCAAACCGCTGAATTCCTTAAGGAACATGGTTTCCTGGACTTCATCGTGAAGCGCTCAGAACTTAAAAATAAAATAAACCTTTATCTGGACCTTATCCAGAACCAACCGCTTCGGGCTTGATATTCACATATTCGGACCCGGACATATTTTTTTTTTCATGCTAAGCCGTAGATAGCCAATAAAATAGTATATTTGCCGCCTGGCAGAAACGCTGTCAAATACATAAAAATCATTAAAATTAATATTGGAATGTATCTAAGTAAGGAAGCAAAACAAGAACTTTTTGCAAAACACGGGAAGGGAAAGAACGACACCGGATCTGCAGAAGGACAGATCGCACTGTTCACCAGCCGGATTGAACATCTGACAGCACATCTCAAGAATAACCGGAAGGATTATAACACCGAAAGATCATTGGTAAAGATGGTCGGTAAGAGAAGAAGCCTTCTCGATTATCTCATGAAAAAAGACATCATGAGATATCGGGCGATCATTAAGGAATTAGGACTAAGGAAGTAATTACTGGGGGCTGTACAGCCCCTTTTTTTATATACGCTCCCCTGAAGACTTGCTATTTTTTCTGATTTTCGAAAAATTGGCGTAAATTTTTGCTCTGGTTCTTCCGAACCGGAAAAAGCTCAAATATCCTGAGAACCGGTTAACTTGACCGGCTATGATCAGGAGGTTTTTCATTGGTCCCAGACAGCCGGAAACAACACAACTCGTCCCGAAAATCGGGAGACCATTGTTTAACAAATTCTGCTCAAAGGCAGAAATAGAACTAAATTAATTATGATTCCAAAAACATTTAAAGAGGTCATCGACCTGGGAGGAGGCAGAAGCATTTCCATCGAGACCGGAAAACTGGCCAAACAGGCGCATGGATCGGTCGTGGTCCAAATGGGCAATGCCATGATCCTCTGTACCGTTGTCTCGTCCTATACTCCGAGCACAATGGATTTCTTTCCCCTGACGGTCGACTATCGGGAGAAATTTGCTGCTGCAGGAAGATATCCCGGGGGATATTTCAAACGTGAGGCTCGTCCAAGCAGTGAGGAAATCCTGGTGATGAGACTGGTTGACCGCGTATTGCGCCCTCTGTTTCCATCTGATTACCGGTTCGAAACTCAGGTGATGATCCAGCTCATGTCGCATGATGAGGAGGTGATGCCCGACGCTCTGGCAGGACTGGCAGCCTCAGCTGCGATTCAGCTGAGTGACATCCCGTTTGAAACTCCAATATCAGAAGTTCGGGTGGCAAGGATCAATGGTGAGTTCGTAATCAATCCGAGCCGTACGCAACTTGAGAATGCCGATATAGACCTTATGGTTGGAGCTTCAGAGGATTCTGTGAGCATGGTGGAAGGAGAGATGGATGAATGTTCTGAAGAAGAAATGGCAGAAGCGATCAAGTTCGCTCACGAAGCCATTAAAGAACAATGCCGCGCTCAGGTCAGGCTTGCGGAAGCAGTCGGAAAAAAACCTGAAAGGGAGTATGAAAAAGCCCAGGAGGATGAGAGCATTCAACAAAAGATCCATCAGGCGGCTTACCAGAAGGTTTACGATGTTGCAAAGCAGGCTTTGAGCAAACAGGATCGCAGCAACGCGTTCTCTGAAATCAAAGAGGAGGTAAAAGGTCTTTTTACCGAAGAGGAACAGGAAGAAAAAGCTGCTCTGATCTCAAAATATTATAAGGAAACCCATAAGGCTGCCATACGCGATCTGACCCTGAAGGAAGGAATACGTCTCGATGGTCGAAAGACCGATGAGATCCGTCCGATCTGGTGTGAGGTGGATTATCTTCCCTCTACCCACGGTTCTGCCGTTTTCACACGGGGGGAAACGCAAGCTTTGGCAACAGTTACTCTGGGGACCTCCAGAGAGGCCAATCAGGTGGACCTGCCGACATATCAGGGAGAGGAAACCTTCTACCTACATTACAATTTTCCACCCTTCTCCACAGGGGAGGCCTATCCAATCCGCGGTACATCAAGAAGGGAAATCGGCCACGGTAACCTGGCCCAACGGGCGCTAAAAGGCATGGTCCCTGACGATTCTCCATACACCATCCGGGTAGTGTCCGAAGTTCTTGAATCCAACGGTTCCTCTTCAATGGCAACTGTTTGTGCGGGAACTATGGCCCTAATGGATGCAGGAGTAAAACTTAAAAAACCCGTTTCCGGTATCGCAATGGGTCTGATTTCCCAAGGGGAGGATTATGCTGTACTCTCTGACATTCTGGGAGATGAGGATCATCTTGGGGATATGGACTTTAAAGTCACCGGAACCGCAGACGGAATAACTGCCTGCCAGATGGACATCAAAATCAAGGGGCTTTCATATGAAATTCTTGTCAAGGCTTTGAAACAGGCACGGGAGGGAAGACTTCATATCCTCAGCACCCTTACTGAAGCCATAGATGAGCCAAGAGCCAATGTCAAACCTCATGCTCCGAAAATGGAGATCGTGGAGGTGCCGGGAGAATTTATCGGCGCCATTATTGGTCCTGGTGGAAAGGTGATCCAGGAAATGCAGAAAGAGACCGGAACAACTATCGTTATCGATGAGGTCGAGGATATCGGAGTGATTGAAATTCTAGGGGTAAACCAGGAAAAGATCGACGAGGTGAAGAAGCGGATCAAGGCGATCACCTTCAAACCGGAGGTTGGTAATGTATATGAGGTAAAGGTGGTAAAAATACTCGATTTCGGCGCTGTCGTGGAATACGCGGAAGCTAAAGGAAACGAAGTCCTCCTTCATATCAGTGAATTGGCCTGGGAAAGGACAGACAATGTCACCGACATTGTCAACATCGGAGATGTCATCGAGGTGAAGTACTTTGGAATCGATCCCAAGACGAGGAAACCGAAGGTCTCCAGAAAGGCCCTTTTGAAAAAACCAGAAGGTTTTTCACCACGACCTCCAAGAGAGGGTGGTCGAGGTGGCCGGGATAACAATCGTGGCAAACGCGATGACCGCAGAGGCCGAGAATAACCTATAATCAGGATAAGGAAGAACGCCCGGCATTGGCCGGGCGTTTTTTTTGGTCCTGAGTTTCAGATGCTTAATGTTTGGGCAGGGATTATTAGCCAAAGAAGCTTTGTTTTTATTTAGATTGAATATACATTTGCCCTCTATTTATAATCAATCCAAATAAAAATCATGAGAATATTTCTAACCCTCTTTCTCTTTATTACCAGTCATACAGTACTAATGGCCCAAGATTCCAGTATATCAGGAAAGGTCCTGGGACCCCAGCAGGAGCCCGTTCCTTTTGCCACAGTTAGCCTGCAAAACACCTCCTATACGACCCGAACTGATTTGGAAGGATCATTCAATTTCCCTGAACTGCCTGCAGGAAATTATCTTCTCACAGTAAGTTCTACCGGATTCACCCCAACCACTCGGAAGATCCAACTGATGGAGGGGGAAGCCGCCGAAGTGATCATCGTCCTCTCAGAGGAGTTTCGGTCGCTCGAGGAGGTACTTATCACGACCAACCGAAGGGTGGAAACCCTGGATGAAGTTCCCTCCTCCGTATCTGTGCTAAACAGCCGACAAATTGAGAACCTCTCCATGACCAGCAATTCGGTAGCAGATATCATGAACGAGGTTCCCGGCCTGGCTCTCAGTACCAGCCAGACAAGTAATACCGGGCAAACGTTACGAGGCCGAAAGATGTTGGTCCTGATCGACGGTATCCCACAATCCACTCCCCTACGAAACGGTAGTCGGGACATCAACACGATTGATCCCAATGTCATAGAAAGAATAGAGGTCATCAAGGGCGCCACGGCCATCTATGGAAATGGGGCGGATGGAGGCATTATCAATTACATCACCAAGGATCCTGCTAGCAATGAGAAGCTCAGGAGTACAACGGAACTCGGTTCCGGCATATCTCTTGTCAATCCAGAACATACCATGAGTTCGGGACTCTCCCAAACCTTTTCCGGACAGCTTGGAAAACTGGGATATGTGGCCAACGGGAGCTACCGCCAAACTGGAGTTTTCAGGGATGCCAACAGCGAAATTGTAGCTCCTTCCTACGGCCTGGGCGAGACGAACCAGTATAACCTCTTCTCCAAACTGAATTACAATTTCAATGAGGAAAATGTTCTTGAGGTCATGTACAATTACTACAGCAGCAATCAAGACACGGAATATATTACCCAGAACGGGGTCTATGGAGAACGTCCGGCGATCGGAGTGATCGGAGAGGTTCCCGGAGTGGACCAGGGGAACCGGTATAACCACAACGGACAACTTACCTACGATTCCTATGACCTGATAGGCGGGACCGATTTGAATCTTAACCTGTACTTCCAGGATTTTAAAACCGTTTATGCTTTTTCCCCTTTCTTCTACAACATAGAAACCGGTTATGAGGGTGGCCAATCGGCTATCGAATCCTCGAAGCTCGGTGCAAGGCTAAACCTGCGCACCTCCTACCAAATCGGCGATGAAATTTGGGGAGATCTCCTATACGGGCTTGATGTCCTGAATGATGTGACCTCCCAGACCTTAGTGGATGGTCGCGTCTGGGTTCCAGAGGTAGATATGACCAATCTTGCCCCTTACGCTCAGCTAAAAACGCTCTACAGGGATTTTGTCCTCAAAGCGGGGATTCGGGTTGAGAATATCAATATCGCGATTCCAGATTATACCACCATTTATATCTTTCCGTATGAGGGAACTCCGCAGGGTAACGTCGATGTAGAAGGAGGAGAACTCAAATACAACGCAACCACCTTTAACACCGGTCTGAGGTATAACAAATGGGACCTGTTTACACCATTTGTCAGTTTCTCACAGAGCTTCTCAATTGCCGATCTTGGAAGAACCCTTAGATCTGCGACAGAAAATACGGTAGGAAAGATATCCTCTGAAGCTGTGATAGCCAATAACTACGAAGTTGGATTCGACAGCTATTTCGGAAGAACTCGACTCAGTGGAGCTTATTTTGTAAGCACCTCTGAATTGGGGGCAACCTATCGGGAGGTCAATGGAATCTTTCAGATCGCCCGGCAACCCGAAAGAGTCTATGGCTTCGAATTCAGTGCCGATACCAGAATAAGCGATCATTGGAACCTTGGAAGTTCAATTTCCTGGACCGAAGGCAAGGTAGACAGCGAGGACGACGGGGAATACGAGACCTATATGAATGGTGACAGAATTCCGCCGCTGAAGGTGGTGAGTTACGTCGGATACGATGTTTTCGAAAAATTTAATCTCCGTCTTTCCCATATCTATAGTGGCAGCAGAGATCGTTTCGAACCAGGTACCGACGGGACCTATACCTATGGACAGGGTCCGGTGGAACCGATTAATCTTTTCAACCTGACTGGAACTTATCATCTGACCCCAAGCACCCAACTTGGTCTGGGAATAGAAAACCTGTTCAACGAGGACTATTACCTTCCCATCTCCCAGTGGGATGCCCGCCCGGACAATTATATCAAGGGCAATGGAGCGAGGCTCAGCCTTTCTCTGAAGGTCAGCATATAAACCATCAATAAGGGCAGTCCATTATTCGGGCTGCCTTTTTTTATGAACAACAGGACACTTCTCAAATATCACTCCTATGCAGGCCTCATCGCCGGGATATTCCTGATCCTCATGGGGATCTCTGGGGCTATTCTGGTGTTTCAGCATGACATTGAGGAGCTGCGCTGGAAATCCTATATTGAGCTGGAGGACTATGGCGGAAGGAACATTGATCGGGCTGTAAGAAGCGTTCAGGAACACTATCCCGGCTGGGATACAAGGCTTATCGAATTTGAGGAGGGGCAGGCTCTTATCTTCAACCTGAGAAGACCCACAGCGCGGCTTTTTGTTTTCGTGCATCCGACTTCAGGAGAGATCATCAAGGAGCTAAACGAACTCACCACCTTCACCAGATGGCTGCTCAAATTCCACTACTCATTTCAGGCGGGTGTGCCGGGTAGAATCCTGGTCTTAGTGGTGGGATGTCTGTTCCTGTTCTCCCTGGTTTCTGGCCTCTTCATTTACAGGCGATCCGTTATAAAGACCCTTACCTTCCGGACCAGGGTAGTTAGCAGAACCAGGCGATCCCTGTTTTCTTCGCTTCACAGGATCGTAGGAGTCTGGGCCATACTCTTGAATCTTCTGCTTGTGATCACAGGGCTTTTCCTGTCATACGCGGTGGTAACCGCAGCCCTGAATCCTGCTGCTCCCCCGGAGGCGCCTCCGGTTTCTGCTCCTGTCGAAACCATTCTGGAAGAGCTCGGAGATTCCTATCCCGACTTCACTCCCACCTATATCAGGCTTCCCTATAACACTTCCGGATCTTTGACCGTCTATGGGATATACCCTGAGGATCCCTTCTATTTCTCTGAATTCTACAATACGATCAGCGCAGACTACACAACAGGAAGAATAACAGGGGTAACAAGAGTCAAAGATACAAGTCTCTGGACCAAATGGAACAGCATGTTGCTCCCGCTCCATTTCGGGCAGTATGGAGGAATATGGTCCAAATTGCTGTATTGCCTCATTGGACTATCCGGGCCCTTTCTTTCTGTTTCCGGCTTCCTTATCTGGCGCCTTGGAAAATCTTCAGGAACAGGCAGAAAGAAAAAATAATTTCATTATCTTAGTTGTTTTGTAACATTTTCTCCCTTTCATACGTATAACCATTACAAGCGTATTCACAATTAAAAATCCAAGGAGACGATAGATGAGACAACTTAAAATTACGAAGCAGGTTACGAATAGGGAGACTGCTTCGCTGGATAAGTATTTGCAGGAAATTGGAAAAGTTGACCTGATTACCGCCGATGAAGAAGTGGAACTGGCTCAACGAATAAAAGCAGGCGACGACCGGGCTTTAGAAAAACTGACCAAAGCCAATCTCAGGTTTGTGGTCTCAGTAGCGAAACAATATCAGAATCAGGGTCTGACTTTACCAGACCTTATAAATGAAGGAAACTTGGGCCTGATCAAGGCAGCAAAGCGTTTTGACGAAACTCGTGGTTTTAAGTTCATTTCTTATGCGGTATGGTGGATCAGACAGTCCATTCTTCAGGCACTGGCCGAACAATCGCGGATTGTTCGTTTGCCCCTGAACAAAATTGGGTCGATCAACAAGATCAATAAAACTTTTGCCTTTTTGGAGCAGTCCCATGAGCGGCCGCCGAGTGCTGAGGAGATCGCCAAGGAACTTGACATGACCATTAATGATGTCAAGGAATCGATGAAAAACTCCGGGCGCCACGTATCGATGGATGCCCCTCTGGTAGAGGGGGAAGACTCCAATCTTTATGATGTACTGCGATCAGGGGAATCCCCTAATCCGGACAAGGAATTGCTTCACGAATCCTTGAGAACAGAAATTGAACGGGCGCTTGAGACGCTGACTCCGCGCGAGGCAGATGTTATCCGTCTGTATTTCGGACTTGGAGATCAACATCCGATGACCCTGGAAGAAATTGGCGAGACTTTTGATCTAACCAGAGAAAGAGTGAGGCAGATCAAGGAAAAAGCAATCAGAAGATTGAAACATACTTCGAGAAGTAAGATTCTTAAAACTTACCTCGGATAACGCTAACGACAGTTTTAGCCTGGCGTGATGAACCAGGTGTTCATAACTGTTCGTTTTTTGATTGATTGATGATTGAACCCTGGAGAAATCCGGGGTTCATCTTTTTGAGCAGATTCCACTCAGAAGGCGGCATTGCTTATAAAACTGATCGCCACTATAAAAATGAGGATGATCAGCAAAACGATCGCCACGATACATCCGAGTCTACCATACTTTTTTTTGTCTCCAGGCTCCTGTACTTCCATAATTTTGGTTTTTAGCTCAATGTCTCTCCTAAAGGTACAAATAATTCCATTTTTAATCCCACATTCCATCAGGGACGGGTTTTCGCGGCAGGAGCGTTAAGATTATTCTTGTTACTTTTGCATTCCACTTACTTCTGTACGAGCATGTCTGAAAAACGTATTTCCCCCTCAATCCTGGCTGCTGATTTTGCAAATCTGCAGCGCGATATCGATCTGGTGAACAACAGCGAAGCGGACTGGTTTCATATAGATATCATGGATGGCGTCTTCGTCCCCAATATCTCCTATGGAATGCCTGTTCTGGAAGCCATTGGGCGTCATGCCACCAAGCCTCTCGATGTTCACCTGATGATTGTTCAACCCGAGCGTTATATCAGGGAATTTGCAGTCTTGGGTTCGGAAATTCTTACCGTACATTATGAAGCCTCAACTCATTTACACCGCACCCTCCAGGAGATCAGAAAGCAAGGGATGAAGGCAGGAGTCGCACTGAACCCCCACACCCCCGTCCATCTGCTTGAGGATATTATTGAAGAACTGGACCTGGTCCTGATCATGAGTGTCAATCCGGGATTTGGAGGTCAGAAATTTATCGAAAACACCTATCGCAAAATTTCCCAGCTCAAGGACCTCATCGACAGGAACAATGCCTCTGTATTGATAGAGGTTGACGGAGGTGTGACGGATCTCAACGCAGCTCAGCTCTCAGCAGTGGGAGCAGATGTGCTGGTTGCGGGAAGTTTTGTTTTTAAGGCGGAATCTCCGCAGCAGACCATTAAAGATCTTAGGGCCCTTGCAAATTCCTGAATCTCAACAGACACGGTACGACCTGATTATAGTAGGAGGCGGTCCCATCGGAATCGCTTGTGCCCTGGAGGCAGCCAAGTATGGACTCTCCTATCTCATCCTGGAAAAAGGATGTCTGGTCAATTCGCTTTATCATTACCCGGAGACCATGACTTTCTTTTCTACCTCAGAAAAACTGGAGCTGGATCATATTCCTTTTATTAGTACTAATCCCAAACCGAAAAAACAGGAGGCTCTCGAATATTACCGTCGGATCGTGACGTCGAACCATTTAAGGATCAATCTCTTCGAGCGGGTGGAAGAAATCACTCAGGATGATCAAAACCTCCATCGGATCAAGACTTCCAGGACTTCTTACATAAGCAGCAACGTCATTATCGCAACCGGGTTCTATGATATCCCTAATTATATCGGAGTCCCGGGAGAACAGCTTCCAAAGGTCCGTCACTATTATGGAGACCCTCATTTCTACGCAACGCAGAAGGTCATAGTCGTGGGAGCGAGCAATTCGGCAGTCGATGCAGCTCTGGAAATCTACCGAAAAGGGGGAAAGGTTACCATGGTCGTTCGGGGACCTGCAATCGGAGAGCGGGTAAAATACTGGGTAAAACCAGACATCCTGAACCGCATTGACGAAGGAAGCATTCAGGCCGTTTTCGGTTCGAAGATCAAAGAGATCAGAGAGAAGGAGGTTGTGATCCAGAATGGGCAAAATGAAAAGGTCATTGAGAATGATTTTGTCCTGTTGCTCACCGGATACAGGCCCAATTTCGAGTTTCTGCGCGCTTCCGGCATCAACCTTTCAACCGATGGGAAAAAGATTCCGGAGTATAATCCTGAAACCATGGAAACCAATGTACCCGGCATATATCTGGCTGGGGTGATATGTGGCGGCGTAGAAACCCATAAATGGTTCATTGAGAATTCCCGGGTCCATGCCAAAATAATCCTGGAGGATATCCTTTCGAAAGTCTGAAACCTCGCCGTCTTGATCAGGTCTCTGAACCCAACAAAAGGATTAAGAATGAACACAGAAAAAAAGATTTGGACCATTGGACATTCCACTCATCCCCTCCCGGAATTCTTGTCCTGGCTGAAGGCGTACGGGATAGAACTTCTGGTGGACGTCAGGCGTTATCCCGGGTCTCGTAGACATCCTCAGTTCAATCAGGATGCCCTTCAGCACGCTTTGCCTCAGAACGATTTAAAGTACCAGCATTTTGAAGCTCTTGGCGGGAGGCGCAAAGCACGTCCGGACTCCGTGAACTTCATCTGGCGACATCCCTCCTTCAGGGGCTATGCCGATTATATGGAGACCAAGGAATTTCATGCCGCCATAACAGATCTGGAGAATCTGGCCACCCACAGCAAAGTGGCCATCATGTGTTCGGAAGCTGTATGGTGGAGTTGCCATCGGGCGATGATTTCCGATTTTCTGAAAGTTCACAACTGGGAAGTCCTTCACATCATGGGAGATCAAAAGGTCACGGAGCATCCGTACACCTCTCCGGCTCGAATTGTAGATGGACAACTCTCCTACCGAAACGAAGAATCCTGACCGGGGCCTAATAAAGAACCCCCTTTCGAAAGTCCAAAAGGGGGTTCTTTTCATAGGCTAATTATTGCTATACAAGCACAACTTCATCGACCTTACGCTGGCCACCTCCTGCCAGCAATCTCCCGTAGAACATCAGATCAACGTCCGAAGTCCGGAAAGTCTTGTGCAGCCTTGCTGCCACTTCCTCGAGTGGGAATTTATGTACAGTGATTTGGGGATACGAATCTACCTCTTCCTGATCCTCTACTCCCACCTCTATCATGTTCTTCTTATGGTCGTAGCAGACGTAAGAGGCATCATAATTGTGTTTGATCAACTCCTCCAGGGCAAGGGGAAGACGATCGCATTCTTTGCATTCCTCTAGTTGGTGAGGAAGCATTTTTTGTAGCTCCTGTCGAATTTGGGATCTACTTTGGTATGAAGTCATAGCTTTAATTTTTTATGTTTTTTTAAATGTAATCCAGTATTTCATAATGCAGTGCACTTTTAATTCAGGTTTAACTTTGTCAGCATCAAAGACATAATGAGCTGTTAAATTTCTAAAGGATTTTCTGTCAGTAGCCTCCTCGAAATCAGTGGTTTTATCGAGGAAATTCAAAGATCTCTTTAGTGCTAATAATGCAGTGAAAGAAAAGGATTACATGTAAACTACCCGGGATTTATTTGATTTCCTAATTCTTTACCTTTACATCCCAAGCTCTCAGGATGGAAGCATTGCATCATAAATTATCCGGCAGTGACTATATCGAAATCTTCGAAGGTGACAGGAGTGGGAATCGAAATCCGCGACAGACCCCATTCAAGCTCTACAGCCTGGCGACACCTACTCCGGTGCCTGATCCGCAACTGATAGGTTGGAGTGAAGATCTGGCAAAGGAACTCGGTCTTCGGTCTCCAGATGGGGAAGACATCCAACTCCTTTCCGGAAATGCTATGCCCCCCGGAACACTTCCATTTGCCATGAACTATGCCGGTCACCAGTTCGGTAACTGGGCAGGACAGTTGGGAGACGGCCGTGCCATCAATCTTGGGAAGATCTCCAGTCAAAAGGCATCCTACGAGGTTCAGCTTAAGGGAGCCGGTCCGACTGCTTATTCCCGACATGCAGACGGAAGTGCGGTTCTGAGATCCTCAGTTCGAGAATTTCTGATCAGTGAGGCCATGCACTATCTGGGAGTGCCGACTACCCGGGCCCTGGCTCTTATTTCTACAGGAGAAAAGGTTCTCAGAGACATGTTCTACAATGGAAATCCCCAACAGGAGCAGGGCGCTATTGTGACCCGTCTGGCACCGAGCTTCCTGCGCTTTGGCAGCTTTGAGCTTCTTGCGGCCCAGAGAGATAAGACACAGCTTCTCCGACTGGTTAACTGGACTATTTCCACCTACTTTCCGGGGATTACAGGGGAGGACAAAATCCTTAGCTGGTATCAGCAGGTGGTTCAATCAACGGCCGCCCTGATGACTCAGTGGCATCGGATCGGATTCGTTCATGGTGTGATGAATACAGACAACATGTCCATTCATGGGCTATCCTTGGATTTTGGTCCCTTTTCATTCCTGGATAATTATGACCTCAACTTTACTCCAAACACCACTGATCTTCCGGGACGGCGATATGCCTTCGGCAATCAAGCTTCAGTAGCGTACTGGAATCTCGGAAAACTGGCCAATGCAATTTCCCTGTTATTCGAGGACACGGATGATCTCAAAGTTATCCTGGAATCCTACGAAGATGAGTACTGGAAATCCTACTACAGAATGATGGGAAACAAACTGGGTCTTGGAGAAAGCATCACCCCTGAAGATCAGGTGCTTATCTCAAAATTCGAGAAGCTGTTGTCTGATCTCCAGCCGGATATGACGCTCTTTTATCGAATGCTGCTAAAGCTTACACCCGATTCAGGACCTACTGAAATAAGAACTTACTTCGACCATACCTTCTACCGACAGCTGGAGCCAACAGAACAACAGGACCTGAACCAACTTCTACTTTCCTATATCGCAAGGAGGAAGGAAGATGAGCTTCCCTGGGAGCTGTCGCAAGAACTCATGGGCCGTAATAATCCCCGGATCATTCTCCGCAATTACCTGTTGCACCAGGCAATCGCCGAATTGGAAGAGGGAAAGGACCAACTCTTTAAAAAACTCCAGGTGGCGATGAAGGATCCATATCGGGATGAGGGATTTGAAGAACTGGTACAGAAAAGACCGGAATGGGCGACTTCAAAACCCGGATGTTCAATGCTCTCCTGTAGCTCCTAAATAATTCTAGGTTCTTCTACCGGGCTGTGGTCCAACATTTTATCCCAATGAATTTGTAAAATTCCTTAAAATTTCGTTATTTTATAATCCTGGGTCCCTTACGGTTCCCAAAAGAAGTGAAATATTCAAAATTTCAGATGTATGAGCACCTACAAAAAACATCCCTGGAACAGAAGAAAATTTGCAGAAAGTGAGCCGCGGAGAAAATGGGAAAATCATGCAATGGGTTTTGCTTTCTTTATCTTTCTTGTTTTACTTGGCCTGGTGATATAGCCCCGGCACTTTCTCTTTGTTCCTAAACTCTTGTCGAACCTCTGATGTCATATCTGAGAGGGGATTTCCTCATTAGAAAAATTGAACTATACTGACTATCTTCGCTCAAAAGTATCAGACATGAACTTGCAAGAAAAAATAATGACAGAAATCAAGGCAGCAATGCGTGCCAAAGATTCAAACCGGTTGGAGGCCTTAAGAGCGGTGAAGAGTGCTATTCTGCTTGCACAGTCAGGAGGTGCAGGAAAGGACGGCCTTACCCAGGAGGAAGAACTAAAATTACTCCAGCGATTGGTCAAACAACGAAAAGAAAGCGCCGCCATATACCAGGAACAGGGCAGAACTGATCTGGCTACCCCTGAATTAGAACAGGCTGCAGTGATCGAAAGTTTTTTGCCCGCACAGCTGAGCGAAGAAGAAATAGAGAAAGAGGTAGATGGTATTATCGCCAGAACAGGCGCCTCGGGTATGCAGGACATGGGAAAAGTGATGGGCCTTGCCACCAAGGAACTTGCTGGGAAAGCAGACGGCAAAACAATCTCGGCCGTGGTCCGTCGAAAATTGTCCTGATAATTTTCGTTGCAAAAATGCTTGGGTTTGCAAAATCTTTTTCAGTAAATTTGCAGCTGATCTAAAGGCTCCGTGGCGCAACTGAATAGCGCATCAGATTTCGGCTCTGAGGGTTGCAGGTTTGAATCCTGCCGGGGTCACTTTCAATAAGGATAAAACCCTGTAAACAATCGTTTTACAGGGTTTTTTGTTTTTGTCAAGGTCATTTAATCTTGCTAAGATGCGACTTAAGGTCAACAAATCGGTCAACAAAATTGATTTAGAAAATTTGCTGACCGATTATCAAAAAAGTATACCTTTCTAGAGTAGTTGGTTTGATTTTCGTTTTTCACTGAATAAAGTACTTAAAGACGTTCAGCTATGACTTCCAAACCGGTTATTCATTGGTGCCAACCGCATTTATTTATCAAGTATTACTTCGTAAAATTTCATCTCATATTTAAAATCACTACCAACACTCAAAACCTTCCCTCTATATTTCAAAGAATCAAAAGGCTGCATTTCAATGATTTTAATCTCAAGAGTTAGATTTTTTCTGCGCTTATTTATAATTTCCCCTTTAATAACAAAATCATAATCTTCATCTGTACAATTCTCACAAGGTGAATAGAATGTGCTGATCCTTTTTTCTGAAGAGTTTAAACTAAAAGGTATTTTTACAATGTCTCCTTTTTTTATATTTTGAAAGTCATTATTATTTCTTTTTCCAAATTCCCTTAATTCTTCACTAATTCTATCTAAATCTGGCTTATATGCTTCATAATCTCTATCATAACATATTGTCTTACTTTCAAAAAGTCCCTTCTTTATAGCGTCTGAATGTAGGTTAGGCAAATTATCAAATCTCTTCTTACGAAGTCTATCAATTTTTCCTGAAGTCATAAAGTCATAAGTAGTCTCGTACATTAATACGATTTCAACTTTATCACATTTCTTCTTCAACCTAATATCAGTATACTCCATACCTAAGTATCGAAAGATCAAACTGTCTGTTTCTTGTGGAATATTAATTTTAAAACGGCCTTCCATATCTGTCTTCCCAAGGAATAAACTGTCAGAATTTCTAATATCTAACATTGGTAATGGTTCTAAGTCCTCGGAAATCACCCGCCCATTTATAGTTCGGGTTTGTCCATTGAGATTCAAGTGGATATTCTGGTGATGCTGACCCCTCATTCTGGCTATACTGACCCCTCTAAAGA
>CAMPKA010000029.1 GCA_946887075.1 uncultured Salinimicrobium sp.
TCGCATCCCCACCAAAACGGCTGCAAATATACACCCCATTCCATATAAAACAATACCTATAAAAGAAAAAAACAGGATTTGAAGGGGCAGGGAAGGATTTCGGGATATGAAAGGCCATACTGCTCTTTCCGCCCGCGGTATTGTACAGGATTTCGTAACCTCTTATCTTTGCGCCTCAAAGAAAAATTTATGATAAGGATCGAGTTGCCGGACGGCACCATCAAGACGTTTGATAAAGGGACTACGCCGATCGAAGTTGCCAGGAGCATCAGTGAAGGTTTGGCACGGAAAGTCCTTTCTGCCAGTTTTAATGATAGAACTATCGAACTCTCAACCCCGCTGACTACAGATGGAAAGCTCATCCTGTACACCTGGGAGGATAAAGAGGGGAAAAAAGCCTTCTGGCACTCCTCTTCTCACATCATGGCTCAGGCCATCCAGGATCTCTATCCTGGCGCAAAATTAACTATTGGTCCTGCTATAGAAAACGGATTTTACTATGATGTTGACTTTGGGGGGCATAAATTTTCAGAGCACGATTTTGAAAAAATCGAAAAACGGATGATGGAGATCGCCCAGGGGAAACACGATTTTCGGATGCGGAAGGTATCCAAAAAGGACGCCATGGAATTCTACCGGGAGGAAGCCAATCCGTATAAGCTGGAGCTCATTGAAAATCTCGAAGACGGAGAGATCACCTTTTGTGACCACGACGTTTTCACAGATTTGTGCAGAGGGGGCCACCTACCCAACACAGGTGCAGTTAAAGCTGTAAAGCTCACCGCCGCATCTGGTGCATTCTGGAGAGGTGATGATAAGAATCCCCAGCTCACCCGGATATATGGTATTTCCTTTCCCAAACAAAAGGATCTCAAGGAATATCTGGAGCTCCTTGAGGAGGCCAAGAAAAGAGATCATCGGAAACTGGGAAAGGAATTAGAACTTTTCACTTTCTCCTCCAAGGTAGGCCAGGGATTGCCCCTGTGGCTCCCCAAGGGAGCTGCCCTAAGAGAAAGACTCGAGAATTTCCTGAAAAAGGCGCAGAAAAAGGCTGGGTACGAAATGGTCGTTACCCCTCATATCGGTCACAAGGAACTTTATGTTACCTCAGGGCATTACGAAAAGTATGGAGAAGACAGCTTTCAACCTATTCGCACCCCGAACGAAGGGGAGGAATTCTTGTTAAAGCCTATGAATTGTCCGCATCACTGTGAGATATACAAAAACGGACAATGGTCATACAAAGATCTGCCCAAACGTTTTGCGGAATTCGGAACCGTCTATCGGTATGAACAGAGTGGTGAATTACATGGCCTCACCAGGGTCCGAGGATTTACTCAGGATGACGCCCATTTGTTCTGTACACCTGACCAGCTTGACCAGGAATTTAAAAAGGTGATCGACCTGACGCTATATGTCTTCAATTCTTTGGGATTCGAGAATTTTACCGCCCAGGTATCCCTGAGGGATCCGGATAATAAAGCGAAATATATCGGTTCAGATGAGGTTTGGGAAAAGGCGGAGAACGCCATTCTCAAGGCCGCCCAAGAAAAAGGGCTTAACTATAAAGTGGAAACGGGAGAAGCGGCCTTTTATGGCCCTAAACTGGATTTCATGGTTAATGATGCCCTCGGACGCCAATGGCAACTCGGGACGATTCAGGTCGACTATAATCTACCGGAGCGGTTTGACCTCACCTATAAGGGAAGCGACAACGAATTGCATCGCCCTGTAATGATTCATCGTGCGCCGTTCGGCAGTATGGAACGATTTGTTGCTATTCTTCTAGAACATACGGCAGGGAATTTCCCACTGTGGTTAATGCCAGACCAGGCTATTATTCTCTCGCTCAGTGAGAAATATGAAAAATACAGCCAAAAAGTTTTAACTTTGTTAGAAAATAACGAAATTCGCGCCCTTGCTGACAACCGTAGTGAGACTATTGGCAAGAAAATACGGGATGCGGAGAAGCAGAAATTCCCTTTCATGCTGATTGTGGGGGAACAGGAAGAGCAAAACGGAACGGTTTCGGTGAGAAGGCATGGAGCGGGGGATATCGGCACAATGAGCATTGAAGAATTCTGTGCCACGGTGAAGAAGGAAATCGCAGATACAGTAGATACATTTGAAGTTTAATTAAAATTTTTGAGCCATAGCAATACGAAGAAAAAGATCAAAAAGACCTCTTAGAGAAATCAAGGAAGATCCGCACAAGATCAACGGAAAGATCCGTGCTGAGGAAGTTCGCCTGGTAGGTGATAATGTCGAAATGGGGATTTATCCCACCAGAAAGGCACTCGCTATTGCTGAAGAACAAGGTCTCGACCTGGTAGAAATCTCTCCAAACGCCAAACCTCCGGTCGCCAAGGTGATGGATTATAAAAAGTTTCTTTATGAGCAGAAGAAACGCGATAAGGCATTAAAGGCTAAGGCTACTCAGGTTGTGGTAAAGGAGATTCGTTTCGGTCCGAACACGGACGATCATGACTACGAGTTCAAAAAGAAACATGCTGAAAAATTTCTGAAGGAGGGGGCTAAATTAAAGGCTTACGTCTTCTTCAAGGGACGCTCAATCGTATTTAAGGAGCAGGGAGAAATTCTACTGCTTCGGCTTGCCCAGGATCTGGAAGAGCTTGGAAAGGTGGAACAGATGCCAAAACTGGAAGGAAAAAGGATGACCATGTTCCTTTCTCCGAAAAAAACGAAATCCAAATAGACCCAGAAGCCGGTCGAACGGCTTGAAAATAAATAAGTGAGATTGTTTAAAAAAAGGACAGATGCCTAAGATGAAAACAAAATCCAGTGCCAAAAAGCGGTTCAAGCTGACCGGTACCGGTAAAATTAAAAGAAAGCATGCGTTTAAGAGTCATATCTTGACAAAGAAGACTAAAAAACAAAAGCTTGCCCTGACGCACAGCACCCTGGTGCATGAGGCCGATGAGGAAAATATCAAGCTCCAGTTACGCCTGAAGTAACTGAAGCATGATGGTTTATCAATTAATAACCCTGGAGTCAGGCTCACCAAAGCGCTTATCATAGCCGCCTGCTACAAAAAAAAATTAACAAATGCCAAGATCAGTAAATTCAGTTGCTAAAAGAGCCCGTAGAAAGAAGGTGCTCAAGCAAGCAAAAGGTTACTTCGGACGTCGTAAAAATGTCTGGACAGTAGCTAAAAACGCGGTTGATAAAGCGATGCTCTATGCATATAGAGATCGCAAGACCAAGAAGAGGAATTTCCGCTCCCTCTGGATAATGCGGATTAATGCAGGAGCTCGGGCACATGGAATGTCCTATTCCCAATTTATGGGTAAGGTCAAGGCCAGCGGTATCGAGCTCAACAGAAAGGTTCTGGCAGATCTTGCTATGAACCAACCTGATGCGTTTGAAGCGATTGTCAAAAAAATAAAGTAAATAAGAAACCTATCTCACTTAATGAGTCCCGCTGTTCAGGCGGGACTTTTTTTTTCGGCTGCGGCAAATAGGCCGTACGCAATACCAGCGTAATAAAAGGACATCCCGAATCACGCCTAAATCGCCTTCCTCCCCTACTCAGGATCAAGGGTTTTCTCCCTCAGGGAGTAAACTGATGTTGCGTTTTCCCCCCATATCAGCTCCATCTCCCCTTCGGTAAAAATGTTCTCGTAAGATCTGACGATTTTCACAACTTCCAGGTAGGAAGCTGCTGTCAAGCATACCGGCCAATCCGAACCAAAAATTAGTCGTCCTGGTCCAAAAGCCTCTGCCAGTACTTCCAGATATGGCTGAAGGGAAATTGCTTGTCCTCCTTTTTGTAATGCGGTGGCCAAACCTGATATTTTGCAGAACACCTTTTCTGAGGTGGCAATAGCTCTGATATTTTTTTGCCAGGTGGAATCTATTCCCTTGGAAAGATCTGGATTTCCACAGTGATTGAGCACAAATGTCTGTTCGGGAAATTGTCGTGTTAGCGCAATGGCAGAAGGGAGTTGGTAATCAAAAACCAACAGATCCAGAGGGAGTCTTAAATCCTGAAGTATCTCAACAAACTTTATGAAGTTATCTGTAAGCAGGAATTCCCCATGGCTATCCCATTCCGTGTGCCGGATTCCTTTAAAAAAATTGTTTTGGCAGAACCTCTCTAGACTATTCCTGAGTTCGCCTCCATTGGGGTTCACCCATCCGATCACTCCCTTGATAAACGCATTCTTCGACGCCAAATCCAGCAAATTCTCAGTCTCGCCTTCAGCCTGGACCGCCTGAACAGCAATACTCCCTTCGAAACCATTCCTCTCAAGAACAGGTTTCAGGTCCTCTGGCATGAAATCCTTTTTGATTCTTTTCATCCCCTCAGTGATCCAGGGATAAAGAAGGGGATCGTACTTCCAGAAATGCTGATGACTGTCTATCCTCATCCGCTCAGAACTTAAGTCTTTTGCTCCTTCTTCCTAGCAGCGGGCAAAAGAATATTGTTCAGAATAAGCCGGTAACCTGGAGAGGTGGGGTGAAGTTCAAGCTCCGTTTTGGGATCTCCCACCATATGCTGGTAATCTTCCGGATCATGGCCCCCATAGAAAGTGAAGAAACCCCTTCCCTTGATACCGTGGATGTACTTCGCTTCTCCATTAAAGGCAGTTTTGCCAAGGACCATTACTGTAGGCTTTACCGCCTCCGGATCATAGGCAGTGGTCTGCCCCATGAACCCTTTGATGAGCATGGTATGGTTCTGTGTCAGCATGGTCGGAATAGGATCCCATTTAGCCGAAAATTCCATAAGGGAAAAATAATCCGATTCCATAGGAACGAACCTTTTGTTGGTCATATCAATGGAGGAGAATTCATACACCATCGGATCCCGCTCCAGTAGAAAACCAGAAAAGGCAAAGGTATTTTCGAAATTGAGCAGGCTCTGGTAATTCGGATCACTGGGATCTCCGTCAAACATGGCCTCAGCAATATCCACTCCGGCGGCCGCAAGAGCGATATCGAAACTGTCCGTGGCGCTGCACATGGCGAACATGAATCCTCCCCCAACAACAAAATCCCGGATCTTCAGGGCGACGGCAAGTTTCTCTTCTGAAACCTTATCATACCCCAATTCCGCAGCCAGGGCCTCCGCCTGCTGTTTCTCTTCTATGTACCACGGTGCTGTTCGATAGGCTCTGTAGAACTTCCCATACTGCCCCGTAAAATCCTCATGATGTAAATGAAGCCAGTCGAAATGAAGTAGGGCATCATTGAGCACTTCCCGATCGTAAATTGTTTCGTATGGAATTTCAGCATAGGTCAGCACCATAGTCACCGCGTCGTCCCAGGGTTTATTTCCTTCAGGGGAATAGACGGCGATTTTCGGCGCCTTTTCCAGAAGAACCGCCTCCTGGTTCTGAGAAGGGCTGCTGATCCCATCGAGAATTTCAGTGGCTTTTGCGTCGCTAATCAATTCGAAGGAAACGCCACGGATCAGACATTCCTTTCGGACCTGCTCCGAATCCGCCACGAGAAAGCTACCTCCCCTGTAATTGAGGAGCCATTGGACTTTTTTTTGCTGGCCGAGCAGCCAGTATGTGATTCCATATGCTTTTAGGTGATTTTCTTGAGTGTCTGCATCCATGGGGATCAAAATCTTCGAAGCCCGGATTGGGATCGTATAAACAAGGAACAAGACCAAAAGGATTTGGAAAAGAAAACCGGATGGAAACGAATTTCCTCCGGTACTATAGGTATTCCCGTTTTCTACCCTTGAACACTTTAAGGGAAACAGCTGTTTAAAATGGAACGTCGTCACTTTCATCAGAATCATCATTCATGGAGCTCCCAAAGGCCTGGTCCGGGCTCGGAAAACGATTCCCTGTTGAAAATCCTTCAGTAGGATCATCATCGTTCATCTTGGAATAAAATTCCGAAGGGGAATCGAAGTCATCCAAGTTATCAAATTTTCCGAGTTGTCCAATAAACTTCAGCCTGATATTATCGAGTCCCCCGTTTCGATGCTTGGCCACGATAAATTCAGCCTGACCTTCAGTCGGAGATCTCTCCTCATCATCCCATTCCTCGATTTTGTAGTATTCTGGCCGGTAAATAAAAGAGACAATATCGGCATCTTGTTCAATAGCTCCGGATTCCCGGAGGTCGCTAAGCAGAGGCCGTTTACTACCTCCCCTGGTCTCGACGGCACGTGAAAGCTGAGAAAGGGCGATCACCGGAACATTCAATTCCTTAGCCAGGGCCTTGAGATTTCGGGAGATGGTGGAAATTTCCTGCTCCCGGTTTCCTCCCTTCTGAGTTCCTCCCGCAGTCATCAATTGCAGGTAATCGATCACGATAAGCTTGATACCGTGCGTAGAGGAGAGCCTTCGCGCCTTCGCCCTTAAATCGAAAATGGAAAGTGAAGGGGTATCATCAATGAAGAGCGGCGCTTTTTCCAGCCCCTTTACTTTAACATTCAATTGTTCCCATTCATGCTTTTCGAGATTACCGGTACGCAACTTTTCCGAAGATAATCCAGTTTCTGAGGAAATCAGCCGCGTGATCAGCTGGACCGAAGACATCTCAAGAGAGAAAAAAGCCACCGGTATATTCTGCCCGACAGCTATGTTCCGTGCCATCGACAGGGTGAGAGCCGTTTTTCCCATTCCAGGTCGGGCTGCTACAATGACCAGGTCACTGGGCTGCCAACCGGAGGTGAGCTTATCCAACTTTTCAAAACCAGAAGGGATCCCGCTCAGACCGGATTTGTTCGAAATTTCTTCAATCCTCTTTTTGGCCTGCATTACAAGGTCCTGGGCGGTTTCAGAGGATCGTTTGATGTTCCCCTGTGTGACCTGGTATAGTTTTGATTCCGCCAGGTCGAGAAGGTCGAATACATCGGTGGTTTCATCGTAGGAATCCTCAATGATCTCATTTGAAATTTTGATCAGGCTTCTTTGGATATATTTCTGAAGAATTATCCGCGCATGAAATTCAATATGTGCGGATGAGGATACTTTCTGGGTGAGCTGGACGAGATAAAAATCTCCACCTACCTGCTCCAATTTCTGATCTTTCTTCAACTGATTGGAAACCGTTAATAAGTCGATGGGTTCCGAATTCTCGAAGAGTTTAAAGATCGCCTCGAAGATATACTGATGGGCGGTTTTATAGAACACTTCAGGACGCAATGTATCGATGATTTCATCGACTCCTTTTTTGTCGATCATCATTGCTCCTAATACAACTTCCTCTAATTCAATTGCTTGTGGGGGAATTTTTCCTCTTTCTAGACTGATTACATTCCCTGTGTTGTAATTCAAGTTCTGGGGGGACCTGGCTTTTTCCATATAGCGAATGTAAATAAATTGACTTTAGATCTTCTGTTCGAGAACCTTCCGCTGTTCACAGATTATGAACATTTTAACTGTTGACAACTCGCCTTCCTCTGTTGATAAGCTAAAAAAATCCGAAGCTGCTGTCTTCGGATTTTTTAAGAGACTATGTTCTTTAAGCATTCAGCCTTTGAAGACTCCCATCGAAAGATATTTCTCCATCCGGTTTTCTACGAGTTCCTCTGGTGATAAGTTTTTAGTTTCATCAAAGGCATCAATAATGGCATTTTTTACAGTATCAAAAGTTTCTTCACGATTGCTGTGTGCTCCGCCTAAAGGTTCTTTCACAATCTCGTCGATAAGCTTCTGTTTCTTCATATCCCGGGCAGTAAGCTTTAGGGCTTCAGCGGCTTTTTCCTTATATTCCCAGCTCCTCCAGAGAATGGAGGAACAGCTTTCAGGTGAAATAACGGAATACCAGGTGTTTTCCAACATGAGCACCTTGTCCCCTACTCCAATACCCAAAGCACCTCCACTGGCTCCCTCTCCGATGATTACCACGATGATAGGAACCTTCAGCCGGGTCATTTCCAGAATATTTCTGGCGATAGCCTCCCCTTGTCCACGCTCTTCGGCTTCAAGACCGGGATAAGCACCTGGAGTATCGATGAACGAAACCACAGGAATGTTGAATTTTTCCGCCGATTTCATCAGGCGTAAGGCCTTTCTGTATCCTTCAGGATTGGCCATTCCGAAGTTCCGGTACTGCCTGGTCTTGGTGTTGTATCCCTTCTGCTGTCCGATAAACATATAGCTCTGGTCCCCGATTTTACCCAGGCCTCCGACCATTGCTTTGTCATCCCTTACATTCCTGTCCCCATGGAGCTCTAAAAAAGAATTTCCACAGATGGCATTGATGTAGTCCATGGTATACGGCCTGTTCGGATGCCTAGATAACTGGACCCGTTGCCATGCGGTCAGATTCTTATAAATTTCTCTTTTGGTATCTGCCAGTCTCTTCTCGATCTGACGGCAGGTGGCAGAAACATCCACCTCGCTTTCCTGCCCAATAGCACAGGCTTTCTGGTACTGTTCTTCCAGCTCTTTGATGGGTAACTCGAAATCCAGGTATTCCATGAGGGGTAATGGTTTAAAATTTCCTAGCCTACAAATATAGGAAAGTTAGGAGGTGACTCTCCTGTGTTTTCGGATTTTTCTTCTGGTCTTGAGCAATCCATTGATGATCACCGTTACCAGAACAATACCAGCTCCGTAGTAGAATCCCGGTTCCATTCTCTCTTCCTGACCAAGAATTAAAAAGGCCAGTAGAATGCCGTAGACGGGTTCCAGATTGGTTGTGAGCATAACCGTGTAGGGGCTTAGATGTCGCATCACCGCAACGGCTCCAATAAAAGCATAGGCTGTACATACTGAGGCCAGCAAAAAAAGCAGCCCAAGATCCATACCCGTTAGCCGGAAAAAGGCAATGGAAAAACCTGAACCGGGTGTTCCAAACAAGGCGAGCACCCCCAGATAAACGGAAATGGCAAGGGCCCCGCAAAGAAGCTCATAAAAAGAAATGACTGCAGCATCTTCCCTGGGCGCAAGTTTTCCATTGATCAGGGCAAAGAGGGCAGAAAGCAGAGCAGAGATCAGAGCAAGGATCATTCCCTCCATATACTCGGTTTCAACCTCGAAAATGATATATAGCCCCGAGACAACAAGCAGCCCCAGAATAATCTCATACCAGATTATCTTTCGTCTGTATAGCAGGGGCTCTAAAATAGAGGTAAAAAAAGCACCTGTGGAAAGCATCGCCAGGGTCACCGACACGTTAGCTGCCTTAATCGCACCGAAAAAGGTCAACCAATGCAGGGCAATAATCACCCCCGCACCGATCATTGTGATCAAAGAGCGAGATGACACTCTCAGGGATTTCCTTCTCCATCTGATCCAGAACAGAATCAGCAAACTGGCCATCATCATCCGCCACCATACCAAGGGTATAGCCCCAAGGCTGATCAGTGCTCCCAATACAGCGGTAAAACCCCAAATCAATACGATCAAGTTGAGATGAAGGTAACTGCGCAGCTTATCGTTTCGCATGAAATAGCAGGTAAATGGCCAGTACTCCGAAAAGTACGTTTGGGATCCAGACAGCAACAAGAGGAGAGAAGGTACTCTGTTCGGCAATTGTTCCGAAGACCTTGTCCATAAATATAAAAACGAAGGCCATTGTGATGCCCAGGGCAAGGCTCACCCCCATTCCTCCTCTTCTTTTGATAGAAGAGACTGCCACCGCAATGATCGTTAGAATATAGGCAGACACGGGAAGGCTCCATCGCTTGTATGCCACCACCAGGTAACGATTAATATTTCCTGAACCCCGCCGCTTCTCCTGCTGAATGAATTCCTCCAGTTCATTATAATTCAGAGTTTCTGCCACATATGCCACAGGGGTGAGTTCGTCGAATTCAAAAGGAAGTACCGTGTCAATCGAGATTTCTGAAATCAGCTGGTCATCCTGCTTGCCGATTATTCTTTTCCTGTAGTTGGCCAGGGAATAAGTACTATCCTGCTCATTGAATTTCAGCCTTGACGCACTTATCTTGAATTTTAGTTCATTTCCTTCAAAATGTTCCAGGGTGAAATTACGCGCGGTCTTACTACTGGGTTGAAAATGGGAGGCATAGATGTACTCGTTCTCATTGATCTGCCGGTAAACATCACTGGTTTCCCTGATTTCACTATCCTTCTTTAGATATGTATATTTAAATTCGTTGAAGCCCCTGCTCGCAGAAGGGGCCAAATACATTCCCAAGAATAAGGCTCCTACGCATACCAGGGTGGCTCCTATCATATAGGGCCTCAAAAATCTCCAGAAGGAGACACCACTGCTGAGAAAAGCGATGATCTCCGTGTTTTGAGCCAACTTGGAGGTAAACCAAATCACGGACAAAAACAGGAATAGCGGGAAGAGCAAATTGGCGAAATAGATCGTAAAATCAATATAATAGCTGACCACCTCCATCAAAGGCACCTTGTTCTCCAGTATCTTATCGATTTTCTCTGCCAGATTTACGGTAATTCCTATAGGTATAAACAGCAAGAGCATCAGAAAGAAAGTCCCGAGATAGCGTTTGAGTATGTACCAGTCCAGGATTTTCAAATCAAAGGCGTTTGTTCATCTGTTGTACCATTCGGTTTTTCCAAGTAGAAAAATCACCGGCTAAGATATGTTTTCTCGCCTGGCGAACCAACCACAGATAAAAACCAAGATTGTGCATGGTCGCGATCTGTTTCCCCAACATTTCATTGACGGAAAAGAGGTGCTTCAGATAGGCTCTCGTATAATAGGAATCGACATAGGTCGTTCCTTCCGGATCTATTGGGGAGAAATCGTCTTCCCACTTCTTGTTCTTGATATTAATGGTACCTTGAGAGGTAAACAGCATACCGTTTCGTGCGTTTCTTGTCGGCATGACACAATCAAACATATCGATTCCCAGGGCTATGTTCTCCAGAATATTAATCGGAGTCCCCACCCCCATCAGATACCTCGGTTTTTCGGGAGGAAGAATTTTGTTCACCACTTCGGTCATCGCATACATCTCTTCAGCAGGTTCTCCTACTGACAAACCTCCTATAGCGTTACCAGCAGCCCCCGCAGCGGCAATATATTCTGCGGACTGCTCCCTCAGATCTTTGAAGGTACTGCCCTGGACAATTGGAAAAAGCGCCTGGGAATAACCGTATTGGGGAGGGACCTTCTCAAGATGATCGATGCACCTATCCAGCCATCGGTGTGTGCGCTGCATCGAATCCCGTGCATACCTGTAATCACAGGGATAAGGGGTACATTCATCAAAGGCCATAATGATGTCTGCCCCAATCAGCCGCTGAATCTCCATAACGTTTTCTGGAGTAAAGTTATGGTATGAACCATCTATATGGCTTTTAAACCTTACCCCCTCTTCCTTAATCTTCCGGCGCTCTGCCAGAGAATAAACCTGATATCCCCCACTGTCTGTAAGGATGTTCCTATCCCAGTTCATAAATTTATGAAGCCCGCCTGCCTTCCGGAGAATCTCCGTCGCCGGCCGCAGGTAAAGATGATAGGTGTTGCCAAGAATGATATCCGGGTCAACCTCTTCCTTAAGCTCTCTCTGGCTGATCCCTTTTACCGAGGCAACTGTTCCCACCGGCATAAATATGGGTGTCTCAATCGTTCCATGGTCGGTGGTGATCACTCCGGCACGTGCATCGCTCCCCCTGTCGGTAACGGCTAGTTCAAATTTCATAGATGCGAATAACGGCAGCAAAGATAACCAACAAGGTAAGAGATAACCGGATCAGAACCCACATATTTTTCTCCAGACCGTCCAGTAAACCCACGATCTGGTAGGATCGGATTGTTCCGTATGCATCTGATTAAAATATAAAGCCCTTTTTGGCTAAGGGGTGGCGGATTTTTCGCCTAAGTCATTTAAATGACTATTTTTGTCGAATATCAAAAAAACAAAGATGTCAGATCAAAAACAACTAGAAGATTTTGTTGTACAGGTAAGAAGGGACATTCTGCGACAAGTCCATAAAGTCAATTCCGGACATCCCGGAGGTTCACTGGGCTGTGCTGAATTTTTCAGTGTTCTTTACCAGGAGGTAATGGAACGTAAGGAAAAGTTCGACATGGACGGAATCGGAGAGGATCTTTTTTTTCTGTCCAACGGACATATATCTCCCGTCTTCTACAGCGTTCTTGCCCGCAGCGGATACTTTCCGATAGAGGAATTAAATACCTTTCGACTTATCGACTCCCGCCTCCAGGGTCATCCAACCACTCATGAGGGCCTTCCTGGAGTACGGATTGCTTCCGGGTCTTTGGGCCAGGGGATGTCTGTGGCCATAGGCGCAGCGACTTCCAAAAAACTCAACAATGATAATCACCTGGTGTATTCTCTACACGGTGACGGAGAGCTACAGGAAGGTCAGAATTGGGAGGCAATCATGTATGCAGCTGGAAAAAAAGTGGATAACCTGATTGCAACCGTAGATCGGAACCACCAACAAATCGATGGCTGTACGGATGATGTACTTCCAATGGGAGATCTGATGAAGAAATTCGAGGCTTTTGGTTGGGATATGCTAGAGATCAAGGATGGAAACAGCTTGTCGGAAGTTCGCTCTGGCCTGGCTGAGGCCAGAAGGAGGACGGGGAAAGGCAGACCTGTGGGAATCATCATGACTACGGTAATGGGTCATGGTGTGGATTTCATGATGGGAACCCATAAGTGGCATGGCGTGGCTCCGAATGATGAAGAACTTGAAAAGGCCCTGGCCCAGAATCCAGAAACCCTTGGCGACTACTAACCCGTTTCAAATATTCATGTTTTCCTCTAACAAGGGAATAGACAACACCAATCAGTATGACAAAGTATACAAACACAGGTAATCAAGATACACGTTCAGGTTTTGGAGCGGGTTTGACGGAATTGGGTCAGACAAATCCGGCAGTTGTAGCTTTATGCGCCGACCTGACCGGCTCCCTGAAAATGGGGGACTTCCAGAAAAACCATCCGGAACGCTTTTTTCAGATCGGAATAGCAGAAGCGAACATGATGGGCATAGCAGCCGGCTTGACCATTGGAGGAAAAATTCCATTTACTGGCACCTTTGCCAATTTTTCTACAGGAAGGGTCTATGACCAAATTCGGCAGTCTATCGCCTATTCCGACAAGAATGTAAAAATATGTGCTTCCCATGCCGGTCTGACACTCGGAGAGGATGGGGCCACTCACCAGATCCTGGAGGACATAGGAATGATGAAAATGCTTCCGGGAATGACTGTGATCAATCCCTGTGATTACAATCAGACCAAGGCCGCCACTATCGCCGTGGCAGAACACGTCGGTCCGGTATACCTTCGCTTTGGAAGGCCGAAAGTTGCGAATTTCACAGCAGAGGATCAGAAATTTGAAATCGGCAAGGCGCTACTTCTCAACGAAGGTAAGGATGTGACCATTATCGCTACAGGACATCTAGTATGGCAGGCGTTAATTGCCGCCGAAGAGTTAGAGAAGGACGGGATTTCTGCGGAGGTGATCAATATTCACACCATTAAGCCTTTAGACGAAAAGGCCACTCTGGCCTCCGTGAGAAAGACGGGATGCGTGGTAACTGCCGAGGAGCATAATTACCTGGGAGGTCTCGGGGAGAGCGTAGCCAGAACCCTTGTTCAAAACCTTCCTGCACCTCAGGAATTTGTGGCCACCATGGATACTTTTGGTGAAAGCGGAACTCCGGAACAGCTGATGGAGAAATATGGTCTTAATGCTTCGGCGATAAAATCCTCAGTTAAAAAAGTTCTCCAAAGGAAATAAAGAGGGATGGAACAGCCTTTATAGGCCCCTGCAAGGATTCTTCCTTTCAGGGGCCTATTTTTTCTGCAAAATATCGTATCTTTTATTGCGTTCTAGTCTCAACAAAAACAAAGTGCCATGAAAAATATAATGATCATCCTGATGTGTTTGATTTCTACGGCCGCACTGGCCCAGAATGGTTTTGGGATCAAAGGGGGGCTTAACTACGGAGACAACGGTGAAATCACCTATTCAGATGTCAGCCAGGCAGGAAAGGACGTCATTGAGGGAGGAGAAAGCAAAACCGGCTATCACTTTGGAATGTTTTACCAGATCAATGTCCTGGGATTCTTTCTGCGACCGGAACTGGTTTATACCACCACAAAAAGCGAGTACAGCTACAACGACGAAGTTGCGGAATACAACCTTTCAAAACTCGACCTTCCTGTCCTGGTAGGTACGGGTGTATTTGGACCCTTACAGGTCTTTGCAGGACCTAGTTTCCAGTACATTCTGGACAATGATTTCGAGGGTGCCAGGCTTGAGGATGTCGATCAGGAAATAACAGTAGGAGCCCAGCTCGGCGCAGGGGTGCAAATTGGCAAACTGGGTCTTGAGGTCCGTTATGAAAGGAGTCTCAAGGAAAATGAAGCTACCGTTCTGAATAATGAAACCGGTCTTAGCCGTGTAGACACCAGACCCAGTCAGATCATTTTTAGTCTCCTCCTGGATCTCTGATCTTTTCAGAATTCATATTGGGGAAGCCATCAGACCCTTTTATTCTGCATCGAGGTAATCTGGAACGGTATCCCCATCCTCATCAGGATAGGTAATGGTGCCGTCTGCATTGATTACAATCTCCTCTTCAGTCGGAATATAATCCCCGTCATCATCCTGGTCGATGTAGTTCGGAAATAGATCTTCATCGGTATCATCATTCCCTATCACCCTGTCCCCATTTACATCCTCAAGATAAGAGGCTATTCCATCCTGGTCATGATCCGTCTGGTTGACCCTGTAGAGAGAGAAGGTAAAGACCAGAGGGCTATAGGGGGGGATATTGCCCTGGGGATTGTTGAAGTACCCCAGACCAGAAGGAAGAAACACCGCTCCGATCCCATAATCGTTATTCCATTTTACGGTGTTATCAGGCAGGACTTCATATCCCGAGCCGGCACGGAATTCCACCAGCGCCTCCGTGAACCCGGGAATGGTCTTGGAAAGATCAAACCATACCGGATTAACAGAACTGTCAAAAGGGGTTTGATCAAGCAATTCTCCAGAATAGGAAACGAACGTGGAATCGGTAAATTCCGGCTCCTCCCCCACTCCAGGCCGGACTGTCAGGATGTAGATGGTATAGTCCACCCCCTCCCTGGTTATCGTTTTAGCTTCAAGAAATGGAGAGGCACTCAGGGGGGTCTCATCCGCGTTCTCGGCATCTATGGTATCGATTTCAATTCTGTAATCAAAGGATTCTCCCGGATTGGCAAACGCTTCAGCGTTATAAAAATGGGTGTCGAGGTATTCTGTTAAAGCCTGCTGATCTGCCAGTTCCTGTTCACCCCGATCCCTGGGTGGATCCGGTTCCGTTCCCGGATCATCTTCCTTTTCACAGGAAACAAGCAACATCAAAAATGCGGTTATGACAACAAAAAAATTCTGGAATTTCATCAAAAGGTAATTTAGGCCCGCAAGATACAATATTCTTGTATTTTTGTTCTGAACAACACGAGAAATAGGGGAAAATTATGAGGGTAGATAAGTATTTGTGGTCTGTGAGATTTTTCCGTTCCCGAAGCCTTGCCAGTACCGCCTGTCGGCAGGGAAAGGTGAAGATACAGGAGGCCGCAGTCAAACCCTCTCGCGAGATCTATCCCGGTGACAAAATTTTGGTCCGGAAGAATCAGATCAACTACGAAATAGAAGTTCTTGATCTTCCCAAAAGCAGGGTGGGTGCTAAGCTGGTTGATCTTTACGTGCGGGATTCCACCCCGAAATCGGAATTTGAAAAACTGGATTTACTCAAATATTCCAGGGAGTACTACCGCAAAAAAGGAACGGGACGACCTACCAAAAAGGATCGAAGAGAGCTTGATGAATGGTATGAAAATCCAGATGAGGAATCTCCGGAACCTGGCAAAGAAACAACCTGATGACTACCCAAGCATAAACATATGAAGACCATGGCAAACAAATCCCTCCTTATCCTCGACCATAACCAGATCACCCAGAAGATCAAAAGGATCGCCTATCAGATCCTCGAGAGCAACGTAGATGAGGAAGAGCTTATACTTGCAGGAATCGCGCGGAGCGGTTATCAGCTAGCGGAGGAACTACAACAGGAACTCCAAAAAATAGGGCCTCTTAGGATCAGATTGTGCGAGGTCAAACTCGATAAAAAGAATCCTCTTGGGATGATCACTACTTCTTTGTCCCCAGAAGAATACCAGAACCGTTCTCTTGTTCTGGCTGATGATGTGTTGAATTCCGGAACCACTCTTATTTACGGTGTGAAACACTTTCTTCAGGTGCCCCTGAAACAATTCCGAACAGCAGTTCTGGTAGATAGAAGCCATAAAAAATTTCCTGTCAAAGCAGACTTTAAGGGAATTTCTCTATCAACCTCTATTCATGAAACGGTAAAGGTATTTTTTGAAAAGGACAATTATCGCGTGGAGCTACATTAATCTGGATTGTATTTCCCCAGCGATTTCTGTCGCACTTTTACCGTCGGTTCGGATCGTCAGGTCACTTTCCCGATAGTAAGGATTGCGCTCAAACAGATGCTTTCGGAGGAAATCTTCGATTTCATCTTCTGTTCGGAGATGTTCCAGCAACGGCCTTTCCCCCCGCTCTTTGATGATTCTACTCTTGAGTTCCGGAAGACTCGTTTCGAGATAAACCATTACGGCACCTGAACTTTTGATCATTTCCAGATTGCTACCGTAGCATGGTGTTCCTCCCCCCAATGAGAGCACCACTGGCCGGTCTGAGGCGAGTATTTCCCTCAGTACTTCCGATTCCCTCCTCCGGAAATAAATCTCTCCTGGCTTCTGGAATATTTCAGGAATACTCTTTCTTTCTCTTTTACTGATCTCCTGGTCAAGGTCAATAAGGGGAATTTGAAGGCTTCCGCTCAAAAGGTTACCGACAGAGGTTTTACCAGAGCACATATAGCCGCACAGGATAATTTTCATGGATACTGAAAGCATATGGGGCAGATTTGTCTGCCGGTTTAGGTGATGCCCAAATTTATGTCATTTTGTTCTTGAAAAGTAAACAAATGATAGTATATTTGCACCCGCATTAGCAAAAATTCAAGAAGCAAGATCTGGTAGCTCAGTTGGTAGAGCATCTCCCTTTTAAGGAGAGGGTCCTGGGTTCGAGCCCCAGCCAGATCACTTTATTTTTTACAGTTCTTTGATCCTGACCTGGTAGCTCAGCTGGTAGAGCATCTCCCTTTTAAGGAGAGGGTCCTGGGTTCGAGCCCCAGCCAGGTCACATAGTCCAGATGTAGTAGAATCAGGTCAGGTCAAACATGATTTGCATTTTACAGTGAATTTTCGCCCAGGTGCTGGAACTGGTAGACAGGCATGGTTGAGGGCCATGTGTTCATTAGAGCGTGCGGGTTCGAGTCCCGCTCTGGGCACCATAATAGAATTCTAAACCCCTAAACCCCTGGGGGGTTCTTTAATTTTGCGCCGGCAATAATTAAAAAACCATAACTTTTTTAGTTTTCTTTATCATAATTTTCCCGGGGAAAGCCCGTTCCGTTTTTCCATAACGCTTGGTCTGCCGCGTCTTTCGAGCCCTTACCCCTGTCTTCAAGTAGGGTTTGCTAAATTTCTGTTAATCATCATATTAGAAGATAAAGAAGAACAAAATAGTCTTACTTTTAGAGAAAGCTCATTTTTTCTCATGCAGGTTCAACTTTATTCTCAGCTTCTTCGACTCGATCTTTCCAATGATCATCTTTTACAGATGTACTACGTCTTATATTACGACCTTCCTCCTGAAGAAAGGGAAATGACTCGCAACCTCGCACAGCTGATCACACTTCGAGAGAAGATAAAGCTGGATTTGAGAAAATTGCTATTTAATCTACGCAATTCACGGCAGGTTTCCCGAATCGGCGGAGCTGTTTTGAATTTTCTTCCTGTTTTCCTCAAGCTGGATTTTCTGGCGAGAAATACCTTCAAGGGATCAGACCTCAAATCCTGCTTTGAACGGGAAAAACAGAATGTGAAACAGTACTACGAGACTTTATATAATCAGAACATTCCAGATTCGGCGATTGATATTCTGCTTGATCAAAAGCGAAAGCTGGAGTCGTTACCGTAAGAGATGAGAAACCGGATAATTTTTTCTGGGGGGCAAAGATTATCTGAAAAAACTTTGGTGTACAACCGAAGACTTCTCATCTACTTCTAAAGGCAGCCGTAAGGTTGCCTTTTTGCAATAAAAAACCCGTTCCATTTGTTCGGCCAACCGACTCGCGGAACGGGTTTTTATTTCACTTATCTACAGGATCAGGCAGCATTCTGCTTCTTAATCAAATTGAGCGCTGAACCCTCCCTATACCATTCGATTTGGGAGTGGTTATAGGTATGGTTTGCCTGGATGGTATCCTTTGTTCCATCCGCATGAACCAGTTCTATGGTCAGTGGTTTATCAGGAGCGAAATCCTGCAGGTCGATAAAGTTGAAGGTGTCATCCTCCTGAATGAGATCATAGTCATGCTCATTGGCAAAAGTTATTCCGAGCATTCCCTGTTTCTTCAGGTTGGTTTCATGGATCCGGGCAAAGGATTTTACCAGAACCACTCTTACCCCGAGATGGCGTGGCTCCATTGCAGCATGTTCTCGCGAGGACCCTTCTCCGTAATTATGGTCGCCTACCACCACGGTCGGAATTCCCGCCTCCTTGTATTTCCGTTGAGTTGCGGGTACCCCGTCATATTCGCCAGTCAGCTGGTTCTTGACCAGGTTGGTTTTCATATTGAAGGCATTGACCGCACCTATAAGGCAGTTGTTAGAGATGTTATCCAAATGACCTCGGAACCGCAGCCATGGCCCTGCCATTGAGATATGGTCAGTAGTACATTTTCCAAACGCCTTAATGAGCAATCTGGCCCCCATGAGATTTTCTCCATCCCACGGATCAAATGGCTCCAGCAACTGGAGTCGTTCGGAGTCTGGGTTTACCTTGACTTCAACGGAGGAACCATCCTCAGTTGGAGCGAGGTATCCCGGATCATCCACATCAAATCCTTTTGGTGGAAGTTCGAGCCCGGTTGGTTCATCAAGTTTAACGTACTCACCGTCCTCATTCAGCAAGGAATCACGAGTCGGATCAAAATCAAGTCGACCTGAAATAGCTATTGCAGCAACTAGTTCTGGAGAACCTACAAAAGCATGTGTATTGGGGTTGCCATCAGCCCTCTTGGAGAAGTTCCGGTTGAAGGAATGTACAATGGTGTTTTTTTCTTCCCCTTTTCTGTCACTCCTGTCCCATTGTCCGATGCAGGGCCCGCATGCATTGGTGAATATGGTTGCATCAAGATCTTCAAATATTTGCAGTAAACCGTCTCTTTCAGCAGTAAACCGAATTTGCTCTGAACCTGGGTTTATACCGAAATCAGACTTGGGTTTGAGCTTTTTATCAACAGCCTGTTTGGCTACCGAAGCGGCCCTTGTAAGATCCTCGTAGGAGGAATTCGTACAGGATCCGATCAGTCCCCAATCCACGTTGATCGGCCAGTCATTTTCTTTTGCCTTGGTCCCCATTTCAGAAATCGGGGTGGCCAGATCTGGGGTGAATGGTCCATTGAGATGTGGTCGTAATTCCGAGAGATCAATTTCAATAACCTGGTCAAAATATTGTTCCGGATTTTCATACACTTCTGGGTCGCCGGACAGATGTTCCCTCACTTGATTTGCGGCATCGGCAACATCGGCCCTGTTTGTAGCCCGCAGATAACGTTCCATCGAATCATCGTAACCGAAAGTCGAGGTGGTTGCTCCTACTTCTGCACCCATGTTACAGATCGTTCCCTTTCCTGTACAGGACATGGAGCGGGCACCCTCACCAAAATACTCTATTATTGCACCAGTACCTCCTTTAACAGTAAGTATTCCGGCCACCTTAAGAATAACATCCTTGGGGGCAGACCATCCAGAGAGCTTTCCGGTAAGTTTGACTCCTATGATCTTGGGAAATTTCAACTCCCAGGGCATACCCGCCATGACGTCCACGGCATCAGCCCCCCCAACACCTATGGCTACCATCCCTAAACCTCCTGCATTGACGGTATGGGAGTCTGTACCAATCATCATGCCCCCAGGGAAGGCGTAATTCTCCAGTACCACCTGGTGAATGATCCCGGCACCAGGTTTCCAGAACCCGATCCCATATTTATTCGAAACGGATTCCAGAAAATCAAAAACCTCATCACTGCTTTTTCGGGCACTGGGAAGATCAAATTGTGCCCCCAGCTTCGCTTGGATCAAATGGTCACAATGCACCGTTGTTGGAACTGCCACTGTCTTTTTACCAGCCTGCATGAATTGCAAAAGGGCCATTTGGGCCGTTGCATCCTGGCATGCGATTCTGTCCGGTGCAAAATCAACGTAATCTTTACCCCGAGTGAAGCCTTTTTCGGTTCTGCCATCCCAGAGGTGTGAATAAAGAATTTTTTCTGAAAGCGTTAAAGGCTTGCCCACAGCTTTACGTGCCGCATCGACACGTTCTTCCATCTGGGTGTAAACCTTTTTGATCATTTCAATATCGTAAGCCATATCTTGTGTTTATTGAATTCAAAGAGGTGGCAAAATTACGAATTACGATGATCAATTAAAAATCAATAGCAAACTCCGACAAATGTTGTATAAAATTCATCAATTCTTAAAATATGCAAATAAAATAACCACTTGCGCAAAGGAAGGGCCCTGAAATTGGGAAAATAACAAATCCCACCGAGGTTTGTTCAGCTTTTGAAATACGTGGAGCGGACGGTCCGTCGTTTTTTCCGCAGAAAAAGGTATGCGGCTGGAGCAAAAGCAGGAAGGACGAGCATGGCGATCATCCAGAAGGCCTTGTGGTGGATGTCCCTAATGATAAGATCGGAAACCAGTAACAGCCAGAACAAAAAAAGAAAGAAGAGGCTCAGCCAACTGTAGACCGAGATGGTTTCCAGCTGCAGCAAATTGCTGCCAGAATTCACCCAGACCACCTGACAAACGAAAAACAGGAGGACTAGGGGAATCTTGTACTTGATCAGCGAGTCCATTACAGAACCAAGATAAACAAAAAAATCTAAAAGAGATTTCTGATGATCTGGTCTTCCGTAACCCCTTCAGCATCAGCTTTGTAATTCCGTATAACCCTGTGCCTGAGAATACCGAGGGCAACCTGTTGCACGTCTTCGATATCCGGGGAATATTTCCCGCTGACAACTGCATTTGCCTTGGCCCCCAGAATGAGATTCTGAGATGCCCTTGGTCCGGCTCCCCAGTCTACAAACTCTTTCACTATCGCAGGAGCTTTTTCGCTCTGCGGCCGGGTCTTCCCAACCAGGGTGACAGCGTATTCGACCACGTTATCAGCAACAGGTATTCTTTTGACCAGGTGTTGAAAATCCACGATTTCCTGGGCAGAAAAAAGCGGACGTACTTCGGAGACAAGATCTGAAGTGGTGTTCTTGACGATCTCAACCTCTTCCTTAAAATCCGGATAATCCAGTTCAATGGCAAACATGAAGCGATCGAGCTGTGCCTCCGGCAACGGGTAGGTTCCTTCCTGTTCGATCGGATTTTGGGTAGCCAATACGAAATATGGCAGATCAAGTTGATAATGGGTCCCTCCTACCGTGACTGCCCTTTCCTGCATCGCCTCCAGCAGGGCCGCCTGGGTCTTCGGGGGAGTTCGGTTGATTTCATCCGCAAGAATGACATTGGCAAACACCGGGCCTTTGATAAACTTGAAGTGCCTGTTCTCATCCAGGATTTCCGCACCGAGGATATCACTGGGCATCAGATCCGGAGTAAACTGGATCCTTTTGAAGTTGAGGCCGAGAGCAGAGGCAATGGTGTTGACCATTAGGGTCTTAGCCAGGCCCGGGACACCTATCAGAAGGGAATGTCCCCCCGCGAGAATGGAAAGGAGGATCTGGTGGATCACCTCATCCTGGCCGACAATCTTCTTTCGGATCTCCCGGGTGAGCTCCTGGTGACGGGAAACGAGATTTTTTACAGCCTGAACATCCGACATTTTCTCTGGATTACTCTTTCAACCAGTTACTCTGGAAATCACAATCGCGGTAAGCTCCATTGACCTTTATATAAGTATCCTCTATCTTGCTTTCCTGCCATTCTTCAATTGCCTCGAGCTGTTTATCTCTAAGGGCGAGTTCTTTAATTTTGTTGTAGTCTCTGGCATAGTCCGCGACGTGTTCAGGATATTTTTTGGTAATCGAGATGATCTTATAGAAAGGTCTTCCGACATTATCCTGGTCGGTAAGCACTACGGATACCTCCCCTTCCTCAAGATTCTGTACCTGCTCAAAAAGGACCGGAGGAAGCTTAGAGACCTCGAAACGGGTGTCCCCAGTCGTGGGATTGATCAATTGACCCCCGCTTTCCCGCGTTTCTTCCTCATCGGAAATCTCCCGGGCCGCCTCAGCAAAACTGATCTCCCCATCAATGATCTTCTGACGAACCTCCTTAAGTTCTTCCTGTGCCTTTTTCTTAGTCTCTTCAGATACTTCCGGGATCAGCAGAATGTGCCGCACATCCACCTGTTGTCCCCTGATCCGGTCAACCGTCATGATGTGATAGCCGTACTCAGTCTGGAAAGGTTCGCTCACCTCTCCCTGCCTCAGGCTGAAAGCCACATCCTTGAATTCCTTGACAATGGCATCTTCCCTGGTGAGCGTTATTTGTCCGCCAGAGGAACGGGTAGCCCTGTCATCCGAATACAACACTGCCTTGGTTGCAAAACTGGCGCCATTTTCAATGATATCATTACGCATTTCGTTCAGCCTTGCGATAATCGATTTTTTTTCCTCCTCAGTTATCTCGGGTTCTACCACGATCTGGGCAATCTCCACCTCATCATTAAAAATCGGTCTTTTGTCCTCCGGAATTTCAGCAAAGAAAGCCCGCACCTCCTCGGGGGTTATCTGTACAGCCTCAACGACCTTCCGTTGCATTTCGGCAGCAAGTCTCTTCTTGCGGATGATCTCAAACAATTCGGATCGAAATTCTGCCTCATTGTCTCTCTTATAGAATTCCAAGACTTTTTCGAGAGACCCGAGCTGCTGGGTCATATAGGCCAATTGCTGATCGATTTCCGCATTGACCTGTGAATCAGGAACCACTATGCTGTCCTGGATGGCATGATGAGCATAAAGATTGTTTTCGAGAAGCCGGCCCGCCAGATTACACCTGGTGACATCCTGGGTGGAAATTCCCTGGCTCTTCAGATCAACATACATTTTATCGATATCGCTCTCCAGGACCACAAAGTCTCCCACCACGGCAGCCACTCCATCCACCTTGGTTTTTCCTGAGGTACCGGTGGTATCCTGAACTTCCGTCTCAGGCATCTGGATGGCTGTACTGTCCGTAACCACGATTTCCTGTGCAAATCCCGGTAAACAAAGCAGCATTCCCCCGAGAATGGACAGGGCTTTAGTCATAAATTTCAAATTCGTTATTCTTAATTGCATCTTGTGTAATATCTTGTTCTAATTTTTTGATCAGCTCCAGCTTTCTCTTGTTGAGCAGGATCTCTTCTATACTGGGGAGGGCATATTCAAAAGGTGCCTTTTGATTCTGTAACCTGACCTCTTTTACCTGGATCAAATATACTCCTAATGAATCTTCGAGTTGCAAAAAATTGTTGTTTTTTAAAAAGCGCTCCCTATCCTCGGGTGTTAAAGGCCCGATCTTATCGTAGACCTCTTTGGTCTTGACCCATACCGAATCATTGAGAGAGTAGGAATTGAAATGAATCGATTTCTCCAACAGCTTCTCCTGATCTTTCTGATTGAACCTTCGGAAAAGGGTTTTAATCTCCTCCAGGTCCGAATTATTCCTCCCGAGATTGATATACCTTAACTTCACCAGATCCTCATTAAGTACAAATATCTCGCCATTTTCCTCGTAATAGCTCTGGGCCGCTTCTTCAGCGATGGTGGTGTCGAGTTCCCTGGCGACAATGGCATCGGTGTATGCCTTTGCGTAGAGTTCATTCTTGTAGTTCTGGACGAGCTGATCGAATTCCTTGAGTTGCGACTCTGTCAGGTTGATGCGGGCTCCCTGAATCAGGAGTTTCTGTGTCGCCCAACGATTGATATAGTTCCGCACAAGTAGGGTGCTATCTTCTGCGGTGGTATTCTCCGAAACAAGAGATGCGATGTCTTCTTCATACAGATAGTGATCATTCACTCTGGCGATAACACCCTCTCCCGGTTGGCTGTCAATCCCATTGCAACTACCAAGGGTCACAACAGCCAGCAATAGAACTAAAAGGTCGATCTTTTTTGGCAATACGTTCTGGTTTTTCAATGGCAAAAGTAAAAATTCCTGGGGGTTTAACAATCTCTCCCTCTAAACGTCCCTCGGATTGGAAAAATTTTGAACAGCTCAGGAAAAATTCGGGTCTCCTTAAAATATGCCCGTACTTCCATGGAAAATCAACTCCTGATGCGGGAAAAGAAAGTACAGGAATTATTGATCATCCAGTCAGTTAGTTCAAACTCTGTAGTATATTTGTTGGCAAAACAAACCTGATATGAAGCGAACAATTCTATTAATGACATTCCTGTTTATCTGTTCGATAGGACAGGGCCAGACAAAAGTCGGTACCATCAATGCAGATTACGTTCTTTCCCAAATGCCGGAAATGACAGAGGTCCAAAAGGGACTCGAAAATTATGAGAAAGAGCTTCAGAATCAACTTGAAACGGATATTACTGAATATGAGACCCTGGTAAAGCAGTATCAGGATTCTCTTTCGACTTATTCTGAAGAAATCAAACAGCAAAAGGAAACAGCGATTATTGAACTTGAAAACACCATAAAAGGCTTCAGACAAAAGGCCACGGTAATGATGCAGCTCAAGCGTAACGAATTGACTACACCTTTATACGAGAAGATCAACAATGCAATGCTTCAGGTAGTTGAAAGCCAGGGCTATACTCACATCCTTCACGCAGGAGGGACCAGCCTGGCCTATTCCTCAGACACCTATGACATTACCAGCCAGGTCCTAAAGGAACTAGGGATCGAGGTCAAAACGGAATAGCTTATAGCTGACTTCTTCCGGAGTTATCGGCTATAATTCGGAGACTCCTTGGTGATGGTTACATCATGAGGATGACTCTCCTGAATCCCAGAAGAGGTTATTTTCACAAAACGCGACTCTTTCTGCAGGGTCGTAATATCCTTTGCCCCGCAATATCCCATTCCGGCACGGAGCCCTCCTACAAACTGGTGAATGCTTTCAAAAAGATCCCCTTTGTAGGGAACCCTACCCTCGATTCCTTCTGGAACCAGTTTTTTAATGTCATCCTCAACATCCTGAAAATAACGGTCTTTTGACCCTTGTTTCATGGCCTCCACAGATCCCATTCCCCGATAGGACTTGAACTTTCTCCCCTCGTAAATGATGGTTTCCCCCGGACTCTCCTTTGTTCCTGCAAGCAGGGAGCCTAACATCACGCAGTCTGCTCCGGCAGCTATGGCCTTTGGTATGTCGCCGGTGTAACGAATTCCCCCGTCGGCGATAACCGGGACACCGCTGCCCTGAATCGCGGCTGCGACTTCCAATACTGCAGAAAACTGCGGAAAGCCTACCCCTGCCACCACTCTTGTGGTACAAATTGAACCGGGGCCGATTCCCACTTTGACTGCGTCCGCACCGGCTTCCACGAGAAATTTTGCACCTTCCGGAGTTGCTATATTTCCAACAACCACATCCAGCTCTGGAAATTTGGCTTTTACTTCTTTCAAAATACTGATCACACCTCTGGTGTGGCCATGGGCTGTGTCGATCACAATTGCATCTACTCCCGCATTCACCAAGGCTTCCGCACGCGCTAAGGCATCCCCGGTCACCCCAATGGCCGCCGCAACCCGGAGCCTGCCATAGGTATCCTTGTTCGCAATGGGTTTTTGAGTAAGCTTGGTAATATCCCTGAAGGTGATCAATCCCACTAACTTTTCCTGATCATTGACCACGGGTAATTTCTCGATCTTGTTCTCCTGCAGAATTCCTTCGGCATCTTCTAAGGAGGTGCCCTCGGCCACAGTAACGAGGTTTTGAGAGGTCATCACTTCTGAAATCGGACGACTGTTATTCCTTTCGAAACGAAGATCCCGGTTGGTCACTATTCCGAGCAACTTCCCATCCTGATCCACGATAGGTATACCCCCTATACTGTGTTCCCTCATATTTTCCTTGGCGTCACCAACCGTGGCGGTAATCGAGAGGGTGACTGGATCGATGATCATTCCGCTCTCTGCGCGCTTTACCTTCCTCACTTTTAAAGCCTGTTCTTCGATCCCCATGTTTTTATGTAGTACCCCGATTCCACCTTCTCTGGCCATCGCGATGGCCATTCGGGATTCAGTCACGGTATCCATTGCCGCTGAAACGACGGGAACATTAAGCTTTATTCGGCGCGAAAACCTGGATTCTATATTGACTTCTCTGGGAAGAATTTCGGAATAAGCCGGAACTAAAAGCACGTCATCGTAGGTAAGCCCTTCACCTAGAATTCTGGAGTTTTGTGCGATCATGGCAATTAAGATTTAATTGCGGGCAAATATACACCTAATTCTCCACAATTCAGGCACAGGCAGAAAGCAAACAGGGAATTGCAGTAAAAAATTCCTCCCTTTGGTTTATAAATTTCTGTCCTATCTAATTACCTGAGGAAGAAATAGCTGCCTTCTGGAGCCCCCTGAGAAGGATAATCAAAAGTATTGCGTAAAAATTTTAGTCGCCTCATTGTGCGAAGCTTCAAAGCTCATCATCCTTACATTGGTGTCCGCCTTTTTTGAGGTGAAATAGGAGAGAAGCTTTTCGGTAGGCATATTACCGGTGAGTTCGTCCTTGGCCATTGGACATCCACCGAAGCCCTGAATCGCCCCGTCATACCTTTTACATCCGGCCTCGAAGGCGGCATCAACCTTTTCATACCAGGTAGACGGGGTCGTATGAAGATGGGCTCCGAATTCAATGCGCGGGTATTTCGGGATCAGATTGGAGAACAGATAATGGATAATCTCAGGGGTGGACGAGCCCACTGTATCTGAAAGGGAAAGGATTTTTACGCCCATAGCAGACAGTTTCTCCGTCCAATTTCCCACAATCTCCACATTCCATGGATCTCCATAAGGATTTCCGAAACCCATTGAGAGATACGCCACCACTTCCTTTCCAGAAGCTGAGGCGATATCGAGAATTCTTTCCAGAGTATCCACGGACTCCGAGATAGTCTGGTGCGTATTCCGCATTTGGAAATTTTCAGAGATGGAAAAGGGATATCCCAGATATCCGATCTCGGGATGTTTTGCAGCATCTTGGGCGCCCCGGGTATTGGCGACGATGGCCAGCAGTTTGCTCTGGGTCCGCTTTAGATCCAGTTTACTCAGGACTTCCGCCGTATCCGCCATTTGGGGAATGGCCTTAGGAGATACAAAGCTTCCGAAATCTATGGTGTCGAATCCACACCGCAAAAGGGACTGGATATATTGGATTTTCTTTTGTGTCGGAATAAAGGCCTTAATCCCCTGCATGGCGTCCCGGGGACATTCAATGATCTTGATCCTGGTCATGGATCAAATATAAGGATTTGTCGGCTGGTTCATACCAGAATATAGATTCCTGCTCCGACATAGACTCCTATCTGAATCGCCTTGAAAATTTTACCGGAAGCTTGATGTCTCTCCAGATATTCCGTAATTCTCCCGGCCGTCATGGCAACCGTTGCAAAAACGAACAATGCCTGAATCATAAACAACCCTCCAAGGATGTAAAACTGGAGGATTGGAGCATGAAGGGGATCCCAAAGAAAACCAGGCAGGAAAACGAGGAAGAAAAGGGTAACCTTCGGATTTAGTACATTCATCAAAAACCCTCTTCTATACAGTGTCAAAATTTCCCGGTTTTCAAAACCTGCGGTTGAAGAAACAATAATCCGCGGGTCACTGCGCCAGGTCGTCCAGCCAAGCCAGAAAAGATAGGCTGCTCCCATCAGTTTGATCAACAGGAAAAAGGAGGGATTTTCCCGGATAAGTGCCGATACCCCGAATGCCACAAGGCTGGTATGAACAAGGATGCCGGTGACAAGACCTAGGGCGATGACTACCCCTGCTTTCCAGCCTTTCCTCATGGCCTGCACCAGTACAAAAATAATATCCGGACCAGGGGAAATGGTAAGTAGAAAAGAAGCGGTCAAAAACGCTATGATCTCAGAGGTCACATCTTCCGTTTTATAATCTCCTGATTGATCTCCCGGACCAACCCCGGACCCTGATATATAAATCCCGTATACAGCTGAACGAGGCTTGCCCCCGCCTCGAGTTTTTCGATTGCATCCTCAGGGGACATGATCCCTCCGACCCCGATAATAGGGAAAGATCCTCCGCTGTTCCGATATAGAAAGCTGATTACTTCGGTAGCCCGTTTGCGCAATGGGGCGCCGCTAAGTCCTCCCGCCTCCTGCCGGGCCTGGTTTTCGAGGCCATTCCTGGAAATTGTGGTGTTAGTTGCAATAACCCCGGATATTCCGGTGTCAAAGACGATTTGAATGATATCAAGTAACTGGTTATCGGACAGGTCCGGCGCGATCTTTAGAAGAATGGGTTTGGGAGATTTTTTCTTCAAATTCTCTGCTTGAAGCTTTCGCAGCAGGTCAAGGAGCGGTTTCTTATCCTGTAGCTCCCTCAGATCAGGAGTATTGGGAGAGCTCACGTTGACGACAAAATAATCTACCCAGGGATATAGTTCCTGGAAACATGTTACATAATCCGCTGCTGCCTTTTCGTTCGAGGTGGCTTTGTTTTTGCCGATGTTTCCTCCTATGATCACCCCGGGATTCCCACTGAGCCTTTCAACGGCTGCAGCTACCCCTTCATTGTTAAAGCCCATCCGGTTGATGATGGCCTTATCCTCCTTTAACCTGAACAAGCGTTTTTTTTCATTTCCGGGTTGAGGAAGGGGAGTAAGGGTTCCGATCTCGATAAAGCCAAAGCCAAAGTTTGATAACTCCTTGTAAAGCCGGGCATCCTTATCAAAACCGGCGGCAAGTCCGACAGGATTTGGAAACCGTATTCCAAATACCTCCCGTTCTAAATGCGGATCCCGAACGCAGAATTGTTGTCTGACTTGCCGTTGAACGAAGTTGCTTTTGAATAACCGGCGCAGGACCTGGAAGGTGAAATGGTGTACCCTTTCCGGATCGAAATTGAACAATAAAGGCCTGATGATCCTCTGATACATAGTCGTGAAGGTTAGGGGACAAAATTAAACAACCTGCTGGTATTGGGATAGAAAAGATCCGCGGTATTTTGGAGCTAGCGGCGAATGCGCTATTTTTGGATAAACTTCACCTGGAATGACAAGTAAAAAAGACCTGATTGAGCGCTTTATAAGCTATGCGACGATAGATACCCAAAGTGATGCGTCCAGTAACACCACCCCCAGTACATCAAAACAATGGACGCTAGCCCGAAAACTGGAGGAAGAACTGCGCGGACTGGGAATGCAGGAAGTGAGTATTGATGAACAGGCATATGTGATGGCCACCTTACCTTCGAATGTGGACTACGAGGTTCCGGTCATAGGCTTCGTCAGCCATTTTGACACCACACCAGACTTCTCAGGAACAGCCGTTAATCCCCAGATTATTGAAAATTACGACGGTTCTGACATCATTCTGGACCCGGAAAAAAACATCGTTCTTTCCCCGGACTACTTTGAAGACCTGCACCGTTACAAAGGACAGACTCTGATCACTACGGACGGTAAAACCATCCTGGGAGCCGACGATAAAGCAGGAATCGCCGAGATCATGGAAGCCATGCGGTATCTTATTGCGCATCCAGAAATCAAACACGGGAAGATCCGGGTGTGTTTCACTCCAGATGAAGAAATCGGGCGAGGAGCACATCACTTTGACGTGCCCCGATTCGGAGCCGAGTGGGCATATACTGTGGATGGTAGCCAGATCGGGGAACTTGAATATGAAAACTTCAATGCGGCAGGAGCCGATGTCAGGATCAGCGGAAAAAGCGTTCATCCCGGATATGCAAAGGACAAGCTCATAAACAGTATGTACATAGCTACCGACTTCATCAATTCCCTCCCACGACTCGAAACTCCGGAACACACCGAAGGCCGGCAAGGTTTTTTCCACCTCAGCAATATGAAAGGAGATGTAGAGGAAACCTGGCTTCACTATATCATCAGGGATCACGACAAGGAACATTTCGAAGCCAGAAAAAAGATGATGAAGGATCTGGCGGTCGAGATCTGTGACCAGTATGAAAGGGACTGCGTCAGCGTTGAAATCAAAGATCAGTATTTCAACATGAAGGAAAAGATAGAACCAGTCAAACATATTGTAGATATTGCCGAAGAAGCGATGAAACAGGCTGGAATAGAACCCATTATCAAACCTATACGGGGAGGAACAGACGGCGCTCAACTGAGCTATATGGGACTACCCTGCCCCAACATCTTCGCCGGTGGCCATAATTTCCACGGGAAATATGAATATATCCCGGTGGAGAGCATGCAGAAAGCCGTAGAGGTTATAATCAAGATTGCAGAATTAACGGCAAAACCATCTCAACACTAAAATCCGCAAAATGGCAGTATCATCCGTGGAAGCATATTTTTCAGCCCATCCCGAGTGGGAAGAGGAACTACGAGAACTCAGGGAAATCCTTTTGGCAACAGAACTGGAAGAAACGCTAAAATGGGGTGCCCCCACCTATACTCTTGAAGGCAAAAACGTCGTAGGCCTGGCGGCTTTCAAAAATCATTGTGCGTTGTGGTTCTTCAATGGTGCGCTTCTCAAAAATGACCGGCTGCTGCAAAACGCACAATCGGGCAAGACAAAAGCCATGAGGCAGGCACGTTTTGTAAAGGGGCAGGAAATACCTGTCGCCGAAGTAAAGATTTGTGTTCAGGAGGCCATCAGGAACCAGAAGGAAGGAAAGGAGATTAAAGCCATACAAAGAACGCAGGAAGTGGAAATCCCAGAAGATCTTCAGAATTTTCTCGACCAGGACAGCGCCCTCCAAAAGGCCTTTGAATCCCTTACTCCTGGACGGAAAAGGGAGTACTGCACCTATATTCAGGAAGCCAAGAGGGAAAGTACCAGAAATAGCCGTTTAGATAAAATAGCTCCGATGATACGCCAGGGGAAAGGATTATACGACCGGTATAAGAACTGTTAAAAAAAAAGCTGAGGAAAT
>CAMPKA010000030.1 GCA_946887075.1 uncultured Salinimicrobium sp.
CAACCTTTCCCCCCTACTTTCCAAAACTATTCCTGAACTTTTTATGAAGAATCGCGTCCCCACCAAAACGGCTGCAAATATACACCCCATTCCATATAAAACAATAGCTATAAAAGAAAAAAACAGGATTTGAAGGGGCAACAGGAAAACCCTTGTCCCTCAGAAGGTTCGAAGCACATTACCTAAATCGCCTTTCCTCCACCCGGATAGCCTCCCCGCATTGAGGGTGCGGGGGAAGACCATTTATCGGTAAGCTCCAGATAGTTAAAATCAAGCGGAGAGGCCTGCCGCTCCAACTGTCGGCTCTGAAAGGCACGCTGGAGAATATCCTCGATCAGATAATCCTCCTCATTTCGCTCGGGATCAAATTCTTCCTTCAGGGAGATATCAAACATACTGGCAGTGGTATTGTACCAGAACGCCCGCCATCCGCTCTTGAGTTCCTTTACAAGGTCGAAGGTAGTGATTCCGGTCTGCCTGTGGATCAGCTTGACCAGGATCTGCCCTTCCGTTCGGGTAAGCTTTTTAAGCTCTGCCGAAAACTGCTCCTCGATATACTCCTGAACCATCTTGGTATAGCGTCTCCGGTCTCCCCGGGATTCGATCCGGTCGAGCCTGGAATTCAGTTCCACCAGCCTCTCCGAAGCCAGTTTTGCATAAGGATACACCTTCAGCGTTTTCCTTCTAAGGATTAAGTACTTGTACCGCTCCTCAGGAGTATCAAACCTAAGGGGGGCAAGTATGATCACCTCGCTGAGATCGATATGGGGCCGAAGGATACTGTCTCCCGCTATCATATAATACTCCGGATCAAGGGTATCCTGCACAGGATCAGGTTCCTGCGCCATAACCACAGCGGGAAAAAGAAACAAAAAGAAGAATATCCTGTTCAAATGATTTTTTTTAATGTGCTGACGCCAAAATCATTCCAAAATTACATTATTCAGAAATTGTCAGCTCTCTAAATCTTATTAAATTCGTCAGCAAACAAATACTATGGCCAAAGAAAGTATACTCAACGACAAGTCAATATCCTTTTTAGAAACTTACCTGAACAATGCTGCCCCGACAGGCTATGAATGGGAAGGGCAGAAACTCTGGATGAATTATCTCAAACCCTACGTCGATGAATTTATCACCGACACCTATGGTACAGCCGTTGGGGTGATCAATCCAAAGGCAAAATACAAAGTGGTCATTGAAGGCCACGCCGACGAGATCTCCTGGTATGTGAACTATATCACGGATGATGGTCTGATATACGTCATCAGGAACGGGGGAAGTGATCACCAGATCGCTGCTTCCAAAAGGGTGAACATCCATACGAGAAACGGGATCGTGAAGGGCGTTTTCGGATGGCCTGCCATCCACACCCGGGATAAGGAAAAGGAGCAACCTCCTAAAATGGATAATATTACCATCGATGTTGGCTGCAGCACCAAAGAAGAAGTCGAAGCCCTTGGCGTACATGTAGGCTGTGTGATTACCTATCCGGATGAATTCTTCATCCTGAACAAGGACAAGTTTGTAAGCCGGGCCCTGGATAACAGAATAGGCGGATTTATGATCGCCGAGGTGGCCAGGTTGCTCAAACAGAATGGAAAGAAACTTCCTTTCGGTCTGTACGTGACCAATTCCGTACAGGAGGAGATCGGACTCCGCGGTGCAGAAATGATCACGCACCGAATCAAGCCCAACGTAGCCATTGTGACGGATGTCACCCATGATACGACCACACCGATGATTGAAAAGAAGACAAACGGTCTGACAAAGATCGGTGCGGGTCCCGTGATCACCTACGCACCTGCCGTTCAGAACCGGCTTAGAAATCTCCTGATAGAGACTGCAGAGGAAAAAGAAATCCCATTCCAGAGGGCTGCCTCCTCCCGAATGACAGGTACCGATACCGATGCCTTTGCGTACAGTAATGGTGGGGTGGCCTCCGCGCTGATCTCCCTTCCCCTGCGCTATATGCATACCACGGTAGAGATGGTGCACCGGGATGATGTGGAGAATGTGATCAGGCTGATTTATGAAAGCCTGCTTCAGCTCAGGGACGGAGAGACCTTCAGTTATTTCGAATAAACCAGGCAAAACCATTTCATTAATAACCGTCTCTTATTCTAAAGAGGCGGTTTTATTTTCGCCTCACCCCTGAAGGGGAACTTTCACAAAATTTTACCAGCGAAACAATCCTCCCACACTTATCTTTAGGCAAAAAAGATATCTATGGTGCTATCTGCCGAAGAGGTGAAAGCCCTGATCTCCAGTCCCGATAAAGCGGCAGAAAAGGCCAATCTCCTATACGTTTCCGAAGAGGATCTCTGTATCGAACGCCGTAAAAAAGGGAAAGGCTGGCAATATTTCAAGGACGGGGAACCGATCAGATCAGAAGACAAACTGGAGGAGATCAAAAAACTGGTCATTCCTCCCGCATGGGAGAATGTCAGGATATGTGCCGTACCCCATGGCCATCTCCAGGTGGTAGGCAGGGACGCGAAAGGAAGGAAACAATACATCTATCATCCCCAGTGGACACAATTCAGGAACCGGACCAAATTCTACAAGATGGCCGCCTTCGGAAAGGTTCTCCCGAAAATTCGGCAGCAGGTTGATCAGGACCTGGATCTGCGGGGAATGCCTCAAAGGAAGGTGCTCGCTCTGGTGGTTAGGCTCATGGAGGAGACCCATATAAGGATCGGAAACGATACCTACGCCAAAGAGAACAAATCCTATGGCCTGTCCACCCTGAGAAGCAGGCATGTCAAGGTTTCGAGGGGAAAGATGCGGTTCAATTTTGTCGGAAAACGCGGGATAGAACATTCTGTCAGCGTGCAGAACAGGAAACTGATCCGGCTGGTCAACAAATGTGAGGAAATTCCGGGTTGGGAGTTGTTCAAATATTATGACGAGCAGGGAAACAAGAAAAGTATCGACAGCGGGATGGTCAATGAGTATATTCAGGAAGTAAGCGGAGCGCTGTTCTCCGCCAAGGATTTCCGGACCTGGAGTGCAACCAAGATCTTCTTTGAAACCATGAGAGAGATCGGATATACCGACAAGGAATCCGAGAATAAATCGAACATCCTGAAAGGATATGATGCCGCAGCACGGGCACTGGGCAATACCCGGAGCGTATGCAGGAGCTACTATGTCCATCCCCATGTGGTGGACCTTTACCGATCCGGCGAAATCGTCGAATATTTTGAAAAGGTAAGACGAAAAAGGACCTCAAAAGAACACCTCTCCCAGACGGAAGAGGTGCTGTTGGATTTGCTTCAGGATTTCGAATTCGAGCTGAGTTCGACGGAATAGACTACTGCTGGTCCAGAAATTCCACGAAATCTTCCAGGTCTTCCAGATCCCGGATTTTGTTGTCGGAAAGGTAGTCGCGCGACTGATCATCCTCAAAGGCTTTTTTGATGTCCCGGTGTTTGATCTCGACCCGTTTGGCATTCCCCTTGGCATCTACGATGAAATATTCCCTGTCGATCTCTATTCTCGCAGGCTGGTCCTCATCATACCCCGTAGTGGCCTTCACCGCATCCGTAAAATCTATTACCGGCTTTTCCAGAAGCCGATAGGAGTCTCCGCCATAATGTTCTATAAAATGACCGGCAATGCGCTTCCCATCCACCAGGATTTCCCCGTATCGGAATATTTTTCCTCCCAGCTGGTATTCTGCGTCCCGACTCATCGGCAACTTGTATACCTCTTCAGCTTCAAGGTCCGTCTTGATCTCCATCTGGTCTTTGGAAACGTCAAATCTCAGGAATACCCCAATCGGTTCTTTCCCCTCAACGGCAAAAGTTCCTCTTTTAAATTCCTCCTCCAGGTAGGGGCTTCCTTTGACCCCGTCCATATCCTCACTTTGCTTGGAGGTAATCAGTACAAGTCCATCCAGATGGGTGTCTCCGACAGTCTGAGCAATGACGGTAGTGGTGAGGAATATCCCCCCCAGGATCAGTAATAAATGCTTCATATCATGTAATATTTAAAAAGTTAGTGGAATCCTCAGAGAACATCAGTAGTACAACATCCATACCGCGCTGCTGAAACAATTCCGGTTTTAATTACGGAATACAGATTTTCTCAACAATTCCCTGAGGAAGTTAAGAAAATTTTAAATTCTCCAAATCCGAAATCCAGGGGTAAGAAACGGGGTACTGGAGCTGATAAGCAGATAAAATCTAAAGCGCTTCCGAACGAATTTCTTCGACGATCTCGGGATTCAGGAGCGTAGAGGTGTCCCCGAGGTCGGAGGTATCCTTTGCAGCGATCTTCCTGAGAATGCGGCGCATGATCTTCCCGCTCCGCGTCTTGGGCAGGGCGGATACGAACTGAATTTTTTCAGGTTTGGCAATGGGCCCCACATTGGAGGAGACAATTTCCCTGATCTCCTTCTTCAGATCATCACTGTATTCGATCCCGTCATAGAGGATCACATAGGCGTACAGCGCATTTCCTTTGATATCATGAGGAAAACCGACTACCGCGCTCTCCACAACAGCTTCATGCTCATCGATGGCATTCTCAATGGTGGCTGTACCCAGGTTGTGCCCGGAAACAATTACGATATCATCCACCCGACCGGTGATCCGGTAGTTCCCGGTGGCATCGCGATAGGCACCATCTCCGGTAAAGTACATGTTCTTATAGGTGGAAAAGTAGACCTGCTTATATCTCTCGTGGTCTCCATAGATCGTCCGGGCGATCGAGGGCCAGGGAAATTTAATGGCAAGATTGCCTTCTGCCTTTTCCCTGAAGTCTGTGATTTCCTTTCCATTCTCATCCATCAGGGCCGGTTGAACCCCGGGTAATGGTAAGGTGGCAAAAGTGGGACGGGTGGGCGTAATCCCGGCAAGCGGGGATATCATGATAGCCCCTGTTTCCGTTTGCCACCAGGTATCCACTACGGGACAATTCCCCTTCCCAATGTTATCATTATACCAGTGCCATGCCTCCTCATTGATCGGTTCCCCAACGCTGCCCAGAACCTTCAGGGAGGAGAGGTCATGTTTCCGGACCAGTTCAAGGGATTGTTTGGCCAGAGAACGTATGGCGGTAGGCGCGGTGTAGAAGTGGGTGATTTTGAGTTTGGCAACGATCTCCCAGAACCTGCCGAAATCCGGATAGCTCGGGATTCCCTCGAACATCACCGTGGTAGCCCCGGTGGCAAGGGGTCCGAAAATAATATAGGAATGCCCCGTGATCCATCCGATGTCCGCCGTACACCAGTATACATCATCCTTTTCCATCTGAAACACGTTCTGAAAAGTGTAGGTCACTCCTACCATGTAGCCTGCGGTAGTATGAACCATACCCTTCGGTTTTCCAGTTGATCCGGAAGTATACAGAATAAACAGGGGATCTTCAGCATCCATGATCTCAGCTGCGCAGTCCATCTCCGCCTTCTGCAGCTCATCGAACCAGAATTTGTCTCGCCCCTCTTTCATGGAAACAGGCTCCACGCTCCTTCTGTAGACAATGACAGTTTCGACGGAGGGAGCATCCTCCAGAGCTTTATCACAGATCTCCTTCAGGTTCACCTTTTTGGTCCCTCTGTAAAGCTCATTGGCTGTGATCAGCATCTTGCACTGTGAATCATTGATCCTCCTCGCGATGGCCGCACTGGAAAATCCTGCAAAGACGATGGAATGTACCGCGCCGATACGCGCGCAGGCAAGCATGGCGATAGCGAGCTCAGGGATCATAGGCATATAGAGGCAGACCCTGTCCCCCTTTCTGATGCCATTGTTGCGAAGCACATTGGCAAATCTGCAAACCTTGACGTATAACTGCCGGTACGTAATGAACCGGCTTTCTTCATCCGGATCATTGGGCTCCCATATAATGGCTACCTTGTTGCCCATCTTCTCCAGATGCCGGTCCAGGCAGTTCTCCGTAATGTTGAGCTTTCCGCCCTGGAACCATTTAACCTCCGGCTTCTCGAAATCCCACTCAAGGGTTTTTTCCCATTTCTTATGCCAGGTAAAGTTTTCTGCAATATCACTCCAGAATCCTTCCGGATTCTCTACGCTCTTTTTATACGCTTTTTTGTATTCGGCAAAGCTGCTGATCTTGAAATTTTCCATAAGGATAAATCTATGAAATGCTTCTTCAATAACAAAACGTCTTTAAGGCAGGAGGAGGCTTTTTGCACTTTTATGAAAATTTGAGGTTTTTGTTCTTTTTCTAAATCCCTATCTTTAATACCGGTCTTAATTTGCCCTTTAGCCTATGGAATTCATTGACTACTATAAGGTACTGGAGCTCGACAAAAGTGCAAGTACTAAAGACATCAAGAGAGCCTACAGGAAACTGGCCCGGAAATACCATCCGGACCTTAATCCCAACGACACCGAAGCCCAAAAACGATTTCAGCAGATCAACGAGGCGCACGAGGTCCTTATTGATCCGGAAAAACGCAAGAAGTACGATCAGTACGGAAAGGACTGGCAGCATGCTGAGGAATTTGAACGTGCCCGGGCACAGCAACAGGGTCGCCGCCAGTACAGCAGGGGCGGGTTCGGAGGTGCCGAAAGTTTCTCCGGGGCGGAGAGTTTCGGAGGAGCTGAAAGTTTTGGGGGAGCTGAAAGTTTTGGGGGAGCTGAAAGTTTTGGGGGAGAGGATTTTTCCGAATTTTTCGAATCGATGTTTGGTGGGGCCCGGGGAGGCAGAAGACAAGCCAGGTTCCGAGGACAGGACTATAATGCTTCGCTTCAACTCCGGCTATCGGATGTATACCGAAGTCAGAAACAGACCCTGAACGTGAACGGGAAGAGCATTCGGATTACCATTCCCGCAGGCGTGGAAGATGGGCAAACCATCAGAATCAGAGGTTACGGAGGCGAAGGCGTAAACGGAGGACCAAACGGAGATTTACTAATCACTTTCTCCATCAAGAATAATACCGACTTCAAAAGAGAGGGAAAGGATCTTTATAAAGATGTGGAACTCGATATGTATACCGCCATCCTTGGAGGAGAAAAGACCATCGACACCTTCGATGGAAAGGTAAAACTAACGGTTAAACCGGAAACCAAGAACGGAACGACCGTCAAACTCAAGGGAAAGGGATTCCCGGTATATAAAAAAGAGGGACAGTTCGGAGATTTGTATGTCACTTACAGGCTCAAAATCCCGTCAAACCTGAGCAGCCGTGAAAAGGAACTGCTAAGGGAACTTCAAAAACTGAGAAATCATGGATAGAAGATTGATACCGATTCGAGAATTTTGTGAATGCTACCATATAGAAACTTCGTTTGTCAGTTCCCTGGAGGATTTTGGACTGGTACAATTAAGGAGGATTGATCAGGATGACTTTCTAGAGGAAGACCAGGTCAGGGACCTGGAAAAAATAATGAGGCTTCACTATGACCTCCATATCAACATGGAGGGAATTGATGCCATTCAGCACCTGCTCAACCGGGTTTCCCAGCTTCAGAAAAGGGTCCGATTCCTGGAAAACCGGCTGCGACGATACGAGGAATAGTTATCTGGCCTCCGTCTGAAGATAAGCCAACACGTTTTTCTCAATCCTATCCTCGATGTTTGAGATATCCGCCTTCACAAATTTTTCTCCGGTAATCTTCTCGAAGAGTTCGATATATCGTTCAGAAACCGACTGGATGTACTGATCCGTCATCACAGGAATCTGTTGTCCTTCCTGCCCCTGGAAACCCTTGCTGATGAGCCACTGCCTAACGAATTCCTTTGAAAGCTGCTTTTGAGGTTCCCCTTGACGAAGCCTTTCCTCATACCCCTCTGCATAGAAATACCTTGAGGAATCGGGAGTGTGGATCTCGTCGATCAGAACGATCTCACCATTGGAGTTCTTCCCGAATTCATACTTGGTATCCACCAGGATCAGACCCCGTTCTCGGGCAAGTTCCCCTCCCCTTTTAAACAGCGCCCTGGTGTATTGCTCTAGGATATGGTAATCTGCCTCAGAGACTATTCCCTCCCTGAGAATCTCCTCTCGCGAGATGTCCTGGTCATGCGCACCATCGGCGGCTTTGGTCGTAGGGGTGATGACCGGTGTTTCAAAGGCCTGGTTTTCCACCATTCCGTCAGGAAGGGATACGCCACAGAGACTCCTTTTTCCTGCCGCGTATTCCCGACCGGCGTGCCCAACAAGATATCCCCTGATCACCATTTCAACCTTAAAGGGGGTACATCTCTGGCCAACGGCAACATTGGGGTCCGGCGTAGCCTGGAGCCAGTTTGGAACAATATCCTCTGTCGCTTTCATCATTCTTGTGGCCAGCTGATTCAGGATCTGTCCCTTATAGGGGATTCCCCGTGGCATGACCACATCAAAGGCAGAGAGACGATCCGTCACGATCATGATCAGCCGGTCGTTATCCAGTGTGTATACTTCCCTTACCTTCCCTTTATAAACCTCTTTCTGGCCGGGAAAATTAAAATTCGTAGTTGTAATTGTAGTCATTGATTGGTGCTTGGCGGCAGGAAATACCTATTCCGCGTTTTCGATCCTTTTGTAGGCGGCTATGATCTTTTTGACCAGCTTATGGCGGATCACATCCTTGTCGTCTAAGTGTATGATCCCTACCCCATTAACATCCTTCAGGACCAGAATGGCTTCCTTGAGTCCAGAAACGATTCGTTTAGGCAGGTCAATCTGGCCAGGGTCTCCCGTTACCATAAATTTGGCGTTCTTACCCATCCGGGTAAGGAACATCTTCATTTGTGCATGGGTTGTATTCTGGGCCTCATCGAGAATAACAAAAGCGTGGTCCAGGGTCCGACCTCTCATAAATGCCAGGGGTGCGATTTGAATAATCCCCTTCTCAATATAATTCTCAAGCTTCTCATGAGGAATCATGTCCCGAAGAGCATCGTACAGCGGTTGCATATACGGATCCAGTTTTTCCTTGAGGTCTCCTGGAAGGAATCCAAGATTCTCCCCCGCTTCCACGGCCGGTCTGGTTAGGATGATTCTCCTGACCTGTTTTGCCTTTAGTGCCTTCACTGCCAGGGCAACTCCCGTATAAGTTTTTCCTGTTCCTGCCGGACCTATGGCAAATACCATATCGTTCTTTTCCATCAGCTCCACCAGACGTCGCTGATTGGCAGTCATGGCCCGGATCAGCCTTCCGCTTACCCCGTGAACCAGGACCTCACCACTCTCGTTGGATGTATCGTAATCCTCCCTGCTCTGGCTGGTCAGGACCCTTTCAATGGCATTTTCATCGAGCCGGTTGAACTTTCCGTAGTGGTCTATCAGCATGGTGAACCGCTTGTCAAATTCCTCCAGCATTTCCTCATCCCCGTAGATCCGCAATTTATTGCCCCGGGCGACGATCTTTAACTTAGGAAAGTATTGTTTGAGTAGCTCGATGTGTGCATTCTGATCTCCGAAAAAATCCCTGGGACTTATTTCTGAAAGTTCGATGACGAGTTCGTTCAAAAGCGGCCGGATTAAATTTAAAAAATGACTTATTTATCTTTAGATTTGCAATACAAACTTAGCAAAATAAAAGCTTTAAGTTAGGAAAAAATATTCGAAGAATCACCCATGCCCATTATAACCCTGACCACAGATTTTGGAGAGAAAGATCATTTTGCAGGGGCAGTAAAGGGTGCCATTTACGCCGAATTTCCTGAGGCTAAAATAGTCGATATCACCCATTCGGTAACACCGTTCCATATCACAGAGGCCTCCTATATCATCAAGAATGCCTATAAGAAATTTCCGGAGGGAAGCATTCACATCATCGGAGTGGATGCAGAACTAACCCCGGAGAACAAACATATCGCCCTGAAACTTGACGGACACTATTTTGTCTGTGCAAACAACGGGATTATGTCCCTGATCGCTTCTGAATACGTGGCCGAGAAAATCGTAGAGATCAATATTCATGAAAAACCCAAGAGCAATTTTCCTGTTCTGGATGTGTTTGTCAAGGTGGCCGGACATTTGGCCCGTGGAGGAACTCTGGAGGTCATAGGAAAGGTGATTTCTGAAATCAGACAGATCCGTGAAGTGGAGCCTTTCTTTAATGCAGAGGGTAATCAGATCAAGGGGAATGTCCTGTATATCGATAACTACGGAAATGTCGTTACCAATATCACAAGGAAGATGTTTGAGAAGATCGGCAAGGGAAGGAAATTTGTCATGCGGGCCCGTACGGCCTCCTTTACGGAGATTTATGAAACCTATAGCGATGCCGTTAACTTTGCCGCGGAGGAACCAAAGCGAGAGGATGGGAAAAAACTGGCGATCTTTAATTCGGGCGGATATATCGAATTGGCGATCTACAAAAGCAATCCCTCTTCTGTGGGAAGCGCCTCTTCCCTATTTGGACTCGAATGGCGGGATACGGTGACCATAACATTTGAATAAGAGGATGATCAGAATCGTAAAGATGACATTTGAGCCAGGGAAAGTTGCGCGATTCCAGGAACTTTTCCGGAAGAACAGAGAGAAGATCAGGGGCTTTGAAGGCTGCAGCCTTCTTGAGCTTTATCGAGACAGGCATCAGGAGAACATCTTTTTTACCTACAGTCAGTGGGCCAGTGAGGAAGCGCTGGAGAAATACCGGGACTCAGACCTTTTCAGGGCAGTATGGACCGAGACCAAGAAGCTCTTCTCCGAAAGGCCGGAGGCATGGAGCGTTGATAAAATTTGGAGCGGCGAGTAAAAGTGCCATTAAAATGACATTAGGGTGATAGCAATCTTAAAAAAAGAATTTAATTCATTTTTCGCGGGGCCAGTGGGTTACCTGGTCATCGGCTTGTTTCTTTTGGTCAATGGTCTTTTTCTGTGGGTATTCAAGGGAGGCTATAACATCCCCGACAGTGGATTTGCATCCCTGGAACCTTTTTTCAGTCTTGCTCCCTGGGTATTTTTGTTTCTGATTCCCGCCATAACAATGAAAAGTTTTTCCGAGGAGATCCGACAGGGGACCATAGAACTGCTGCTGACCAGGCCACTCACCTCCTGGCAGCTCATTCTTGGAAAATATTTCGGAGCCCTCGTCCTGGTTGTGTTTTCGCTTTTGCCGACCCTTCTATATGTAATGGCGGTATCGGAGCTGAGCCAGGACGAAGGGAGTGTCGACTCCGGAGTGATCATCGGGTCTTACTTCGGGTTGCTGTTTCTGGGAGGCTGCTATGCCGCTATAGGGGTGTTTGCCTCCCTGCTGTCTCCGAATCAGATCGTCTCCTTTATCGTCGGGGTATTCCTGTGTTTTATGGCTTATTTCGGGTTCCAGGCTATGGCCGAACTCAACCTGCTGGGAGATCTGGGGAATAGCCTTGCTGAATTTGGGATCAGTGCCCACTATAAAAGTATCAGCCGAGGGGTTATTGATACCCGGGACCTGATTTATTTCCTGAGCATGATCACCTTTTTTCTTGTGCTCACCAAGTGGAGTCTCACCAGTAAAAAAGCGGCCTGACGTGAAGAAACGAAATCCAATTTCCCGGATTGCGCTCCTGCTCCTGGGGCTGCTTTTAATCAACTTCCTTTCCTATCAGCTATTCGAAAGGTTTGATCTCACCTCTGATAAGCGCTATACGCTTTCTGCGGCGACCGAAGAGATCATAGCAGCAGCTGACAAACCGGTGGTGATCGATGTCTTTCTGAAAGGAGATTTTCCTCCTGAATTTCTAAGGCTTCAGCGGGAGACTCGATATTTACTGGAGGAATTTGCCGCCATCAGCAATAACATCAAGTTCAATTTCGTCAATCCCCTGGCTGATGGTGGGGATGCCAATGCCATCGCCACCGACTTTTACGAAATGGGCATGACTCCAGCCCGGATCAATGTGGTGGAGAACGGCCGGACCACAGAAGCCATTGTTTTTCCCTGGGCGATTGCAAATTACGGCAATCAGACCGTCAAGGTCCGTCTGCTTGAGAATGCACTAGGGGCCAATACTGAGGAAAGGGTCGAGAGTTCCGTGCAACAGCTCGAATATGCATTTGCGGATGCCATTCGAAAGCTGGTTCTTCCGAAAGAAAAGAAGATTGCGGTTATGCGGGGAAACGGGGAACTCGGAGACAGGTATATTGCGGATCTTTTAAGAAGCCTTCAGGATTATTACTACATAGCACCCTTCACCCTGGATTCCGTGGCGCAAAATCCTCGTAAAACCTTAGATCAGCTCCGGGAATATGATCTCATCATAGAGGCTAAGCCAACAGAAGCCTACAGCGAGGAGGAAAAACTGGTGCTGGATCAGTATCTGATGAGCGGAGGGAAACAATTATGGCTCCTGGATCGGATCGCCATGGAGAACGACAGCCTCTTCAATGCCGCTTCCACCGCCTTTGCCATTCCCAGGGAACTCAACCTCGGAGATTATTTCTTTAAATACGGGATCCGGATTAATCCTGTCCTTGTCAAGGACCTGTACTCCGCCCCCATTGTTCTTGCTACCGGATCCGGAAATCAGACCCAGTTTGATCCCTTTCCTTGGTTCTATCTGCCTTTGGCGGTTCCATCGGATGAACATGCCATTGTGAGCAACGTCTCTCCGGTTAAGTTCGAATATTCCAGCCAGATCGATACCCTCGCCAACCAGGTGCAAAAGACGGTTCTTCTGAGCAGCTCCCCGAGAACCATGCTGGAAGGGGTACCGGTACAGATAAGCTTGGACCAGCTCAGCAACCGGCCGGATCCGGAAAGATTCACCGCGGGTCCCCAACCCCTGGCAGTCCTTCTGGAGGGAGAGTTTACCTCGGTTTACAAGAATCGAGTCCTTCCTTTCGAGCCGGAGGAATTCCTGGAAGAAAGTGTTCCCACCAAAATGATCGTTATTTCAGACGGAGATGTGATCCGGAACCAGGTCCAACAGGGGCAACCTCTGGAGCTGGGTTTTGACCGGTATACCGGAACGACCTATGGCAATAAAGAATTCCTGCTCAATGCGGTAAATTATCTTCTGGAGGATTCTGGTTTGATGGAGGTGCGCTCCAAGGAGGTGTCGATTGCCTTTCTCGATCGTGAAGAGGTCTCCCAAAGCCTGAGATTCTGGCAGGGTATCACCATTGCTCTGCCTCTGATCATGCTGTTGCTTTTCTGGATCCTGTACAGATTATACAGAAGGAAAAGGTATTTGAAGTAGCCCCTGAAAGATTAACAGAAGGGCCGAATTTGGAACAGCTGCAGGTGTTTTATATCCCAGCACAGGTAAAATACCGGTTTATTAACAATATTTGCGACCAAAGAGATATAAACAACTGGAAATCCATCTTTTACTCCTGCATATTGCAACTTTTCTGTTAATAAATAATGAAGCTGCTCCAGGAACTTTTAGAAGGATTGGGATATATTTGTTATAGGTAAAACTTATCAAGAAGTCATGAAATTCATCGTATCGAGCACATATTTACTTAAGCAGTTACAGATTCTGGGTGGCGTAATCAATTCAAGCAATACGCTTCCGATCCTGGATAATTTTCTCTTTGAACTGGAAGATGGGGAACTTACAGTCTCAGCTTCTGATCTGGAAACCACCATGTCCTCCAAACTGAAAGTAGAATCTGATTCCGACGGAAAGATCGCAGTTCCAGCCCGTCTGTTACTCGATACCTTAAAGACCTTTCCGGAACAGCCACTTACCTTCGTGGTTGAGGACAACAATACCATAGAACTGAGCTCCAATCACGGGAAGTATGCTCTGGCTTATGCAGGCGGAGAGGAATTTCCGAAGGCGGTAAGTCTAGAGGATCCGAGTAGTACCACCTTACAGGGAGATGTTCTTGCTACGGCGATCAGTAAAACAATATTTGCCTCCGGAAACGATGACCTTCGCCCTGTGATGAGCGGAGTTTTCTTCCAGTTCAGTCCGGAGAACCTGACCTTTGTAGCGACCGATGCACATAAACTGGTTAAGTATTCCAGAGATGATATCTCGGCCTCCCAATCCGCTGAATTCATCATGCCGAAGAAACCATTGAATCTCCTCAAAGGGATCCTTTCAGGATCAGACACCGATGTTCTGATTGAATATAACGAATCCAATGCGAGGTTCAGCTTTGATGATACAGTCCTTGTCTGTCGTCTGATCGATGGAAAATATCCGAATTACGAGGCGGTGATCCCAAAGGAAAATCCAAATAAGCTCGTGATCGACAGGGGGCAGTTTCTGAGCTCCGTGAAAAGGGTATCGATCTTCTCCAATAAGACCACTCATCAGGTCCGCCTGAAAATAGCGGGAGCTGAACTCAATATCTCTGCTGAGGACGTGGATTACAGCAACAAGGCAGAAGAAAGACTCACCTGCTCCTTCCAGGGGGATGACATGCAGATCGGGTTTAATTCGCGTTTCCTGGTAGAAATGCTTTCCAACCTGAATGCCAATGAAGTGCAGCTCGAAATGAGCCTACCGAACCGCGCCGGAATCCTGACTCCCGTAGATGGTCTGGATGACGGAGAGAAGGTCACTATGCTGGTGATGCCTGTTATGCTTAACAACTAGTACATCTCATTTTTCGATCATATAAAAAAATGCCTGGTTCCTCGGACCAGGCATTTTACTTTATCATCGTAAGCTAAATCTATTACTTCAATATCTGTAGGCTGAGCGGATATGAAGGGATTTCACCATTGTTTACCTTTATAGCGTTCAGGATCGGAAAAATCAAGGCAACCAACCAGATCACGATCAGAACGATAAGTCCCAGACCAAAGAGGAAAATCAGTGGAATTGCCACTATGGAATAGATAAACAGGCTGATCTGAAAATTCAGGACCATCTTTCCGTGGGTGTCCATCCCAAGAACCTTGTCCTTCTGGGTCAACCAGATCACCAGGGGAACGATGAATCCTCCAATCCCTGTTATCAGGTCCAGCAGTTGGCTCAGGTGGGTAAGCATCAATAATTGTTTGTCTTCTCTCATTTCTTTTCTTATTAATCCTCTTTTGGAGAATGGTTTAGCGTTAAAAATTTACCAGCTTCCCTCCTATCTTAGGTGAAGGATTATGATTACTTTGCTTTGCAAGGTACTAAAAAGACGAACACCAAAATGAGATGTTACAAAATTATATTTCTTCTATCGGACATATTCTGAGTTTACACGAAGCAGGATACATTTAATACCTTTGCTTCATGAAACTGAACGACAATATAGTGGCTTTGGCCACTCCCTCAGGAGCCGGAGCTATAGCCGTAATACGAGTCTCAGGTCCACAGGCTATCAATGTTGTGGATCCTTTATTTAAGGCCCGTGGAAAAAAGAAACTCCTGGAACAGGAAAGCCATACGCTTCACCTGGGAAACATCGTGGATGGGGCGCGCGTACTGGATGAGGTGCTGGTTTCAGTATTTCATGGGCCCAGAAGTTACACCGGGGAGAATACCATCGAAATCTCCTGTCATGGAAGTCCCTATATTCAGCAAGAGATTATTCAATTGCTGATTCGGAAGGGTTGCCGTTCCGCAGAAGCCGGAGAATTTACCTTCCGGGCGTTTTTGAACGGCAAAATGGATCTGAGCCAAGCTGAAGCAGTTGCTGATCTTATCTCTTCAGAAAACCAAGCGAGCCACCAGATGGCCATGCATCAGATGAGAGGTGGATTTTCTAGAGAGATCCAAAAACTAAGGCAGGAGCTGCTAAACTTTGCCTCCCTTATCGAACTGGAGCTGGATTTCGCCGAGGAAGATGTGGAATTTGCGAATCGGGAGGAATTTAAATCCCTGCTGACCCGGATACAGCATGTTCTGAAAAGGCTTCTGGATTCCTTTGCTGTCGGAAATGTGCTGAAGAATGGAATCCCTGTAGCTATTGTTGGGGAGCCTAACGTGGGGAAGTCAACTCTCCTGAACGCCCTCCTCAACGAAGAACGGGCTATAGTCTCGGAAATCGCGGGGACTACTAGAGATTCCATCGAAGACGAAATCTCCATTGGTGGGATCGGGTTCAGGTTCATCGACACAGCGGGTATCCGGGAGACCGAAGATGTGGTGGAAAATATCGGAATTAAAAGGACCTTTGAAAAGATCAGCCAGGCACAGGTTGTGGTTTATCTTTTTGATGGCCTGAAATGGAAGAATCATAAACAGACCAAAAATATAAAAGACAAACCTGAAAAAGTTGTAGAGGTTATCTCAGAGGTGCAGAAAATCCGAAATAAATTTCCCATGAAACCCCTGGTTATTGTTATCAATAAGATTGATCTTCTCTCTGAAGCCGAATTACAGGACATTAAAGAAGCCTTACAAGAAGTCTCCGATGCGCATCTCCAACCCTTATCTGCCAAAACCGGAGTAGGAATAGAAGATCTTCAGGAGAGATTAATTGGGTTTGTGAATACCGGAGAATTACGGAACAATAACACCATAGTTACCAACAGCCGGCATTATAATGCCTTACTTGGAGCACTAGAGGAAGTCAAGAAAGTTCAGGCTGGGCTCGAAAATAATCTTTCCGGAGATCTTCTAGCAATAGACATCAGGGAAGCCCTTCACTATTTTGGAGAGATCACAGGAGAAATAACCAATGATGATCTTCTTGGGAACATTTTCGACAATTTTTGTATTGGCAAATAAAAAATCAAACCAACAAAAACAAAAACAAACCAAATCGCAGACTATTACAGGGATTAAAAGCAAAAGTTATTTTGTTGTCTTTTGTTAAAAGGTACATTTTTTTTGAAATCTGTACCTTTTATAATAAAATTTATATTTAGATTTGGCTAATGAATGTCTCTTATTTACTTGAAAAGCCACCAAAAATGAATATTAAAATTATGTCCCAAAAATATGGGGAGATTACGACTCATAAATACTTCTATAGCCCCTCAAAAACTCAAGCGAAATGTCCCTTAGGTATATCTAATAGAGCTTAACAACACTAAATTAGATCTATGAGTTCTAATATTAGAATCAAGAAAAAGTGCCAGCTCTGCAACAGCGAATTCATTGCAAAAACTACTGTTACCAAATTCTGCGGAGACACCTGTGCCAAGATCGCCTACAAAGCCAGAAAACGAGCTGAAAAAATTCAAAAGGCTTCTAAACCACAAAAGGTAAAAGTTGATCCTAAGGAAAAGGTTCAGGACTTACAACTGAAAGAATTCCTCAGCGTAAAAGAAGCAGCCATTCTACTTGGCTGTTCAGTAAAGACTATTTATCGTCTGATAGATAATGAACAATTAAAAGCAGTAAATCTGGGGCAGAGACTTACCCGCATCAAAAGAACTGAAGTAGATTATATTTTTAACCAACAAAACTAACCCATGGCAAACGTTACCTTAAGATCAAAACCTCTAAAAGGTGGGATGCTTAGTCTTTACCTGGACTACTACCCTCCTGTCATTATTCCTAAAACAGGCAAACTTTCTCGAAGAGAATTTTTAAAACTCAAGATTTATGAGTTTCCTGAAAACGCCCAGGAAGAAAGGTTTAATGAATCACAAATTGAAATAGCTGAGGAAATTAGAGCTACCCGATTTCTGCAATTGAAGAATAAGGAATTCGGATTAGTAGATAATATTGTAATGGATATCAAATTCAGTCAGTATTTTCAAGAAGTAGTAGATGAATACTATAACACCGGAAGCAAAGGAAATTACCATTCCTGGAAATCTTCCCTGACTTACTGGAAAGCTTTTATGGGAGAGGATCTAACTACCCAAAGCTTGACTGAATGGCATGTAAATCACTATCGGAACTTTCTCCTAACCACCAAAAATCTTAGAACCAACAAAAAAAAGTTGGCAATTAATACAGCCTCCACATACTATAAAAATTTTATTATGGTCCTGAAGAGGGCCTACAAGGATAAGCTTTTGAGTAAAAACCTGGCGGAGAACGCCAGATATATCCGGGAACAGGAAACACACAGGGAGTACCTTTCTGAGAAGGAATTATCAAAGCTCTGGAAAACCCCAATTGATAACGAGAAAGTGAAGCATATGGCCGTATTTTCAGCTTTAACTGGTCTGCGATTTTCTGACGTAATTAATCTGAAGTGGGAAGATGTATATGAGGATTCCCACCAGGGCTATTACATTCAGTTCAGGGAGCAAAAAACAGGAAACATCAAGAACCACCCTATCTCCAGATCAGCTGTAAATATTCTCAGTGAGCAAGAAACCGAGGAGGGACAAATTTTTACTGATATCAAATATTCTCAAATTTCAAGACCACTTAAAAAATGGCTCCTCGAGGCTGGTATTCACAAGAAAATCACTTTCCACAATTTTAGGCACAGTTATGCCACACTGCAATTAGCTAATGGAACTGATATCTACACGGTTTCAAAGCTATTGGGCCATAAAAACGTATCCACAACCCAGATATATACCAAGGTCATGGATGAGAACAAAGTAAAAGCAGCTAATAGGATAAACTTAGACTTGGATGGACTATAGTAAAATATTTGAAGAGAAGTACCAGTCCATCTTCCAAAACTTAGAAACTTTCGTCAATAGTAAATTCAAAAGCTCAAAGGAAGACGTTCAGGATGAGCGGGATTATCAGGAGACCTATAATGAAGTTAGATCTAAACTCGAAGCATGGCGAAGCCAGCATTTTGAAAATTCCTCACTCAAATCTAATATTGAAATATATAACTACTTTACCTCCCGAAATAACAAGGTGAGCTTTCCTGAATACTTGGTTCCCGGAGTTTTGGAGAGGAAGACAAAGAGGTTATTCTTAGCGGTGCATTCTGAAGCAGATTACCCGCCTTTCATAGATGATTTAGCAGAAAATAAGGCGTACCAGGATGTCATAGATATAGTTAACAACTATGATAAATACTTTGATCTTGTCTATAAAGACAAAAAGTGGAAACCAATAGATCTCACAAAATTCGACCATAACTACGAGTCAGCTGATTACTTCTTAAAGCTACACACGAAGATCTATACCCCACGAACATCCAGTAACAATAAAACAGAAAAAGATTACAATCAGGATATTCTTATTACTAATCAACGTTTAGAATCTTTTACCGACGAGGAAAAGATTTTTCTTATAAAAGTGTTTCACGAAAAGATTATTAAGTCTACCAAAGATTTGGACAAAACCGAATTTATGCGATTTTGCCATGTTATTTCAGGTATTAAGGATCAGTCTATATTCTACAAAACAGCTGATCGTGTCGAATCTTACACTTTGATAAAAAAGAACTTCGACTACTTTGGAAAAATGGACGAAGGTAAATTCTTTCAACACCTAATAAATAG
>CAMPKA010000031.1 GCA_946887075.1 uncultured Salinimicrobium sp.
TGCATTGATGTTCTGATCTACTACTACTGAAGCGGTGCTGGAACATCCGTTATCCAGATCAGTCACGGTTACGGAGTAAGTCCCAGGTTCAGTTACATTAATAAAGGAGGAGGTAGCATCGTTACTCCACAGGTAGGAAGCTGTTCCGTTCACGGTTGAACCGCTGGCATCCAGGGTTATGGAAGTAAGGTCGCATGTAAGAAGTTCATTTCCTGAGATCCTTGCAGAAACAGCATTTACATCCTGTCCTACGGTAACAGTGGTTTCATTGGAACATCCATTAACTTTATCGGTTACTTTTACAGAATAGTCTCCTGAGGCTGTCACCTCAATAGTAGCTGTGGTAGCCCCGGTGCTCCATAGATATTCCACTTCTCCGCTGGTAACGGAGTCGCTGGCATCCAGGGTTACGGTCTGGTTGGCGCAGGTAAGGATGTCATCCGCTCCTGTGATTACAGCGGTAGGGACAGTAATATCCTGGTTCACGTTAACCTCTATTTCATCACTACATCCGCTATCCAGATCAGTGACAACTACGGAATACTTACCGGGAGTGGTCACATCAATAGAGGAAGTTGTAGCGTTGTTGCTCCACAGGTAGGAGACTTCACCCACGGCTTCTGATCCACTGGCATCAAGAGTTACAGTTGTGTTGATACAGGTCAGGCTCACTTCCTCCCCTGTGATATCGGCAGTTACTGCATTGATGTTCTGATCTACTACTACTGAAGCGGTGCTGGAACATCCGTTATCCGGATCGGTAACTGTCAGAGTATAAAGTCCAGGTTGCTCGACCGTAGGGTCTTCACTTACTGAAGTAAAACCAAGAGGACCGGCCCAGGAATAATCTAAATCAGAATTTGACCCTGAAGAAGTACCCGTAGCATCAAGGGAAACTCTAGTGGTTGCACAGGTAAGCAAATAAGTGCCAGAGATTGTTGCGGTAACTTCGGTTAATGTTAAAACTACAGGAGTTCTTGCAGAACTTTTGCAACCTAATTCACTTGTAGCTTCTGCCCAATAGGTGATTGTTCCATATGAATTGAGGGTTGGATCTGTTATTAATGAACCTCCTGTTTCTGCATTGTACCAGGAAATTGTTGTTCCAGAGATGGTAGAAATACCGTTATTTGCATCAAGGGTAACATCTGTACTACAGGCGGAAAGATCATTTAGTTTTTGAGGAGCAGCTGGGGTTCCAGGTTGTTCATTTATGGTGACTGGAGTCGGGGAGGAAACACACCCATCCGCATTCCTTGCGGTTACGTTATAATTCCCTGGAGTTACTCCTGTAAAAGTACCTGATGAAGAATAATTGATCCCATCAATACTGTATTCCATTCCAGACACCTCAGTTGCATTAAAAGAACCAGTACCGGTTTCACAAGTTGGTTGTACCGGAACAGAAACAACTGGAGATTCCGGGGTCAGGGGTTGTGTAATTGTAACTTCAGAGCTGGCCAGGGTACAGTCACTCGAATCTTTTGCATTAACAGTATAAGTACCAGGTCCTAAATTAGAGAAAACTCCGCTATCCTGATATGTAATACCATCGATTGAGTACGTATAGGGTCCAGTCCCGCTCCCGTTCATATGGCTTGCAGTAGCAGTAAAGGAACCGTTATTGACTCCGCAATCAGCGTTGACAACATTGGAAATTGCAACATCCATAGCCGAAACGGTTACAACAAAGGAGCAGGTTTTATACTTAACATCTCCAGAATTTGTTGTATAGGTGGCTTTATAAACTAAATTATGGACCCCTACGGGATAAAATCCTTTTTCAGGACCAGTAACAGCAAAATCAATCCCTCCACTGCAACCATCTTCATTAAGAATACCATCTACGGCAATCATTGTATCCCCCGTATTAGCATTGGAAGGTACATTCCCAGTATATTCAAAAACATATTTTAAACGAAATATTCCTGTGCTCCCACCCGTATTAGCATTGAAGGTATAAACTTTTTGAAGATCATTGACCACAATAGCTTCACTGCTAGGAATTTCAACATTGTTTTCATCAACTAAAAATAATTGAATGGTATAGGTATAACTTTCATTTCCCTTAGGTTTTGAATAGTTTATTTCAAAAGAAGTCTCGGCTCCGTCGTTTAATATTAAATATGGACTTACGATAAAAGACTTATCTATCTTCCTGTCGTCGCTTCCTGAAAATAACTTGACATGTCCACCATTTCCTCCAACTCTGGAAATCCAGTTAAATGACCAACATTCCTCAGATAAAAGTTGTTCGTTCAATTCAAACAACATCTGAAAATTCCCCTCTTGACCATTTCCTGTACAGGATTGGGTAATGACAGGAGAAGTCCAGTCAACATAAGCGCCCAACTCCCCGTTTTCGTAATCAGTGGCACAAAGGGACTGGTCTTCAGGGCAGCTACTAAAGTTAATACAGTCATCCCCGTCAATTACACCTTGTGCAGTTTGCGCTACAAGATTAAAGGTTGCCATAAGCAGCACAAGCAATGAAAGGGCAGATTTTCTTCCTAAAAACAAATACCCTTTTGTGTGAAAAGAACTTTTCACATTTTCGGTAAGCCGGATTTTTAAATCAAGCGTAGTTTTCCAAATCATAGTTATAATGTTTGAATTGTTGTCACCTACTTCATCTTTCCCGGGGGTGGAAGAACTTTTCGATGTATTTTTATGTTTATTCTCGTTATTCAGGTTAAGTCACATTACCCTTTAGGGAAGGATAATTCAGATTTCTTTCTTACATAATCCATAATCTCTTTGGGGGCTATCCTGGATTATTTAGGGCTTTTAATGTTAAATTCTGAGGTAAATTTATTTCTAAATTCTGTTAAAAAAACTTTTTTTCCATTTTTTAGATGTAATGTCTGATTTTACAGACAAACTACACAAGTACAGTTTCTTACTACCCTTCCTATCGAGGATTTCTCATCCAACGTAAAGGTTTTCGAAAGCATTTTCTGTTAGGGAAAACCCTTGATTTTCTGTTGCCAGTTTATTAAAAAATTAGGTTTTCTGATTAAGGGACCAGGAGGTGGTGAAGCTTTAAATTTTTACACCTATTAACCAATTACCTCCTACAAATGGCTCCGGTATTTATTAGCTGGCTACTGTTATCTTTTGACTAAAATCAGTAAATTGCAGTGATGAAAGAAAAACTCCACGCGTATCGTAAATCCTATGAAAAACATCAGCTTCTCGAGGAGGAAATCCAGAAGAATCCTTTTGATCTTTTTAATATTTGGTTAAAGGAGGTGGAAGCCAGCAGAGAAGTGGAGGAGGTGAATACCATGACTGTCTCCACTATCGGAGCTGACGGATTTCCTAAATCCCGGATTGTTCTCTTAAAGGAGTATGACCAGAATGGTTTTGTCTTTTATACTAATTACTGGTCCGACAAAGGGAAAGCTCTGGAAGCCAACCCCAAAATATGTCTTTCCTTTTTCTGGCCTAAATCTGAGCGGCAGGTAATTATTAAAGGGACAGCCAAAAAGACATCGGAAGAGGATTCAAATTTCTACTTTCACTCCCGTCCCCGGGGAAGCCAGCTAGGGGCCTGGGCTTCAGAACAAAGCAGCGTTATCCCTTCCCGTGACTATCTTGAAAAACGGTTAAAAGCCCTGGAAGGGGAATATGCCAACAAACCTATTCCAAAACCTCCGCATTGGGGAGGATATAAAGTATATCCCATTGAATTCGAATTCTGGCAGGGGCGCCCCAATCGGCTTCATGACAGGATCTGCTTTAGCAAGGAAAATGAAATGGATTGGAAAATTGAAAGACTCGCACCTTAAGATATGAAAAAACTGATTTTAGTCAGACATGGTAAATCCTCCTGGAAACATGAGGTGCCGGATGCACAGCGACCCTTGAAAAAAAGGGCTTTTTCGGATGCGGAAAAAGTAATTCAGGCATTCCGGAAGTATTATGCCAACCCGCCAATACTTTGGACGAGCCAAGCGGCCCGTGCTCTGGAGACTGCAAAAGTTTTTAAAAGAGAGCTGAATATTCCAGAAGAAGATTTTTTCGTAAAGGAAGACCTATACACCTTTGATGATCAAAAGCTTTTAAAGATTATTGCCTCATGTGAAGATTCTGTTGATCAGTTAATAGTCTTTGGTCATAATCCCGCCATTACCGAAGCGGTCAATACTCTCGGGAATGAGATTTTCGATAATATTCCCACTACCGGCCTTGCCGTTATTGAATTTGATTCAGATTCCTGGCGCAATTTGGGTAAAGGCAAAACACTTTTTAATTTATTTCCGAAGCAGCTTTAAATATGCAGAACCAGTACATCAACAGAGAGATCAGTTGGCTTCAGTTTAATGCCAGAGTTCTTCAGGAAGCCGCCGATAAAACTGTTCCCCTTATAGAAAGGTTGCGTTTTCTTGGAATTTTTTCCAATAACCTGGACGAATTCTTTAAAGTCCGCTACGCCACAATCAAACGGATTGACCTGGCTGGTAAAGGAGGGAAAAGTGTACTGGGAGGGGTAAAGGCTAGTACACTACTTGAACAGATCACTCAAATAGTAATCGATCAGCAGAGCGAAAGCCTGAAGATTCTTGATTCCATCCACAAAAGACTGGAAAAACACAATGTTTACATCATCAATGAGAAACAGGTTTTAAAATCCCAACAATCATTTCTTCGGATGTTTTTCCTGCAGCATGTAAGTCCGGCTCTGGTTACCATTATTCTGAATGATCTTGCCGAATTGCCCCGTCTCAAGGATAGTGCTGCATATCTGGCAGTAAAAATGGTCATGAATGAGCCTGTTCAGAACAGGGATAGTTCAAGGGTAGTGGAGAGACCCATAAAGGAAAAGAAGTATGTGCTGATTGAAATTCCGAGGAGTATCGAAAGATTTGTCGTGCTGCCCAAGGAAGGGGACAAGCAATATGTCATCCTTCTGGATGATCTTATAAGGTATCACCTGCATTCCATCTTTAATATTTTCGAGTATGAAAGCGTGACTGCCCACATGATCAAGATCACCAGGGACGCCGAACTGGACATTGACAGCGACCTTACCAAAACCTTCATTGAGAAGATCTCAGCCAGCGTGCAGGACAGGATCGAGGGAGAGCCGGTAAGGTTTGTTTACGACATGAATATTGAAGAGGATACGCTTCAGTACTTAATGCAGAAGATGGGAATTGATGCCACGGACAGTATTATTCCGGGTGGACGATATCACAACCGCAGGGATTATATGAATTTCCCAAGCCTTGGAAAAGAAGACCTGCTTTATAAGGCATACGAACCATTGGCAATTCCAGGTTTGATTCTTCAGAAGAGTCTGTTGAAAGAAATCGCTAAACGTGATTTCCTGCTGCATACTCCTTATCAGGCGTTCCAGTACACAGTGAAGTTCCTAAGGGAAGCTGCCCTGGATCCCAAAGTAAAATCGATAAAAATCACAATCTATCGGCTGGCCAAGATATCCCATATCGCCAGTTCTCTCATTAACGCTGTTAAGAATGGGAAACGTGTTACAGTTCAAATTGAAATACAGGCCCGTTTTGACGAAGTTGCCAACATTCATTATGCTGAACAAATGCAGAAGGAAGGGGTGAACCTTATTTTTGGCGTTAAAGGATTAAAGGTCCATTGCAAGGCTTGTGTCATAGAGCGGGAGGAAGGTGATAAACTAAGGAAATACGGGTTTATTAGTACCGGGAATTTCAACGAATCCACAGCAAGGATCTATTCGGATTATACTCTTTATACCAATAATCAGGAACTTCTTAAAGAGGTCAACAAGGTCTTTGATTTTTTTGAAGTGAATTATAAAATAAACCGCTACAAACATCTTATAGTTTCCCCGCATTACACCCGGGCCGCCCTTTTAAAACTGATCTCCTGCGAAATTGAAAATGCCCAAAATGGAAAAAAGTCAGGAATAAAACTGAAACTCAACAGTCTTTCAGATTACCAGATGATCGACAAGTTATACGAAGCCAGCAGGGCAGGAGTGAAGATGAAGCTTATCGTAAGGGGAATATGCTGCCTTATTCCGGGAATAAAAGGAATGAGTGAAAACATAGAAGTTATCAGCATCATCGACAAATATCTCGAACATCCGCGGCTGCTGGTTTTCGAAAACGGGGGGGAGCCAAAGATCTTTATTTCCTCTGCGGACTGGATGACAAGGAATTTGGATTCCAGGGTTGAAATTACCTGTCCCATTTATGATGAAAAGATACAGCAGGAGCTTTTGGAAACTTTTGATATCTGCTGGAGAGACAATGTTAAGGCACGGGTGCTGTCCATAGATCAGGACAATGCTTATCGCCGGAATAAAAAGAAGCCAGTGCGATCACAATTTGCACTTTACGAATATTACCAGGAAAAATTACAAAAGGATAACTCTTGATTACTCAAAAGAAATATGCCGCAATAGATATAGGTTCCAATGCCGTGAGACTTCTTATTTCTACCATTACCGAACAGGAAGGGAAAGATCCTATTTTCAAGAAAACCTCCCTCGTCAGGGTGCCAATTCGTCTGGGAGCTGATGTTTTCCAGGAGAACCGGATTTCCGAAGAAAACATCATCAGGATGATTGACACGATACAGGCTTTTAAACTCTTGATGAAATCACACCGGATCCAGAGATTTGAAGCTTGTGCGACTTCGGCAATGAGGGAATCTGCCAATGGAGAGGAAGTGGCAGAACGGATACGGGAAAAAACGGGGGTAGATATTAAAATCATTGACGGTAATGACGAGGCGGCCATTATTGCTGCCACCGATCTCCATACCCTTATCAAAACCGACAAAACCTATTTATATGTAGACGTGGGTGGGGGTAGTACGGAATTTACTCTTTATTCTCAGGGAAAAACAATTACCTCCAGGTCATTTAAGCTGGGGACAGTAAGGCTTCTGAATGAATTGGTTCCAGAAGGCACCTGGGAAGAAGTGGAGGCCTGGGTCAAAGAAGTAATCAAAAAATATACTAAGATCGACCTTATAGGTTCTGGGGGAAACATCAACAACATTTTTAAAAGCAGCGGGAAGAATAATGGGAAACCGTTGAGCTTTCTGTATCTCAGTTCGTATTACCAGTTACTGCAGTCATTTACTTATGAGGAACGAATTACAGAACTGAATCTTAATCCTGACCGAGCGGATGTGATCGTCCCCGCTGCCAGGATCTACCTTTCTGCCATGAAGTGGACCCGTGCAAGAAGAATTTATGTCCCGAAAATAGGGCTAGCCGATGGGATTATTAGGTCCTTGTACCAGGAGGATAACCATGTCCCTTCAGCGGTTGATAATATTTAATGGGAGTGATTTAGGAACCAGTCTCTATAACCTGAGGGAGGTCCTATCCATGAATATACTCTGAGTTCCCCAGGTTTTTCATTATCTCGGCTTCGTAAGCTAAAAGATCCTGCCATTTTTTGTCCACTTCCTCGCGCTTACCATATTTTCTGGCAAAGTTTAGAAACATGGTATAATGGTTGGCTTCGCTCACCATCAGATTCCTGTAAAATTCAGCCAGCTCGGCATCTTTTAAATTTTCTGAAAGTAACCGAAATCTTTCACAGCTTCTGGCTTCAATCAGGGCCGCATACAGGAGCCTGTGGATGAGATTTTTCAATCTGCTGCCGCCTTTGGGGAAAAACTTCATCAATTCTATAACGTAGGCATCCTTCCTGTCCCATCCAAGGGTAAACCCCTTCGCCAGAATCCTGTCGTGCACCATTTTGAAATGACTCATTTCCTCCTTTGCAAGGGCTGTCATGGCAGTTACCAGTTCAGAATATTCAGGATAGGTCACGATAAAGGAAATGGCGGTAGAGGCCGCCTTCTGTTCACAATAGGCGTGATCTATAAGAATTTCCTCTATATTTTTCTCAACTATGTTTACCCATCTGGGGTCGGTGGGAAGTTTTAATCCTAGCATTTAAATATCCAGATCGAAGGTGGAACGCAATTTATCTATCAGAGGGTTTTTTTCCCTCAGTTTTTCATATTTCTCCATGGGGGTGAAGGCATACTTTTTGGCAATGGTCTCGTTGACCTTGATCTCAAGGGAGACCTGAGTGTTCTGTAATTTTTCCTTTATAAAACCCATCAGCGAATACTGGACCTTTTCCAGTTCCAGTTTCATGGTCTCGTTCGGGAGTTCAAGGATGATTTTATTTCCTTGTAAAACTGGAGTATCGGTTTCCATAATGGAGGCGAGTATCTTTTCTCCTTTCTCATTCTGAAGCTCTACAAATTGCCGCCATACCTCCTGCATCTGGGTTTCAGAAAAACTCTCATTCTTTTCCACCTGCTCTTCTGCTTCTGCTGCTTTTTGTTGAGCTTCGAGTTCCTTCTTTTTTCGGATACTCTTTAGTGAAAGTCCAGATACCTTTTCTCTTTCAAGTTTTAGTGCAGGCTCAACTGCTGGTCTGACTGTTTCCTCTGGGGATTGCTGGACTTCTCTATCAACCACGACAGTTTCTTCGGTCTGCTCTGCCACGGGCGCGGCCATGGGAGATACTTCAGGAGCGCAGGATTCTTTATTTATTCCGGAAGGAATCTGCGCTTCCACAGCCGGAGCTGAATTATCTGCGGCAAATTCCTCTTCGGTGATCACCTCTTTCTGCTCCTTTTTCAGGACAAGTGCAGGGGTAGGGGCTTGGGCCTGAGTAAAATGGGAAGGAGGGATTATAAAGGCGTCAGTCTTTTTTTTTTCTGCACCAAAAGTGATGGATGCCAGTTGCATAAGGCACAGCTCCACTAACAATCTCTGGTTTCGACTGTTTTTGTATTCAAGGTCACAGCTATTTGCCAGTTCGATCCCTTTAACAAGAAAGTCAGGAGAGGTTTTTTTCGACTGCTCGTAATATTTCTGTTTTGTGTTTTCCCCAACCTCCAGCAGGTTGATGGTCCTGGCGTCCCTGCATACCAGAAGATCCCTGAAATGGGATGCCAGACCGGCGATAAAATGATGCCCGTCAAAGCCGTGGGAAAGGATCTCGTTGAACAGGACGAACAATTGAGGTATGTTGTTATCGAGGATCAGATCGGTTGCAGTAAGATAGGTGTCGTAATCGAGCACGTTCAGGTTTTCGGTGACTGCCTGTCGGGTAAGATTCTTACCGCTGAAGCTCACCACCCGATCGTAAATTGAAAGTGCGTCCCTCATGGCCCCATCAGCTTTCTGGGCTATGATGTGGAGGGCGTCATCTTCTGCTTCCACCCCTTCCTGTTCTGCGATATAGGCCAGATAACTCTTGGCATCGGTTACAGTAATCCTTTTGAAATCAAAGATCTGGCACCTGGAAAGAATAGTGGGAATGATCTTGTGTTTTTCTGTTGTTGCAAGAATGAAAATGGCATGTTTGGGAGGCTCTTCCAAAGTTTTCAGAAAGGCATTGAAAGCTGCCTGCGAGAGCATGTGCACCTCATCAATGATATAGACCTTATATTTTCCTACCTGAGGGGGGATACGGACCTGATCGATAAGATTTCTGATGTCGTCAACGGAGTTGTTCGAAGCGGCATCCAGTTCAAAAATGTTGAAGGCAAAATCCTCCTCCGGATTTTCAGTAGCCTGCTGGTTGATCTTCTTTGCAAGGATACGGGCACAGGTGGTTTTGCCTACCCCTCGTGGGCCTGTGAACAGAAGCCCCTGCGCCAGATGATTATTTTCAATGGCGTTGAGCAGGGTGTTGGTAATTGCCTGTTGCCCTACCACATCCTTAAAGGACTGGGGGCGGTATTTCCGCGCCGATACTACAAAATGCTCCATTGAAATGATTTAAGTGACAAATATAAAAATACCCTGCCGAAATTTGAGGGTGAACGGGTTATTTTATCCACAGTCTTGTTACAATAGTTCACGCAGAGGTCGCGGGGGTTTCGCAGAGGTCGCTGAGGATCAAATCTCCAGAATAATTTCAAATATAATTTCGCTTTTTTTATTTAAATTTCTGATATGGAGCAGAAACTTGAAAATATCATTGCCACTGAAATTTTAAAACAGGCATTCAAGATCCATACTAAACTTGGTCCCGGTCTTTTGGAATCAGTATACGAGAATTGTTTACAATATGAAATGATAAAAGCGGGGTATAAAACATTGTCACAAGTTTCCTTCCCAATTAAATATGATGAGACATTATTGGAAAAAGCATATAAAATTGACCTGTTGGTTGAAGATAAGGTGCTGGTAGAAGTGAAGAGTGTTGAAATCCTTGCTCCCGTTCATTTTGCTCAAACCTTAACCTATTGCAAACTCAGGGAAATCAAATTGGGGATATTGATTAACT
>CAMPKA010000032.1 GCA_946887075.1 uncultured Salinimicrobium sp.
CCCCGACCCCCTCGGTGTAAACGAGGTGCTCTGAACCAACTGAGCTAATTGCCCTCAATCTTTTAAGGAACTTATCCAGAGGATCTCTCTGAATGCGGATGCAAATATAGATGCTATTTTCCTTTATGCAAAAGATTATTTTTAAAAATGATCAAATAATCTCAGCGACGGTAAAGGTGCTTCCCCCGACATAGATCAGATCGTCTTCCTCTGCTACATTTAAGGCAGCTTCCAGTGCCTTCTGAACACTCGGAAAAATCTTTCCCCTCAAACCGTACTGGCTGGCCTTTTCCTGAAGAACTTCTTCCTGCAGACCGCGCGGCACTGCCGGTTTACAGAAAAAGTAACATGCCTCTTTCGGGAAAAGTGGAAGGATTGCATCCAGATCCTTGTCACTGACCACCCCAAGGACAATGTACAACTGTTTATATTCCTGATCGTACAACTGCCTGAGTACATATTCAAGACCTTCAGCATTATGGGCGGTGTCTCCTATTACCCGAGGCTTTTCCTGCAGCACATCCCAGCGCCCCCTTAGGCCCGTGTTCTCCCTTACATGGAGAAAACCTTTGGCAACAGCCTCCGAAGGGATATTCCAGCCCTGATCGATCAATACCTCAATAGCCTTAAGAGCTGTTGCCTTATTCCTGTCCTGGTAATATCCTTTTAGGTCACTGTCCGGCAGAAGGCTATCCTGAGGTGCCAGATACAATCGGGCTCCCCTGGCCGCTGCCACTTCCTGAAATACGGGGAGAGTCTCGGGAAGAATTTCTCCGACTACCACTGGTCTGCCTTTTTTTATAATCCCTGCCTTTTCCCTTGCTATCTCAGGTAAGGAGTGGCCCAAGATGCCAACATGGTCAAAGCCGATATTTGTGATCACCGCGAGTACGGGATCAATGATGTTTGTTGAATCCAGTCTACCCCCCAGACCCACTTCAATCACGGCTATATCCGTCTCCTCCCTGGCAAAATAATCAAAAGCCATCCCGACGGTCATTTCAAAAAAGGAGTAGTTTTCCTGTTCCAGAAAATTCCGGTTCCTGCCTATAAATTCGATCACTGCTTCTTCGGAAATCCCCTGCCCATTCACCCTTATCCTTTCTTTGAAGTCTTTGAGATGTGGTGAGGTGTATAATCCCACCTTGTAACCGCTCTCCTGTAAAACAGAAGCAAGCATGTGGGAAACCGAACCTTTACCGTTGGTCCCTGCGACGTGGATCATCTTCAAATTATGGTGAGGATTCTCAAGATGAGCAACCAGCTTTGTGATATTGGAAAGATCCGCCCTATATGCCTTTTTTCCTAATTGCTGGTACATGGGCAGTTGCTGGAACATCCAGCTTACAGTCTCCTGATAGGTCAGCACTTACTCCGAAAGTTTGAAATCGTAAATAATGGTACCGATTTGGCGGGCCGGGGCCTTTGGATCACTATTGAATCGTGTAGCAAGTGCAGCTCTTTTTGCGGGCTCCATCAAACAAGCCGCGCTGTTGGTGGTTCCTTTCACACCTGGCACTGCCCGGATGACGGTACCCTGGGGATTGACTTCTATCTGCACCACAACCCGTCCGGATTCATTGCAGTCCTGGACGAATTTCTCCTTATTCAAGGCTCTGCGTCCTCCCAGGCGATAATTCCCGTCTCCATCGAGTCCAGTCCCGCTTCCATAGTAGGCTTTGGCATTCGGATCTCCCGAAGGATCTCCTTTGTCCCCTGCGGTTTGATCATTCCCTTCCCCACTACTCTGTGTCCCATCCTGACGCGGCGCATTGAGAATGCTACTCAAAGCATCGGTAGTGCTTTTATCGGGTTTGGGATCCGGCTTTTTAGCAGGTTCAGGTTTTTCCTCCACAGGTTTTTCAACCTTCTGGACTATGGGCTCTTCCTTTTTCTTCTCCTGAATAACCGGTGCTGCCTCAATCTCCTGTGTCACTACTTCCTCTTTGATTGAAGTCTCTACAGGCTTTACTTCTGCAGTTGTTTGCTGGGGAGCAGCCTCAATAGGTTCCTGGGGCTGTTCCACACCACTTCCGGTTTCCATGGTTCCAAAATTGATTGCAATACCGCTCTCCGGAGGAGGATCTAAGTAAGTTAGTCCGAAAAACAGCAATAAAAGAATAAGCAGGACGTGTATTACGACCGTTATCGCAAAAGATTTTCTTTCATGTTCTGTTTCAAGATACTTCACCTGAACATCCTATCAAACTTGGTTCCACTTTTTCTATCCATGCCGCTATTCCGGCCTTACCGCCAATACAATTTTGTACCGGTTTCTATTGGCTATATCCATTACACTTACCGCTTTCTCAATCGGTACTCCTTCCTCTGCCCTGAGAATGATTGTCGGGTCCTCCACACCTCCGAGGATCTCCTGCAACCTGTTCTCCAGAGCGCTATTGCTCACCCGCTCCTTATTGACATAAATTTGCAGGTCCTTAGTTATACTGACCGCAACATTCTGCTGATTTGTGGTCTTGCCCTTTGCCTTGGGAAGGATCAGGTCAAGAGCTTCAGGGGTGACGGCGGGAGAAGTCAGCATAAAGAAGATCAGCAACAGGAAAACGATGTCTGTCATCGAGCTCATGCTGAATTCCGCACTGACTTTATTTCTGCCTCTGAGTTTCATATTATGCAGGTTCGTTTAGGAGATCAAGGAAATCAACCGCGGTTGCTTCCATCTGGTGGACAACCTTATCTGTCTTAACCACCAGGTGATTGTAACCGATATAGGCGATAATACCCACTGCCAAACCGGCAACAGTTGTAGTCATTGCGGTATAGATCCCTTCTGCAAGTAGTCCCATTTCAGCCTGTCCTCCACTTGTCGACAGGGCATGGAAAGCGATTACCATTCCGATAACAGTACCTAAAAACCCTATCATGGGCGCAGCACCTGCAATGGTAGCCAGAATAGCTACGTTTTTCTCCAGTTTATAAACCTCGAGCCGACCAGCATTCTCAATGGCTGTATTGATATCTTCAAGGGGGCTTCCAATGCGGTCCAGGCCTTTGGCCGTGAGTCTTGCGACCGGGGAGTTAGCCTGAGCACATCGTATCCTGGCAGACTCTATATTGCCATGCATCACGCTGTCCTTGATCTGGTTCATAAAATTACTGTCCGTCTCCGAAGCTGCCTTTATGGCAAAAAGTCGCTCGAAATAGATGTATATAGCAGCAAATAGTAGAATAAACAAAATGATGATAATGATCTGCCCTCCTATCCCGCCACTAAAGAAAAGATCAAACAAGGAAAGGGTTTTTTCTTCTACGACCGGTTCCGTCTCTAGAGCAGCCTGGGCGAGGCCTTCCTCCTGAAAAAAATATAGCATTTTTGTGGTTTAGTTTTTTATGTAACGCAAGATCGCGATTTTAATTGTAAAGTTAACCAGCCTAAAATTTTATACAAGAATATTTTCGTTTCCCTCGCAGAGGTTCTAAACCAGCTGTTTCAGGGCAACTTCAAATGCGGTTCGACTCATGTTGGTCTTGCTGCTATTGGTGTCGTAGATCTTTTGAATGGCGTTTCTGATTGTCAGGGAGGTATCGTTAAAGATGGCTTCATCGGTCATCTGGACCCGGCGCTCCATAAAATAAGCGAAGACGCGGGCCATTCCGCAGTTCGCGATGAAGTCCGGGATGACACTGATCTGTTCATCTGTGTACTCCATTATAGGACCAAAGAAAATTTCCTCATCGGCGAAGGGTACATTAGCCCCGCTGGATATTACCTCAAGACCAGCAGCGATCATTCGGTCGACGTGAGACCGGGTCAAGAGTCGAGAAGCTGCACAGGGGGCAAAGATTTCGGCTGGCACTGACCAGATACGGGAATCCACTTCTTCATACGAAAGCATTTTGTCACTCTTTAGGCTATTCCCTTTCTTGTCAAGGAAAAACTGTTTTATTTCCTCGAATGAAAATCCCTCTTCCTGTATGACACCACCATCACGATCTATGATGCCTACAATCTTTGCTCCCATTTCTGATAAATAAAACGCGGCAGCCGACCCCACATTGCCAAATCCCTGTACGATCGCTCTTTTTCCAACAACACTCCCCCCGTAAATATCATAGTAATGCCGTACCGCCTCCGCCACTCCGTACCCAGTGATCATGTCGGCCACGGTATATTTGCGCCTGACATCGGGCGAATATTTTATGTTCTCAAGAACCTTTATCACTCCCTGACGTAACTGCCCGATGCGGTTGATTTTATCAGCTTCGGTAGGCTTGAAATGTCCATTAAAAACGCCCTCCTGCGGATGCCATACCCCCGAATCTTCCGTGATGGGAATAACTTCGTGTATTTCATCTACGTTAAGATCCCCGCCTGTGCCGTAATAGCTCTTGAGCAAAGGAGACACGGCTTTGTACCACCTCTCAAGAACGCCCTGCTTTCGTGGGTCCGAAGGGTCAAAATTGATCCCGGACTTTGCTCCTCCGATTGCCGGTCCAGATACAGTAAATTTGACTTCCATCGTCTTGGCAAGAGAAAGCACCTCGTTCATATCGAGTCCCTTTCTCATCCGGGTCCCCCCTCCTGCTGCCCCTCCCCTTAAGGAATTGATTACCGCCCAGCCTTCGGCTTCGGTTTCGGGATCGTTCCAGTGGAAAACGATTTCCGGGGATTTATTCTGATAAACATTGAGTAGTTCTTTCATAATCGTCGGTTATGCTTTTTGCAAATATAAAAATCTCTTAAAGGGCCTGAACCTTTCCAGTACGGGGTCTAAAAACAACTCCAGAAGAATGGTCTTTGGCTGCCCCGGTTACACTACTAAGCACATTGGTCTCCCCTCTTAGCCGAAGCACGCCGAGGAATGCGAAGATCACGGCTTCCTTGAAGTTAACCAGCTCAGGGGAGGGCACCTTTAATTCCGTATAGGTATTGGCCTGAATTTGTTCCAACAGGAATTTATTAAAGGCTCCCCCTCCCGTTACCAAAGCTTTTTTTCTTGCACCTGTCATGGTTCGGGAAATTTGCATTGCAATATGTAGGCTAAAGGTCGCCAGGGCTGACAGGATATCCGAAGAAGATTTCAGCAGGGGAAAGATTTCCCTCCTCACCCATTCAATTCCCAAGGATTTCGGCGGATTTTCCTGATAAAATTGAAGTCCGTTTAATGATTGGAGAAGCCCCTCATCGATTCTACCTGATCTGGCCATTGCTCCATTTCTGTCATAGGGATGACCCAATTTATTGGCCAGGAAATTCAATACCGTATTTACAGGACAAATATCATAGGCAATCCTCCTTCCTAATTCCATAGTTGAAATATTGGCAAACCCCCCAAGGTTAAGGCAGTAATCATAGTTGGCAAAAAGAAGCTGGTCTCCGATAGGAACCAAAGGGGCTCCCTGCCCGCCCAGAGCCACATCCTGAACCCTGAAATCACACACTACTGTTATTCCCAGCAGGTCAGCCAGGCCTGGAAGGTTACCGATCTGCAGGGTACGCCCCTTTTCCGGCTCATGTTTAATAGTATGTCCATGACTGCAAACCGCCTCGACCTCCTGTAGATTATGTTTCAGGATAAACTCCCGCACAACTCGGGCGAGATAGCGTGTATACTCATCATTCAGGTCTTCGAGATATTCCTCTTCGAGAGTATCTGCCATCTGCAGGTCCTCCACCCATCCGGGAGGATAAGCCACAGTCTCTGCGGGTCCTAAATGAAAGTTCCAGTTAGACGATTTTTCGAAGCTGACACAGGCCAGATCGATGCCATCAAGGGAGGTCCCGGACATCACTCCGATAACGTTGTAGTTATTTTTGTTCACGGACGTAAAAATAGGCAAGTCCATTGAAAAAATGGCTGTAATAAGGTATCTTTGGCTTCCCAATTTTCAACTAAAAAGGATACGGAATGGATTTTAGCTATACCGAAGAACATTTGATGATCCGGGATGCAGCTCGTGAATTTGCCCGAACGGAATTGTTACCTGGTGTAATAGAGCGAGATGAGAAACAGGAATTCCCGAAAGAGCAGATCAGGAAGATGGGAGAGTTGGGGTTTCTGGGAATGATGGTATCCCCGGAATATAATGGTGGAGGAATGGATACTGTATCCTATGTGCTGGCGATGGAGGAAATATCCAAAGTCGATGCATCAGCATCGGTGGTCATGTCCGTGAACAATTCTCTTGTATGCTGGGGTCTCGAGAAATTCGGGACAGAAGAACAGAAGCAAAAATACCTAACTCGACTGGCAACAGGGGAAATTTTGGGAGCTTTCTGTCTTTCGGAGCCTGAAGCCGGAAGTGATGCAACTTCACAGAGAACAACAGCCATTGAGAAGGATGACCACTACCTATTGAATGGCACCAAGAACTGGATCACCAACGGCAATACAGCGGAGGTTTACCTTGTAATTGCCCAGACTCATCCTGAGATGAAGCATAAAGGGATCAATGCTTTTATCGTGGAAAAAGGCTGGAAGGGTTTTGAAGTTGGGCCCAAGGAACAAAAACTGGGGATAAGGGGAAGTGACACGCATTCCCTGAACTTTAACGATGTCAAGGTTCCAAAAGAAAACAGGATCGGCGAGGACGGATTCGGATTCAAGTTTGCTATGAAAACCCTTTCCGGGGGCCGTATCGGGATTGCTGCCCAAGCCCTGGGTATTGCCGCAGGAGCTTATGATTTGGCGAGAGAATATTCCAAGGTGCGAAAAGCATTTGGGACAGAGATAATGAACCACCAGGCAATCGCTTTTAAACTTGCTGATATGCATACCTCTATTGAGGCATCCCGGCATCTGGTCATGAAGGCTGCCTGGGACAAAGACAATGGCAACAATTATGACCTTTCAGGAGCAATGGCGAAGGTTTTCGCCTCCAAAACTGCCATGGATGTAACCGTAGAGGCAGTCCAGGTACATGGAGGAAACGGATATGTAAAGGAATATCACGTGGAACGACTTATGCGAGATGCCAAGATTACTCAAATTTACGAAGGGACCAGCGAAATTCAGAAAATAGTGATTTCCAGAAGCATCCTGAGAGATTAAACCATTTTTTTTGCTTCAAAAAAAGCAGCCGTTTATTCCATAACGGCTGCTTATCCTATTTTTTCTTTTCCGGTTATTTACGTCCTGAGATGATTTGTCTGACAAATTTATCCCGGTTCGTTTTAATTTGCAGAATATAGCTTTGATTTGCGAAAAGTGAAAAATCTACCTGAATTTCAGTCACTGATCCAGCAGTCACGCTGGTATCATAAACCGTTTTCAGAAGCTTTCCTTTAAAATCAAAGATTTCAATTTGGACATCGGACACATAATCAAACTGGTACGCGATGTTAATCACCTCAGTAAATGGAACTGGATAAACAGTGACATCAGAACTTACCACTGCCAGCTCCAGACTCTGATCTTGGGCTACCTCGTTTGTTTTGGAATTCCGGGTAGCCTGTGAGGTGCAAGAAGATTGCAGCATGGTATTTTTCCTTGCCTGTAATAGTTGAATTTCAGAATTAGAGGTCAATTGAGGATAATACTCTAAATTTTCATTGTTTTCACTAGTACAGACATCGGCATGTGCAATGACATAAAAAGTACCCCGGCCGACATAGATGGGATCCGGCTCAAAGCGATCGAAGTATCCAGGCGAACTGGACTTAAAGGGATATTGGCCAGGTGCCACTGTAGGTTCAGAAGTTTTGCCCTTCTTAGTAATTGGATAAGGTTCACAGCCGACATATAGGTGAGCTGAGGACATCACGTAACCATATGCCGTCATATCATAAGTAACGGTCACGGTTCCAGATTCGTAGTCATAATTAATGATTACCTCACCTGCTTCCACTCCCTTACTCGTGTCATCGCATTGGCCGGCACCAGCATAAAGAATCAAGGTGTCGGTAAAACTTGCCGTGCCATCATATTGGTTGGTCCAACCCCAGCGTTCGCTAGTCGGGTTACTCTCTAAGGCGTCATCAATGAAACAATTAGCGATTCCTGATTCAGTCTTGGCAAATGCAGTTTCACAAGTAATGCATTCTTGGGCTGTAATCAACAGAATGTTAGTTGATTCCATACAAACGATACCATTCAAGGTTGACATGGCTATTCTCTTATACCAGGAATCCACACTGAGCGTACCTGGATCGTAAGTCTCCGAAGTGGCCCCTGTAATATCTCCAAAGATGCTGCCGTCGGTCGATACCTGCCACTGATAAGTGATCACTCCGTCTCCGGAAGCGGCAACTGAAGTGAAGGCTAGCGGATCATCTCCCTCGCATATGGTCTGAGCTCCTGCTATGCTGCCGGGATCGAGGCTGTTCACATCGACCTCGATCACATTGCTCTCCTCTGAACAGACTTCGCCGTCAAGGGTGGAGGTGGCGATTCTCTTATACCAGGAATCCACACTGAGCGTACCTGGATCGTAAGTCTCCGAAG
>CAMPKA010000033.1 GCA_946887075.1 uncultured Salinimicrobium sp.
TTTTTGGCATTGGCTAATTCAAATAATTTATAAAATGAAAAAAAGATTAAGTGGAATCCTAACACTGTTATTGGTGTTAGTTGCGCAAATTTCATTTGCACAAGAAGCGAAAACCATTACCGGGACGGTTGTCGACGGTAGTGGGCTTCCTTTACCGGGAGTGAACGTCGTTATTCAGAACAGTACCACAGGTACCCAGACGGATTTCGACGGGAAGTACTCCATCCTTGCGAGACCGCAGGACATTCTTGTCTTTTCTTACGTTGGTTTTGAAACCGCTGAAAGAAGAGTAGGGGATGCAACACAAATCGACGTAACCATGACCCCTGATGCTGCTGAGCTCGAAGAGGTGGTTGTAATGGGATACGTTCAGAAAAGAAGGGAAGATGTAACCGGATCTGTTGTGCAGGTCGGTTCATCTGAAATCGAGCAGGTGCCTGCCGCAACTGTGGACCAGGCGCTTCAGGGAAAAGTTCCCGGGCTGGTAATCACTTCTGCTTCCGGAACACCTGGAGGGACAACCGACATCAGGATCCGTGGGCGTAGCTCGATCACTGCCGGTAATGAGCCGCTTTACGTGGTGGACGGAGTACCGATCACCAGCGGAAACCAGGCAGCAGCCACGTCGGGGTCTTCATTATCTGCACTTTCTTTCCTTAACAGCGCTGATATCGAAAGTATCACTGTGCTAAAGGATGCTTCCGCAACGGCTGCTTATGGAGCCAGGGGTGCCAACGGGGTAATCGTTATCACCACTAAAGACGGAGGAGAAGGTAAAACAACTGTGACCTTGAGTTCTTCCTATGGGTTCACGAATCCGGCCATTGATGGTCCTCAGGTGCTCACCGGAGCTCAGAGAGAGGAGCTTTTCTATGAGGCGGTTCAGAACACCTTCCTCGGAGAGATCACCATGACTACCGAAGAGGCACGTGCCTGGGAGGCTGAGAACATTGGAGGTCCTTATGGAGCTGCCTACTTGCGATGGAATGAAGCTGGAAGACCAGAAGCCCACTGGGATGATGTGGTCCGAAACTATGATGCTCCGTTGCAGGAGTACACGCTTTCTGCGAACGGAGGAGGAGAGAAGTACAACTTCTATACTTCCCTTGGTATGTTCAAGCAGGAATCTATCACAATTGGATCAGAATTTGAGAGGATCTCTGGATCCCTGAACTTCAGCCACGATCTGGGAGAGAACTTTGAGTTTACCACTTCTAACACGGCTTCTCATACTTATCAGGATGGGATTCTTGAAGGAAGCGCCTATTTCTCCTCACCTCAGGCAATCAAGTTCTTCCAGCCGCCGATCGATCAGCCTTACAATGAGGATGGATCCATCAATTTAAACACAACGCTTCCAAACCCGCTTTGGATCGCACAGGAAGATATTGATGATCAAAAGTTCACCAGGATCCTGTCCAACAACAGCTTGACCTGGTTTACACCTCTTGAAGGATTGAACTTCACAACAAGGGCTTCTATAGACTACAGAATCTACAACTATAAGAGATTCAGGAACAGAGTCAGCGGGGATGGGGATAATACCAACGGTTATGGATACCAGGCTCACCGAAACAGCGTGACCTATGTATTCCAGAACTCCCTTGATTACTTGCTCGAGCTTGACGAGGTGCACCGGTTTGACTTTAAACTCCTTCAGGAGTACCAGGAAAACAGGAACTATTTCCTTTCGGCGGATGCTGAAGAATTTGTGACTGATGGATTGACAAACCTTGCTTCAGCTGGTACACCTACCAGCGCGTATTCGGAATTCTCTGATTGGAAGGTGGCCTCTTACCTTGGGCTTGTCTCCTATACTTTTGATAACAAATATGTAGTCAACGGAACCTACAGAAGGGAAGGGAATTCAAGATTTGTTCCTGAAGATCGTTGGGGTAATTTTTGGTCCGTCGGTGCTGCCTGGAACCTTCACAGGGAAAGCTTCCTGGAAGACAATGACAATATAAACATGTTGAAATTGAGAGCCTCTTATGGGGTTACCGGTAATGCCAACATCGACTTGAACCAGTATCAGGTTCTTTTTAGCTATGACGCAGACTATGGAGGAACTGGAGCTTCTTATCCGGCAACCTACGGAAACCCTGCGTTGACCTGGGAAACCAGTAATTCCTACGACGCTGGTATCGATTTCGCTTTTTTCCAAAATAGGTTGACAGGTACTTTCGGATACTACTTCAGGGAATCGAGTGATCTCCTTTTAGAGGTTCCGCTTTCACTTACTACCGGGTTTGAGGATCAGGAAAGAAACATCGGAACCATGGAGAATTCGGGATTTGAAGGTGCCTTGGAATGGAATGCGGTCCGAAGTGATGACTTCAATCTTACCATTGGAGGTAACTTCGCTACGAATGAAAACCTTGTTACCGATATGCCGCTCAATGCAGCTGGAGAACCGAAAACAATCACCGAAACTGCAACACGAGTAGCCGAGGGTCATCCCGCATGGGGATGGTATCTTCCAGAGTGGGCAGGGGTAGATCCTGAGACTGGAATGAACACCTGGTATGTTGATGGAGTTGGCAGTGAAGTTACTGACAACTTCAACGAGGCTAACAGGGTTTGGCAAGGGGGAAGTGCACTTCCTACCTTGAATGCTGGTTTGAATCTTCATGTGGATTTCATGGGCTTTTATGTCGATGCAGCCGCATTCTACCAGGGAGGACATAAAGTATATGAGTCCTGGCACCGTTACACCCAGGGTACAGACCTTTACTCTCTTGGGGTTTACCAGGGTCTTGCTACCCTGATGGACAGATGGCAGGAGCCTGGGGATATCACCAGGATCGGGAAAGTGCGATATGCAGCTGACCCCTGGAGATATAACTCTAAGTATCTCTTTGATGGTGATTTTGCGAGACTCAGGAACGTGACCTTTGGATATAATTTTTCTGAAGGGATCAATGAGGCGGTTGGACTTTCCAGCGGAACCATCTTTGTTCGTGGCACAAACCTTGCTACCTGGGTTAAAGATGACAACCTGATTTATGATCCGGAGGTTGATGCAAGCGGATTTACAGACATGTTTACTCCGGCCATTAAATCTGTCGTCTTTGGTTTTAATCTTAAATTTTAAAAAACTATGAAAAGAATTTTAAACAAGTTTGTGTACCTGTTTCTTGCTGCTTTTCTTGCAGTAGGTTCGTGTAACACGGCTGACCTGGATCCGACTCTGGCTCAGCAGAAGCAAGAGGAAGACGCCTTTAAAACAGTCGGAGATCTCGAGGGTCTTCTGAAAGGGATGTATAACCGGATGACTTCTTCGGAGTACTACGGTAGGGACTACATCGTTACTAATGAAGTTCGAACTCCGAACGTCTGGAGTAACGGTAACTCCGGAAGGTTTGTGACTGAGGCAACCTTGGCTTACGGTCCAGGAAGTACGTATATCTGGGATAATGCTTACGGCGTTATTGCCATTGCAAATATCATTATCGGAATCGATATTTCTACCCTGGAAGGAGATCAGGAGTATGCAAAACATATGCAGGGACAGGCTTATGCAGCCCGAGCTCTTGCACACTTTGATCTTTTGAAAACCTACGGGCAGCAGCATGTAGGAGGAACACTTGGGGTGCCATATGTCACAGAGTTTAAGGGTGAGAATGAAATCCCTGCAAGGGAGACTATAGACGAGAATGTCGCTTCTATCATGGCGGACTTTCAAACTGCCTATGACATGATGAGCGCCGATTTCTTTGATAACTCTAAAGAGTTTATGTCCAAAATGACCGCTCCGGCTTTGGCTTCCAGGGTTGCAGTTTATTTCGAAATGTGGGAGGAAGCCAGAGATAATGCTAAACTGGTGATTGACTCGGGACTTTACGAAATCGTAGAGGCGGAGAATCTGGGTGCAGCCTGGGCAAGCGACAGTGCCCCGAATTCGATCTTCGAACTGGCCTTCAGTGATGTTGATAACGCTGGGATAAACGGTTTGTCCTATATGTATAGGGGAGAATCCTATGGGGATATCTCCGTTACCCAAGATGTTTTCGACAACCTGTATGAGGGCGATGATGTTCGGGAGGACCTTCTTGGAATCGAAGTGATGCCTGACGGAGAAGAAATTCTTCGAAATATGGGCAAATACCAGGAGTATGCCTCCAATGTTCCGATCATCCGATATGAGGAGGTCGTATTAAATTACGCGGAAGCGTTGTTTGAGCTTGGTGAGGGAGATCCCCTGATGTGGCTGAACATGATCCCTGAGCACAGAAACGCCAACACTTATACCGAAGTGACCAAGGAGAACATTCTTGAAGAGCGAAGAGAGGAATTCATTTTTGAAGGACTTTACTTCTGGGATTTGTTAAGAACGGGAAGTGATATCATCAGGCTCGAGTCAGCTCAGCCACTTGATATTGCTTATGGAGACCCCCGTTTGGCTTATCCTATCCCGTATGCTGAATTGGATGCCAACTCCAATATTGAGCAAAACCCAGGATATCCGGATTAATTATCCGCAGAGGGCAATTTGCCGATCAATTTTAAACCGCCGGGGGATGAACTTCTCCCGGCGGTTTTTTTGGCAGTTGGAATAGGGGAAGCCATTCCCTTGTTCTCGAAATATGCTATTTTTGTTGCACCATTTCCAACTATGACAAGATTATTTATTCTCTTCGCTTGTATGACCGTGGCCTCCCAGGGATGGGCACAGATTGGGAACCCTCCCGGGCCGGATGAGGAAGCTGTAGAAGAACCTTCCATTGAACCGGCTCCGGTGGAGATGTACAAGATCATTTCTCTCGAGAATGATACCACTCATGTTGATACGTCCCTGACTATATCGGATTATTACAGGTTCAATTACCTTAGAAAGGATATTTTCGGCCTGCTCCCCTTCCCCAATACCGGCCAACCCTATACCTACCTTACCAGGGATTTTTCAAGAAAGCAACCAATGGTCTTTCCACACTTCGGATCAGATGCCAGAACCTTCGGCCTGATGAACGTGACGGATATCCCCTATTATTATGTTCCTACACCTTTTACGGAGTTGTACTTCAAGACGGTGTATGAGCAGGGCCAGACGCTGGATGCTTTATTCACAGTGAATCTCTCTCCGGAATTCAATTTCTCCATAGCCTATAAGGGACTCCGCTCCCTAGGAAAATACCGAAGCATGCTGGTCAGTTCAGGAAACTTTCGGACCACAGCCAGTTATCATACCGAAAATGGGCGGTATCGGCTTAAGACTCATTTTGTATCCCAGGATTTGATGAATGAGGAAAGCGGGGGTCTCGGACCACAGGCCCTGGAGCAGTACCTTTCCAAGGACCCGGAGTTTGAGGATCGCTCGAGACTGGAGATGAATTTCGAAGAAACCCAGAGCACTACCTTTGGTAAAAGATTTTTTCTCAGGCACTCCTTCGACCTTTTTGCTACACCGGACACTTTGGCTTTCCCACATTTTCGAATCGGTCATATCATAAAAATTTCGGATAAGGAGTATCATTTCCAACAGGCCGCATCCAACCCTTTTTTCGGACCCTCCTTTGAGGACGTGGATATTCGGGATATTCGGGAGTTAGAGACGGTGTATAATGAGGCCTTTGCAGATTTTCGAATTCCGATCCTGGGCAAGATCCGGGGTAGCATAGGCTATATGCATTATAATTACGGATATAATTCGGTTTTGAATCTTGGAGATGGCTTCATTCAGAACAGGTTGCTGGGGAATACCATTTCGGCAGGGGCTGGGTATGCAAAGGAGGTCGGGGACTTTTATCTTGAAGGGGAGGGAACGCTCAACATCAGGGGAGCCTTTGATGGTTACCATCTCGGGGCATCTGCAGGATATAAGGCTGGATCTGATTTGTTTTTTGTTGCTACAGCTGAACTTTCGAGCCATGCGCCTGACTTCAACTTCCTACTTCATCAGAGCGATTATATTGAATACAATTGGCAGACAACCTTCAGCAACGAAGAATCCCAGGTACTTTCTGTTGCGATGTCGGCTCCTCGTATAGTTCGTCTTGAAGCTTCGTATTCGCGCCTTCAGGATATGACTTATTTTGGCAAAAATTCGGAGGGATTTGTCAAACCTTTTCAAGCCTCTGGAATGGTGGAATATTTCAAAATTGAAGGAAGTAGGGAATTTAGACTCGGGAAATTTGCTCTGGACAACAGACTCCTTTACCAGGAAGTCCTCCAGGGGGTAGGGTACCTGAATCTTCCAAGCCTGGTGTCTAGGAATACGCTTTACTTCACGGACCAGTGGTTCCGGCGGGCCCTCTTTTTACAGACCGGGTTAAGCCTGAATTACTTCACTGACTTCGAGATGAATGGGTATGATCCTGTTCTGGGGGAATTTTATGTACAAAACGAAATGGATTTTTCCGGAATTCCCAGCGTGGATTTCTTCTTCAATGGGAAAATCAGGACTGCCAGGATCTTTTTTCAGCTGGAGCACCTGAATTCTCTAATTACCGGGAACGATTTTTTGGTAGCGCCGGGATATCCTTACCGGGATTTTGCGGTAAGATTCGGCCTGGTCTGGAATTTTTTCATGTAGCTGCTTTCAGCTCATTTTCCTGAGCAGCAGCGCGTTTTAAAATGATGATTCTTCCCTGCCCCTTCAAATCCTGTTTTTTTCTTTTGTAGATATTGTTTTATATGGAATGGGGTGTATATTTGCAGCCGTTTTGGTGGGGATGCGA